>CAWEIZ010000001.1:0-329347 GCA_963809325.1 uncultured Actinomycetes bacterium
TGTGGGGCGGTGCCGTTGCAGCGTGCGAATGCGGCTTCGCTCTTGAAGCGCGTGGGGTCGCAGACCAAGAGTTTGGCGGCGCTGATCGGGCCCACGCCGGGCTCATCCAGGAGCGCCGGGTTGAGCTCGCGCACCAGCCGTGCGATGTCGTCCCGATAGCGACCAGCCTGTTCCTCGAGCCGGCGAGCGCGCTTGGCGAGATCGCGTAGCACGATCAGCATCGTTTCCTGCTGGGGACTCGCGTCGGGCCGGTCGCGCATCCGCACCAGGCGATCAGCCAGCCGCGCTCCGTTGCCGTGGCCGATCCGCTCGCGCAGCGGCGTCGGCGCCGTTACGTGCAGGCCCTGCAGCTGGTTGAGCAGCCTGGTGCGCTCCTCAACGCACGAGCGGTAGGCGACCAGCAAGACGCTCAACGCGGCGCGGTTCCCGTCCGCCCGCGGCGTCGAGACGCCATCCCCAGCCAGCACACGTTTCGCCGCCAGGAGCGCGTCGACGCGGTCAGACTTGCCTTGGCGCCGGTCCCGCCTGCGGGGACGCTCGACCTCCACCACGCTGATCCCGACGGCCTGCAAATGTCGGCACAAGCCGGCGCCGTAGCTGCCGGCGCCCTCGATCCCGACCATCACCTCGCCGCCCAGCCCGGCCAGCCACGAGACCAGCTCCCGGTAGCCAGCGGCACTCGCCGCGACCGCGATCTCGCCCAGCAGCTCCCCTAGCTGGCTCAATGCCACCGCCACGTGCCGGTGCTTGTGGGTGTCCACCCCAACTGCGATCATGCCTACTCCTCCGCCTCGCTCGTGGAGGACGCCGCCGGACAGAGCTGTGTCGAGCGATGTCAGGCTTCTATGAAGTCACGACGGCACCCAGGGTACGGCGGCGGCGGGAGACAGATCCAAACAAAGGCACGACTCGGCCAGCTAAACCACGAGTCATCCCGCCGCCAGCCGCACCCTCCCCAACGAGCCGGACATCACCGGCCCACCACCACGCTACACAGCTCAACCACCCACTTCTGGCCATGGGCCGTGCTGGGATCGAACCAGCGGCCTTGGGTCGAGCGCTAGGGTTGCGTGCTGATACCTGACGTGATCCGCCGGCCGTCTCGGTAACCGACACTGCCCCACCACCGGCGCCAGGCGCGTCCTCCCCGGTCGCTAGAGTGGGACGACATGGAGGGGCAGCCGCAGATCCGCACGATCGGCTACGGCGCGCGCTCGATCAACGAGTTCGTCGAGACGCTCGAGGCGGCTGGGACGGAGTACCTCGTCGACGTGCGCTCCGCGCCCTATTCCCGGTTCAAGCCGGAGTTCTCGCGCGACCCGCTCGCGGCTCGCCTCGAAGGGCGCGGTATCGGCTACGTCTTCATGGGCGACGCGCTCGGCGGAAAGCCGGACGACCCCGACTGCTACCGCGAGGACGGCCGCGTCGACTACGAGCGGTGCCGGCTGCGCCGGGCATTCCAGGACGGGCTGGCCGCGCTCGAAGCCGGCGTGGAGGCCGGCCACCGGATCGTCCTCATGTGCAGCGAGGGCAAGCCGCAGGAGTGCCACCGGACGAAGCTCGTCGCGGAGGAGCTCGTCGCGATCGGGGTCCCGGTGGTCCACATCGACGAGCGGGGAGCGGAGCGAAGCCACCGCGAGGTCATGGATTCGATCACCGACGGGCAGGGAACGTTGTTCGGGGCGAACGCGGCCGCTGCGGGGTCGCGTAAGCAGTACCGCGTCGCGTAGGACAGGTTCTTCACATTGGCAGATGTGGTGACCATCGGGGCATTCGGCTGGGACGAATCGGCGTTCTTCGACGCGCTCGTGGAGGCCCGCCTTGGGCTCTTCTGCGACATCCGCCGCCGGCGTGGGGTGCGCGGGTCGGAGTACGCGTTCGTGAACTCCGCGCGACTGCAGGCGCGGCTCGAGGAGCTTGGGATCCCCTACGTCCACCGACTCGACCTGGCTCCCAGCGCCGAGGTGCGGCGCGTGCAGGCCGAGGTCGACGCGCGGGAGGGGATCGCCAAGCGGGCTCGGTCGCGTCTCGGTGACGCGTTCGTGACCGCGTACGCCACGGAGCACCTGGCGGGCTTCGACGCCCGCGCGTTTCTCGACGAGACGACGTCGAACGGTCCGGTGTGCCTGTTCTGCGTCGAGCGCGAGCCGGCGGCCTGCCATCGCTCGCTCGTCGCCGCGCACCTCGCCGCCGCCGGAGCGACGGTCGAGCACCTCGTGCCATGAGCGTCCTCGTCGTCGCACGCACCCGCATGGGAGGGGACCGCGTCTGCGTGGGAGCCATCGACCTCGAGACCCGCGCCAGCCTGCGGCTGCTCGGGAGCGACGGCCGGAACCTCCCCGAAGACCAAGCCGATCCGACCGGGCGAGATCTGGGAGCTCACCTACACGCCCGCGGCGAACGTGGAGCCTCCCCACGTCGAGGACGTCATCCTCTCCCGCGGTCGGAAGCTCGCCGTGGTCGATGACATGAAGGGCGCGATCCTCGGGCTGGTCGAGCCGTGGCGAGGCGACGTCGAGGTGATCTTCGATCGCCGGCTCGAAACGACCGACAACGGCACCGCGTTCCTTCGTCGCAAGGAGCCCCTGCCCGCACAGAGCACCGGCTTCTGGGTCGCGTCGGACGACGTCCGCAAGTCGCAGTTCGACGAGTACGGCGTCAAGTACTGGTTCCCGGAGGGCAGGGTGATCCGCAAGGTCACGTACAAGGGGATGGACGATCCCGTGGACGTGATCCCGGCCGGAGCCCTGGTCCGCTTCTCGCTCGCCCGCTGGGCGGAGTTCCCGCCCGGCATCGGGGAGAAGCGCTGCTACCTGCAGCTCTCCGGGTGGTACCAGTGAGACGTCCGCTCGCTCGTGGACTCAGCGTAGCAATACTGCTACATTGAGCCTATGGCAGACATCCCGGCACGCGATCTGCGAAACGACGTGAGCTCGGTGCTGCGACGGGTGGAGGCCGGCGAGCACCTCCGCGTCACCGTGAGCGGCCGACCCGTCGCCGAGCTGGTCCCGCTCCCGGCGCGGCCGCGGTCGACGTCGTGGGACGCCTTCATGGCAGACGCTGACGACTGGCGGGCCGACCCGGGCTTGGCGCGACAGCTTGCCGTGCTCCTCCCCGACACGACTGACGACGAGCCGGCCTCGTGAGCGTCGAGCGGCCGGCCCTCGCGCTCGCCGACACATCGGTGTTCATCGCGGCGGAGCAGGGACGACCCGTGTCGGGCCCTCCGCCCGAGCGATTCGCCGTGTCAGTGGTCACGGTCGGCGAGCTACGGCTGGGCGTGCTCGCCGCCGACGACGGCCCGACTCGCGCCCAACGCCTCGAGACGCTGTCCCGCGCGGAGGCGCTCGATCCGATCCCGATCGATTCCGGTGTGGCACATGCCTGGGCGGCGTTGCGCCTGGCCCTGCGCGATCATGGGGCGCGGATGCCGTTGAACGACTCGTGGATCGCCGCGACGGCCATCGCCCACCGTATCCCTGTCGTGTCGCAGGACAGCGACTACGACGGCGTTCCCGGACTCGAAGTCGTCCGAATCTAGCGCTGGCGACCGGGCGGCCGCCCTACCCCCGCGGCCGCGCCTTCTCCGTGTCGTAGATCGGATACCGATCGACGATCGCCGGCACCAGCCGCCCGTCCGCCATCGTGACGTCGACCTGCGTGCCGTGCTGGGCGAGCTCCGTCTCGATGCAGGCCATGCCGATCAGGCGGTCGACCGTCGGTGAGCGGCCCGCCGACGGCGAGGTCAGCTTGCCGACGTGGCGGCCGCCGCGCACGACCGGCGAGTTGTAGTCCGGGGCCTCCTCGCCGCCGATGACGAGCGTCACCATGCGGTGGGTGATCCCGGCCTCGGCCTCGGCGCGCAGCGCCTTCCGGCCGACGAACTTCTCCTTGTCGAGCTTGATCATCCGATCCAGGTTCATGTGGAACGGGCTCGTCACGCCCTGGAAGTAGTCGTAGCCCAGGAAGATCAGCCCCGACTCGATCCGCAGCGCTCTCGACCGCCGCCAGCCCGTACGGCCGGATGCCCATGTGGGCGCCGGCGTCGAGCAGCGCGCGCCACAGCGTCTCGGCCCCGTCGGCCGGGCAGAACACCTCGTAGCCGATCTCGCCGGAGTACCCGGTGCGCGACACCCAGCAGCCCTCCACCCCGCCGACCGTGATCGGCTGCGGGATGAAGCGGAAGTAGCGCAGGCCGGCGACGTCGGCATCCGTCAGGCTCGAGAGCAGCTCGCGCGACCGCGGCCCCTGCACCTGGAGGTGCGGAAGCGCGAACGTCTGCTCCTCGATCTCGACGTCCATGTCGGAGCAGACGCGGCGGAAGTGATCGGCATCCGTGTCGAGCGCGGTGACGACCAGCATGTCGTCCTCGGTCTCGCCCCGGTAGCAGACGCCGTCGCCGAGCATCTTCCCGTTCTCGTCGCAGAACGGCCCGTACCGACACTGGCCCACTTCGAGCGCCGCCATGTCGGACGTGAAGATCCGGTCGGCCGCGCGCACGGCATCCGGCCCCTTGAAGAACCACTTGCGAAGCGGTGCACTCGTCCCAGATCCCGACCGCCTCGCGGACGGCGTGGTGCTCCGCAACCGGATCGCCGAAGTCGGAGATCCAGTCCCACCCCTCCCACTCGGCGAAGTTCCCGCCCATCCGCCGCTCGACCTGGTCGAAGGCGGTCTTAAGCAGTCCCTCCGTAGCGACCGGCGCTGCCGGTGGGGGCATTTCGATCTCGAGGGTCGCGGCCGAGCCCAGGTCGAAAGGGGCGGCGGTCGCCTCGATCGGCGGCATCGCCACCTCGACGGGCATGATCACCGTCGGGGTCGCCCGCCGCGTCAGCTCCTGGTGCCCCGGCGGGAGCACCTGCGTCACGCCCATCAGGCCGCGCACGCTCGCCGGGCCGGCGACGCTCTTGTACGTCTCGACCGACTGCTTCTCCTCGCGGTCGATGTTGCGGCGCAGGCGGCGAAGGCGCGTCTGGAACCCGGCGTCGAGGCCGGGCGTCGAGAAGATCGCCTGCTCGACGTAGCTCTCGACCACCCTGTTGCCGACCAGGGTGACGTCGCCGTCGCGGGCCCGGCCCGTGCGGGGCGAGTAGAGCACGACCGAGCGCACCTGGGCCAGGAACGTGTTCCAGGTCGAGAGGACGACCTCGCCGCGGCTGCGCGCGCCCGTCTCGGGGACGGCGAGCAGCGTGATCCGGCGGTCGTTCACGGCCTCGATGACCGCCTCGGCGGACGGCTGCAGGATCGACACGAACTTGTGCAGCGGCCACACGTCGAGCTGGTTGAAGTCGCCCGGCTCGCACCCCACCCCGAACAGGAACACGTCGGAGTAGCGGAAGAAGTTGCCGGTGCCGTGCTTCTCGCGAAGCAGGTCGTAGAAGAGCGTGATGGTGCCGCAGATCAGGTTCGAGCAGCCGACCGCGTCCATCGGCTGGGCGAGGATGACGCCCAGGCGGTCGTCGGGCTGCCACCCGCCCGGCCAGAGCGTGTCGAGCGGCTCCGACGAGCCGTTCCGCTCGACCGCGAAGTCTTCGGCTGAAAGCGCGTAGGAGCTGTGCATGGGGGCCATCCTACCCCCGGGGCCGATCGCTCAGGCCGGTTCCGCAAGGGCGCGGAGCGCGTCATCTATCAGGCCCGGGAGCGACGGATCCCGCATGATGCCCTTATTGCGGGGGTCGGTCTTCTCGTGCTCGATCGCCGCGGACGCCTCGCGACGCTGGTCCGGCGAGAGGAGCGGGGCGAGCCGCATCACCGCCACGAGAGCCTGGTAGGCCTCAAACGCCGATACCGAGCCGGTAAGCCGCGGCAGCACGTGCTCGATGGCGGCCGCGTCAGGTGCCTCCTCAATCAGGGCGAGCCCGACGATTCGATCGCCCTCGGCACCCGAGGTGAGCAGCCGCATCGCTCGGTCGCGGGCGGCGGCGGGGTCGGCCTTCGCCCTGACGCGCGCCTCGTTGACGCACCGCGTCATCGCAATCGTGCGGTCGCGACCCGAGGGCTGCGTGCGGCGGATCTCCTCGTATCGCCGCGCGATTGCGCTCAGGGCCTCGTCGTTGATGGCCTCCTCCGGAGGCAGGTAGTTCGCGGCGATCCGGCTTACCTCGGCGTTCACCTTGCGGGCGATCTCGCTGGGATCGGCCGCCTCAGCGGACGGCTGGTCGAGCTGCTCCGTCCCCGTGCGGATGTTCGCGAGGGTATCGATCAGGTCATCGGTGCTGAGGAGGCCACCCGCTGACGCCTCCACTCCGGCGGCCTTCAGCGACCCACCCGTGAGCGAAAGCAGCCGCAGGAGGGCCGGGAGCCAGATCAGCGCGATCGCCCCGATCGTCACCGTCCCGACGCCGACATGGAACGACACGTCGCCGTTCGCCGCGCGGGTGACGTCCACGGCGGACACGATCGCCACGAGCACCATGGCGATCGCCCACAGGGGCGGTACCGCCATGACGATCGGGAGCCACTCGCGTGCGCGCTCGCGCGCCACGTGGCCTTTCGGATCTGCGGGTTGGGCGGCCTCTTGTGTGGTTCGCGACAACCCGGGAGATGCTAGGGCGTCCGCGATGTGGGGTCAACGTCGCCCGGCGTCGGCCACGATCTGCGCCACCCACTTCTGCAGCGGCCGAAGCGGCCCGAACCGCTCGAAGCACCAGTCCGGGAACTCGGCCGTGAAGAGCTCGCCGGGCACGGCCGCGCGCGTGCCGGCGACCAGTCCGCCGTAGCGCAGGAGATCCGCCCGCGGATGGTCGGCGGCGTACGGCGCGGGCACGCGCTTCCACTGCTCCCGGCCGACCAGGGCGCCCGATGCAGTCGCCTTCTTCACCGCCCGCTGGAGCGCCGGGCCGCGCCTGGGGTCGTCGACGGCGGCGCGGTACGCAGCCAGCACGCCCTTCTCGAAGTGGTGCATGCCGGCGCCGTAGCCGACCCGGTCGGCCTCGAGCCGCAGGAAGAAGCCCGAGCAGCCGCGGCTCGGCCCGTCGCCCTCCCACAGCCACAGGTCGAGGTGGGTCTTGTAGGGGCGCTTGTCGTTCGAGAAGCGGGTGTCGCGGTTGATGCGAAGGATCGAGCCGTTCACGCGCGGGTCGGCCCGCACGCCCGGCGCGATCGCGGTCAGCCGCTCGCCGAGCGCGATGACCAGCTCGCGCGCGGGGAGGAGCAGGAGCCCCTCGTAGTCCGCGCGGTGCGCCTCGAACCAGGCGCGGTCGTTGTGCTCGCCCAGGTCGCGCAGGAAGTCGAGGGCGGCGGGGTCGAAGCCGGTGAAGGATGCCATGGCCACACGGTACGGCCGCCGCCCGTCACGTGTCTCGCGCGACCCGCTCCAATCCCGTCACGAGTCCGAGCCGCCGACCGACTGCTCGGCCATCACCGCCCGCGCCTCGCGCAACCCGGTCAGACCCGACAGCACGCGCAGCTGCTCCTCGGAGACCACCCGGACGCAGTCGGCGTGATAGCCGTCGTCGCTTCGCGCGTGCCGGAAGGCGGCACCCGCGTAGGCGGCCGCCACGCCACGCGCATCGGCGACTGCAACAGTGACCCACCGGTCCTCCATCGGGAACCGGAGCTGAACGAAGAACGGCGGCATGGAGACCCCTAGCCTCGTTCGAAAAAGGACGACCCGCTCTCAAGTAAGCGGACGCTTGCATTCTTTGCAAGCCCGCCGGACGGATCGGCACCGCGTGAGGCTGGGGTGACCCCGCTACCCGGGCAGCCGGTAGGTGCGAAGGGCGCTGCCCTGCGGCCAGTACACGACACCGCCCACGACGGCGGGCGCCGCCAGGGCCCAGGGCGTGCCGCTCGACCACAGCACGCGGCCGGTGACCGTCGACACGGCGCAGGCGCACGTGTCGAAGAAGGCGAGCCCGGGGATCAGCGTGGCGTTCATCGTGCCGGGGACGGCGTCCGACCGCCATTCGGTGGCGGCCGCCACCAGCCGGTAGGCCGCCTCCCCCGCGTCGAGCGTCGGCAGAAACACATGCCGGTCGCCGACCACGGGCGCCGGCGTGGCCGGATCCCAGTACTGGGAGATCTCGTCCCAGCCCCTGGCGAGCGCCTCGGAGGCCGGCGGCCTCGCCGACGCCGTGACTGCCAGCCAGCGCAGCGAGGCGGTCCCGTCCGTGTCCGCACACGCCGCGCACCAGAGGAAGCGGACGAACCAGAGATTCCCGCCGACGAGCGACGACCCGCTCATCACGCGATACCCGCACAGGAACGGCGGCGAGTCGGCGGAGCACCCGGCACCGGCGCTGCTGACGTTGAGCAGCCGCCCGGTCGTCTCGTCGAAGACGAAGACGTTGCGGTCGTCCGGCCGGGCACCACCGGCGAACACCCGGCCGTAGCCGACTGTCGGAGTCTGGTCGAGCAGCGCGATCGTCCGCGGCGAGCGCCACAGCCGGTGGCCGTCAACCGTGCTCCACGCCACGATGTGGCGCGCCGCGCTGAACCCGCGGCTGCCGTCCACCGCAGGGGCACCCGTGCACGCACCGGCCGTGAAGCGCAGCTCCCCGTGCCGCACGCCGTAGGCGTGGAGGACGCCGTCCACACAGGCCAGCACGCGATCCCCGACGACGGCCGGTTGCCCGGCAACGCCGCCGCCGGCGCTCCACAGCCGCGTGCCGGACGATGCGTCGAACGCGACCAGCGGCCCGCCCTGGGCCACCACGAACACGCGCCCGCCGGCGACCGTCGGGGTGGCCGTCAGAGGGGCGCCGGGCGCGACCGTCCTCGCCCATCCGGGACGCAGGTTGGCAACCGTCTGCGGGGTGATCCCCCGCTCCGCGGGATTCGCGAACGTGTGCCGAGCGTTGAAGCCGTACTGCGGCCACCCGGCCGCGGCGAGCCCGGCCGCGGGTGCGGCGAGCAGGACGACCGCGGCCACGCCCACCGCAGCCGCCACTCGCCTGATGCGCCGACCCGGCGCCGACTCTGACCCGTCGATCTGTTGCATCCCGTTCCCTCGAGACTCGGCCGTCAGCCTTCCCCATGTGCCGTCCCGGTGCATCGGGGTATCCCCGCACCGCCGCTCGGAGAACTACGACACGGCCTACGCCGGCACGGCCTCGATGCCCTGCTTCTCGAGCATCGCGACGACGCTCGGCCGCTCCGCCAGCCGCCGGTAGTGCTCGCCGAGCGACGGCAGCGTCCACGCCTTGCGGGGCAGGTTGCGGCCCCAGCGGGTGAGCATGAAGCAGTAGAGGTCGGCCGCCGAGAACGTCTCGCCGAGCAGGTAGGGGTGCCCGTCGATCTGGGAGTCGATCCAGTCGAAGATCTCGTTCAGGCGCGGCTCGAGGTCGCGCTTCACGCCCGCCTCGGTCGCCTCGTCGTGGATGAAGCGGTCGGTCTGGTACCACATCTGGTAGGTCGCCTGGAGCGTGTTCGTGAGGTAGGTGAGCCAGCGGTAGGCGTGGGCGCGCTCGGCCGTCCCGACCGGCGGCAGCAGCCCGGAGTCGGGGAAGCGGTCGGCGATGTGCATGCAGATCGCGGCCGACTCGTGCAGGACGAGGTCGCCGTCGCGGAGCGCCGGGATCCGCCCCTCCGGCTGGAGCGCCAGGTAGCCCTCCGGCTCGATCACGGTGTAGCCCTTGCGGCGCACCTGCACCATCTCGTACTCGGCGCCGGCCTCCTCGAGGCAGGCCTGCGGGGCCATCGCAGCGGTGCCGGGCGACCAGTAGAGCGTGATCACGACGCGGACCGTAGCATCCGCCGCCGATCCAGATCATGTAACATCCGCCGCTTACTCGGTCGCGGGTCAGACGGCCGGGACATGTCGTCCAGGGGCGGACGACCGCGTCGGGGCGACGCTCATCGACCCGGGGAGGTCGAGCATGTCCACGCGCACATGGATCGTCGCAGCGGTGGCGGTGACGGCGTTGGGGGTGAGCGCGCAGCCGGGGCTTGCGGCGACCGTGCGCTCGTCGCACGGGCACATCGTCTTCACCGACACCGCCCAGCGGGTGAACGACGTCACGGTCACCCGGGAGTCGGGCAGGATCCGGTTCCGGGACGCCGCCGTCGCGCCGACCGCGGGCGCCGGGTGCGCGCCGGCCGGGCAGAACAGGGTCAGCTGCCCCGCTCCGGGGTGCGCTCGATCACGCTGCTGCTCGGCCCCGCCGCAGATCGGGTGGTCCTGCGGCCGCACCTGCTCGTCCACGCGATCGAGATCCAGGGCGGCCCCGGGGCCGACGCGATCAAGACGGGCGGGCCCGCCGTCTCCGCGTTCGGAGGTAGCGGCAACGACCGCCTCCACGGCGGGCCGCTGGCCGACCTGCTCCAGGGCGGTCACGGCGACGACAACCTGAGGTCGGCCGACGGGCCCGACATCCTCGCGGGGAACGGCGGGGACGATCTCGCAGTCGGCGGCGGCGGGCGCGACCTGGTGCTCGGCGGAGGCGACGACGACAACCTCTACGGGCGCACCGGAAACGACATCCTCCGCGGCGCGAGGGGCGAGGACATCGTCATCGATCTCCACGGCGTCGACCGCCTCTACGGCGGGGCGGACGCCGACTACCTGAACACCAAGGACGGCGAGACCGGCGACTTCCAGAACGCCGGAGCGGGGCCCGACTACGGGTGCGCAGCCTCGCCGTTCCCGGGCGATGTGCTGATCGGCTGCGACGAGCGGGCCGGGCCGTGCTGCATCCTGCCGCGCGACCTTCCCGACCTGCTTCGCCTCTCGCAGATGGCCGCGGTCAGCCGGAGCTACGAGGGGTGACAGTGCGGCGCCGGCGGCGGCACGTCGAGCGCCGGGTTCCGGTCGAAGAACCCGACCGGCCGAAGCTCGAACCCGCAGCGGACGACCGGCATCACCGGCCAGTCCTCGAGCCGCGGCACGTGGTGGGAGCCGAACGTGTACCAGAGGACGACGTCCTCGCCGTCGAGCGGGCGGTCGGCCTTCGTCCAGCGCTCGAGGCCGTCGCCGCCCGGGCTCTGGTTGGGGTACTCGCCGGCCGGGTAGCGCTCGTCGGCGGCGAACGGCGTCACCCACAGGTGGTGGTCGAGGAACCGCGCCCGCCGCCGGAACTCCGAGTCGGGGAGCGCCATCGGCTCGATCCCCTCGCCCGGGATGAGCTCGTAGGCGGTCGGCTCGCCGATCCGGTTCGTCCGCTCGGCGCTCTCCACCCGCCAGCGCCGCGACGCCGCCGAGTGCACCGACCGCCGGGCCCGCGACTCGCGGTCGAGCACGGTCCTGTCGGTCAGGAACGCCGTCCCGTCGGGGTTGTGCGGCGAGCGCGCCTCGGCGAGCGCGTCGATCTCGACGACCCTGTTCCGGGTCCCGTCGACGTCCATGTCGAGCCGGGCGCAGAAGAAGTGCTGGTGGACGCTCGCGGCGACGCCCGGCGCGATCTCGGTCGCGTACGGCCCGGGCTCGCCCTCGGGCACGCCGGCCGTGTGGAGGACGCCGGTCAGCTTGGCCTCGAACCCGATCGTGCCGTCCTGGCCCAGGTACCAGAAGAAGCCGTACTCGTAGTTGCCGACGGTCGCGATGCACGAGACGACGAGCCGCCGCGCGCGGGCCACGTCGGTGCGGCCGGAGCGGTAGTCGAAGTGCTTCCAGAGGATCCCGATGTCCTCCTCGTGGATGCAGATCGCGTTCGGGAGCGAGACGGCGCCGCCGCGCGAGTCGTTCACCCACGCGTCGACGTAGCTGATCTCGCCCAGGCAGTCGCAGCCCAGCTCGAGCGCGTTCACCAGCGGGCCGAGGCCGTACTCGCCGATGTCGAACGCGTTCTTGAAGTGGACGGTCGGGTTGGGGTCGCCGTAGGGGATGACGAGCTCGGCGATCGACGCGCGGTGGCACACCGGCCGGCCGGCGTAGGCGATCCGGTGCAGGACGAGCCCCTCGCGCGGTGAGAAGCCGACGTCGAGCGTCCAGCCCTGCCACGCGAGCGCGTGCCCGTCGAGGGTGAAGCTCGGGCCGTCGGGCTGGGTGATCTCGTAGGCGCGGACGTCGGTGCGCGGCGGGGCGAGCGCGCCGGGCCGGTAGTCGCCGCCCTCGCCCGAGGGCACGGGGAGGACGCCGTGGTCGTCGATCCGCACGACCTCCATCGTGTTCAGGTCGACGACGCCGACCAGGCCGCCGATCGGGCGCGAGTAGCCGTTGTCGCCCTCGAGGTCGGAGCGAAGCCACGCGAGCCCGCGCGCCAGCCGGCGGTCGCCGTCCTCGAAGCAGCCGATCGACCAGGGGTCGACCATGACCATCTCGGGGCGCTCGATCCCGCGCTTGGCGAGCGCCTCCTGGAAGCGCGGGTCGGCCACGATCGCGTTCCCGGCGTCGTCGAACTCGTCGATGTGGATCGCCGGATGGACGCCGGGCACGTCGCGCCAGTCGACCAGGCGCCGGTCATCCAGCGAGACGACCGCCTCGTGCGTCATCCCGTCGTCGTTGGTGAGGATGACGAGGAACGCCTCGCGCGGCGGGGTGCCGGCGGCGAGCGCCTCCTTGGCCGGCTCGCGCAGCTCGACCGACACGAACCGCACGCGCTCACCCAGGTCGCGGGCCTCGCGCACGACGGCGACCGCTGCGACGATCTCGTCCCCGGTCAGCGGATCGAGCGGCTTCGTCGTGATGGACGGCGCGGCCAACGGGATACGAGGGTACTAGATTGGCCTTCCGGATGAACCTACGACTCGCAGTTGCCCTCGCGACCGCCGTGCTCGTGTGCGGCTGCTCGGGCGGGGGCAGCACCGACAGCAGCACCGGGACAGCGACCGCGACGACCGAGCCGGCGCCGCAGACCATCCCCCTGCAGAACGGGATCCCCACCTGGCCGATGTTCGGCGTGACGCCGGACCGCGCCAACGCGTTCGGGCTGCAGAACGGGATCACCGCCTCGAACGCAACCACCCTCGCGCGCGTGTCAATTGACATTCCCGGCACCGTCGACTCGTCGCCGATCTTCGTCGGCGGCCACTTCGTCGTGACGACGAGCTACGGGAAGACGATCGCGCTCGACCGAAACGGGCACATCCTGTGGACGTACACCCCGCCGGGCATCGACGGCTGGGAGGGATCGGCCCAGATCACGAACGCCTCGCCGGCCGCGGACCCCGACGGGAAGCACGTCTACGCCGTCTCACCCGACGGCGTCGTCCACAAGCTCGACCTCGCCGACGGCTCCGAGGTGACCGGCGGCGGCTGGCCCGTCACGATCACGCGCGACCCGACCCACGAGAAGCTCGGGACGGCGCTCAACATCTCGGGCCGGCTCGTGCTCGCGACGACCGGCGGCTACATCGGCGACGCGCCGCCCTACCAGGGCCACGTCGTCTCGATCGACCGGGCGAGCGGTCAGATCGTCCACGTCTGGAACGCGCTCTGCTCGGACCGGCACGAGATCATCGAGCCGTCGAGCTGCCCCGACTCCGACGCGGCGATCTGGGCCCGGGCGGGCGCGGTGGTCGAGCCCGACACCGGCCGCATCCTGGTCGCGACCGGAAACGCGCCGTACGACGGCAACACCGCCTGGGGCGACAGCGTGCTCGAGCTCTCGCCCGACGCCGGCAGGCTCCTCGGAAGCTGGACGCCGCCCAACCAGGAGGAGCTCAACTCCGGCGACGTCGACCTCGGCTCGACCGCCCCGGCGCTGGTGCGCGGCGCCGACGGACGGCTCTACGGCATCCAGGGCGGGAAGGACGCGCTCCTGCGCCTCATCGACATCGAGCGGATGCAGGTGGTGCAGACGCTGCCCACCCCGGGCGCGCAGTCGATGTTCACGGCGCCGGCCGTCTGGCGCCGTAACGTGTTCATCGCGACGGCCGCGGGGACGGCCGCCTACCGGCTGACCGGAAGCGGCACGCCCAGGCTCCTCAACACGTGGACGAACGACACGGCCGGGACGAGCCCGGTGATCGCCGCCGGCCTCGTCTACGTGTACGACCCGACGGGCGGCGGCATCAACCTCTACCGGCCGGGCTCGCCCAACCCGGTCGCGACGCTGCCGGCGGAGGCCGGCCACTGGCAGAGCCCGATCGCGATCGACGGCCGCGTGCTCGTCGGCGAGGGCGACGCGAACGAGCACGCGACGTCGGGGACGCTCAGCCTGTACCGGCTGCCGTGAGCCCGGCGACCCGGCTTGACACCTGCGCCGTGAAGGTTGTAGCGTCCGCGACAAGGGCCACCACGAGGTGTCCGCGGGGAGGCGGCGCCGATGATGTTCGAAGAGCATCCACTCGTACTGTTCGTCGTGATCATCCTTACCGTCGAGGGCTGGAACGTGGCCAAGACGGTGATCCGGATGGCATGGCAGCGGCGACGAGAACAGGCACGCCTTCCCTGAACGGGTTCGCAACCGGCGAGGGGAGCCGCGATGCCTGAAGACGAACGAGCAGACGATGTCGAGACCGGCGAGGGAACCGCCGGCGCGCCCGAGACGCTTGATCCGGAGGCGGCGCGCGAGCGATGGAGCTCGCGCCGGCCGAGGCCGGACAGCGAGTTCGACGAGCGCCAGCGGCGGATCGGAGCCCGACGCCGGCTCGGCGGCCCGGACCTGCACGCCGAGACCGAAGCTCGGGACGATCTCGAGGAGGACGCGGACGGCCCCGATCCGACCGAGCTTGAGGACGAGAACGAGGACGAGGGGTAGTGGCTGCGATGGCGATCAGGCTTTTTCAGAACCGCGGCCTCACCGACGCGAACATCGGTGGCCAGACCTCCTCGGTCGGCGAGCCGAGCGTCTGCAACACCCCCGACGGCGAGGTGCTGCTCTCGGGGAACTGGTATACGACGAAGTCGCTCGACCGCGGCACGAGCTGGCACTTCATCGATCCGTATCACCTGCTCCCGCCCGTTGCCGGGGGATTCTGCTGCGACCAGGTTGTGGCGTACGACCCGGCCAATAACCTCGTGTGCTGGTTGCTTCAGTACGTGCGTGACAGCGCGAACACGAACGTGCTGCGCCTTGCGGTCAAGCCGGGCGGGACACTGACCGACGACGCCTGGTCGTGGTGGGACTTCGCCCCGGCGACGACGAACCCGGCGTGGGCCGGCGAGTGGTTCGACTACCCCGACCTCGAGCTCAGCTCCAACTTCCTCTACATGACGACTAACTCGTTCGCCGGCGAGACATGGAAGCGGTCGGTGGTCTTCCGGTTACCGCTCGAAGCGCTTGCGGAGGCCGGAGCGCCGCAGTACCAGTACTTCAGCACCACGCAGAACTTCTCGCTGCGGTGCATCCGCGGCGCGACCGACGTCATGTATTTCGCGAGCCACAACGGTCTGAGCCAGCTCCGGCTCTTCACGTGGCCGGAGGCGGCCGCCGTGCCGACGACCACCAACGTGAACGTCTCGCCGTGGGCTGCGGGCCAGTACTCCGCTCCGGGCCCGGACGGCACGAACTGGCTCGGGCGGTGCGATCCCCGGATCACCGGAGCGTGGCTCACGGACGGAGCGGTGGGACTGGCGTGGTCGGCCAATCGCCGCGGGTCGCGCCCATTGCCGTACGTGCGGGCCGTCGAGATCGACCTGGCGACGCATCAGGCGCAGGATCACGATATCTGGAACCCCAATTTCGCCTATGCGTACCCGAACGCGTGCCCAAACGATCGAGGTGACGTCGGCATCACGCTCTTCCGCGGCGGGGGCGCCCTCAATCCGAGCCTCCTCGTCGGGATGTGGGACCCGGCCGTGGGCGCGTGGAGGCTGAAGACCGCGAAGAGCGGCACCAACGGGCCGGACGACGCGAAGTGGGGCGACTACCTGACGTGCCGGCGCCACGCCCCGGATGGGCTCACGTGGATCGCCTCGGGCTACACGCTCCAGGGCGGCGGCACCCGCGACAGCGTCCAGCCGCGGATCGTCGTCTTCGGGCTCAGCACCGATACCCCCGGATAGCCACCCGCGTTCGTGCTTGCAATGAACGCCACGAAGGCGTAGGGTCGGCGTTCGCCCAGCAAGGGTCGAGCGAAGGGCGACCGGCCGGCTGGGGGCACCCACGGTCGCTGCTGCCTGGCAGAGGTAGCGTCTCTTCAGAGGAGGTGGGGTCATGAAGCGCATCCTGGCATTGGCCGTTCTGGGAACGGCCCTGATCGTCGGCGCTCAGCCGGCGTTCGCGAGCGGCACTCACACGAGCACGTTCTCGTCGAACACGACGTGGCCCACGTTCACGGGCGTTCCGACGACCGGACCGCTCGGGCACGCCCAGACCGTGTGTCTGGACGCCACGGCGCCCACGTCGCCGGCGAACTGCCCGGCGGGGGCGACCGACTACGGGTTCGGCGCCGGATGGCCGGCACCGCTCGGCAGCATCCCGCACGCGTTCTGGATCTGGGCGCCCGGCATCACCGGCGCGACGTCGCCCTCCGAGCTGGCGCAGTACTACTTCTCGAAGCGGATCAGGATCCACGGCCACCTCGTCTCCGGGCGGATCTCGATCGCGGCCGACGATTTCGCCGAGGTTTGGGTGAACGGGACGCTCGCCGGCACGATCGGCAGCACGACGGACGCGACCGCTGCCTTCGCCGCGCAGAGCTCGCTGACGACGTTCGACATCAAGCCGTTCCTGCACCACGGGAAGAACCGGATCACGGTGCACGCCCAGAACGGCGTCGGCGCGTTCTCCGGATGCGGGCCGTGCACCTACCAGCAGCAGCCTGCGGGCGTGGTGTTCGGCGTCAAGATCCGAGTAAGGAGCCACGACGAGGACTGACGGAGCTCGCCGGGAGTAGATAGAAGATCGAGGCACGGCGCGGCCTATACGGAGGCCGGCGCGTTCCAGTCCCAGGACGGGCCCACGTCGAGTCGCTCGCCCCGGGCGGCGCTGGCGCGCGCAGCCACCGCCGTCGCCACCGCCCAGCGGTCGTCCTCGAGGGTCGCGCCCGCCGTCTCCTCGCCGCGGCAGGCCCGGCCGAACGCGTCCATCTGGGCCTGGTAGGCGTCGTGGAAGCGGTCGCGGCAGTCGGCCGGAAAGGCGTTCGACGAGTCGGCCGTGAGCACCACCATCCCGCCGCCGACGGCCGGCTCGGCGATCTGGATCGACCCGCCCGGCCCGACCACCTCGCAGCGGATGTCCATGCCGTAGGTCGACGTCCGCGAGAGGTGCACGGTCGCGGCGGCATCGCCGAGCGCGATCGTGATGTAGGCATTGTCGACGTCGGTGTCGCGGTAGACCGGAGCGTGCACCTGGGTGAACACCGCCGTCGGATCCCGGCCGAGCAGCCAGCGCGCGGTGTCGAAGTCGTGGACGCCGACGTCCATGATGAACCCGCCGGCGTCGACGTCGGCGTCGCTCGGCGGGAAGTCCTCGCGGCTCGTCAGGTGGATCGCGAACGGCTCGCCGATCTCTCCCGCTGCGAGGCGGTCGGCCACCTCGCGGAAACCGGCGTCGTGGCGGCGGTGATAGGCGACCCTCGTGACGAGCTCGGGATGCTCGGCAGCGGCGGTTGTGATTAGTGACTGCTCACTAACTGTCGTCGCGCCGGGCTTCTCAAGCAGTAAGTGCTTACTAACCTCGAGCACCCGAACGGCGTGCGCGGCGTGGTCGTTCGTCCGCGTGCACACCATGATCGCCTCGACCTCGTCGCGTCGCGAAGAGCTCGTCGAGCGTCAGGAGCTCCACCGCCGGATCGAGCGCGCCGACCCGCTCGCGGCTCGCCCGGCCACGGGCCGAGGCGACGGCGACAAGCTCCACAAACGGGCTTCGCACCGCGCATTCCACGTGCACGCCGGAGATGAAACCGGTGCCCGCGATGCCGAGCCGCACGGGCTCGAAGTCGTCGCTCATTGCGACGCGGACGCTACCAAGGATGCCGCCTTACACTGTCCGCGTGGGACGGAGCATCACGATCTTCGACGTCGCGCACGAGGCCGGGGTCTCGAAGTCCACCGTATCCAACGTCGTCCGCGGTGTGGACGAGGTATCCGACGAGACGCGGAAGCGTGTGCTGGCGGTCATCGAACGGCTCGACTACAAGCCGAACGGCATCGCGCGACAGTTCGTGAAGCGCAGGACGACGATCGTCGGGGTTCTCGTCGGCGATCTCGGGAACCCGTATCACGCACATCTCGCGCAGGCTGTCGAGCGCGCGCTCTTCCGCTGCGGCCATACGGCGATGTTCTGCAACGTCGAGGGCGATGACGAGCTCGCCGTCGCAGGGGTCGACGCCCTCGTGGAGCAGCGGGTGGCCGGCTTCGTGTTCCTCGCCATGATCGAGCGAACCCCCCGGCTGGCCGAGGCGCTTCGGCGCGCGGGCGTTCCGATCGTGACCATCGGCCTGCGCCAGGACTGGACCGACTCGGTCGGCCCGCGCGACCGGGAGGGAGGCCGGCTCGCGGCACAGCACCTGCTCGACCTCGGCCACCGCCGTGTTGCGTACGTCCGCACGTCGACCGTCGAGGCCGGCGGCGACCGTGCCCGGTACGCAGGGTACGCGTCGGTGCTGCGAGCCGCCGGGGTGCGGCCGCAGGCTCTGGCCTGGGACCCGACCGCCGGGGCGGTCCGCGCTGGACGCCGCTCGCTTCCGCTGTCGGATGCCCTCGGCAGGCCCGAGGCACCCACCGCCGCCGTCGTCTGGAACGATCACACGGCGATTGCGCTGATCGACGCGTGCGAGGGCGTCGGAATCCCAATCCCCGGCCGCTTGTCGGTCGTCGGCTTCGACGACATCGCCGTGTCGGCGCTCCGCCGGATCTCGCTGACCACGGTTGCGCAGCCGCTTGGCCTCCAAGCGGAGAAGGCGGTCGCCATGCTGCTCGATCGGATCACGGGCGATCCCGATTCGCAGCCGCGTCACGTGAGCGTCCCCGTCGAGCTTCGGGTGCGCAGCTCGACGGCAGCGCCGCGAGGAGCACCTCGAGGGTGACGACGGCCGAGCGCTCCTGGCACATCGGCGACTACCACCCGCTCGCCTGGGCGGAGACGGCCGTGAAAGCGATCGCGTTCGTGGTCGCCTACGTCGCGTTCGTGCACGCGCTCGACCGCAGCCTGCACTCGCCGTCAGGGGTGCGGATCGCGGAGCTCGTGCTGCTGGGCGTCGCCGAGCTGGGGATCCTCCTAACGGTCGTCGACCGCGTGATCGAGCGGGAGTTGATCGCGGTCGGGTTCGTGCTCTTCAACAACGCCGCCCACGCGAGCATGCTCTACGCACTCCTCGCCATCCCCGGCCCGGGCGGCCTGCTCTCGATCTTCTGCGCGTTCATGCTGGGCGGCGAGCTGATCAAGTGGCGCTGGCTCCACCAGGAGCGGCCGACCATGCGGCAGCTCAGCCTGATGGCCGCGCAGGCCTTCGTCGTCGCGTACGCGGCGATCTATCTGGTCGCGCTCGTCTTCTGGCAGGTAGCGACGTAGCTGCCCAGAAGCCGGTGGTTGACTTTGTGCTGATTGTGGCTTAAAGTCGTCGGCGTCGAACGATCCACGGTGGGCAGATGCTCCGGCAACCCGAGCGGCGAGCGCGGTCGCTGATATGAGGCACGTCCTGCTGCCGCGGATCTCCGTCAATGATCCCAAGCCGTGGGTGCATGGGACGCACACGCCGGTGCGGATCGTCTTGCACGACACGGAATCGCACGACACGGCCGGCATTGCCGAGATCCGCGGCGTCTTCAACTTCTGGCACACCCAGAAGAATCCGGACGGGACGCTCGCCAAGTTCGGGGCTCACTTCGTCGTCGACAGCGACGGAGGCGTCGGCCGAGGCGGTGACCCGACGCAGATCCAATGGCACGTCACCAACCTCAACACCGGCTCGATCGGAATCGAACAGATCGGGTTTGCGACCTTCCCCAACCTGCTGTGGAGGCGCAAGCGGCGCAAGCAGCTGTACGCGGTGGCGCGGATCATCGCCTGGGCACACGGCCGATACGGCATCCCGATGCGCGTGCGACGCGATCCACGCCTACCCGGAGTGACCACCCATCGCCGAGTCGGGATCGCGGGCATCGACCCCAGCGGGCACACCGACCCGGGACGCCACTATCCGCTCGGATTCGTCATCTTCCTCGCCAGGATGATCCAGCGCATCGGCTTCAAACGAACCGTCGCCGCGACACCGGGAAAGCAGTGAAACGCTCAGGATCGATCCTGGCACGCTTTCGGCGAGTGTAAGCTGATCGGGATGGGCGGTTACGACGAGACGTACCGCCGCTGGCAGCGGGACCCGGACGCGTTCTGGCTCGGCCTCGCCACCGCCGTGGAGTGGGAGCGCAGACCGGAGGCGGCACTCGACGCGAGCGGTGCGCCGCTCTACCGGTGGTTCCCGGACGGCCGCCTCAACATGTGCTTCAACCTGCTCGACCGACACGTCCGCGACGGGCGCGGCGAGCAGGCGGCCCTCATCTACGACAGCCCCGTCACGGGGCAAGTGCGCGCGTACACCTACCGGGAGCTACTGGAGGAGACCGCGCGGGTGGCGGGAGCGTTTGCGCGCCTGGGCGTGACGCGAGGCGATCGGGTGGTCATCTACATGCCGATGGTGCCGGAGGCGCTCATGGCGATGATGGCCTGCGCGCGGCTCGGGGCGATCCACTCGGTGGTGTTCGGCGGGTTCGCTGCCAACGAGCTCGCGTCCCGTATCGAGGACTGCAGACCGAAGCTGATCGTGGCGGCGTCGTGCGGGATCGAGCCGTCCCGGATCGTCGAGTATGGGCCGTTGCTGAACCGCGCGATCGAGCTCGTCGGGGGCGACCATCCGCGCTGCGTGATCCTTCAGCGCCCCCAGCTCGAGGCGGCGCTCGTCGAGGGCCGGGACGTCGCCTGGGAGCAGGCACTGGACGGCGCCGAGCCGGCCGGATGCGTCACCGTCCAGGCGACTGATCCGTTGTATGTCCTCTACACGTCGGGTACGACCGGCGTGCCGAAGGGCATCGTCCGCGACACGGGCGGCTATGCCGTCGCGCTGCAGTGGTCGATGGGGGCGATCTACGGCGCCGAGCCG
Source organism: uncultured Actinomycetes bacterium (assembly GCA_963809325.1). Classification (GTDB taxonomy): domain Bacteria; phylum Actinomycetota; class Thermoleophilia; order Gaiellales; family JAICJC01; genus JAICJC01. The sequence goes on from CAWEIZ010000001.1 coordinate 20,863, forward strand.
GGCGACGTCTACTGGGCGGCGTCCGACATCGGCTGGGTTGTCGGCCACTCCTACATCCTCTACGGGCCGCTTCTTCAGGGCTGCACCACCGTCCTCTACGAGGGCAAGCCGGTCGGCACGCCCGATGCCGGCGCGTTCTGGCGGGTGTCCGCGGACCACGGGGTGGATGTGTTGTTCACCGCCCCAACGGCGATCAGGGCAATCAAGCGGGATGACCCGGGCGGCGAGCACATGCGCGACCACGACCTGTCGCGGCTGCGCACGCTCTTCCTGGCTGGCGAGCGATGCGACCCCGACACGCTGGCGTGGGCTGAGCGAAGCCTCGATCGGCCGGTGATCGACCACTGGTGGCAGACCGAGACCGGCTGGCCGATCGCGGCCAACTGCATCGGCCTCGAACGCCTTCCAGTGCGACCCGGCTCCGCCGCGAAGGCGGTCCCCGGCTACGACCTGCGGGTGCTCGACGATCACGGCAACCAGGTGCCCGCGGGGGAAATTGGTGCGCTCTGCCTGAAGCTGCCGTTGCCGCCCGGTTGCAGCCCCACGCTGTGGGGTGGCGATCAGCATTGGGTCGACGCCTACCTGTCGCAGTACGACGGCTACTACCTGACCGCGGACGCGGGCTACATCGACGACGACGGCTACGTCTACGTCATGAGCCGGATCGACGACGTCATCAACACCGCCGGCCACCGGCTTTCTACCGGCGCGATGGAGGAGGTGCTCGCGGCCCACCCGGATGTCGCCGAGTGCGCGGTCGTCGGGATCGCGGATGATCTCAAGGGCCAGGTGCCGATCGGCCTCGCCGTCCTGAAGGCTGGAGTCGAGCGTGGGCGCTCAGAGATCGCGGCAGAGCTGGTCGCCCGCGTGCGGGAGGAGATCGGACCGGTGGCCTCCCTCAAGCAGGTGCGCATCGTCAGGGCGCTCCCGAAGACGCGCTCCGGCAAGGTCCTGCGCGGCACTATCCGCAAGATGGCGGACGGCGAGGAGTGGCGCGTCCCCGCCACCATCGAGGACCCGACGGTGCTCGACGACCTCGGCGAGGTCCTGGCCGACATGGGCCATGCGCCGTCGGCCGCCACCGGTGCCTGACGGCACCTCACACGGTGGTTCCGACGACGCGGCCCACGAGCATCGTCAGAGCCATCGCCGCAACGCCCCAGACGACGACACGCAGCACTCCGCGCGGTGCCGGCGCGCCCCCAAGACGGGCGCCGGCCCACCCGGTCAGCCCGAGCGCAACCAGGGTCGCCGCGATCGTCACCGGGATCCGGACCGAGGACGGGGCCAGGATCACCGCCAGCAGCGGCAGTGCGGCACCGACCGTGAAGGAGGCCGCCGACGCCCCGGCCGCCTGGAACGGCCGGGCGTGTGACAGCGCGGTCATGCCCAGCTCGTCGCGGGCGTGCACCGCCAGCACATCCTCCCGTGCGCTGAGCTCGGCCGCAACCTCCTCGGCGAGCCGGGGGAGAGCCCTCGCTCGCGGTAGATCCCGGCCAGCTCCGCGCGCTCGCCGATCGGGTCGCTCCGCAGCTCGCGCCGCTCGAGGGCGAGGTCAGCGCGCTCGGTGTCCGACTGCGAGCTGACCGAGACGTACTCCCCGGCGGCCATCGAGGCCGCGCCGGCCACGAGGCCCGCGACGCCGGCGGTCACGATCGCGGAGTGGCTCGAGTCGGCAGCGGCAACACCAACGATGATCGCCGCGACCGAAACGATGCCGTCGTTTGCGCCGAGGACGGCTGCGCGCAACCAGCCGGCGCGATGGCTGAGGTGTCGTTCCCGACGACGCGGCGCGCTCACCACGGCCTCGATCCTACCGGGCGGGCGGCCACCGCAATCCCGACGGGTTCGACGCACCGGTAGGGTTTCCGGCGTGATCGTCGGTCGTGCCATCTATCACGACGGCGAGCGGGTCGCCGACGCGCAGGATTTCGCAGAGATGGCGGCGGCCTGTCGCGATGGCGACGGGATTGCCTGGATCGGCCTCTACCGGCCGACCCATGAGGAGTTCGCCGACGTGGCCCGCGAGTTCGAGCTGCACGAGCTCGCCGTCGAGGACGCGGTGCACGCCCACCAGCGCGCGAAGCTCGAACGGTACGGCGACAACACTGTTCTGCGTGCTCCGCCCGGCCCGGTACATCGACGAGACCGAGACCGTCGAGTTCGGCGAGGTGCACATCTTCGCCGGACCGCGCTTCGTGATCACGGTCCGCCACAGCGAAGCGCCACACCTCGGCGAGGTCCGTCACGAGCTCGAGGCCCGCCCCGACCTGCTGCGCCGAGGCACGGTCGCGATCCTGCACGCGATCCTCGATCGTGTGATCGACGACTACGCCCCGGTGGTCGCCGGCATCGAGAACGACATCGACGAGATCGAGGACGAGGTGTTCGGCGGGCAGCGCCGACGTCTCCCGGCGGGTGTACGAGCTGACTCGCGAGGTGATCGCCTTCCAGCGGGCCACGAAGCCCTCGTCCCGATGCTGGAGCAGCTGATGGTGGATCCGGACGTCGACGACGAGGAAGGCCGTTATGCTGCGGAACGTCCAGGACCACGCGCTGCGCCTCCAGGAGCAGGCCGACGGCTTCCGCCAGCTGCTGCAGAACATCCTCAACGTCAACCTCACGCTCGAGACCAAGGCGCTCAGCGAGGCCTCCCACAAGCAGGACGAGGAGATCAAGAAGATCTCCGCCTGGGCGGCGATCCTGTTCGCGCCAACGCTGATCGGGACCATCTACGGCATGAACTTCGACCACATGCCGGAGCTGCACTGGCGGCTCGGCTATCCCTTCGCGCTCGGGCTCATGCTCGCGACGTGCGTGACGCTGTACCTCGCCTTCAAGCACCGCAGCTGGATCTAGCGTTCCGCGGCTCTCGCCGCCACCGACCGGGTAGAGTCGTCCCGATGGCCGCCCAGGACCCCTCCCACGTCCTCGACCATGTCGGACTGGCGGTGGCGGATCTCGAGTCTGCCCGTGTGTTCTACACCGCCGCGCTCGAGCCGCTCGGCTTCATCGTCGTCATGGAGTTCCCGGGCGTCGTCGCGTTCGGCCTGCCCGGACAACCTGAGCTCTGGCTGCATCAGGGCGCTCCCAGCGCCCCTGTCCATCTCGCACTGCATGCCGCCGACCCGGCGCGCGTCGACAGGTTCCACGCCGCGGCGCTGGCGGCGGGCGGAACTGACAACGGCGCTCCAGGGCTGCGCCCGCACTACCACCCCGGCTACTACGCCGCCTACGTGAAGGACGCCGACGGCAACAACGTCGAGGCCGTCCACCACGGCGACCCGTCGCAGCCCTAGACCGGCGGATCCCCCGAAATGCGGATCGCCCGCCGGCCGCCCAGCGCCGATTCTGTCTCCCGGCGGGACAACACTCCCCGCCCTCTTCCGTCCCGAAGCTGCCCGGCCGGACGCGTGGCGCGCGCGTCCAGCCGGGCGTTCTTCGTTCAGCCGATCTCGCGGGCTGCGCGGCGGCCGCTTCTGACGGCGCCCTCCATGTAGCCCTGGAAGTTGAGCGAGGTGTGCTCGCCGGCGAAGTGGATGGTGCCCTCCGGCACGCCCTCGTAGCCGGCGAAGCGCGTGTAGTGGCCGGGGCCCCAGTAGCTGTAGGAGCCGTGCGTCCACGGGTGGGCCGCCCAGTGGTCGAGCCACGCTCGCCCGTTCCAGTGTGCGGAGCCACCGGGAAGCACCGGCTGGAGCTGGCGCAGGAACCGGCGGACGAGCGCCGGCCGGGCGGGCGCGTGCGCAGGCATCCCCGGGAACCGCCCCAGCCGCCCGCCGGTGTACTGCACGAGCACGCCCTGGCGGCCGGGCTCGGCGGTGGTCGCCTCCCAGCACGACTCGTAGCCGGTGTCGGCATAGGTCGTGCCGTCGGCGCCGAGGTCGTACCAGTAGCGCTCGCCGAACTGGACGTGCAGCTTGGCGTTCGTCCCCATCGGCAGGTGGTGGATCGCATCGAGCTTGCGCGCCGAGAGCCCGGCTCCCGAGAGGTCGACCCGCCGGAGCATGGTGAACGGCAGCGCGAGGACGACCCGATCGGCCGTCGCCTCGAAGTGGGCGCCGCCGCGGCGCGCGAAGGTGCAGACGCACGCGCCGCTCGGCCGCCGCCGCAGCGCCACCAGCTCGGCGCCCGTCTCGATCGCACCGGCCGGGATGCCGGCGGCGAGCGCCGCGGGCACCTGGTCGTTTCCCCCGCGGACGTGGAACTTCTCGTCGGTGCCGGCCAGTGAGAAGTCGCGGCGGCTGTCGAAGCCGAGCAGGTAGACGATGTTGAGCGCGCTCTGACGGTCGATGTCGGCGCCGTACTCGCCGACGCAGGAGTTCGCGACGAGCGCTCCGAGCCGCGAGCCGAGCCCGCCCGGGAGCGACGTCTCGATCCACTCCTCGACGGTCATCCGGTCGAGGGCCCGTCCGGCGGCCGTGTGGCGGTCGAACGTCGTCGGATAGCCGGCGGCGTGCACGGCGGCGCGGAAGATCGGGAAGACCTCCGCCCAGTCGGCCGCAGCGGCAGGGAGCGGGTAGCGGCCGCCGCCGAACACGTACCGGTCGTGCGCTCCGGCCGGGTAGCGCAGGGTGTTCTCGAGCCCGAGGCCGAACCTGCCGGCCAGGCCGCGCATGGCGCTGTGCTCGCTCGAGATGAACTCCCCGCCGTGCTCGCTCACCTGGCCGCCCGCCAGGAATCCCCGCAGCGTCCACACCCGTCCGCCCAGCCGGTCCGACGCGTCGAAGAGGCGGACGCGATGCCCGCGGTGGCGCAGCGACCGGGTCGCGCTCAATCCCGCGAGACCGCCGCCGATGACAAGCACAGTGGGCGCTCCGCGCGCTGCGGAGGCGATCCCACCCTCGGCGGTGAGCGCCACAGCAGCAGCCGTTCCCGCACGGTACAGGAGCTGACGCCGGGTGAAAGTGGACATCAGGGCCAGTGTACGGCACCCCTGAAGGGCCACAAGGAGCCCTCTTTCGAGGGATGGTCGGAAGGTGCTCGATGGGCGACGTTGAGTGAAGCAGCCGAATAGGTCGTTCGGCCCTCCCCCCTCGCATATCTCATTGGACATCATGTCGCACACTGAAGACACCAACCGCCGAACCACCTCGGGGCAGACGCTCCCGCTGGTGGTCGTGTTCCTGCTGACGCTGCTCCTGTTCTGCGGCGCGGTCATCGACATCGGCAACGCGTACCGCGTGAAGCAGGCCCTCCAGGCCTCCGCCGACGCCGCGGTCGCCGCGGGCGCGGGCAACCTGCCCAACACCGCCGCCGCGAGCGCCGCCGCGCACAACCTGAGCGCCGAGAACACCGCCAAGAACCGCATCGCGGGCGTGCCCAACGTGACCGCCAACATCACGCTGGACTGCTCGACGAGCCCGAACTTCTGCAACCCGGCGAACACGGTGCACATCACCGAGACGGCGAACATCCCGACGTACTTCCTGCGGCTGATCGGCATCAACACGATCACGGAGAGCGTGCACTCGCAGGCGTGCTCGCCGTGCGGCGGCCTTCCGCTCGACGTCATGATCGTGCTCGACCGCACCGGCTCGATGCTCCAGCCGTCGTCCAAGCTCGCCAATGCGAAGGCCGGCATCCTCTCGTTCCTGACCGGCATGGACCCGACGATCGACAACGTCGGCCTGGTGGTCTTGCCTCCGGCGACGAGTACCTCGCAGGCGTGCAGCACGACCGACGACCAGACCTACACCGACACGACGCCCGCGTACCTGCTCGTCCCGCTGGGGAACACCTACGCCACGTCGCTCGGCAACCTGAACAACTCCTCGCCGCTGGTCTCGACGGTGAACTGCGTCCACGGTGCGGGCGGCACGGCATATACGCTCGCCATCGATACCGCCTATCAGGAGCTCGTCGCACACGGCCGTGTGGGCACGCAGAAGGTCATCGTGTTCCTCTCGGACGGCGCCGCGAACTACGGGCCGCAGTACTACGCGAACACGAACCCGTACCTCACGAACCCGTGCAAGTCGGCGGTCGACCAGGCTGCGATCTACAAGGCCGCGAAGGTTCTGATCTACACGATCGCCTACACGACGACCAGCTCGGACATGTGCGAGGCGTCGCCCAGCGCCAAGATCGGAAACCACATCGTGACCGGCAACGAGAGCCCGCCGTATTACGAGTCGCCGTCGATCTCCGCCACCGCCGCCATGCAGCAGATCGCGAGCCCGGGCAACTACTACTCGAACCCGAACGCGACCTCGCTCACCGGCATCTTCACGGCGATCAGCGCCGACATCATGGCCGGCCACAGCCGCATCAACGGCTGACCTGCGGAAGGGGGTCAGACCCCAATTTTGCGCTAGCGGTCGTCGCCGGGGACGCCGAAGCCCGGTGAGGCCGCGGGGTCGAGCGCGCGGGTGACGTAGTCGACGATCTGCGGCTCCCAGACCGTCCACAACGTGGCGAGGCGTGCGATCGGGTCGTCGTCCCAGTCGACGCGCAGGTCGACCACCGGCCACTCGACCCGGTCGCACACGACCAGGCCGGCCGAGCTGACCGGCCCCTCCTCTCCGCCGGCTTCGAGGCCGGCGCGCAGCCCGGCGACGAGGCGCGCACCCAGGTGCGCCTCCGGCTCGGCGGCGAACGCCGCGACCATCGCCGCCGGCACGCCGGGCGAGGCCAGCAGGTTGCCGGCCGCGACGGCGCCCGGGCCGTGCGCGACGGCGTGGGTGCCGAGCGTGTGCGCGCCCGAGAACGCCCCGGTCGATCCCGCCTCGTCGACCGCCGTCACCTGCCGGTAGGCCGCGCCGGGCGCCTTGGCGAGCGCGGCGTCGACCGCCTGCTGGGCCATCCGCCCGGCGGCCATCAGGTCGAGCACTGCCGGTCCCAGGCGAGGGTCGGTGACGTTCTGGCTCGCCGCCGCCCCGGCTCCGGACCGGGCGTGCGCGCAGCGGGCCGCGACCGCCGGGCTCGACGAGGTGACCGCCGTCCCGACCATCCCGGTTCGCTCGCAGCGGGCGACCAGCGAGAACGTCATGCCCGCTCGTCGGGGATGACGGCGATCACGTCGACCTCGACCACCCACTCGGGCCTGGCGAGCGCGGTCACGACCACGCCCGTGAAGACCGGATGGACGCCCTCCAGCCAGCGGCCGAGCACCGCGTAGACGGCCTCGCGGTAGCGGATGTCGGTGAGGTAGACCGTGGCCTTGCAGATGTCCTCCAGGCGCGCGCCGCACTCCTCCAAGAGGAGCGTGACGTTGGCCATCGCCCGCTCCGCCTGGCCGGCCGGGTCGCCGGCCGCGACCGACTCCCCCGTGTCGAGATCCTGCGCCACCTGGCCGCGCAGGTACACGGTGCTCCCCGCCACCACCGCCTGGGCGAGGTCGTTCGCGAGCTGCTGCTCGGGATAGGTGTCGCGCGTGTTGAACGGGCGGATGCGGCGGTGGCTCACACCGGCACCCGCTCGGAGAGGCCCGCGGCGCGGCGCGCCACGTCGAGAGGTCCCGCGAAGTCGAAGTTGCGGTAGACGGCGCCCGAGGTGGGCGAACGGCGGCGACTGCGCGAAGAGCTCGAACGTCAGCCGGTGGCCGGCGTAGTCGGAGTTCAGCAGGTCGCGGGCGAAGCGCGAGCAGCCGGCGGCGGTCGTCGGCAGTCCACTCCTCGTTCACGCTGTAGAACTTCTCCAGCCACGGCCCCGTCTCGGGATCGGCGAACATCGCGTGGTCGGGCGTGACGCAGATCTGCCCGCCGCACAGCTCGCGCGCGATGTGCATCATCGCCGGAAGCTGCGAGCAGGCCAGCACCCGGCCGGTGTAGAGCAGCGACTGGTTGGGCATCAGCAGGCCCGCCGGCGACGGCTCCGCGAGCGCGATCGCCGCGGTCAGATGGGCGTTGATGCCCTCGCGGTAGCACGCCAGCGTCGCGAGCTTCTCCTGCACCGCCTGCTGCTTGTCGAGCCCGGTCTGGCGCACATTGAACAGCGCGGCGCCGATCAGCATGTCGGCGAAGTACAGGATGCGCTGGACGAACGGGAACGCGCTGTAGCGGTGCAGCGTCGCCGCGGATGAACGTCGCGGCGCGGGTGTGCCGGTAGAACAGCACGTTCTCCCACGGCACCAGCACGTCGTCGAAGACGATCAGCGTGTCGACCTCGTCGAAGCGGTTCGACAGCGGATAGTCGTCGATCGGCGCGCGGCCGGCGAAGCCGGTGCGGCAGATGTGCTTGAGCCGGGCGAGCCCATGTCGACGATGAACCCGAGCGCGTAGTCCGAGAGCTTGTCGTCGCCCCAGTTGGCGATCGTCGGCTTGACGAACGCCTGGTTGGCGTAGGCCGCGGCCGTCTCGTACTTGGCGCCGCGGACGACGATGCCGGCAGTCGGTCTCCTTCACGACGTGCAGCAGCATGTCCGGATCCTGATCCTGCGGCCGCTTCGAGCGGTCGCCCTTCGGATCGGTGTTGGCCGAGACGTGGAACAGGTCCTCGCGCAGGACGCGGTCGATGTGCCGCTCGATGTTCTCGCCGAAGCGCGGGTCGACCTCGTTCAGCACGTCCTGGCCGTCGAAGAGCGACCACATCTCGCCGATGGTCTCGTCGCCGACGCGGGTCACGACGCCGCCGATCTCGTTCATCACCGCGTCGACCGCCGCGCGCTTGTCCTGCCAGTCCTCCTGCGTGCGCGGCAGCTTGAGGCCGAGGGCGAACGTCTCGCCGTCCTCGTCGTAGGTGAGCGTCGTCGCGGTGCTCCGCCTCGTGGGCCATGTCGTAGATCCGCGCGCGCACGTCGACGATCGGCCGGAAGGCCGGGTGCGTCGTCACGTCGTCGACGCGCTCGCCGTTCATCCACACCTCCCGCCCGTCGCGGAGCGACTCGCGGTAGTCATCCCCTGTCCGGATCATGCGGAGCTCCCTGTGTCGGTCGGCGGCGGCTCAGGGAGGGAGTATGCACGGTGACCGGAAACGGACGGCATTGCCCCCGGTGGGATAGCATTGCGCGCGGGAAGTGTGGTACGGAGCGGCGGAGCGAGACGGATGGCGAAGGTTCTTCTGAAGGCGCTGGACATCCTGGCGCTCTTCGATCGCAACCGGCCCGAATGGGCCGAGCACGAGGTGGCGCGCACACTCGAGCTGCCGACCTCGACAGCGCACCGTCTGCTCGGTTCGCTTCGGAGCCGGGGATACGTCGTGCGGACGCGGTCGGGCCGCTACCGGCTCGGGCCGGCCGCGATGGCACTCGGCCGGCGGGCGAGCGACCAGGCGGTCGCGCCGAGCCTGCGCACGGCGCTCGAGCGGGTCGCGGCCGAGACGGGCGAGACGGCGTTCGTCGGCATCCGCGACCCGGCCGGCAGCGGCCTCCTCATCCTGGATCGGATCGAGTCGCCGCAGCGACTGCGGGTGGCGCTCGACGTCGGTCAGGTCGTCCCGCTCCACGCCGGGGCGGCCTCGAAGGCACTCCTCGCGTACCTGGCGCCGCGCGAGATCGAGCGCGTCGTCACCGGCCCGCTCCCGCGGGTCGGGCCGGCCACGATCACCGACCGCGACGCGCTTCTCCGCGACCTCGAGGCGGTCCGGCGGGTCGGCCACGCCCGAAGCTGCGAGGAGGCCACCGAGGGCGGGTGGGCCGTCGCCTCGCCCGTGCTCGGCGTCGACGGCCAGGCCCGGGCGGCGATCGGTATCATCGCCCCCGTGGCCCGACACAGCCGCGAGGCCGAGGAGAGCGCGGTGGCAGCCGTCAGCCGCGCGGTCGAGGAGGCGGGATGACGCCCGCCGGCGGCGGGCCGCTCACCGGGGCGATCGGCCAGCTCCACGTCACCGTGTCGGACATCGGCCGGTCGGTCGCGTTCTACCGCGACGTGCTCGGCCTGCCGCTGCTCTTCGAGGTGCCCGAACAGCAGATGGCGTTCTTCGACTGCCAGGGCGTGCGGCTCTACCTCGGTGCGGCCGAGTCGCCCGACTTCACGTCGCAGCCCCTGATCTACTTCCGCGCCGACTCGGCGAGCGAGGCCGGCGCCGAGCTCGCGCGGCGAGGCGTCGAGTTCACGACCGAGCCCCGCGTCGTGCACCGCCAGGGCGACACCGAGCTCTGGATCGGCTTCTTCAAGGATCCCGACGGCACGACCCTCGCGATCATGTCCGAGGAGCCGGCGCAGGACTGACCGCAGTCGCGGCCCGCAGCTCGTCCATGAGGCGGGCGACGCGGTCGGCGCCGAGCTGGGAGCGGACGTCGCGCTGGGCCTCTCTCCACAGCGGCCGCACCTCGTCGACGAGCCGGTGCCCGGCCGCCGTGAGCGCGGCCATGCGGACTCGCCGGTCGGTGCCGACCGACACCGCGACGAGCCCGCGCCGCTCGAGCGGGCGCAGGTCGCGCGCCAGCGTCGTTCGGTCCATCGCCAGGCGGCCCGCGAGGTGCGTCACCGAGAGCGGGCCCTCCTCGAGGAGCCGCGCCAGGATCGAGAACTGGCTCGTCCGGATCCCGGCCGGCTCGAGCGCGCGGTCGTAGACGCGGGTCAGGGAGCGGGCCGCCATGCGCGCTGCTGCGCACACGCAAGCGACCTCGGCCGGCTCGACGGACATGAAACGAGTATATACACGCTTCTGGTAGCATCGCCGCCGTGACCGCCGAGAGCCGCCCCCTTGCCGCTCGAATCCTGGCGCCGGGGCGCGTGCACTACGGATGGGCCATGGCGGGCGTCACCCTCCTCGTGCTCGTGATGAGCGCGGGGTTCCGCTCGACCGCCGGCGTCCTCATCGTCCCGCTCGAGCACGAGTTCGGCTGGAGCGCGGCGACCGTCTCCTCGGCGGTGTCGATCAACCTGATCATGTTCGGGCTGGGGGCGCCGTTCGCGGCCGCCCTGCACGACCGCTTCGGCGTCCGTCGCGTGACCGTGACCGCGCTCCTGGTCGTCGCCGCCGCCTCGGCCGCCACCACGCTCATCTCGGCGCCGTGGCAGCTTCGCCTGCTCTGGGGCCTCGTCATCGGCACGGCGACCGGCGCGGTCTCGATCCCGCTCGCCGCGATCGTCGGCAACCGCTGGTTCGTCCGCCGCCGCGGTCTGGTCACCGGCATCATGACGTCGGCCAACGCGACCGGGCAGCTGATCTTCCTGCCGGTGCTCGCGACCATCGTCACCACGGCCGGGTGGCGGTGGGCGTCGGCGACCGTCGCCGTGGTCGCGCTCCTCGTCGTCGTCCCGCTCGCGGCGCTCATCATGCGCGACCACCCGTCGGACATGGGCCTTGCGCCCTACGGCGGCGAGAAGATCGAGACGCCCACCGCCCCCGTCGCGGGGCCGGTGCGAACGGCGCTCGGCGGGCTTCGCGAGGGCGCGCGGTCGGGCACGTTCTGGCTGCTCGCCGGGTCGTTCTTCGTCTGCGGCGCTTCGACGAACGGCCTGGTCGGGACGCACCTGATCCCGGCCGCCCACGATCACGGCGTGTCCGAGGTGACGGCCGCGTCGTACCTGGCCGCGATCGGGGTCTTCGACATCATCGGGACGACCTTCTCCGGCTGGCTCACCGACCGCTACGACCCGCGGCTCCTGCTCTTCTGGTACTACGGCCTGCGCGGCCTCTCGCTGCTCGCCCTCCACTCCGTGCTCGGCTCCCCCAACCTCGGCCTCCTGGCGTTCGTCGTCTTCTACGGCCTGGACTGGGTCGCGACGGTGCCCCCCACGGTCGCGCTCACCGCCGACGCGTTCGGACGCGAGCGGGTGGGCATCCTGTTCGGCTGGATCTTCGCCGCCCACCAGTTCGGCGCGGCGTTCGCCGCGTACGGCGCCGGCTGGATCCGCACCGACGCCGGGAGCTACCACTGGGCGTTCCTGCTCTCCGGGGCGATGTGCATGGGGGCGTCGTTCGCGGTCACGCGGATCCGCACCCGCGTCCCCCGGCCCGTGCCCGCCTGAGCCGACCCCGTATCATCGGCCGGGTGCAGGGAGACCTGACCGGCCGCAAGGGGCTCGACCCGATCCGCGAGGAGATCGACGAGCTGTGCCGCGCCGCGACCGCCGAGGTGCGGGCCCGCGCCGACGCGTTCTGGGCGGAGTACGAGCGCGAGCGCGACCCGGCCAAGCTCGCCGCCTGGTTCGTCCCACGGTGCTGGCGCGAGATCGACTACGTGTTCATGCTGGGCGAGGAGCTCCGCCGCTACGGCATGCGGTTCGAGCGAAAGCACGTGACGGCCCTGGCGCGCCAGCTCCACGACGAGGCCGAGCACTACGAGGCCGTCGGGCGGATCATCGAGGAGCTCGGCGGCGAGGTGCCGACCGCCCCGCCGCCGTCGGCTGAGCGGTGGAGCGCATTCCTGTGGGAGAGCCTCGAGCGCCATCCGCTCGGTGGGATCGCGGCCTGGAACATGAGCGAGACGGCGGCGACCGGGACGCTCGAGGGGATCGTCGAGGCGGGGCGGCGCTACGAGCTGCCCAACGTGGCGCGCACGTATGAGGGGATCATCAAGGACGAGCGGTTCCACGTCGGCCTGGGGCGGCTCCTGCTCGACCGCTACGCCCGGAGCGACGATGACCTGGCGGAGGTCCGGCGGGCGATGGCCGGTATGGCGGAGATCGTCGTCTCGAGCCACGTGGCGCTCGACCTGCCCCTCTGACGACGGCCGCGGAGACAAGCCTGCAGAATTGGTGTCTGGCACCGATGTTGCAGGGGAGGCAGATGGGCGAGGAGTGGAGCGGTACGCGGCGGAGGCTGCTCGGACGCGGCGCGGCGCTCGCGGGGGCGGCGGGGCTGGCGGCAGCCGCGCCGCTGGCGTGGCCGCACGCGGCCCGGACCGGCCGGCGGCCGCCGATCGACACGATCGTCGTCGCCTGCCAGGAGAACCGCTCGTTCGACCACTACTACGGCTTCGCCCCCTTCGTCGGGAGCCACGGCGTGCCGCCCGGCTACACGCAGCCGGACGGGTCGGGCGGAGCCGTCGCGCCGTTTCATCTCAGGAGCCGCTCGACGAGCGACATCCGCCACTTCTGGTCGTCCGCCCACGCCGAGTGGAACGGCGGCAGGATGGACGGGTTCCTCACGACGGACGGCATCGACTGCATGGGCTACTACACCGGCGCCGACCTGCCGTTCTACTACGGCCTGCACCGGGACTTCACGCTGTGCGTGAACTACTTCTGCTCGGTGCTCGGGCCGTCCTACCCGAACCACCTCTACCTCGCCGCGGGAACGTCCGGCGGCGTCACGACGAACGACGTCTCGGGGCTCGGACTGCTCGACTATCCCTGCATCCTCGATCTGCTCGACGCGGCAGGTGTCTCGTGGAAGGTCTACAACCTCGGAGGGCTCGACGACGCCGCGGCTCGTCCGGAGTGGAGCGTCTACACGTTCTTCGCACGCTTCGGCGAGGACGAGCGGGCGCGGGCGACCGCGGACGACTATCTGGACGACGCGAGCCGGGGCCGGCTCCCGCACGTGTCGTTCATGGTTCCCAGCTCCAGGCTGCGGGTGGACGAGCACCCACCGGCGGACGTGTCGGTCGGGATGCGCCTCCAACAGCAGATGATCGAGGCGCTCATGGACGGCCCCCAGTGGCACCGCTCCGCCTACCTGCTCACCTACGACGAGCACGGCGGCTACTTCGACCACGTCTCCCCACCACAGGCAGACGCCTACGGCCTCGGCATCCGCGTCCCCACCTGGGTCATCTCACCCCTCGCCAAGCCCGGCCACCTCGAGACGACCGTCTACGAGCACTCCTCCATCCTGAAGCTGATCGAACGCGTCTTCGACCTGCCCACCCTGGCATCCGTCAACCACAGGTTCGACAGGCGAACGCCCGGCGGACCCAACAACGACGCCGCCGGAGGAGCCGCCCACGGCCCACCCGCACCGCCGCGTGACGGCGTCCCCTGGATCGGCGACATGACCCAGTGCTTCCGCTGAGCCGCCTGATCAGCCGCCGCTGATCGCGGCGATCACGTCGACCCGCGACCCCGGCTCGAGGGCCGTGTCGAGCCCCGCGCGCTCGCGGTCGACGTACACGTTGATGTGGCGGCGGAGCGCCGGGCCGGGCTCGCACAGCCGGTCGCGCAGGCCGGGCCAGCGCTCCTCGAGGCGGTCGATCGCCTCGTCGACCGTCGCGGCGTCAACGTCGAGCCGGCGCGGCAGGTCGGTGTAGAGGGACGGGAGGGTCGGCGGCAGGTGCAGCTCAGGCATCGATCGCCGCGACCTCGACCGACGAGATGGCCGGCAGGTAGCTCGCGATCTCGTTCCAGCTCTCGCCCTCGTCGGCGCTCGCGAACACCTGGCCGGTGCTCGTGCCGAAGTAGAGGCCGGGCTGGTCGAGCGAGTCCATCGCCAGCCCCTCGCGCAGGACGCCGAGATGGGCGTTCTGCTGGGGCAGACCGCTGTCGAGCCGCCGCCACGTGGAGCCGGCGTCACTCGTCCGCCAGACCGCCGCCGCGCCGTCGGGCATGACGCGGCCGTGGCCCGGGTCGAGCGGGATCACGTAGAAGCTGTCGCGGTCGTGCGGGTGGGCGGCGGCGACGAAGCCGAAGTCGGTCGGGAGCCCGTCGGTCACCTCGGTCCACGAGTGGCCGCCGTCGTCGCTTCGGTGCATGCCGCAGTGGTTCTGCTGGAAGAAGCGGGCCGGGTCGGCGGGCGAGCGCACGAGCTTGTGGACGCAGTAGCCCACGCGCTCGTCCTCGAGCGGCCACTCGGCCCGAAGGCCGGTGTTGCACGGCTCCCACGTGCCGCCGCCGTCCGGCGTCTCGAAGATGCCGTACCCCTGGACGATGATCATGTAGCGGTCGGGGTCGTCGGCGTGGGGCAGGATCGCCGTCATCCCGAGATGGCCGGGCGGCTGCCTGGACGGGTCGTTCCACGAATCGCGGCCGGGCTGATCGTCGAGCGTGCTCTTGAGCGACCAGGTGGCGCCGCCGTCCTCGCTCTCGAAGACGCCCGCCGCCTCGGCGCCGACGCGCACCTTGCCGTGCGCGACCGCGAGGCCGCTCACTCTCGACAGCTTGAGATCGCCCTCCGGGTACTGGAGGCCGTCGCTCGACATCTCCCACGTCTCGCCGAGGTCGGCGCTTCGCCACACGCCGGCGCCGTGCCACTCGCTCGCCGCGGACGCGTAGATCGCCCCGGAGCTCGCATCGATCACCGCGTGGTAGACCGGCCACCCGTCGCAGAACGGCCCCCGCACCTTCCAGTCGCGACGCCCCTCGTCGCTCTCGAGCAGGAAGCAGCCCTTGCGCGTCCCCACCGTCAGCACGATCCGCTTCGCCATGCCGATGATCGTACCCACGATCGCGGCGAAACGAAACGGAGATGCAGAGCCCACCTGCTGCTTCTATCGTTCCGGTGAATGCCCGGCTGACGTCTACCCGTCGTTTGCGACGTACGTTAGAGGCATGAGCGTGAGCAGTGTCGACCAGCTCCGAGCCGGCGAGCGGCGCTCTTGCCGGTCATCCTGGAGGTGGTGGACGTGGCCGCGATCGTGGTCATCCCGGCCGCCCAGATCGACCGCGAGGGGCTGGACGTGTCGAACATTCACGCGCTCGGCCAAGCGCTGGAGGCGGTGGCCGTGGTCGGGTCGGTGAACCTAGATGATTGATTCCTAATTCCCGCGCGCCTGGACGCGTGACCGTGGCAGGGATGCCGGCCGGTGGGGGGCTGCGGCTGCGAACCGTCGCATCGCTGTGTCCTCGGTCGCGCCGATATTCCCGATATCGGCGCTCCCTGCGTCCTTGCGCTGCTTGGTTCGCAGCTCGCGACCTGCTGGTAGCAGGTCGCTCACGATCGCCGCAAGCCCAGGGCTTGCGGCTGGGACGTCACGGAATTAGGAATCAATCATCTGGTGGACTGGTTCGATCTCCAGGGTGCAGGGGCGTCCGCCCGGCGCGTGGTGGACGGAGATCGAACGTCGGCTGCGATCGCGGCGGCGTCGATCGTCGCCAAGGAGACTCGAGACCAGCTGATGCGAGCGCTGGACCGGGAGCACTCCGGCTACAGGTTCGCGGAGCACAAGGGCTACGGCACGCCCGCGCATGCGGCGGCGATCCGTGATCTGGGCCGCCTCTCGCCGGCGCACCGGCTGAGCGTCCACGCCAAGGCGTACGCCGCGATCGGCGTCTTCCCGACCGCCTGACGCCGTCGACTGCTATCTCACCGCGTTCCTATAGGGGGGTCTGACCCCGTCGATGCGTCAGCGGTGCGCGCGGCCGTACGGGACGGTCTCCCACACGGCGCGCTGTGCGTTTGCGACCCTCTTGCCGCCCAGCGAGTAGAAGAGCTCGGTGAGCTCGGCGTAGTCCTCGCGGGTCCACGTGGACCGGTCGACCGTCATCACGGCCTCCCAGAGGTCGTCAGCGGTCATCTCGCCGTTTCGGCCGGCGGCCAGCAGACTTTCGAGGGTGTGCTCCAACGTTTCTCCTCTCCGCCCACACCTGGAAGGGTATGCCTTCCGGCGGCCGCGTGCACTCCGACGCGTCACGCAACCGCGCAGTTTGCGGGATTCTGCGGGCGGCGTTTCACCCACCCTTCACCCGGGTAGTCGCGCGGCTCATGCCCAACGGGCGCGAGGGAAGGGGACGGAATGACGGTTCTGGTCACCGGAGGCACGGGTCATCTGGGGCGAAAGGTGGTGGAGCTCCTGCTGCGCGACGGCCACCGCGTGCGGGTGCTGGCGCGCCGTCCGGGAGGAGACAGGGCGGTGAATTGGATCAAGGGCGACCTCGCGACGGGCGAGGGAATCGCCGAGGCCGTCGCCGGCGCCGAATCGATCGTCCACACCGCCACGCACTCTCCCGCGGCCCAGCGCGGCCGGTTCAAGGCCCGCGACCTCGTCCGCTCGCCCACGGATGTCGACATCCGGGGCACGGACGCGCTCATGCGCGCCGCCGCGCAGGCGTCCGTCGACCACATCGTGCACGTGTCGATCGTCGGGCTCGAGCACACCGCGCGCCTTCCGTACTCGCGCGTGAAGCTCCGCGCCGAGGGATTCGTCAGAAGCGGTGGCGTGCCCTGGTCGATCGCCCGCTCCACGCCGTTCTACTGGCTGCTCGAGCGCTTCATGGACGCGGCCGTGAAGCGACGGACCGTGATGCTGCCGCGGGACGTGCGCATGCAGTGCGTCGACTCCGACGAGTTCGCGCGGTTCCTCGTCGCGTGCGTCGGCGACGGCCATCGCGGCGAGCGGATGGACTTCGCCGGGCCCGAGGCGCTCACGATGCGCGAGATGGCCGAGCAGTACCTGGCCGCCCGCGGCCTCGAGAAGCGGATCCGCGAGATCGGCCTGCCGGCCCGCGCCGAGCGCGCGATGACCGCCGGGAACACCTCCTCGAGCGGTCATCGCGGCACGACGACGTGGGCCGAATGGCTCGGGCGCGACCGCGAGGCGGCGGCCGGCCGGATGGCGGCCTGAGTCCGCTCACGCGGCGGCCGCCTGCGGTCGTGCGCGGGCGGCCGCCGCGGCCGGCGTCCCGTCCGGGCGAACCACGAGCGCTTCACCGCCGCGAAGCCCGAGGGCGCGCGCAGCGATCGGGTCGACCCGTCGCACCGTGACGGGGACGCGATCGGCCGCGACGCTTTCGGGAGCCTCCCAGCGACCTCCCTCAGGGCCTGTGAAGACGGTGAGCCCGGGCCCAAGGAGGTCGAGGGTCGAGAGCGGCCCGGCGTCCGTGTGAACACGCACGTGCGGGATGCGACCGCCGAGGTCGGCATGAAGGGCGAGGTCGGCGTTTGCCGCGGAGCCGGCCGGGTCCGCCGACCGGGCCATGTTGTGCTCTGCGACCGGCCTCCGCTCGAGCTCGTACGAGTCGAGCAACGCCGCCGGCGCCCAGCCGCGGAGCACCCACCCGAGCTTCCAGCCCAGGTCGTAGCCGTCGTGGATCGCCGTGTTCATGCCGGTCCCGCCGCGGGGAGTGACCCGGTGGGCGGCATCGCCCACGAGGAAGGCGCTCCCCTCCCGGAACCGCTCGGCCAGCTGCGTGGCGAACCGGAAGCGCCCGGTGCGCTCGATCGCGACCGGCAGGTCGGGAACGCCGGCCGCGAGCCGGATCCGGCGCGCGAACCATTCAGGGTCATCAGCCGTGGCGGCGTCCTGGCCGGGTCCCCAGACCACGCCGTACAGCCACCGGTCGCCGCGGCCTGCCGGCAGGAGCACGCCGCGAGCGTCCGGATGGTTGATGTCGTAGATCCCGTACCGGTGCTCGCCCAGGAGCGGCCAGATCGGGGCGCCGAACACGGCGCTCACGGCCTCGCCGAGCCCGCCGAGCCCATGGGCCGGGATCCCGAGCTCGGCCCGCACGCGGCTGTGGGCGCCGTCGGCGGCGATCAGGTACCGGGCGCGCGCCTGGCGCTCGCGGCCCGTGGCGACGTCCCGCAGCGTCGCACGGACGCCGTCGGGTGCCGGCTTTCACGCCGGTGACCTCGACGCCGAGCTCGACCCGCGCGCCGTTTGAGCGAGCGTGGGCCAGCAGCACCGGCTCGAGATGGTCCTGGGGCACGCACGCCGGCGAGGTGGGGCTGATCACCAGGCTCTGCTCGCGCGTCGGGAGGCCGATCGGCACGGCCCTTGCACGGCCGGTATCCGCCAGCGTCTCGCAGGGCAGCATCAGCCACTCCACCTCGACGCCGCCGGCCCGCACCTCGTCCTCGAGCCCCCACGACCGCAGGATCTCCATCGACCGCGTGCTGACGGAGGTCGCCCGCGGCAGCGCCGAGAGTGAGGCGCGCCGCTCGACGACCAGGCAATCCACCCCGAGCCGGGACAGCGCGCCGGCCGCGGTCAGGCCGGCCGGCCCGCCCCCGACGACGAGGACGCTCACTTCAACTGTCTCAAGATCGTGCATCGAAGTCTCCTTGGATTCGTTTTCGTCGGACAGTATGTCTTCCATCGGACATATTGTCAAGCGAAATGCTACGATGCCGGAATGGCGCCGCGCAGATACGAGCAGCGGCAGCGGGCGGAGTCGGCGGATGAGACGCGCCGCCGGATTCTCGACGCCGTGTTTCAGCGGCTGCGGGAGGCGCCGTCTCAGGCGGTGAGCATCGATCAGGTCGCCCGCATCGCCGGGGTGGCGCGCTCGACCGTCTACCTGATCTTCGGATCGCGCGCCGGGCTGTTCGATGCCGTCGCGCGGGATCTCCTCAACCGGAGCGGCTTCGAACGGGTCGTCAACGCCGTCGCCGACCCGGATGCGCGAGAGACGCTCGGAGGCGGCATCCGCGGAGGCGCGCAGATGTACGCGGCCGATCGAGACTCCTTCCGCGCGCTCTACTCCATGGCGCAGCTCGACCCGGACGCCGTCGGGGGTGCCATCCAGCGCGGCGAGCAGAACCGGGCCGGCGGCATGGCGGATCTCGCCCAGCGGCTCGCCGACCAGGATGCGCTCCGCCCGGACGTCACCGCCAAGGCCGCCGCCGATCTGCTCTGGGTGCTGACCAGCTTCGACAGCTTCGACCTGCTCTTCACGGGCAGGGGGCTCTCAGCCGACGAGGCCGCCGACGTCCTGATCGAGACGGCCGAGCGGGCGCTCTGCCGCTAGACAGCTATCCCGCCACGTGAACGCTGGCGGTGCGGTACTGATTGAACGGGTTGTCGTCCTGGAACGGGGCCTCGGAGAGCACCCCGCCCTTCACCGTGACGGATCCGTGCGTCGCCGTGACCCTGACGATGAACTTCGTCGTCAGGCTCGTGCCCGGGCTCACGTCGCCGTACTCGCAGAACGGCGTGTCGGCCGAGATGCCGAGATCGCACACCTCGCCGACGAGCACTCCGCCCGTGATCTGCGGCACCGTGTCGAGCTCGGCCGCCTCGGGCCCGTTGTTGCGGATGACCTCGGTGAAGGTAACGCGCGTCCCGTGCGCCGCCGAGGACTTGTTCGCGTGAATCGAGACCACGCCCAGGTCGGCCGTCGGCGGACCGGAGATCTGACCCGCCGCCGCCGGCAGCGCGAATACCGCCCCCGAGGCGAGCGCGGCGAGCACGACCGCACCCTTCCCTCGGACCACACGTCTCATTCCATTGCCCACTGCCATGACGCTCCCCCAATCGTCGCGACTCCCGTGTCCTTCGATGGTCGCACGGTTTCGGCGGCCCGTCGAGCCGCGTTCACCGGGTCTTCTCCGGGCGTGCGGACCGGCCCGGTGCGATGATCGGCGCGTGCGGCGCGGTACGCCGACCACTACGGCCTCCCGCTTCACCGCGCCGAAGCTGCGCTCCCGAGCGAGCGGGACCAGGCGACGGTGAGCGACCTCGTCGGCCAGATCGAGGCGCTCGGCGCGGAGCGCTTCGCAGTCGAGGTGGTCGAGAACCGCTGCCGGACGTCCTCACGCGGCGGAATCCTGAAGGCGGAGGCCGCACTCGAGTTTGCACGCGTGCTGGCCGCGCACGGCATCGAGACCCTCCAGGATCTCGGTACCCGGCTCGAGGACGACGCGCTGATCCGTGACCTGCGCGCCGTCCACGGCCAGGGTTCCGGGATCGCGGTGAGGTACTTCCTCATGCTGGCCGGCGCGGATCAGCTCGTGAAGCCGGATCGGATGATCATGCGCTTCCTGGAGCGCGTGCTCGGCCGCCGGGTCGGTGTCGACGAGGCCCAGGGCCTTCTGACCGAGGCCGCGCGGGCTGTGGGCCCGCCGACCTCGGTCGGCGCAGTGGACTACGCGATCTGGCAGCACGAGCGCCAGCAGCGCGTCACGGTGCGGTGAAACGTGCCAGGCGTGCAACCTCGGCCGGGCCGCTCGCGGCCAGCTCCTTGACCACTCCGATGCCGCTGACGTAGAACTTCTCGTCGATCACACCGGGCTCCAGGCGCGACCACTCGAGCGTCCGGGCGGCGTGGGCGAAGGCTCCGCGCGGCACGCTCACGGAGCTGGCGTACGTCTTCCAGCCGTTCAAGCGCGGCGACGGCGAGGATCGCGAGGGGTCGGGCCTGGGGCTCGCCATCGTCCGCGCGATCGCCGAGGCCCACGGCGGCACGGTGAGCGCGGCGAACCCGCGCGGGCGGTGGCGCCCGCATCACGCTCGTGCTGGGCGTCCTACCAGACTCGGACGAGCGGCTTCGTGTGGGCAGCGAGGCCCAGGTGCGGTAGCCGGAACCCGGCTTCGAGCGTGCGAAGCAGCGAGTACGTCGTCCGCGGGCGCGTCAGGCGATGGTGGTGCCTGGAGTGGCGGGAGATGATGAAGAGCGGGACGCGGCCGCCGTGGACACCGCGGAGGCAGCATCCGGAGCTGTCGTTGTGTCCCTCGTCCCACACGATGAAGATCACGCCTCCGTGGCGGTAGGCGCGTGAGTGCATCACCCGTGCGACCCAGTGGGCGAGCCACCGGTCGCCGGCGAGGATCGGGCCGTCATGCATGTTGTGGGCGTTGCTCGGGACGACGTAGCTCAGCTCCGGCGGGCTGTGCAGGCTGCGCGCGAACGCGCGGAACGGCCGCAGGTGGCGGCGCTGGCGGGCCTTCGAGGTCACGCTGCGGAAGTAGACGAACGGGTTGTGGTGGCGCACGTACTGCCCGCGGTTGCCGCCCACGTAGCCCCGGCGCGGCAGGCCTTCGAAGTACCCCTGCCATCCGAGCCCCTGCGCGGTCAGCTGGGCGGCAAGGGTCGGCCCGCCATAGCCGCCCTTGCAGTGATCGCTCGAGCACCCGTGGGTCGACCCCGAGATCATCGCCAGGTAGTTGGGCAGGCTGGGATGACTCGGCGCATAGAACCGCGTCGCGACCCTGTAGCGGTGTGCGATGCGGTTCAGGAACGGTGCCTTCCGCGGGTTCCCGACGATCTGGCCCAGGCTGTGGTTCTCCATCACGAACACCCACGTGTGGTGCATTCGCGGCACCCGAGCCTCGGCCGCCGGCGTTCCGATCACCACGGTCGCCGCGAGGCAGGCAAGGGCGCTCGCGACGACTCGTGGGGCCCGAGGCATCACGGCAACCTCGCAGCCGGGGGTGAGATATTCATGAGACGGCTGTGAACAATTGCGCCGGGGTCACGCGAGCACGCGACGGCGATATGCTTGCCTGCATGTCGACCGCGCTCATCGCGCTGATCCTGATCGTGCTCTTCATGGCGTTCGGGTTCGGCCTGCTCGGGTTCGCGCTCTCGGTCTTCTGGACGCTGATCTGGTACAGCATCGTCGGCCTGGTGATCGGCGGCCTCGGCCGGATGCTCGTCTCCGGCCGCCAGGAGCTGGGCCTCGTCGAGACGGCGCTCTTCGGCATCGCCGGCGCGCTGCTCGGCGGCATCGTCGCGAACGACGTCCTCGACCTGGGATGGTTCGGCCAGTTCCTCACGGCGGTGATCATCGCCGCGCTCCTGGTGCTCGTCACCGGTGCGGGCCGATCCCGCGGCCGCACCGCGTAGATCGAGGCCGTGCTGACGAACCGCTCCGCGCCGCCGGCGACCGTGACCCCGGTGCTCGTCTATCCCGACGTCCGCGCCGCGGTGGCATGGCTCGAGTCGGCGTTCGGCTTCCAGGAGCGGGTGCGCATCGGCGATGCGCACCGCGCCCAGCTTCGCGTCGGCGACGACGGTGCCGTCGTCGTGGCGGACGTCCGCGGAGAGCAGGTCGCACCCACGCCGGGAGTCGTGACCCAGCTCATCAAGCTGCGCGTGCCCGACGTCGACGCCGCCTTCGCCCATGCCCGCGAACACGGCGCCGGCGTCCTGGAGGAGCCGACGACGCACGTGTACGGCGAGCGGTCGTGCGTGGTCGAGGACATCGCCGGCCACCGCTGGGAGCTCACGCAGACGGTGCGCGACGTCGAGCCCGAGGAGTGGGGCGGCACGGCCATCGGGCGGTGGTGACGAGAGATCCGCTGCCGTGGCACTCGGCGCGGCTCACCCTCCGCCGGCTGCGCGCGGACGATCTCCCGCGCTTCCAGGCCTACCGGCACGACGACCAGGTCGCCTGCTACCAGGGCTGGGAGCCCGTCTCCGACGCGGAGGCGCGCACGTTCCTGGTCGAGATGTCCGGGGCACCGTTCGGACGGCTGGGCGACTGGCTCCAGATCGCGATCGCGGATGCGGCCGACGATCTCCTGCTCGGCGATCTCGGCCTGTTCGTCGCCGCCTCCGGGACCGAGGCCGAATTCGGCATCACCCTGGCGCGCGCGGCGCAGGGCAAGGGCCTCGCCGAGGAGGCGGGGCGGACGCTGATCGACGGGCTCCGTGCCCACACGGCGGTGCGGCGGCTGGTCGCGATCACCGACACCCGGAACGCCCCGAGCGCGCGCCTGCTCCGGCGCCTGGGAATGGAGCTCGAGGCCGAGACGGCGGCGGAGTTCCGTGGCGCGCCGTGCCGGGAGTGGCACTTCTCCCTGAGGCTCTAGATGGTCGCGGTCGCACAGCATGCCCCTTTCGGGGGAGGCGATGGCGACGGCTCGCGGATACCGTCGTTCCCATGGATCGAACGAGAGCACGGGCGGTCGACGCCGACGCCGTGGAGGCCAAGGACAACGTTGTGGTGCTGCTCGTCGGCAGCGTTGGCATCATCGGCATCGCTCTGATGCTCACCCTCGACGTGCTCGTGCTTCAGGCGTTCTAGCCCGGCCCGGCCGCAGCTTGAGACTGCGATCCGGGGCTAGTGATCCTTCGCATTCGTCGGCATGCTCGGCCCCCGAGAAACGGCGTGACGTTGCCGCCGTCACCGCCGTTCGGCAAGGCGGCGTCAGGGCTGGTACGTCCAGATCGTCACGCTGTCGATGTGCAGGCTGACCTCGTCCGGCGTCGTCGCGTCCGGCTTGGCCTTGCCGGGCGACCCCATCGTGGTCTGGATTCCGAGGTGCATCGGCGTCCTCGGAACCACGACCTTGCCCACGGTGGCGTCCTCGATGACCTTCCAGGTCTTGCCATCCACCGTGCAACTCAGATGGCCGGGCATCCAGGTGAGCCCCCATGTGTGCCACTGCGAGAAGTCCGTCTTGATCTCGCCACGGATCGCATCGCCTGCGATCGGCGGATAGTGCAAGGTCATGCACATGGTCGCGCGCTCAGCGTCCTCCGTCCTCGATTCCGCGAAGTCGATCTCGGGGGGCTCGAAACCCACCTGGGGCCACAGCAGCGCGCACATCTTCAGACCGCGGCCCTTGTCGAACCTGCCTCGGAAGCGGAAGCGTCCATAGGTCATGTTCAGGTGAGGCAGCGAGACGCCGGCGGTGTGGTAGGTGCCGTCCGGCTGGCGCAGCCCTCGAAGGACGAGCTTGCCGTTCTGCACCACCGCGTTCCCTTCGTCCCATTTGCTGGTGGGACAGCACGCGGGGATTCCGTTGTACCTGACCCACTCCGAGCCCAGCGGTGCGCTGAACTGATTGTCGTAGACAAGCTGGAACGTCATAGCCTCGAGACTGTCATCGTTGGCCGCGCCCGCCGCGGCCGCGGGCGGGTCGCTACCCGGCTACATCGCCCACTTCCTGCTGCAGTACTTGAGCGGGCTTCCCGCAACTCGGGCAGTAAGCCGTCGCCCACAGCGACGGGTCATCGATCCTGACAGCGTTGCCGTCGATCGTCATCAC
Organism: uncultured Actinomycetes bacterium; assembly: GCA_963809325.1. GTDB lineage: Bacteria > Actinomycetota > Thermoleophilia > Gaiellales > JAICJC01 > JAICJC01. Next base: position 45,281 of record CAWEIZ010000001.1, read on the forward strand.
CCGTGTGATCTCGTAGTCATGACCACAGGCCGAGCACCTGATCGTGCGTGTCTGCTCGGTCGCCATCTCGCACCTCCCTGTCGACGACAACGAGGATACCGCCTGCCGGCATCGTCGACCGCTCGGCCGGCTCGGGGAACCCGCTGGACGCTATCCGACGGCGACGGCCCGGCTAGAAGCGGCGGGGCGGGTCTCCGGCCGGAGCAGGTATCCGATCCTGGAGTCGCACCGAAACAGCGCCGGGTGGTCGGCCGATCTGCCCGTCGGCGACCCTGGTTGCTTCTCGGCGGGTGGCGTACGGCCCGATGAGATCCTCGCCGTCGGCACTTTCGACGACGACGTACCAGTGCCTCCACATCGTGCCTCTCGATCTCGGGTCGGGTTGGCCCGTGGCATCCAGTGTACCCCGTGGCCTGATCCCCCACCGCCACAAATGTTACGGAGTCGCGCGCCCGGATCGCGCGGATTTCGCCCAGGACTTCCACGTCAATCTGCTAAGCGAACCAATTCGTCGACCACCTGGTGGAGAGGCTGGGTGGCGTCCACATCTATGGCTCCGGCCGGTTTCTCGTCGCTTCGATTGAGCGTGAGCATGACTTCGAGTTCCTCGGGCTGCTTGCCAAATTCATTGTTGGTGCGCTCCTGGAGGCGACGACGCATGGTGTCATCGTCGATGCGGAGGTTGAATATCTTGGTGAAATAGGGCAGAAAGCGGTCGCGATTGCGGCTGCTTCCACAGACAAACAACACTTCTGGTTCCGGGCTTTCGAGTTCGCTGACAGCTCTTTGCTGGTCCCACATGAAGTTGTCGTGATGCATGGGCCCACCTGGGAGACCGGTGTCGGGGTCGGCATGGTAGGCCCAGGCACGGTCGGTACTAATCGCCTTGTAGCCACGTCGGATCAGCTCCTCGTAGACCGAGGACTGCCGGCACCAGACAAGCCCTCCACCAGATAGTTCCGTCTAGCCATGGTGATGGTCCAATATCACCCCGGACAGGTCGATCACGTGAGGTTCGTGCATGTGCGCATCACTGTGGCGGGCGGCGCGGACGGGGCGGGCCCCCTACCTAGAAGCGGTAGCCGAAGAACACGAACGGGACGGACGCGATCGCCGCTAGCGCCGCAATGTTCACAAGGATGCCGAGCCGGGCGTAGCGCCGATCGCGGTGCTCCCGCTTGGTGCCGGTATCCGGGAGGGCGAAGACCAGGCCGGTACACGCCGTCACCACGCCGACGAGGCCGAAGGCGAGGCCTTCAAAAAAGAGGTCCCAGTTGATGTCCCAGAAGTCGGTGCCGTGAGCGGTAGCCGCATGGAATAGGGCTACCGTAATCGCGCTCGGTACCCATGACCAGCAGGCGAAGATGACGTCGCCGGGAATCGGCGCTGGGTGTCCTTGTTCAGTCATGTGCGAACGATCGATCGACTCGACCGCGATTCGCATCGGGACTTTCCCTACGGACGGCGGAATGGGCCGTGGCAGCTGCGGCGGCACGGGTAGGTGTCGGGATGGCCGCCGTGGACGCCCTCCCACGGATCGACACGCCGCGGCTGGATCGTCCGACCGGCCCGATCAGGCATGGTTGACGGGAGAGAAGCCGCCGCGCGGATTCGAACCGCGGACCCCTTCATTACGAGTGAAGTGCTCTGCCAGCTGAGCTACGGCGGCGCAGCTCGAAAGGATAGCCCAGCGCCGGTGCCGCGCCTCTCTCGATAGGGTCCGCCGGATGGTCACCCTCGTCACCGGCGCCACGGGCTATCTGGGCGTGGAGCTCGTCCGGTCCCTCCGCGCCCAGGATCGCGAGGTGCGCGCGCTGGCGCGGTCGGACGCCGGAGCGGCCCGGCTCGACGGCCTCGGCGCCGAGGTCGTGCGCGGCGACGTGACCGTCCCCGACTCCCTCCCGCCGGTCTTCGCCGGCGTGACCCGGGTCTTCCACCTGGCGGGGGTCGTCGCGCACCGCGCCCGAGACGATGCCCGGCTGCGGGCGGTGAACGTGGACGGGGCCCGAAACGCCCTTGCCGCCTGCCGCGCGGCGGAAGTGGAGCGAGTCGTCTTCGTCTCGAGCGTCGCGGCCGTCGGCCCGGCCGCCACGCCGGCCCACCCGCGAAACGAGGGCGCCTGGATGATCGACGGCGATGACGGCCGGCCCGACTTCCGCTACGCGCGCGCCAAGGCGGCGGGCGAGCAGTTGGCCCTCGACGCGGCGGCAGACGGCCTCGACGTGGTGGTCGCCAACCCGGGGTTTGCGATCGGCCCCGGCGACGTCCACCGGGTCTCCTCATGGCCGATCGAGGAGTACCTGCGCGGGCGGCTTCGCTTCACGATCGACGGCGGGCTCTCGTACGTCGACGCCCGCGACATCGCCGCCGGCCTTCTGCTCACCGAGGAGCGCGGCCGGACCGGCGAGCGCTACATCCTGACGAACGACGAGGGCAACCTGTCGCATCGCGACTTCTTCGCCCGGGTCGGCCGCGTGACCGGGAAGCCGCGCCGCCAGGTGCACCTGCCGAAGGGCGTCCTGTTCCCGCTGCTGCGCGCCGGCACCGCCCTTCGGCTGCCGCTTCCGCTCGACGCCGACGAGCTGGCATCCAGTTCGCGATGGTGGTTCTATACGGCGGCGAAAGCGCGGTCGGAGCTCGGCTTCGAGGCACGACCGCTGGACGACACGATCCGCGACACGGCGAACTGGCTACTCGCAGACGGATACCACCGCCACTGAGGAGGACGACATGGCTGTGAAGTTCCACCGGTGCAGTGCGATGTGGTTGAAGATGGACATCCACCCGTGCTGGCGAGCGCAGAAGGCGCTCGACAAGGCGGGGGTCGAGTACGACCTGGCCCTGCACTCCGCGGTGCGATTCCGGCGCCCGGAGGTGGCGGAGATGACCGGGGGCAAGCAGGCGCTCCCCATCATCGAGTTCGAGGACGGCTCGCTTCTATTCGAATCGAAGGTGATCGCCGAGCGCGCTCGGGCCGGCACGCTCGTCCCTGCCGCGCCGGCGTCAGCCCCGCAGGAGCCCCCGCCCGCACCCGGCGGAACGGTCTAGGCGATCATCGGGATCTGCGTCTCGATCACGGGCTCGATCCGCGTGAAGATGTCGTCGAGACTGGGGCCCGTGATCGTGAGGCCGTGGTTCTTGAGCCCGACGATCGCGCGCCCCGGATCCGGAGCGCGACGGATGATCTCGGCCACCGCCGTCGCCAGCTCGGCCGTGCCGCACGGGAAGTTGAACTCGGTCGCCTCGACGCCCGGGATCCATGCGTGCACGTGGACGATCGCGCCCACCTGCGGGTGCTCGCGGTAGATCATCCAGTGCTCGATCGCGTCGACCGACGCCCGCCGCGGCTCCACGCCGGGCGGCACCGACAGCACCATCCGCTCGGCCGCGCGGTCGTAGTCGGTCACCATCAGGATGTCGCGGCCGATCTCGCGCAGGTTGGACTTGTCGACGCCGGAGGCCGACATCCAGAACCGGCGGTCGTCCTTGCGCGCCGACAGGTTGCCGTAGGAGAGGCCGCCGATCCCGTACACGAGCTTGATCCAGCGCATGTCGTCGGGGGTGACCAGATCCTCGAGGGGGAACGGGGCGGGCAGGAGGCCGAGGGCATCGAGCCGGCGGCCGGCCTGGAAGAGCGCCTCGGTCTGCGCGTCGCCGTCCCAGAGCTCGGGCTCGAGGTCGGTCTCGAAGTGGTTGTCGATCACGAGCCGCGAGGTCGCCAGCGGCTCGATCCGGTCGAAGAGCGCCCGCACCCACGCCTCGGGATCTCCCGGGTCGGGGACGGAGTAGAAGCCCTGCTCCGGCGTGACGAAGTAGCAGGCATCGCCGGGGACGACGAGCATCGCGATGTTCGCGAGCGCGCGGACGAGCATCGGGTACTCGTACCGCAGCACGTCGTCGGGCCGTTCGGCCAGATAGTGGACGGCGATGACGTACGTCGACCGCTGGCGGCGCCGGAACGGCTTGGGGTCGTCCGGGTCGACGAAGTTGAAGACGCAGGCCGCCATCGGGTCGGGACCGTCGACGAACTCGTAGCCGCGCCGCTCCCACTCCGCGCGAAGCGCGCGCCGGAACGGCTCGAGAGCGGGATCGTTGCCCGTCCCCCAGAATGCGACGTCGCTCATCCAGCCACCTCGACGACCGCGTCCAGCTTGACCTCCATCATCGTCCTTCCGTCCATCTCCACGACGCACGCGTCGCGAAGGACCTCGTAGCTTCGCACGATACCCTTCCCCTCCGGCGTTGCCACCGTGCGTCCCACCGCCGGCGCACGGTCGCGGAACGACCGGTAGAGCGGATGCTCGAACGCTAGACAACAGCGTAGCCGCCCGCACAGCCCCGTGATGCGACCCGGGTTCATGGGCAGCTGCTGGTCTTTGGCCATGCGCAGCGTGATCGGCTGGTCGTGGCACGGGTAGCGGGCGCTGCAGAGCTGGTTCGTGCCGCACAGGCCGACGGCGCCGCACAGCCGGCCCTGCTCGCGGGGGCCCACCTGGCGGATGTCGACGCGGCGCTTCAGCCGCTCGCCAAGCTCGGTCTGGAGCGCGCGGGTATCGGGCCGCTCCTCGGCCGAGAACGCGAACGTGATGCGCGACCCGTCGAACGTGACCTCGCTCGAGATCGGCTTCAGCTCGAGGCCGTGGCGGCGGGAGAGCTCGCGGAAGAGCAGCATGCCGCGCTTGGCCTCGACCCGGTTCTGCTCGATCACCTGCTGGTCGGCCGGGACGGCCCGGCGGACGACCCGCTTGAGCGGCCCGGCCAGCGACTCGTCGGGCACGTCGCGCTCGGTCTCGACGACGCGGCCGTACTCGCGGCCCCGTGCGGTCTGGCAGATGACGCGCTCGTCCCAGCGCAGCTCCAGCCCGCCAGGGTCGAACGAGTAGACCTTGCCGCCCGGCTGAAAGACGACGCCGACGACTGTGGCCATGTGCGGTCCTCTTCGTGTGTGCTACCGGGCCTGGTGAAGGCGATGGAACATCGCCTCCAGCCCGAGTCCCGGATGGATGTTGAGCTCGAGCGACCGGCGCACGTCCGTCACGACCTCGAGCGCCCGGGCAGCGTGCCCCGCGGCGCCCGCCGCGGCGGGCGACATCTCGCCGGCGACATCCGAGTTTACCACCGCGTCACCAGCCCCCAGGCCGACCGCCATGAGGTCGCGGTACCACGATCCGACCGTGTCCACAGCCAGGCGGAGCTCGTCCCATTCGGCCCGCCGCCCGGCCCGCTTCGCGCGCTCCTCGAACCGCCGCTCGAGCGCCCGCCGCTCCTTGGGGTCGTCGACCGACGCCAGCCGCTCGGTCGCCTCGGCGCCCACGCGGGCCGACTCTGTCCGGGCGCGCTCGCCGGTCGAGACGAGCACCGCCGCGGCGGCCGCAGCCGGGTCGAAGCCCGGGTCAGACGCCGATGCGCGCGCCAGGTCGAGGTACGCCCGGCGGCGGCCGGCCGCGGCCGGATCGCCGGCCAGCTCCTCGGCCCGGGCGAGGTTCCCGAGGGCGGCGCGGGCGGCCACCGGATCGGACACGGCGCGCTCGAGCTCGGCGACCGGGAAGCGCCTGAACGGGACAGTCTGGACGCGCGAGAGGATCGTCGGCAGCATCCGGCCGGCGTGGTCGGACACGAGGACGAACACGCCGTACTCCGGCGGCTCCTCGAGCGACTTCAGGAGGGCGTTGGCCGACTCGTCCCGAAGCAGATGGGCGTCGAGGATGAGATAGACGCGGCGGGCGGCCTCGTACGGGCGCAGGTGCAGGTCGCGGCGGAGCCGGCGGGCGCCCTCGACGAGGATGCCCTGCCCCTCCGGCTCGAGCACGAAGAGGTCGGGGTGCGTCCGGCGCTCGACCCTGCCGAGCTCGGTGTCGAGGATCGCGGCCGCAAACCGGTCGGCGTAGCGGCGCTTGCCGCTTCCGGCCGGCCCCGACAGGAGGTAGGCGTGCGCGGGGTGCTCCAGGGCCGCGGCGAGGAGGCGGGCCGCGTACGGCTGGTCGGGCAGGCCCGCGAATGCGCTCACAGCGCTCACCTCGGCCTGGACCCGGGAGGCGACGTCCTCGGGCTGCCCGGCGCCGTCGACGACCACGATCCGCTCGGGGAAGCGCCGGGCGACGTCGGCGAAGCCGTCGGCGACGGCCGCGTGGAACGCGTCGGCCTCGGCCTCCATGCGGTCGGCCGCGCCGTCACGGCGGGCCGTGGCGACATCGCGCGGAAGCTCGATCAGGATCGTCCGGTCGGGCAGGAGCCGCCCGGTGGCGGCCAGGTTCACCTCGAGCACCTCGGCGACCCCGAGCCCGCGCGCGACCCCCTGGTAGGCGAGCGAGGAGTCGACGTAGCGGTCGGCGATCACGATCGCGCCCCGGTCGAGGGCCGGCCGGATCACCTCGGCGACGAGCTCCGCGCGCGCCGCGGCGTAGAGGAGCGCCTCGGCCCACGGCGCGATGCGGGCGTCGGGGTCGAGCAGGAGCGCGCGGATCCGCTCACCGGCGGCCGTGCCTCCCGGCTCGCGCACCGACACCACCTCGTGGCCGGCGGCGCGGGCCGCCTCGGCTAGGAGCGCGGCCTGGGTCGTCTTGCCGCAGCCGTCCAGGCCCTCGAAGGAGATGAACACGCGCTGATGCTAGATCGTCGTCACAGCGGACGGAGGTAGACCGGGAGAGGCTCCCCGGTGGTCCGGCCCGCCAGGCCCTCGAGACCGCGGCGCAGCCGGGACGAATCCGGCACGCGCTCCTCGAAGTCGCGGTGGAATGCGCGCGCGGCCGCCAGCGCGGCCCGGCCGCGGCGTGGAGAGCGCGATGTGCTTGACCCTCCGGTCGACGCGGTCGGGCCGGCGCTCGACGTACCGGCGCCGCTCCATCTCGTCGACGATCTTGCCGGCGCCCGGGAGCGTCATCCCGAGCAGGGCCGCCAGCTCGCTCAGGCTGCGATCGCCGTCGCCGAGCACGCGGAAGACGTAGCCGTAGGAGCGTCCCAGGTCGTCGAACCCCCGTGCCGCCAGATCGGCGTGCATCTCGTCGACGAACACCCGGAACGCCAGGCCGAGCAGGATGCCGAAATCGATGCGATCGTCCGCCATAAGCTACACCTCAGTTTATGATAATCTCGGGTTCATCATATCGAAAGGAGCGGACGTGCCCCACATCGCCAAGGACACGGCACCCACATTCACCATCCCGGGCCTCACCGTCACAGGCTTCGCGGCCCCCAGCCGCGGCGCGAGCGAGACCAGCGTCTGGCGGCTGGCCGTCGCACCCGACACGGCCGGCGTCCCGCACTCGGTCGACCGCGAGGAGATCTTCGTCGCGCTCGCGGGCCGGGCCGTCGCCACGGTGGCCGGCCGCGAGCAGCCGGTCGAGGCCGGCGAGGCGCTGATCGTCCCCGCAGGCGAGACGTTCGACCTCGCAAACCCCTACGACGAGCCGTTCGAGGCCGTCGCCGTCATGCCGGTGGGCGGACGGGCGACGATTGCGGGCGGCGAGCCGTTCGTTCCGCCGTGGGCGGAATGACCGCCCGATAGGGGGATTCGCCCCCGGCCGCGGTGTGCGAGTCTGCGGCCGGGGGCATGGGCGACGTCGTCTACGCACAGGTGCAGTTCAATCTCTACCGGCCGGGTGACTGGGTCACCGTCGGAGTCGGGGTGGAGGACGACGTCGTGCGCGCGTCGGCGAGCGGTCTCTACGGGCGTGTCACGAGCCCGGGCGGCGACCTGCCCTACCGCGTTCGCGTCCACCGCGCCGCCGACGAGTTGGAGGAGCGGCGCGCCGCCATTGATCTGCGGATCAGCGCGGACTGGCAGCCGGCGAGGTGAGATCCTCGAGCGCGTCGAGCCAGCTCTCGTAGTAGGGCTGGTCGGGACGCTCGGCGATCGCCGCCTTCAGGCGGTCGCGGAACTCGTCCCAGTCGACGCCCATCCGCTCGGCCGCGACGACCGCCATCGCGAAGGCCCGCGCCTGCCACGGCTCGGTGAACGGCTCGTCGGCGTCGCGGTCGATCACGCCGCCGCCGCACCGACGCGCGGCACCGCGACTCCGATCATGCAGTCGCGCGTCACGATGTCGGCGAGCTCCTCCTCGGACATGCCCTCGGTGCCCTCCGGCCGCATCGGAAGGACGATGTAGCGCAGGTCGGCGCTCGAGTCCCAGACGCGGATCTCGACCTCGTCCGGCACGTCGAGCCCGAACTCGGCGAGCACGGCCCGCGGCTCGCGCACGACCCGCGACCGGTAGGGCGGGCTCTTGTACCAGACGGGCGGGATGCCCAGGATCGGCCACGGGTAGCACGAGCAGAGCGTGCAGACGATCACGTTGTGGACGCCGGGCGTGTTCTCGACGCAGCGGATCTGCTCGCCCTCCATCCCGCCGTAGCCGAACTCGGCCGCCGCGGCGGCGGCGTCTGCGAGGAGGCGGGCCTGGTAGGCCGGGTCCACCCAGGCCCGGGCGACCATGCGCGCGCCGTTTCGGGGGCCGATCCGGTTCTGGAACGCGTCGACGATCTCCTCGATCGCGTCGGTCGAGACGAGCCCCTTCTCGATGAGCACGGTCTCGAGCGCGGCGGTGCGCAGCTCCTGCGGGGTCTTCGGGCGGGCGTGGCTGTGCGAGTCGCTCATGCCTCGAGATGAGTCTCCCACAGATCCACGAGGACGACGTGCCCCGTGCCAGGGTCGTCCCAGAGGTCGGACGACTCGAAGGCGACCGTGTACCAGGCCTGCGGGACCTCCCGGCCGGCCTCGGTCTCGTAGACGTCGAGGATCGGCCGCGGCGCGTGGACCGACTCGATGACGCCGGGCGCGCCGCGCAGGTACGCGGGACAGCGGGTGTGCCCCGGCGGCGATCGCCGCGAGACCGTGACGCGGTCGCCCGGCGCGAATCGGGGCGGCGGCGCGTCGAAGCCCGGCTCGGCGTGGGGCGTGATCCGGCGGCGGACATCCGCGACGGCGTCGGCGTCGAACCGCGTGGGGACCGGCTCGCCGGCCTGGATCCGGGCGGCGGCGGCGTCGAGCTCGTCGCGGGTGAAGACTTCGGACTCGACCCCGTTCAGCTCCATCGACGACAGCCAGTGCTCGTAGTAGGACGTCGTCAGGTACTCGATCGCGCCCATCCGCTCGATCGAGTAGCGGAATGCCGGGCCCACGTCGGAGCTCAGGTTGATGCCGTGTACGCGCCCCTCCCACGGCTCGTGGAACGGCGGCTCGTCGTCCTCGCGCACCACCGGGCCGTAGCCCTGCTTGCCGCCGAGGTCGTGCGCGCCGTCCATCGCGCAGACGGTAGCCGATGGCGTAAGTAGCGTTCCAGGACGGCCGTGGGCGCCACGTGGACAGACCTGCTCGATCCCGACCGCGACGCCCTTCGGCACGCGTGCCCGGGAACGCTGCATCCGCGCGCGCTCGATCGGCTGCTGGCGCCGGCGGTGCGCGGCGACGAGCCGCGGCCGACGCTTGAGGCCCACGCCGGCTACGTCTTCGGGGTGTTCCTCGTGGCGGTGGCCGTGCCGGACGAGGACGAGGTCTACTACCAGGAGGTCGACATCGTCATCACCCCGGACTCGCTCGTGACGGTAAGGAAGACGCCGCCCGGCCGCCGGCCGTTCGACCTCAAGGGCGTACGCGCCGTCGATGACGACGACGATGACCACAGCGCCGGCATGATCGCCTACCAGCTCGTCGACGACGTCGCCGAGAGCTACCTCGATCTCGTCGACGCGCTGAACGACGAGATCGACGAGCTCGAGGATGCGATCGAGAGCTGGCCCGGCCCGCGGATCCGCGCGCGCCTGTCGGCCCTGCGCCACGACATGCTCCAGATCCGCCGCACGCTCGCGCCGACCCGGGACGCGGTCCGGCGGGTGGTCGACAACCGCGTCGACCTCGAGGGCGGCGTCGAGGTGTTCTCAGACGACGTCGAGCTGCACTTCGCCGACGCCTACGACAAGCTCCTGCGCGCGTCGGAGGCGCTCGAGCTCTGCCGCGACCTGGTCGCCGGCGCGCGCGACTACTACCAGGCGATGGTGGCCCAGGACCAGAACGAGGTCGTGAAGCGCCTGACGGCGGTGGCCTCGGTCCTGCTCGTCCCGACGTTCATCGTCGGGGTCTACGGCCAGAACTTCCGCGACATCCCGGAGTTCCACTGGACGTACGGCTACTGGTGGTCGTGGGGCCTGATCATCGTCTCGACGATCGCGCAGCTCATCTACTTCCGGCGCAAGGGCTGGCTGTAACCGAGCCCCACCTCGAGACGCTCCACGGCCCGTCGCGTTCATTGGACGGCGTCGTCCGAGGGCAGGGCCGGTGGTGGGGAAGGATCGACGACGAGCTGCTCGAAAGCGTGACGAAGCCACGTTGGCTCGCACGCCCGTTCGACGTCCCGCCGGCGCCTCACCGCCGCCGGACGGTCGCCTGCGCCCTTAGCTCGAGCTCGAGCGCTCGAACCAGCGCGCGAGCCATTGCGCCTGCTCGGCGAGCCGGTCCAGGGCCGCCTCGTCGGGGTCGTCCCCGGGCGCCGCGACAACCAGGGAGTCGCCGGTGTCGACGTTGTTCTCGAGGTCGAAGATCAGGCTCGGCTGGTCGAGGCACCACGCGATGAGCTCCGACGACACCAGCCGGTCGACGGCCTCCCGGGGCGTCGAATCGGCCACTCGCAGCCGGAAGCGCTCGTCGAACGCCTGGCTGATATCGCCGACGCGACGGTCGTCGTGCCGCAGGAGACGCGTCAGCCAGTTGTCCTCCGGGAACTCCGCCGGGTGGATGGTCACGCGCGGCCAGGAGGGCGCGTCGACCTCCACCAGGACGACCGTGAACGGCGCCGTCGTCGTGCCCGTGTCACCGAACAGCGGAGCACCCGGTGCGTCGACGTAGAGGGCGAAGATGCGCGCGGGCCGGCCGTCGAGCTCGCCCTCGTGGACGTCGGTCGCGACGTCCACGAGACCCTGCCGGAGCAGCGGCGTCTCGCCCTCGAGCTTCCGCTCCGACGGCGCGAAACCGTGCGCGGCGGCCCAGAGGGCGAGGGTGGTCGCGTCGGTGTCTGAGTCCGCCATCGCGGCAAAGCGTAGACGGCTGATGCAACATTGGGGTCTGACCCCGTCGTTGCACCGGTTGGTGGTCGCGGCTGTCATCGTCGCCGCGGTCGCCGGCGCGTGCAAGCACGGGGGCGGGCCGCCGGGCCATCCGGCGGCTGCCGGCCACCCGTGCACGGGCGCCGCCCCGCCGGCGCACTACGAGCACGTGGTGACGATCGTCATGGAGAACCACGGCTTCTCGCAGATCGAGGGCCACTCGCCGTTCCTGAACGCGCTCGCGGGCAGGTGCGGTCTGGCGACGGCGTACCGGGGCGTGACCCATCCGTCGCTCCCCAATTACCTGGCGCTCGTCTCCGGCTCGACCCAGGGCCTCGACGGCTCGGACTGCTCGCCCGGCGCCGGCTGCCAGAGCGACGGGCCGAGCATCTTCTCCCAGACGACCTGGCGGGCCTACGCGGAGAGCATGCCCGGCCCGTGCGTCGACCGGAACGTCGGCGACTACGCGCCCCGCCACAACCCGCCCCTCTACTTCACACAGGTCGCGGCGCAGTGCCCCGCGAACGACCTCCCGCTCGGGCCCCTCCTCTCCGACCTTCGGAGCGGCGACCTCGCCCCGTACACGTTCATCACGCCCAACCTGTGCTCCGACGAGCACGACTGCCAGATCTCCGACGGCGACCGCTGGCTTGCCCGCTGGGTGCCGAGGATCGTCAGCTCGCCCGCCTACACCAACGGAACGACGGTGCTCTTCATCACGTACGACGAGGACGACCACGCCGAGGACAACCGCGTCTACACGGTCGTCGTCGCGCCGTCGGTGCCGCCCGGCACGGTGGCGCCCGATGCGTTCACCCACTACTCGCTCCTTCGCACCCAGGAGGAGCTGCTCGGCCTGCCGTTTCTCGGCCAGGCGGCGTCCGCCCCGAGCATGCGCGCGGCGTTCAGCCTCGACTGACGCGCGTGTGTGACAATCGGGACCGCGGGCGAAATGCCCGAAAACCCGCGTGCTACCCTGCCGCCCCGACGTGGGAATGCAGCTTGTTATCGCCGAGAAGCCCTCTGTGGCACAGGACTATGCGCGCGCGCTCGGCGGCGGCTTCCAGAAGCACGAGGGCTATCTGGAGTCGGACGAGCACATCGTCTCGTGGGCCATCGGCCACCTCGTCGAGCTGGCCGAGCCCGAGGAGTACGACGAGGCGCTCAAGCGCTGGTCGATCAAGACGCTGCCCGTCCTCCCCGAGCAGTTCAAGCTCCGGCCCGACGCCAGGAACAAGAAGCAGCTCGACGTCCTGAAGCGCCTGATCAAGCGCGACGACGTCGACGAGATCGTGAACGGGTGTGACGCCGGGCGCGAGGGCGAGCTGATCTTCCAGTACATCATGGACGTGGCGAAGACGAAGAAGCCCGTCCGGCGCCTGTGGGTCTCGTCGATGACGAAGGACGCGATCCGCGAAGGCTTCGAGAACCTGCGGCCGGGCGAGGACATGGAGCCGCTCGCGGCGGCGGCCCGCTCCCGGTCGGAGGCCGACTGGCTCGTCGGGATGAACGCCACGCGGGCGGCGACGGTGAAGGGTCGCTCCCTGGGCGGCGTCGTGTCGCTCGGCCGCGTGCAGACGCCGACGCTCGCGCTGATCGTCCGCCGCGACCTCGAGATCGACGCGTTCGAGCCCCAGACCTACTTCCAGGTCGACGCCCGGTTCGGGCTCGACGGGCCGCGGACGTACACCGGCCGCTGGTTCGAGGGCAAGGAGGACCGCACCTCCGAGAGGGACGTGGCCGACGCCGTCGCCGCGGCCGCGGGTGGCGCCGATGCCCTGGTCGCGACGGTCAAGCGCACCGAGCGCAAGACCCGCTCGCCGCTCCTCTACGACCTGACGAGCCTCCAGCGCGACGCCAACAGCCGCTACGGGCTCTCGGCGCAGCGGACGCTCGCCGCCGCCCAGCGCCTGTACGAGGGATCGACGGCCGGCGCCCTCCTCACCTATCCGCGTACCCGGTCGCAGTTCCTCCCGTCCGACCAGATCCCGACGCTCAAGGCGACCGCCCGCAGCCTGACCGCGATCCCGGCCGTGCGCGCCGCGGCGGAGTACGTGGCCGGCCTCGACGTCCTGCCGCTCGCCCGGGTCGTGAACGACGCGAAGGTCGACGACCACCACGCGATCGTGCCGACCGGCGAGCTGCCTCGCAAGGAGCTCACCGGCGACGACGCCCGCGTCTTCGACCTCGTCGTGCGCCGCTTCCTGGCGGTCTTCCACCCCGACGCCAAGTTCGAGGACACCGAGATCGTGACCGAGGCCGGCGGCCACCGCTTCCGCACCCGCGGCCGGCGGCTCATCGAGGCCGGCTGGCGGGCGGCGGCGTTCGGCGAGGAGGCCGCCGCGGAGGAGCCGCCGGCCGGCGACGACGACGAGCCGCGCCAGAGCCTGCCCAAGGTCGAGGAGGGCGAGAAGGGGACGTGCGAGTCGGCCGAGGTGCTCGAGAAGCAGACCAAGCCGCCGCCGCGCTACTCCGAGGCGTCGCTGCTCAAGGACATGGAGACGGCCGGCAAGCAGATCGAGGACGAGGAGCTGCGCCAGGCGATGAAGGAGGCCGGCCTCGGGACGCCGGCGACGCGCGCCGAGACGATCGAGAAGCTGATCCGGGTGAGCTACATCGAGCGGCTCGGGAAGCAGCTCCGCGCGACGTCGAAGGGCCGCCAGGCGATCGCCCTCCTGGGCGACCATGCGCTCACGTCGGCCGATCTCACCGGCCGGTGGGAGAAGCGCCTCTCCGACATCGAGCACGGCGCCGGCGCGCGCGACGCGTTCATGGACGACATCCGCACGTTCACGTCGGAGATGGTCGAGTACTTCCGCGAGCTCTCCTCCGACGACGTGCGCGCGCTCCGCGAGGAGATCGGCCCGTGCCCGAACTGCGACGGCACCATCCGCGAGAACCGGCTCGCCTACGGCTGCTCGTCGTGGAAGAGCCGCGAGGAGCCCGGCTGCGGCTTCGTCATCTGGAAGCAGCAGAAGGGCCGCTCGATCTCGGCAGCGGAGGCCCGCGAGCTGCTCCAGAAGGGCCAGACCGAGCTCCTGGACGGGTTCAAGACCCGGCCGAGCAGGGCGCGGCTGGTGCTCGCCGAGGGAAACCAGGTGCAGCTCATCGCCGACGACGGCACCCGCCTCGACGCTCCCGCCGGGCCGCGCGAGAAGATCGCCGACTGCCCGAAGTGCGACGGCGAGATCCGCGAGAACAGCCGCGCCTACGGGTGCTCGTCGTGGAAGAGCAAGAAGGAGACCGGCTGCGGGTTCGTCATCTGGAAGTCGACCAAGGGCCGCCAGATCTCGATCGACGAGGCCCGCCAGGTGATCGAGAACGGGGCGTCGGACTGGATGGACTTCAAGGATCGCAAGGGGCCGTTCCGCGGGCGGCTCGTCCTGACGCCTGAGCAGACGGTCGAGGTGCAGCGCGAGGACGAGGGCACCGAGGCCGCCACCCAGGCTGCCTAGATGATTCATCCCACGCCCCCGCGCGCCTGAACGTCCCGCCGGTCGTGAACTTGGCGCCTGTGGCGGGGCTGCGGCTGCGAACCGTCGCATCGCGGCGTCCTCGGTCGCGCCGATATTTCAACCAATATCGACGCTCCCTACGTCCTTGCGATACTCGGTTCTCGCCGCCCAGGACATCACGGGGGCGTGGGATCAATCATCTTGCCCCCTCTGCGGTTATCCTCCCGCGCCGTGCCACTCCGTGCGATCGTCACCGGGGGAGCGGGCTTCATCGGCTCGCACGTGGCCGACGGCCTGCTTGCGCGCGGCGACACGGTCGTCGTCGTCGACAACCTCTCCACGGGCCGGCGCGAGCGGGTGCCTGCCGGAGCCGAGCTGCGCGAGCTCGACATCCGCGACGGCGCGGCGCTCAAGGCGCTCGTGGCCGAGGTCGAGCCGGAGGCGTGGTTCCACCTCGCGGCCCAGGCCGACGTCCGCGTGTCGGTGGCCGATCCCGGCTTCGACGCCGACGTGAACGTGCGCGGCACCGCCGAGGTGCTCGAGGCGGCGCGCACGACCGGCGCGCGGGTGATCTTCTCCTCGACGGGCGGGGCGATCTACGGCGAGGTCGACCGGATCCCCTCGCCCGAGTCGACGGCGTGTGCGGCGATGGCGCCCTACGGCATCTCGAAGCTCTGCGGCGAGCACTACGTCGAGCTCTCGAACCGGCTCTACGGGACGAGCCACGTCATCCTGCGCTACGGCAACGTCTACGGGCCCCGGCAGGACCCGCACGGCGAGGCGGGCGTCGTCGCGATCTTCTTCGGCAAGCTCGCCGCCGGCGAGACGCCGATCGTCTTCGGCGACGGCATCCAGACGCGCGACTACGTCTACGTCGGCGACGTCGTCCGGGCCAACCTCGCGGCGCTCGACTACGCCGGCCCCGAGCAGGTCTTCAACATCGGCACCGAGACCGAGACCAACGTCCTCGAGCTCCTCGCCGCCTGCCAGCACGCCGCCGGCACGGCCGTCTCGCCGGAGCACCGGCCGGCCCGCCTGGGCGAGCTCGCCCGGAGCGCGCTCGACTGCGGGCGGGCGAGGCGCGAGCTCGGGTGGCAGGCCGAGGTCGGCTTCCCCGAGGGCCTCCGGCTGACGCTGGCCGAGCTCCGCACCTGAACCGCCTGCGCCGCCCGCCGGGCGATCCCGACGAGTAGCGGGGTCAGACCCCGCATCGGACCAGGTGTCCGATGCGTGGCCGTTTCGATGCGATACCTGGTCCCCATAGGCGCGCGATCACCGTGGCCTGGCCCCGTCCGGGGCATGCCCCCACAGGTTTCTCCCGGCTTCGGCTCCGGATGGGGTCAGACCCCGCATCGGACCCTGTGTCGAAGTCGCGACCGTTTCGACGCCAAACCTGGTACCGCTAGCTGAGCGGGCCTGCGGGGGTCCGTCCGACCCGTGCGTAAGACTTCCATTCCCCCGATCCGCCCGAGCCACTAGATGTGGCGCCGAGCGGATGGGCGACCCACTAGATGTTGAGGGACGCCGCATGAACTGCCCGTACTGCGAACATGGCGAGACGAAGGTCGTCGACAGCCGCGTGGCCGGCAAGGGCGCCATCCGCCGCCGCCGCGAGTGCCTGCTCTGCGGGCAGCGGATGACGACGTTCGAGCGGGTCGAGCACGCCCCTCTGCACGTGGTCAAGCGCGACGGCGCGCGCCAGCCGTTCGACCGCCAGAAGCTCCTGGCGGGCCTGGTGCGGGCGTGCGTCAAGCGGCCCGTGCCGCTCGCTGAGATCGAGCGGGCGGCGGTGCGGATCGAGGCCGAGCTCCGAAACGGGGTCGGCGACGAGGTCGAGGCGTCGGCGATCGGCGAGGAAGCGCTGCGGGTCCTGCGCGACCTCGACCTGGTCGCCTACGTGCGGTTCGCCTCGGTGTATCGCGACTTCCAGGACATCGAGGAGTTCGAGCACGAGCTCGAGCTGCTCGAGCCCCGGGCGCGAACATCTGTTCGGTGAGCAGGTAAACTACGAGCATGCGAGGAAGCGAGGAGGACGGCATGGCGACGACGGACGTGGAGCGGGCCGAGACGCAGGTGGCCGAGGGCAAGGAGGACGTTCACATCGGCGTGCCGCGCTACTTCACGACGCCCGGATCCGACCCGTTCGACCTCGTCGAGTGGGAGGAGCGCGACGCGCTCATCGCCGGCAAGGACGGTCCGTCGTTCGAGCAGAAGGGCGTCGAGTTCCCGGCGTTCTGGAGCCAGACCGCGACCAACATCGTCGCGCAGAAGTACTTCCGCGGGAAGCTCGGCTCGCCCGAGCGGGAGCGGTCGGTGCGCCAGATGGTCGGCCGCGTCGCCAACACCGTCACGGCGTGGGGCATCAAGGACGGCTACTTCGCCGACACCGACGAGGCCGAGACCTTCCGCGCCGAGCTCACCCACCTCCTGCTCCACCAGATGGTGGCGTTCAACTCGCCCGTGTGGTTCAACGTCGGCTTCGAGGAGCACCCGCAGTGCAGCGCGTGCTTCATCCTGTCGGTCGAGGACAACATGGAGTCGATCCTCGACTGGATCCGCAAGGAGGGGCTGGTCTTCCGCGGCGGCTCCGGGTCGGGCATCAACCTGTCGAAGCTGCGCTCCTCGCAGGAGCAGCTGGCCAAGGGCGGCTACGCCTCCGGCCCCGTGTCGTTCATGCGCGGCGCCGACGCGTCGGCAGGCACGATCAAGTCGGGCGGAAAGACCCGTCGCGCGGCCAAGATGGTCGTCCTGAACGTCGACCATCCCGACATCGAGGAGTTCATCTGGTGCAAGCAGCACGAGGAGGAGAAGGCCCGCGTGCTGCAGTCGGCCGGCTACGACATGAGCCTCGACTCGCCTGACTGGGCTTCGATCCAGTACCAGAACGCCAACAACTCGGTCCGCGTCACCGACGAGTTCATGCGCGCCGTGCTCGACGACAAGGAGTGGGACCTGACGGCCCGCACCGACGGCACCGTCGTGAGGACGCTCCGTGCGCGCGACCTCATGCGCCAGATCGCCGAGGCGGCGTGGAAGTGCGCCGATCCCGGCATGCACTACGACACCACGATGAACGACTGGCACACGTGCCCGGCGAGCGGCCGCATCAACGCGTCGAACCCGTGCTCCGAGTACGTCCACGTCGACAACTCGGCCTGCAACCTCGCGAGCCTCAACCTGCTCAAGTTCCGCGACCCCGAGACGGGCGAGTTCCAGGTCGAGCGCTTCGAGCGGGCCGTCGACATCATCTTCATGGCGCAGGAGATCCTGGTCGGCAACTCGAGCTACCCGACCGAGCAGATCGACGCCAACGCCAGGGCGATGCGCCAGCTCGGCCTCGGCTACGCCAACCTGGGCGCGCTGCTCATGGCTCGCGGCCTGGCCTACGACTCCGACGAGGGGCGTGCCTACGCGGCCGCGATCACCGCGATCATGACCGGGCGCGCCTACCGCAAGTCCGCCGAGATGGCCGGGCGGGTCGGCGCGTTCGACGCCTACGAGCCCAACGCCGACGCGATGCTGCGCGTCATCCGAAAGCACCGCGCGGCGGTCGGGAACATCGACGGCGGACTCGTCCCCGACGACATGCTGAAGTCGGCCCGCCGCGCCTGGGACGACGCGCTCGCGACCGGCGAGGAGCACGGCTACCGCAACGCTCAGGCGACGGTGCTCGCGCCGACCGGGACGATCTCGTTCATGATGGACTGCGACACGACCGGCATCGAGCCCGACTTCTCACTCGTGAAGTCGAAGCGGCTGGTCGGCGGCGGGGACATCACGATCGTGAACCAGACGGTTCCGGTCGCGCTCGCGAAGCTGGGCTACGCGCCGCACGAGATCGACCAGATCGTCGCCCACGTGAACGAGCACAACACCGTGGTCGGCGCGCCCGGCTTCAAGGGCGAGCACCTGTCGGTCTTCGACGTCGCCGTCGGCGACCGGGCCATCCACCACATGGGCCACGTCAACATGATGGCGGCGGTGCAGCCGTTCCTGAGCGGCGCGATCTCAAAGACGGTGAACGTCCCGACCGAGGTGACCGTCGACGACATCGCCGGTCTCTACATGGACGCGTGGAAGCTCGGCGTGAAGGCCATCGCGATCTACCGCGACGGGTGCAAGGTGGCCCAGCCGCTCCAGACGAAGGGCTCCGACCAGCTGCTCCAGGCCAAGCCGTCGCGGCGGACGATGCCGATCGACCGAAGCGAGATCGGGCGCAAGTTCCAGGTCGGGGAGTACGAGGGCTACATCCACGTCGGCCTCTTCCCCGAAGGCGATCCCGGCGACATCTTCGTCGACATCGCCAAGGAGGGCACGACCCTCGCCGGCCTCATGAACGCGTTCATGATCGCCGTGTCGGTCGGCATCCAGTACGGCGTGCCGCTCGAGGTCTTCGTCTCGAAGTTCGCCCACATGCGGTTTGAGCCGTCGGGGATGACGAACGATCCCGACATCCGCATCGCGAAGTCCATCCCCGACTACATCTTCCGCTGGATGGGCAAGCGCTTCCTCGACGCCGAGACGCAGTCCGAGCTCGGCATCATGAGCGCGGCGGTGCGCGAGCAGCTCGCCAACGGCAACGGCCACTCCCCGGCGGTGCCGTCCGACGAGTCCGGTCCTGCCGGCACGCCCGCACCGGGCGTCGGCCAGACGGCGCTCTTCAACGCCTGGGAGGACGCGGTGGAGTGCGCGAAGTGCGGCGGCCGCAAGATCCGCACCGGCGCCTGCTACACCTGTCGCGACTGCGGCGACAACTCGGGCTGCGGCTAGTTGTTGGTGACCACGTAGTTGCGCCAGTTGGATCACCTGCGTCTTTCCGGCCGTGTCAAGTGGGTGTTCTGGACACCGCGGCGGCGATGAGCGTTCCCGACGAACTGCGGGTGGAACGCGCCGCTCGACCAGCTGTTCGCTGATGACCGTCATCCGCGCTGTGGACGTCTATGGGTACGAGCTCTCCTACGTCCACGGCTCCTACACGATGTCGTCCGGCCGGCGGATCGACACGCTGCCGAGCACCGTGGTGCGGATCACGACCGCGTCCGGCGTCCAGGGGTTCGGCGAGGTGTGCCCGCTGGGCGAGACCTACCTTCCCGCGTTCGGCGCGGGTGCCAGGGCGGCGTTGCGGCAGATCGCGCCTGCGCTGATCGGCGTGGACGCCGCCAACCTGGGTCTGGTTTCGGCTGCCATGGACGGTGCGCTGATGGGCCACGCCTACGCCAGGAGCGCCGTCGACATCGCCTGCTGGGACGTGCTCGGCCGCGCGCTCGGCGCGCCCGTCTCGCAGCTCCTGGGCGGCGTCCTGGCCGAACGCTTCCCGCTCTACGTGGCCGTCCCCATGCGCGGCGCGGAGGAGATGGCCGCGTTCGTCCGCGAGCGCCGCGCCGAGGGCGTGCGGCACCTCCAGCTCAAGCTGGGCGGCGACCCGCACGACGACGCCGCGCGCACGGCCGGGGTCGTTGCCGCATCAGGCGACGATGCCGTGGTGATCGCGGACGCCAACTGCGGCTGGCGGCTGCAGGACGCGATCGTCGCGGCCCGACTGATGGACGGCCTCGATCGGGTGTTCCTCGAGCAGCCGTGCCAGACGCTGGAGGAGTGCCTGGCCGTCCGCGAGCGCACCACCCTGCCGATGGTGCTGGACGAGATCATCCTCGACGTGCCGAGCCTGCTTCGGGCCTACGCGGCGAACGGGCTGGAGGCGTTCAACCTCAAGCTGAGCCGGGTGGGCGGCCTCTCGCGGGCGAAGCTGCTGCGCGACCTGGCGGTTGAGCTCGGACTGCGAGTCACCATCGAGGACTCCTGGGGCGGCGACCTGACCACGGCCGCCGTCTCACACCTGGCGGCGAGCACGCAGCCCGGCGCGCTGTTCACCGTCTCGTTCATGAACGACTGGACGCACGAGCACGTCGCGGGGTACCGGCCCCGCTCGCAGGGCGGCTGGGGCGCCGCGCCGGACGGCCCGGGCCTCGGCGTCGACGTCGACCCGGCGGCGCTCGGCGAGCCGCTGTTCACGGCGCGGTAATGGGCGAGAACCTGTGGCGCAACTGGGTTGGGAACCAGGCATGCTCGCCGTCCGCGATCGCCGCCCCCGGCGGCGAGGACGAGATCGCATCCCTGGTCGTCGCGGCCGAGGGCCGCGGCGAGGGGGTACGCGTCGCGGCCGCGGGCCACTCTGTCACGCCGCTGGTCGCCACCGACGGCCTGCTGCTCGACCTGCGCAACCTGCGCGGGGTGCGGTCGATCGACGCCGCCCGCCGGCGGGCGGTCGCGGGGCCCGCGACGACCGTCGGCGACTTCGGCGATCCGCTGTGGGCCGAGAGGCTCGCGCTCGAGAACCAGGGCGACATCGACACGCAGCAGATCGCCGGGGCCGTCGCAACGGCCACGCACGGCTCCGGCTTGGCGCTGCGCAGCTTCTCGGCGACGGTGCGGCGCGTCCGGCTGGTCACGGGTGGCGGCAGGGTGATCGAGATCGGCGAGGCCGAGCCGGACCTGCTCCACGCTGCGCAGGTCGCGGTATGCATGCTGGGCGTGATCACTGAGCTCGAGCTGCAGGTCGTGCCCGCCCACCGCCTGCGAGAGCGGATCGAGTACTGGAGCTTCGCCGACGCGTGGGAGCGGTTCGACGAGATGGCCCGCGCGCACCGCCACTTCTCCTTCTTTTGGCTGCCGTCGGAGCAGTCAGCCGCCCTGTACGACCTGCGGGTTCCGGATGCGGTGACGCTGGCCGACACCTGCTTCGTCAAGATCTACGACGAGGCGGACCCCGAGCAGCCGGACGCCGCTACGCCGGGCGCCCGGGTCGACCGCAGCTACCGGATCTACCCGACGGTCTTCGAGCCGAACTTCTACGAGCTCGAGTACTTCGTCCCCTACGACCGCGGCCGCGAGGCGATCGCCGCTATGCGGGAGCTGATGCTCGCCGCCCTGCCGCTGTCGGTGTTTCCGCTAGAGGTGCGCACCGTCGCCCGGGACGAGGCCTTCCTCTCCCACAGCCACGGCCGCGACTCGGTGGTGCTGTCGGTTTCAGGCATGCCGGGCACCGCCTACGACCCCTACTTGCGCGGGGTCGACCGGCTGCTGGGCGAGTTCGACGCGCGCGTCCACTGGGGCAAGCTGCACTTTCTCACCCGGGAGCAGCTCCTCGCCCGCTACCCAGCCGCGGAGCGGTTCATCGAAATCCGCCGCGAACTCGACCCCGCCGGCACCTTCCTTAACGACCACCTCCGACCGCTCTTCCAGTAACAGCCGGCGCGATCTCTTATCCGTCGGGTGATTCGAACGTCGCGTGTGCCTTGGCGTGTGAGCTGCCGCGACGGTTGGAGGCCTCTGCGTAGATGATGTAGCGGCCGTCGGGGGTGGTCGCGGTCACCTTCTGGCGCAGTGTCTCACCGGCGATGACGCCCGGCCGAAGCGGGCCGGCGACGGCTGCTCCGATGCCGCTGTCAGGCGTGGAGAATGTGAATTGCCACTCGCCGCGGAGCGTCCGCTGGGTCGTGTTGGTGATCGTGAACCGGGCGATGACCGTCTGGCCGACGGTGGGGTGGGTCGGCGTGATGCTCACGCGTACCCGAAACCGCGGGTTCTGCGAGCCGGTCGCCGTGGTCGTCGACAAGGGCGCCGGCGCCTTGGTCCGGGTCACCGCCGCAACACCGGCTGACGACACCATCACGGCGATCACCAACCCCGCCACGATCGCGATCCCCAGCCTCTTCGAAATCGTCCAAGCAGCCCATGACGTTTCCATACGCCACGGATACTCTCCGCGAGCCGATGAAGCCACATCGGCGAAAGCACCGAATCCCGCGTGTGGGTTTCTACGCTTCTCGGAAGGGCACGAGATCGGCCGGCCGCAGTTCTCACGTCGCGGGCTTGGGCGCGGCGTATGCGGTCGAGGACAACCTTGAGGTGCTCACCGAGGGCGACTACGATGGCGTGATGGGGGTGTCGGACATCGAGGTTGCGGAGCGGTTCGGCGTGGCTCTCGAGGCAGCGGTACGGACGAATGACCGCGAAATCGTCTACCCGCTCCTCGCTCCCGACGTGGAATGGGTAACGCCCAAACGCACGTTGCACGGGATCGACGAGATGAGGCGGGAGTGGACATGGGGATCCTCACCGGAGAGCTTCGACTACGAGTTCGAGAAAGGCGACTGGGTGGACGACGGCGACGGCCGACGCAGTTGCGACGTACGCGAGATCTATCGGTTGAAGGACACAGGCGACTTCGCCTATTCACACAGACGACGCATCCAGTTGACGATTCACGACGGCAAGATCACCCGTTATGAGATGGTGGGGTAGCCACTCGCCCATCGGCTACACGGAGACGTGGTGGCCGGCAAGTGATGTCGGCCCGGGCTGGACTTGAGCGCGCGACGAACCCGCCACTTCAGAATCCCCCTGTCCGACATTCAGCGGGGTGCGTCCCCGGCAATCCGCGCGGGTTGGTGACGCGTACTTGCAGGCGTGATGGCTGCACGATCGCGAAGAGTTGGCGTGTGCTGTGTCTGGATCGCCTGAAGCGGCGATCGGCCGACTTCGCCCGCGGGAGCGGTTGGCGCGCCGGCGCATCGCCGGCCTGTCGGCCCTAGCCGCGATCGGCCTGGGGCTCGTGGCGATCTGGCCGAGCGCCGGACGGCTTGGAGTCCTCGTCACCGGTTTCGCGGTTGCTGCGGGAGGAGTGGAGGTCGGCGTCATCGCGCTCGCCCGCGGCCGCGCGCGGCAGGCCGCCGATGAGCTGATCGACGCGGGAATCGTGACGCGACCTGGCAGCGACGCGCGCGAGCTCGTCGACAATCGCCTGCGCGAGTTGGGCGCCGAACCGTCGCGACGAAGAACGGCCGCCGCGCTTCGCGACGCCATCACCGATGCCGGCCGGCCGCGTTCGAGCAATCCGCTCATCCTCGCCGGGCGAAGCATCGTGCTCCGCCGCGGGACGGCGCTTGCGCTCCTCGCCGACCGCGAACTCGCGCTTCGCATCGCCCGCGAGCTGTCCGACCAACCCGCCAACCCCCGGGCCGTGCTCGCGCTTCGCAACCTGCTCTACCCGAAGTTGACCGGCCCCATCGCCATCGGTGCCCAGCAGCACGAGGCACAGCGGCAGCTACTCCGCATCGCCGACCTGCTCGATCAACGACCAAGATGCGCCAACTGCAAACTCCTCGGGCCACGCCCCACCGCGATGACATGCGCCACACCAGCCCGCCCGTGCGCCACCCTGGCTGATGTGCGCGTTGAGACGCCAGCCCGTGTTTGCCCCGAGGTTTGTGCCGCACCGGCGCTCTACGTGCGCTGACGCTCGAGCAGTTGTGCCAGGTCGTTGACGACCACGTCCGGGTTGGCAGCCTGGAGCCCGTTGGCTGCTCCCTCCCGCTCGACGGCGACGACGAACCCGATTCTGGCCGACCGAGCGGCGCGTATCCCAACGCGAGTGGTCTCGAAGTCGGCGATTTCGGACGGGTCGACGCAGAGCATTCGGCAGGCCGCGATGAGCGTGTCCGGCGCCGGTTTCGGTGCCAGATGCTCGGAGTCGATCGTGTGGGCGTCGACGCGTTCGTCGATGAGATGGGTGAGTCCGGCGCGTTCGAGGATCTCGATGGTGTTCGCGCTCGCGGAAACCACTGCACGTCCGATACCGGCGAGATGCGCCGCCTCGAGATAGCACCGGGAACCGATGTACGCCGCCACGCCTTCGCGGGCGAGATGATGCTGCAGGGCGCCATCTTTCGCTTGGCGAGGCCGTGCACGGTCTCGGCGTCGGGACCGTCGTCGGGCCTGCCCTCGGGAAGACGGATGCCGCGGCTGGCCAGGAAGGCGCGGATGCCGTCAAGCCGAGGCTGTTCCGCCAGATAGGACTCGTAGTCGCCGTTGCGGTCGAACGGGACGAACCGGTCGCGTTGGCGTCCCGCCCTCGCCAGCAGGAACGAGTCGAAGGTATCGGCCCAGGCGGCGACGTGGACGGTGGTGCTGGTCGTCAGCACACTGTCAAGGTCGAACACGCAGGCATGAACGCCGCTTGGCAGACCAAGCAGCCCGCGCGTGGCGGTGGGCGCATCCAACCAGTGCAGCAGCGGACTGTCGGTGTGGAGATCGCGGGCGAGGCCGTGGAGCTGGTCGATGGTCTCGGCGCGCTCCCCGGCCAGCCGGCGTTGTCGTTCGCCGACGTCCGCGGGCTCGAGGTAGTGCTTGGCGGCCCGGAGGCCCGCTTCGCCGGCCTCAAACGCCATCCACGACCGGCCGGCAAGCCTCTCGATCTCGGCCGACCGGCCGGTCGCCTCGGCCTCGTCGCCATTCCGCCCCTCGCCCTCCTTGCCGGCCTGTTCCGGCTCCAGCCCGGTGTCGGTGGTGTCCTTGTTCACGACATCACCTGCTCATGAAGACGGTTCACGATCACCGCCCACGCCGGCCGGCGGCGCGCAGCTGCGAGCCACGCCGTATGCGACTCCGCCGGTCACCCCCGCGGCGACGACGCCGGTCGCGATGACGCGGATTCGGGTCGAATGCCGGTGCGGATGCGCCGAGGCTCGGGCGAACCTGCGCGCGATCGTCATCTGCCTACGGACGCGCCGATCCTGCATCGCCCGGCGCGGCCCGACGTGCCGAGCGCGCGCCAGTGCGAGCCGCACATGCCGGGCTGCGTGACGCTGGTAGCGGTGCGCGCGCGGGTCGCGAGCCATCGTGACCAGCGCGGACACCGAGGCGGATACCCTGGAGCCGACCGGCCGCATCGCTGCTCTGATCCCCTGCTCGTGCGTTGGTCGGCGGGCCATCATGATCTCCCTCGGGGTTCGGCATGGCTCAGTGGGTCGACGGAAGTCTCCCTGCCGACGCGTGCGGCCGCATCGGTGCGGCTGCGTAATGCACTTCGGGTAATTGTCCGAGCCAAACCGCACACCTCGCCCACCGGAGCCGCCGCCGGCGTGGGCTTCGTCCTGATCGGATGATGCACCGCGTCGTCTCCACTGTCATCGTCCAAGGCGCGCGTCCGGGCTACGCCTGTCAAGGAGGAAACCATGTGGTGGGGAATCGGTATCGGCGGCGTCATCTTGTATCTGGTCTTGATATTCACGCTTGGCCTGATGACGCTCAGAAACGGACACGGATGGCTGTTCTTCTTCGGGATCTTCATCCCCGTCCTCTGGCTCGTCGGCGCCTTGATGCGGCCGCCGGAGGCCCGGGCCGGCGGGGTGTGATCGGTGCCCCGGTCGCGCGACCAGCGCCGATGAAGTAGGCCCCGCTACGCTGCTTGCTTGGTCTGCGATGGAAAGGCAGTGGTGGCTTCGATCGGCGCGTCGGGCGTCATGAGGATCCGCGATGTCCACTGAGCTGAACCTCGAGCTCGGGAAGCCGGGGATGCGCGAGGATCCCGCAGACTCCGGGATGGTCCTTGTCGATTTCCCCTTGAGCGAGACGGCCGATCCGCGGTGGATGTCCATCTTTGCCGCACGGGTGGCGCAGTCGGTCGCGCAGGCCTGGACCGTCACCGGGGAGTCCATCCGCCTGCGGAGTGCAACAAACCCCGAGGCGCTGCGAGCCGACATCGCCGTCCTCCGGCAGGTCGTGGCGGCGACGAACGCCGCCTACAACGGTTCAGGAGATGACGAGCCGCTGACAGCGCTCCAGCAGGTGATCGACGACGAGTTCGATCGGCGCTAGCGCAAACGCCGCATGGTGATCCACCTCATCGACGGCACGTACGAGCTCTTCCGCCAGTTCTACGGCCGGCGCCGCGCGGGCGGCGGCGACCGGCGGTACGGCGCGGTGATCGGCGTCCTGCACTCCGTGCTCCAGATGGTCGAGGACGGGGCGACGCACCTCGGCGTTGCGACGGATCACATCATCGAGTCGTTCCGGAACGACCTCTGGCCGGGCTACAAGACCGGGCTCGGCGTCGATCCCGCGCTGCGCGCGCAGTTCGAGCCGCTCGAGGAGGCGCTCGCGGCGATGGGAGTCGCCGTCTGGCCGATGGTCGAGCTGGAGGCGGACGATGCGCTCGCGTCGGCGGCACGGATCGCCTGCGCGGACGACGGCGTCGACCAGGTGCGGATCTGGACGCCCGACAAGGATCTGGCCCAGTGCGTGCGCGGCGACCGGGTCGTGCAGATCGACCGCCGGGCGCAGTCCGTCCGAAACGAAGACGGCGTCCGCGAGAAGTTCGGCGTGGAGCCGGTGCTGATCCCCGACTTCCTCGCGCTCGTCGGAGACTCGGCGGACGGGTATCCGGGCATCCCCGGGATCGGCGCCGTCACCGCCGCCCGGCTCGTGAACGAGCACGGCGCGATCGAGGACTTCCCGACCGAGGTGCTCGGGGAGCGCCGCGAGCTGGCGCTGCTGTTCAAGGACCTCGCGACGCTGAGAGCGGACGCCGAGCTCTTCCCGGCCGCCGACGACCTGCGGTGGCAGGGGCCGACGAGCGCCTGGGCCGCATGCGCCGAGCACCTCGGGGACGACCGGCTGCTCGAGCGGTGCCGCGCCCACGCAGCGTGACTCTCAGCGCGGCGCGCTCAGCCGGAGGGAATCCGCGTGGCCAGCGCTCGGGCGAACGCGGACACGTCCGTCAGGATGGCGTCGGCGGCAAACTCGAGCGTTGCGAGTGCACGCTCGCCCGCCGCGGCGTCGCCGGCACCGCACGCGTCGGTGACGACGATGGGGATGTAGCCGAGATCCGCGGCGTGCCGGACGGTGGGCTCGATGCCCACCTCGAGGGCGACGCCGACGATGGCGACCGCCGTGATCCCGCAGTCGCGCAGGACGGTGTCGAGCGGGGTGCCCTCGAACGCCGACATCGTCACCTTGTCGATCACCGCCTCGTGCGCATTCGGAGCCATGTCCGGGATGAGGCGGGTCTGTGGCGCGTCGGGGGGAAACGGCGAGACGACATCGGAGGCCCGTCCGGCGCGCTGCCACGCCATCCACATCCTGAGCTGGGCCGCCCCCATCAGCTCGATCGGCAACGTCACATGCCGCATGAAGACGGTGCGCACATGGGCGGCGCGAGCGGCCTCGAGCGTCCGCAACACCTGGGCGACAACCCGTTCGCTGTCGGCGATCTGCCCGAGGATGCCGGCCTGCATGTCGTAGACCACAAGCGCCAGCCGGCGGGGGTCGCACGCCTCTTCGAGGGAGCGGGGAATCGGGAGGCCGTGCAGTTGCTCCATGATTCGAGACGGTAGCGCGCTCGGTCGAGCGAGGAGCAGATGACCCAGGTCACCGATACAGACGAGCCGTTCAGTCACCAGCTCGAGCGCTGGCTTCGCAGCGACGAGACCAAGACGCTCGGGGCGCTCAGCGACGTGTTCGCCGAGAAGAGCTTCGCCGTCACGATCCTGCTCCTGATGTTCCTGCCCGCCCTGCCTCTCCCGACCGGCGGGATCAGCCACGTGTTCGAGGCCATCACCGTCGTTCTCGCCATGCAGATGGTGCTCGGCCGGCACACGATCTGGCTGCCCGAACGCTGGCACCACCGGGAGCTCGGCCCAACGACGACCGACAAGGCCATCCCGTTCATGATCCGCCGCATCCGGCTCGTCGAGCGATTCTCGCGGCGGCGCGGCGCATGGCTGTTCGAGCAGGGATGGATGATGCGACTCCTTGGGCTGCTCGTGATGGCGCTCGCGATTGCGGCCGCCGTCGCGCCGCCGTTCTCGGGACTCGACACGCTGCCCTCGTTGGGGGCCGTCGCCGTCGCGCTCGCGATCATCCTCGAGGACGTCGTCGTCCTCGTGATCGGCACCATCATCGGGACCGGAGGGATCGTCCTGATCGTCACCATCGGCGCCGCCGTCGTCCGGATCCTCCGGGGCATCGTCTGACCAGGGCAGCACGGGGTAGGTCGGTCCCACGCCCGCCGCCTCCCGCCGCATAGTTCACACCTCGCCCACCTCGTCGGCGATGCGCTGGCGGGCCGCGGCGATGCGCGACCGCACCGTCCCGACCGAGACACTCTGGACGGATGCGACCTCCTCGTACGAGAGGCCCTGAACGTCCCGGAGCAGCACGGCCTGGCGCTGCGGGAGCGGCAGCCGGGCCGCCGCCGTCAGGATCGCAAGCGCCGTCTTTCGCCGCTCGGGATCCGGCGACGCCGCCTCCGCCGCATCGCCGCCGCTGTACCGGGCCAGTCGTGGCCGCACGGACGCCCGCCGCGCGCGATCCGCGCAGCGTGTCCGGGCGAGGCCGTAGAGCCATGTCGAGAACGCGGCATCGCCGCGGAACCGCGGCAGCGCCGTCCATGCGACGAGGAACGTCTCCTGGACGACATCCTCGGCGTCCAGACGGCTCCCCGTCGATGCGAACGCGAGGCTCAGCACCATCGGCGCGTACCGCAGCACCAGCTCTGCGAACGCGGCCTCATCCCCGGCCCGGGCATGGTCTACGACAGCGGACTCGTCCGGATGCACCTCGCCAACCATGGTGCGACTGCGCCCACCGTTCCGCAAGCGGGGACCGGCCGCGGGATTGGAGAACGGTGAGATACCGGCGGAGACGACCGAACCGAACGCCCCGCACTGCGTCAGACGGTCGTGCCCAAATCCGACACGCCTTGAAGCCCTCGCTGATCCGCCGGATCCGCCGCCGGGTGCGGTGCTTCCGCGTCGGCCACAAGTGGATCTACCGCCGGCTCGACCTCACCGGAGACGAGCGGGTTCGCCAGTGCATGCGCTGTGGACGCTCCGAAGCCGTCGACCCTGCAACCCGGACCACCCGAGCGCCGCACCGCCACGCGACGTAGCGGCCAGGCCCGCCGTCAGCCGGACGGGATCCGCGTCAGGGCGCCGTCGATGGTGATGCACGCGCCGTTGATGTACGCGCACTCGTCCGACGAGAGGAAGGCACACAGCCGGCCGATCTCGCTCGGCTCGGCCAGACGCCGCGACGGGATCCGGTCGATGTAGTCCTGCTCCCGGTAGAGGCCCCGTGCCACCTCCTCCTTCCACATCCCGGTGGCAACGACGCCGGGGGCGATCGCGTTCACGCGGATCCCCAGAGGCCCCCACTCGCCGGCCATCACCTCGGTCATGATGATGACCGCCGCCTTCGCCGCGCAGTACGCGAGCCGGCCCGGATTCGCCGAGTAGCCTCGGATCGACGAGATGTTCACGACCGTCCCCGACCCCTGCTCGATCATCACGCGCCCGACGGCACGGGAGCAGTAGAAGACGCCCGTCTGCATCACCCCGATCGACTGCTCCCAGATCTCGTCGGACAGCTCGTGCGTGTGATCGCCGACGCGGCTGATGCCGGCGTTGTTGATCAGCGAGTCGATCCGGCCGTGGTCCTCGACGACCTGCGCGACGACTCGATCGACCGCCGCGCTGTCGGTGATGTCGACCTCGTACGCCTGTGCGTTCGGGATCTGCGCCGCCAGATCGGCGGCCTTCGCCCCGTCCATATCCCACACGGCGACGGTCGCGCCCTCGCGCGCCAGCTCCTCGCAGATGGAGGTGCCGATGCCGCCGGCACCTCCGGTGACCACCGCGGTGCGACCCTCTAGCCACGCCATCCTCGCTCCTTCCCCCGGCAATGTAGACTTGATCATCGATCAAATCGATGGTGCAGTCAAGGAGCCGAGATGACCGGTCCGGAGACCGTCGCAACGTACCGCCGGATGGTCACGATCAGAGAGTTCGAGAACCACGCCGCGCAGCTCCGGAGCAAGGGGACGATCGTCTGCTCGCTGCATCTCTGTAACGGGCAGGAGGCGATTGCGGTCGGAGCCCGGGCGGCGCTCGGCCCTGTCGACACCGTGAACGCGACGTACCGCGGCCATCACTGGGCCATCGCCTGCGGGACGCCGATCGACGCGCTCTTCGGCGAGTTCATGGGCCGCGAGACGGGCATCAACGGCGGTCGCGGCGGAGCCGGGTTCTTTGCCGATCCCGAGCGCGGCTTCCTGGGTGAGAGCGGCATCGTCGGCGGAGGCGTTCCGATCGGCGTCGGCGCAGCGCTCGCGTCCCGCTACGACGGATCCGGGCGTGTCGCGCTGACCGCGTTCGGCGACGGCGCGCTCAATCAGGGCGCCGTGCACGAGGCGATGACCTTCGCCGCGATCTACCGGCTGCCGGTGGTCTTCCTCTGCGAGAACAACGGCTATGCGGAGTACACGCCGACCGAGTCGATGTCACCCGGCGGCGCGCTCGAGCGGCGGGCGGAGATCTACGGATTCCCCGGCGCCGCGGTCGACGGAACCGACCCCCGCCTGGTGGAGGCGGCGGTCGCCGATGCCGTCGCCCGTGCCCGGGAGGGGGGCGGTCCCACGCTCGTGGTCGCCTCGGCGCGCCGGCTGGGCGGACACCACACACACGACCCCGAGCACTACCGCCCCGAAGGCGAGAAGGCGGCATGGGCCGCCGAGTCGGACCCGATCCCCAAGCTGCGGACCGCGATCCTGGAGGAGGGCCTGGCCGGCGGAGGAGGCGCTCGACCGGGCTGAGACGGACGCTCGCGCCGAGGTGCGAGACGCCGCCCTCTCGGCCGCCGGGGCGCCCGCCTCCGACCCGGCGACGCTGGAGCAGCATGTCTACGCCTGAGGCGGCGACCGAGACCACCTACCGGGCGGCGCTGGGCGCAGCGCTGCACCGCGCGATGCAGACCTACCCCGAGACGATCGTGTTCGGCGAGGACGTCGCGGGGCCGGGCGGCGTCTTCGGCGTCACCCGCGGGCTCGCCGACGAGTACGGCGACCGGGTCTTCGACACTCCGATCTCGGAGAGCGCGATGCTCGGCGCGGCGCTGGGTGCCGCCATCGTCGGACGCCGGCCCATCGTCGAGATCATGTGGGCGGACTTCCTCTTCGTCGGCATCGACCAGCTCGTGAACCAGGCCGCCAACGTGCGCTGGCTGACGCAGGGCCGGATGACGGCGCCGCTCACGGTGCGGACACAGCAGGGCGCACTCACCTCCTCGTCGGCCCAGCACTCGCGATGCGTCGAGGCGCTGCTCTGCCACATCCCCGGGCTCCGGGTCGGCCTGCCCTCGAACCCCGGCGATGCCTACACGATGCTGCTCGCGGCGATCGCGGACGACGACCCGACCATCGTGATCGAGCACCGGGCGATGTACGACCAGCGGGGCGAGGTCGACCTGACGGCCGAGATCCCGCCCATCGGAGGGGCCGCGATCGCCAGGCCCGGGAGCGACGTGACCGTCGTCGCGCTGTCGCGGATGGTCGGTGTCGCCCTCGACGCGGCGGAGCTGCTCGCGGCCGAGGGCATCGACGCCGAGGTCGTCGACCCGCGCTGGGTGTCGCCGTTCGACTGGGACACCGTCGAGGCGTCGCTTGCGAAGACGAACCGGCTCGTGGTCGTGCACGAGGCCGTGCAGACCTGCGGGTTCGGCGCCGAGGTGGCGGCGCGGGCGGCCGAGCGCGGGTTCTGGCACCTCGACGGCCCGGTCGTCCGCGTGACCGCCCCCGACTGCCCGAAGCCCTCGGCGCCGGCCCTCGAGGCGGTGGCCATCCCCGACGCCGAGCGCATCGCGCGCGGCGTCCGCCAGGCGCTCGCGGGCGCCGCCATCGACGAGAAGGAGCCCGGATGAAGATCACCGAGATCGAGGCCATGGTCGTGCAGAAGCCGGCGATCGACACCACCGCCGCCGACGCGATGCAGGACGCGTTCATCGTCCGCGTCAAGACCGACGAGGGGATCACCGGCATCGGCGAGGGCAACCACACGCCACATGCGATGAAGGCGGTCGTCGACTCCCCCGGCTCGCACAGCTGGAGCCAGGGGATCAAGCAGCTCCTGATCGGCCGCGACCCGCTCTCGCCTCAGCGGCTGTGGGACACGATGTACCGCTCGACGGTGATGTCGGGCCGGCGCGGCCTGGGCGTGGCCGTGCTCGCCGCGATCGACGTCGCCCTCTGGGATCTGAAGGGAAAGGCCGAGGGGAAGCCGGTCTACGAGCTGCTCGGCGGCGCGACGGGCGAGCCGATCCGGCCGTACAGCAGCCTCTACTTCGGGCCTGGCTCCTACGAGCACACGCTCGAGGTCAACCTCGGGAAGATCGCCCGGTCAAGGGAGCTCGGCTTCCCGGCATACAAGATCGAGCCGCTGTCCGACTGCGTCCAGACCAACGACCAGATCGTGGACATGGCCCACCGGGCCAAGGAACTCGTCGACGGCGCGATGACGATGCTGGTCGATGTCGGGCCATCGCTGGCAGACGCCGAAGGAGGCGCTGCACACGCTGCGGCGCATCGAGGACTGCGATCCGGGGTTCATCGAGACGCCGATGTGGCTCGACGACGTCGAGGGCTACCGCCACGTGTCGACGGGCTCGTCGATCCCGGTTGCCATCGGCGAGCTGTTCGTCACGCGAAACGAGTTCATCGAGATGATGGATCACGGCCAGGTCGACATCGTGCAGCCGAGCGTGGTGCGGGTCGGCTTCACCGAGTCGATGCGCGTGGCCGAGGCCGCCGCGGCCCGCGGGCGCCAGGTGGTGCCCTTTGGCTGGGTCGCGACGACGCTCGGCGTGGTCGCCAACAACCACTTCGCGGCCGCGCTCGCCAACTGCCCGTGGACGGAGTACTGCCACCCCGAGCTCTATCCTCAGGCGGAGCTGCGGCACAACCTCGTCGGCCCCGAGCCACGGATCGTCGACGGCGAGTTCGCGCTCCCACCCGGCCCGGGCCTGGGTGTCGAGATCGACGAGGAGGCGCTCAATCACTACCGCGTTGCGTAACCAATCGATGCGAGCCCTGGTCTACACGGAGGCCCGAACGCTCGAGGTGCTCGACGTGCCGGTGCAGCCGGTCGCTCCGGGCGAGGTGGCACTTCGGGTCTCGGCGGCCGGAATCTGCGGGTCAGACGTGCAGGGCGTGGCGACTCGAAGCCCACGCCGGGCGCCGCCGCTCATCATGGGCCACGAGCTGACCGGCGAGGTCGTCGAGGTCGGCGACGGCGTGCCGCGGGCGCTCATCGGCAGGCAGGTCGCCGTCAACCCGCAGATCCCCTGCGGCGCCTGCTCGGCCTGCAGGTCGGGCAGCGAGAACGTCTGCCAGGACCGCGAGCTGGTCGGCGGCACGCGCCCGGGCGGGTTCGGCGAGCTGGTGTCGGTGCCGGCCGGCTGCCTCCATGTCCTCCCGGAGGGCCTCGACATCGACATCGGCGTCATGGCCGAGCCGCTCGCGACGTGCGTGCACGGCGTCGGGCTCGTGGGCCGGGTCGCGCCGCGATCCGCGGTGGTGCTCGGCGCCGGGACGATCGGCGTCCTGGCCCTCCAGATGCTGCGGCTGATCGGCACGGAGTGGATCGCCGTCAGCGACGTCGACGCCGGCCGCCGCCGCGGCGTCGAGAGCCTGGCCGACGTCGCCGTGGAGCCCGGCGAGCTCGACGCGGCCGCCGGCGAGCGCGCCGGTGGCATCGAGATCGCGATCGACGCCGCCGGAACGTCGTCGACGAGGCGCGACTCCGTGCGCCTGCTCCAGCCGCTCGGCACGGCGCTGTGGTTTGGCATGCACGACCAGGACTCGCCGATCCCGGCGTTCGACCTCGTGGTGCGAGAGCAGCGGATCCTCGGATCGTTCGCCTACACGAACCCGGAGTTCGCCCGTGCTGTCGAGCTGCTCGCATCCGGCCAGATCCGGCCCCTGGTCTCGAGCAGCATCGTCCCGCTCGAGGAGAGTGCGTCGGCGTTCGAGGCGCTGGTTGCAGGACGTCCGGCCTCGAGCCTGAAGTCGATCGTCGCCCCGGGGCCCCCCACGTCGTGAAGCCATGGCGCTGACACACCTCACAATCCAGCAGGCCGTCGCCGATGCCGTGCGCACGCGCGTCATCAGCGGTCAGCTCCCGGCCGGGACGAGGATCGATCAGGACGCCCTCGCCGCCGAGTTCTCGGTGAGCCGGATGCCGGTGCGCGAGGCGCTGCGACAGCTGGGCGCCGAGGGATTCGTGACGATCGTCCCGCACCGGGGCGCGATCGTGACCGCGCTCAGCCCGGCCGAGGTCGAGGAGATCTACGAGATCCGGGCCGCGCTCGAGGGTGTCGCAGCGCGCCACGCCAGCCAGACGCTGACGGCCGACGACCTCGAGCGGCTGCGGAAGGTCCTCGCCGCGATGCGAAACGAGAAGCAGATCGACACCTGGGTGGGGCTGAACGCCGAGTTCCACAACGCCATCAACCAGGCGTCGATGCGGCCGCGCCTGCTCGAGCTGATCCAGCGGTTCCGCGAGCAGTCCCAGCCGTACATCCGGCTCTACGTCCAGCGGCTCCACAAGAGCGCGCAGGCCCGCAAGGAGCACCGCGCGATCCTCGAGGCGCTGGCCGACCGCGACGCCGACCGGGCCGAGGCCGCCGTGCGGGCCCACCTCGTCGGCACCGGCCGGGCCGTCGCCGCGTTCGCCCGGGCCGCGGACGAGGCCTAGACCAGGCTTGCGATGCGCGCCCGGGCCGCCGCCAGCGCGGTCTCGAGCGCCGCGGCCTCGTCGGCGCCGATCGGCTGGAGCGGCGCGCGCACCGTCGGAGCGGCGATCGCCCCGTCACGTGCCAGCATCGCCTTGAGCCGCGCCCGGAAGTCGCGCAGCGGCGGGGCGAACAGCCCCTCGAGGTAGGGGTCGAGGGCGGCCTGGATCTCGGCGGCGCCGGCCGTGCCTCGCTGCGCCCACATCGTCGCGTATGCGCCGGCGTCGGTCGCGGCCGCCGCGAGCATCGCGCCGTCGGCACCGGCCAGGAGCGAGTCGAGGATGAACGAGTCCTGTCCCGAGAGCAGCGCGACCTCGTGGCGGCCGCCGGCGAACACCTCCGCCGACTCGGCGAACCGCGCCGGGCTCCACGACGACTCCTTGATCGCCGCGACGCCCGGCACCTCCGCGAGGCGCCTCAGCACGTCGAGCTCGAACGTCACGCCCAGGCCGGTCGGGGCCTGGTAGACGATCAGCGGGACGTCGGTCGCGGCGGCGATCGCCTCGTAGTAGGCCACGACAGGCTCGGCACCAAGCGGCGTCCCCATGAAGACCGGCGGCGTGAACACCTGAAGCGCCGCCGCACCGAGGTCGCCTGCGGCCCGGGCACTCGCCGCGGCAGAGGCGGTGTGAGCCGCCACGAGCCCGGCGGCGACCGGCACCCGGTCGCCGATCTGCCGCACGGCGAACCGGAGCACGGCCTCGCGCTCGTCCGGAGTGAGCAGCGCGCCCTCGCCGGTGTCGGCGTTCACGACCACGCCGGCGAGCCCGCACCCGGCGAACGACTCCAGGTGCGCCTCGAGCGACGTCCAGTCGATCGACTCGTCCTCGCGCATCGGCGTGGCGACCCCTGCGATCACGCCGGCCCAGTCCATCTAGCCACAGGTGAAGGAGGCGAGCGTTGCAGCCTCCATCCGTTCCCAGTCGACGACGACGCCCAGGCCCGGAGCGGTCGGCGCCTCCACGTGGCCGTCCTCCGAGATCCGGTACGGGTTCTCGACGGCGAACTCGTGCGGCTCCGGCGGGACCGGGAGCTCGAACATGCCCGTGCCGGCCATCCCCAGGCCGAGGTGGAGGTTGGCGGCCTGGATGAGCGTGTACCCCCAGCTCTGAAGCTCGGCCCAGAGTCCGGCGCCCTCGGCCAGCGCCACCAGCTTGCGCGACGGCGTGAACCCGCCGGCGACGGTGACGTCGAACCGCAGCGCGTCCCAGGGATGCCACCGGAGGGCGTTGCCCACCGATCGGAGGTCGACGATGTCGTTGCCCCCGGCGAGGATCGGCACGCCCACCCGCCGGCGCAGATCCGCGTATCCCTCGAGGTCGTGGTCCGGAAGCGGGGCCTCGAGCCACCGGAACCCCATCGCGTCCAGCTCTCGCGCGACGCGCAGCGCGGAGTGGCGGTCGTACCGCTGCTCGGCGTCGTGCATCATCGCCATCCCCGATCCGCCGTGGGCGGCGTGAACCTTGCGGAGCATCTCCAGATCGCGGTCGGCCTCGCACCAGGCGTGGAACTTGACCGCCCGGAAGCCTCGCTCGAGCAGGTCGCCGACGAACGCCACGTACGCGTCGGCGTCTGCCAGGAGCGGCGTCGACGCATAGGCCGGAAGCCGCGTTCGGGCGCCTCCGAGCAGCTGGTGAAGCGGGACGCCGGCGCGCTGCGCTGCGATGTCCCAGAGCGCAATGTCGAGCGCGGACTGCGCGCCCGGCAGGAGCGGGAGCGCGAAGTCCTGAAGGCCGTACCAGACG
Source organism: uncultured Actinomycetes bacterium (assembly GCA_963809325.1). GTDB lineage: Bacteria > Actinomycetota > Thermoleophilia > Gaiellales > JAICJC01 > JAICJC01. Next base: position 81,918 of record CAWEIZ010000001.1, read on the forward strand.
GCCTCTCGCTGAAGGGGATCGGCGCCCACGACGCGCGGCGCGAGGTGGCGCAGGGTCTCGAGAATCGAGAGGTCGAACCGCCCGGTCGAGTACGACGGCGTGGCCCCCACGCCGTCGAGCCCCTGGTCGTCGAAGGCGCGGACGATGGTGAGCGTCCCGTACTGCTGGTCGAGGTCGGATGCCCAGCTGTAGCGCTCGACATCCGGGCCGATCGCACGCACGTCGATCCGCTGGATCACGATTTGATCATAGATCATCGCGGCCGCTTGACGGTCGCCGCGGCCATCGCATAGACTCGCCGCGAGGTGGAAGGCAAACGTTTGCTTCGCGCGCTGGGCTGGGATCATCCCCGCTGCATGTCGCCGATGCGGGCCTGCGCCGAGCGCTGGCAGTCCCTCGGCCGAGCCACGGTGGAGTGGGAGGCCCGCTCGCTCTCGGCGTTCGGGGACCAGCCGCTCGAGGAGGTCGCCGGCGACTACGACCTCGTCGTGATCGACCACCCGTTCTGCGGCCGGGCAGCGCAGACCGGGTGCCTGACGCCGCTGGACGAGCTGCTCGACGGGGAGACGCTCTCGGAGCTCCGCACCGGCGCGGTCGGCCCGAGCCACGACTCCTACACGCACGCCGGGCACCAGTGGGGCCTCGCGACTGACGCGGCCTGCCAGGTGGCCGCTGTCCGCGACGACCTGATGTCGGAGGAAGCGGCGCCGCGGCGCTGGGACGACGTGCTCGACCTCGCCGCCCGGCGGCCCGGAGCGGTCGCACTGCCCCTGTCGCCTCCGCACGCCATCTCGAGCTGGCTCAGCATCGCCGGGGCGCACGGCGGCGAGCCGTTCGCGAGCGACTCGGCCGACGCTCGGGCCACGTCGACACTGTCGGGCCTCGCACGGCTCGGTCCGCGTGAGGCGCTCGACTGGGAGCCGCCCGACGCGCTGGGCCGGATGACGGCGACCGACGAGATCGCGTACGTCCCGCTCACGTACGGGTACAGCACGTACGGCACCTCTGCTGAGCGGCCGTGCCGGTTCGTCGACGTCCCCGCCGCGGCCGAGGGTCCGCGCGGAGCCGTCCTCGGCGGCGCCGGGCTGGCGGTCTCGGCGGCGTCCGCGCACCCGGCCGAGGCGGCGGCGTTCGCCGCCTGGGCGAGCGGCGCCGAAGCTCAACACGACATCGTCGCGCGCACCGGCGGCCAGCCGGGCCACCGGTCGGCATGGGACGACCCCGAGCTCGACGCGCTGGCAGGCGGGTTCTACTCGGGCACGCGGGCGTCGATCGAGGCGGCGTGGGTGCGCCCGCGCGACGACTGGTGGCCGGCGTTCCAGCTCGAGGCCGGGCAACTGCTCACCGACAACCTGCTCGACGGAGATCCGGGTGACCTCACGGGCCGGCTCCATGAGCTTCATCGGAGGCACAGCACATGAGGATCACCGGAGTCGACTGCCACATCCTGCTCGATCCCGGATACGAGCGGGATGCGACCAGCTCGAACCAGGACGACATCGTGGTCGAGGTGCACACCGACGAGGGCATCACCGGCATCGGCGAGACCGACCTGAACGCGTGGGTTGCCCGCGAGTGCATCGAGGCGCCGGGGATGCACACGATGGACCTCGGCCTGGGGCAGACGCTGATCGGCATGGATCCTCTCGACCCGGTGAAGGTCTGGGACAAGCTCTACGTCGGAACCGCCATGACCGGCCGCCGCGGCGCGGTCGTGCACGCGCTCGGTGCGATCGACATGGCGCTGTGGGACATCTGCGGCAAGGCGGCGGGGGTGCCGACGTGGCAGCTCCTGGGAGAGAAGGCGCGGGACTCCTTCCGGCCGTACGCGTCGCTCCTGCCGAAGGCGGACGGGGGCTTCGACGAGTTCAGCCAGACCCTGGTCGACCAGGCGTCGTGGGCGAAGGGCCTTGGGTTCACCGCGGCCAAGCTCGAGATCCTGATCACCGGGCCGTACGCCCACTCCGGGCTCGACATCCCGGACGACCGGATGATCGAGACGATCGCCGGAGTGCGCCGCGCGGTCGGCGCGGACTTCACGATCATGGTCGACGTCGCCTACGCATGGACGAGCGTCGACCGCGCCCTGGAGGTGATCGAGAGCTGGGCCGACCTCGACGTGTTCTTCGTCGAGACCCCGCTGTGGGCGGACGACCTCGAGGGGTACGGCGAGCTGGCACGGCGATCGCCAACCCGGATCGCCGCCGGCGAGTGGCTCGCGACGCGATTCGAGTTCATCGACCTCATGGATCGCGGCGGGGTCCAGGTCGCCCAGCCGGACGTCGGCCGCGTCGGCGGCCTCACGGAGGCCCGCCGGGTCTGCGATCTGGCGGCCGAGCGCGACCGGCTGATCGTCCCCCACGGCTGGAAGACGGGGATCACCGTCGCCGCGACCGCGCATCTCGCGGCGGTCACTCCGCACATGCCCTTCTTCGAGTACGTCCCCCAGCAGGTCGCGGAGTCGCGGCTGCGCCGCGAGCTGGTGACGGACGAGCTCGTGCTGGTCGACGGCGAGCTCGCGCTGCCGGCGAGGGCCGGGCTCGGGGTCGAGCTCAACCGGGACGTGCTCGACGAGTTCGAGCAGGCAGCCAAGCGCGTGCGTCGCTGACGCCCACCATCGAAAGGACAGGCTCATGGCATCGCTTTCCGACCTCTACGTGATCGCAGCCCCGCTCGACCATCCCGAGGGCATCGCCACCGGCCCCGACGGCGAGCTCTACGCCGGGGGCGAGGCCGGCCAGGTGTACCGCATCGACCGCGCCGCGGGCACACCGTCCGAGATCGCCAACACGGGCGGCTTCGTCCTCGGCCTGTGCCACGACGCCGCCGGGATGATCTACCTGTGCAACCTCGACAGCACGCCGGCGATCCTTCGTGTCAACCCGGCGACGGGCGCCATCGACACCTGGTGCGACTCGGCAGGCGGCGGCCCGCTCGAAACGCCCAACTGGCCGGCGTTCGCCCCCGATGGGTGGCTGTACTTCACCGACTCCGGCACGGAGGACATGGATATCCAGAACGGCCGCCTGATCCGCGTCCCTCCCGGAGGCGGCGACGGAGAGGTGCTCGACCTCGGCCCTCTGCACTTCCCCAACGGCATGTGCGTCGACCCCGCAGGCACCCCGGTCTTCCTGGAGACGCTCACGCCCCGGCTCTCCCGGGTCGTCGACGGGCGCGTCGAGCTGATCGCCGACCTGCCGGGCACGTCGCCGGACGGCGTCGCCGTCTGTGCGGACGGCGGGTACATCGTCGCGGTCTACTACCCGTTCCGGCTCCTGTACGTCCCGCCGGAGGGCGGGCGGGTCGACCTCGTGCTGGACGATCCGAGCGGGATCCACATCCCCATGCCGACGAACGTGACGTTCTACGACGAGGGTCTGGCGAAGCTCGCGATCGGCTCGCTGGGAGGAATGGTGGTGAAGGGCATCGACCTCGGCATCGCCGGGGCGCCGCTTCACTATCCGGCTCAGCCCTAGCGCAACAGCGGGGCTCGGAGCCCGTTGCTCCTACAGGACGTCGAAGCGGCGAAACGCCTCGGTCGCGCTCGCGCCTTCGGTCACGGCCGCTCTGAAGTCACCCTCGCCGAGGGCCTTCGCCGCCGCCCGCTCGAGCGCTTCGGCGGCATGTGCCCGCGGCACGACGACGACTCCGTCGGCATCCGCGACGATCGTGTCGCCGGTCGCCACGGGGACGCCCGCGACGCTCACCTCGACGCCGTGCGCGACGACCTCGAGACGTCCGTGGATATCGAGCGGAGATGTCCCTCGCGCAAACACCGGGAATCCGAGCGCCGCCGTCTGGACGCTGTCGCGGACGAGGCCGTCGGTGACGGCTCCAACCGCCCCGCGCGCGAGGCAGACCGTCGACAGGAGCTCGCCCCACACCGCCGCGGCGTCCGACGGCCCGCTGGCGACCACGACCACGTCGCCCGCCTTCACAGCGTCGATTGCGGCGAGCAGCCCGGCGTAGCGCTCGGTGACCTCGAGCCCGGGTGGAGCGCACGCCAGCGTGAACGCCGCGCCGACGACGGTCCGGCCCGGCAGGAATTGCGTGAGCCGCGAGATGCACCGGTCTCGCACGCCCATCGCGTCGAGGGCGTCCGCCACGTGGGCGGCGCGAAGGTCAGGCGACACGCGCCGCCGCCTCTTCGAACTCGCGGAGCGCCATGCGGTTGAGCTCGACGCCGAGGCCGGGCCGAGCGGGGAGCGGGAGCCGGCCCTCGGCGAAGGCGGGCTCGTCGACCGTCAGGTCCTTCCGCAGGCGGGACTCGCACAGCTCTGCGGGAAGGAACTCGAAGAACGGCATGTGCGGCGTGACGGTCGCGAGGTGAGCCGCGGCAGCCACCGAGATCCCCGTCTTCCACGCGTGCGGCACCACGATCAGGCCGGCGTCCGCCGCCATGTCGCACACGCGACGCGCCTCGGTGAACCCGCCGACGCGGCCGATGTCGGGCTGAAGGACGTGCACGGCCGAGCGCTCGATCAGCTCTCGGAACTCGTGGCGCGACGAGAGCCACTCGCCGGCCGCGATCGGCACCGGCGAGGCCGCCGCCAGCCTCGCATAGCCGTCGATGTCGTCGGTCCAGAGCGGCGTCTCGAGGAAGAAGATGTCGTACTCCGCGATCTGCTCGGCGACCCGGAGAGCCCGCTCGACCGAGTCGAAGGCGTACTGGACGTCGACCATGAGCGTCATGTCCGGCCCGGCGGCCGCACGCACCTCCCGCGCCACCCGCACGACCCAGTCGTCGGGCCCCGAAAGGCCCTTGTGCGCATACGGCCCGGAGAAGGTCGCCTCGAGCTTGGCGGCCGTGAAGCCCAGATCGCGCGCGCGGCCCGTCCACTCGACCATCGACTCGAGGTAGGCGTCGAACGACGAGACCTCCGGCTGAAGCGACGCGTACGGCGTCAGCACCTCGCCGTGCGCCTCGCCCCAGAGCAGCCAGCAGGGCACGCCCTCCGCCTTCCCGCGGAGGTCCCAGAGCGCCATGTCGAGCGCACCGATCGCGTGCACCAGGGCGCCGCGCCGGCCGGTCATGCAGGTGCCGACGTAGAGCTCCTCCCAGATGGCCTCGACGTCCGTCGGGTCGTGCCCGAGCAGGAGCGAGCGCAGGCCGCGGTCCATCGTGTGGGTGCCCGGCGCCTCGATGCAGGCGCGGGCGATCCACGCGTTCAGGTCGGTCTCGCCGATCCCGGTGAGGCCCTCGTCGGTGTCGATCTCGACGACGATGGTGTCCTGCGCCGAGCTCGTCGCACCGACGTCGAACCCCGGGTCGAGCAGGACGTGCGTGCGGATGCCCGTGATGCGCATCGTCCGTCAGACGCGGCTGTAGCCGCCGTCGATCGAGATGTTCGCCCCCGTCAGGAACCCCGCCTCGTCGGCGCACAGGAAGACGCAGGCGTCCGCGACCTCGGCGACGTTCCCGAACCGGCCGATCGGGTGCCGCGAGAGCAGCTCGCGCTCGAACGCGCGTCCGTCGTTCATCGCCGTCATCACCGACTCGTGCAGCTCCGTGGCGATGACGCCGGGCATGAGCGTGTTCGACCGGATGCCACGCGGGCCGTACTCGACGGCGATGTGGTCAGACAGCATGTTGAGGCCGGCCTTCGAGATGTCGTATCCGCAGTCGCCGGCCCAGACGGTGATGGCGCAGACCGAGCTCATGTGGACGATCGCGCCGCCGCCGGCCTCGAGCAGGTGGGGGATCGCGTACTTCGCGACCAGGAACGGCCCTCGCAGGTTCGTGCGGATCAGCAGGTCGAACTCCTCCACGGGCCACTCGTCGACGGGCTTCCACTCGGTGGCGTCGATGCCCGCGTTGTTGACGACGGCGTCGAGCCCGCCGAGCGCCGCGGCCGCCGCCTGGACGACGCCCTCGGCACCCGCGGCGTCCGACACGTCGCCGACGACCGCCACCGCCGTACCGCCGGAGCCGGCGATCCGGTCGACGGTCGCCTGAGTGCGCTCCTCGTCGCGACCGCCGCACGCCACCGCCGCTCCCTCGGCTGCGAAGCGAAGCGCGACCTCGCGGCCGATGCCGCTCGACGCGCCGGTGACCAGGGCGCGCCTTCCCTGAAGACGTGTGCTCACGTTGCTCCTTCGATGTCGAGGGGTGGATACGCATAGCATCGCGCCATCGCTCCCCCGTCGGCGACGATCTCCGCGCCGTTCACGTACGAGGCGCGGTCGCTCAGGAGGAACGCGATCACGTCGGCCATCTCGGACGGCTGGCCGGCGCGGAGCATCGGTGCCAGGAGGCCCTCCTGCCGCATGGCCTCCTCGCGACTCAGGTCGGGCGGAAGCAGCGCGTGCGTCATCGGCGTCTCGATCACGCCGGGCAGGACGGCGTTGCACCGTATGCCGAAGGGGCCGTAGTCGACGGCGATGCTCTTCGTCGCGAGGAGCAGCGCCGCCTTGGCCGCCCCGTAGACGTAGTAGCGGGGGAACGAGGCGGCACCCTGGATCGACGAGACGTTGACGATCGACCCGCCGCCGGTGCGCAGCATCCGCCGCACCGCGACCGCGCCGCCGTACATCGGGCCGAGCTGGAGGACGCGCAGGCCCTCCTGGATGTGCGCGGCCGTCACCTCGTGGGCGGGATCGGACCAGTCGATCCCGGCGTTGTTCACCCAGTGGCGCAGCGTCCCGAGCTCGGCGGCCGCGTCGGCGGCCCGCTCGTGGTCGGCCCACTCGCCCACGTCGCCCACGACCGGCCTGAACCGCTCCCCGATCGCCTCCGCGGCGGCGGCGAGCGCCGTCTCGTCTCTGTCCAGCCCGACCACCTGGATCGAATCGCCGACCAGCCGCTCGGCGACCGCACGCCCGATGCCCATCGCCGCCCCGGTGACCACGGCGACGGGGGGCCGGGCGGACCCGGCCCCCTGTGCCTGCATCGCTGTCACTCGGGCGGGATCTCTGCGAACGCCCGGTCGATCTCGACGCCCTGGCTCTTCCTGAACGCCTTCACGGCGAAGTAGTACAGGATGGCCAGCGCGATCGTCACGCCGAAGATGCTGAACATCTTCTGCTTGTCCGACAGGAAGAACTGGGTTGGATAGTGGAAGTACAGCACCCACACGAACACGCAGGTGAGGAACGCGCCGGCGCCGGCGATCGACACCACGGGAATGCCGGCGAACGTCCTCTTGGTCGCCGACGCGCGGTAGAGGTCGGGCTTCGTATACGGCACGACCACCGCCGAGATCCCGACGAGCGCCATCGCGATCAGCTGGACGAGCGTGGCGTACACGAGAACCTGGAAGAAGTTCGAGCCGTTCACCGCCCAGATCAGCGTGATGAACGACGCCAGCGTCGCAAGGATCACCGCGACGTACGGCGAGCCGTTGGCCGACGTGTTCGTGACGGCCTTGGGCAGAATCCCGTCGAACGCATATGCGAACAGCATGCGCGTCGGCTGGATGAACGAGATGTAGCAGATGAGCGGCCAGAACAGGATGTAGCCGCCGAACAGCACAATCGCGATGATCGTGTTCCCGGTCGAGGCTGCGATCAGCGAGAAGTACTGCGGAGCGATCGGGACCGTACCGCCACCGTTGGCCGCGATCATGAAGCTGGTGCCGAACGTGTGGAAGAAGATCGCCGCGCACACGACGACGACCAGCGGGCCGGCCACCGCGGCAATCGCCATGTTGTTGGCCGTCTTGATGGTGCTGGCCTGACGCAGCTCACCACCGATGAACGTCGACCAGTACGAGAAGATCGAGAACGTACAGAAGAACCCCATGACCGGGATCGTGTTCCCGAGGTCAAACCCCGGGTTCGTGTTCACCCCGGCGTCCTGGGCCGTCTTGATCGTGTTCTCGTAGGCCCCGTCACCCGCGCCGATCGACTTGGCGAAGCTGTCGAAGTTCGAGATGAACGTGCTGTGCGACGTGAAGACCGCGATCAGCACGCTGAGGGCAAGGGTGCCCGTGACCAGCCAGAAGAGCGTGTTCTGCACACGCAGCGTCCAGCCCCAGCCGCCGGCGAGGATCAGGGCCGAGAGGCACATCATGAGCCCGCCCAGCGCGATCTGCCAGTTCTTGGTCTGGATGTCTGCGCTCCACTGCACCAGCGTCGGCCAGCCGCCCACGAGCCCGATCCCCGCCAACCCTGGAGCGAGCCCGATCGTGACGAACGCGATCCCGAAGAACGCATTCGAGAGCAGGCCCGCCAGGGTCATACAGAACGAGGATATGAGCCCGACCATCGGATGGATGACACGACTGACCAGCATGTAGTCGCCGCCCGATCTCGGGATCATCGCGGTCAGGAGCCCGAAGGCGTACGACATCGCCAGTCCCAGCGGAATCACCAGCAGCAGCCCGACCAGGTAGTTCCCCCCCGGGAAGAGGGCGAACACGAAGAAGAACCCGGCCGCGAGCGACTGGGCCGGGTGGCCGGGGATGAAGTTGATGATCAGTGACGATCGCGGCGAGACGCCGCGGACGAGGCCCGTGGCGTTTCGCGCAAACAGGCCGGAGGTGGGTGCCGGGGGCGGCGCCTCACCTGCGGCTGACATGTCACTCACGATGTTCCTCCTTGTTCGTGGACTTGCCTTACCCGATAACGAACTGGTGTGACACGACCTCGGACGGTGCCAGCTTCACCGTGACACCGTGGATGCGGCCGCTGTTGTACTCGGACCCCGAGTTGATGCACAGCGTTCGACCTATGCGCGCCTCCCCGCGCGACTCGTGGATGTGTCCGTGGAGGGCCAGCAGAGGCTGGTACTCCTCGATGAGCTGACGGACGGCGGTGCTGCCGACCGGCACCGGGTTCGGCTGCCCGCTCTTGAAGACAAGCGTGAGGTCCGGGTTCATCTCGTTGGCGGTGTCGAGCCCCGAGTTGTGTGGCGGCACGTGCAGGTTGAAGATGGCCGTCGCCGGCGATTCGACCTGCTCCGCGAGGCCCCGGAGCTTCGTGTAGAGGGCGTCCTCGTCGAGCTCCCGCGGGCTGTTCCACGGCGTCGGGTTGGCGTACGCGCAGGAGATCATCTCGTGGTCTCCGACCCGCACGACCCTCTCGTCGCATGCGGTGACGTGTGCCGCTCCGGCGATCACCGCGTCGCAGCTCCACGGATCGTCGTTCCCCGGCATGACGAAGACGTCGATGCCGTACTCCGACATGCGCTCGTCCGCCAGGTCGATCCAGCGCTGCAGCTCCTCGACCATCACGCGCTCGAACAGCTCCGAGCGCACTCCGGCATCCGACTCGGCCCGAGCGACTTCCTCGGCGCTCGCCGGCCAGGGGTACATGCCGTTGTAGCGGATGGCCGCCTCCAGCTTCTCGAGCTCCTCCGGCCCGGAGCCGGACTGATCCTCGCCGAGGAAGCGGACCCTGAACGACGGGCCGTCGACGGTGATCGGGACGATCGCCTTCCCGGTGAGGTCGCCTCCCATGATCAGCGCCTGGACGCCGTAGAACCGCCCGGCCCCGAGGAACTTCCGCCAGCACTGCTCGGAGCCGTGCACGTCGGACGCGTAGTAGAGGTCGAGCGTGCTCGCCGCAGTCTGCTCGCGTGCCTTGCGCTTCCTCAGGAGCACGGACTCACCCCTCGGAGCCTACAAACGATTGCACGCCCGGACCTTCTCACGCAGACCCTCCTCCGTCAAGCGGCCGGGCAACCACCCGGCAGGTCAGATCGGTGCCCGGCTCGATCCGGTGCGCCTGGCCCTCGGCAAGCGCCCGAGCGAGCCCCAGCGAGTGCGGCACGGAGGCCGGCTCCAGGCCGAGCATCTCTCCCTGGCCCCTCCACGGACCGCCGCTCGTCCGCACCTCGTGCCACAGCCACAGGTGCGGCAGCACGGCCACGTCCCACTCCACGAGGAGGCCCTGACCCGTCGCCACGTTCCGCACCTCGAAGCGCCCGTCGGGAAGGTCGGCCACACAGCCGAAGCGCGCCCGCGGGCGGTCGAGCGGCCACCGGTCCGCCCGCTCGACCGAGCCGTCCAGGAGGAGGACGTCGGGCCACGCCGGCGCTCCGGCCGGCGGCCACGCGGGCCCGTCGACCTCGGAGAGCTCGAACGCCCGCCCCCCGGTGAGCCGGATCTCGACCTCCGGACTGAGCAGCTGGATGCCGACCGTCAGGTGCTCGACCCAGACCATCGGGACAGGGCGCACGGTCGCCCGCCAGGTCGTCTCGACCACCAGGGCGCCGCCCTCGATCGCCAGCCGGCGCACGGCCTCGAGGCCGTTGCCCGCCCACTCGAGCGTGACGACGTCGGCGGCCGTGTCCAGCGCACGCCAGGCGCCCGTCGACGCGGCGCCGTGGAATCCGTGGGCCACCCCGTCGACCATGCAGGCGTTGCCCGCATTGGGGGCGACCGTCTGCCATCCGCCTCGATACGACGCCGTCCACGTCTCCTCGTCCAGGTCGCCGTGCCGCGGCGGCAGCGACGCGAACGGCGGCCTGCCGAGGTACTGCGCGCCCGTGCGCGGAACGACGAGGTCGAGGATCTCGCCGCCGTGAGCGGGGTCGACGCGCACGAGCAGATCGTCGTTCCCGAGCACGATCACAGCTCGACCACCACCCGTCCGCCGGCCCCGGACGCCGTCACCTCGACGGCCTCGTTGATCCTGCTGAGCGGCATCCGGTGGGTCACGAGCGGCTCGAGATCGAGCGTCTTCGAGGCGGCGAGGCGTGCCAGCCCGGGCACGTGCAGCGCCGGATTCGCCCCGCCGAGGTTCGAGCCGAGGATGGTGTGCTCGAACTGCGTCACGTCGTAAACATCGAACCCCGCCTTCACCCCCATCGCCGGCTGCCCGATGAGCACGGTCGTCCCGCCGTCCCGTACCGAGCGGAACGCCTGGTCGGCGACGGCAGCGACGCCGATCGCCTCGAGCGCGAAGTCGACGCCACCCGGGACGATCGCCCGGATCTGCTCCGCGGGATCGCCGGCATCCGGATCGACGGCGTGCGTCGCACCCATCGCGAGCGCCATCTCCCGCTTGGCCGGCAGCGGATCGACGGCGATCAGCGGCTCGGCGGACACGAGCCGGGCCCCGAGGATCGCCGCCAGGCCGACGCCGCCGCAGCCGAAGACGGCGACCGACTCGCCAGGGCGAACGTTTGCGCGGCGCGTCACAGACATCACACCGGTGGTCACGCCGCACCCCAGAAGGCAGGCGAGGGCGGGCTCCAGCCGCTCGGTCACCGGGATCGCGCCGTTCGCCGGCACCACCGCGTGGTCGGCGAACGACGACACCAGGGCCAGATGGTGGACGCGCTCTCCGCCGCGATGAAGGCGGGTCGTCCCGTCGCGCATCGTGCCGGCGTCCATGCAGGCCGCCGCATCGAGACACAGGTTCGCGCGACCCTCCAGGCAGAAGCGGCAGCGGCCGCACGGCGGCGCGAACGTCAGGACCACGTGCTCGCCGACGCGGCTCTCGGACACGCCCTCGCCGACGGCCTCGATCACGCCCGCGCCCTCGTGGCCGAGGACGATCGGCAGCGGCGCCGGCCACTTGCCGTCCATGTACGACAGGTCGCTGCGACAGATGCCCGATGCCAGCATCCGCACGAGCACCTCGTCGCGTCGCGGCTCATCGAGCTCGACCTCTGTGACGACGAGGGGCGACGACGGCTGCTCCATGACGGCGGCCTCGACGATCATCGGGCCTCCGGCGGAGCGGTCGACCCGCGGACGACGAGCTCCGGGGCGGTCTCGACGACGATGTCACGCGGAGGCGCACCCTCGACCTGATCGATGAGCGCATCCACGGCCACCCGGCCCAGCTCGGACAGCGGCATGCGGATGGCGGTCAGCGGCACCTCGAGGCAGTCGCAGAGCGGATCGTCGTCGTACCCCACGAGCGACACCTGACCCGGGATCGACCTGCCGGCCAGGCGGGCGCCTGCGATCGCGCCGACCGCCTGGTTGATGTTCGACGCGAAGACGCCGGTCGGCGGCACGCGCCGGCCGAGCAGCTCCTGCATCGCCGTCATCCCTCCGCGCTCCTCGAAGGGAGCGGCGACCACCGAGCAGCGGTGACCCGCCGCTCGCACGGCCGAGACGAACCCCTCGGCGCGGCGGTGCGCCGTGTCGAGCTCGGGCGGGCCGGAGATGTGCGCGAGCCGCGTATGCCCCAGCCCGAGCAGATGCTCGGCCGCCAGCCGGCCCGCGTCCTCCTCGCGCATCACGGCGTTGCGGCCGCTGCCCCTGTGGCGTCGGTTGACGAAGACGCAGGGGATGGGGTCGGACGCCAGGTGGTCGAAGAGCGGGCTGCCGGGGCGGGCGCTTGCGATCAGGAGCCCGTCGATGCGGCCCTCCTCGACGAGCCGCTCATACGCCTGCTGGGCGCTCGGTGCGCCGAGGTCCTCGGCAAGCAGGACGACGAAGCTGCGCTCCCAGGCGCGGTCGAACGCGCCGCGGATGATGGCTGAGTAGACCGGGTTCCGAAGCGACGGCACCAGCAGGCCGAGTGCGCCGGCCGATGCCAGCTTGAGGCCGCGGGCGATGGCGTTCGGCCGGTAGCGGAGCCGTGTCGCCGCCTCCTCGATCCGCTCTCGCGTCTCGGGCCGCACCGCTGCGGCACCGCGGCCGTTGAGCACCCTCGACACCGTCGAGACATGCACCCCTGCTGCCTCCGCAACGTCCTCCAGACGCGTCGGACGAGAGCTCTGGCGCTGCATCATCGGGGTGATCCTAACGAAGTCGCGACGCATACGCTAACGTTTGCGTAAATGGGTTCTCGCACGCCGCACGCTGGACGCGTGCGTCGATGACACGCGTCCTGGTCACCGGTGCATACGGGTGCATCGGCGCGTGGGTCGTCCGTGATCTGGTGCGCCGCGACGTCGACGTGATCGCGTACGACATCGGGGACGACCCGCGCCGGATGGGGCTCGTGATGGAGCGCGGCCGAGCTCGAGCGCGTCCCTCGCGTGCAGGGCGACATCACCGACCTGGCGGCGCTCGAGGCGCTGATCGACGCGCACGAGGTGACGAACGTCATCCACCTTGCCGCGCTGCAGGTGCCGTTCTGCCGCGAAGACCCGGTGCGCGGCGCGCAGGTGAACGTCGTCGGAACGGTGAACGTCTTCGAGGCGGTCGCGCGGCGCGCGGATCGGATGGGGCCTGTCGTCTACGCCTCGTCGGTGGCCGCCTACGACGCGATCGACTCGGGCTCCGCACCGGCGATGAGCTCGATCCCGGGCACGCTGTACGGCGTCTACAAGCGCGCCAACGAAGGGACCGCCGCCATCTACCACGCCGAACGGGGCGTCTCGAGCGTCGGCCTGCGGCCGCACACGGTCTACGGGCCGGGCCGCGACCAGGGCCTCACGTCCGCGCCGACCGCGGCGATGCTGGCGGCCGCGGCCGGCGTTGCGTACCGCATCCCGTACGGGGGGCGGAGCCAGTTTCAGTACGCGCCGGACGTCGCGCGGGCGTTCGTGCAGGCCGCGCTCGTCGGGCGTGACGGCGCCACCGTGCACAACCTCGCCGGCGAGGCCGTGACGATGGACGGCGTCGTCGCCGCGATCGAAGCCGCGGCGCCCGCCGCCGCGGGTCTGATCAAGTTCGACGACGTGCTCCTGCCGTTCCCCGCCGAGGTGGATGCCGCGTCGCTCGGCGAGACCATCGGCGCGGTCGCCGAGCTGCCCTTCGCCGAGGGCGTCGCCGACGCCGTGGCGCGGTTCCGCCGGCTGCTCGCCGACGGCCGGGTGGCGCCGGGGCCGAGCGCGGCCGCTTCCGCGACGCCCTGTGCAGTAGAGTCTCTCCACAAACGATTGTGGAGGCACGCCCATGAGTGACCGATCCGCCACCGCCGTCGTCACCGGCGCGGCGATGGGAATGGGCCTCGAGATCGCGCGCCGGCTCGTGACCGACGGCGTGCCGGTGGTCGGGATCGACGTGAACGCGAGCGCCCTGGAAGAGGCTCGCGCCGAGCTCGGCGACGGATTCGAGCCGCTGGTGGGCGACGTCGGCGACTGGGACACCCACGTGCGGGCGGCCGATGCGGCCGAGCGCCGCGGCCCGCTCCGCCACTGGGTCAATAACGCCGGGATCGACATCGTCGGCGGCGCGCACGAGGTGACGCCCGAGCACATCGAGCAGGGGCTGCGGGTGCTCCAGCACGGCGTGATGTTCGGGTGCGCGATCGCCGTGCGGCGCATGCTGCCCGCCCGAACGGGATCGATCGTCAACATCTCGTCGATCCAGGGTGTCGCGGCCTGGCCCCGCTACTTCGTGTACGACGCCGCGAAGGCGGCGATCCTGATGGCGACCAAGAGCGTCGCGCTCGACTACGCACCGCACGGCCTCCGCTGCAACGTGGTCCTCCCGGGGAACATCGATACCCCGATGTTCCGGGCCGGGATCCCCGCGGATCCCTCGGAGCGCGACGCGTGGCTCGCGGGCGAAGCCGCCCTGGCGCCGATGCTGCGAATCGGCCGGCCGTCGGAGATCGCCGACGTGGTGGCGTTTCTCCTGTCGGATCGAGCCTCGTTCGTGAACGGCGCCGAGGTGATCGTCGACGGAGGCGCGATGGTGCGCTGCTTCGCTCACCCGCCGATCGACGTCGGGTAGGCTCGCGCTCGTGGCCCGGGTACGCCTGAAGGACGTCGCCGCTCGGGCCAGGGTCGATCCGTCGACGGCATCGCGGGTGCTCTCCGGCCGGCTCGACCTCGTGAAGGACGAGACCGCGAAGCGCGTGATCGACGCGAGCCGCGCCCTCGGCTACACACCGAACGCCGTGGCCCGAGGGCTGCGCACGCAGCGCACCGGCAGCATCGGCGTCGTCCTCCCCGAGTTCTCGAACCCCGTCTATGCGGCCGTGATCGACGGCATCGAGCAGCGCGCGGCCGAGCGGGGGCTCAGCGTCGTCATCGACGCGATCCGGCCCGACAAGCCCGCGGACTTCGCCCGCCTCGTGTCGGAGAACCGCGTGGACGGACTGCTCTTCTCGGCCGCGTCCGACCGCTCATTCGCACTCGACGTGCTCGAGGCCACGGCGGTGCCGTACGTCCTCGTGAACAGATCGGTGCCGCAGGCGACGGCGTCGGTCGTGCTCGACGAGGAGGCGGGGGTCGAGGCGGCGGTCCGGTGCCTGGTCGAGGCCGGGCACACGAGGATCGCCTACATCTCGGGCCCGCCGGGCATCGACACCGCCCGGCGGCGGAAGGCCGGGTACCTGAAGGCGATGAAGGCGTTCAAGCTGCCGGTCGACAAGCGGCTGGTCGTCGCGGCGTTCGAGCCCGAGACCGCTCAGGTCGCCACCGCCGGGCTGCTCGCCGTCGACCCGCCGCCGACCGCGATCTGCGTGTGGACGATCAAGTCGGCGCTGGGTGTGCTGCACGCGCTCCACGAGCACTCCGTGCCGATCCCCGAGGCCGTCTCGGTCATTGCGATGCCCGACGTCTGGCTGGCGGCCTACTGCTGGCCGCCGCTCACCACCGTCGACATGCCGCTCGGCGTGATGGGCGGCCGGGCGGTCGACCTGCTCGCGGCGATGGTCGCCGGAGAGCGTCCCGAGCGCGTCGTCGTCACGTCCCCGCGGCCGCGCGTCGTGATGCGGAGCTCGGTCGGTCCGGTCAGCGCTCCCTGAGGAGCGCGTTCTCGACCGCGCCGAAGTAGCGGGCCCGCTCGCCGGCGACCCAGCTCCGCGTCTCGGGGGCGTCGAACGCTGTTCGGGCATCGTCGCCGCTTCGGAACCCGATCAGGCCGAGCCCGTCCCACGCCGGGGGCCCCGGCGTCCACGACTCGACCACGTAGAACCTCGCGGCCACCACCCCGTCGATCGACGTGACGTGCTCCCTGTGCGGACCGAGCCAGTGCTCGAGGAACCGCTCCCGCTCGAGGCCCTCGCGGCCGCGGACGAGGCTGAGCCGCCACACGTCGGGGGCGGCCTCCCCGCTCACGGGATCCCTCCCCACGACCCGTCGTGGGCGCCGCGCTCGATCTCGGCGTCCGAGAATCCGAGCTCCTTCAACACCTCCGCCGTGTCGCACCCGAGCTGCCGGCCCGGCCGGCTGATGCGCCCGGGCGTCCGGCTCATCCGGGGAACCGGGGCCTGCATGGTGACGGGGCCGAGCGTCTCGTCGGGCACGTCCGTCAGCGTACCGCGGGCGAGGTAGTGGGGATCGTCGAGGGTCTCGCCCACGGAGAACACGCGCGACACGGCCACGCCGCGTTCGCCGAGAGCCCGCTCGACCTCGGCCGCCGTCCGGCACCCGATCCAGGCCGCGACCAGCGCGTCGAGATCGTCGGCGTGCTCCTGCCGTGCGGCCGGCGTGCGAAAGCGCTCGTCGTCGATGAGCTCCTGGCCGCCAAGGGCGTCGAGAAGCCGCACGGCACGGGACGGCGCGGTGCCGGACACGGCGACCCAGTGCCCGTCGACCGTCCCGTACACGTTTCGGGGCGACGAGAACGAGAGGCGGGAGCCGGATCGCACCGGCGCGTGGCCGAGGTGCTTGGCCAGCGTGGGCAGCGGGCCCAGGAGCGAGTAGAGCGACTCGAAGAGCGACACGTCGATCACCTGCCCGGACCCTCCCCGCGCATCGCGCCAGTAGAGCGCCGCGAGCAGGGACCAGGTGGCGAAGAGCGCGGCGGACTCGTCGCCGAGGGCGACCGGCGGGAGCATCGGAGGCCCGTCGGCCTGGCCGGTGATGCTGGCGAACCCGGAGTACGCCTCGGCCAGCGTTCCCAGCCCGGGCTGTGTGCGGCGCGGCCCCGTCTGGCCGAAGCCCGAGATGCGCACGATCACCAGGCCGCTGTTCCGCTCGAGCAGCGTCTCGGGAGCCAACCCCAGGCCTTCGAGAACCCCCGGCCGGTACGCCTCGACCAGCGCATCGGCGGAGTCGATCAGCCGCATGAAGCCCGCGCGGCCCTGCTCCGACTTGAGGTCGAGCGTGACGCTTCGCTTGTTGCGCCCGAGCACGACCCACCAGGCCGACCGGTCGTCCAGCATGCCGCCCATCTGGCGTGCGGCGTCGCCGCCGTCGATCCGCTCGATCTTGACCACGTCGGCCCCGAAGTCACCGAGGAAGGCGCCGACCGACGGCCCCGCGACGATGTCCGCCAGCTCCACGATCCGGAGGCCCTGGAGCGGGAGCGGCGTGCTCACGAGACGCCCGCCAGCACCGTCTTGACAGGCGCTGAGGCCGGACGTACAATCGTTTGCATTGCGCGAGTATAGCCGCCACCCGTCGCCACGGCAATGGCCGTACCAGATGGTCGATTCCCAATTCTCGCGCGCCTGGACGCCCAGCCGTTTCGAAAGTTCGAACGCTGGTGAGGCTGCGGCTGCGAACCGTCGCCTGGCTGCGTCCTCGGTCGCGCCGATATTTCAACCAATATCGGCGCTCCCTGCGTCCTTGCCACGCTCGATTCTCGCCGCCCAGGACATCACGTGAATTGGGAATCGACCATCTAGCCCACCCTCTGTCCGACGACCAGGCGAGCGCGTTCCTCCGGCGCATGTGGGAGATCCGCGCGTTCGAGGAGGCCACCCAGCGCCTCTTCACGTCGGGGCTCGTGCGCGGCTCGACGCATCTGTGCCAGGGGCAGGAGGCCGTCGTCGTGGGGGCGTGCGGCGCGCTTCGGGACGGCGACTCGATGCTCTGCACCTACCGCGGCCACGGCGCCGTGCTCGCGATGGGGGCGCCGGCCGACCGGGCCTTCGGAGAGATCATGGGCAAGGCGGACGGCCTGTGCGGCGGCAAGGGCGGCTCGATGCACCTCACGGACGTCTCCGTCGGCGCATACGGGTCGTTCGCGATCGTGGGCGCGCATCTGCCGATCGCCCTCGGGACGGCGCTCGCGTCGAAGCACCTGGGCGACGGCGGGGTGACGCTGTGCTTCTTCGGCGACGGCGCGGCGAACATCGGGGCGTTTCACGAGGCGCTGAACATGGCGTCGATCTGGGCGCTCCCGGTGATCTTCCTGTGCGAGAACAACCTCTACGGCGAGTACACCGCGAAGCACCTCACCACGCCGATCGACCGCATCGCCGACCGGGCCGACTCCTACTCGATGGCCAAGGCGTGCATCGACGGAAACGACGTCCGCGTCGTGTACGACGCCGTGACGGCCGCGGCCGAGCGCGGACGCGCCGGCGCCGGCCCGACGCTGGTCGAGGCGCTCACCTACCGGCACAAGGGCCACTCGCGCACCGATCCCGGGACGTACCGGCCGCCCGAGGAGGTGGAGCTGTGGCTGACCCGTGACCCCATCCCGCGGCTCGAGGATGACCTGCGCTCACGGGGCGTCGCGGTCGACGGCGTGCGCGGCGGCGGCCGAGGCCGACATCGCCGCCGCGCTCGAGCGCGCCCGGGCGCTGGGACGAGCCGGGAGCGGAGGCCAGGCTGGAGGACGTCCTGGCATGACCGAGCTGACCTTCCGAGAGGCCGTCCGGCACGCCCTGGCGGACGAGCTGGCCGGCGATCCGCGCGTCGTGCTCCTGGGCGAGGACATCGCCGCCGCCGGCGGTGCGTTCAAGGTGACCGAGGGCCTCGTCGACCGGTTCGGCGGCGAGCGGGTCATGGACACCCCGATCTCGGAGCAGGCCATCGTCGGTGCCGCGATCGGCGCCGCGATGAAGGGCATGCGGCCGGTCGTCGAGCTCATGTTCGCCGACTTCGCAGCCGTCTGCTTCGACCAGATCGCCAACCAGCTTGCGAAGTACCGCTACATGACCGGCGGCCAGGTCGAGGTGCCTGTCACCATCCGGATGGCCAACGGCGCCTCGCTCGGGTTCGGCGCTCAGCACTCGCAGACGGTCGAAAGCTGGTTTCTGAACGTCCCGGGCCTCGCGCTCGTGGCGCCCTCGACCCCGCAGGACGCCTACGGGCTCCTGCGCGCGGCGATCCAGAGCCCCGACCCGGTGCTGTTCTTCGAGCACAAGGGCCTCTACGGCACGAAGGGCGAGGTCGATCAAGCAGCCCCGCCGGAGACGCTGGGGACGGCACGTGTCCGCCGCGCCGGGACCGATGTCACGATCGTCGGCACGCAGCTCATGGCTGCGCGGGCGCTCGCCGCCGCGGACGAGCTCGCGGCAGGTGGCGTCGAGGCCGAGGTGATCGACCTCCGTTCCCTGGCGCCGATGGACGTGGCGACGGTGGTCGAGAGCGCCGGCCGGACCGGGCGGCTCGTCCTCGTCCAGGAGGGCCCGCTCCCGGGCGGGTGGGCGCCGACGCTCCTCACCCGGATGGTCGTGGCGGGAGCGGACATCGGCCCGCACCCGGCCGTCGTGACGTCGGACGACGTGCCGGTGCCCTACGCCACCGCGTTGGAGTCGGCCTGGCTTCCCGACATCGAGCGCATCGTCGCGGCGGTGGCGCGGCTCGCGGGAGCCGTCTGATGGGCGACGTCGTGATGCCGCGGGCGGGCGTGCTCCGGATCCGCGAGCCGGCCGGCCGGACCGTCCCGGTCGGAACGGTGATCGCGGAGCTCGCATGAGCACGCGGACCGGCTTCGGGCGCTATCTCGAGGAGCTCGAGGTCGGCGACGTCTACCGGCACTGGCCCGGAAAGACCGTGACGGAGGCCGACAACCACCTCTTCTGCTGCCTGACGATGGCGACGAGCCCGATCCACACCGACGCCCACTACGCGAGCGAGAGGATGGACGGGGGCCGGAACCTCGTCGTCGGCACGTACGTCTACGCGCTGCTCCTCGGGATGAGCGTCCCCGACGTCTCGGGGAAGGCGCTGGCCGCCCTGGGGACGACGGAGCTCCGCCACCTGCGACCCGTCCATCACGGCGACACCCTGTACGCCGAGACCACCGTCCTTCGGAGGCGCCTCTCGAAGTCGCGGCCCGACGCCGGCATCGTCGCCGTCGAGACCCGGGGGGCGAACCAGGACGGCGAGGTCGTGTGCCGGTTCGAGCGCAGCTTCCTGGTGCCGAGGCGCCCATGATCGCCCCGATCCTCGATGCGGACGAGTTCGCAGGCCGGGTGTGCATCGTGACCGGAGCGGCGCGCGGGATCGGCGCCGCGATCGCCGAGAGCCTCGCGCGCCTCGGCGGGACCGTCATCGTCGCCGACATCAACCTCGAGGGCGCCGCCGAGCGCTCGGAGATCCTCGCCGGCGAGGGGCTGGACGCGACGCCGTGGCAGCTCGACGTCCGGGACGCCGCGGGGATCGACGAGCTCGTCCGCTGCGTGACCGAGCGCCTCGGCCCGCCGACGGTGCTGATCAACAACGCCGGCATCGTCACCGTCGCGCCGTCCGACCAGCTCGCCGAGGACGAGTGGCGCCGGCAGGTCGACGTGATGCTGACGGGGACGTTCCTGACGACGCAGGCCGTCGCGCGGACGATGCTTGCCGGCGAAGGCGGAGCCATCGTCAATCTCAGCTCGATCGGCGCGCTCGGCGGGCACCCCGGGCGCTCGGCCTACAACGCCGCCAAGGCCGGGATCTCATGCCTGACGCAGGTGCTCGGCGTCGAATGGGCCGCGCGCGGCGTCCGGGTCAACGCCGTCGCCCCCGCCGTCACGCGCACCGAGATGCTCGAGCATGTCCTGCGGACGCTCGAGGGGGCGACCAGGAGGGCGGAGTACGCCCAGCGGACGCCGATGGGGCGCGTCGCCGAGCCGGAGGAGATCGCCGGCTGCGTGGCCTTCCTCGCATCGCGCAAGGCGAGCTTCATCACCGGCACCACCCTCCTGATCGACGGTGGCTGGATGGCGAGCACGGGCATTCCGGCGGAGGCCGGCGGTTGAGCGCCTACGTCCTCACAGGCGGCACCGACGCTCTGGCGGCTGAGCTCGAGCGCCATCTGCGGGCACCGGTGAATCGCGAGCCGGCCGGGCCCGCGACGTCATGGGTTCACGTCGTCCCCGGGGAGGGCGTGGCCGACGAGACGGCGGAGCTCATGCGTGCAGCCGAGGCGGCCGACGAGCACCTCCCGCGCGGCGCCGGAGCGGGGTTCATCGCCGTCGTCCCGGTGTGGGGCGCCGTCGCCTCGCCGCACGACACGGAGATCGAGCTTGCCGCCGCTGCGGCCCGCGCGCTGGCGACCGTTCACGTCGAGCGCTGGTCGCGCGAGGGCCGGCGGATCAACGTGATCGCCTACGCCGGCCTCGAACCGGCCGCGCCGCCAGAGCTCCGTCCGGCGACCGAGCTGACCGCCAGAACGCCGATACACCGCCTCGCGTCCGTCGCAGAGCTGGCGAACGCGATCGACTTCGTCGCGTCCACCGCCGCGTCCTACGTCACCGGAAGCGTCCTCCCGGTCGACGGCGGCTGGACGGCGTACTCCTGGTTCCACCCCGCCCGCGACCTGTAGATGCCCCCCGAGAAAGGACTTCCGATGAGCAAGCCGGCGACCGCCACTCCGCTCGACAGCCTTGGCCCGTGGCAGGACTGGGTGCGTCAGCAGTTGATCTTCACCGAGGCGGTGCGTGGAGGCCCGCTCGTCTGGTGTGCCGGCGACACGCATCTCTTCGGCGATCCCCTCGGGCCCATCCGGCATGCGCACGACGGCGCAGCGGAGTACTACTTCGTCCTGAGCGGCGCGTGCATGGTCGAGGTCGGCGGTGAGGAGCGCGTCGCCGCCGCGGGCGACCTGGTGTACATCCCGGCGAACGCGCCGCACAACCTGCTTCACGAGGTCGGCGGCGAGGATGCGTGGGTCTATGTCCTGGTGAGCCCGAACGTCGCGCACAACAAATGGCGGACCTCGGACTACCTCCCCGGCTCGCAGTCGCTGCGGATGACGGTCACGCGGCCGCTGGACGGCGACCGGTCAGCCGCATCGAACCCGTTTCCGGCCGACCTCGTCGAGGTCGAACGCGGCTCCCCGCTCTCGAGCGCCTCCCCGACGGGCGAGGTCGTCTACCTCGTGGTCGCCGGCCGGTGCCACGTGCGGGTCGGCCGGCTCGCCGGCAACCTCGGGCCCGGCGACCAGGTGCACGTGCTCCGCGACCTCGACCACGAGATCTCGAGCCTCACGGACACCGCCACGCTGCTTCGGTTCGAGTGCGCGTTCGTGCCGTTCGCGGGGGTGCCGCTCGGCCCGGACGGCGCCCAGACCCAGTACTGAGCGGCGGTTTCTCTAGATACTTGATTTTTGATACATTCGACCGGTGACGACGGAACGCTCGCACTCGACTGACGTTCCCAACCGGTTTCGAGGCCGCCGCCTGGTGCTGTCCGGCGGAGGCCGGGGCATCGGCGAGGCCACGGCTCGGCGAGCCGCGCGCGAGGGGGCGGACGTGCTCCTGATCTCGCGCACGGCGAGCGAGATCGATGCCGTCGCCGCGTCGATCGTGTCCGACGGCGGGAGCGCGTGGTCGTACACGGCGGACGTGGCCGATCCGAAGCAGGTCGACGCGGCCGTGGCCGCGGCGAGCGATCGGTGGGGCGGCATCGACGTCCTCGTGAACTGCGCCGGCTTCGGCTACACGTCGGCCTTCCTCGACTTCCCCGACGAGGAGTGGCGCCGCGTGATGGGTGTCAACCTGAACGGCGCCTTCATGATGGCCCAGCGCGTGGCGCGGGTGATGGCCGCGAACGGCGGCGGCTCGATCGTGCACGTGTCGTCGATCGCCGCGTATGCGGCCGACGGCGACGAGGGCGCCTACAACGCCTCGAAGGCGGGGCTGCACGGGCTCAACACGACGATGGCGCGCGAGCTCGCGCGGCACGGCATCCGCTCGAACATCGTCGCGCCGGGCTACACCGCGACGCCGCTCACCCGCGACTTCCTGGGCGCGAAGATGTTCGACTACGTGATGAACGACTTCGACCGGATCCCGCAGCGGCGGATGGCGACGCCGGAGGAGATCGCCGCGACGATCCTGTTTCTCGCGTCGGACGACGCCTCGGCGGTCAACGGCAGCGAGCTCGTCGTCGACGGCGGCACCGTCGCAAATCTGTACGTCGTCGAGACACTCCCGCCGGAGTGACGACCCGCGCGGCGCACCCGTGATCGCCGCCGTCGTCACCGGCGCGGCGATGGGGATCGGGGAGGCGGTTGCCCGGCGCCTGCTCGAGGAGGGTGCGGTGGTCGTCGGTGTGGACAGGGACGCCGCCGCGCTCGAGGAGACGGCGTCTCGCCTCGGTGACCGGATGGTGCCGCTGGTGGGAGACATCGCCGACTGGTCGACCCATGCGAGCGCCGCCGATCTGGCCGAGCAGCACGGCGACCTCGCCTGGTGGGTGAACAACGCCGGGATCGATTGGGTGAGCAGCGCTCACGAGGCGACCGAGGAGCACATCCAGGACGGTCTGCGGGTGCTGCTCATGGGACCGATGTTCGGAGCCGCGGTCGCCGTCGGACGCATGCTGCGGCGAGGCGGCGGATCGATCGTGAACGTGTCGTCGATCCAGGGCGTCGCGGCGTTCCCCGGGTACTACGTGTACGCATCGGCCAAGGCCGGCCTCGTGATGGCCACCAAGAGCATCGCCGTCGACTACGGCGCGTTCGGGATCCGCGCCAACGTCGTGCTGCCGGGCGCCGTCGAAACGCCCATGACCTACAACACGCTTCCGGCCGACGTCGACCGCGATGAGGCGCTCCGGCGCGAGGGCGAGCTGGCCCCCATGCGTCGCATCGGCCAGCCCGAGGAGATCGCCGACGTGGTCGCGTTCCTTCTGACCGATTGGGCGTCGTACGTGAACGGCGCAGAGATCATGGTCGACGGCGGTGCGGGCGCACGGTGCTTCGCCTATCCGCCCCTCGACGTCGCCACCTCGGCCTGACGCGCGGCGGCTGCCTTCCCGGCCAGCTCGGTCCCCCACGCGACGGCGCGCTCGCGCTCTCCATCGGCGAGCGGCCCGTCGCCGCCCTCGACGAAGAAGCTCTCCACGTCGAGCACCGAGTAGCCCTTCGCGCGCAGCCTGCGTGCGATTCCCTTCGCGGCCGACCCGGTGAGGACGCGCGGCTTGTCGAAGCGAGTGTCGAACGCTGCGACGGCGGCGTGGCCGGCGGGCAGGCGGTCGAGCCACCGGCGAAGGCTCTCCTCGCCCGGCAGTACCGGATGCTTCTGACGCGAGCTCTCCGACAGGGACCGGTGGGCATTCCGCCTCGCCATGCCGTGGGCATGCGTCGGGCCGCCCGCGACGATCAACGCGGCCTCATGGGCCTCGTCCGGTGAGAGATCGTCCACGGAGCCGACCGTGACCTCGCCC
This sequence comes from uncultured Actinomycetes bacterium, assembly GCA_963809325.1. Taxonomy (GTDB): domain Bacteria; phylum Actinomycetota; class Thermoleophilia; order Gaiellales; family JAICJC01; genus JAICJC01. Next base: position 105,994 of record CAWEIZ010000001.1, read on the forward strand.
GCTCGGTGCAGCCCCTCCGCGATCGCCTCGGCCACCGTCTTGGTGTTCCCGAACATCGACTCGTATACGACGACGACCTTCATCGTGGCCCTCCTTCGGATGACGTCCCGTGGCAGGTCAGCCTCAACCCTGGGCCGTCCGCCGGGCCGCGTCCAGCCCAGGGACGAAGCATCCCGCACCTCACCGGCGACGGCATCGGGGCGCGCCCGGATTCCGGCCACGGCGCTCCGCGTGGTTTCCCGAACGCGCGATCCGGGCGATCCCGGCTGCTACCCCGATGCGCCCTCAGCGCTCGCGGGCTCCGACGACTTCGGCTTCGGCCCGGAGTTTCGGAGGTTCGCGAGCTTGCCGAGCGAGTCGAACCAGAACGGGGCGCCGAGCGACACCGCCGCCGACGTCAGCACGAGCCCGACCACCGTCGAGAACCAGTTCGTGAAGCCGCTCGGCCAGCCGTCCCACCCGAGCGGCAGGCCCAGCGTGCTCAGCTGACCCGCCGCATCCGTCCCCGACGATGGTGCGTGCTGCGCCTGATGCACAAGCAGCTGTCGCAGGGTCTGATCCTGCCAGAGCGCATTGGCCAGCCTGATCGCATCGACGTCGAGCGCGACGGCGAACACGAACCCGACGGCCCAGAGCCAGACCTGCGTGCGGCGCTTGTACCACCCGGACAGCCGCTGCATCGCCTGGTCGAACCAGGTCTCCGCCTCCTTCCGGAACGCCGCCGCATCGTGGCCCGCCTCGATCCACAGGCTGTGCATGGCCTTCTTGATGGGGCCGTCGGGGAGGTCGTCGATGAGCGCACCCACCCGATCGATCATCGTCGGTGCGAGCCTGTACCACTCCTCCAGGGCGGGCCTGAAGGCCGTCAGGTCGTTCTCCGACGTCGTCCACAGGTCGCCAAGCTGCTTCTTCAGCTCGCCCTGCGGGAGGGCGTTGATGGCCTTCTGCACCTTCTTGGGATCCTTCGAGCCCGCCGCCGCGAAGAGCCTGTCTCTCGTCGGACTGCCGCGCCCGAGGAGCGCCGAGACGAAACGCTCCCGTGGGATGTACGACGGCCGGGACGCGCCCTTCGTCATGGCGTAGACGAGCGGGTGGCCCAGGATGTGCCTCGCGGCCTCCTGCTCGGGGGTCGGAGCCGGCGCCGTTCCCGTCACGGCGTGCACCACGGATCGCTTGGCCGATTCGGCGCTCTGCGCCATCCTGGCCCGCCGCCCGGGCCTGGGCCCGTCCCCCTTCGTCGACAGGTTCTGCGCGAGCCAGTCCTCGAGCGACCTGGCCCGGTAGCTCAGAATTCCCGCCACGGCCTCGACGATCGACGTCGCAAAGACGCTCAGGACGAGGAAGACGAAGCTCAGCCCGATCGCGACGTCCACAACTGGGTAGCCAGACACGTTTGCCCCTTCCTCCGCCCGTTTCCCCGGCCGCGATGCTACCAGGATCGCCGTGCGAGCCCGGTCCGGCGGCACAATCCGCCGTATGGCTGCCGGATTCCCCGAGGGGTTCACGCTGCGCCCGCCCACACGGTCGGACGGCGAGGCGATCGTCGCGATGATGAACGAGGAGTCGGTCGCGCTGCGCGGCGTCGCGATGGTGAGCCTCGATTGGATCGTGACGCCCTGGACGGCGCCGGGCGCCGACCTGGAGCGCGACTTCGCGGTCGTCACCGGCCCGGACGGTGATCTGGCCGGGTACGTCTTCGTCGAGAGCCACCCGCCGTTCACCTCGGTGTTCAGCGTCGGGGTCGTGGCGCTGCGCCATCACGGCCGTGGGGTCGGGGCTGCCGTCCTCGAGGAGGCCGAGCGGCGCGCCCGGCGCTTCGTGGGTCTCGCGCCGGCCGGCGACCGGGTCGTCGTGCACGCCGGCGCGCTGGCGGACGAGCCCCGGGTCTCGGAGCTGCTCGCCGCCCACGGGTACATCGAGGTGCGCCGGTTCGCGCGCATGGCGATGGAGTTCAACGAGCCGCCGGAGCCGCCGGCCCGCCTCCCCGGGATCGACATCCGCCCGCTCGTGCGCGGGGAGGAGCCGGTCGTCTACGACTGCATCTCCGAAGCGTTCGCCGACCACTGGGGCCCGACGTGGCCCACGGAGGAGGCGTGGCTCCACGAGCACGTCGAGGCCAGCAGCGAGTTCCATCCCGATCTCTGGCAGCTGGCCTGGCACGGGAGCGAGCTCGCCGGAGCCCTGATCGCCGGTCCCGACACCGACGAGGACCCCACCCTCGGCCACGTCGAGCTCGTCGGTGTCCGCCGGGCGTTCCGCCGCGGCGGAATCGGCGAGGCGCTGCTTCGGACGAGCTTCGCCCAGTTCCACTCCCGCGGCTACCGGGGCGTCGCGCTCGAGGTCGACACGGAGTCGATCACCGGGGCGACGCGCCTCTACGAGCGGCTGGGGATGACGGCCGAGCCACGCTTCGCGGCCTGGGAGAAGGAGCTCCGGCCGGGCAATGCGTGATGCTTCACGGGCCTTGCGGTTCGACGGCACAGAAGCGCGCATCCACTACGTCCAGCACGGCGCCGGCCCCGACATCGTCTGGGTGTCCGGAGGCGGGGGACTGGCGACGGACTGGCACCCGTACCAGATCCCGTTCTTCGAGCCGGAGTTCCGCTGCACGACGTTCGACAACCGCGGCATCGGCGCCACGGAGTGCGAGATCCGGCTTCCGTGGCCACTCGAGTCGTTCGCGCGCGACACCGCGGAGCTGATCCAGGCCGTCTGCGAGCCGCCGGTCGCCCTCGTCGGGCTCTCGCTGGGCGGCGCGATCGTCCAGCAGGTCGCGATCGACCACCCCCACCTCCTGCGCTGCGTGATCACGATGGGGACGGGCGCCCGCAGCACGGGCTGGGGATGGGACTACCAGAAGGCCGAGATCGACTGGCGCAAGGACGGCGGGCGGCTGGACGGCATGATGGCGGTCGTCCACAACGCGGCGATGATGTTCCCGGCGCGTGTGCTGGGCGACCGCGAGCTGTGGCCGAAGCTGCGGGCCGATCTCGAATCGTGGCTCTCGACCGACGACAACGAGCGGTCGCTCATCCCGCAGTGGGAGGCGTGCCTGCTCTACGACCAGATGGAGGCCCTCCCGGCGTGCACCGTGCCGATGCACGTGATCGCGTTCAGCGAGGACGTCCAGGCACCGCCCCAGGATGGGCGCGAGGTCGCGGAGATCGCGGCGGCCGCCGAGTACCACGAGTTCGAGGGCATGGGCCACTGCTCGATCTACGGGCACACCCACGACGTCCTGAACCCGTTCATCCGCGACATCGTGCGCCGCCACCTGTAGCCCGGACCAACGAACCGGCGGGCCGCCTCGTGAGAGACGACCCGCCGGCCTGCGTGAGGTGGCTGAGAGGTCGGGCTCCCAGCCGGTCGTGCTAGCTGGCGGCCACCGGCGTGTGCGGGGCGGCCTGTGCCTTCGGTGCGCGCCGGGCGAAGATCCCGAACGCCTCATCACGGCTCCGCAGCACCCCGGCGAGAACGAGGATGCCGAAGCCGATGCCGCTCAGGAGCAGAGCGACGCCGGTCACGATGCCGAACAGCGACAGCTGGTCAGCCATGTAGCTCGACTGGAGCGCCGTCGCGAGCGCCGTCTCGGTGACCCAGACGTCACGGGCACCGTTGCTCTGCGGCTGCCCGTTCACCTGGACTGCCTGGGCGGGATCGTTGGTGCCCTTGCCGTCGGCCGTCGCGTAGCGCGGCATCTCGGCGTAGGTCAGGCCACCGGTGGCCTCGAGGGCGTGGATCCGCATGTACCCGGCAAACGCATGGGCGCGCTCACCGCTGTTGATGTCCTTCCCAGCGACCGACAGGCTGGGGAAGCTCAGCTTGGACACGTCGAGGCCGGCCTGCTTGGCCTCGGCCCTGATCGCCGCAGGGGTCATGTCGGGCGAGCCGACGATGTTCTCCTGGGCGAGCGTGTCGTGAACGGTGCTCCGAGCGTTGAACCCGGTGACGAGCGCGCCGACGCCGAAGGCGATCAGCACAACTGCCGCGATGCACCCACCGATTTCCAAGACCTTTCGCACGACCTTCTCCCTTCTTCTGTTCCGATTCCGATTGACCGTGTTGAGGCAGAGTGTCGGCGTCGCGGTGTCTGTTTGGCCATCGGCGATTCACACGGAACATCGACGGCGGCAAAGCCGGGGGATCGCTGCGGGTTCACCGCACGATGGCGTCGGACCGGGGAGTGCCGCCGCGAGCTTGACCGAGCGTAGTCGGGGAGCTATCATCCGGCGGTTGGGTTGAGCAGACAGCCCACCTGGCCGGAGGTGTGGCTGTCGGGTGCTGCTCTCCGGTTACCGAGCTCGATGCGTCCGTCCACGCCTCCCAAGACCGGAGTAGGCGATACACGGAACGCTCGACATCCAGACCGCACCGGGAGTCGTTGTGCTCCTGCTTCGCGGCGATCAGGACATCTCGACCGAGCCGCGCCTGCGCGCGAGGATCGACGAGGCGGTCTCTGCCGGACTGAGCGTCGTGATCGACCTGAGCGAGGTCGGGTTCATCGACAGCGCCATCCTGGCGACGATTCGCGACGGCCAGAAGCGGGCCACCAACGGGGACGGCGACCGCGGGCACGGGCTCGCGGCCGTCGCCTCGCCCGGCGCACGCTTCGTCGCGCGAATGCTGTCGCTCATCCAGATCGATGACCACGTCGCCGTCCACCACTCGCGAGGCTCGGCGGTCGTGAGCGTCCGGCCTGCGGCGGTTCGCCTGAACGGGTCGACCCAGCTCGCGGAAACCCCGTAGGGGAACTGCCCGGGCGGCGCGGTCAGCCGCACCGCCCGGGCCGCTTGCTCAGCTCGGCGAGCCGTACACCTCGAGCTCGCTCATGTCCATGAAGTCGCAGCCGGAGAACGGCCCCGGGCACGACGCCCCGGGGATCTGGAAGACCTGCGGGTTGATCATGGTGAACCGGACGAACCGGACGCCCGCCGTCGTGCCGGCGGCCGGCGTGACCGTGCCGCGCCGGAGCCAGAAGCGGGACGCAAGCAGGTTGGCGACACGCCAGTCGACCGTCATGACCGAGTAGCCCGCCTCGTGCGCCCAGGCGTCGGCGGCCTGCATGAGGGCCAAGCCCGCGCCGGTTCCTCGAACCGACGGGAGCGTTGCCGCCCACGCCAGGTGGCAGCCCCCCGGGGGCCGGCACAGCCCCACGATGGAGGACGACATCTCGACCGGGCATACCAGGAAGCTCCCGACGACGCGGCCCTCGGCCTCGGCGACCAGCAGCCCGATCGCCGGGTTTGCGACCTCCTGCTCGATGCCGGCGCGAACCTCTTCGGGATCGTCCGGCGCGAGCCTGAACGCGAACACCGGCGCCCGATCCTGTACCGCCGGCAGGGCCGGCTCCAGCTCGACCAGCGCGTCGACGTCACGGGGCTCGGCGCGGCGCACCCCGGCCGGCCACCGGGCGCCGGCGTCCACCTCGCGCGTGGCGTGGGCCTGCTGCTGGCCGAACGAGAGCCGAAACCAGGCGTCGACGAGCGCCGCATCCGTCGCGGGGACGAACGCGAAGTGCCGCGTGCGCCCCCCGTCCACCCACCCCTGCGAAACGGCGGCGTAGAGGTCGCGGACGTCCTCGGGCTCAGCCGCGGCGTGGCCCGCCGGCTCAACCCAGCCGTTCTGGCCCCAGAAGCGCTCGTCGCGGGGCAGTCCGATCAGGTAGCCGACGAGCCGGCCGTCCCTGACCGCCGCGGCCCCGGTCGCGCCGTCCGCCCGCCAGAGCGCCTCGATCTCGAGCCGGGAGGCGGAGGGCTCCTCGTAGGCGGCCGGGAGCAGCGGCTCGGCCGCGCGGTGGCGGCGGTGCCGATCGGCGAGGAGGACGGCGGCGGCCGCCAGATCCTCCTCGCCGAACGGCCTGACCTCGAGCATCACTCCGGGTCGATGCCGTTCCACGCCGGAACCCGGACGGTGCGCGCGCCCGGCGTCCCGCCAAGGATGACCTTGCGCAGGCGCACGTCGTTCGACGTCGACGTCTCGTGGATCGCGCCCAGCGGGTTGGCCCGCACCTCGACGTAGTAGGCGCCGTTCCTGAGGCCGGTGATGTCGAACGACTGGCCCGGGAGGAACTGGAAGTACGTGTCGCCCCACCCGGCCGGCAGCGTCTCGCGCGTCCAGATCGAGTTCGCATCGCCGCACTGCCCGGCGAGGCCGATCGAGAAGGGATCCCACAGGGCGCCCGGGACGGTCAGGTCGATCGGGTCGGTGGGCGCGAGGCAGAAGCCCTCCTTCTCGCTTCGCACGACCTGCGACTTCGACGACGACAGGAGCGAGTAGCGCGCGAACTGGAGGAAGTGCCAGTGCTGGTGGCCGGGGCGGTTGTCGTACTCGAGCGTCCCCGCCTTCGCCCTGCCGACCGGCTTACCGTTGCGGAAGAAGTACTGGAACGCCTCCATGACGTTCGTGCCGGGCCGGCGGAAGCCTTCGACATCCATCGGAGCCGGGCCGGCGTCCCAGACCGTCGCGCCGAAGTCGAGGTAGTCGCGGCCGCTCTGGCGGTCGATGCCCATCCCCCAGGCCGGGAGCGGGATCAGGTCGGGCATGGTGGCGGGATCGGGGGAGCTGTCGATTGCGACCCGCGGCAGCCGCGGCGGCGCGATGCGGCGGTTGTGGTGGGCGAGCTCACCGCCGCAGGCGGGCGGACAGGGCTGCCCGCGCGTCACGTGGACGGTGACGGTCGCCGACGCGTCGGCCGGCGCGACGCCGAACATGTCGGCGTACGCCGGGGCGAGCGAGACCTTGACGGTGTACGTCCCGACCGGCAGGCGCACCGCCGGGGCCGAGCTGTCGAGCCCGACAGCCCATCCCCGGTCGATCCCCCAGACCGAGCCGAGCGTGAACGCGTTGGTGCCGCAGAACTGCGGATACCGCGGCGTGAGCGGGCCGGAGCCGTCCACCCGCTGGCGGTTCCAGTCGTTCGGACAGAAGTTCATCGTGCGCGACGCGATGACGCCCCGCGAGGCGCTCGAGACCGTGAAGTTGACGAATCTCGCGATCCCGTCCCACCCGTGCGCGACCGTCGCCGGGAGCGCGCGGCGCTGCCCACCGATGACCTCGGTGACGCCGATCGGGCTGCGGTATCCGGGCCGCGCGACGTTGAGCTGGAAGTCGCCGCCCATCGACGCCAGATAGGTGCCAACCGCGAGCTGCACCGGGCCGCGGCCGAACTTGTCGATCGTGACCTGCGATGAGGCGGCGAACAGGCGCAGGTGCGGCGGCTTGGCCGACGCAGCGGCGGCAGATCCCGCCGGGATGAGGCAGACGACGGCGAGCGCCGAGGCGGCGAGGGCTGTCCGGAGGCGTGGCATGCGGGTCTCCCGGGTTGGTGACGGTCCCCTTTCGACACCGATCATGCCACCGAAGTTCGGCCTGACCTGCCGATGGCGAGGTTCCCGCTCCCCAAGCCGCGTTGAACCCTCACGTGGACGACCGTTCCGGTCGATAACGGGAGAGATGGCGCGGATGACCCCACATCAACGCCTCGAGCTGGCGCTTGGCATCCTGGCGGAGCTGCCGACGACACTCGAGGTGCTCTCGGACGACGGTGGCTCGGTCACCATCGAGCTCAGCGGTCACGACACCGAGATGCTGCACGCCCTCGTTCAGCGGAGCCGGGTGCGCCTCGGCCTGGGACTGCGGCTGCGCACGCGCACCCCGGAGGGCCGTGGCTACGACGTCGACATGTCGGTCGCGGAGCTCTTCTTCCACTCCGCCGGCGTTGCGGCCGTCCATCTCACGGTCGAGCGCGTGCGCCGCTTCAACGGCAACCGGGCGACGCCGCGGGCCCGCGTGGACGACCTCGCATTCGTCGGCGTCCTCTACTCGAGCATGCCGCTCGACGAGCCGGAGTTCGACGTGCGGATGATGGACGTGAGCCCCGACGGGATGGCGTTCATCACCGACCGCCGGCTCGCGATCGGCGATCTCCTGTCGGTCATGGCAACGATCGATCGCAAGCTGATCCGGATGCGCGCGCGCGTCCTGCACGTCGCCGACGCGCACTACGGGCGCCACCGCGTGGGCTGCGAGGTCACGTCGATCCAGGGATCCGAGCGTGCCCAGCTGGCGCTCAAGGCGGCCCTCGAGGAGGCCGAGGGCTCCGTGCAGCAGCGGGGCGGCCTCCCCATGGCATCCTGAGCTCCCGGCTCGCCCTCTAACCTCCCGCGGGTGTCGACGCATCCCACCGCCGCTGCCGGCTACAGCAGCGCGGCCGGCGCATACGAGCGCGGTCGGCCGACCTACCCGGACGAGGCCGTCGCGTATCTGGCCGCCGAGCTGGGGCTCGGTCCCGCGGCGCGCGTGCTCGACCTCGCGGCGGGGACGGGCAAGCTGACGCGGCTCCTGGCCGAGGGCGGCGCGGACGTGGTCGCGGTCGAGCCGGTCGCGGCGATGCGCGCCGTGCTGGCCCAGGAGGTGCCGGGGATCGCCGTGCACGAGGGCACGGCCGAGTCGATCCCGCTCCCGGCGGGGTCGGTCGACGCGGTCACGGTCGCCCAGGCGTTCCACTGGTTCGACGCGGATGCCGCCCTCGCGGAGATCCACCGCGTGCTTCGCCCGGGCGGCGGGCTCGGCCTCATCTGGAACATGATGGACGTGGGCGTCGAGTGGGTGGCGGTACTGCAGGAGCTGGTCCATGGAGCGCGCGGCTCCGTGCCCGCATACGGGCCCTCGCCCTGGCGCGACGCGTTCCGGTCGAACCGGCAGTTCACCCCGCTCACGGAGCGGACGTTCGCGTTCGTCCACGAGCTCAGCGAGGACGGCCTGGTGGACAGGGTCACGTCGACGAGCTACGTCGCCGCGCTTCCGGACGCCGAGCGGCAGCGCCTCCTCGGCCAGGTGCGCACGCTCGCCGGCGGCGTGCCGCACCCGATTCGCCTCCCGTACCGCACCGACGTCTTCTCCTGCCGCCGGACGTAGAACGCGCACCCGCGCGTACTACGCTGGTGACCGACATGCGCGCGCCCACCGACGGCGAGCTGGTTGTCCGCGCCCGGGCCGGGTCGCGCGACGCCGCCGCGGAGCTCTTCACCCGGCACTGGCCGCGGGCGTGGCGGATGGCGCGGGCCGTCACGGGGCGGCGGGACATGGCCGACGACGTCGCGCAGGACGCCTTCGAGCGCGCGTTCGCCGCGCTGTCGCGGTTCGACGAGCGCCGCCCGTTCGAGCCGTGGCTGCACCGGATCGTCGTCAACCGCTCGCTCGACCTCCTGCGGAGCGAGCGGCGGCTGGTCGGGATCGAGGCGGTCGAGCGGATCGAGGGGGAGTGGCGCGACGCGGCCGCCGAGGACCGCGCCCTCCTGCAGGCGGTGTCGGGCCTCTCCCCGCAGCGGCGGGTCGTGATCGTGCTCCGTTACGGGCTCGGGCACACGCCGGCGGCGATCGCGGAGCTCCTCGGGCTGCCCGTGGGCACGATCCACTCCCGGCTGGCGCGCGGGCTCGAGGACCTGCGCGGACTGGAGAAGGAGCACGATGTCGAGCGAGCTTGAACGCGAGCTCGAGCGGGCGCTCGGCGAGGCACCGGGGCCGGATCCCGGCGTCACGGATCGCGCCCTGCGATCGGCGCTCGAGGCGCTGCCGTCCCCGGCCGACGCCCGGCGGATACGACGCCGCCGGATCGCGCTGCTCCTGGCCGCGTGCATCGCGGCGTTCGTCTCGGGCGGCGTTACGCTCGCGGCCACCGACGGCCGGCTGCCCGGCATCGGGCCGGCGCTCACCCCGGATCGCCCGGCCACCTCCGGAGCTCAGGCGCGCCACCGGGTGGCGACGGTCGCCCCCGGACAGGCGATCTCCGCACTGATCGGAGGCCGAGGCGTCCTCGTCACCGCACGGCAGACCCGGACGTTCGCCGGCCCGCACCTGACGGGATTCGCCGCCAGCCCCGCCGCCCTCTACGCCGTCGAGGCCCGCCCGGGCCACCTGCGCGCCGTGCAGGTCGGGACCGGGCGCGTGGCGTGGCGGCTCCGGGTCCCCGGGACGCCGACGGATCCCGTGTGGGCGCCGTTCCCGATCCGCGTCGCGTACCTGCTCCACGGCCGCCGCGGGCTCGAGGTGCACGACATCTGGGGCAACGGCACGCACGACTTCGCGGTGCACGGCGCCGCCGCAGCGGTCGCCCCCTCGTGGCGGTGGGACTCGAAGGCGTTCGCGTTCGTCCGCGGTGACGGTGCCGTTCTGGTGCACGATGCGATCGGCGGACGCGACACGGCAATCCGCCCGGCGTGCGGGCTGCGCACCGCCGCAGCCGTTGCCTTCGCGCCGTCGGGCGGCCGGCTCGCGATCGCCGACCGGCAGGGACATCTGCGCGTCGTCGACACCACCCGCCATGCCCCGGCGCTCTGCACGACGGTCGCTCGCGGGCTGCCGTCGATCGGCTGGCTCGGGGCAAACCAGCTCGTCGTGGGGGCCGGCAGCACCCTGTCGCGGATCGTCATCCACCGCCTCGGCACCGGATACGACGCGACGACGACGCCCGGCACGGTCGCGGGGCTCGCAGCCTCGCCCGACGGCCGCCGGATCGTGCTCGCTCTCGAATCCGGTGGCCGAACGCGCGTCGTGATCGCCGCGACGCCGCGATTCAGCGAGGAAGCCGGCCCGCTTCGCATCCTGCGGACTCTGGCGAACAGGCCGGGCGCCGGCGCCGTACCGCTCAGCTGGCTCTGACCGGCCAGCCGACCGCGGCGACCTCAAGCGGGCCGAGAACGGCGCCGATGATGACGGTACTGCCATGACTGGTTCGCAGCCCCGTGCCGCCGATTCCGAGCGCGCTCTACTGTGCGCGCCGACGCCCCGTGGGCGCCTTCGCCGCCTGGGTGACGCCGTGCGAGCGCTTGGCGGCCGCGTGGGCCGCCGCCGCCTGGACGAGGTCGGGCTCGCGAGGATCCTCGACCTCTTCGAGGAGCACGTGTACGCCGGGGAGATCACGCAGGACGGCCGCTACGTCCACCACGATTCGCCGATCGCCGTCGAGAGCCTGATCGGCGGGCCCCTTCCGGAGGGCGTCGAGCAGGGGGCGTTCTGGGAGTCGCGGATCCCGCCCTCGGACTGGGCCCAGTACGAGGCGTTCAACCAGAGCCTGCTGCGCGGCGAGGACGCCGAGGCGACCTACCGGCTCGTCGGGCTCGACGGAGTCACGCGCACGCTGCGGGATCGCGCGCGGCCGCGCTCGAAGGCCGACGGCGGCATGCTCGTCGAGGGCATCATCTCCGACATCACCGCTCGCGAACAGGCCGCCGCCCGGCTCGCCGAGGCGAGTGACCGCTTCACCAGCCTCCTCGACGTTGTCGGCGCTCACGTCTATCTCGCGCTCGCCCTGCCGGACGGCACGCTCCAGGAGCTCTTCCAGGGCCCGGGGGGAGACCGCCTGCTCGGCGGGGCGGAGCCTGACCCGGAGATGGTCAACTGGGACACGGCCGTGCATCCGGATGACCGTCGCGACTACGACGCGTTCAACCAGGCGCTCTGCCGGGGTGAGGACGGAGACGTCACCTACCGTCTCATCGGCGCCGACGGGATCACGCGTTGGGTGCACGACCGCGCCGCCTGTCGCAGGCGCCCGGACGGCGTGTTCGAGGTCAGCGGCATCGTCTCGGACGTGACCGAGCGGCGTCGCCTCGAGGACGACCTCAAGCGAAGCATGCGCGAGATGCAGAACGCTCACCGGGAGCTCGAGCATGCCCGGGCCGCGGCCGAGCTCCGGGCGAGCACCGACGAGCTGACGGCCACCTTCAACCGGCGCCGCTTCGCTCAGATCGCCACGGAGTCGCTGGCGTCGACGCCCGGCCGCTGCGGCCTCCTGCTCCTCGACGCCGACCACTTCAAGCAGATCAACGACGCGTACGGCCACGCCGTCGGCGACGCCGTCCTCGTCCACCTGGCGCAACGACTCACCGCCGGACTGGAGCCCGGAGACTGCCTGGCGCGCTGGGGCGGCGAGGAGTTCGCTGTGCTCCTGCACGATGTGGCATCGGACGACGAGCTCGTCCGGCGGGCTGAACGCCTCCGCGCCGCCGTCTGCGACAGCCCGATCGTCCACGGGGATGTCCGCGTCGAGCTCACCATCTCGGTCGGGTGTGCCCTCGCAGCGGACGGCTCACAGACGCTCGACACGCTTCTGGACACGGCGGACAGCTGCCTCTACGCCGCCAAGCACAGGGGCAGGAACCGCGTGTCGCTCCTGCCGAGCACCAGGGACGCCGGCGCATCGACCGCGGAGCCCGAGGCCGTCGGGCTGGCCCGCGCCCTGGCGTATGCGAGCAGCCTTCGGGAGGGCATCCCTGAGGAGCACGCCGAGCAGGTCGCAGCCCTGGCCGTTCTGACGGCCGAGCATCTCGGGTTGCCCGCTCGCGCCGTGCAGCGCTGCCGGCTCGCCGGGTGGTTGCACGACGTCGGGAAGCTGGCGATCTCCGAGCAGATCCTGACCAAGCCGGGGCCGCTCGATGATGCGGAGTGGGCGCTCATGCGCACGCATCCGATTGTCGGAGCGGCCATCGTCCGCCGAGTGGCCACGTTGCGGCACGCCGCACCCGCCGTCCGCCACCACCATGAGCGCTACAGCGGCGGCGGCTACCCCGACGACCTCGCCGGACCTGCGATCCCCATCGAAGCCCGCATCATCGCCGCCGCAGACGCCTATGCCGCCATGACCGCGACCCGGCCCTACTCCGCTCCGCGGACGCCGCAGGAGGCCGCGGCGGAGCTCCGCCGGAGCGCCGGCTCGCACCTGGACCCCGCGGTGGTCGACGCGCTGCTCACGGTGCTGGGCCTTGCCGACCAGGCCCAGCGCGACGCTGCCTGACGCAGCCGGGGACAGTCCCCGAACTCTTGGCGTGACGAAGCTAGGCGTGGAATGTGACGCCCTTGGTGAGGGCGACCAGGATCGAGGCCTTGAGCTTCGAGGCGTGGGTGCCGGCGTCGGTCCACCAGCCGGGGAGCACGTCGAACGCCATCTCGCCGCGGGCGACGTAGTCGTTGTTGACGTCCGTGATCTCGAGCTCGCCGCGGGCTGACGGCTCGAGGCCGTCGACGATCTCGAAGACGCGCGCGTCGTACATGTAGCACCCGGTCACCGCGAGATCGCTGCGGGGGGCCGCCGGCTTCTCCTCGATGCTCGTGATCCGGTCGCCCTCCACGGTCGCGACGCCGAACCGGCGGGCGTCCTCGACCTGCTTCAGGAGAATCCGCGCCCCGGCCGGCTGGGCGCGGAACGCCTCCACGTACGGCCGCAGGTCGTCCTGGTAGAGGTTGTCGCCGAGGATGGCGACGATGCGGTCGCCGCCGATGTGCGGCCGAGCCTGCGCGAGCGCGTCGGCGATCCCCGCCTCGCCCTCCTGATGGGCGTACTCGATCGAGACGCCGAGGCCGCTGCCGTCGCCGAGCACGGCCTGCACCTGGTCGCCGTAGCGGCCGACGACCACCACCAGCTCGGTCACACCCGCCCGCGCCAGCGTCCGCACCGGGAAGTGGATCATCGGCTCGTCGTAGAGGTCGAGCACGTGCTTGTTCGCGACCTGCGTCATCGGGCCCAGGCGCGTGCCGAGCCCGCCGGCCAGCACCACGCCTTTCACCGCTCACCGTCCAGGAATCGCATCACGGAGTCGCGCCAGTCTGCCAGAGGGACGCCCAGACTGCGCGCCCGCTCGAGCGAGAGCACGCTGTTTCGCGGCCGCGGCGCCGGCGCTCCGAGCTCCTCGCTCGTGATCCGCTCGACCGGATGCCCGACGACGACCTCGGCGAGATCGGCCCACGTGCAGGGCTCGCCTGCGCCGGTCACGTGCAGGATCCCCGTGTCGTCGCGGCCGGCGAGGAACGCGATCGCCCGGGCCAGGTCGCCGGCCCACGTCGGCCGGCCGCGCTGGTCGTCCACGACCCGAAGCGCCGTTCCGGCCCGCTCGGCGCGGAGGATCGAGCGGATGAAGTTCCGGCCGTCGCCGTAGACCCACGACGTGCGCACGACGAGATTCCCCGGCCGCGCCAGCACGGCCCGCTCGCCCGCGAGCTTCGAGCGGCCGTATGCACCGAGCGGCCCGGTCGGGTCGTCCTCGGCGTACTCCCCCGGCTCGGAGCCCGAGAAGACGTAGTCGGTCGAGAGGTGGATGACGCGCGCGCCGGCCGCCGCGACGTTCGCGGCGCCACCCCTGTTCACCGCCTCCGCGCGCTCGGGGTCGCGCTCGCACCCGTCGACGTCGGTCATCGCCGCGGTGTGCACGACGAGGTCGGCGCCCTCGAGCGCCTCGGCGACCGCGGCCGCATCGGTCACATCGAGCTCGGCCCGCGTGAGGAACGTCGCCTCGGGCAGGTGGGCGCGCAGGGCGAGGCCGACCTGGCCGCCCGCGCCCGTTACGAGAACGTGGGGACGAGCTCCCAATCCAGCCCGGGGTTCTGAGCGTCGCGCTCGCTCACGACCGGCTCGGTGTCGATCCGCCACGGGATCGCGAGCGTCGGGTCGTTCCAGGCGACGCCGTGCTCGTCGCTCGGGTCGTACTCGCCGGTGACCCAGTAGATGACGTCGAGCTCGGTGAGCGCGAGGTAGCCGTGCGCCACGCCGGGCGGGATGAACACGGTGGTCGGCTCGGCCGCCTCGAGGATGAACGACTCGGTCGGCGGCGTGCCGCCCCGGCGGCGCAGGTCGGCGAGCCCCACCTGGGCCCGCCCCGCGGGGACGTACCAGAGGTCGGCCTGGTGCTGGTGGTAGTGCAGGCCGCGAAGGACGCCGGCGGCCGAGTGCGAGTGGTTGCACTGCACGAACGTCTCCGGCATCGCAGCGGTGCGGAGGATCTCGCAGAAGCGGCCGCGCAGGTCGCCGTAGACGTCCAGCGTCACGATGCGGACGCCCTCGATCGCGCTCGGGGTCTCAGTCGGCATAGAGCTTCTCCGCGTCGGGGACGAGCGTCGACCACCACGCCTCGTTGTCCCGGTACCAGTCGACGGTCTCGGCGATCGCCGCCTCGAGCGAGCGCGTCGCCCGCCAGCCGAGAGCGGCGATCCGGTCGGTCGCGACCGCGTAGCGGCGGTCGTGCTGGGGCCGGTCGTAGTGGCTCAGGTACACGCAGCTCTCGTCCTGTCCCGCCGCCCGGGCGACCGCGCGGGCGATCTCGACGTTGGGCACGCCCTCGGCCCGCGGCCCGACGTTGTACACCTCGCCGCGCTCGCCCCGCTCGGCGAGGAGGCGAAGAGCCGAGACGGCGTCCTCGACGAACATCCAGTCGCGCACCTGGCCGCCGTCGCCCCACACCGGCAGGCGCTCGCCGCGGAGGGCCCGCGTCGCCCAGCGCGGCACGGCCTTCTCGGGGTGCTGCCACGGGCCGATGCAGTTCGTCGGACGGGCGACGACGACGTCGACCCGGTCGGCGTAGGAGCGCGCGAGATCGTCGGCGAGCGCCTTCGAGCGGGCGTAGGCGCTGGTCGCGAGCCCCTCGCCCGGGAGCTTCTCCTCCTCGCGGAACGGATCCGCCGGACAGGGGCCGTACACCTCGTCGGTCGACATGTGCACGACCCGGCACGAGCCGACGGCCGCCGCGGCGTCGAGCACCGCCCGGGTGCCGGCGACGTTGGCGTGGAAGAAGACCTCCGGGGCGTCCTCGCTCCGCGTCACGTGCGACTCGGCCGCGAAATGGACGACGAGCGGCGGCCGCTCGGCTCGCACGAGCTCGTCCAGCCCGGGCGAGGCCACATCCAGCCGCACGGTCTCGACGAGCTCCGACGGGGCGCCGGCGATGCGGCGCTCGTCGCCGGCGTACGTGTCGAGATCGGCGTTCAGCACCGCCACCCCGTCGGCCGCCAGCGCACGCACGAACGCCGAGCCGATGAAGCCGAGGCCGCCCGTGACGAGCACCCGCCCGCTCACGGCTCCTCGATCCCGGCGCCGGCCTCGGGGTCGAGCGACGCCCGCGCGTGGGCCCGGAAGCGGCGCACGTCGTCGGCGTCGTATCCGGGCAGGACGACCGCGAGGCCGGCCCGGGCGGCGAACGTCGCCGCGGTCAGGCCCTGCACGAACCGCTCGGCCGCCGCGCCGTGGTGCTTTCTGGCGTAGAGGCCGCGGCTGCGCGCGTGCTGCACGATGCGCCGCTCGGGGACGGCCGCCGTCGAGGAGCTCTCGTGGTGGACGAGCCCCGCGTACGGGAAGAACGCGATCTCCCAGCCCGCGTCGCACATCCCGCGGCACAGGTCGACATCCTCGAGGTACATGTAGAACCGCTCGTCGAGCCCGCCCGCATCCCGGAACGCCGCCGCCCGGACCATCATGGCCGCCCCGTGGATCCAGTCGACGCGCCGGATGCGCTCGCCGCGCGACATGTCCCAGGCCGCCCGCTGGAGCGTCAGCGCGGTCAGCGCGACCCGTGCCGGTGTCGGGAAGCGGAAGGCCGACGGCTGCACGCGGCCGTCGGGATAGCGCAGCCGCGGGCCGGCCGCACCCACCGCGGGGTTCTGGTCGAGGAACCACTTCAGGCGGTCGATCGCCTCGGGGTCGAGCACGGTGTCGTCGTTCAGGATGAGGGCGTAGCGGCCCTCGGCCCGCGCCAGCACGGCGTTGTGGTTGGCGCCGAAGCCGCGCCGGACGTCGTTTCGGATGACCTCGACGCCGTCGGGCACCGTGAGCGGCTCCGGCGACGCGTTGTCGATCACGATCGTCTCGAGCGTCGTCGTCCGCGAGGCGGCCGGGAGCGACGCAAGGCACGCGTCCAGGAGGCGGCCGTCGCCGCCGGCGACGATCGAGACGGTGACGTCGGCCACGGCGAGAGGATATCGGCGGGTGTGCGACACTGGCCACATGCCCGACTGCCTGTTCTGCCGCATCGTCGCGGGCGAGCTGCCGTCCGCGCGGGTCCACGACGACGATCGGGTGATCGCGATCATGGACATCTTCCCGGCGACGCGCGGACACGTGCTCGTGATCCCGCGTGCCCATGCAGCGGACGTCCGCGATGTCGCGGCCGACGACCTGGCCGCCGTCGCGCGGGTCGCCCAGCGCCTGGCGGTTCGGGCGTACGAGCGTCTGGGAGCCGACGGCGTCACCGTGATGCAGTCCAACGGCGCCGCGGCCTGGCAGACGGTCTTTCACTACCACGTGCACGTCATCCCGCGCTACGAGGGCGACCCGCTCGTGCTTCCCTGGAGGCCGGGCGGCAAGCCCGCGACGGGCGCCGCCCTGAGCCAGGCCGCTGCGGCGTACCGGTAATGGATCCAAGAATCCGCGGAGCGGATCCGAGAATCGGCTAGCGTTCGGCGCAGAAGGGAGGCGGGGGTAGAGTCCGAAGTCCGCTTCCACGATCACCCCTCGCGAGGACATGACGATGCCGGACGACTTCCTGGGACTACCGATGCGGCCGGCCAAGCCGCGTGAGCGCGGCTGGACCCACGTGATCGACAAGGGCCTCTCGCTGGCCGACGCGGAGGGCCTGATCGAGACGGCCGGCGACTACATCGACGTCGTGAAGCTCGGCTGGGGGACGGCGACGATCACCCCAACGCTCGGCGAGAAGGTGCGCCTCTACCAGTCCGCCGGCATCCCGGTGATGTGCGGCGGGACGCTGCTCGAGGCGGCGATCGCCCGCGGCCGGGTGGCGGAGTTCCGCCGGTTCGTCTCGAGCCACGGCTTCACCCACGTCGAGGTCTCCGACGGCACGCTCCAGGTCGAGCGCAGCTCCAAGCTCGAGCTGATCGGCGCCCTCTCCGAGGAGTTCGTCGTCCTGAGCGAGGTCGGCTCGAAGGACGCCGAGTGCGTCTTCGCCCCGTACCAGTGGGTGGCGTGGATCAAGGAGGAGCTCGAGGCCGGCGCGCTCAAGGTGATCTGCGAGGGCCGCGAGGCGGGCACGGCGGGCGTCTACCGCGGGGACGGCGAGGTGCGGCGCGGCCTCATCGACGAGATCGCCCACGAGATCGACGTCGACCGCCTGATCTTCGAGACGCCGCAGGTCGACCAGCAGGCGTGGTTCATCACCCGGTTTGGTCCCGACGTGAACCTGGGCAACATCCCGCCTGAAGAGGTGATCCCGCTCGAGACCCTGCGCCTCGGCCTGCGCTCGCACACGATGCCCCAGCTGCTCCTCAAGGACCTCGAGAAGACCGACGCGCCGAGCCCGACGTGAGCACCACCGCGCCTCCACTGACCTCCACCGAGGCCGACCGGCTCGCCGACCGGTTCGAGAGCCGGACCGCCGAGCACGTGCTCGCCTGGGCCGCCGAGCGGTTCGGGGAGCGGGCCGTGCTCACGTGCTCCTGGCAGAAGCAGAGCTCCGTCCTCGTCCACATGGTGGCGCAGGTCGCGCCCGGGATGCGGGTCGTGGAGCTCGACACGGGCGTCCTCTTCCCCGAGACGTACGAGACGCGCGAGAAGCTGATCGCGCGCTACCCGATCCAGTTCGAGCGGATCCTGCCCGAGCTGACGCTCGACGAGCAGGCCGCCAAGCACGGCGAGCGGCTGTGGGAGCGCGATCCCGACGCCTGCTGCGGCATCCGCAAGGTCGCGCCGCTCAAGCTCGTCCTCGACGATTCGGACGCGTGGATCACGGGAATTCGGCGGGAGCAGTCGACAACGCGCGAAAGTGCACGCAAAATCGAGCTGGACGAACGCCGCGGAGTGGTCAAGATCCAGCCACTGGCGGACTGGACGAGCCGCGACGTTTGGCGCTACATCTGGAGGCACGGAATTCCGTACAACCTGCTGCACGACCACGGATACCCGTCCATCGGGTGCATCCCGTGCACGGCGCCCGTCGACGGCAGTGTCCCCGACGAGCGTGCCGGCAGGTGGCGCGGCACCGGCAAGGTCGAGTGCGGCCTCCACGGCAACTAGGCCGCTAGTACTTCACCAGGGCACAAATTGAGAAAGGAACGATTCCGCGTGCAAAACGACACCACCGGCTTCACCCTCTGGTTCACGGGCCTGTCCGGCGCAGGCAAGAGCACCATCGCCCAGATCATCGGGCCCGAGATCGAGCGTCGGGGCATCCTCGTTGACCATCTGGACGGCGATGTCGTGCGCACCCACCTGTCGAAGGGGCTCGGCTTCTCGCGGGAGGACCGCGACGCCAACATCCTGCGCATCGGCTTCGTCTCGAGGCTGCTGACCCGGCACGGCGCGGCCGTCATCGTGGCGGCGATCAGCCCGTACGCCGAGACGCGCGACCTGGTCCGCGAGATGGTCGACGACGTCGGACGCTTCGTCGAGGTCTACGTGGCGACGTCGCTCGAGGAGTGCGCACGGCGCGACGTGAAGGGCCTCTACGCCAAGGCCTTCGCGGGCGAGATCAAGGAGTTCACCGGCGTGAGCGACCCGTACGAGGCGCCCAACCACGCCGAGGTCGTCGTCGAGACCGAGGGCCGCTCGCCCGAGGACTCGGCACTGTTCGTGATCGCAGAGCTCGAGAGGCTGGGCATCATCCCCCCGGTCCTTGAGGAGGCCGTCGCGTGACGGAGTCCTCCACCGCGCTTCGCAAGAACACCGGCGTGATCGCCCCGCACGGGGGCGCGCTGGTGAGCCGGATCGTCATGGGCGACGAGGCGGCGACGCTCGCGGCCGAGGCTCAGGGCCTTCCCACGCTTCGGCTGACCGAGAAGCAGACCGCCGACCTCGACATGATCGCCTCGGGCGCGCTCTCGCCGCTCACGGGCTTCATGGGCCAGGGCGACTACGACCGGGTCATCGACGAGATGCACCTGGAGTCGGGCCTGCCGTGGGCGATCCCCGTGACGCTGTCGGCGCCGGAGAGCCCGACGGCCGACCGGCTCGCCCTCGAGGGGCACGACGGCGACCTGCTCGCGGTGATCGACGTCGCCGAGGTGTACCGGGCCGATCGGGAGCGGGAGGCGGCCAAGGTCTTCCGCACCACCGAGGAGGCCCATCCCGGCGTCGCCCAGATCTACGCCGAGGGCGCGACCCTCGTCGGGGGCCCGATCACCGTGTTCAAGCGGCCGGAGCCGGCCTTCCCCCAGCTGCACGTCGACCCGGCCGACACGCGCGCCGCGTTCGCCGAGCGGGGATGGAGCCGGGTCGTGGGCTTCCAGACGCGAAACCCGGTCCACCGCGCGCACGAGTACATCCAGAAGTGCGCGCTCGAGACCGTCGACGGCCTGCTGCTTCACCCGCTCGTCGGCAAGACCAAGGGCGACGACGTGCCCGCCGAGGTGCGCGTGCGCTGCTACGAGGTGCTGCTCGAGAAGTACTACCCCGCCGACCGCACCATGCTCTCGGCGTTCCCGGCCGCGATGCGCTACGCCGGGCCGCGCGAGGCCGTGTGGCACGCGATCTGCCGCAAGAACTACGGCTGCTCGCACTTCATCGTGGGGCGCGACCACGCGGGCGTCGGGTCGTACTACGGCACGTACGACGCGCACCTGATCTTCGACGAGTTCGAGCACCACGAGCTGGACATCGAGCCGATGTTCTTCGACCACACGTTCTTCTGCCGCACGTGCGGCAACATGGGCTCGGCGAAGACCTGCCCGCACCCCGGCGACGACCACGTCCACCTCTCGGGGACGAAGGTGCGCGAGATGCTCGGCCGCGGCGAGGTGCCGCCGGTCGAGTTCAGCCGCCCTGAGGTCGCGCAGGTCCTGATCGAGGCCTACCGAGGCTCGTAGAGATCCGAGTGCCGGCGGCCCTCCGCCGGCACTTGTATTCCCCACTAGTTCCCTTAGACTGGTTGGGAACCTGTGGGCGTCGAGCTGATCATCGCGGGAGTCGTGGTCGGCATCCTGGTCGGAGCGACCGGGATGGGCGCCGGCTCGCTCATGGCGCCGCTTCTCATCACGGTCTTCAACGTGCCGGCGCTGTCGGTGGTCGGCACCGACCTCCTCTACTCGGGCGCGAGCAAGGCGGTCGGGGCATGGCGGCACCGGACGCTCGACACGGTCAACACGCAGCTCGCATGGTGGATGGCGTCGGGGTCGGTTCCGGCCAGCCTCGTCGGGATCGCGGTCCTTCACCGGCTGGCCGTCACAGAGGGGGCGACGATCCAGAACGACGTGCGCTACGGGATCGGCGTCGCGCTCCTGGCCGTGGCGGCGGCCGTCGCCGTCCGCACGTTCGTCACGGTTCGCGGGCTGTGGGATGCCCGCGCGCTCCCCGCCGACGGTGACCTGACGAGACGGCACCGCATCATCGCGATCACCATCGGCGTCGTCTTCGGCTTCGTCTTCGGTCTGACGTCGGTCGGCGCGGGAGCGTTCTTCGGCATGGCGCTCATCCTGCTCTTCCCGCTGTCGGCCCGGCGCGTTGTCGGCACCGACCTCTACCACGGCGCGCTCGTGACCATCCCGGCCGCGGTGGCCTCGTACTTCCTCCTGCCCCACCTCGAGCTCCTGAACGTCTTCTACCTGATGCTCGGATCGACGCCGGGGATCCTGATCGGCTCGCAGCTCGCCGCCGCACTCCCCGAACGGGCGCTGCGCGGCTCGCTGGCGACCGTCCTCGCGGTCTCCGCGCTCAAGACGCTCGGCGCGTTCTAGAGGCCCCCCGGCGGAGCCGCTGGACGTTCGGACTTGCATTGTCCAGTATTTCAGTTATATTTGTCGAGATAGTTGGGATTACCGGCAGGGAGTGGGAGGCACGATGGATCCAGGACTGGTAGCAGCAGGGCTCGGGGTGGGGTTCCTCGTGGGCCTGACGGGCATGGGCGCGGGATCGCTCATGACCCCGATTCTGATCACGATGTTCGGCATCCCCGCCAGCACCGCGGTCGGAACGGACCTCGTGTACGCAGCGATCACCAAGGCGTTCGGCGCCGCCCGCCACCACCAGCTCAAGAACGTGAACAAGGAGCTCGCGCTCTGGATGGCGACCGGCTCCGTGCCCGCCGCGTTCCTGGGCACGTTCATGCTGTACAACGTCTTCGGCAACGTCAACGCGTGGCTCCCCGACGTGATCGGCTTCACCCTGGTCCTCGTCGGGATCGCCGTCGCGATCCGCACGTTCGTCACGATCCGCGGCCTGTGGGACGCCTCCAAGCTGCCCACCGACGGCCCCCTCACGACCCGGCACAAGACCTACGCGGTGATCATCGGCGTCGTGTTCGGGTTCATCCTCGGGCTGACGTCGGTCGGATCGGGCGTGTTCTTCGGCATGACGCTCGTGACGCTCTTCCCGCTCTCGGCCCGCCGGGTCGTCGGCACCGACCTGCTCCACGCGTTCCTCGTGACGATGGCAGCCGGCTTCGGCACCATCCTCTTCGGCGTCCCCAACTACGCGTACGTGGCCACGATCCTGGTCGGCTCGATCCCGGGCATCCTGATCGGCTCGCACTTCACGAACCGCCTGCCCGAGCGGGCGCTGCGCGGCTCCATCGCCGGCGTGCTCGCCTTCTCCGGCATGAAGCTCCTGGGCGCCTTCTAGAACCACACGCTCTCCAAGGGCGGCGACCTACAATCGCCGCCCATGGCCAGCCCTCGGATCGCCACCGTGCTCGTCGGCGTGCTCATCGCCGCCGCGGCCGTGGCGTTCCTGCGCGCGGAGCACCTGAAGCTCGAGCGCTCGCCGGTCGCCAAGCCGTCGATCCAGAAGTTCTTCTCGGCGACCTGTCTGCCGGGTACTCGGCACTGCAGCCCCTCTCACCGCGCCGCGCTCTCGTTCACCATCCGCCGCCCGGCGACCGTCGCGCTGGCGATCGTGGACGGCGACGGCAATGTCGTGCGGAAGCTGAGCGGCCCGGTTTCGCACCCCAAGGGCGTCATCCGCACCTCGTGGGACGGACGGACCGCCTCGGGCCAGCTCGCGCCCGACGGCGACTACCACCTGCGCGTCGAGCTGCGGTCGCTCGGCCGCACGATCACCATCCCGAACCCCGTGGTGCTCGACGACACGCCGCCGGTGATCACCGTCCGGAGCCCGGCCGGGGCCACGCCCGTGCGCTACCGCGTGAGCGAGCGCGCGCGGGTGTGGGCGGTGGCGCGCGTCGCGAACTACACGGGTCCCGGCGACCCGCCGCGGGCCTCCTTCCGCGGCCGGAACGGGGTCGTCAACTTCAAGGCCGGCACGAGGATCCCACCGGGCACGCCGATCGATCTCGTCCTCGTTGCGCTCGACCCCGCGGGCAACTCGTCGACGATCGTCCCGGTGACGGGGTTGCACATGCCCGCGCCGTGAAAGAGAATCCCGCATGATGACGGGGAGGCTTCCGTGAATACGGTCGTCTGGGTCTCTACCGCTCTCCGGGCCGACCATGTGGGGTGCTACGGCGCGCGCCGTGTCCGCACCCCGACGATCGACGCCCTGGCCGCGGCGGGCGTGCGCTTCGATCAGTGCATCGCGGCCGCCCCGCGGACGTCCCTGGCGACGACGTCGATCGCGACGGGCCGCTACCCGCACCGCCACGGCGTGCTCGATTGGGGCAGCGACCCCGCACCGGGAACCGAGACCGTGCAGGGCCGGTTCGCGCGCGAGGGCTACGAGGTGGCGTCGTTCGTCTTCGACGAGGGCTTCCTCTTCCGCAACATGCCCGATGCGATGGTCAGGGGCCGCAGCGACTCGATCGACCCGATCCTCGGATGGCTGCACGCCAATGCCGGCACCCCGTTCCATCTGTTCGTGCAGTCGTGGGCCACGCATGTGCCGTACAGCGCACCCCACCGGGCGCGGACCGAGTGGAGGGAGGGCAAGCGCCGCGCCATCGAGCGCATCCAGTCCGATCGGGCCGGAGCGCTCGAGCAGTCGCACGAGGCCTACCGGCGCGCCGTGGAGTATCAGTCCGAGCACAACATCGCCGCGGTCCTCGAGACGCTCGAGGAGCTCGGCGTTCGCGACTCGACGGCCGTCGTCGTCACGGCCGACCACGGCGAGTCGTGGGGGGAGCGCTTCGACGACAAGTCGGAGGTGCGCGGCGTGTACCACATGCACGGGGCGGGGCTCTGGGACGAGGTCCTCCAGGTGCCGCTGATCCTCGCGGCGCCGGAGCTCTCCCCGGCGGTCGTGCCGTGGCAGGTGCGGACGGTCGACATCGCGCCGACCCTCCTCGACATGGCGGGCCTGGCCCCGCTTGCGGCCGTCGACGGCGAGTCGCTCCTGCCGCTCATCGAGGGGCGTGAGAGCGGCGACCGGACCGCGCTGGCCGTCACGAGCGATCTCGGCAACCTGAGCCAGATGGCCGTGCGGAAGCCGCCCTGGAAGATCGTCAGGTGGGTGCCCTCCGACGATGAGGAGGCCTACCGGCTGGATCTCGACCCGCGCGAGCAAACCGACGTCCGCGCGCAGGTGCCGAAGCGGCTGCGGGCGATCCTCGACGAAGAGCTCGTCGGCGTGCGCCGCGACGTCGTCATGTCGGTCGAGGAGGAGGCCGCGGTCGCACGGCGGCTGGAGGACCTCGGCTACCTGTGAGGTACGCCGAGGGCGACCGGCTCGCTCCGGCCGAGTACCGGGCGCTGCGCGCCGCTGCGGGATGGTCTGACCCCGACGTCGACGACGCCGGCCTCGAGCGCACGCTCGCGGCGACGTGGAACGTCACCGCCCGGCAGGAGGAGGGCGGACTGGTCGGCATGGGCCGCGTCCAGGACGACGGGCTCTACGCGTCGATCTGGGACATGATCGTGCTGCCCGAGCACCGCGGCCAGGGCATCGGCGGCGCGATCTTCGAGCGCATGCTCACCCACTGCCGCGGGCGCTCGCTGGTCACGCTTGTCGCGACGCCGCTCGGCGCGCCGATCTACCGGGCGGCCGGCTTCACCGAGGAGAGCCGCGGCTCAATCGCCCTCTTCATGCGCGACGCCTAGGCCCACCAGGGGATGGGCTCGGCGACGTGGCCGTCGCGCACGCGGACGCCCTCGGCTCGCAGGCGCTCCGCGTGCTCGGTCTCGTGGCCGGGCACGAGGCGGCCGGCGACCGTCACCACCCGGTGCCACGGAAGGCCCTCGCTCCGCGCCATGACCGCCCCCACGGCCCGGGCGGCGCCGGGCCGCCCCGCCTGCTCGGCCACGGCCGAGTAGGCCGCGACCGCACCCGGCGGGATCGACCGCACCACCTCCTCGACGCGCGCCTCGAACTCCGAGCCCGACGCGATGATCCGGAAGCCGACCGGTGCGTGCACGCCCGTGCCAACCTATCACACTCCCTGCGTCCTTGCGACGCTCGGTTCTCGCCGCCCGGACGTCCCGGGCGGCCCCGCCTCCACATGCGACCCTCCCGGCTCGACTGGCTCCTGCTTGCGACGCTCGTCGTGCCGACCTGGGAGAAGATCCGGTGGGAGACGTCGGCCGTCAGCCTGACGATCACGAACCTCATCGCGACGGCGTTCATCATCGCGTTCGTCGTCGACCGGCTCGCGCGCCGCGACGCCGCCCTCCCCTCGGCGTCGATCGCCCTCCTCGGATTCATGCTGGCGTTCGGGGCCGTCTACCTGGCCGGGTACTTCGACCTGCGCGATCACGACGCCCTCGCGTTCTGGGTGAAGGGCATCATCACCTGGTCGGTGCACTTCGCCTTCCTCGTGTGCGCCTGCGCCCATGTCGTCCGCCGCGGCCAGGCGCTCTTCGTCCGCTGCGTGTGGGCGTTCGTCGCCGGGATGGTCGTCAACTGCGTCTACGGGATCGTGCAGCTGGCGCTCCAGGTCGGCGCCGGCGTCAACCTCGACACGCTCGTCGTCGGCCCGCTGACCGCCGGACAGGGAAAGCAGGGCGGGATCGGCGTCTTCGGCCAGGTCGGAGGAGAGAAGACCGTCTACCGGATCAACGCGCTCACGGGCGACCCGAACCACCTCGGCGTGATGCTGTGCGTGCCGATCTTCATCCTGCTCGCCTGGTACCTGAACGACCCGCGCCGGCGCAGATGGGCCGCCGCGACCCTCGTGCTAATGCTCGTCGTGCAGATCCTGACCCTGTCGCGGTCGGCGGCCCTCGGCGACGTCGTCGGCCTGGCCGTGATCCTGCCCGGCCTGCGCGGCCACCTGCCCTCCGGGCGCCGGATCGGCATCGGGGCCGCGGCCGTCGCGGCGATGGCCGCCGCGGTGTACGCATCGTCGACCTTCGTCCAGACCGTCATCTCGGCCCGCACGCAGCTCTCGGGGAGCGGCGTCCTCACCCACCTCCAGTTCTACCAGCTCGTTCCGCCGGCCCTCGACCCCAACCCGCTCTTCGGGATGGGCTTCAACACGTTCGCCGTCTTCTACGAGTTCCTGACCGGGCGCACCGACTACGGCCCGCACAGCGTGTGGGTCGCGATCCTGGTCGAGACCGGCGTCGTCGGGTTCGCCCTCTATCTCGTGTACTTCGCATGGCTCGTGGCGAACGCGTTCCGCGTCCGGCTCGCCGCCGACCCCGACATCTCACGGATCGGCTGGGGGATCGCGGCCGGGCTCATCGGCACCGCCGCGGCGAACCTCTTCTACCTCACGATGACGCTCGAGTACTTCTTCGTCGTCGCGCTCCTGGCGGTCGCGGGCGCCGCGCTCTTCGCGCCGGAGCCCGCCCCGGCGGCGCGGATGGCGTCCGTAGGATCCCCGGCGTGACGCTCGCGCTCGAGATCGTGTTCTGGGCCAGCCTGGCCGCCCTCGCCTGGACCCACCTCGGCTACCCGCTCGCCGTCGCCGCGCTCGCCCGCCTGCGGCCGCGGCCGCCGCGGCGCGGCGCGATCCAGCCGGCGGTGACGCTGGTCGTCCCGGCCCACAACGAGGAGGACGTCATCGAGCGCAAGCTCGAGAACGTGCTCGCCCTCGACTACCCTCACGACCGGCTCGAGGTGGTCGTGGCGTCGGACGACTCGAGCGACGCCACCCACGACATCGTCGCGCGCTTCGAGCCGCGTGGCGTCCGCCTGATCCGCTGCGAGCGCGGCGGCAAGGTCGCCGCCCAGGACCGGGCGGTGCGGGAGTCGGCCGGCGAGATCGTCGCCTTCGGCGACGCCAACGTGGAGTGGGACCCGGATGCCCTGCGCGAGCTGGTGGCGCCGTTCGCCGATCCCGCCGTCGGGATGACCTGCGGCCAGGTGCGGCTTGTGAACCCGGCCGGCGGCACGAACCAGGAGGGCGTCTACTGGCGCTACGAGATGTGGCTGCGCGGCCGGGAGTCGCTCGTCCACTCGATGACCGGCTCCAACGGGGCGATCTACGCCGTGCGCCGGGAGGCCTACCGCGAGGTCGACCCCCGGTTCGGCCACGACCTGAGCTTCCCGTACCTCATGGTGCAGAACGGCTACCGGGCCGTGTACGAGCCGCGGGCCCGGGCGACCGAGAACATGACGACCGACATCGAGGACGAGTTCCGGCGCAAGGTGCGGATGTTCGAGCATGCATGGCTCATGCTCTTCCGCGGCCGGATGTTCCGCCTGCGCGTCGGCCCGGTGTACTGGGTCGAGCTCGTCTCGCACCGGTTCCTGCGGTACTGGAGCGGGCCGCTCCACGTGGTGCTCCTCGCGGCGAGCGCGCTCCTGGCCGGGACGGCCCCCGTGTACGCCGTCGCGCTCGGCGTGCAGCTGGCGGGCCTCGCGCTGGTCGGCGTCTCGATCCTCGCCAGGGGCCGGATCCGCCCCCTGCGCATCCTGCACTACTACCTGCTCGTGACGCTCGCGACGGTCATCGCGCTCGGCGGCTACCTGCGCCGCGGCGTGCCGGCGACCTGGGACAAGGCGGCCGGGACGAGGCTGTGACGTTCTACGAGCGTCGTGGAAAGCGCGCCCTGGACGTCGCGGGCGGGGCCGTGCTGGGCGTCGCCGGCGCTCCGCTGATGGCGGCGGCCGCCGCGCTTCTCTGGCGCACGCAGGGCCGGCCGATCCTCTTTCACCAGGCGCGCGTCGGCCGCGGCGGCCGGGAGTTCACGATCGTCAAGTTCCGGACGATGGTGCCGGGCGCCGCATCGCGGGGCGCGGGCATGTGGTTCGAGCCCGAAGACCCGCGCGTGACGCCGGTCGGGCGCTGGCTCCGGGCCACGTCGATCGACGAGCTGCCCCAGGTCTGGAACGTCCTGCGGGGCGACATGTCGCTCGTCGGGCCCCGTCCCAAGCCGCGCGAGATCGTCGACCGCTACATGAGCCGCTACGGCGAGACGCTCCGCGTGCGGCCCGGCCTCACCTGCCTCGCGGCCGTCGAGGGGCGAAACACGCTGCGCCGCTCGCAGATGATCGACGCCGACCGGCGCTACGCGAGGAGGGTCACGCTCCGATCCGATCTCGGGATCCTGCTTCGCACGGTGGGCGTCGTCCTCCTCCGGCGCGGCTACCACGCCGTGGACGAGAGCGAGGACTACGTCGAGGACGTGGCCGCCGACGAGGTGGCGGGCTGACCGGCTGGCTCGACGCCGAGGGCTACGAGCGGGCCTGGGAGGCCGCGGGCGATCGCGACCCGTACTTCCACCCCCGCTACCTGGAGGCGGCGGCGGTGCTCGACGACGCGACGCCCGCCGCATTCGCCCACGGCGGCGTGCTGCACGCGTTTCTGGTGCGCCCGCTGCCGAACGGCGCGTGCGACCTCACGACGCCGTACGGGTACGGCGGGCCGCAGGGCAGCGGAGGCGCCTGGCGCGAGCCGTTCCGGGCGGCGTGTGCGGAGCGCCGGGTGGTGAGCGAGTTCGTCCGCTTCCATCCGCTGCGGGCAAACCACGAGGGCGCGGACGACATCGCCGTCCGGCACGTGCAGGACACCGTCACGGTCGACGTGGCCCAGGACGACGACGGGCTCATGGCGCAGATGGCCTCCGCGGGCCGGACGGCGGTCCGCAAGGCGGCCAGGGCGGGGGTCGAGCCGCGCCCCGCCCGCGACCTGGACCGCTTCCGCGAGATGTACGTCGAGACGATGCGCAGAGTCGGGGCGGCCGAGCGCTACCTCTTCTCGACGGAGTTCTTCGACCGGCTGGAGCGCATGGGCGACGGCGTCGTCATGCTCGATGCGGGCTGCGCGGCGGGCCTCTTCCTGGCCGGCGGCGGCGCGATGCACTACTTCCTCTCGGCGTCGACCGACGAGGGGCGGGCCCTCTCCGCGACGAACGCCATCCTCTTCGCGGCGATGCGCCACGCCCGCGAGGCGGGGCTCACGACGCTCCATCTCGGCGGCGGGCTGGTCGACGGCGACAGCCTCCAGCGGTTCAAGCAGTCGATGGGGGCCGGACGGGCGGCGTTCTTCGTCGGCTCGGCGATCCACGACGCGGGCGCGTACGAGGAGCTGTGCGCAGCGGCGGGCGGAGCCGACGGCGAGCGGTTCCCCGCCTACCGGCGCTGAAGCCGGCGCCGGATCACGTGCGGCACCTCGCGGCCCCGCTCCTGCCACACGTGCAGACGAGCGAAGTTCCAGATCTTGATCGTCCAGTTGTGGGCCGCGTACGCCGCCGCCGGGACGGGCGGGGGCTGCCCGGCGTCGGGCACGTCGTAGCCGTGCCTGCGAAGCGCCTCCGACGCGCCTGCCGCGAACACCGCCTGCTGGGAGCGCGTCATCCCGGTGCGCCACTTGCCGACCGAGCGCGTGCCGATCCCCGCGTAGAGCTCGGCGAACCACCCCTCCTGCCCGGCGGCGAGCCTGCCCGCAGCCGCGTCCTCGATCGCGAGCATCTGCGGCCGGTAGGCGATCTCGCAGAAGTCGCACACTCGCCGCACGACGGGCTCGGGATCCGCGACCAGATCCTCGTAGCGGATCGTGAGCACGTCCTCGCCGTAGCGAGCCGAGGCGGTGTCGCCGGCGTCGACGGCCGCCCGCCACTGTCGCGCGGCGGCCCAGACGTTCCCGGGGCCGAACGGCACGCGCAGGAGTGAGAGCGCGACGTCGCGGCCGTCCCGGACGAGGTTCACGATCCGGGCCTCGGGGAACACGCGCTTCACCCTGTCGAGCTCGCCGACGTAGTACGGCGTCTTGTCGCCCCAGCGCGGCTTCCCGTGGAGCTCGGCATAGGCCAGGAACGGAGCCTCGAGCGCTGCCCGGTAGGCGGCCGGGCCGGTCCGCCCCTGCCGGGACGGCGGCCCGCCGGGGAGGCCCCACGCGCGCACCTTCGGATGGCCCCAGACGGCGCCGGCGAGCCTCGCGAACTCGGCGTCGGTCGCGAGCCGGTCGCCGGCCTGCCCGGCGAAGTCGACGAGGATCATCGACTCGGTCGGGATCGCGACGTCGGGGCTTCCGTCCAGGATGAGACGCAGCATCGTCGTCCCGGACCGGTCGCAGCCGACGATGAAGAACGGCGGCGGCGTCACGGGGCGAGCTCCCGGTAGACAGCCTCGTGCCGCTCTGCGACGGCCTCCCACGAGAACGGCCCCGACGCGGCGCGTTCGCTCGCCGCCTCGAGCGCCGCCCGCCCGGCCTCGTCCTCGAGCACCCCCGCGATCGCCGTGGCCAGCGCCGTCGAGTCTCCCGGCGGGACGAGGACGCCGATGCCGTGCTCGTCGTGGAGCTCCCTGAAGCTCCCGATGTCCGAGAGCACGAGGGCGCGCCCGAACGCCAGCGCCGCGAAGAGGACGCCCGAGCTGTCGATCCGGCGGTAGGGGAGCACGACGAGGTCGGCCCGGCGCAGGAGCGCCGCCAGCTCGGCGTCGGAGAGGAAGCGGTTCACGATCTCGACACCGGGGCCGGGACTCCCCAGGCCGGCGACGTCCATCATCGCCCGCCCGGCGATGACGAGCGACGCGTCCGGGACGAGGTCGCGCACCCTCGGCCAGGCGCGCACGAGGACGTCCGCACCCTTGTACGGCCGCAGGATCCCCGGCAACGCGGCCAGGGGGCCGGAGGCCGTCGCAGGCGGCGGCACCTCCGGCTCGTCGCAGAGGTACCGGAAGGCGCCGTGCGGGATGACGCGCACCCGGTCGGGACGCACGCCGCAGCGCTCGACGAGCGCGCGGCGCCCCCACTCGCTGTGGCAGATCACGCGGGCGAACGACCGCGCCGTCGCCGCCGCCGAGCGCCGCCGCATCGGCCCGCCGACGTTCGGCAACGGGTCGTGCGCGGTGAAGACGACCGGGATGCCGGCCGCGGCGAGGCGGCGGTAGAAGCGCCGGTCGAGCTGCCGCAGGACCGCCCACTGGACGTGCACCACGTCCGGCCGGTCGCGGCCGAGCGCCCGGCGCAACGCGGCGAGCCCGGCGACGTGCTCGGCCGCCTTGGCCGGCGCCCGAAGCCGCCCGCCGACCCGGAGGTGGTTCGAGCGCCGGTAGAAGTGCTCGACGACGCGGTAGCCGGCCGGCGCCGGCGCGGTGCCGTGGACGAACTCCGCCGTCCACAGCGTCACCCGGTGGCCGCGGGTCGCGAGCGAGCGCGCAAGCTCGTGGTCGTACGGACGCGAGTAGCCCGACGGATCGATCAGCGCAACGTGCAGGGATCGGGTGTCTGAGCCTGCGCTCAAGTCTGGTCACTACACTACCCGCCCATGTCGTCGAGCCCCCCGTCGGCGCCCCGCGAGGTGCGCGTGACCGACTATGCGCGACGGGTCGCCCGGCGGTGGTACATCGTCGTGGCCTCCGTCGTGATCGCAGTCGGGCTGGTCTTCCTGCACGCGGTCAGCGGGTCGAAGAACACGTCGACGGCAACCGCGAGCATCTATCTGGGCCAGCCGCTCGCGTCCGGCGGCGGCGGCGTCATCCCGCAGACGCCGCAGTCGAACGCCGGGATCGCGGTGACATTCGTCAAGTCGACGGCGACGCTGGCGGATGCGGCCCGGGCGGCGCACCTGACCGCCGGGAAGCTGCACGGGCACGTCAGCGTGCTGGCCACCAGCCCGTCGGCCGGCGGCACCGCCGGCAGCGCGTCCAAGACGACGACCGGATCACCGACGATCTCGATCACCGTCGAGGGGCCGTGGAGCCGCCAGCGGGTCGAGGCCGCAGCCGAGTCGCTGGCGAACAGCCTGATCGCGTTCGAGAACCGCTACCCCGACGCCAAGCGGCGGCAGCTGAAGGCGCGAGTCGCGGCCGAGCAGGAGGAGACGAAGCAGCTCCAGGCGACGATCGACCGCGCCAATGCAGCGCTCCAGCAGATCGACGGGTCGAGCCTGTCGGCGATCGACAAGGCGACGGCCTCGGCCTCCTGGGGGCAGATCCTCGCCACCTCGACCCAGCAGCTCGGTGACATCTCGACCCAGCTCCCCACGGATCAGATCGCGCTCGCCGCGGTCGATTCGATCGAGTCCGCCCAGATGATCACCGACGCCAGGGGCCGGCAGGTGAGCGCCATCCGGCGTCGCAGCTCGCTGGTCGTCGCCGCCTTCATCGGCTTCATCGTGGGCGTCGGGCTGGCGCTGGCCTGGGAGGAGGTACGCGCGCGCCGGGGCCGAGCCCCGGCGTAGCATTCGCATATGGCCGTGCGATCATGCCCCGATTGGCCAGAGCTCCTGGACCGTGCACCGGACCTGCACTTCAAGCACTACACCGCCGACGAGTTGCAGCTTCCCCACGACATCGTCCTTGCCTTGGGCGACGTTCGGCTGGCAAGCCTCGAGGTGTGCGCCGACAGGTCGCGCAACATCTTCAACCCCGCCCATACCGATGCGCGCGTCGCCGAGGCGCTGCGAGCGAGCTTCTGGACCGATCTGGACGATCGGGGGGAGGGCTGACCCACCGGTTTCGGGTGAGGCTGGGGTCCCCGGAATGGGGGTGTCCGGCCCGGCACGGGCCTGCCGATACCTCACGTGAGTCCCAGAAGCTCGACGGGGGGATGAGCCCGATGCACGATCCAATCCATGCGTCGAACGACGCCGACCGCGGCCTGGCCGAGGCTGAGGCCAACCTCGTCGCGGCCGACGCCGCCGACATGCACCGCCTGCTGGCGTGGTACTACGGCGCCGAGGAGCCCAACGGCTCGCATCTGCCCTACCCGCACGTCGAGGACCAGGCCGCCTGAAGACCGCGGGCTGGGTCCGCGTGAAACATTGGCGACAGGCGCCGGTGTTTCAGGCTCGGACGAGTCCCGACAGCGCGAGGTCGACCAGCTGGGCCGGATCGCGGCGCACGCGTTCTGAGGCGACTCCCGGCTTGCGCTCGAGCACGAGGTCGGAGACCCGGGCGAGCGGCCGCAGCCGGCCCTGGGCGACGAGCCGCTCGTCGACGCCCCCGAGGCGGGCCGCGAGCACCGTGTAGACGGGCGTCCCGAGGACGGCCGCCTCGCGGTTCATCGTCCCGCCGGCGCTCACCACCAGGTCGGCGCCCGCCACCAGGCTCGCCCCGTCGACCGCATGATCGGGCACGGTGACCGACGGAAGCGCCAGGCGCCGCAGGCGCTCCGCCTGGGCGGGCGTCCGCGGCAGCACGACGGCCCGCACATCGTCGCGGCGGCCGAGGTGCTCGAGCACCTCGTCGAAGAGCGGGTTCTCGAACCGGTGGTAGAGGGCGACATCGGCCGGCGGGCGCAGGACGACGCCGACCGCCACGCCGTCCATGCCCAGCGAGGCCGGCACGCCCGGATCGAGGACGACGTCCGCCAGCGAGTACTCCTCCTTGAGCCCCGGGTAGCGCACGAGCTTCGCCCCGCGGGCGCCGAACCGGCGCAGGCGGGCCGGCGGGATCGCGTCGGGCACGAGCACCCGTGCGGCCAGGCGGCAGTTCAGCGAGTGCTGGAGGGTCGCGTACTCGTAGTCGAACATCGTCGTGTTCGGAACCCGCAGGGCGGCGCACGCCATCGGCAGGTCGGTCGAGCCGTGCGCGAGCGCGGCGTCGAAGCGCCCGCGGCGGCCGAACCGGATCATGGCGGCCACGCGGTCGCCGGCGGCGCGCGCCTTCCCGGCCCGCGACCTGCCGCCGTGACGGCCGATCACGGTGTGGTCGATGCCGCGCAGCTCGAGGAGCTCAACGGTCTGCGCGAACGCCCTGGCCGTGACCGCCACGTCCCACCCACGGGCGCGCATCCGCTCGATCATCGGGGCGAACACGACGACGTGCGGCGAGTTGGTGAGGTCGATCCAGACGCGCACGCGCCCGCCCGGCTCAGGCGGCCGCCGGCGCCGCCGCCCGCACCGCTGCGACCACCTCGCGCTGCGAGGCCTCGTCGAGCGTCGGGAACATCGGCAGCGCGAGGCTCTCGCGCGCGGCCCGCTCGGTGTGGGGCAGGTCGCCGGGCCGGTACCCGAGCGACGCGAACACCGGCTGGAGATGGAGCGGGTTCGCGTAGTACGCGACCGCGCCGATCCCGGCGTCGCGAAGGCGTCCGGCAAGGACGTCGCGCTCCGCCGCGCGCACGACGTACAGGTGGTAGACGTGGCACGTGCAGGGCGCCTGCTGCGGCAGCTCCACCAGCTCGCCGAGCCCGAGCTCGGCGTAGCGCTTGGCGGCGGCGCGGCGGGCGTCGTTCCAGGCCGGGACGTGCGGCAGGAGCACCCGCATGATGGCCGCCTGGATCTCGTCGAGGCGCGAGTTCATGCCGACGTGCTCGAACACGCGCTTGTCGCGTGAGCCGTGGAACCGCAGCATCCGCACGCGGTCGGCGACGTCGCGGTCGCGCAGGAGCACCATGCCGGCGTCACCCATCGCGGGCAGGTTCTTGCTGGGGAAGAACGACAGGGTCGCCGCGTCGCCGAACGTCCCCACCGGACGGCCGTCGGAGCGGGCGCCGTACGCCTGGGCGGCGTCCTCGATCAGCGCGAGGCCGTGCCGGTCGGCGATCTCGCGCAGCGCCGGCAGGTCGGCGGGCTGCCCGCACAGGTGGACGGCGATGATCGCCCGCGTGCGCTCGGTGACCGCCGCCTCGACGGCCGCCGGGTCGACGTTGAACGTGGCGGGATCGATGTCGGCGAACACCGGCCGGGCGCCCGCGCGGGCGATCGCCTCGGCCGTGGCGTAGAAGGTGTGGGACGGGCAGATGACCTCGTCGCCCGGCCCGACCATCAGCCCCTCGAGCGCCAGGATCAGCGCGTCGGTGCCGTTGGCGACGGCGACCGCCTGGGGGGCGCCGAGGGCGGCCGCGATCTCCTCCTCGAGCGCGCGCACGTTCGGGCCGAGGATGAACCGGCCCGAGTCGATCACGTCGCAGGCGGCCTTCTTCACGTCGTCGAGGAGGTCCGCGTACTGGCCGCGGATGTCCATCAGGGGGACGGGCATCGAGACAGGGTACTAAGCGGTCGAACGGCGCCGACGCAGTAGCCAGACGCCAACGAGCGCAGCGCCCACGGCCACCACGACGTAGTTGAGATCGCCCAGCCTGCTGTGCCACGTCTCCCAATTGGCGCCGGCGGCATCGCCAATTGCCACGAGCAGCAGCGACCACAGCAGGCTGCCCGCGAACGTCAGAACCGAGAACCGGCCGAGCGGCATCCGGGCGACGCCTGCCGGGAGCGAGATGAACGTCCGCACGATGGGCACGAGCCGCGAGAAGAAGACGACCGGCGTGCCGTAGCGCTCGAACCACCGGTGGGCCTGCTCGGCATGCCTGCGGTTTCGCTCGGTGCGGTAGAGCCAGGCGTCGACCCCGTACGCACCGGCGGCCCAGGCGATCCACGAGCCGACCAGGTTTGCGAACGCGCCGACGATGACGGCGGCCGCGAAGCTCATCTCCCCCTGCGACACGAGGTAGCCGGCGTAGATCATCGTCACCTCGCTCGGCACCGGGATGCATGCGCTCTCGAGCACCATGAGCAGGAAGACCGCCTCGAGGCCGTGCGCGGCCACGAACGTCTGGATGGAGTGCGACAGCGATCCCACGGCGGCGGAGCCTACCGGTCGTCGGGTGCGCCGGCCGCCGCCAGGTAGCCGCCGCAGAGCGCGCACACGACCGCCATCGCCGCGATCGAGACGCGGTAGTCGACGACCGTGAGGATGGCCGCGCCGACGGCGATCGATGCCGTCTGCGGCGTGCCGACGATCGTGTCGGCCGCGGAGTACACACGGCCCTGGAGCTCGGCCGGCGTCCGCAGCTGGACCGCCGTGCCGAAGCCGACAACCGCCAGGGAGAGCCCCGCTCCGGCGATCGCGATGCCGACCATGACCGGGCCGACGGCCGGGACGAGGAAGAACGCGTCGCCGGCGCCGAAGAGCAGGATCCCGAGCGCGACCGTCCGCGCGTCTCCGATCCGGCGGATCACCGCCGCGGCGGCCACCGCTCCTGCGATCGCCCCCACGCCCTGGGCGGCGCTGAGCACGCCGAGGAAGGCGGGCGGGCGGTGGATCCCCTGCTGGAGCACCGCGAAGATCGCCGTCTCGGCGAAGCCGACCACGAGCAGGGCGGCGGCGACGGTGAGCACGATCCGGCGCAGGCCCGGCCGGTGGGCGATGTGCGCGATCCCCGCGACGAGCTGCGTCAGGATGTGGTGCTCGGATGCGACGGGCCGCGACTCCACGAGCTGGAGCGCGGCCAGGCAGGCGGCCGAGGCCAGGAACGTCGCCGCGTCGAGCGCCGCGACGGCCGGGCCGCCGACGGCCGCGAAGATCCCGGCTCCGATGAGCGGCGCGATCAGCCGCGAGCCCTCGCTCGCGGTCTGGAGCACCGCGTTCGCATCGCCGAGCCGCTCCTCGGGCAGCATCTGGGTGAGGAGCGCCGACTGGGCCGACGTGAACATGAACCCGGACGCGCCGTAGAGGAGCGTCACCACGTAGACGATCCAGACGTCGCTGCGGTCGTGGACGAAGAGGAGCGCGCCGAGAACGAGCGCGATGCCGAGGTCGGTCGCGATCATGAGCGGCCGTTTCCGCACCCGGTCGACCAGGAGCCCGAACGCGGGCGCGACGAGCCCGGGCAGGGCCAGCACGAAGAAGACGAGCCCGGCCTGGGCATTCGACCCCGTCAGGGTCTTCACCCAGATCCCGAGGACGAGGTACATCGCCCGGTCGCCGAAGAGCGAGAGGCCCTGACCCACGAGCAGCAGGCGAGCATCGTGGTCCCGGAAGAGCGCCCGCATCGGGGCTCAGTTGCCGGTGGCTGTGGGGCGGATCGGGAAGCCGACGGCGAGCACCTGCACCGGCGCTGAGCCCTCCGGCCGGCGCTCCGGGGTGACCCGCTCGAAGTACGGCTTCACGAGCTCGACGATCCCCTCGCCGACCGACTCCAGCTCGTCGGGTGTGAGATACAGGAGCGCCTCGCTCAAAAACGCCGCCTTCCGCCAGCGCGGCTCGGCCGCCGGCTGGCGGGCGAGCCAGTCGCGCAGCCGGTCGAGGTCGCGCTCGAGGAGCACCGAGGTCAGCGCGGTCGCGGCGGCCGTCGCCTCGGCGTCGGGGCCGACCTCCTCCCAGCTGTGGTGGACCGACCCGATCCGCCAGGGGCGCGTCCGGCCCGGCCCAGGCTTGGCCTCCTCCAGGAAGCCGTACTTGCCGAGCTGGCGGAGGTGAAACGAGCAGTTGGCGGGCGAGAGCCCGAGGGCATCGGCGGCCGCCGTCGCGGTCAGCTCACCCTCCCTGCCGACGAGCTCGAGGAGGTCGATCCGCGTGGGGTGCGCGAGGGCGCGCATCACGCGCGGGTCGGTGAGCTGGCGCTTGTCGAAAGACATATTTCGAAATATATCTTTCGACACATGGGATGTCAAGCCGGCGCCCCGAGCGGCGGCGCCTACCCCTCGGTCGCGACCAGCGTGGCCAGGTTGCGGAGCTGGTCGCCGAGCGCGCTCTTGATCGGCGCCGAGGCGACGACGGAGGCGAGCCTCGAGAGCTCGACCTCAGCGGTGAGCGTCACCCTGCTCGCGTGCTCGCCCTCCGGCTCGATCTCGAAGACCGACGTGCCCTTGCGCCTGCCGTCGACCCGCTCCTCCACGAGCCGCCGCGGCGGGTCGGTCTCGACGGTCCGGACCGTCATCGGCTCATGCACCCCAACGGTCACGAGCTCGCACGTGATGTCGCCGTTCTCGAGCACCACGGGGTTTCGGATCTCGTCGGGCAGCATCCGGATGTGCTTGTGAGGGTCGGCGATCCACTCCCACACGACCTCGGGAGGGGCCGCGCAGGTCGTCGAGACCGTGACCTTCACGCCGCCGCGTACTCGCGGACCGTGCGGTAGAGCGTGTCGCGCTGGCGGGGCTGGAAGCCCGCGTTTCGGATGTAGTGCACGAAGTCCTCGGTCGTCGCCCGGTAGGTCGTGCCCGCGGCCGAGACCACGTTCTCCTCGATCATGATCGAGCCCATGTCGTCGGCGCCGAACCCGAGCGCGACCTGGCCGATCTTCGTCCCCTGCGTGACCCACGAGCTCTGGATGTGCTCGACGTTGTCGAGGTAGATGCGGGTCACCGCCTGCATCAGGAGGTAGTCGAAGCTCGTCGGGTTCCAGGTCACCTGCGGCGCGAGCGCGGTGTTGTCGGGCTGGTACGTCCACGAGATGAAGGCCCGGAAGCCGTGCATCTCGTCCTGGAGGTCGCGGATCCGGCGCAGGTGCTCGACCCGCTCCTCGAGCGTCTCGACATGGCCCCACATCATGGTGGCGGTGGTGCTCATGCCGAGCCTGTGGGCCGCGCGCATGATGGAGAGCCACTCGTTCGACGTCGTCTTCCTGGGCGAGATGATCTTGCGGACGCGGTCGACCAGCACCTCGGCGCCGCCGCCCGGCAGCGAGTCGAGGCCGGCGTCGCGCAGGCGCGCCAGCGCCTCGGACGACGTGAGGCGGGCCTTGCGCGCGACGTGCTGGATCTCGGAGGGCGAGAGGGCGTGCAGGTGGATCGGGTAGCGCGCCTTGATCTCGCGGAACAGGTCCTCGTACCAGTCGAGGCCCAGGTCGGGGTTGTGGCCGCCCTGCATGAGGATCGCCGTCCCGCCCAGCGCGAGCGTCTCCTCGATCTTCTTGAAGATGACCGGCCGCGGCAGCACGTAGCCC
Organism: uncultured Actinomycetes bacterium; assembly: GCA_963809325.1. Classification (GTDB taxonomy): domain Bacteria; phylum Actinomycetota; class Thermoleophilia; order Gaiellales; family JAICJC01; genus JAICJC01. The sequence continues at coordinate 144,591 of CAWEIZ010000001.1, forward strand.
TCGCGGGTGTCGCCCGGTCGCCGGTAGAAGGCGCAGAACGAGCAGTCGGTGTAGCAGATGTTCGAGTAGTTCAGGTTTCGGTCGACGATGAACGTGACGACGCCGGGGTCGGACCGCCGGTTTCGCAGCTCGTGGGCCGCCCGGCCGACCGAGACGAGGTCACGCGACCGCAGGAGCTCGGCCGCGTCGTCGTCGGTGATCCGCTCGCCCTCGAGGGCCCGATCGAGGATCTCGGAGGCGCTCATCCGGCCACCTCGGCGAGCTCGACGAACCGCAGCTCCGGCACCGTCTCCAGCTCGCCGGCCAGGTGGGCGAGCTCGAAGAAGCGCACGACGCCCTGGCGCTCGCGCGGGCCGAAGTGGTAGCGCAGCTTCTCGAAGTAGCGGGCGAGGAACCCGGCCGGCCAGCCGTACTCGAGGGCCGCCTGGCGCGCGAGCGCCTCGGGCTCCGAGCGGGCGACGGCCAGCGAGCGCAGGTGGGCCCGCTCCAGCTCGCGCAGGCCCTCGTCGACCTCCTTCCGGCACGCCCACACGGCGTACACCATCGGGAGGCCGGTGCGCTCCTGCCACAGGCGGCCGAGGTCGTAGTGCGGCGTCGGGTCCTCGAACGCGCTGCGCAGGGCGGCGTCGCCGATCAGCATGCGCGCGTCGGCCGGCTGGTCGAGTGGGACGAGAGCGACATCGCCGAGCAGCACCTTGGTCAGGACGACCGACGTCGCGCTCTCCGGTGTGACCGCGACCGTCCGCACCTGCTCGAGCGGCCGGCGGGTGATGAGCTGGATCGAGTCGACCGCGCCCTCGGTCGAGACGCACAGCTCCGGGAGCAGACGCAGCTTGTCAGCGTTCCGTGCGTACTCGATCGACGAGATCGGGGCGACGTCGATCTCGCCGGCGATGAGGCGACGGTTGAGCTCGGTCGGCACGCCGGAGACCTGCTCGACGTCGACGCCGGTCAGGTCGTAGAAGACCGGCGCCATGTTCGCGTACGAGATGCGCCCCAGCCGCAGGGTCACGCAAACGTCCTGACCGTGTTGTAGAGCGTGTCGCGCTGCACCGGCACCCGGCCCGCCTCGCGGATCAGCGAGACCAGGCTCTGCACCTTCTCCTCCTGCGGCGTCACGGCGCCGGCGGCGTGGGCGATCTGCTCCTCCATCACCGTCCCCTGGATGTCGTTCGCGCCGAAGTGGAGCGCCACCTGGGCGAGCGGCGTCGAGATCATGATCCAGTACGCCTTCACGTTCGGGATGTTGTCGAGCATGAGCCGCGAGACCGCGATCATCCGCAGATCGTCGTAACCGGTCGAGAAGCGCCAGCCGCGCCGCTCGAAGACGGTGTTCTCGGGGTGGAACGGCAGCGGGATGAAGGCGAGGAAGCCGCCGGTCTCGTCCTGAAGGTCGCGCAGGCGAAGCAGGTGGTCGATCCGCTCCTCGTAGGTCTCGACGTGGCCGTAGAGCATCGTGCAGTGCGTGGGGATGCCCATGCCGTGCGCCGCGCGGTGGGTTGCGATCCAGTCGTTGGGATGCTCCTTGCCCGGCGCGATCAGCTTGCGCACGCGGTCGGCGAACACCTCGGCGCCGCCACCCGGAAGCGACCCGAGGCCGGCCGCCTTGAGATCGGCCAGGACCTGCTCGCGGGTGAGGCCCGAGAGCTTCGTCATGTGGTGGACCTCGGAGGCGGTGAAGAGCTTCAGGTGGACGTCCGGCAGCGCCTCGTGCAGCGCCCGGGTGACGTCGGGGTAGTAGTCGTAGCCGATGTGCGGGTGCTCGCCGCCGACCATGTGGATCTCGCTGTAGCCCTCGCGGCCGTAGACGTCGACGGCGTGGGCGACCAGGTCGGGGATGTCCCACGTGTAGGCGCCGTCCTGACGGCCCGTGCGCGCGAACGCGCAGAACTTGCACTTCACCCGGCACACGTTCGTGTGGTTCAGGTACAGGTTGTTGACGAAGAAGACCTCGTCGGTGCCGCCGCGCAGGCGGCGAGCGGTGTCGGCCAGCTCCCCGAGCGCGAGGACGTCGTCGCACTCGAGCAGCGCGATCCCGTCGTCGGGGTCGAGCCGTTCTCCGGCGATCACCTTCTCGCGGATCGGGGCGAGCGTGTCCAGATGGGCGGCAACGGCCATGGGCAGGCGGAGTCTACCCTCGGAGGTAGCGTTCGTTGTTCGTGAGGAGAGTGTCGATCCAGGGCATCAGCGGGTCGGGCAAGACGACCGTGGGCGGCGCGCTCGGCGCCCGCCTCGGCGTCCGGCATCTCGAGACCGACGGGCTCGTCCACGGGCCGGGCTGGACCGAGACGCCCGATGCCGAGCTGCGGGCCGCGATCGAGCCCATACTGCGCTCCGACGGCTGGGTCGTCGACTCCGACTACCGGCGCAAGCTGGGGACGCTCGTGCTCGAGAGCGCCGACACGGTCGTGTGGCTCGACCTGCCGCTGCACGTGTGCCTGCGGCGGCTGTGGGGACGGACACTGCCGAGAATCAGGAACCGCGAGGAGCTCTGGAACGGCAACCGCGAGAGCTGGCGGGCGGCGTTCTGGGGCTGGGACTCGCTCTTCGTCTTCGCGGTGCGCAAGCACGTCGGCCACCGCCGCCGGTTCACCGAGCTCCTGGCTCGGCCGGAGCTCGCCCACCTCGAGGTCGTGCGGCTGCGGTCGCCGGCCGCGGTGGAGGCGTGGTTGGACGGCATCGGTTCGCGGCCCCCATCTGGCGAGATCTGACGCGAGGCTGTCGACGCCCGAACCACCGGGGGTTGCGTAGCGTCAATCCCGCTACACCGGTCACAAACCGGCGCCGATCCACGCACCAGCGTGCGCCGGGGTCTGTCCCCGGGGTCTACGCTTCGCCGCTCGGAAGGAGCTGTGGTATCATGTGTACACATGGACGAGCAGATGGGCATTCGCGAACTCCGCGCCAGTCTCACGCAAACGATCCGCCGCGTGCGGCAAGGCAGGATCATCACTGTCACCCACGACGGCGATCCGGTTGCGCGCATCATCCCCATCCCCGCCGACGCGCTTGATGAGATGTACGCGCGCGGAGAGATCGTCCGGGGGGCGCCGCTCGACGATCCCATCATCCCGTATGAGCCTCTGCCCGGGACACCGCCGAGCGAGAACATCGTCTCCGAAGGACGCGACGAAGACTGAACGCGGCCCGACCGTATCTCGATTCGTCGGCGATCGTGAAGCTCGTCGTCCGTGAGCCCGAGACTCCGGCGCTCCAGTCGTACGTGCAGCGACTCCCGCCGGTGACGTACACAAGCGAGCTTGCCGTCGTCGAGGTCGAACGAGCCGCCCGGATGCGCGCCGGCGCTGAGGCCGTTCTCGGTGCCCAGCGTCTCATCAGGACGTTCGATCTCGTCGCGCCGACCCACGACATCCTCCGGCGGGCGGCGGGGCTCGCGGGATTCGAGCTCAGGTCGCTCGATGCAATTCACCTTGCTACGGCGCTCGCGGTGAACGCCTCGGTTCTCGTCGCCTATGACGCCCGACTGCGCGCAGCCGGGGAAGCTGTGGGACTCCACACGGCAGCTCCGGCCTAGACCCGCCGCTCGACCGCGCCGCGCACCACGGCGCTGAGCGCGGCGACGTCGACCCGGCCGTCGAGCCGGGAGAGCGCACCGAGCGCGACCGCGGCGTGCCGCTCGGCCTCGGCACGCGCGTCGGTGACGGCGCCGGAGCGGGCGACGCGGGCGAGCGTCGGCAGCACGTCGGCCGGGCCCGCCCCGCGGCGGAGTACGTCCTCGACCTCGGGGTCGCGCCGCGCCGCGAGCAGGAGCGGCAGCGTGACGGTGCCGTCGAGCAGGTCGGTACCGAGCGCCTTGCCGGTCGTGTCCGGATCGCCGTCGCAGTCCAGTACGTCGTCTGCGATCTGAAACGCGAGCCCGAGCGCCGTCCCGAACTCGCCCATCCGCTCGGTCTCGCCGACGGGCAGCCCGCCCAAGCGCGCGCCGAGCGTCGCGGCGGCCGCGAACAGCCGCCCGGTCTTGAGCCGGCAGCGCTCGAGGTACTGCTCGGGGGTCGTGTCGGCGTTCCCGGCCTGCTCGCGCTGGAGGATCTCGCCGCGGGCGAGCCCAAGGCAGGCGTCGGACAGCACCGTCACGGCCTGCATGTCGCCCGTCGTCACGAGCTCCGAGAACGCCCTGGCGAAGAGGTGGTCGCCCGCCGACGTCGACACGAGCGGCCCGCGCGAGCGCCACACGGTCGGCCGGCCCCGCCGGAGCGGCGCGGCGTCGATCTGGTCGTCGTGGACGAGCGTCGCCATGTGGACGAGCTCGACGGCGCAGCCGGCGGCCACGAGACCCGGGCGCGCACGACCGGCGGGCGGGGCGCACAGGTGCACGAGCATCGGCCGCAGCCGCTTGCCGCCCGAGGCGAGCGTGTCGATGCCCGCGGCCGCCACCTCGCCGCCCTCACGGGCCACCGTCTCGCGCAGCCGCTCCTCGACCGCGTCCAGGTAGGTCGCGACGCCGGGCACCTCGAGGACGGCCGCCACGGTGCTCATGCGGGCACGGTCCCCACGTGGAGGGCGACGGCACCGCCGGACAGCCGCTTGTACTGCACGCGGTCAAGTCCGGCCGCGCGCATGATCGCCGCGAGCTCGGCGGCCGGCGGGAACCGGTGGACGGACGCCGGCAGGTAGCGGTAGGCGTCGGTCTCGCGGGCGATGAGGCGGCCGAGCAGCGGCACGCCCCGGTCGGTCCAGAGCCGGGCGAACGGCGCAACGAGGCGCGGCGGCTCCGTCAGCTCGAGACAGACGACCCGGCCCCCCGGACGGACGACGCGCGCCATCTCGCGGAAGCCGCCCTCGATGTCGGGCAGGTTGCGGACGCCGAAGCCGACCGTGCATGCGTCGAACTCGCCGTTCCCGAACGGCAGGTCGAGGGCGTCGCCCCGGAGCCACTCCACCTGCGAGCTCTTGGCGCGCGCGGCCTCGAGCATCCGCTCCGAGAAGTCGACGCCGACGACCCGGCCCCGCGTCGAGACCGCGTCGAGGAGCGCGATCGCGAGGTCGCCCGTCCCGCAGCACACGTCGAGGGCGCTCGATCCCGGCGCGAGACCGGCGCAGCGAACGGCCCGGGCGCGCCAGGGGCCGTCCATGCCCATGCTCATCACCCGGTTCATGCGGTCGTACGACGGCGTGATCCGGTCGAACATCTCGCGCACCTGATCGGGCTGGAGGGTCATCGTGTCCCCCAGCGCTCGTACAGGGTCGCCTCGACCCCGGCGGTGTCGAGCACCCGGCCGGCGACGAAGTCGACGAGGTCGTCGATGCTCTGGGGGAGGTGGTAGAAGCCGGGCATGGCGGGGACGACGGATGCGCCCGCCCTCTTGATACGGAGCAGGTTCTCGAGGTGGATGTCCGAGAGCGGCGTCTCGCGCGGCACGAGGACGAGCCGGCGCCCCTCCTTGAGCTGCACCGCGGCCGCGCGGTGGATCAGGTTGGCCTCGGCCCCGCCGGCGATCGTGCCGACGGTCGCCATCGAGCAGGGGCAGATGATGACCGCGTCGGTGCGGCTCGAGCCCGAGGCGTAGGGCGCCGAGTAGTCGGACTCGCCCCAGACCCGCACGTCGGCGTCGCCGTGATCCACGACGAAGCGCTCGACCGCGCCGTCGGGGTTCATGTCGCGATCGCCGTAGAGCTCGAGCGCGATCACCTGCGCGCCGGCCCGCGAGACGACGACGCCCACGTCGGCGCCCGAGGCCACGAGCGCTCGCAGCACCCGCGCGGCGTACGGCGCGCCGGAGGCGCCGGTGAGTCCGAGCATCACCTGCACGGCGAGAGCCTAGCTGTCCTGCCTACAGAGGTTGTGAACGGCTGAGGGTACGTCCGGCCCTCCTTTGAGGCTGTGGGTCTTCCGGGACTCACGCTCAAAGGAGGGCGCGGATGCGTGTGCACGCTAACGCCAAGCTCGGACCGGGTGGCCGTGTCGCGTTGGTGCGGGCGATTGAGGGGGGTTTGTCGCTGAGGGCGGCTGCTGCTGCCTTCAGCGTGTCGCCGGCGACCGCTCATCGATGGTGGCATCGGTGGCTGGACGGTGGTCGTCAGGTCGCTGCTCTGGTTGATCGGTCGAGTCGACCACGGCGCGCTCCACGGCTGTTGCCGGTGGAGCTGCAGGAGCGGATCTGTGAGTGTCGCCGCCAGACGGGGTGGGGGCCACGCCTGGTTGCAGGTGCGACTGGGTTTGCCCACTCGACGGTCTGGAAGGTGCTCAAGCGGGCTGGCATGTCACGACCAACGAAGCCGTCGGACGAGCCGGCAAACAGCTATGAGTGGCCCTGTCCGGGCGATCTCCTACACATGGACACCAGCCGCTATGCACGCTTCGCGCGGCCAGGTCATCGCGTCACCGGCGACCGCTCCCAGCGATCCCGACGCTGGATGCGACCAGAAACCCGCGTTGGCTACGACTACGCGCACGCGATCGTCGATGACCACTCCCGGCTCGCCTACGTCGAGCTGCACCCAGACGAGAAGGCCATCACCGTCACCGCCTTTGTCCAGCGCGCCCTCGCCTTCTACGCCCACCACGGCATCGCCGCCAAGCGGCTGATGACCGACAACGGGTACAGCTACGTGAAGAACCGGTCGCTAGCCAGCCTGCTCGCCCAATCCGGCATCCGCCACCTCACCACCCAGCCCTACCGGCCCCGCACCAACGGCAAGGTCGAACGCTTCCACCAGACCATGGCCCGCGAATGGGCCTACGGACTCACCTACCGCTCATCTCGACACCGCGCCCACGCCCTGCCACACTGGCTCCACCACTACAACCGGACACGACCACACAGCTCAATCGGCGACCGGCCACCAATCAGCCGCGTTCACAACGTCCGTGAGTAGGACACCTAGCTAGGCGGCGGTGTGCCCGTCCGGAGGCCGTCGATGAAAGCGACGAGTTGCTGCACCTCATCCGGCGTGAAGGCGTCCTTGAACGGGGGCATGCCGTTGCCGCCGTTCACGATCTGCGCCTCGATGTCCGCCTTCGACGGGCGCGGCGCGCCGTGGGACAGATCCGGGCCGACGGATCCGCCGCCTGCGCCGAAGTTGTGGCATGTGACGCACCCGTGTGTTGAGATCAGCGTCGCGGCGGGCAGTGCGTCGAACGCTGGGTTGCCGGTGATGTTCGACCCTGACACCGCACCGGGCGCGACCCCGCCGGCGATGGTGAGGGCGATCAGCACGGCCGGCACGCTCAGGCCGACCGCCATGCCGACCGGCCGCCTCGAGATCCGGCGGTCGCGCCCGCGATCGAGGAACGGCCACACGACCAGCAACACCATCAGGATCGTCGGGATGATGATCGTGGCGAATATCAGCTCCCATGGCGACTTGAAGATCCGAAGGAGCTCGAAGAGGAACAGGAAGTACCACTCCGGCCGCGGCTCGGTGACCTGGACGGCCGGATTCGCCTTGCCCTCGTAGAGCGGCCCGAGCAAGCCGTTCTGGCCGTTCGGGTGGTGGGCATCGATCGGGCCCGCGGTCTCGTGCCAGATCACGGCCATCGCCACGATCATGAGAACGATGATCAGGTTCACGACCGTGTCGTGGAACATCGCGTACGGGAAGAAGGGGTGGCCCTCCTTCTTCTGCGCCGCGAGCTCGGTCTCGTAGCGAACCCGGCGGTTGATCACCTTGCGGGCGGCGACGGCCATCAGTCGCCGGCCGCCTCTTCATGCGAAACCGGCCGGCTGGGCCACGGCGTCACGCCCAGCTTCACCACGAGCCACAGGTGGACGAAGATCAGCCCGCCGATCAACCCCGGGATCATGAGCATGTGCAGGGCGTAGAACCTCGAGATGGTCTGCGCCCCGAACACGGGCCCTCCCAGCAGGAACTTCGAGATGAACGGCCCGAGCACGGGCGCGGTGCCGTTGATGTTGACCGCGACGACCGACGCCCAGTAGGCCCGCTCGTCCCACACGAGCAGATAGCCCGTGAGGCCCATCGCCATCGTCGACAGGAAGATCAGCGACCCGGTGAGCCACGTCAGCTCCCGCGGGTACTTGTAGGCCCCGTAGAAGAACACCCGGCCCATGTGCAGGAAGAGCAGGATCACCATCATCGAGGCGCCCCACTTGTGCATCCCGCGGATCAGCCAGCCGAGGGTCTCCTGGTCGGTGATGTAGCGGATCGACTCGTACGCCCCGGTCGGCGACGGGTTGTAGGTCATCGCGAGGAGCGCGCCCGTCACGGCCTGGATGATGAAGACGGTGAGAAGGGAGCTTCCGAGCGTGTGGAACCAGCCCGTGGGCGGCACCTTGCGGAAGAGGAACTTGCGGACGAGGGTCGGGAACCCCGAGCGGTACTCGATCCAGTCCTCCGTCTGGAGGACGAGCTGCTTCGCGTCAGGGGTGGGGATCGGCATCGGTTACTTGGCCTGCGGCACGGCGCCGTGGTCGTACGTCACGTTCGGGTAGAGCACGTCGGCGACGATGCTCGGTCCGGGAGGCGCGACGGGCTGGCCGGGCATCTTGACCGGGAAGTAGAGGATCTTGCCGTCGCCGTTGAAGTCGACCGACCAGCGCTGGGTGATCCACAGCTCGTCCGTGTTCTTGATCTCCCACTGGAAGCGGTCGAGCGGGCGGATCGGCGGGCCGGCGGTCCGCTGACCCTCCTTGTTGTACTGCCCGCCGTGGCAGGGGCACGCGAAGCCCACGCCCTGGGCAACGGCGACGGGGCACCCAAGGTGCATGCACCGGTTCGAGAACACAATGAACATCGCGTCGGCCGCCAGCCAGTCGGGGTTCGTCTTGCCGGTGTTCTGCACGAACGCAAGCCCAGGGCTCGTGGCCGGGTTCTGCGGGTCCTCGACATAGGTCGCCGGGGTCGGCTTGAAGCCCTGGGGTCGGCCGGGAACGCATCGACCTTCCCCAGGAATACGGGCTGGAACGTGGCCTCATCCGTGACGGGAGCCAGGAAATAGGCGGTCGCCGGCACGCCGATGATGCCGCCGATCATGGCTCCCATGCCGACGGTCGAGAGGCTGAGGAATTGGCCCCTGGTCGTCCCGTCGTCAGCCACGCAGGTCCCTTCGCTCGCACACGTCGGCGGCGATCATAGCCGCGCCCCGCGGGAGCATAGTCCTCGCTGCGGCGCCCGTCGAGAACGTTTCAAACGGCGCGTTCACCGGCTCGGAATCCCATATTCGGCCCAGCGGCGGTCGACCAGCGCCCGCACCTCGTCGCTCATCCGGATGACCTCCGGCCACTCACGCACATAGCCCTCCGCCTCGAGCTTCGCCGTGGCATCGATGCCGATCTTCCCTCCCATGAACTGGCGGGTCGGCGCGTGGTCGAGGTGGTCGAGCGGGCCCTCGGACATGAGGACGTCCCGCGCCGGGTCGACGTTGGCCCCGACCTGCCACATCACCTGGCCGTAGTCGTGGACGTCGACCCAGTCGTCGACGACCACAACGCCCTTGGTCAGCGACAGGAGGCCCGTGCCCCAGACCGCGTGCATGACCTTGCGCGCGTGCCCGGGAAACGCCTTCTTGATCGAGACGATCGCGAGGTTGTGGAAGGCGCCCATGAACGGGAGGTCGTAGTCGATCACCTCGGGCAGCGTCATCCGCACCGCCGGCAGGAACAGGCGCTCGGTTGCCTTCCCCAGCCACACGTCCTCCTGCGGCGGCACGCCGACGATGATCGACGGGTAGATCGGGTCGCGCCTGTGCGTCACGCAGGTGACGTGGACGACCGGGAACGGCTCGGCCGGCGTGTAGTAGCCGGTGTGGTCGCCGAACGGGCCCTCGTCGCGCAGCTCGCCCCTCTCGATGTAGCCCTCGATCACGATCTCGGAGCGGGCCGGCACCTCGAGGTCGACCGTCTTGCAGCGCACCAGCTCGACCGGCTCGCCCCGCAGGAAGCCGGCGAGCATGAGCTCGTCGATGTGCTTCGGGAGCGGCGCCGACGCCGTGTAGCAGGTCGCCGGGTCGGTCCCGAGCGCGATCGCGACGTCCATCCGCTCGCCCATCCCGCGCCAGTCGGCGGCGGCGTCCTTGTGGATCTGCCAGTGCATCGCGGTCGTCGTCGAGTCGAACTTCTGCACCCGGTACATGCCGACGTTCCGCGTCCCGGTGCGGGGATCGTTCGTGATCACCGCGGGGAGCGTGATGTAGGGGCCGCCGTCGCCGGGCCAGCAGGTCATGATCGGGAGCGAGTCGAGCGAGGGCGGGTCGAGCACCACCTCCTGGCACGGCCCCGACCCGACCACCTTGGGCCGCGAGTCGGCGATCGACTTCAGCTTCCCGAGCGCGCGGATCTTGCCGACGAAGCCCTCGGGCGGGGTCATCTCGAGCACGTCCGAGACCCGCGCCCCGAGGTCGTCGAGCCGCTCGACGCCGAGTGCCATGCACATCCGCCGCTCGGTCCCGAACTGGTTGATGAGGAGCGGCATCGCCGAGCCGCGGACGTTCCGGAAGAGGAGCGCCGGGCCGCCGGACTTGGTGACGCGGTCGGTGATCTCGGCGATCTCGAGGTCCGGGTCGACCTCGGCCGTCACCTCGACCAGCTCGCCGTGGCGGCGCAGGTGGTCGAGCCAGTCACGCAGGTCCGAGAAGGCCATGGGGGTCGCCGAGTCTAACCGTGGCGCCGCGGTACCGTCACACCGCGTAGATGGGTGATTCCCAATTCACGGGATGTCCCAGCCGCAAGCCTTGGCTTGCGGCGATCGCGAGCGACCTGCTACCTAAGCAGGTCGCGAACGGGCGAGAACCGAGCAGCGCAAGGACGCAGGGAGGGTCAATATTGGTACGAGATATTGACCCGACCGAGGACACAGCGATGCGAAGGTTCGCAGCCGCAGCCCCACCGCAACACGCCCCCAGTCCACAGCCGGACGTCCAGGCGCACGTGAGTTGGGAATCACCCATCTAAGTGAGCACTCCGCCAGACCAGCCGCCGCCTGGACCGCTCTCGGCCGCCCGCACGGCTGCGCTCGCGGCGAGTATCGTCGTCCTCCTCGCCGTCGTCTCGCTGGCAGCCAGGTCGGGTGACCACGATCGAGCGGTACCCGGCGGCACCGCCGCCGGGACGGCCGGCCACCACGCACTCACCTGGGTGCTGCTCGTGCTCGGCCCGATCGTCGCGGTGGTCGGACTCGGCGTCTTTCTCTACGCACAGGTGATGCGACGGCGAGACGACCCGCAAATGGCCGAGATCCGCCGACGGTCACGCCTTCGCCGAAGAATCGCCCTGCTCGCCCTCGCCGCGTTCATCGGCTACTGCTGGCTGACGGGCCAGAACCCCCTGGATGTCCTGACCGGCTTCCTTCGCGGCATCTTCGGCAACGTCAATGTGGGCGGCCTGCTCCCCTTCGCCCACCAACCGCCCGGCCAGCGCCACCACGCTCAGGGCCACAGCGGAGGTGTGAGTGGCATCGATTGGGGCATCGCCGCGGTGACCTGGCTCCTGCTGATCGTCGCGCTTGCAATCACCGTCCCGCGCCTGCGCCGGCGGATGCGGGCGAACGCCGCGAGCGCCGCGGCCCCCGATGTCGAGGAAGGGCTCGAGGACCTCGGCCTCGAACGCCTGCGCGCCGAGCCGGATCCGCGGCGGGCGGTGATCGGCGCCTATGCCCTCATGGATCGCGTGATGGCCGACCGGGCGCTTGGGCGACGGCGCTCGGAGGCACCGCTGGAGTACCTTGGGCGCATGACGGCCGCCGGGTACGCGCGCATCACCGCCCTGGGCAGGCTCACACGCCTCTACGCGCGGGCCCGCTTCAGCACCCATCCGATCGACCGGACGATGCAGGCCGAGGCGGTCGACGCCGTCGAGACCATCGCCGCCGAGGACGCCGGATGACGGCCACGAGCGCCGTCCTGCTTGCGGTCGGAGCGGTCGTCGCCGTCGCGCTCCTGCCGCCCGTCCCGCGGGTCGAGCGGCGCCGGAGGCGCAGGCCCGAGGAGCCGGCTCGCCCGCAGGGCCTGCGGGCGATGGAGCGCCAGGTCGGCATGGCCGGTGGGAGCGCGGGCGACCTGCACGAGCGCCTGTGCCCGCTGCTGCGCGACATCGCACGCGACCGGCTCGCGACGGCCGGGATCGACCTCGACCGCGATCCGGAGGCCGCGGCACAGGCAGTGGGCCCGGAGACATGGGAGCTCGTGCGCGGCGACCGGCCGCCGCCCGATGACCGCCATGGCGCCGGGGTCCCCCTGGCCGACGTCCGCGGCGCGGTCGATCGCCTCGAGCGGATCGGTGCACCGCGGTGAGCGCCCTCACCCTCGAGCAGATCAGCACCCGCTCGGGTGCCGTGCTCGACGAGGTGGAGCGGGCCGTCGTCGGCAAGCGCCCCGAGCTCGAGCTGGTGCTGCTTGCGATCCTCGCCGACGGGCACGTGCTGATCGAGGACTACCCGGGCCTCGCGAAGACGCTCGTGGCGCGCTCGTTCGCCCAGGTGCTCGACCTCGGATTCGCCCGCATCCAGTTCACGCCCGACCTCCTGCCCGCCGACGTGACCGGGTCGTCGATCTACCGCCAGGGCGACGGCACGTTCGAGTTCCGGCCGGGGCCGGTGTTCACGAATCTCCTCCTCGCCGACGAGATCAACCGCGCCCCGCCGAAGACGCAGTCGGCGCTGCTCGAGTCGATGGCCGAGCGCCAGGTGACGGTCGAAGGCGAGACGCATGTGCTCGACCGGCCGTTCCTCGTGATCGCGACCCAGAACCCCATCGAGTACGAGGGCACCTACCCGCTGCCCGAGGCCCAGCTCGACCGCTTCCTGGTGCGAGCCCGCATCGGCTACCCGTCGCGCGACGACGAGTGGCAGGTGCTCGAGCGCCGCCGCGAGCGGATGACCGACGAGGTCGTGCTCGCGCCGGCGTGCGCCCGCGACGAGCTCCTGGCGATGCAGCGGGCCGTCGAGACGGTGCACGTCGACCGGTCGGTCGGCCTCTACATGGTCGACCTGGTCGCCGCGACCCGCGACCACACCCAGGTCCAGGTCGGGGCGAGCCCGCGCGGCTCGCTCGCGCTCCTCAAGCTCGCGCGCTGCCGGGCGGCGCTCGACGGCCGCGACTTCGTCTCGCCCGACGACGTGAAGGCCATCGCCGTTCCCGCCCTCGGGCACCGCCTGACGCTCCGGCCGGAGCTGTGGGTGCAACGCGTCTCCGGCGACGACGTCGTGCGCGACTGCCTGGCCCGCGTCCCGGCGCCGGCGCCGCAGGCGGGCGCCGCGACCCCGGAGCCGTGAGGCCCTCCGCCACCATCCGGCTCCGGGCGTATCCGGCCCTGTGCGCCGCCATGCTGCTCGCAGCGGTCGGGCTGCGCCGGCCCGAGCTGGTCGCGGTGGCAGCCCCGTTCGGGCTGATCGCCGCCGTCGGCCTGGCCCGCTCGTCGCCGCCCGGCGTGACGGCGCGGATGACACCAGGCGAGCTGCGCGCGATCGAGGGCGACCACGTGTCGGCCGCGGTCGAGCTCTTCTCGCCGCGGCCGCAGTGGCAGGTCGAGGTGGGCCTGGGCGTTCCGGGCGGCCTGACTCCGGTCGGAGGACCGCCGCGCCGCGCGCTGCCCCTCGGCAGCGGCGCCGCGACCGTGCCGTTCGAGCTCTCGTGCGACCGGTGGGGCGGGTTCGTCGTCCCGGCCCGGATCCGGGTGCGGGAGCCGCTCGGCCTTCGCGTGTGGGACGGTGAGGTCGCCGCACCGCTCCAGGTCAGGGTGCACCCCCAGATCGAGCCGCTGAGGCAGGCGCCGCGGCCCGTCCGCACCCAGGCGTCGGTCGGGTCGGACACGAGCCGGACGGCGGGCGAGGGGCTCGAGTTCGCCGACCTGCGCCCGTATCAGCACGGCGATCGGCTGCGGCGCGTGAACTGGCGGGTGAGCGCGCGCCGGGGCACGCTCCACACGAACGTCCACCACCCCGAGCGCAACGCCGACGTCGTCCTCTTCCTCGACTCGTTCGCCGAGTCGCCTGTTTCGCTCGATCTCGCCGTCAGGGCGGCGTCCGCGCTTGCGACCATGTACCTGCGCGGCCGCGACCGGGTCGGAGTCGTCGGCTTCGGCGGCGTCCTGCGCTGGGTGCTGCCGTCGACCGGCCGGGCGCAGACCTACCGCGTGCTGGACTCGCTCATCGACACCGAGGTCGTCACGAGCTACGCGTGGCGCGACGTCGACGTCATCCCCTCGCGGACGCTGCCGCCCGGCGCGCTCGTCCTCGCGCTGACGCCCCTCGCGGACGACCGTGCGCTGGCCGCCCTCGCGGCGCTCAGGGCACGCGGGTTCGATCTGGCGGTGGTCGACGTCTCGGCGACCGGCCGGACGCCCGCGAGCGCCGGGGCGGTCGGGGACCTGGCACACCGCCTCTGGGTGCTCCGCCACGACGGCCTGCGCGCCCGGTACCGGCGGCTGGGCGTGCCGGTGGTGGAGTGGGACGGGAGCGAGCCGCTCGCGGGCGCGCTGGCGCAACTTCGGGAGGCGCGGCGATACGCCCGAACCGTGCGCAGCTGATCGTGCTCGCAGGCGCGCTGGCGGCGGGCGCAGCGGTCGCCGTTCGCGCCGCGCTCCTGGCGGGCGCCCAGTCCGAGGCGGGCGCCCAGTCCGAGGCGGTCGCAGCGGCCGGGGCGGCGGGGTGCGCCGTCCTGCTCCTGGGCGGGATCACCGGCTGGGCCGGCGGAGCCCCGTGGGGTGTGGCCGCGCTCGCGGCAGCCTACGGCGGCGCCCTCGCCGCGGGCCCGTCCGCGCTCGACGCGTGGGCGCCGGCGGTGGCCGCCGGGATCGTGGTCGCCGGCGAGGCGGGAGCGTGGGCGGCCGAGCTTCGGACGCCGCTTCGCCTCGACCGTGGCGTCGTGCTCCGGCGAGCGACCCTGGTGCTCGGGGCGGGGATCGCCGCGGCCGGCGCCGGCCTGGCCCTGATCGCCCCGGGCGCAGGGCCGGCGCTGGCGGGCCCGCTCATCACGGCCGCGGGTGTGGCGTCGGTCGTCGCCGCGGTGGCCGTGATCCGCACGCTGGCCCGGCGCGCGTAGATGGTTGATCCGACCATCTAGACTCACGCACATGCCGCACCTTCTCGTCTTCGGAGCGCGGAACCTGGGGCGCGTGATCGGCGAGCACTTCCTCGCCCAGGGGTGGGATGTGACCGGCGTCGCGCGCTCGCAGGAGACCGCGGATGCCTTCCCGGGCACCGGGATCGTCGCGGACGCGACGTCGGCCGACAGCATGCGAGGAGTCGTCGAGCAGGTGGCCCCGTTCGACCTGGTGGTGAACGCGGTGTCGCCGAAGGGCCGCTTCGGCGGCGGCGACCTCGTCACGACCGACGACGACGCCATGGCGCCCTATCTCGAGCAGGTGCTGCCGACCGCGTTCGCGTTCTTTCGCATCTGCGGTGGCGCGCTCATCGAGCGCGGCGGCGGGACGATCGTCCAGGTGACCGGTGGCTCGGCCCGCCGTGCTCTCCCCGGACGGGCGCCGTGGGGCGCCGGTGCCGCCGGCCAGCGGGCGCTCTCACAGGCGGCGGCGAACGAGCTCAAGCCGCACGGCGTGCACGCCGCGCTCCTCGTGTGCGACGGCACGTTCGGCGGCCCGGGCGACGATGCGGGCGGCGAGCGGATCGACACCCGCGAGCTGGCGAAGGCCATCCAGTTCCTGCACGAGCAGGGGCGGGGGGCGTGGACGCATGAGCTCGTCGTGACACCCGTCGGCGACCGCTGGACGCCGTAGATCCGGATAAAGATCCGGAGGCCGAATCAGGTCATGCAGGTGTGGGGAGCACCTCCGTGATCGAGCCAACCGCCGCCAGGGGCGCGACGCCCGGTTGCGGTCGCGAGCGGAGGGGCGCGCCCTACGTCTTTTCGCGAAGCCGCGACTTCCCGGACTACTGAGGGCCGAGGCCGGCGACCGTGGAGTCCCACAGGCCGTCGTCCGGCTCGGGCTCGCGCTCGCCGCGGCGCGCCGCGCAGGCGGCGATCAGCTCCGCCAGCGCGCCGACCGCGTGCAGGTCGCCCGTCGCGCAGATCTCGCGCAGGCCGGCGGCGTACAGGTAGTCGCCGGTGAGCAGGGCCAGGTCGCGGTCGTCCTGGTCGAAGAGCCGGGACGTCCCGTGGTGGAGCAGGTAGCCCTCGTAGATCGTCTCGACGCCGAGCAGATGGCGCTCCGGGCAGCGGCCCGAGAAGCGCAGGTCGCCCCGCGGCTCGGGGAGGAGCGCCGAGGCCCAGAGCGGGCTCGCGGCGGCGGCGCGCTCGGCCACCGTCTCGAGCACGCTCACCCGCGGAACTCCGCCGCGGCGGCCGCCGTCAGCTCGAGCTGCTCGCCGGTGTGGGCGAGCGACGGCATGGCGGCCTCGAACTGGGACGGCGCCAGGTAGACGCCGCGGTCGAGCATGTGGGCGTGGAACGCCGCGAACCGCGCGGTGTCGGCCGCGGCGGCGTCGGCGTAGCTCCGCACGGGCCCGGGGTGGTGGAATGCCGTCAGCATCGCCCCCACCCGATTGACCGTGATGCCCGGCCCCGCCAGGGCCGCCTCGAGCGCGGCGCCGGTACGCTCGAGCCGCTCGTAGGCGCCGGGCTCGCGCAGGAGCGCCAGCGTGGCCAGGCCCGCGGCCATCGCGAGCGGGTTCCCCGACAGCGTTCCCGCCTGATAGACGTCGCCGTCCGGTGCCAGAAGCGCCATGACGTCGGACCGCCCGCCGAACGCGGCGGCGGGGAGGCCGCCGCCCACGATCTTCCCCAGGCAGGTCAGATCGGGCCGGACGGCGAGCCGCTCCTGGGCGCCGCCGTACGCCACCCGGAAGCCCGTGATGACCTCGTCGGCGATCAGGAGGGCGCCGGTCCCGTTGCAGATGGTGCGCAGGCCCTCGAGAAACCCCGGGAGCGGCGCGACCACGCCCATGTTGCCCGCCACCGGCTCGACGATGATGGCCGCCAGCTGGTCGGAGTGGCTCTCGGCCAGCGTTCGCACGGCGTCGAGGTCGTTGTACTCGGCGACGAGCGTGTCGGCCACGACGGCGTCGGGGACGCCGGGGCTGGACGGGATCCCGAGCGTCGCGAGCCCCGAGCCGGCCCGCGCCAGGAGCGCATCGGCGTGCCCGTGGTAGCCGCCGGCGAACTTCAGGATCCGGTCGCGGCCCGTGAAGGCCCGCGCCAGCCGGAGCGCGCTCATGGCGGCCTCGGTCCCCGACGAGACGAACCGCACCTGCTCGACCGACGGCACCGCCTCGACGATCGCCCGGGCCAGCTCGACCTCGATCTCGGTCGGAGCCCCGAACGTCGTCCCCCGGCCTGCCGCGTCACGCACGGCCTCGACGACCGCGGGATGAGCATGGCCGGCGATCAGCGGGCCCCACGACATCACCCAGTCGACGTAGCGGTTGCCGTCGGCGTCCCACACCCAGCCGCCCTCGCCGCGGGCGAGGAAGAGCGGATGCTCGCGGCCGACCGACCGCATGGCCCGGACGGGGCTCGAGACGCCGCCGGGGATGACATCGCGCGCCTGGGCGAAGAGCTCGGCCGACCGGCGCTCTGTGCGGGCTCCCCCTACGACAGCCATTGCGCCGCGCGGGCCGCGTGGTAGGTGATCACCATGTCGGCACCTGCCCTGCGGATGGCCGTCAGCGCTTCGAGCACCGCGGCGCGCTCGTCGATAAGGCCCTGCGCAGCCGCCGCGGCGATCATCGCGTACTCCCCGCTCACCTGATAGGCGGCCAGCGGCACCCGGGTCTGGTCGCGCAGGCTGCGCAGGATGTCGAGATACGGCAACGCCGGCTTCACCATCACCATGTCGGCGCCCTCCTCGATGTCGAGCAGCGCCTCGCGCACGGCCTCCCGGCCGTTTGCGGGATCCATCTGATAGCCGCGCCGATCCCCGTGGCTGGGCGTCGAGTGCGCGGCGTCGCGAAACGGCCCGTAGAAGGCCGAGGCGAACTTCGCGCTGTAGGCGAGGATCGACGCCGTCTCGTACCCCTCGGCGTCGAGGGCCGACCGGATCGCGCCGACCCGGCCGTCCATCATGTCGGACGGCGCGACGATGTCGGCTCCGGCCCGGGCATGGGACACGGCCGTGTCCGCGAGCACCTCGAGGCTGACGTCGTTTGCCACCTCGCCGTCCTGGATGATGCCGCAGTGGCCGTGCGACGTGTACTGGCACAGGCAGACATCGGTCATCACCACCAGATCGGGAACGTTGGCCCGCAGGGCGCGCACGCCCATCTGCACGATCCCCTCGTCGTCGAAGGCCTCGCTGGCGGCCTCGTCCTTGCGTGCGGGCAGGCCGAACACGATCACGGCCGGGACGCCGGCGGCGTGCGCCTCGGCGGCCCGCTCCACGAGCGAATCGACCGACAGGTGATACTGGCCGGGCATCGAGGCGATCTCCTCCTGGCCCGTTCCGTGCCGCACGAAGAACGGCTGGATCAGGTCGGCGGGCGACACGCGCGTCTCGCGAACGAGGTCCCGCACCCCGGCCGTACGGCGCAAACGGCGCATGCGGGTGACCGGGAACGCCATGGGCGCAGTGTACCGCCGGCCTTGTTCCGGCCACGGCAAAGGTGTAGTCTTGCCAAGAGTGGACGGGCAATGGAGCGATGTTGACGGACCGGTGGGGGAGCCGACCGTGGAAGAGCACACAGGGCAGGACGACGAGTATTCGAACGAGGCGCTGCGCAAGCTCGGCGCCCGCGTGCGCCATCTGCGCCGCAAGAACGGGATGACGCAGCGGGAGCTCTCGTTCGACGGGTGCTCCTACAGCTACCTGGCTCGCATCGAGGCCGGCGACCGCCGCCCCAGCCCGCGCGTGCTCATGGAGATCGCCCGCCGCCTGGGCGTCACCGCCGAGGAGCTCTCCGGCGAGACGTCGACCGAGCAGCGCTCGCGGTCGCTCGAGCTCCTGGACGCGGCGATGATGATCCGCGCGGGCGACCTCGACGACGCCGAGGAGCTCCTGCGCGGCGTCCTTCGCGAGGCCGAGGTGAACGGCGACTCCCAGCGGATGAGCGAGGCCTACGAGGGCCTCGGCGCGGTCGCCGCCGAGCGGGGCCAGCACGCCGCCGCGATCGGCCTCCTCGAGCAGGCTCGCGATGCCGGCGCGCCGCCCGACCCGGCCGAGCGGGTCGAGCTCTTCGGGCGCCTCTTCGAGCTGTACCGCCGCTCCGGGGACGTCGCCCGGGCGCTGGCGCTCCTCCAGGACTGCCTGCTCCAGCTTCGGCGATCGCCGGTCGTCGACGCGACCAAGGTCGTGCGCTACGCCGTGTGGCTGTCACGCGCCTACACCGAGGCCGGCGATCCGGCGCGGGCCGCCGACGTGCTCGGCTCGGCGCTCGCCGACGGCGGCGATCAGGTCGACCTCCGCAGCCGCGCAGCGGCGCAGTACGAGCTGTCACGGCGGCTGGCGGCCGCCGGCGAGGTCGAGCAGGCGCTGCGCTCGGCCGATCGCTCACTCTCGCTCTACGAGCTCGACGAGGACAACCGCGCGCTCAGCGAGGCCCACCTCGCGTACGCGCAGAGGCTGCTCGACGTCGGCGACGCCGAGGCCGGGCGCCATCTCACCGCGGCCCGGAACCTCCTCGGCGCGCATCCGAGCGCGACCGACCACGGACGAATCCTCGTCGAGGACGCACGCCAGGCGTTGCTCATCGGCGATGCTGCCGCGGCGGCGCAGCGGGCCGCCCAGGCCGTGCGGGCCCTGGCCGACGGCGACGGCGCCCACCTCGGCGATGCGCACCTCGTGCTCGCCCGCGTCCAGGACGAGCTGGGCGAGGTCGAGCGGGCGGACGCCGCGTACACGGCCGCCATCGAGGCGATCCGCGCGCAGGACGCCTCCGCGCGCGACCTGGCGCGGGCGTACCGCTGGTACGGCAAGTTCCTGAAGCGGATCGGGCGGGCCGAGGCGGCCCTCGAGGCGTTCGAGCTCGCCGCCGACCTGGCGCCGTCGAACCAGGATGCGCTGGCGCCGGCCGAGGCGCGCTCCGGCACCACCTCCTGACCGTCGCCTGAGAGGGTCAGATGGGTTGTTCCGAACCCTCGCGCGCCTGGCCGCACAACTCCGGCATCTAGGCCGCCGTGGTGGGGCTGCGGCTGCGAACCGTCGCATCGCGGCGTCCTCGGTCGCGCCGATATTTCGGTCAATATCGGCGCTTCCTGCGTCCTTGCGCTGCTCGGTTCTCGCCGCCCAGGACA
Source organism: uncultured Actinomycetes bacterium (assembly GCA_963809325.1). Taxonomy (GTDB): domain Bacteria; phylum Actinomycetota; class Thermoleophilia; order Gaiellales; family JAICJC01; genus JAICJC01. Next base: position 164,689 of record CAWEIZ010000001.1, read on the forward strand.
TCACGACGGTTCGGAACAAACCATCTACGCTCCTCGGGTGCTCGATTCCGGCATGCCGCCCCTCGACGCTCCGACCCCGGCCGCGCGCGTCGACGGTGCGCTCGTCCAGATCGGGCTCGAGCGCCTCGACGAGGCCGAGGAGGACCTGCTCGTCGCCCTTCGGGGCGCGGAGGCCGCCCGCGACGACGAGACCGCCGCACGGGCGCAGGAGGGGCTCGGCTCGATCGCCGTCCGGCGCGGGAAGACCGCTGCGGCGATCGACTGGTTCGAGCGCGTGCTCCAGACGACCGGGCGCCCCGACCCGGCCGAGCGCATCGAGCTCTACCGCGCGCTGGGCCAGGCCTACTCCGAGAGCGGCCGCAGCGGCCCGGCCATCGCCCTCTTCGAGGAGTGCCTCGCCGAGCTGGAGCAGCGCCCGGACGCCGACCCGGCCACCGTCGTGCTCTACTCGATCTACCTGTCGCACGCGTACGGCGACGCCGGCGACTACGGGCGGGCGGCGGCGGCGCTGGCGGACGCGCTGCGGCGCGACGTCGAGGACATCGACCGGCGGGTGCGCGCGTTCGCATACCACGCGCTGGCGCGGCTCTACTGCACGACGGGCCACACCGCTCAGGCGCTCGTCTACGCCGACAAGCAGGTCGAGCTGACCGAGGCCAGCGGGAATGACTGGCATGCCGCGAACGCCCATCTCGTGCGGGCCCACATCCTGCTCGACGACGCCCAGACCGACGCGGCGCGCGAGGCGCTCCAGGCGACGCGCCGGCTGTACGGCACGCGCATGAGCGGCCTCGACGAGGGCTGGGTGGTCGTGGAGGAGGCGCGGCTCGCGCTCCAGGCCGGCGATCCCGAGGGCGCGATCGAGCAGGCGCGCCTGGCGATCGAGCTCCTGGGGACGCAGTCGGCGCCGGGCGAGCTGGGCGACGCGTACCTCGTCCTCGCTCGCGGCTACGACGAGCTGGGCCTGGCCGAGCGCGCCGAGACGGCCTACGCGGCCGCGATCGACGCGCTTCAGAAGCAGAACGGCTGGCACTGTGAGCTCGGCCGGGCGTACCGCTGGTACGGCAAGTTCCTGCGGAGGGCCGGACGCGCCGAGGCGGCGATGGACGCGTTCGAGCGGGCGGCCGACCTCGCGCCGTCCAATCTGGCCGTCCTCGAGCTCCCCGACGTATAGCGCGGGGGAACCCAGGGTTCCCCCGCGAGCCCCCTCCTTAAGGGGTGCCGCGTGGTTTGCCGCGCTCCGGCGAAGAGCGCGGTCTTCGCCGGAGCCACGACTGCCAGTACATGTGTGAGTGCAGCCGCAACGATTCCCCGTGCGCGCGAAACGGAGTTTCTGCGTGCGCCCCGCCTAGATGATTGATTCCTAATTCCCGCGCGCCTGGACGCGTGACGGTGGCAGGGATGCCGGCTGGTTGTGGGGGCTGCGGCTGCGAACCGTCGCATCGCTGTGTCCTCGGTCGCGCCGATATTCCCGATATCGGCGCTCCCTGCGTCCTTGCGCTGCTTGGTTCGCAGCCGCCCAGGACATCACGGAATCAGGAATCAATCATCTAGGAGTCCGCAACATCGGGGTCAGACCCCAGTGTTGCAGCCGTCTCCGCCGGCGGCGGCGGGTGGACCTCGACCGGGACGTCGACCGTCAGCGGGCCGCCGGGCCACGGCTGGAGGCCGATCCGCTCGCCGAGGAACGTGCCGATCTCGCGCCCGACCGCGACGAGCGGCATGGCGATGAGGACGCCCGCCAGCCCGTACAGCTCGCCCGCTGCGAGGAGCGCGAAGATCACCACCAGCGGGTGCACCTTGACGGCGCTCCCCATCAGCTTGGGGATCACGATGTGGCCCTCGATCTGGTGGATGAAGAGGAAGAGGAGCGCGACGCCGACCACCGCCTTGCCCGACTCGGTGGCCGCGACGGCCGCCGGGGCGAGCGCGCCGAGCCACGGGCCCACATACGGGATGATCTCGACGACGGCCGCCCAGGCGCCGAACCCGAGCGCGTACGTGGAGCCGCCGGGGAAGACCCCGGTGATGCCGAGGATCCACAGCCCGATGCCGGCCGTCGTCCCGATGACGAGCGAGACCAGCGTCTGACCCTTGACGTAGGCCAGGAGGGCGCGCTCGATGCGCGTGAGCAGGTCCTCGTCCAGCTCCCCACCGCGGAACACGCGTCTCAGGAAGCGCGACAGGCGGGGCGCGTCGAGCAGCATGTAGACCGAGATGACGATCACCAGCACCAGGTTGAAGAGGCTCTCGAAGAGCGTGATGAGAAGCGTCCGGGCCACCTCCACCGCGCGCCCGGAGTAGCGCTGGAGATGGGCGACGTCGACCGAGTTCAGGAGGCGCTCGCCCGGTGCCTTCACGTCGACCTTCACGGGGCTCGAGCTGTCGATCCAGCGCTGGAGGTCGGCGAGCCGCTGGTCGGCCGGCGTGACCCCGGCGCTGTTCTCGGTGAACTGGTCCTCGACCTGGTTTGCGACATCCTGCACCTCCCGCGCGATCACGGTGCCGGCGATGACGCTGAGGCCGCCGACGACGAACGCGAAGAACAGGTACACGAGCAGCACCGAGGCGGCCCGCGGGATGCGAAGGGCGCAGAACGCCCGCACGATGGGGTTCAGCAGGATGGCGATCAGCGCAGCGACCACGAACACGAACACGGCGTGGTTGACCGCGGAGACCAGCAACCACACGCCCACGATCGCAAGCGGAAGGCCTACAAGCTGAACCCACCGCGGGACCAGGATCTTCCCGGGCGCGTCGGGCGGCATCGCGGCCATCCTACCAGCGGCCCCATGCTAGGCTGGCTCTCGTGATCGCTACTGGAAGGCGGCCTCCGCGCCGGCGGCCGCGCCGCCGGCCGCCCCGTACCCGCGCTCGTCGCATCGGGTTCGCGATCGCCCTTCTGGCGATCGTGGTGCTCGTCGCGACCGCACTTCGCGGCGGGTCTGCGCCGCGTATCCAGGCCGCCGTCACCGTGTCGCCGCCGAAGCACGCCCTGGCGCCCGACGGCCCGCCGATCCCGACCCTCATGGCCGGCGGCCCGAACGGGCTCGAGCTCGACGTGCCCATCGCCCAGGCCCGGGTGACGGCGATCGTGTACCACGGCGTGGGGGACGCCGGCGTCATCGCCCTCGCGCCGTCCGGCCACCAGAGGAACGCCGGCATCGTCACGAAGCTGAGCAACCTCCTCACGGGGACGTCCACGGGAGCCGGGCCGGCGTACTACGTCGACAGCGCGGGAGGCGGCGCCTCGACGGGATCGGTCGACGTCGGTGCCGTCGCCGGAACGCGCGTCTACTCGCCGGTCGACGGCACGATCGTCGGCATCCGGCCGTACGTGCTGGACGGCTCGCCGCACGGCAGCGTGCTCCAGATCCAGCCGACGTCGACGCCGGCCGACATCGTGACGCTCACGAACATCCGCACGGCGAGCCAGATCGCGGTCGGCGACCAGGTCATCGCCGCGCGGACGCGACTCGGCACCGTGATCGACCTGAGCCGGGTGATCACGCAGGAGCTCGCCAAGTACACCTCCGACGCCGGAAACCACGTTCACCTCGAGGTCGGCCCGGCGCCGGCCGCGTCTCTTCTGCTCTAGTGGGTCGTCCGGTAACGTTGCCTGCGTCGATGGCGAGCGAAAAGCAAGCGATGCAAGGACACAGGGAGCGTCAATAGTGGAACTATTGGCGCGACCGAGGACGCAGCAGCGCGCCGCTTTGCAGCCGCCAGAACCCGGCGAACGTTGCCGGACGATCCACTAGGCGCCGGTCTTGCGGATCCTCTTCATCGCCGACGCCTTCGCGGCGGCCGGTCGCAGGATCATCGAGGAGCGCCTCCCCACGCTCCGGCGCGATCGCGAGATCGACTTCGTGATCGCCAATGCCGAGAACGTCGCCGACGGCGTGGGCATCACCAGCCGCATCGCCAAGCGGCTGCTCGCGGCCGGCGTCGACGTGATCACGCTCGGAAACCACGCCTACCGCCAGCGCGAGGTGTATCCGTACCTCGACCAGGAGGAGCGGATCCTGCGCCCGGCCAACTACCCGGAAACGGCACCCGGGCACGGCACCTGCGTCGTCGAGTCCGGCGACGGGACCCGGGTCGCGGTCATCAACCTCATCGGGAATCTCTTCCTGGACGCCGCGATCACCCCGTTCGCAGTGGCGGAGCGGCTCGTGGACGAGGCCCGCAAGGAGGCATCGGTGGTGGTCGTGGACTTCCACGCCGAGGCGACCAGCGAGAAGGTCGCCATGGGGCACCTGCTCGCCGGCCAGGCGACCGCAGTCCTGGGCACGCACACGCACATCCAGACGAACGACGCCCACGTGCTGCCCGGCGGCACCGCGTACATCACCGACGCGGGGATGACCGGTCCGCACGACTCCGTGATCGGCGTTCGCACCGATCTCGTCCTGCGCCGCTTTACGACGCAGCTTCCGATCCGCTTCGAGCCGGCCGAGGGAGACGTGCGGATGGAGGGCGTGATCTTCGAGTGCGATGGGGACGGGCGCGCGACCGCGATCGAGGCGTTCCGGCTGCTCGACAACCGGTGATCTAGGGCTCCGCCGGAGCCGGGTCGGGCTCGGCGCGCGGCAGAAGCAATCCCGCCAGCACGAGCGGGAGCCACCAGCACACGTAGGGGTAGAACCAGTAGCTGGCCGTGATCTGGAGGCCGATCACGGCGGCGGCGCCGATCGCGGCCACGGCGACCGGGTCCTTGGTCACCCGCGGGAAGACGGCGAGCAGCACGATGCCGATCACGACCAGGAACTGGAGCGCGTGCTGGAGCCAGGTGATGTCGGGCCAGCCCGGGTGGTAGCTCGGCAGCGTCCAGATCGCCATCGGCGTCACCCGGCCGAACTGGTAGTCGAGCGTGCGGTGCCAGAAGAGCGAGAGGCCGTCGGCGTCGAGCGCCAGCATCGCGAGGAGCGCGATCAACGAAACGGCGAAGCCGACCAGCGTTGCCAGCCGGTGCCGGAGCGACGCAAAGAGCGGGACGAGCGCGAGCGGGGCGAACTTCGTGAGCGACGCCGCCGCCAGCAGCGCGCCGCGGAGGACGGGGACCGAGAGCGCCGCCAGCGTCCACGCGAGGAGCGCGCCGACGAGGGCGTCGTTCGTGTTCATGTTGAGCGCGTAGAGGGTGAACGGGTTCGCCGCCCACCCGAACGCGAGCAGGAGGCCGATGCGCCCGCTCGCGAGCCGCCAGCCGGCGACGAAGAGCCCCGCGACGGCCAGGATGTCGAACGCCGACGCGGTGACATGCGCCGCCGGCAGGGAGTCCCAGAGGCCGCTCCAGCCGAGGATCGCGACGGCCGGGATGTACGTCAGGTAGATCGTCGGCCCGTACGTGTCGCCCTGGCCGATCGGCGACTCGCACTGCCCGTTCGACTGGATGTAGGCCTTCGGGTCGCCGTTGGAGTACTTCCCGGCGCACGGCTTGGACGTCTTGTCGGGCATGTGGCCGTACGGCAGCACCCCGTCAATCAGCCGCGACGCCCCCGCCACGCCGGCGTAGCCGACGTCGATCACGTTGGAGTCCTGGTTGTTCAGCCCCAGCCGGAAGCCCATGAGGCCGAAGAGGAGCGCGATCAGGAGCAGCATGTGCGTCTCGCCGACGCGCACCTGGCGCGGGCCACGGTGGATCCCGATCCACACCATGCGCACCCCGAGGTAGATGAGCGGCGGGTACACGAGCGGGGTCGCGCGGAAGATGTCGCCGTGGTTGAACTCGACGAGCGAGGCGACGAACCCCAGGGTCACGACCAGGTCGAGCGTCCGCATCGACCGCAGCCGGCGCCAGTCGACGAGGCCCGCCAGGAAGATGGCGCACATCGGCCAGAGCACGAACGACCGGTTCACCTTGCGCCCGTAGGCGTCGGGCAGGCCGCGGGCCAGCATCCACCCCACCTGCGGCCCGGTCCACACCTCGTAGGCCCGCCCCGTCGAGTCCTCGATATGCACCTGCGCGATCTCGTCGCCGCCCTTGTAGTAGCTCACCGTCCACACGCGCAGGGGGCCGAGGCTCGCCGAATGGGTGACGTCCGAGTACTGGCCGATCCAGGCCTTGACCGCTCGAGAACGGCTCGCGACGACGAACGCGTCGTTGCTCGTGAGATTCGGCGGTCCCTGGGTCGGGGTCAGCTTGACGCCGGTGACTGCATGCCGCCGCTCGGACACGGTGACCACAGCGAGGACGTTCTGCGCGCCCTTCGGCTCGAGCAGGACCGCCCAGACGCGGCGCGGCGGGTGGTACTCGGCCACGAAGTGCGCCCCCGGGTTCTGCGCCAGGAGCGGCACGATCCGGCGGTCGGCCTTGGCCAGCGCGATCGCCTGGGCCGCCGTCAGATGCCGGACGGCGGCGTGCGCAGGCGGCGCGGCCGCCAGGACGACCGCAGCCGCGATCAGCCCGGCGACGAGCCCTGCGCCGCGACTACCTAAACGTCCAGAGCTTGTTGCCAAGGAAGCTCACCGGCAGCGCCATGAGGATCGCGATGGCCGCCGCCGGCGGCTTCGGCATGCCGGCCAGCTCCACGAGCGCCCGCAGGACGACCAGGTCGAGCAGGAGCGCGGCAACGCTCACGCCCAGGAAACGGGCGTACTGGTGGTGGGGGCGGCCGTGCTCGACCCGAAACGTCCACAGCCGGTTCCAGAGGAAGTTGCTCGTCGCAGCGCAGATGAACGCCACCGTGAAGGCGAGCGTGTACGGCATGCTCGGGTCGGCGAGCACGAACACGCCGAGGTTGATCAGGTATCCGGACCCGCCCACGCAGCAGTAGCGCATGAGCTCCATCCAGTTGGAGGGGCGCCCCGCGGCGAGCCGGAAGCGCTGCGCGTGCCGCCGCATGACGGCCGAAGCGGCTTCGGCGGGAGCGTCCTCCATCCCGGCGATGCTATCTGACCGAGGTCGCCGGGGCGTGCGGTCGGCTCACACGGGGCGCGCCGAAGTGCCGGCAGACGTAGGGCTGGATGTCCGTGATCGACGGCTGGGAGGCGAAGACCTCGGCCTCGGCGAACCCGGCGGTCACGAGCGGGACGAGCGAGTCCTCGACCCGCAGCGACCCGTGGCTGCCGCCGCCGAGATGGTGGATTCCGCCGGAGTCGGCGAACTCCCAGCCCGGCGCGGCCGAGACGATGACGTCGCCGGCCGTGGAGCACAGGACCGCCCCCTCCAGCCGCTCGAGCGCGTTCGGGTAGAGGGCCGGGTCGAGCAGGCCGGCGTCGCCCTCGACGTCCCAGGCGTTGCCGCGCTCGTCCGTCGAGCCCGATCCGCGCCGGAAGCGGAAGCCGCCGTCACCGCGCCGGACGGCGAGCCAGTCGCCGTCGCGGTAGGCGATGACGTCGGCGGCATCGAGCGCCCCCAGCCGGTCGGCGACCTCGCCGGGCCCGATCCGGGCGCCGGGGAGCAGATACGCCATCGCGGCGCGGTTCGACGCTGCGACGGCCACGTCGCAGCGGTCGGGGTCGGAGCGCCGGCTCGAGCGGAAGAGGCGCAGATCCTCGAGCGGCACCGCGGCGTCGGCGATCTGCTCGACCTGGCTCTGGGAGTGGTCCGCCACCACGATCACGCCGTACCGGGCCAGGAACCGCTCGAGCCCGCCCGCAGCCTCGACCATGAGCGCGAGCCCGTTGTCGGCCTGCTCGACCGCGCCCATCACGTCGCCTCCGCGATGGCCCGCCGCGTCGGTCTCGTACAGGTAGAGGAACAGGAAGTCGAACCCGTCGCGGGTGACGAGCCACCGGGCGACGGCGCCGCCGTGTCGATCGATCCCGGTCCCGAAGTTGCGCGGCGCGCCGGTGAGGTCGGAGAAGAAGAGATCGCCCAGGAAGTACCGGCGCGGCCCGTACACCGCGTCGACGATCCCGATCGTGCGGGCGAAGCGGCGCGCGGCGGGCCGCGTGATCTGATGCCGGACGCGCCCGCGGCACACGTAGAGGTTGACGGCCGCGGAGACGAGCCCGGCGTCCTCGAGCGCCTCGAACACGGTCGTCGCTCGAGGCGAGAGGTGGAGCAGGTTCAGGTTGACCAGGATGTCGTCGACCATCTGCCGCGTCCCCTCGGCGAGCGTCGCCGCGAACGACGATCCGTACTCCACGAACCGGCCCTCGCCGCGGTGGTACCACGTCATCCCGGGGATGTGCGAGCCGACGGGATGCTCGCCCGTGACGAGCGCCGACAGGCAGACCGGCGTCAGCGACGGGAACGTCGAGACACACCGGTCGGTGCGCGACCCGGCGTCGATGAGGGCCGCGATCGTCGGCGCGCGGCCCGCGGCCAGCACGCGATCGAGAAGCTCCGGCCCGAGGCCGTCGACGACGGCCAGGACAACCTTCTTCGTCACGAGCGAATCCTAGGTCGCCCTACCGGAGAGCCGACTGTCCACGGTGAGCGACCACCGGGGTCAGACCCCGCATCTGCGGCCGTGACGCCGGCGTGACGCTTTCGATGCGGGGTCTGACCCCACGCTCAGCGCAGTACGCGCAGTCCCTCGTACCGGCGCCCCTCGCGTGCCCTGACGCGCCGGAGCAGGACGCCCGCGCCCAGCGCCAGGAAGTACCCGGCGATCGGGATCACTGCGATCGCTGAACCGGCGAGACCGGCGCCGTCCTCGATCATCGCGGTTCCGCGGATGTCTCCGCCGCCCTTCACGGCGCCCGCCCGGAGGCTGCGCATGGCGATCGCAGCCGCAGCAGCGACGAGCGCCCCGAGCGCGAGGCCCACGTACGGGATCGTGCCGCCCGCGCTCAGCTCGAACGCCAGGCCGCCCGCGATCACGCGCCGCCCGAGCCGTGCACCCGCCTGCGCACCGGGCCACACGGCGTCGACGGCCAGCTCTGCGACGACCAGTGTCCACGTTGCCACGAGGACGATCCCGTCGTCGGCGATACCGAGCGGGCCGCGCAGCCAGCCCGCGGCGGCCGCCGTCGCGGCGGCGGCGAGCGGAGCCGAGGCGAGGAGCCCGGCTGCGGCGGCCAGGCCCAGCCCCTGGCCGAGCGCGATCACGACGTCCATCGGCCGGGAATCATACGGCGGCGTCAGCCGTCATCGCTGGGCGGTACGAAGGCCCGGATGGCGTCGCGCTCGTAGCGGAAATGCACCCGCTCGACCTCGCCCAGGTACTCCCCGTCGATCTGGATGGCGGTCGGGACGTCGCACAGCACCGAGAAGTCGTTCATGTCATGGAGATAGCCCACTCTGCGCGAGCCGTGGCTCGCATGCCGCGGCCAGAGCAGGCCGTAGACCGGCAGCCGCCACAGGTCGCGCCGCCTGAGCTCGCGCGTGAACACGACGTCGAGGCCGTGCTCGAAGTCGGCGCGCGGCGCGGCCTTCACCGGCATGCGGCCGAAGAACGTGTACGGATGCTGGTTCGCGACCGCGACGTACGACGCGCGGTGGAAGCTGCCGCGATCCGTCCGGATCGTCATCCGCTCGTGCAGCGCGAAGCCCTCCTCGCGGAGGATGCCGAGCGCCGCCTGCACGACCTTGAGATCGCCCGGCCGATCGTGGGATGAGCGCTCCTCGCGGATGCGGTCGACGGCGGCCGTCGCCTCGGCGTCGAGCCCGAGCCCGGCCGCGAACGTGAACTTGCGCTCGTCGGCCACTCCGAGCCCGATGCTCTTCGTGCTCTCCTGACGGATCGCCTCCGCAAGCATCCCGCCCGCGGCGACGATGTCGCGCGGGAAGCCCAGATGGCGGGCGAAGACCGACGACGCCCCGGCCGGCAGGAAGCCCACGAGGACGCCCGGCCGGACGCCGTTCGCCACCTCGTTGGCCGTGCCGTCTCCGCCCATCCCCACCACCGCGCCGGACTCGATCTCCCGGGCCAGTTCAGCCCCGTGGCCGGCCCGCTCCGTCTCGGCCACCTCGAGCTCGCAGACGCGCTCGAGCTGCGCGACGACGGCGTCGAGCACCGGCCCGCGCACTCCGGTCGCCGTGGGATTCACGATCAGGCGGACGCGCATCTGACGGCTACCATAACCGCCGGTGGACGCCCGATCCCTGCGCACGTACGCAACGGCCGCGGCCGTGCCCGCCGCGGTCGTGATCCTGAGCCACCTCGCCTGGGCCTGGTACGCCCACCCCGCGAGCGCCGATCGCCGCGCGGCGGCGTTCGACCACGGGCTCGCGGTCGCGGCGATCCTGGCTGCGACCCTGGTCGCGGGGCGGATCGCGCTGTGGATGGAGGGGCGCACGCGGTACGTCTGGGCGGACGCCGTCGCCGTGCTCGGAGCGATCGCCGTGGTGGCGCACCTGGCCGTGGCATGGCGTGACGAGGGCGTGGGAGACGTCGGCGTGGCGGTGGTCCACGCCGTCGCGCTTGGTGCCCTCGCAGTCGCCGTCAACCTGATCCGGGCCTTCGAGGAACCGCGGCCGGGCCGCTAACACCTTCCCAATTCCCAATTCCCGGCCAATGGCCCGCGCCTATCACTAGAAGGCATGAAGTCATCAATCCGTCAAGCAGTCATCGTCGTCGTCGCGGCAGTCGCCGGAGGCGGCGCAGCCGTGGCCATCGGCACCGCGACAACCTCCAGCTCCACCACGACCGTCCAGGCGGCCGCCCCGATTCCCGCCGCGAACGTCAGCCAGACCTCGAGCGGCATCAGCCCGGCCGCGATCTACCGCAACGACGCGCCGGGCGTCGTCCTGATCACCGCGACGAGCACCTCGAGCGCGCCTGATCCGGTCGACCCGTTCGCCCCCAACCAGAGCCAGAAGTCAGTCGCGATCGGCTCGGGATTCGTCGCCGACGCGGCCGGCCACGTCTACACCAATGCCCACGTCGTGCTGGGCTCGTCGTCGGTGAAGGTCGCATTCTCGGACGGCGCCTCCTACAACGCCAAGGTGCTCGGCGCCGACAAGGCGACCGACGTCGCGGTGCTCCAGGTCGAGAGCGTCCCGGCCGGCCGGCTGCACCCGCTGCCGCTGGGGAGCCTGAGCTCCGTCCACGTGGGCGATCCGGTCGTCGCGATCGGGAACCCCCTGAACGAGCAGAGCACGATCACGTCGGGCATCGTCTCGCAGATCGGGCGCACGATCGACTCGCTCGAGCCCGGCCAGCAGATCTACCAGGCCATTCAGACCGACGCCGCGATCAACCACGGCAACTCGGGCGGCCCGCTGATCGACCGGTTCGGGCGCGTGATCGGCATCACGAGCCAGATCCTGACCGGGAACAACGACCCGAACGCCGGCAACATCGGCATCGGCTTCGCGATCCCGATCGACAAGGTGAGCCAGATCGCCCGGCAGCTCATCACGAGCGGCCACGCCGAGCACACCTACCTCGGGATCGAGGGCACCGAGATCACCCCTGACCTCCAGCAGGCGATCAACCTGCCGGTGGGCGAGGGCGTCCTGGTCGGCCACGTCGTGCCGGGCTCCCCCGCCGACATGGCCGGGATCCGCGGCGGATCGACGACCGCCACGATCGCCGGTCAGACGCTGACCCTGGGCGGCGACATCATCACGTCCATCGACGGGCACAAGATCACGTCCTTCGCCAACCTGGCCGGGCCCATCGCCTCGAAGTCCGCCGGCGACCGGGTGACGCTCGGGATCCTGCGTGACGGGAAGGCCCAGACCATCTCGGTGACGCTCGCCAACAAGTAGAGCCTGACGAGAGATCGCGCCGCCTGCAGGCGCGAACCGCCGGGGCCCCGCCCACCTGCCACGGGGCCCCGGCACCACTCTCTCTCTAACAGACCTCGACGATGACGTCGTCGACCGACGCGATCGCGTCGCGTACGGCGTCCTCGACCCGGCTGGCCAGCGTGTGCGCCTCGCCCACCGAGAGCGCCGGATCGGCCCGGACGGAGGTCACGACCAGCAGCCGTGCGCCCTGCCGGTAGACCACGAGCTGCTCCGCCTCACCGGCCACGGAGCGGATCGCCTCGGCGGCCAGACGGTGAAGGAACGGCTCCTCGGCCCCGATGTCGCGCGCCGGCTGGGCGCCCGGCGCGGACGGCTCGACGTGGGCGTAGACGCGCGCGATCCCGACCTCGCGCCTGATCTCGTCCTTCAGCCGCTCGACGACGTCCCAGGCCGAGCGCAGGGTCTCGTCCTGCGGAAGCCGGACGTGGAGCGTCACCGCCCGCCCGGACGCGTCGTCGAGCACGGCGATGTTGTGGGCCTCGACGACGCCGGGAACGCGCAGGGCCGCGGCCGCCACACGGTCGTTCAGCGTCTCATCGGCCGCCGCGGGCTCGACGTGCACCGTCACCTGGGCCCGGCCGAGCGAGTCGCGGACGGCCCCCTCGACCATGTCGGTGGTCTCGTGGCTGCGCTCGACGCCCGCCAGCCGCGGGACGCCGATCACGACCTCGGCGAAGCTCTCGCCGCCGGCCTCGCGCACGCGCACCGAGCGCACCTCGCTCACTCCGGGCACCGAGCGGGCCGCGCGCTCGACCCGCCCCGCCACGCCCGACGGCGTCCGGTCCATCAGCGCGTCGATGTTCTGGCGCGCGAGCCGCAGCGCCCCGAATAGCACGATCGCCGCAACGAAGATGGCGGCGAGCGAGTCGCCGGCCGGCACGCCCGCGGCGACGAAACCCAGGCCGACGAGCACCGCCAGGGTGCCGGCGAAGTCCGAGCCGAAGTGCCACGCATTCGCCATGAGGGCCGCGTTCCGCTCGATCCGGCCCTGCCGCAGCGAGATCCCCGCCCGCGCCGCGTCGACGACCAGCACGACCACGAGCGCCGCGAAGGCATACCAGCGAGCCTGGACCGGTGACGAGCCCTCGTCCAGCCTGGTCACGGCCTCGACGGCGATCCACGTCGCGGCGGCCGCCAGGAACGCCGCCTCGCCCAGGGCCGCGAGATGCTGGGCCTTGCCGTGCCCGAACGGGTGCTCACGGTCGGCCGGCCGCTCCGCGATACCGACCGCGTACAGGGTCAGGCCGGCGGCCGCCGCGTCGATGCCCGAGTGCACGGCTTCGGCCAGGATCCCGAGGCTGCCGCTCGCGAAACCCACCGCGAGCTTGAGGAGCGCGAGGCCGATCGCCGCAACCAGCGACGCCACCGCGGTGCGCCGCGCGGGTGACATCCGCGCAGTTTACGGACGTCCGGTTTCCTTTTCGCGTTCCGAAGTGCAATGATTCACGGACCCATGGCGGTGTCACAGGCCAGCGGGGGGGACGGCGAAATCCGCACCCAGGTTCGTTGCCTGGTGGTGGACGATCACGCTGCCGTGCGGGAGGGCGTCAAGATGATCCTCACCCGCGACCGCGAGATCTCGGTCATCGGCGAGAGCTCGTCCGGCGACGGCGCCGTCGAGATGGCCGAGAAGCGCCGTCCCGACGTGATCGTGATGGACGTGCGCATGGAGGGCATGGACGGGTTCGAGGCCACCCGCCAGATCACGGCCTCGCATCCCGAGATGGCGGTGATCCTGTACACGGCCCACGGCGAGCGCGGGCTCCTGGCGGAGGGCCTCGACTGCGGCGCGCGCGGCTACGTCCTCAAGGAGGCGCCGCCCGACGACATCGTGCGGGCGGTGAAGCGCGTGGCCGAGGGAGGCGCCTACGTCGACCCGACGCTCGCATCGGAGCTTGTGACCCCGAAGGCAACGGAGCGTCTGCCGGCGCTCTCGGGGCGCGAGCGCGAGATCCTCGGACTCCTGGCGAACGGGTTCTCGAACCCCGACATCGCCCAGCGGCTCTTCATCAGCCCCGAGACGGTGCGAACGCACGTCCGGAACGCCATGACGAAGCTCGAGGCCGACACTCGCACCCAGGCCGTCGCGCTGGCGCTGCGGTATGAGTTCATCGACTGACCGCCGTCTGCTGCGCATCGCAGCGGTCACGGCGTCCGGCGCGGTCGCCGCAGCCGCTGCTTCGCTCGCAGGCGCTCCGGCCGCTCTCGCCGCCGCGGTCACGGCGCTCGCCGTTGCGGCCGGCGCGGCGCTCGCCTGGCCGCGACCGGCCCGCGGCTCGCGCGGTCGCGGGGGCCCGCGCGAGCAGGGGGAGCTCTTCGACCACATGCTCGACGCGATCGATGCCGAGCGCGAGACGCTCGCCCACTGCCTGCACGACGGCCCCCAGCAGACGCTGACGGCGGTCAGGCTCATGTGCGACGTCGTCCGCGACGCGGTGTCGAAGGGCGACGTCCACCACGCGGAGGAGGTGCTCGGGAGGCTGGAGCGACTGGCCGCGGACGCCGCCGACGACCTGCGCCGAACGGTTGCGCGCCTGCACCCCGTGGTGATGCAGCAGCAGGGGCTCGTGCAGGCGCTCGGCTCGCTCGCAGAGACGGTGCACGAGGAGTACGGGGTCCCGACGTCGTTCAACCGCCCCCGGGGCGGCTGGGAGGCCGAGGAGGACCGCGACACGGCGATCTTCCAGATCGCTCGTGAGGCGGCGGTGAACGCCGCTCGGCATGGGCGGCCGCCGGTCCTGATCAGCCTCCAGCGCTCGCCCATGGATATCCACCTCTCGGTCGAGGACCGGGGCGGCGAGCTCGGCAGCAACGGCCATGTGCCGCGGGAGGGCGTCGGCATCCGGATGATGCGCGAGCGGGCCGCACGGATCGGCGCGGAGCTCACGCTCGAGTCCGCCCCGGGAACGCGGACGATCGTCTCGCTTCACGTCCCCTCCGCCCGGTGAGGATCGGCGTGATCGGGCACAGGGCAGCCGACGCGGTCATGACCGAGGCCGGCACGGAGCACCGGCCCGGCGGGACGCCGCTCTACGCGCGCCGCTCGCTCGAGGCGCTCGGTGTCCCGTGCGTCGTGGTCGAGCGCGGCGGGTTCGGAAGCCGCCTGCACCACCACGACGGCGTCGTCGAGCAGTGGGTCGAGGCGGTCGGCGAGCCGTTCGCTCCGGAGGACGTGCTCGCGGCGGTCGACGGCTGCGAGTGGGTGATCCTCGGAGGCCAGACCGCGGGGGACTTCCCGCCCGAGACGATCGCGGCGCTCGCCGAGGCCGGGCATCGGGTGTGCCTCGACGGCCAGGGGCTGTGCCGCGGCGACGCGCCGGGGCCGGTGCACCTGCGGCCGTTCCCCTCCGAGGCGATCCGCGGCGTCTCGATTCTCAAGCTCAACCGGGCCGAGGCGGAGGCGGCGGCGGGTGGCCTCGATCCCGAGTCGCTCCGGGAGCTCGGAGCGCCGGAGGTCGTCGTCACGCTCGGGCGGGACGGCGCGCTGGGCGTCACGGCGGACGGCGAGTGGCACTCGGCGCCGAGCGGGACGGGGATCTACGCCGACCCGACCGGCGCGGGTGACACGTGGACCGCGGCGTATGTCGTCCGCCGGGCCGGCGGCGAATCCCCGGAGGGCGCGGCGCGGGCCGCCGCCGTACACGCCGACCACCTCTACCTGTAGGGTTGCCAAGGGACGTGAGCAGCGAGGGCATCAAGATCCTAATCGCCGAGGACAACGCGCTTCTCCGGGGTGTGCTGCGAGACGCGTTGGAAGAGGCTGGGATGGACGTGGTCGGCGAGGCCTCGGACGGGGCGGAGGCGGTCGTCTCGGCGGAGCGTGCGCACCCCGACGTCGTCGTCATGGACATGCGGATGCCGAACGTCGACGGCATCGAGGCGACCGAGCAGATCGCAGCCGCGGAGTGGGCGATGCCCGTCGTCGTGCTCTCGGCCTACGACGAGCCGCAGATGATCGAGGCCGCGCTCAACGCCGGAGCGGCGAGCTGCCTCAAGAAGGGCGTCGGGCTCGACGAGCTGATCGACGCGATCCGCGCCGCGCACACCGCCCGGTAGCCGCGGCGAGGGTCACGGATGGCGGACGCCGTCGCGCAGCATGCCGACGGCGCGCTCCAGGCGGGCCCGCCGCGTCTCCTCGCGCTTCGCGCCGGACACCCATTCGACGTACTCCCGCCGGTGCGTGTACGAGAGGCCGTCGAACGCCGCCCTCGCCGCGTCGTCGGCCGCGAGCGCGGCCTTGAGCTCCTCCGGCACCTCCACGGTCCGCGGCTCGTCATCGAGCTCGAGAACGACCGAGAGCCGGTCGCCGTCGTCGAACCCGGCCGCGTCGCGGATCTCGCGCCGGAACCCGAGGAAGTAGCGCCCGCCGTAGGTCGCGACCGTCGTCCGGAACGGATACCCGTTGACCGTCCCGCGGACCGGCGCCCGGGCCCTGCCGAACGCGGCCCGCACGTCGAACGGCACCTCGAGGAGCGTGCCCGACCCGTGCTGCTCCAGCCTCCCCTCGAACCGCTCCGCCATACGTCGCAGTATCTCGCAGGTGTACTCTCGGGATCGTGCCCGCGGAGATGCACATCGCCCAGGTGAACGTCGCCCGGGCCCTCGAGCCGCTCGACTCGCCGCTCCTGGCCGGCTTCGTCGCCGCGCTGGCTCCGGTGAACGCCCTGGCGGACGCCGCGCCCGGGTTCGTCTGGCGGCTCCAGACCGAGGACGGCGACGCGACCGCGGTGCGCATCGACGACGACCCGCGGGTGATCGTGAACCTCTCGGTGTGGGCGTCCCTCGAGGCGCTGTGGGCCTTCGTCTACGGCGGCCCGCACGTCGGCGTGATGCAGCGCCGGCGGGGGTGGTTCGAACGACCCGTCGAGACGCACCTCGCGCTGTGGTGGGTCCCCGCCGGGCGGACGCCGACCGTCGCCGAGGCGGTCGCGCGCCTCGCCGAGCACCGGCGCAACGGGCCCGCCCCGGGTGCGTTCGACTTCAAGCACCCGTTCACGCCGGACGGCCGGCCGCTCGACCCCGCGGCGCTTCGCATCCTGCCGGCGGCCTGCGGCTGACCCTCACGGCCAGCCCAGGTACTCGCTCTCGTGCTCCTCGAACAGTGCCGCGACGGTCTCGGGCGTTGGTGCCGCCAGGGCGTGGAGCGCGTCGATGAGCGCGCGGATCCGTGGCGTCATCACGAGGAGATACCGGGTCGGATCGGGGCGCGGATTCCAGTACGTGTGAGGCGTGCCCCGCGGCACGATCACGGCGCCTCCGGCAGGGACCTCGATGTCCCGGTCGCCCGATCGCACGACGAGCGCACCCTCGAGGACATACCAGCACTCGTCGTCGGCACGGTGCACGTGCAGCGGTGCGATGTACCGCGGCGGATCGCCGCCGCCGCCCGGATCCGCCCACTGCGCGACCACGATCTGCGCGTCCGGGGCCGCCACGAGGCGACCGGCCAGGTCCGCCGAGAACGCGCCGTCCGCCGTCACTCGGTCGAGATGAAGACGCTCTTCAGCTCGGTGTTGTGCTCGAGGGCGTGCATCCCGAGCTCCTTGCCGACGCCCGACTGCTTGTAGCCGCCGAACGGCGTCTGCGGGAAGACGCTCGAGTTGGAGTTCACGCCGAGGACGCCGGTGCGCATCGCCCGTGCGACCCGCAGCTGGCGCGCGCCGTCGCGCGTCCAGAGCGACCCCGAGAGGCCGTACGGCGTGTCGTTTGCGATTCGTACCGCCTCGGCCTCGTCGCGGAACGTGATGACGCCGACGACCGGCCCGAAGATCTCCTCGCGGGCGACCCGCATGTCGTTGGTCACGCCGTCGAGGACGGTCGGCCGGTAGAAGAAGCCGGCCTCGAGCTCGCCTCCGGGGCGCTCGCCGCCGGCGACGACCTTCGCGCCCTCGTCGACGCCCGACCGGACGTAGCCCTCGACCGTCTCGCGCTGGGCCGCCGAGATGAGCGGGCCGATCTCGGTCGCCGCGTCCGCGGGCATCCCGACGCGAAGCCCGCTCGCCGTGGCGGCATACCGCTCGAGCAGCTCGTCCTTGACCGACTCCTCGACGATCAGCCGCGAGCGCGCGCAGCAGTCCTGCCCGCAGTTCTCGAACACCGCGTACGGGGCCATCCGCCCGACCTTCTCGATGTCCGCGTCGGCGAAGACGACGCACGCCGACTTCCCGCCCAGCTCGAGCGTGACGCGCTTGATCGTCGCCGCCGCCTGGCGGGCGATCCCCGCCCCGACCTCGGTCGAGCCGGTGAAGCCGATCTTGCCGACGCCGGGGTGCTCGACGAGCGCGGCGCCGACCGTCCCGCCCGGGCCGGGGACGACGTTCAGCGCCCCCTCCGGGATCCCCGCCTCGATCGCCAGCTCCGCGTAGCGAAGGACGGAGAGCGGCGTGAGCGACGCGGGCTTCAGGACGACCGTGTTCCCGGCGGCGAGCGCCGGTGCGATCTTCCAGTTCGCGATGTTGAGCGGGAAGTTCCAGGGCGTGATCAGGCCGACCACGCCGATCGGCTCGCGGAACGTGAGCGCGATGCCGTCGCGCTCGACCGGGATGGTGTGGCCGAAGAACTTGTCGACGGCCCCGGCGTAGTAGCGGATGACGTCCACGATCATCCCGAGCTGGCCGCGGGCGTCGGAGATCGGCATCCCCACGTTCTGACACTCGAGCAGGGCAAGCTCCTCGGCGTGCTCCTCGACCAGGGCCGCGAAGCGGTGCATCCGCCGCCCGCGCGTCACCGGCGACAGCGCACCCCAGCCCTCGTACGCCTTCGATGCGGCCGCCACGGCGCGGTTCACGTCCTCGACGCCGCCCTCGGCGACCGTGGCGAGCGTCGTCGCAGTCGCCGGGTTCACGACCTCGAACGTCCGCCCCTCCGCCGCGTCGACCCGCTCGCCCGCGATGACGAGGCCCTCGATTGCCTGCACGCTCATGCCGCCACCCTCCGATACGTCGTCGCCTGGTCGACCAGCGCGCGGAAGAGCGCAGCGCCGCCCGCCTCGTCCTCCTCGGGATGCCACAGGACGCCGACCACGTAGTGGGCGGCCGGGTCCTCGATCGCCTCCACCGTCCCATCCTCGGCCCTCGCCGCGACCCGCAGCCCCTCGCCAAGCCGGCCGGGCGCCTGATGGTGGCAGGAGTGGGTGTGGGCGTCGGTGCCCAGGACACCCGCCAGGTGCGTCCCCGCGAGCACGGTCACCGAGTGGCGGGTGTACATCCCCGGCGGCCCCTTGTGGGTGTCGCCCTCGAGGTGCTGGATGAGATCGCCGCCGCGGGCGACGTTCAGGAGCTGCATCCCGCGGCAGATGCCGAGCACCGGCATCGCCTGCCCGAGCGCGGTGCGCATGAGCTCGAGCTCGGCCGCGTCGCGGTGGTCGTAGAAGCCGCTCGACGCCGGGTGCGGGTCCTGCCCGTACACGGCCGGATTGATGTCGGAGCCGCCCGTGAAGACCATCGCATCGACGTCGTCGAGGATCTCGGGCGAGACCTCCGTGGGCGGGATCAGGACCGGAACGCCGCCGGCCGCGACCACCGACCGAACGTAGCCCTCCGGCACGAGCACGCAGCGCATGTCCTTCCACTGCCCGAAGTCGACAGGGACGTCGTAGGCGCTGATCCCGATCACCGGCCGCTTGCGGTCCATCCCGGAAGCAGTATATGAATGGCGCGTGCCGCTGACCTTGGAGGAGTTGCGCGCAGACGTCGAGAGCGGCGAGATCGACACCGTTCTCCTCGTGATGACCGACATGCAGGGGCGGCTCCAGGGAAAGCGCCTGCACGCGCCGTTCTTCTGCGACGAGGTCGCCGCGCACGGAGCCGAGGGCTGCTACTACCTGCTGACCGTCGACGTCGACATGATGCCGGTCCAGGGCTTCGAGATGGCATCCTGGGAGTCGGGGTACGGCGACTTCGTCTTCCACCCCGACATGGCGACGCTCAGGCGCATCCCGTGGCTCGAGAAGACCGCGCTCGTCGTCTGCGACATCGAGTGGCAGGACGGCCGGCCGGTCGCGCCGTCGCCGCGGCAGATCCTGCGCCGCCAGCTCGACCGGCTGGCCGAGCGCGGCCTCGTGGCCAACATCGGGTCGGAGCTCGAGTTCTTCCTGTTCCGCGAGACCTACGACTCCGCGCGCGCCAAGCGCTACCACGACCTGATGCCCGCGAACGCCTACAACGTCGACTACTCGATCCTCGGCACGACGATGGTCGAGGATGTCATCCGACCCATCCGGCTCGGCATGGCCGGCGCCGGGATCCGCGTCGAGGACTCGAAGGGCGAGTGCAACTTCGGCCAGCACGAGGTGAACTTCCGCTACTCCGACGCGCTCACGATGGCGGACAACCACACCATCTACAAGAACGGCGCGAAGGAGATCGCCCACGCGCACGGGTACGCGCTGTCGTTCATGGCCAAGTACGACGAGCGCGAGGGCAACTCGTGCCACATCCACTGCAGCCTGTGGGACGAGCACGGCACCGCCTTCGCCGACGGCGACGGCCATCAGACCGAGATCTTCCGCCACTTCCTGGCCGGCCAGCTCGCCGGCACCCGCGAGCTGACGCTGTGCTTCGCGCCGAACATCAACTCGTACAAGCGCTACGCGTGGGGCTCCTTCGCGCCGACGACCCTCGCCTGGGGCGTCGACAACCGGACGTGCGCGTTCCGCATCGTCGGGCACGGCCCGGGGCTGCGCGTCGAGAGCCGGCTCGCCGGCGCCGACACCAACCCGTACCTCGCGTTCGCCGCGATCATCGCTGCCGGCCTCCACGGAATCGAGAACAGCCTCGATCTGGAGGACGCGTACGGCGGCAACGCGTACGACGCCCACGACAAGCCGCGGGTGCCCTCGAGCCTCGGGGCCGCGATCGACCTGTTCGAGGGCTCAGCGCTCGCGCGCGAGGCGTTCGGAGCGCAGGTCGTCGATCACTACCTGCACTACGCGCGTACGGAGCTCAGGTCGTTCGAAGCCGCGGTCACGGACTGGGAGAAGTTCCGCAGCTTCGAAAGGCTCTAGCCGATCCCGTAAGACCCCCATGGCGCCAGGTCCCGTTCGGGGCCTGGCCCCCGGTGGAGCCTTGTACGCGTCTATGCAGCCTTGCGGAGGTGCGTGATGCGGTGCACCAGCTCGCGGCGGCGCTCGGTGCGCCGCTCGATCTTGCGCTGGCGGGCGAGCCGCATGAAGTACTCCCGCTCGCTCTCCCGGGCAGGATGGCGTGTTTCGAAGCTCGAAGCCGTAAAGAGTTGGGATAGCTGTGTCATAGACACATTATATCATCGGCCAAACCGCCGTCAACCCATACGAATCACACTAAAGGGGGAATTAATGGAGAAAAAGTGGTAGTGAAGACTACGGAGAACCCGCAGACGGTGCGTCCGCCGCGTAGCGAACGATCATCTGGTCGGTCATCCACTCCACCGGCGCCCGATCGTCGGTCAGAGGATCGTCTGAGGCGGGGACCAGCCGGAGCTGCTGCGCGAACCCTGCGGCGGGCTGGAGCGCCGCCGGCGCAGCGGCCAGGCGGGCGCGGAGCTCGGCGGCGGTCGTCGGCGACGTGAAGCCCGCGACGATGTCGTTGAACCCGCTCACGCGCCATTCGAACACCGACGCGAACCGGGTCGCCATCGTCCCCGCGATGGCATCCGGGAGGCCGGCGTCGTTCGGGATGCGGCCGACGTTGGCCATCACCATGCCGCCGGCATCGAGCCGGTCGCGGGCCAGGCCCCAGAACTCCTGCGTCGTCAGGTAGAACGGGATGTAGGGCTGGCGGAAGGCGTCGAGGAAGACGGCGTCGTAGCGGGTGTGGTGCTGCTCCAGGTACACGCGGCCGTCGGCGGTCGCCACCCGGACGCGGGGGTTGTCGGCGAGCCCGAAGTACCGGCGTCCCACATCGGTGACCAGCGGGTCGAGCTCGATGCCGAGCACGTTGACCGACGGCCAGTAGGTGCCGTAGGCGCGTCCAACCGTCCCGCCGGCGTACCCGATCATGCTGAGGCTCCGAAAGCCCGGGCCGTGCAGGATCGGCGCGAGCAGGAACTGGTCCCAGTAGCCGCCGGTCAGCACCTGGCCCGGGCGGTACACCGAGTGGTCGGCCCAGCCCTCGTTCAGGTGCAGTACCCGGCCGCCGCCCGGGAGCGACTGCACCTGGACGAACTGGTAGGCGGACTCGCCCTCGTAGATGATGTGCGAGCCGGGCTTGACGGCGCCGGGCGGGACGAGGGCGACCGCGCCGATCAGCGCCGGCACGGCGAGGTAGCGGCGGCCGAGCACCGGCGAGGCGGCCAGGGCCAGGAGGCAGGCCGTCGCGAGCATCGTGCGCCGCGTCCCGATCGCGGGGATCAGCACCGCGACCGGCAGGAACGTGCCGATGATCGATCCCGACGTCGAGAGGGCGTACATGCGCCCGGCGACGGCCCCGGCCTCCTCGATCGTCGTCACCCCGAGCCGCACCGCGAAGGGCGAGGCCATCCCGAGGAGCGTGATCGGCGCCGAGAAGAGCAGCATCACCGCGAAGAAGGAGCCCAGGAAGGCGCCCACCGACGCGCCGGCGAAGGCGTCGACCGCGGCGCTCAGGAAGGGCTCGGCGACGAAGGGCAGGACCGCGACGCACCCGGCCGCGGCGAGCATCAGCCAGCACAGGAACCGCATCGTCGGATGGCGGTCGGCCAGGCGTCCCCCGACGAAGTAGCCGACCGACAGGTAGATCAGGATCAGGCCGATGATGTTGGCCCAGATCAGGATCGACGCGCCGAAGAACGGGGCCAGGAGGCGCGAGGCGCACATCTCGGTGGACATCGTCGTCGCCCCGGCGATGAACACGAGCGGCGGAAGCACGCGGCGGTTCACCGGCCAAGGGTAGCGCCCCGGCGCCGGTGAAAAGGTGGTGAACGATGTATGGGGTTTCTGCGGTTTGTGCAGTACTTTCAAGGTGAGCAAGCGGATTCCGACCGAAGGGATCGCCAGACTACGCATGATGCGCATCGGGATCATCGACATCGGATCGAACACCGCGCGGCTGCTCGTGGCGACCGTCGACGGCGTCTGTATCGACCGGCTCGACGAGCAACGCGCCTACCTCGGCCTCGGAGCGGTGATCGAGCGCACGGGCAAGCTGCCGCAGCGAAAGCTGTCCGAGGCGGCGGCCCTCGCGGCGGAGTACGCCGAGCGCGCGGCGTCACACAACGTCGACGTGCTCGACGTCATCGTGACTGCTCCCGGGCGCCAGAGCCGAAACGGCGAGGAGCTCGTCCAGAGCCTGCGGTCGGCGACGGGCGCCGGGGTGCGTGTGCTCACGTGCGACGAGGAGGGCCGGTACGCCTACGAGGGCGCTGCGGCCATGCTCGACCGTGAGCCCAAGGTCCTCGCCGTCTGCGACATCGGAGGCGGATCGACCGAGGTCGTCGTGGGTCTGCGCGATCTCGGGCCGGTGTTCCTGCGCTCGTTCGACATCGGCTCCATGCGGCTCACGAGCCGGTTCTTCGAAGGAGGCCGGACCGCGGCCGATGTGAAGGCCGCACGCGACTTCGTGCGCGGCCGGCTCCTCGACCTCGACGCTCCGGCTCCCACGGCGGCGCTCGCGACGGGCGGCACCGCCGGGGCGCTTCGCAAGATCGCCGGTCGCAACCTCGACGCCGATCTGCTCGAGAACGTGATCGCGGATCTCGCCTCGCGGACGCCCGGGAGGATCGCGACAGCCTACGGCCTCCGGCGCTCGCGGGCGCGGACGATCCTTGCGGGGGCGCTCATCCTCGCCGAGGTGCAGCGGTGCCTGGGCGTGCCGTTCGAGGTCGCCCGCGGCGGCCTGCGCGAGGGCGCGGCGCTGGCGCGCGCCAGGGTCGCCCAGGCGGCCTGATCGGCCGTCTACCTCGGCGCAGGTATGTGCCGCACGACGGTCACGCCGCGCGCGCCGATCTCGACGACCCAGGCCGAGCCCTTCGGCGTCTTGCGCAGGCCCACGAGCTCGTGGCACACGTCGCCGTGGGTGCAAAGCACGGTCCCGGCGGCCGTCGTCGCGAGGAGCGGCATCACGTCAGCCCGCGCCGAGCCCTCGGCCAGCGCCGGGGTCTCCTCCACGTCCACACCGAGCACGGCGCCGAGCGGCGCGACGGTCTGAACGCAGCGGACGTACGGGCTCGTCAGGATCCTGCGGACGGGAACGCCCGCGAGCGCCGTCGGCAACGCCGCAGCCTGCCGCATGCCGCGACCGTCGAGCGGCCGCAGCTGATCCTCCCCACGCCATCTCGCGCGGTCTCCGGCGGCGCCATGGCGGACGACCACAGCCAGCATGCGGCTACCCGATGAGCGTCCAGCGCTTCGCAGCGCGGGCGAGCGCCCTCAGCGTCTCCGGAAGCTCGTCTCGAGCCTGAGCGCGGCGGACGGTCTCCTGCTCGACCAGCCGACCGGCCGCGACCGCCACGGCCGAATCGGCACCGGCAGCCAGGGCACGCAGGCGCTCCTCGGCGACGACGGCGTCCTGGTGGGTGCCGAGCACGTCCTGGAGGCCCTTCGCGGCGCGGACGAACGCCTGCCCCTGGCGGTCGTCCGGGAGCGCCGCCAGCTCGCCCGCGTACCGCGCGCGCTTGCCCGCGATCCGGAGGCGGTGCATCGCCGCATCGTCGGGCTCCGCGCCCGCCCGGCGCGCCGCCTTGCGCATCCGCCTGTACTCGCTCCTGACGAGCGCCCCCATCCGCAGGCCGCGCCCCGCGAGCTGCGGGCTCCCTGCCTCGGCGACCAGGCGCTCGACCAGCGCGAAGTACCGCGGGCTGCCGAGCGCGGCGAGCACTCGAGCCCGGGCAGCCGCCCGGTCGGCGGTGAGGCCGTCGAGCACGTACGCGCCTCCCTCGGAGTCGGCCTCGCCGAGCCGTTCGACTCGCGGCAGGAACTCCTCGACGAGGACGTCGAGATCGCGCGCGGCGCTCGTCTCGCCTGCCAGCCACCCGAGCTCTGTGCGAAGCCCCTCCGCCCACCGCTCGTCGAGCCCCGGCCGCGCGGCTCGGAGCAGGGCGCGCATGCGCCGCGTCGCAACCCGGAAGTCGTGCAGCGGCTCGGAGCCCAGCCCGAGGCGAACGGCGGGATCGGCGCGCAGCATCGCCCGGACCTGCGCGTCGAGCATCGCGGCGAGGCGCCCCTCGGCCGTCGTCTCCGCAGTGACGGCCGTCCCCGCGGCGGCCGTCAGATCGAGCACGCGGAACACCTTCGGCCGCTCGTCCCCGACCACCGCCCCCGCGCGGCGCAGGGTCTTCACAAGCCGGCGCATGTCGGCCTCGCCACCGGCCGGCAGGAGCTCGACCTCGACCTCGTCGAGCCGGGTCTGGACAGCCGACTCGTCCTCGACCGTCACGACATCGTGGAAGACGTCCGCAACGGCGACGTCGTCGCGGAATACCCGCCGGCCCAGGCGGCGCGTGCGAAGCGTGGCGACGAGGCCGAGCGGCGCGCCGTGCAGGTGTGCCGCGAGCAGCTCCAGGGCCTCCGGCGGCGGGTCGGTCCCGCGGCCCGCGAGCTCGATCTCGAACCTGCCGCCCTCGGCGGGCAGCTTCAGCTGCCAGCGGACGCTGCGCGCACGCGTCCGCCGGCGCAGCGTGATCCCGGCGGCGGCGAGGCGGTGGTCGGGCGTGTCGTAGTACGCCGAGACGAGCGTGACCGTGCGCAGGCGCTCACCGGGCAGCTCCGGGAGGAGGAACCCCTCCGAGACGTCCAGCTTGCGCTCCCGCTCGAGCTCGTAGACGGCCATTCGCAGAGTCTACGGGACCGCTGCGGACGCGGCATGGGGTTGTATGCCGCGAACGGCATGCCCTCGCCAGGATTCGAACCTGGGACGCCGGCCTTAGGAGAGCCGCGCTCTATCCCCTGAGCTACGAGGGCGGACGCCCTCTACGATACTTCGCCGTCGCCGTCCTCCTCGAGCCACGTCGTCTCCATGGCCGGCGCCGTGTGGATGGTGACCATCCGCAGCCGCCCGGGGCCGAGGCCCTTGAAGCCGTGCGCCGTGTTGGGCGGGACGACGACGATCTCGCCCGCCTCCGCCTCGATGAACCCGTCGCCGTACCGGAACCGGCCGCGGCCCTCGAGCACGATGAACGTCTCCGAGTACGGGTGGGTGTGGGGGTCGGGACCCTCGCCCGGGCCCGAGTCGACGACGAAGCCGGACACATCCGAGCCACCGGCGTCGCGTCCCTCCCAGCTGCCCTTCGTCGCGCCCGCTTCGTCGCGCCAGGTGGGGAGCGCGTCCTCGGTCGCCATACGGCAGATCCTAGATGGCCGCGGAATGAAACATTGGCATCAGGCGCCGGTGTTTCACCTGAAACACAGGTACCAGGTACAGGTGTTTCAGCTGCCGATCAGGGGGCGCTCGCGCAGGTAGGGGAGTGCCACCGCGGGGTCGGGCCGGTCGATCTCACGCGCCAGCCGGTGGCCGTCGAAGATCGCGTCGGCGATGAGCCGCGGGGCGACGCAGTCGCCGACCCGGTAGACGGCGTCGATGCCGGCCTCCGAGAGGGCCTCCGGATCGGCGGTCAGGTCGAGATAGAGCGCGTCGTCTGAGAGCCGCTGCGTGACGAGCACGGTCGCGTCGGCCTCGATCTCGACGGGCCGCCCGACGCCGTCCTCGACCCGCATTCCACCGTCCAGGATCTCGGTCGGCGTGAGGCCGGTGCGCAGGTCGACGCCCAGCACGTGCAGGTGGAGGCGCAGCCGCAGACCCTCGAGCGTCTGGTCGCACGTCGGCGCGACGACGTCGTACGGCGTCACGAAGGTCACGTCGTAGCCCTCGGCGCGCAGCACCTCGGCGAGGCCCACTCCGGTGAAGTAGCCCTCGCAGTCGAGGATCGCCACCCGCCGGCCCTCCGGGCGGGCGCCGTCGACCATGATGTCCTCGGGGAGCAGCACGTGCGGAAGCGCCGCGTCCGCCCCCGGGATCGGCGCCCGGGTGATCCCGTTCATGCCGTCGCCCGTCCATCGCGCACCCGTCGCGACCACGACGATCCGGGCGCCGTAGTCGCGCACCGCGTCGGCGTCGAGCGCGCTCCCGAGCACGACGTCGACGGACGGCAGACGCTCGAGCTGGGTGCGCCGGTAGGCCACGACGTGCCCCCACTCCCCCAGCCCCGGCAGCCTCGTCACCCAGCGCATCTGGCCGCCGATGTCGTCGCCGGCGTCGGCCAGATGGACGAGGTCGAACCCGCGCTTTCCGAGCACCATCGCGCACTCCATGCCGGCCGGCCCCGCGCCGACGACGAGCACGCCCTTGTCGGCGTTGGCCGCCCTGTCGAACCGTTCGGGATGCCAGCCCCGCCGGTGCTCCTCGCCCGCCGTCGGGTTCTGGGTACACCCGAGGTGCAGGCCCCAGACCGAACGCGAGTAGCACGCGTTGCACCCGATGCACTCGCGCACCTCGTCGTAGCGGCCCTCCTCGATCTTGCGCGGAAGGAACGGATCGGAGATCGACGGCCGCGCGGCGCCGATCAGGTCGGCGTGGCCGCCGCGGATGACCTCGGCCATCTTGTCGGGGTCGGTGAACCGGCCGACGACGACCACCGGCTTGGAGGTGGCCTCCTTGGCCCGACCCGACCATTCGAGCTGGTAGCCCTGCTCGTAGAACCGCGACGGGCCGGCGTCGAGCCGCCCCATGCCGGCCATCGACCCGATCGTGACATCCCAGAGGTCGACCATCGGGTCGGCAGCGCGAATGAATTCGAGCCCCTCCTCGAGCTGGACGCCGGACAGCTCGAGTGTGTCGGCCGCGATGCGCACCGCGATCGCGCAGTCGTCCCCGATCTCGGTCTTCACCCGCTCGATCGCCTCGAGCCAGAACCGGCTGCGGTTCTCGAACGAGCCGCCGTAGGCGTCGGTGCGGCGGTTGAAGACGGGAGAGAGGAACTGGGTGGGCAGGTAGGTGTGCGACCCGTACACGTAGAGGATGTCGAACCCCGCCGTGCGGGCCCGCCGCGCCGCCGCGACCCACTCGTCCTGCACCCGGCGGATATCGGCTGCCTCCATCACCTTGGGCACCGTGACGCCGTCCCAGTCGCTTGCGATCTGGGACGGCGCAAGCGGCGGGAGGCGCGACTCGCGCTGCTCGGCGAAGAGCCCGCCGTGCCACAACTCGACCCCGGCGAGCGCGCCGTTCTCGTGCGCGGCGTCGGCCATGAGCGCGAGGGCGCGCATGTCCTCGTCGTCCCACAGGCGGGCCGACGTGTAGGGCTTCTCGTCCGACTCGGGGCTGATCGAGCAGTACTCGGTGCACACCGCCGCCCAACCGCCCTCGGCCTTCATGCCGCGAAACGCCGCCTGCGTCCACGGCTTCTCGACACCGAAGCCCGTGCAGTGCGGCACCTGGTAGAAGCGGTTCCGCAGTGTGCGCGGCCCGATGGGCACCTCCTCGAAGAGGATGTCGTGACGGGCGAGGCGCTCGGGCATCAGTCGGCTTCCAGCTGAGTCTTACGGCGGGCGATGAACTCGCGCAGCTCCTCGTCGAGGGCGTCGTCGATCCCGGGGTCCTCGTAGCTCTCGAGCAGCTTCTTCCACTCGTCGGTGGCCGCCCGGTCGGCCGTCACGGCGCCGCGCTTCTCCCAGGTCACGTAGGCCTGCGAGCGGAAGAGCGGGCTCATGAACACCCAGTCCTTGAAGTGCGCGAGCGTGTGGTCGGAGGCGAGGAACATCCCACCCGGGCCCTCCTGACGGACGGCGTCCATCGCGAACTCCTCCTCGCTCATCCCGATCCCGCCGGAGAGGACGTCGAACACCCGCAGGAGCTCGAGGTCGAGCACGAACTTCTCGTACGAGGCGGTGAGGCCGCCCTCCAGCCACCCGGCGGCGTGCATCACGAGGTCGCAGCCGCCGATCATCGTCGCCCACAGCGTGTTGGTCGTCTCGGCCGCCGCCTGGAAGTCGAGGGCGTTCGACGAGCACAGGCCGCCGCCGCCGCGGTACGGCAGCCCGTAGCGGCGGGCGAGGAGGCCGCCGGCGAGGGTGCCGAGGATCGACTCGGGCGTCCCGAACGCGGGGCCGCCGGTGCGCATGTCGACCGCGGTGAAGAACGACCCGAAGAGGCACGGAGCGCCCGGGCGCACGGCCTGGACGAGGGCGATGCCCGAGAGGGCCTCGGCCACCTGCTGGGCGAGCCCGGCGGCGATGCTGACGGGTGCCGTGGCGCCCGCGAGCAGAAACGGCGTGACGATCACCGGCTGGCCGGCGACCGCCCACTCCATGAGGGCGTCGGCCATGAGGCCGTCCCACACGAGCGGGCTGTTGGGGTTGACGACACCCATGATCGCGGGCGTCTCCTCGATCGTCTCGCGCCCGCCGAGCGCGATCGCGGCCAGCTCGACGGCGTCGCGAGCCTTCGGGCCGGACGTCCCGTAGCAGATGAGCGGCTTGTCCGACCATCGCAGGATGGCGTAGTCCATGTCCATGTGGCGCGTGCGCTCGTCGAGGTCGCAGGCCTCGACCGTGCCGCTCTGCTGGCACGTCATGAGGTCGGCGGCGTGCGCCATCTTGATCAGCTCGAGGTAGTCGGAGATCGCGCCCTCGCGGCGGCCGCGCTCGAGGTCGGCGCAGAACGGCGACCCGCCGACGGGCGTGAGCACCGGCTTCGCCCCGCCGATCCTGACCGACCGGGCGGGGTTCCGGGCCCCGAGCGTGAACGACGCCGGTGCGCGCCCGGCCATCTCCATCACGAACTCGCGGTCCCAGCGGACGCGCTCGCCGTCGATGTCCTGGCCCAGCCCCGCGAGCAGGGCCAGAGCGCCCTCGTGGCGGACGTCCGTCCCGATCTCCTCGAGGATGGTCATGGCGTGCTCGTGGACGGCGTCGAGCGCCTCGCCCGAGAGCACGGCCGAGATGCCGGCGTCAGCGAACATCGCCGGCGAGCGTATCGGATCGCCTGATGGAGAGGCCGAGGGAGGCCGCCGCCCCGACGGCGACGGCGATGCAGCACGCGGCGACGACGGCGTGCCAGCCGTCGTCGAGCCACAGGCCCGGCAGATAGGCGCCGGCCCCGCCGAGCACGTAGTAGATCGTCTGGTGCAGGCTCGTGGCCGTGCCCCGGTGGTGGCTCACGAGCCGGGGGATCAGGAGCTGGCACGTGGTCACGGTCGAGAACATCGCCGCGGCCAGGAGCGCCAGGCCGGCGATGACCGCGGCCAGGTTGTCGACGAGCGTGAGAACGGCTCCGGCTCCGGCGCAGGCCAGCAGGAACGGCAGCAGCCGCTGCGGCCCGATCCGCGCGGCGGCGTGGCCGACGAACGGCACGATCGCGCCGACCACCCACACCGCGTAGACGAGTCCCGCAGCGCCGAGCGTGAGGTCGAACGGCGCCGCGGTGAGGCGGTGGGTGGCGAAGGTGAAGATGCCGACGAACGCGAAGAACGTCGCCCCGGCCGCCACGGCGTTCAGGAGCAGCGAGACGTTCCGGGCGTGCTCGGCGACGACGGCGCGCAGATCGCGGCGGACGTGGCGCGGCTCGTCGCGCGGCAGCCAGAAGTGCATGGCGAGCGCCCCGGCGACGGTCGGGACGGTCAGCGCCTCGAGGGCGACGCGCCAGCTCGTCCAGTCGGCGACGATCGCTGTCCCCACCCGCCCGACGAGCCCGCCGAAGACGAGCGAGGCGGTGTAGGCGCCCATCGCCGCCCCGGCGGCCGGCCCGCGGAACCGCTCGGTGACGTAGGGCACGGCCACGGTCAGGAGCCCCGGCATGAGCAGCCCCTGGCAGGTCCGGATCGCGAGCAGGGCCGGCAGGCTCGGTGCGAGGCCGGCGACGGCGGTCGGGACGCAGATCATGGCGGCGGCGGCCGCCATGACCCTGGCCCGGCCGAGCCGGTCCGAGAGCGGCCCGGCCACCCAGCCGCCCGCCGCCACCGCCAGGACGACGACCGTGATCGTGAGGCCGGCCGCAGCGGGCGACGTCCCCAGGCCGCGCTCGATGTCGGGCAGGATCGCCTGCGTCGAGTACATGTTTGCGAACATCGCCGACGCGCCCAGGAAGAGCGCGATGCCGGGGCGGGTCACGACTCGGCGACGTGCGGCGGCCCGGGCAGGACGCGCAGCGAGATCTCGCCGCGCAGGAGTCGCAGGAGCGATTCGCCGGCGAGCTCGTGCCGCCAGCCGGAGAGCAGCGGGTGCGGGCGGCCGGAGTCAACCGCCTGGCCCGCGATGAACGCCTCGAGATCGGCCCTCGTCGCGACGAGCTCCGACGCCACCCCTGCCGCCGCGCACCGGGCCTGGAGCACGGCGGAGGCGAGCGGCAGCACCACGCGGATGCGGCGGCGGACATCGCCGGGAAGCTCCGCGTCGGCCTCGGGCGGCGGGCCGGGATCGGCGAGGGCGGCCAGCAGCTCGTCGAGCTGACGCCCGCGGCGGATCTGGAGCCCGCGCACGCCCTCGGCCTCCTTGGGCGTCGCCGGGCGGCGGCGGGCGAGCTCCACGAGCGTCGCGTCCTTCACGAGCCAGGCGGCGGGCAGGTCGCGGCGGCGGGCCTCGCGCTCGCGCCACGCCGCCGCCGCGCGGAGGGCCGCCAGGCCCTCGGCGCGGACCTTCCCGCGTCCGGCGACGCGGCGCCAGGCCGTCTCGGGATCCTGGACGAACGGCGCCTCGGGGCCGTAGCGAGCGGCGAGCTCCTCGGCGACCCAGGCCTCCCGGCCCTGCGAGCCAAGCCGCTTCCGGAGGGCGTCCACCGCCGCCAGGAGATAGCGGACGTCGTCGGCGGCGTACTCGATCTGCGTCGGCGTGAGCGGCCTCCGCTGCCAGTCGGTGAACCCCTCGTCGTGGCGGAGGCGGACCCGGATCGACGCCTCGAGCAGCCGCTCCAGCGACAGGGTGCCGCCGTAGCCCGCGAACCCCGCGGCGAGCTGGGTGTCGTAGACCCGCTGCGGGCGCACGTCGTGGTGGAGGACGAACGCGGCGAGGTCGCCCGACGGCGCGTGCATCACCTTCTCGACGGCCGGATCGGCCATGAGCTCGGCCACCGGGCCGAGCGGCGCCCCCTCGACCGGGTCGATCACGGCCAGCCGCTCGGCGGTGGCGATCTGGACGAGGCACAGGCCGGGCGCGTACGTCCGCTCCCACACGAACTCGGTGTCGATGGCGCACCGGCCCTCGCTGCGAGCGACGTCGAGCAGCGGCCCGAGCGCCTCGGCCGTTGTGATCTGCTCGATCCGCATCGCGCCCGACAGTATGCAACACGGGGTCAGACCCCAATGGTGCATGCGCATCACTGTAATCTCATGTCCGCATGGATCCCTGGGTCGTATGGGTCGTCATCGCGGTCGTCCTGATCGTGGCCGAGGCGACCACCACGGCGTTCGTCGCCATCTACTTCGGCGTCGCGGCCCTGGCGGCGGCGGGGCTCGCGCTGCTCGGGCTGGGGGTGGCGCTGCAGCTGGTGGCATTCGGCGCGCTGTCCGTCGGCGCGCTGCTCCTCACCCGGCCGGCGCTGCGCCGGTCGATGGGGCGGTCGTCCGGCCTTCGCACGGGCGTCGACGCCATGCAGGGCAAGATCGGCGTCGTCACGAGGCCGATCGCCGAGCTGGATCCGGGACAGGTCAAGGTGGGCGGCGAGATGTGGACGGCCCGCAGCTTCTACGACGGCGAGTCGATCCCGGCCGGCACCC
Organism: uncultured Actinomycetes bacterium; assembly: GCA_963809325.1. GTDB lineage: Bacteria > Actinomycetota > Thermoleophilia > Gaiellales > JAICJC01 > JAICJC01. The sequence continues at coordinate 196,934 of CAWEIZ010000001.1, forward strand.
GCGTCGAGGTGGTCAAGGTCGAGGGCGTCACGGCGCTCGTGATCTCGGCGCCGTCACCCCACGAGAAGGACGACACGAAAGAGGGCCCCGATGCCTGAGCTGATCGCGACTGGTGCGCTGGTACTCCTGACGCTCGTGCTGGTGGCGATGTCCGTGCGGGTGATCCAGCAGAGCTACGTCGGCATCGTCCAGCGGATGGGGCGGTACCAGCGGACGATCGGCCCGGGCGTCCACCTGCTGGTGCCGATGCTCGACCGGGTGGCCACGGTCGTCGACATGAAGGAGACCGTGCAGGCGTTCGCGCCGCAGCCGGTGATCACCGAGGACAACGTGACGATCGGCATCGACACGGTCGTCTACTACCAGGTCACCGACTCGGTCAAGGCGACCTACGAGGTCGCCAATGTGCTTCAGGCGATGGAGCAGCTCACGATCACCACGCTTCGGAACGTCGTCGGCGCGATGACGCTCGAGGAGACGCTCACGAGCCGCGACTCGATCAACTCGGAGCTTCGGTCCGTGCTCGACGAGGCGACCGAGAAGTGGGGCGTGCGCGTGACACGCGTCGAGTTGAAGTCGATCGACCCCCCGCGGACGATCCAGGAGGCGATGGAGCAGCAGATGCGGGCCGACCGCGCCAAGCGCGCGGCTGTGCTCCAGGCCGAGGGCGAGAAGCAGTCGGCAATCCTGCGTGCCGAGGGACTGCGACAGGCGGCGATCCTGAACGCCGAGGCCGACCAGCAGGCCAACGTGCTCCGGGCGCAGGGCGAGAAGCAGGCGCGTGCCCTGCGGGCGGAGGGCGAGGCCGAGGCGCTCCACAAGATCTTCAGCACCGTTGCCGACACGGGCATCGACGCCAGCGCGATGCTCGGCTACAAGTACCTCGAGACCCTCCCGCTGGTGGCCGCCGGCGACGCCAACAAGCTCCTGCTCCTGCCCGCGGGCGCGGCACAGGCGATGGGAGCCGCGGTCGGCCTCGGCGCGGCATTCGCGGAGGGGGTCACTCCCACGCCTCCCGCCGACCCGAAGCAGTCGCGACCAGGCCCGGCCGACGACCGCGGCGACGCGCAGTAGAATCCCCCGGCCGTGACCGTCGCCCACCGACTGCGCACGCTCGTCGCTGCCGTCACGGCCCTCGCTGCGCCCCTCGTGCTCGCCCCCGTGGCGCTGGCCGACACGGCCACCCCCGAGAACCCCGCCGGCCCCGCGTCGCACGCGATCGACAACATCTACCGCGCCGTCATCGGCACGACGATGGTCATCTTCATCCTCGTCGGCGGCTGGCTCGTCTACTCCGCGATCCGCTTCAGGGCGCGGCCCGGCCGGCAGATCGACCCGCCGCAGGTGCACGGGTCGAGCAGGCTCGAGTGGGGCTGGACGATCGTGCCGGTGCTGATCCTGATCGGCCTCGCCGGCTACACGTTCCACAAGCTGCCCGACGTGAAGGACGCCCCGTCGGACTCGATGGTCGTGAACGTGACAGCCCAGCAGTTCTCGTTCTCGTACAGGTACGGCGCGAACTCCGGCGCGGCCCTGGGGAAGGCGCCGTCGGATGCGGCGACCCTGGTCGTCCCCGAGGACACGCCCGTGAGGCTCGAGGTGCGCGCGAAGGACGTCGTCCACGACTGGTGGGTGCCCTCGCTCGGCCCGAAGGTCGACGCCATCCCCGGCCAGACCACCACGACGTGGTTCAAGGCCACCGAGACGGGGACGTTCCACGGCCAGTGCGCGGAGTTCTGCGGAGTCGGCCACTCCACGATGCTGATCACGGTGAAGGTGGTCTCGGCCGCCGACTGGCAGAGCTACGCGGGAGGGCTCAGGTGAGGCGCGCATGGTGACCGAGGCCGTCGCCTCGCCGGCCGCCGCCCGGCACGCGCCGGCGCGCTCCGGCTTCTGGTCGTGGGTGACCACGGTCGACCACAAGCGGATCGGCGCCCTCTACCTGATCACGACGCTCTTCTTCTTCGTGACCGGGGGCCTCATGGCGCTCGCGATGCGGATCCAGCTCGAGCACGCCAACAACCAGGTCATCTCGGCCGATGCCTACGACCGCATCTTCACGATGCACGGGACGACGATGGTGTTCCTGTTCGTCGTCCCGGTCATGGCAGCGTTCGGCAACTACATGGTGCCGCTCATGATCGGCGCGCGCGACATGGCCTTCCCGCGCCTGAACGCCGCGTCGCTGTGGCTCCTGATCCTCGGCGGGCTCGTCATGTACCTGGGCTTCCTGTGGGGCGGCGGCGCCGCGGACGCGGGCTGGACCGCCTATCCGCCGCTCTCGGTGCAGTCGCCCGGGCACGGGATCGACCTCTGGATCGTGGGCCTCCACATCATCACGATCAGCTCGGTGATCGGGGCCGTCAACTTCATCTGCACGATCCACAACATGCGCGCGCCCGGCATGCGGCTCACCCGGATGCCGCTCTTCGTCTGGACCGTCGACGTCTACGCGTTCATGCTGCTGCTCGCGCTGCCGCTGCTCTCGGGGGCGCTCACGATGCTCCTGCTCGACCGCAACTACGGCACGTCCTTCTACGCCGCCGGCACCTACGGGCCGCTGCTCTACCAGCATCTCTTCTGGGCGTTCGGGCACCCCGAGGTGTACGTGGTCGCCCTGCCGGGCTTCGGGATGATCTCCGAGATCGTGCCAGTGTTCTCGCGAAAGCCGCTCTTCGGCTACCGCGCGCTCGTGTACGCGACCGTTGCGATCGCGTTCCTCGGCTTCCTCGTGTGGGGCCACCACATGTTCGCTGTCGGCATGTCGACGCCGCTCCAGGTCTGGTTCATGCTGGCGTCGATGGCGATCGCCGTCCCGACCGGGGTGAAGATCTTCAACTGGATCGGGACGATGTGGATGGGCCAGATCCGGTTCGAGCCGCCGATGCTCTTCGCCACGGGGTTCATCCTCGTGTTCCTGATCGGCGGCCTCTCGGGCATCGCGCTCGCGATCTTCCCGTTCGACCTGTACGTGACCGACAGCTACTTCGTCGTCGCCCACTTCCACTACGTGATGGGGAGCATCCCGGTCTTCGCGGTCCTCGGCGGCCTCCACTACTGGTATCCGAAGATGACCGGCCGGATGCTCGACCGGACGCTCGCGATCAGAAGCTTCTGGGTGCTCTTCGTCGGCTTCAACCTCACGTTCTTCCCGATGCACGCGATGGGCCTCTCGGGCATGCCGCGTCGCATCGCGACGTACACCGATCCGGGCTGGAACATCTACAACCAGATCGCGACCGTCGGGGCGTTCGTGCTCGGGATCGGCGTGCTCCTGGTGCTGATCAACTGCCTGCGGTCGCTGCGCAGCGGGCGGATCGCTCCGGCTGACCCGTGGGGCGGCTACACGCTCGAGTGGTACACGTCCTCGCCGCCGCCGCCGCACAACTTCGACAGCCTGCCTCCGATCCGCTCGGAGCGCCCACTCGACGACCTGCGCCGGGCTGCGGCGGCCGAAGCGCGCGCGTGACCCGCGGGCGCCTGGTCACGTTCGCCGCGCTCGTCGCGGCGCTGGCCTGGGCGCTCATGACGGTCGGGGCGTACGTGCGGGTGTCGGACTCCGGGCTCGGCTGCCCCGACTGGCCCGCGTGCCACGGCCAGCTCGTCGCCGGCGGCCACCACGCGCTGATCGAGCAGGTGCACCGCTGGATCGTGACCGTGCTCTCGGTGGCCCTCGTCGTCCTGGCGGCGCTCGTCTACCGCCTGCGCCGGGGCGAGCGGCGGGTGACCACGGCGATGACGATCACGCTCGCGCTGCTCGCGCTGCAGGTCGTGCTGGGCGGGGTCACCGTCCTCCTGAACAACGTCTCGTGGACGGTGGTCATGCACTACGGAGCCGCTGCGGCGCTCCTCGCCGCCGTCCTCCTCGTCGTCGTGCGGCTGGCGTTCCCCGAGGCGGACCCTCCGCCTCGCGACGCATACGTCCGCCTCGTCACGTGGCTGGCAGGCGTCACCTTCGGGCTCCTGCTGGTGGGGGCGACCGTCGCGACCACCGACTCCCACGAGTCGTGCGGCAAGAGCTTCCCGCTGTGCAAGGGCTCGGTCGCGCCGTCGATCGACCACCACGTCGTCATCCACATGACCCACCGCCTGTGGGCCGGCGTCGCGCTGGTCCTGGCGCTGTGGACGTGGCGGCAGACGGGCCGGATGCGTCCGGGCGTGTGGCAGCTCGAGGCGGCGGCCCGCGGCATGGCGAGCCTCTTCCTCGCCCAGGCGGCGATCGGGGTCGCCGTCGTCGAGGCGGGCGAGAACGACGTGCTCGAGGTGCTCCACTCGTCGCTCGCCTCGCTCACGTGGCTGTCGGTCGCTACGCTCCTGTGGATGGCGCGGACGCTCCCGGCTCCCGAGCTCGTGCGGTCGAGCGACGCCGCTCCACGCAGCCAGTGGCGCACGTCCATCGCCGACTACCTCACCCTCGTGAAGCTGCGGATCATGCTGCTCATCCTGATCACGGCGTTCGGGGCGATGGCATTCGCAGCGGACGGGCTCCCCCGGGCCGGCCTGGCCGCGTGGACCCTGCTCGGCCTCGGCCTCTCGTCGGGCGGCGCGAGCGCGATCAACCACTACCTCGATCGCGACATCGACGCCCGCATGACGCGCACGGCCGGGCGGCCCGTCCCGAGCGGGAGGGTTGCGCCGGAGGCGGCGCTCGGCTTCGGAGCGGGCCTCGTGATCGCGTCGATGGCCGTGCTTGCCCTCAACGTCAACCTCGTCGCCGCGGCGCTCGCGCTCTCGGGCGCCTTCACCTACGTGGTCGTCTACACGTACTGGCTGAAGCGGCGGACGCCGCTCAACATCGTGATCGGCGGAGCGGCCGGCGCGGTGCCACCGCTGGTCGGGTGGGCGGCGGTGACGGGCCACGTGGGGCTGCCGGCGGCGTTCATGTTCCTGATCATCTTCCTCTGGACGCCGCCCCACTTCTGGGCGCTCGCGATCCTGATGAAGCGCGAGTACGCGAACGCGGGCATCCCGATGCTTCCAGTCGTCCGCGGAGAGCGGGAGACGGCCCGCCAGATCCTGCTCTACACCCTGCTCCTGGTCGGGATCTCGCTGCTCCCGTTCGCCGACCGCACGTTCGGGTGGGTCTACCTCACGGGCGCCGTCGTGCTGGGCGCCGAGTTCGTCCTCCTCGCCGTGCGGCTGCTGCGCGACACGTCGCCGCCGGCGGCGCGGCGGCTCTTCCTCTACTCGCTCGCCTACCTGGCGCTGCTCTTCTTCGTGATCGGGCTCGACCGCGCCCGGCTGACATAGACTTTCGACTCATGCTCGACCGCGACACCGCCACCCGCAACCTGACTCTGGCCCTCAAGCTGGGGCTCGTGGCGGTCACCCTCTTCGCCGGCACGCTCGTGATCGGGATCCTCGTCCGCTATGGCTGACCACGAGGACTTCCACCTGCCCGAGCCGTCGGGGCTCCCGATCGTCGTCTCGTTCGGGATCGCGCTCATGCTCTTCGGGTTCGTCCCCGACTCGCGCCTGTGGCGCCTCGCGCTGGTCTCGCTCGGCGCGACGATCGCGCTGGGCGCGGGCTGGCTGTGGCTGCGCGACTCGATGAACGAGTACCGCGAGCTCGACTGAGCGCGGGGACAGTCCCTGAACGCTTGCCGTGACGACGCCGCTCCGCGTTCGTGACACGCGGCGGACCGCGCCAGGCCGGTCAGTCACACCGTCGTCACGGACGTTCAACGCGAAAAGTTCAGGGACTGTCCCCACCCGCTAGCGCTGGCGGGCCGTCCTCTGCGAGCAACGGCACGACGTGGTGCTGTACTCACGTCTGGCCACGGACTGAGCACGCCCGACCAGTCACAAACCACCGCCAATCGCCACGCGAGGGCGAAATGTCGGCCACACCGACGCGCGGGGGTCAGACCCCGGTTCACGCCCGCGGAAAATCGTTGCAGCTCCGCAACACATGCACCCAACGCTGATGGCGCCGGCGAAGACCACGCTCTTCGCCGGAGCGCGGCGAACACAACGCCAGCCCTTAAGGAGGGGGCTCACGGGGGAACCCTGGGTTCCCCCGTGCTAAAGGAGGTACACGACGGTGTAGAGCAGGATCCACACGACGTCGACGAAGTGCCAGTAGAGGCCCGTCACCTCGAGGCCGATGTGCTCGGCGCCGGAGTAGTGCCCCCGGCAGGCGCGGATGAAGGCGATGGCGAGAAGCGTCGCGCCCACCGCGACGTGCATCCCGTGCAGGCCGGTGAGCGAGAAGAAGCCCGAGGCGAACGCGTTGTCCGACGGTGTGAAGCTCAGGTTCACGTACTCGTGGATCTGGAGGCTCAGGAACGTGAGCCCCATCGCAAGCGTGAGGAAGAGGCCGACGATGAGCCCGAACCTCCGGTCGCGCTTGATCGAGACGAGCGCCCAGTGCATCGTGAACGACGACGAGATCAGGATGGCCGTGTTGATGCCCGTCGCCTCCACGGGGAGCTCGATGCCCGCCGGCGGCCACGTGGTCTGTGTGAAACGGATGTAGAAGAAGATCGTGAAGAACGACCCGAAGAGCATGATCTCCGAGCCGAGGAACATGACCATGCCCAGGAAGACGGGCGAGCGCAGCAGGCTCTCGTGATAGGCGGAGACCTGCCCGCCGCCGGCGTGGTGGCCGTCGGCGGTGGCGGCGTGGGCGCTCATCGGCGCGGCATCTCCGGCGCGTCGGAGACCACGTGCTCGACCGGGAGCTTCGTCCCGTCGCGCAGCCGCTCGATGAGGTCACGGCGCAGCCAGCCGGAGCGGGTCTGCGGGAGCGTCCCGACAACGATCTCGGACGGCGGATCCTCGTCGACCACGTCCATGACCGCCGTGTACGGGTCACGCTCCACGACGTAGCCGTTGGCCTCGATCCCGGCCCGCCGGAGCGCCGCGAGCATCCCGTCGAGCCGGGTCTGTGTCGCCGCACGCACCTCGGCCTCGTCGACCACCCACGCGTCGGTCGGGTCGTTCTGCGGGCAGATGACCGTCACGCGCACGGGGTCGGTCGCCGCCCGGCTCCGGACCGCTGCGATCAGGCGATCTCCGGAAACTGTCTGGTTCGCAACGACCAGGATGTGCTTGAGCGAGCTCATGATCGCCTCTCTCTCCTCACGGCTGGCGACGGCCAGCGCAACCGGCACCGGCACCTCCTCGGGCTGCGGAGGCGCATGGACGGTGACGATGGCATGGCGGGCACCGGGAACGCCGTAGGCGTACGGGCTTCCGACGATCTGGGGCGGCTCGTCGAAGTTGAAGATCGGCGGCGGTGAGGTCACCTGCCACTCGAGCGTCAGCGCCCGCCACGGGTTGGCCGGCGCGGGCTCTCCCCGCCACCACGAGTGCGCCATGTTGTAGAGGAAGACGAGCGTCGAGGCCCCGAGGATGAACGCGAAGATCGAGATGACGAAGTTGAGCGTTCCGAACTGGGACGGGTAGTCGGCGATCCGCCGCTGCATGCCCTGGAGCCCGAGCCAGTGCATCGGCATGAAGGTGGCGTTGAACGCGACGAACGTGAGCCAGAAGTGGAGCTTCCCGAGCCCCTCGTCGTACATCTTCCCGGTCATCTTCGGGAACCAGTGGTAGATGCCGGCGTAGATCGTGAAGACGGAGCCGCCGAAGAGCACGTAGTGGATGTGCGCGACGACGAAGTACGTGTCCGACGTCGCGATGTCGACCGGGATCACGGCGAGGAAGATCCCCGACAGGCCGCCGACCACGAACGTCGCCAGGAACCCGCACGCGAACAGCATGGGCGTCGTCAGGTGGATCACGCCCCGCCACATCGTCGCGAGCCACGAGAACATCTTGATGCCCGTCGGGACGGCGATGGCCATGGTCGTGAACATCATCGGGATGCGAAGCCACGGCGCCATGCCCGAGACGAACATGTGGTGGGCCCAGACCGTGAACCCCAGCACGCCGATCGCGACGGTCGAGATCGCAATCAGCTTGTAGCCGAAGATCGGCTTTCGCGAGTGGATCGCGATGACCTCGGAGATGATCCCGAACCCGGGCAGCATCATGATGTAGACCGCCGGGTGGGAGTAGAACCAGAAGATGTGCTGGTAGGCGATGGCGTTGCCGCCGTGCGTCGGGTCGTAGAAGTGGGTGTGCATGATCCGGTCGAACAGCACCTGGAACTGGGCGCCGGCGATGAACGGCGTCCCCAGCACGACCAGGGTGGACGTCGCCAGGTTGGCCCAGACGAGGAGCGGCATCCGCCAGAATCCCATCCCGGGCGCCCGCATCGTCACGATCGTGACCAGAAAGTTGACCGCCGTCGCGATCGACGACGCGCCGGCGAACTGGACGCCCATCACCCACATCGTCTGGCCGGCGGGACCGTGCACAGCCAGGGGTACGTAGTTCGTCCAGCCGGCGTCGAAGGGCCCCACCAGGAACGACGAGACCATGCACATGCCTGCGACCGGCAGCATCCAGAAGCTGAGCGCGTTCAGACGCGGAAACGCCATGTCCTGCGCGCCGATCATGATCGGGATCACGAAGTTGCCGAGGCCGGCGAACGCCGGGATGACGAACAGGAAGATCATGAGCGCCGCGTGCACCGAGAAGAGGCCGTTGAACGTGCCGGGCGCGAAGTACTGCTGGCCCGGCGTCGCGAGCTCGGCCCGCATGAGCTCGGCGAGCAGGCCGCCGATCATGAAGAAGATGAAGGTCGTCACCAGGTACTGGACGCCGATCACCTTGTGGTCGGTGTTGACCTTGAAGTAGTCCTTCCAGGTGTAGGCGCCGTGGTTGGAGTGGTCCTCGTGCGCCGGCGTCGGGCGGCCGATCAGGTAGCCCCACCAGTAGTCCCAGCAGCCGATGCCGATCGTGAAGCCGATGCCGGCGAAGAGCATCCCGAAGGTCTGCACGACGCCTTCGCTGTACGGGGTCCGGCCGGAGAGGTCGCGGATCCCCATGACGATGCCGGCGGCGGCGAGGCCCATGAACGCGGCGACCCAGATCGCCCGCACCCAGCTCCCGCGCAGCCAGACGCTCCGCCGCGGCCCCTCGCCGCCGGCGTGGTGGACCGGTCCCGTCATCTCTTCGGCATGTGCAGCCAATTCAGCCCCCGCCTTCCAGGAGATACTTGACCAACGCGTCGATCTGGGCCGGCGACAGGCTCGTCCCGAAGTTCGAGGGCATGACGCCGGCCGGGTAGCCCGAGACGACGACCTTCCCCGGGTCGGCGATCGACTCCCGCACGTAGTCCTCCGGCGACTGGCCGGCGCCGTACTTTGCGGCGTCGGCCACCAGGTTGTCGAGGTCGGGGCCGATGGTGCCGCTCGCGTTGGCGGGCTTGAACGTGTGACAGCTCGCGCACGTCGACGAGAAGAGCGCCGCCGGGTCGGTGTTCCCGCCTCCGGCGGGCTGTGCGGCGGCCTTCTTCTGCTCGGCGATCCAGGCCGTGAAGTCGGCCGGGCTCAGCACGTGCAGCACCGTCCGCATCTGGCTGTGGCCGATGCCGCAGAGCTCAGCGCACGTCACCATGTAGGTGCCGAGCCGGTCGGGCGTCGCGATCATCTTCTGCGGCACGCCCGGCACCGCGTCCTGCTTCAGCCGGAACGCCGGGATGAAGAAGGAGTGGATCACGTCGTGCTCGACGGCCGTGATGCGGAACTCGACCTGGCGGCCGACCGGGAGCGCGAGGATCCCGGTGGTGAGCTTGCCGTAGCTGGGGTACGTGAACGTCCACGCGAACTGCTGAGCCTTGACGTCGACGATCAGCCGGTCCTTGGCGAGCGCCTCGTTCCGGCCCAGGGCTGCGGCGCCGTAGATGGCGAAGCCCAGCACGATGACGATCGGGATGACCGTCCAGACGATCTCGAGCCCCGTGTGCCCGTGGATGGGCGCGCCGTCGGAGTCGTCGCCCGGCTTGGCCCGGAACTTCACCATCATGTAGACCAGGAACACGATGACGAGCGCGAAGATGAACGAGCTCATCACCAGCAGCCAGAAGTAGAGCGTGTCCTGGCGGTCGGCCTGCACCGCCGCAGCGACCGGGAACCACGACGGCGTGAGCCATACGGCCAGCGACCCCAGCGCGCCGAGGACCACGGCGACGAATCCAACTCTCAGAAACGCTGACACCGCGGGGCATCTTATGCGGGTCGCGGGACGGGGGCAATGCCGGTGGAGCTACGCTGGAGAGGTGCAGTTCGTGCTCCTGCACATCCCGCACTTCCTGCCGGCCGTCGTGGGGCTCGGCTTCCTGGCGCGTTTCGGCGTGTACGCGATGCGGCTGCCCCCGGCCCACCTGTCCGACGAGGAGCTGGCGGAATGGCACCGCCAGAAACAGGCCGCCCAGGCGCCGCCGCGAGCCGTGGCGACCGCCACCGCCCGCCTCTCGACCGCAGCGCTGCCGCTCCTGATCACGGGGCTCGTGACGGGGCTTCTGATCTACACCGTCGACCTGCGCGGTGACCGGCCGTCGGCGGCGATGGCGTGGACGCACACGCTCACGTCGACGGCCGGCCTCGTCCTGATCGCGTTCAAGCTGCGGGCGCTCGAGCCGGGCCGCCTGCGGGAGGGGACGCGCCGCCGGAACGCGCTCACCGAGGGCATGTCCCTCCTGCTCCTGGCCACATCGGTGCCGCTGCTCCTGTCGGGCCTGCCGCTCATCTGGAACTCGTCGAGCACATCGCTCATCGCCCACATCCACCTGGTCATCGCCGCGGTCTGGATGGTCGTCTTCCAGATCCACGTGTTCCGCTACATCGGCCGCGCCCTTCGGGCCACGCAGGTCGGCACCGGCGAGGGCGCGCCGCCGCCCGCCCGGCAAGCCGGGTAGTCAGGTCTCGAGGCGGAGGAGCGGCACCGAGACGGCCGCGACGCCCACCGTGGCAACCGCCGCGACCGCGAACACGTCCCCGGCCGACAGCACGGCCACAAGGGCGCTCGCGGCGACCGCGCCGATCGAGGCCGCCAGCAGCGCCGCCATCCGGCCGGTGATGCCCACCCGGGCCTGCTGGGCGGGCGCGGCGCGGGTCTGGCGCTCGCCGATCACGAGCGTGATGAAGAAGAGGCCGGTGATCTCGAGGCCGGCGAACGCGACCGTGGCCGCGCCGAGCCCCGGGGCGAGCGCGAGGCCCACCGCAGCCGTCGCCGAGCCGAGGAGGCCGAGGCGAAGGGCAGCCGTTGCGCCCAGCCGGTGGCGGGCGAGCGGGGCGAGCGCCCCTCCCGCGAGCCCGGCCGCGCCGCCGACGGCCAGCATCCGGCCGGCGGCCGGCCCGCTGGCATGAAGCTCCGTGCGCAGGAAGACCACCATCAGGGCGTAGAAGACGTTCACCGTCAGGTTCCACGCCATGCTGATCGAGGTGAGCCGGCGCAGGGAGCGGTCGCGGGCGACCACCTCGAGGCCCGACAGGACGCCGGCGCTCGGACCCGTATCGTGCTCCGGTCCGAGGTCGGACCGGATCGACGCGAGCAGCGCTGCGGCGACGGCGAAGCCGGCCGCCTCGACCCACAGCGCCTCGACCGCACCGACGAGGCCGATCAGCCCTCCGCCGAGCGCCGGGCCGATCAGGAACCCGAGCGACCAGACGAGCGAGAGGTTGGCCTGCCCCTCGACGAAGTGGGAATCGCCCACGAGCCGCGCGGTCGCGCCGAACGCCGCGGCGTCGACGAACACCCGGCCGGCGGTCACCCCCATGCCGGCGGCGAAGATGAGCGCGACCGGCAGGTCGCTCGCGGCCGGCCCGAGGGCGACGATCGCCGGCAGCACCGCCGCAGCCAGCGCCTGGATCGCAGCCGCCCACACCATGATCGGCTTGCGCCGGCGGCGGTCGCCGAGCTCGCCCGCGTGGAGGCCGAGGGCGAGATACGGGATCGTCGCGATCAGGAACGCCGCTCCCGCGAGCGACCGCGAGCCGCCCGCGTCGAGCACGATCCAGGGCAGGACGACGAGGCTGAGCCCGCCCGCCATCGAGTCCATCAGCTGCGCGACCAGGAACCGGCGCCCGTCGCGCGACCGGAGAAGGACGCCCCTCACTCCCAGACCGGTGGGCCCGAGCGCAGCCTGAGCGTGGTCCCGAGGCCGGCGTCCTTCGCCCGGTCGAGCACGTGCTTGGCCGCGGTCACGTCGTCGAGCGCGAGGCCGACGGGGCTCACCACCACCCGGTCGGCGGCCGCCGACCGGCCGGGATGGCGTCTCGTGACGACGTCGCACAGCTCAGCGACGCCGGGGCCCGCCGCGTCGAGCGCGCCGGCAGCGACCAGCCGCTGGGCGTAGCGGCCCTCGTGCGTCGACTCGTGCTCCCAGTCGTCGACGACGAGGAGGTCGGTGACGGCGTGCAGCTCGACCGGCCCGTCGAGGCTCGAGACCAGGACGACCGTCGTGCCCTCGTCGATCCACTCGGGCGCGAACGTGGGATCGACCGCGATGGTGGCCGGCACGACGACCGCCGCCCCGCGCACCGCCTCCTCGGCGCTCGCGGCCGGCCGCACGTCGAGCCCGGTCGCGGCCGACCGCCCGGCGCAGAAGGCGCTGCACCGCTCGGTGCGCGGGTCGTAGACCCGCACCTCGGCCAGGTCCGGCATGGCGATGCGAAGCGCATCGAGCTGCGTGTGGGCCAGCACGCCGGCCCCGATCAGGCAGGCGACCCGCGAGCCGGGCACGGCCAGGTGCCGCACCGCGAGGCCGGTCACGGCCCCGGTGCGCATCGCGCTCACGACGGTGCCGTCCATGACAGCCAGCGGAAGCCCCGTGGTCCGCTCCGAGAGGATGACGAGCGCGTTCGCGCGCGGCAGGCCGTTTCGCTCCGGGTTGTCGGGGACGCTCGGGATCCACTTCAGGCCGGCGACGTCGAACTCGCCGCCCACGTATGCCGGCATGGCCATGATGCGGCCGTCGCGCTCCTCGGTGCCCGGCCCGTCCGACCACGTGATCATGACCTTCGGCGGCATGAACACCTCGCCCGCGGCCTTCACGGCGAATGCGCGCGCCATCACGTCGATCATCGCCGCCATGTCGGTGCCGCCCGCGGCCACGACATCCTCCTGGCTCAGGTACAGGAACTCGGTCGACGGGGCGCTCACGACTCGACGAATACCACATGCACCTCGCCCGGCCCGTGCACACCCCGGATGAGATTCTGCTCGATGTCGGCGGTGCGGCTCGGCCCGGTGACGAGCGTGACCGCCGACGAGGCGGCCAGCTCGGGGCCGATCACCCGCAGCGCGGCGCCCAGATCGGGGACGAGCTGACCGGCCGTGGCCTCGATCACGTGCACGGGATCGACAAGGCCGCGGCGGCGACCCTGCGAGAGCCGGGCCGAGACGACGGCGGTGCCCGTGTCGGCGATCAGCGCGAGGCACGGCGTGACCGACACCCCCTCGCCGGCCAGCTCGTCGAGAGCGGCGCGACCGTGGTGGACGTGGCCGCCGACCGCCTCGAGCTCCCGCGTGAACTGCTCGATCACCGGTGCACCTCGAGGTCGCGGGTCCGCGTCCACCGGCGCAGGAGCGGCAGCGGGCCACGGGCCCGCCCGGCGAGCCGAACGGTGAGGCGGAAGAGCCGCGGCCGGCTCCACGCGAAGCTCCAGAGCCGGAACGCCAGCCGCTCCAGCGCTCCGGCGGAGTCGGCGGCCCGGTCGCGGCGAAGCCCGAGCAGCAGCTCGTGCAGCGGGATCTTGACCGGGCAGACGTCGTCGCACGCGGCGCAGAGCGACGATGCGTGGGCGAGCTCCTGGTCGCCGTGCAGGAGCGGCGTCAGGACGGCACCGATCGGGCCGCCGTAGACCCAGCCGTAGGCGGTGCCGCCCACCTGGCGGTAGACCGGGCAGACGTTCTGGCAGGCGCCGCAGCGGATGCAGTTGAGGACGCTCCGGTAGGGCGTGTCGCGCACACGCGAGCGGCCGTTGTCGAGGATCACGACGTGCATCTCCTCGGGCCCGTCCTGCTCGTCGCCCCGCCGCGGGCCGTTCAGAAGGGTCACGTACGACGTGATCTTCTGGCCCGTGCCCGAGCGGGTGAGGAGCGGCAGGAGCACGGCCAGGTCGGCGAGCTCGGCCACCACCCGCTCCATCCCCATGACCGCGATGTGCACCGGCGGCAGCGACGAGCACATGCGGCCGTTCCCCTCGTTCGTGACGAGGACGATCGTGCCGGTCTCGGCGACCGCGAAGTTGACGCCGGTGATCCCCACCGGCGCCGCGAGGAACCGGCTGCGGAGGTGGTCACGGGCGAAGGCCGTGAGGTCGGCCGGGTCGTCCCCGATGGGGCGCCCCGCGAGCGGCTCGAACAGCTCCCGCACCTGGTCCGTGGTCTTGTGGATCGCCGGGATGATGATGTGCTCGGGCGCCTCGCCGGCCGTCTGGACGATGAACTCGCCGAGATCGGTCTCGACGACCTCGACGCCGGCCGCCTCGAGGTGCTCGTTCAGGCCGATCTCCTCGGCCGCCATCGACTTCCCCTTCACGACCATGCGCCCGTGGCGCAGGACGACCTCCGTCACGTACCGCGCGGCGTCGGCGCCGGTGGGCGCCCGGTGGACGACGACCCCGGCCGCCTCGAGCTTCTCCTGGAGCGAGTTGAGCAGCGCCGGCAGGTCGTCGATCGCCCGGGAGCGGGCCGCCTCGCCCGCGGCCCGGAGGGGCTCGATGTCGACGCCCTCGAGCCCACGGACCCGGTTGTCGGCGGCACGCTCCGCGAACCGGGGCACGTTCGCGCGCTTGCGCGGATCGGCCAGCGCGGCGGCGGCGCGCGCCTCGAAGCCGCTCACAGGGCCTCTGCCAGGACGGTGGCGAGGTGGACGACCCGGACGCCGGCGTCCACGCGCGACGCCCGGCCCTCGATCTGCATGACGCATCCCGGATCGGCGCTCGCGACGGTGGCCGCCGAGATCGTGGCGGCCGAAGCCAGCTTGTCGTCGGCCATGGCGGTCGACACGTCCGGGTAGCGGATCGAGAACGTGCCGCCGAAGCCGCAGCAGCGGTCGGCCCGCGGCAGCTCGTGCAGATCGGCGACGGCCGCGAGGAGCGCGCGCGGCTGGTCGTGCAGGCGAAGCTCGCGCAGCATGTGGCAGGAGTCGTGGTAGGCCACCTCCCTCCGCGTCGCGGGCTCCGGCGGCCGCCACCCGAGCTCGTCGACGAGGTACTGCGTGAGCTCGAACGTGCGGGCGGACACGCGCTCGGCGAGCTCCTGCTCGGGCTCTCCGTGGAAGAGGTGGCGCCAGTGGAGGCGCATCATCGCGGCGCAGGAGCCGGCCGGGACGACCACCGTCTCGGCGTCCGCGAGCGCGCGGAGCGTGCGGCGGGCGACGCGGCGGGCGTCGCCGACGAAGCCGCTGTTCCACGCGGGCTGCCCGCAGCAGGTGGCTCCCGGCGGCCGCTGGGACGCGACTCCCGCGGCGCCGAGGAGCCGCTCCGCGTCGCGGACCGCAGCCGGATTCAGCGCCTCGCCGAGGCAGGTGGGGAAGAGGGCCACCACGGGCCGCCATCATACGGCCATGACCGTCCATGTCACCTCCGCGGCGCTCTCCTACGGCGCGGACGAGGTCCTCGCCGATGTGTCGGCGATCATCCGCCCCCGCGACCGCGTTGCGCTCGTCGGCCGAAACGGCGCCGGCAAGACGACGCTCCTGCGCCTGCTCGCCGGGGAGCTCGCGCCCGACCGGGGCGACATCTCGATGCCGCCGGGCACGCGCGTGGCGCTGCACGACCAGCGCCCGCCGCTCGCCGGGACCGACACGCTCGGGTCGTACGTCGGCGCCGGGGCCGCGAAGGCGGAGGAGCTCGAGGCCGAGCTGCGCGAGCTCGAGGCGCGGATGGCCGAGCATCCCACCGACGCCGTCCTACGCCGGTACGACGCCGCCCAGCGCGAGTTCGAGCGGGCGGGCGGCTACGCGTGGCGGACCCGGCTCGAGTCCGTGGCGCGCGGGCTCGGCTTCTCGCCGGCCGACCTCGACCGGCCGCTGCGCACGTTCTCGGGCGGCGAGCTGACACGCGCGTCGCTGGTGCGCGCCCTCGCGGCCGAGCCGGACGTCCTGCTGCTCGACGAGCCCACCAACCACCTCGACACCGACGCCATCGAGTGGCTCGAGGCCCACCTCGCCGGGCTCGACGCCGGAGTGGTGTTCGTGTCGCACGACCGCTGGTTCCTCGAATCGGTGGCGACCGGCGTGCTCGAGATCGACCGCGGGCGGGGGCGCTACGAGAAGGGCTCCTACTCGAACTGGCGCCGCGTGAAGGCCGAGCGGGTCGCCGCCCAGGCAGGCGCGTTCGAGCGCCAGCAGGAGGAGCTGGCGCACCTCCAGCGGTTCGTCGACCGGTTCCGCTACGGGACGAAGGCCCGCCAGGCGCAGAGCAAGCTGAAGGCGATGGCGCGGATCGAGCGGGTCGAGCGCCCGACCGAGCAGCGATCGCTCCGGTTCGACTTCCCGCCGCCGGCGCGGAGCGGGCGCATCGTGGTCGAGGCCGAGAGGCTGATCGTCGAGGTGGCGGGTCGCACGCTCATCGCCGACGCCGGGTTCGCCGTCGAGCGCGGCCAGCGCGTGGCGCTGATCGGCCCGAACGGCTCGGGAAAGACGACGCTTCTCGAGACGCTGCTCGGCCGGCGCGAGGCTGCGGCCGGCCGCGTCAAGCTGGGGCACAACGTCACCGTCGGCTACTACTCGCAGCAGTCGCTCGAGCTGCCCGAGGGCCTGCGGACAATCGACGCCGTCGTCTCCGGGACGAAGCTGACCGGGCCGCAGGCGCGCACGCTGCTCGGGAGGTTCCTGTTCTCGGGCGAGGAGGTCGAGAAGCCGGTCTCGGCCCTCTCTGGCGGCGAGCGGCGGCGGCTCGCGCTGCTGCGCACGGTCGTCTCGGGTGCGAACTTCCTCGTGCTCGACGAGCCGACGAACCACCTCGACATCGAGAGTCGCGAGGCGCTCGAGGACGCGCTCCTGGCGTTTCCGGGGACGCTGCTCTTCGTCTCGCACGACCGCGCGCTCATCGAGGCGCTGGCGACCCGCACGCTGGCCATCGAGGCCGGCCGGCTGACGGGCCGCGACGGCGGATTCGGCGACTACGCCCGGGCGCACGCCCCGCCGCAGGCGCCCGAGCCCGCAAAGCCCGCGAAGGCGGCGAAGCGTCCGAAGCCGAAGGAGGCGCCGGAGCGGCGCACGTCGCAGCGGGCGGCCAAGCAGGCTGCCAAGCTGGAGCGTGCCATCGCCACGCTGGAGGAGGAGCTGGGCGCGCTCGAGACGCGGCTCTCACAGCCCGAGGCGTACGAGGACGACGCCTCGGTGGCCGAGGACGGCACCCGCCACCAGGAGCTGCAGAAGGAGCTGGCGTACCTCTATCGCGAGTGGGAGCGGCACGCGGCCGAGGCCGGCTGAAACGTCGGTGCCTGATGCCAATGTTTCACGGCCGAGCGAAACACAGGTACCGGGTACAGCTGTTTCAGCAGGGGTTCGCCGATCGCAAGCGCCGCGCTACGCGGAGTGCCCGTTCGAGATGACCTCGACGAGCGCGTCGACGACGCGGGGCTCGAAGTGGCGGCCGGCACAGTCGCGCAGCTCGGTGATCGCCGCGTCGACGGGCATCGCCCGGCGGTAGACGCGGTCGGATGTCATCGCGTGGAACGCGTCGCAGGCGAGGATGATGCGCGCGCCGAGCGGGATGTCGTCGCCGGCCAGGCCGAGCGGGTAGCCGGAGCCGTCCCAGTGCTCGTGGCAGGCGATGACGATCGATCGTGCGCCGGCCAGTGCCGGCACCGGCTCCATGATCCGCGCACCCAGCTCCGGGTGGCGGCGCATGACCACCCACTCGTCGTCGGTGAGCGGGCCGGGCTTGTCGAGGATCGACGCCGGGATCCCGATCTTGCCGACGTCGTGCAGGGCCGCCGCAACGCCGATGTCGCGGAGCGCCAACCCGCCGAGCTCGAGCCGCCGCCCGACCTCCTCGGCCATCCCGACGAGCGCCCGGGCGTGGTCCCCGGTGTACTCGTCCTTGGTCTCGAGGGCGTTCGCGAGCGAGCGCATCGTCGCCAGGAACGCCTCTTCGAGCTCGTCGACCAGCGAGCGGTTGTCGATCGCAAGCAGCGCCTGGTCTGCGATCCCGAGCAGCATTCGCTCGTCTCGCGAGCTCGGCGGGCCGCGACGCCGGCCGCGCTGGACGATGAGCACCGCGCGGTTGCCGGCGCGCTCGCCGATCGGCACGACCGTGTACGACGCGCCGTAGCGCGGCACGCCCGCGCTCGCAGCGAGCGCCTCGGCCTCGTCGGAATCCAGGACAACAACGCGGCGCGCGTCGAGGTTCGCGGCGAACGGCGGCTCGTCGGCGCGCATCGACGCGGAGCCGAGGAGGTTCGCCTCCCGGGGGGTGTAGCCGATGTGCGCCGCCAGCTCGAACCGGTCGCCGATACGGAGCCACACCGACATCGCTGCGCACTCGACGAGCCGATCGACCGCCCGCGCGAGCATCTCGGCGACGGCGCCGACGCTCATCTGCGCCGCAAGCGCCGCCCCGAGCTCGAGCATCGTCTCGGCGATCTCGGCGGCCTCGCGCATCGACGCGTACAGGCGCACGTTCCGGCATGCGACGGCGGTGTGGGCCGCGACCACCTCGAGCACGCCCAGATCGAGCGCGTCGAACGCTTCGCCCCGCGGCGTCGAGACGACGATGGCACCCACGGTGTCGTCATCGCCGAGCATCGGCGCCACCATGACGGACTCGCCCGGGATCACGCGCGGGCGCCCGTCGACCACAGCGCGCGCCGCAGCGGCGTCGCCGACCCGCGCCAGCTCCTCGGGGTCGAGATCCTCGCCGCCCTGCGCCACGAGCTCCACCTCGTCGCCCACCTCCGAGCGGAGATAGAACCGCGGGGTGTGGAACCTGTCCTGGCGGACGAGCTCGGCGACCGCGGCACGGGCGATCTCGCCCTCGGAGCGGGCATACGCCAGCCGGGAGGTGAGCGATCGCAGGAGCCCCATCTGTGCGAGGAGGCGATCGCGGGCCCGCGTGGAGACGACATCGGCGGGTACCTCGACGGGGCCCGCCTTGGCCGCAGCGCCGGCAGCCACGAGCTCGGCCGCGCGCAGCTCGTCGGGCCGGAACGCGCGCGCCGCGCGGGTCGACCCCACGAGATGGGCGACAACCCTGCCGCCGACCACAAGCGGCGCGACCAGCACCGCGTAGCGGCCGTCGCGGGTCTGCGTTGCCTCGCCGTCGATGTCCTGGACAATCGCGGCCAGGCGCGCCTCGCCGAGGCGCTGCAGACGGGCAGCTTCGCGCTCCCACTGGGCCGTGACCTCGCGACCGGCCGGGCCCGGTGCCACGATCCATGCCGCATCGAGGCCCAGAAGCTCCCCGAGGAGCCGGCACGGCGCGTCATCACGCAATGCGGGCACAGAGGCGACGCCGCCGCCGGCGTGTGCCGCCGGCCCGGTCCCCAAGGCGCCCCCAGGCGTGGGCGCCGTGTCACCGCCAGTGAACCATGGGAGCACGACTCCCGGCAGGCTAGGCCGTCGGCACACCCGCTCGCATCCCCCGAACGCGGTAATCAGGCCAAGATCACATGAACGCGCCGAGCAGCTCGTACATCGCCGCAGCCACCAGGCCGGCAGCGGGAAGCGTGAGGAGCCACGCTGTCACGATGTCGGCCGCGACGCCCCACCGGACGGCCGAGACACGCGTGGTGGCGCCCGCTCCCATCACCGAGCTCGAGATGACGTGCGTGGTCGAGACCGGGAACCCATACCGCGTCGCCACCGTGTAGAGGACGCCGCTCGCGGTCGCCTGAGCCGCGAATCCCTGCGGAGGCTCGAGCTTGAAGATGCGCGTGCCCATCGTGCGCATGATCCGCCACCCGCCGACGTACGTGCCCGCGGCGATGGCGGTCGCAGCCACGGCGATCACCCAGTTTGGGATGTCGCTCGGCGAGCTCGTGTGGCCCGCGGAGTAGAGGGCGAGCGCGATGACGCCCATCGTCTTCTGGGCGTCGTTCGTCCCGTGCGCGAAGGCCATGAAGCTGCCCGACCCGACCTGCGCCAGGCGGAACGCGCGGTTGAGCGGCCCCTGCAAGACCCGCCGGAAGAGCCACAGGATCGCCACCATGAGCGCGCCGGCGATGAGGAATCCGATGACCGGGCTCGCCAGGCCCGGCCACACCACCTTGTTCCAGATGCCGTCCCACTGGACCGGGTCGGGCCCGCCGGCCGCAAGCGCGGCGCCGACCAGGCCGCCGACCAGCGCGTGCGACGACGAGGACGGGAGGCCCAGGTACCACGTGAAGAGGTTCCAGACGATCGCGCCGACAAGCGCCGCAATTATCAGGTGGCCGGTGACGCGGCCCGGGCTGGTGTTGATGAGGCCGTCGCCGACCGTCTTTGCGACAGCGGTCGACGTGAAGGCACCCAGGAAGTTCATGATCGCAGCGATGAACACTGCGATCCGCGGCGAGAGGGCCCGCGTCGAGACCGACGTCGCGACGGCATTCGCCGTGTCGTGGAAGCCGTTCGTGAAGTCGAACGCGAGCGCGACCAGGACGATCACGACGAGGAGGCCGTCGCTCATCGGTTCTTCAGGTAGATGCTCTCCAGCACGTGAGCCGCGCGCTCGCAGCTGTCGACCGCCTGCTCGAGGTCGTGGTGGATGTCCTTCCACCGGATGACCACGAGGGGATCGAGTCCGTCGCGGAACAGCCGCGCCGTGGCCGAGCGGACGATCCGGTCGCCCTCGTCCTCGAGGGTGTGCACGTCGATCAGGTGGTGGCTGATGTCCTTCAAGCCGTCGAGGCAGTGCACCGCGTCGGCGATCTTGGAGACGGCACGGAAGATCACGCCGGCCTGCTCGATGGCCTCGGGCGGGACCTCCTCGACCCCGTACAGGTTGAGCTCGTCGGCGACCTGGTCCATGAAGTCGCAGATGTCGTCGAGGACGGTCGCCAGATCGTAGATGTCCTCGCGGTCGATCGGCGTCACGAACGTCTTGTTGACGAGCTGGACGATCTCGTGGGTGACGCGGTCGCCCTCGTGCTCGCGGTCCTTGATCTCGTCGACCAGGGCCCGCCGGTCGGGGTAGTGCTCGAGCAGGTCGAGCAGGAGCTGCGACGTCGAGACGAGGTTGGTCGCGGCCCGATCGAAGAGCGGATAGAACCCCCGCGTCTGCGGAGTCAGTCTGAGCTTCGCCACGCAATCACCGTACTCGGTGGGTGGTGAAGATGTGGAGAAGATTCTGGGGGGTGTTATCCCCCGCTCGTGTGGGTCGACACCGCAGTCGGGACGGATGTGCGAGTGACGGTCGCGTCGCTCTTCGTGCCGACCTCGCGCGTCCGCGGAAGCCAGGGATGCCACCGCTTCGGCCACCGCGCCGTCGGCGATGCTCCGCCGGACGGCGCCGACACGGGGGTGGATGTCCAGTGATCGCCGACGCTCCGGATGGCCAAGTATCGGCGCGGCCCCGGACGGAGCACCCGGCGGTCAGGCGTCGACGTGCGGGATGTCTCGCACCAGGGCGCCGCCCACGGCGACGTACCCGCGGCGGGCGTAGAAGTCGCGGGCCCGCCGGTCGGAGCCTCGAGCCGGGATCCGCACCCGGTCCATCCCGCGGCTCGTGCCGTACCCCTCGGCCCAGTCGAGCAGGCGGTGCCCGACGTGACGGCCCTGGTCGGCCGGTGCGACGACGATCTGATCGACGACCAGCGCGCGCCCGTCCTCGCGAAGCGCCATGTAGCCGGCCGGGTGCCCCTCGACCTCGGCGACGAAGACGACATCGCGGATGGGCGCCGACGGCACGAGCTCGTCGGGTGTCGACGTCTCGTCCGCCAGGCGCCGAAGCGCCGGGGAGTCGGACTCGCGGAAGGGCCGGACGACGATCTCAGGCACGCCGGGCCTCAGGCGGTGGCCTCTGCGAGCACGCGCTTCTCCTCGGGGGAGAGCTCGACGTCGCTGAGCCCGTTTCGGACGTCCTTGATGTAGATGCGCGCATAGTCGCGGCCCTGGATCGCCGAGAGCACGAAGCCCGATCGGGAGGCATCCATCAACGCGATCGTGACCGACTGCTTCGCGCCCGCGCCTTCGAGCGCATCGTACCGCAGCAGGGCGCGCCGCTCGAAGCAGCCGTCGACCCGATCGGACAGCGCCCGGACGGCCGACTCCGCCGCCCCGGCGGTGCTCTCGGCGTGCTCCACGCGGGCCAGCAACGACATGGCGTACTCGACCAGATCGGCGCTCTTCGACCCGATGACGACCTTCTGCGCCCGGCGCATCCTGCGCACCTGGAGCCACAGATAGCCGGTGAAGAGGAGCAGCAGCCCTGCGGCGCCCGCGGCGCCGATGGCGACGTCGAGGGCGGTGTCGGCGGTGGTCATGTCGCGAGGCGGAACTGGACGAGGTACGTCCGCGTGTTGTTTGCGAGAACGCTCTCGCCCGGTACCCCCTTGACGGTCACCGTCATCTTGTAGCGCTGCGTGAACTCAGGCTGCGTCGATGCGTTCTTGAAGAGGTCCGGGAACCGCACGGTGGCGGTGGCCCCCTTGTCGATCGACGCGATGGTGCCCTTTTGCGTGATCTTCGCCGAGCCGGCGCGGGTGAGGGTCAGCGTCACCGGCACACCGACCTCACGGAAGTTCCCGAAGTTCCTGGCCGACACCACGATCACGAGCTTGTCGTTCCCGGTGAGCTCGTTGACCTGAGACGAGCCCGTCTGCAGGGTGGTGCCCTGCGGAAGCGCGACGACCGACACGATGCCGAGGCCGTGCAGGCCGTGGACGGCGCTCGGCTTGAGCCGCGTGATGGCGGCGCCGATGCCAACCGGCGTGACGAGGTCGGCGTCCTTGGCGTCGAGGAAGCTCGACACCGGCACCTGCACGCCGAGGCCCTTGAGGGCGGTGGTGGCGGGCCCGGCGAACGAGTCGGTGTAGACGATGTCGGACGCCAGGAGCCGCTGCGTGCACGGCGCCAGGCTCCGGCCGACGGCCGCCGGCCGCTTGCGCTTCCAGGCCTGGCCGATATTGCTCGCGAGGCATCTGAGCCCGAACACGCGGTACTGGAGGGCCTGGACGAGCGCGGGCTGGTACGGCTCGAGCTGCTTGGTCGGGGGGATCGAGGCGGCCGCGTCGGCAGCCTTGCTCATCGCGGTGGCCTGGGATTCGAACTGCTGCTGCACCACGCTCAGCTTGGTGCCCGACGCCGAATTGAGGGTCTTGTGGAAGTCGGACGAGATCGCGCTCGACGGCGTCAGCGCCTGCTCCTTGACCGCGTTGAAGTAGTTGATGTTCTTGCTCGAGGAGGAGCTTCCAGAGCAGCCGCGCGCAAGCAGCACGAGCGCGACGACGATCACGAGGATGCCCACCGCGAGCGCGGCGAGCCGGCGGTACTGGAGCGGCGGCAGGTTTCCGGTCTTGAGCGGCCCGATCGACGGTCTCGAGCGAGGCGTGTGCTCGGGCCGTGGCCTGCGCGGAGGCGGCTCCTTTTCGGGGTCCGGGGCGCCGCCCGAGGGGCGGGTGACAGCCGTCTCCTGCGTCCCGCCCGTCTCCTCCCAATCGGAGTCGAAGAAGTCGTCGGGCGCCACGGGCCGGACCCTATCAGCTTGCCCGGATATGGGGAATTGCAGGAGTCTCGCGGTCCCCGGCCAATGTCATGCGCACCGTGGCAGAGCCGGCCCGAGCGACCCTCACCCCAGCACTTACCGGACGCCTTGTGGCGGACCGCTACACGATCGAGGAGGAGCTCGGTCGGGGCGGGTTCGGCACCGTCTACGGCGCGAGCGCGGGCGGCGGCGAGCGGGTCGCCGTGAAAGTGTTCAGCCGGAGCGAGGGCCTCGCGCCCCGGGCCGACCGCGAAGCCCGGACGGCGCGCAAGCTCGACCATCCCAACATCCACACGGTGCTCGGAGTCGAGGGCGACGACGACCACGTCTACCTCGTGTCGAAGCTGGTCGAGGGGGAGCGGCTCGACAGGAGCGGCCTCGAGGACGAGCAGGCCGTGCGCGCGATCGCTGCGGTGTGCGACGCCCTCGCCCATGCCCACGCGCGCGGGATCGTGCACCGCGACGTGAAGCCCGCGAACATCCTGGTGGCCCGGGACGGGACCGTCACACTCACCGACTTCGGCATCGCAAGCGACGAGGACGCCCACGACCAGACGGTCGACGAGCGCGTGCTGGGCACCCTGTCGTACATGTCACCCGAGCAGGCGGCGGGCACGCGCGCATCGGGCGCCACCGATGTGTGGGCGGCCGGGCTCACGCTCTACGCGCAGCTCACCGGATCCAACCCCTACAGGGCGAAGACGCTGGTGCAGCTCCTCGAGAAGCTCGCCGACGGCGCCGAGCCGCTCGCGGCTGCCCGGCCCGACCTGCCGGCCGGCGTATGCCGCGCCGTCGACCAGGCCCTCGACCACAAGCCCTCACGGCGGCCGGCGGCGGCCGACCTGCGCGACCGGCTCCTGCGCGCGCTCGCCGAGCGCGATGCGGCTCCGAGCGGGGCGAGGGGGGCCGCGCGGGCGCCCCTGTCGCCCGGGTCAATTGGCACCGGCAGCCACGGCCAACTGGCCGCACCGCGCCCCGCCCGCGTGATCCGGCCCGCAACGGCCGTGCTCTCGGGCCTCGCAATGGCGTGGGTGCTGGTCGCCTTCCCGGTCTACCCGGCCGCCTGGTCGCTCCCGCTGGCCGTGATCGCCGGGGCTCTGGCCTACCGGCGCCCCGTCGCGGCGGTGTCGTTCGCGGGCCTCATGTGCATCCCGGCGTTCTGGAACTACGCCGAGGCAGCGGGCCTCGTGTGGGCGGGCCTGTGCGGGGCCTGGATCTGGGCCGGGACGCGCTGGGGTGGGACATCCCGGCTCCTGGCACCACTCGCGGCCATCCCGCTCGGCCTGGCCGGGCTGGGGCCGGCCTACGTGCTCATCGCAGCCACGGCGCCGACGCCGCGGCGCAGGGCCGCCGAGGCGGCGGCCGGCGCGGTGGCGGCCGCGGTGGCCGGCAGCTGGCTGCCGTCCCACGCCGCGAGCGTGCTTCCCGCAGCTTCGAGCCCCATGACCTATGCCACCGCACTCGGCCGGGCACCGGAGGTCGTCGCGATCGCCGTCGCCATGGTGATCGCCGCCGTCCTCCTCCCGGTCGCGTGGCGGCTCGACCACACCCGCCGGATCCAGGCCGTCGTCCTGTGGGGGATCGCGTTCGGCCTGGCCGTCGCG
Source organism: uncultured Actinomycetes bacterium (assembly GCA_963809325.1). Classification (GTDB taxonomy): domain Bacteria; phylum Actinomycetota; class Thermoleophilia; order Gaiellales; family JAICJC01; genus JAICJC01. The sequence continues at coordinate 222,027 of CAWEIZ010000001.1, forward strand.
AGCGCGCCCCACCTCTTTGGAGACCGGCCGGGAGCGGCTCCTGGAGCGGCGGTCGCCGCGACGCTGGTGGGTATACTGCCGGTCGCCTGGGCGCTCGCCGGCCCGCGGCTCGAGCGGCCGCTGACGGCACGTTGACCACCCGAGACGCTGCCCCGGCGCCACGAACCGTGAGCGTGTTCCGGAACATCGAGCGGAAGATCGGCGGCATGGTCGAAGGCGTCTTCGGCCGGACGTTCCGATCCTCCGTCCAGCCGGTGGAGCTGGCCCGCAAGCTGGCGAAGGAGATGGACGACCATCGCACCATCTCGATCCACCGCGTCTACGTCCCGAGCACCTACACGATCTACCTGAACCCGGCCGACCGCGAGCAGTTCACGGCCTACGAGACGCAGATGTGCACCGAGCTCGAGGAGTACCTGGTCGAGCACGCCCGTCGTGAGGGGTACACCACCGCGACGCGCCCCGTGGTGACGCTCGAGACCGAGGATGACCTGCACGTGGGCATGTTCGGGATCGCGGTGGAGACAGGCGACGAGGACGAGGACGAGGCCGAGGCGGGCCCGGCGCCCGAGCCCATGGCGGCGCCGTCGGTCCCGATCGCCACGCCGATCCCGCCCATGGCGCCCGACGTTCCGGCGGCCCCGCCCGGGGCGACGATGGTGTACGCGTCCGACCCGACCCCCGAGCCGGAGCCCGAGCCCGAACCGGCAGCGGCCCCCGATGTGGTCGTCCTCATGTGGGACGGGCGCGAGTTCGACCTGGAGGGCCACCCGACGACGGTGATCGGCCGCTCGAGCGAGTGCGACATCGTGGTCGGCGATCCCAACGTGTCGCGCCGCCACGCCGAGGTCCGCCGCATCGGGCGCGGATTCTCGCTCGTCGACCTGGGGTCGACCAACGGCACCGAGGTGAACGGGCAGCGGGTCACGGAGACGTCGCTCATGAACGGGGACGTGATCGGGGTGGGGACGACCCGGATCACGTTCGAGCGCCGCATTGGTTGAGCAACTCCTGCTCGCGCTCAAGGTCGCGTTCGTCGTCCTTCTCTACCTGTTCGTCTGGCGCGTGATCCGCGTCGCCTCGCGCGATATCGCGGTCGGCCAGGAGAGCGTGGTGCTCACGCCCGCCAAGCGGCCCGCGGCGCTCCAGACGCCTCCCCGGCGGCGAGCGCGGCTCCTGGTGGTCGCGAGCCCCGAGCTGCCCCACGGAACGGAGATCGATCTCGGGCGCGACCTCGTCGCCGGGCGTGACGAGGCCCTCGATATCCCGCTCGGGGCCGATGGGTATGCTTCCGGCCGCCATGCCCGTTTCGCCCACGGCCAGGACGGGGACGTGGTCGAGGACCTGAGCTCGACCAACGGGACGTTCGTGAACGGGGACCGAGTCTCGGGCCGGCGGATCCTTCAGAGCGGCGACGTCGTGACGATCGGTCAGACGCAGCTGGAGTACCGAGCCGGCGGATGACAGCTCGAGTCGTCGATTCGGCCGGCCTGACCCAGACCGGCAACGTTCGCCGCTCCAACGAGGACTCGTTCCTCCTGCGCTCGCCGCTCTTCATGGTGGCCGACGGCATGGGCGGCGCGCTCGCGGGCGAGCTCGCATCGCGCATGTGCGCCGAGGCCTTCGCCGAGCTCGACCTGATCGAGCACCAGGGCGAGGAGGCGCTGCGGGCGACGATCGGCGTGGCGAACCAGCGCATCTACGAGCGCTCGCGCACCGACGCCGAGGCATCAGGCATGGGGACGACGGTGACAGCGGCGCTCGTCGGCGAGAACGGCACCGTCGCGTTCGCGCACGTGGGCGACAGCCGCGCGTACCTCCTGCGCGACGGCTCCCTCCAGCGCCTCTCCGAGGACCACTCGCTCGTGCACGAGCTCGTGCGCAAGGGCCAGCTCTCGGAGGTCGAGGCCGAGCAGCATCCACAGCGGAGCGTGATCACGCGGGCGCTCGGCACCGACGAGGAGGTGCAGATCGACACCTTCACGCTCGAGTCGAAGCCCGACGACGTCCTGCTCCTGTGCACCGACGGCCTGAACACCATGGTCTCCGAGCAGGACATCGCGGGCGTCCTGGCGTCGCCGACCGCCGCGGCCGACATCGCCCGCCAGCTCGTCCGGGCGGCGCTGAGAGCGGGCGGAGAGGACAACGTCACCGCCGTGGTCGTCCGCTTCGGGGAGCCGGCCGCAGAGGCCGACGAGGACGTGACCTCCGGCGGGAGCGTCCACCGCGTCCTGCCGGAGGACATCGACGAGGAGCCGCCGCCCCGGCGCGCCCGCCCGGCCGAGTCCGGCTCCCGAAGCGGGCTCCGGCGGGCGCTGCTGGGGGTCTCGGCCGTCGTCCTCGTGCTCGTGCTGGCGGTCGCAGGCGCGGTCGGGCTTCGCTCGAGCCACTTCATCGGGGCCGACACGTCGACCGGGCGGGTCGCGATCTACCAGGGGGTGCCGGTCGAGCTGCCGTTCGGCGTCCACCTCTACCACGTGATCTACGAGTCGCGCGTGAGCTACGTGTCGCTTCCGCCCGACCAGCGCCGGCGGCTGTTCGACCACACGCTGCGCTCGGAGTCGAGCGCGCACCACGTCCTTCGCCCGTACGAGGTGGCCAGCCCGTGAGGTCGGAACGGATGCGCGAGCTCTGGAACCTCGCCTGGGTCGGGGGGCTCACCGCAATCGGCTTCCTCTCGGTCTACACGGCCCGCCAGAACGAGATCTCGAGCGCCTCGCTGACCTACGCCGGGGTGTTCCTCGGCGTCTTCGGCCTGGCCCACATCGGCGTGCGCGCCGGCCTGCCGCGGGCCGATCCGTGGCTCCTGCCCCTGGCCGCGCTCCTGTGCGCGCTCGGCCTCACCGAGATCTACCGGCTGAGCCCGACGCTGGCGCGCGACCAGTCGGTGTGGGTCGTCGTCGGCCTGCTCGCGTTCCTGGGCATGGTGTTCGTCGTCCGCGACCACCGCCGGCTCGAGCCGTACGGGTACCTGCTCGCGACGACGGCCGTCGGCCTCCTGGTCGTCACCATGGCGGTGGGGACGACCATCAACGGTGCGAAGCTGTGGCTTCGGTTCGGCGGCGTCCAGGTGCAGCCGGGCGAGTTCGCGAAGCTCCTGCTGGTCGTCTTCCTGGCGAGCTTCCTGCGTGAGCACCGCGAGGTGCTGACGATGGCGCACCGCCGGATCCTCGGCGTCGGCCTGCCGGCCGCACGCCACCTGGGCCCGCTCGCGCTCATGGCCGGCATCTCGCTCGGCGTGCTGGCCGTCATGAACGACCTGGGCACGGCGCTTCTGCTCTTCGGGATCTACCTCGCGATGATCTACGTCGCCACCGGCCGGCACCTGTACACGGTGCTCGGCCTGGGGCTCTTCGCCGCCGGCTCCTGGGCGGTGTACAACGCGGTCGGCCACGTGCAGGAGCGGTTTCAGGTGTGGGTCGACCCCTGGGCCCACCCGCATACGACGGGCTACCAGATCGTCCAGTCGATCGAGGCCGTCGCCGACGGAGGCATCTTCGGGACCGGATTGGGAAGAAGCCTCCAGGTGGTGAACCACGGCCAGACGATCATCCCCGCCGTCCAGACCGACGGCATCTATGCGGCCTGGGCCGACGAGACGGGGCTCGCGGGCGCCGCCGGGCTCCTGCTCATCTACCTGCTCTTCTGCTACCGCGGCTTCAAGATCGCGGCGCTCGCCGACGACGGCTTCTCGAAGCTCCTCGCGTGCGGGCTCACGTTCGCGTTCGGGCTCCAGGCCTTCCTGATCGTCGGCGGCATCATCCGCCTCATCCCGCTCACGGGGATCACGCTGCCGTTCGTGAGCTACGGCGGCTCGTCGATCGTCTCGAACTTCATCATGCTCGCGCTCCTCCTCATGGTGTCGAACCGGGCGGCGGAACGGGCATGAACCGTCAGATCGCCTCGCTCTTTCGCCTCTTCGCGATCGGCTTCGCCGTGCTGATCACGCTGACGGCGTACTGGCAGATCTGGGCGGCCGACTCGCTCGCGACGCGGCGCGACAACGCCCGGCTGGTCTATCGCCAGCTCCAGATCAAGCGCGGGCTGATCTATGCCTCGAACGGCCGCACCGTGTTGGCTTCCAATCACGAGCGGCGCCGGAACGGGCTCACGCTCTACCTGCGCCACGACCCGTTCGGGCCCCTGTTCGCGCACGCCGTCGGCTACAACACCGTCGGCAACGGCCGCACCGGCATCGAGCTGGCCGAGAACGACTACCTGACGGCCTCCAACAGCGACCTCGCCACGGTCGTCTCGCGCATCGGGTCGGAGCTCCAGGGCGAGACCGTGACGGGCGACAACGTCGTCACGAGCCTGTCGGTGCCCGCCCAGCGGGCGGCTGCCGCCGGCATGGCCGGCAAGGTCGGCGCGGTCGTCGCGATCGAGCCCGCGACCGGCCGGGTGCTCGCGATGTACTCGTCCCCGAGCTTCTCGCCCGAGCAGGTCGGGCGCAACTTCCCGAAGCTCGCAAAGACGCCCGGCGCGCCGCTTCTGAACCGCGCCACCCAGGGCCTGTACGCCCCTGGATCGACCTTCAAGACGGTCACGGCCGCAGCGGCGCTCGACACCGGCCTCTACGGGCCCGACCAGCCGCTGGTCGACGCGAAGGGCCACTGCATCACCGTGCAAGGCCTGCCGTTGTGCAACGCGGGCACCGAGAGCTTCGGGCCCATCAGCCTCACGACGGCGCTCACGTTCTCGGTGAACACCGCGTTCGCGCAGATCGGACAGCAGCTCGGCCAGACGAAGCTCGAGGAGTACATGACCCGGTTCGGGTTCTTCTCGGAGCCGCCGCTCACCTACCCGTCCGACGAGATGAACCCGTCGGGGCTCTACCGCAACGGCCATCTCCTGAGGCCGGGCGCGCCCGTCGACGTCGCCCGTGTCGCGATCGGCCAGGAGCGCCTGCTTGTGACGCCGCTCCAGATGGCCGAGGTGGCCGCGACCGTCGCGAACGGCGGCGAGCGGATGCGGCCGACCATGGTCGACCGGGTCGTGAGCCCGAGCGGGAGCCGCGTCTATACGCAGCGTCCCGAGCCGCTCGAGCGGGTGATGTCGCAGCAGTCGGCGCAGGATCTCACCGGGATGATGCAGAACGTTGTCGACGAGGGCACCGGAACCGCCGCCCGCTTGAACGGCCTGACCGTCGCCGGCAAGACGGGGACGGCCGAGACAGGAGTCGCCGGAGTGAACACCGCCTGGTTCATCGCCTTCGCCCCGGTCGTGGATCCCAAGATCGCCGTCGCGGTCGTCGTCGAGCACACGCCGCTCTTCGGCGGGCAGGTCTCGGCACCCATCGCGGCCTCGGTGATCGAGGCGTATCTCGGCCAAGGCGTGGCACAGTAGGCCCACAGATGGCGATGGATTCCCTCATCGGCGAGCTTTTCGACAACCGCTACCGCATCGAGCGGCGGATCGGGACGGGCGGCATGGCCGACGTCTTCCTGGCCCGCGACGAGTCGCTCGGACGGCGCGTCGCGATCAAGATCCTGGCCGAGCGCTACGCCCAGGACGAGGCGTTCGTGGAGCGGTTCCGGCGCGAGGCGACCGCCGCGGCGGGCCTCTCCCACCCGAACATCGTGTCGGTCTACGACCGCGGCCAGGCGGCGGGGACCTCGTACATCGCGATGGAGTACCTGAACGGCCCGACGCTCAAGGACGAGATCACGAGCCGGGCGCCGCTGCCGGAGGCCGAGGTCGTGAACTGGGCCGTCCAGGCGCTCGACGCGCTCGAGTTCGCCCACCGCCAGGGCGTCGTCCACCGCGACATCAAGCCCCACAACATGATCCTGACCGACGAGGGCCGGCTCAAGGTGACGGACTTCGGCATCGCCCGCGCGGCGAACGTCGTGCAGATGACCGAGGTCGGATCGATCGTGGGCACCGCGCAGTACCTCTCGCCCGAGCAGGCGCGCGGTCTCGACGTCGGGCCGCAGTCCGACCTCTACTCGATGGGGATCGTGCTCTACGAGATGCTGACCGGCGAGCTGCCGTTCACCGGCGACTCGGCGGTCGAGATCGCGATGAAGCAGGTGTCGGATCCGCCGCCCTCGATCCGCAAGCAGAACCGGCTCGTGTCGGAGGGGCTCGAGCAGGTCGTGATGCGGGCGCTCTCGAAGGATCCGGCGCTCCGCCACCACTCGGCCCGCCAGATGGCCGACGAGCTGCGCCGCGTGAGCCGCGGCGGCGCAGTCTCGAGCGACACCCAGATGGCGACGCGCGTCCTCACGGGCGGCGCCGCGGCGGCCGCGGCGTACACCGGCGCGCAGACCAGCGTCCTCCCGCCCGGTGGCACGCAGCCGCCGCCCGAGAAGCCGCCCGGGCCGAGGCGGAGCGCGCTCCCGTGGCTGCTCGTCCTCATCCTGCTCCTCGCGAGCGCGGCCGTCGGCTACGTCGTCTACAAGCAACTCTCGGGCGGAGGGGTGACCGTGCCGACCCTGACCGGGAGCTGCGACACGGCCAAGGCGCAGCTCGCAGCCGTCAATCTCAAGGGCGTATGCCAGGACAAGCAGTCCTCCCTCGCCAAGAAGGGCGTCGTCGTCGGCAGCGATCCCAGCGTCGGGTCGAGCGCCGACAAGAATTCCACCGTCACCATCTTCATCGGCGCCGGACCGAACACGATCACCGTGCCGGACGTCCACGGGATGTTCGTATCCCAGGCCACGACCACGCTCCAGGACAAGGGCTTCCAGGTCGACCCCGTGCCGATCGACGTCAACTCGGCGAAAGTCGGAGCCGGACGCGTCGTTGGAACGGAGCCCAAGGCTGGATCCCAGGAACAGCAGGGAACCACGATCCGGCTGCAGAGTCGCGACTGGGAACGTGGTCGTTCCTGACGTCACGGGTCTGAGCTGCGATCAAGCCACGGCGAAGATGAAGCAGAAGACGCTGGTCGCCACCTGCCAGGACCAGCCGAGCGACCAGCCGAAGGGCAAAGCGTTCGGGACTCAGCCGGCGGCGAGCTCCACCGCGGCCCAGAACTCCTCGGTCACTGTCCTCATCTCGTCCGGCCCGCCAGCAGGTGACGGTCCCGCCGGTCGTCGGGGAGACCAAGCAGGACGCCGTGAAGGCGCTGCACGACGTCGGGTCTCAAGGCCGCCATTACCCAGCAGGTCGAGTGCCTCAACGCTTCGCTCGACAAGACGGTCGCGTCGCAGGATCCGGCCGCCGGGCACACAGGTCGACCAGGGCTCCTTCGTGAACATCGTCGTCATCAAGTTCCGGCCCAGCGATCCGAGCTGCGTGAGCCCACCGCCGACGTGACCGAGGTCGCGCCTCTCCGGGTGATCGTCCTCTCGGGCGGTCGCAGCTCCGAGCACGAGATCTCGATCGGCTCCGGAGAGTCGGTCTCGGCGGCGCTCGATCCGGCCCGCTACGACGTCGTCGGCGTCACGATCAGCCGCGAGGGCGCCTGGCAGCTCGAGGAGCCGGCCGCGGAGGGCGAGCGGCTCGCGCTCGACCCGGGCTCGTCGTCGAACTCGGTCATCCCCCGGGCCGGCGGGACGCTCAGCAAGGTGCGCGCGGTCGGGCCGATCGACGTCGTCATCCCGATGCTGCACGGCCCGTTCGGCGAGGACGGCACGGTGCAGGGCATGCTCGAGCTCCTCGACGTGCCCTACGTGGGCTCGGGCGTCCTTGCCTCGGCGCTCACCATGGACAAGGACAAGGTGAAGGTGGTGCTCGATTCGGTCGGGATCCAGTGCGCCAAGAGCGTCACCTTCAAGGCGCAGACCGTCCACGACATCGACGTCGAGGCCGAGCTCGCCAAGGCCGGGATCGGCGTCCCGTGCTTCGTGAAGCCCGCCAGGCTGGGATCGAGCGTCGGCATCTCGAAGGTTACGGGCATCGACGGCCTGCGTCCGGCGCTCGACCTCGCGTTCCAGCACGACTCGAAGGTGCTGGTCGAGGAGATGGTGCCGGGGATCGAGGCCGAGTGCGGCGTGCTCGGAAACCACAACCCGATGGTGAGCGTCGTCGGGCGGCTGCACGTGAACGCCGACTGGTACGACTACGCGGCCAAGTACGAGCCGGGCGGGATGGACCTCGAGGCCCCGGCCGACCTGCCCGAGGAGGTCACGGCCGAGCTCCAGCGCGTCGCGCTGCTCGCGTTCGACGTGTGCGAGTGCGCCGGGATGGCCCGGATCGACTTCTTCGTGACCGACGACGGCGGTGTCGTCCTGAACGAGATCAACACGATCCCGGGGTTCACCGAGACGAGCGTCTACGCGCGGCTCTTCGAGGCGTCAGGGATCCCGTATGCCGAGCTGCTCGACCGGCTGGTCGAGCTGGCCATCGAGCGGCACCGCGAAGACCAGCAGTTCCGCCACTGACCGAACCCCGTGGGGCCAGGCCCCATCCGGGGCCTGGCCCCGGTTGTTCGGAAGTGCACGCAACGGTCATGGCGACGGCGAAGACCGCGTTCTTCGCCGGCGCGCCCCAAGCACTTCCCGCGGTTAGAAATCGATCGGCATGATGCCGTCGTCCTCGAGCGCGCGGATGAAGCGCTCCAGGTGATCGGCCATGTTCTGGCGGGTGATGCGCTCGAGCTCGTCGATGAGCGCGTCGGTGCCGGCGTTCAGGAGGTCGTCGTAGCGCTCGACCTCGTCCTGGGCGAACACGTCGCTTCCCATCCAGCGGCAGTCGGGGCAGCGCACGTCGAGGCGCCAGTGGCGCTCGTCGACCTCGTGCCAGTCCACGGGGTGCACCCGGTCGGAGTCGCACTCCGGGCAGAGCTCGATCCGGCGGAGGCGCAGCGTCTGCTCGTCGACGGGCGGCTCCGGGGAGGGCGCGTCCGGGCCGTCGGCCGCGAGGTAGACGAGCTCGACGGTCTTCCCGCTGGGAAGCGTGATCTTCTTGGTGTGAAAGTCTGGCATGTTTGCTGGATGTTAAGAAATTACTGCGCTTGCACACACCTGTATCGGCGGCATTTGTCCCAGCTTGAGCGCCAGTTCGCCGTGCTACGATCCGCGCTGTGAACCCGATCACCGGCATCTGACCACGCGGCTCACGCGCTGAGCGCGCGTCCCGTTTAAGTCCTGCCCGCGGCCCTCGGGCCGCCGTTCGATCGGAGCTCACCTGACCACCGCCCCCCGCACCGCAATCCGCCGTATCGCGCTCGCCCGCCTCGTCTCGCTGACGGGCGGCGAAGCGGCGTACATCGCCCTCATGGTGGCGATCTACAACGCGACCGGGTCGGCGGCCTGGATGTCGGCCACGCTCCTTCTGACATGGGGCGCCACGGGCCTCCTCACGCCGTTCGGCGGCGCGCTCGGCGACCGCTTCGACCGGCGCACCGTCATGATCGTCTCCGACCTTGCGGCCGGGACGGCGATCGCATGCCTCGCCCTCACATCCACGCCGGCGATCATGCTGGCGATCGCGCTCGTCTCGGCGGCGGCCCAGGCGCCGTTCTACTCCGCGTCGACGGCGGCCGTCCCCAACCTGGTCGGGGCCGATGAGATCGCATGGGCCAACGGGACGGTCTCGGTGGGCCGAAACGCCGGCCAGGTGCTCGGCCCGGTGCTCGGCGGAGTGCTCGTGGGCATCGTCGACCCCTCGATCGTCTTCCTGCTGAACGCCGCCTGCTTCGCCGCATCGGCGGCGCTCGTCCGCTCGGTCCACGGACGGTTCTCCGACGGCGCGGCAGCCGACTCTGAGGAGCACCGCGGCGTCCGCGCCGGATTCCGGTTCCTGCTCGGCGATCCCGTGCTTCGCATGATCACGCTCGCGTGGGTCGTCCTGCTCGCCGGGGTGGGCCCGATCCTGGTCGCCGAGCTCCCGCTCACGCGCATGTTCGGCGTCGGCTCGGCCGGCTACGGGCTGCTGGCAGGCTCATGGGGCGCGGGCGCCATCGCCGGGTCGTTCCTCGGTCAGCGCCTCGGCTCGCGCCGCGAGCGCGCCGTCATGATCGCGAGTGCCGCCGGGATGGCGGCCGGATTCGCCGTGATCGGCGTGGCGGGCTGGTTCGCCGTGGTGCTCTCGGGGATGGCGTTCGCCGGAATCGCCGAGGGTGCCGGCAGCGTCGCCGAGCAGGGCATCGTTCAGCGACGCACGCCCGACGCCGTCCGCTCACGGGTGATCGCCGCCAGCGAGGCCACGCTCCTGGTCGCATTCGCGGCGTCGTTCGGGTTCGCGTCGCCGATCATCGGCATCGCCGGCGTGCAGGGCACGTACCTGATCGCCGCCGCGGCGTCCGTTGCCGCGGCGGCGATCCTCGTGCCCGCGATGCGAGGTCTAGCCGCCGCCGAAGTCGGCGGTGACGTAGACGCCCGCTCTGCCTCCCCACGTACCTCGGGCGACGCCGAGGCCGACCGATCGGTAGTGCCCACCGAGCAGATTCGCGCGATGCTCTGACGAGGCGCGCCACATGCGCATGACGGTCCTCGGCGTCATCGAGCCGGCTGCGAGATCCTCGCCGATATACGTGCCGCGGTATCCCCACCACCGGATGCGCGTGATCCACGAGGCCCCCGTCGAGGCCGAGTGGGACAGCATGTGATGCTTTGCCATGTCACCGCTGTGCGCCTGGGCGGCTTGCTTCAGGTGGACCTTGATCCGCAGCGAATGGCGGCCGTGCGTCGCACGGTAGTGATTGATCCGCTCAGCGAGCGCCTGTCGGAACTGCTTCAGCGAGCCCGCGTGAGCAACGGCAGGAGCCGCTACCGCGAGCGCCAACATCACCAGAACCACACCAACGATCCGAACCTTCATACAACCCTCCCGAAGAGTCGGCCGCGGGCACCGTAGCGGCCCCTGACGGCTCCGGGAGCGGGCTTAACGAAGTGTTTGGGGAGTCTTTACGCGCCGCGCTGTTTGTAAAGAACTAGGGAGCCGGCGCAGCGGCGAGCGGCTCCGGCGCGCAGGTTGCCTGAACAGCCGCGGCGAGGATGTCGAGGGCCTCGTCCACCTGCTCGTCGGTGGCAACGAGCGAGACGAGGACGCGGATGCAGTTGGAGTGCACACCGGCCTGGAGCAGGATCAGCCCCGATTGCAGCGCCGCCTCGCGAACCGCCGCCGCGATCGCCGGAGCAGGCTCCTTCGACTCGGGGCTCTCGACGAACTCCATAGCGAGCATGGGCCCGAGGCCGCGAACGTCGCCGATCTGGTCGAAGCGGGCCTTCAGGTCGTCGAACCGGGCGCGGATCCGGTCGCCGATCGCAACCGCGCGGTCGAGCAGGCCGCCCTCGAGCTCCTCGATGACGGCGATGGCGGCGACGCACCCGAGCGGCGAGCCCACGAACGTCCCCCCGATCGAGCTGTCGGGCGCGGCGTCGACGATCTCGGCCCTCCCCACCACGCCGGAAAGAGGCACGCCGGCGGCGACGGATTTCGCGACCACGAGCAGGTCGGGCTCGACTCCGAAGTGCTCGATCGCGAAGAACTTGCCGGTGCGGCCGAACCCGGACTGCACCTCGTCGGCGATGAGCACGATGCCGTGCTCCGACGCGAGCTCCCGCACGCCGCGCACCCACTCGACGGGCGGCACGACGAACCCGCTCTCGCCCTGGACCGGCTCGAAGATGATGGCGGCGACGTTCTCGGCGGCGACGTGCGTGGTCAGCATGCGCCGCAGCGCCTCGAGCGCCTCGCCGGCGGGGTCCGGGCCCGGCCACCGATACGGGTTCGGGAACGGAGCCCGGTACACCTCGGGCGCGAAGGGCCCCATGCCCACCTTGTAGGGGTGCTGCTTGGACGTGAGCGACATCGCCATCATCGTGCGGCCGTGAAAGGCGCCCTCGAAGGCGATCACCGCGTGCCGGCCCGTCGCGTGGCGGGCGATCTTGACGGCGTTCTCGACCGCCTCGGCGCCCGAGTTGAAGAACGCGGCCTTCTTGGGGCCGGAGATCGGCGTCCGCTCGATCAGCCGCTCGGCGAGCTCGACGTACGACTCGTACGGCAGGATCGTGAAATCGGTGTGGAGGAACCGGTCGATCTGCGCATGGAGGGCCGCCGAGACGCGCGGATTCCTGTGGCCCACGTTCAGGCAGCCGATACCACCGGACCAGTCGAGGAAGGTGTTGCCGTCGACATCGGTGATCGTGCAGCCCTCGCCCCGGTCGATCACCACGGGGGCGACGAGCGTCTTCGCCGCCGCGACGACGCGCTCCTTGCGCGCCACGATGGCGCGCGATTTGGGCCCCGGGATCTCGGTGCGCAGCTCGACGGTCATGCCCATTCAAACACCTCCACGCCGGAAGAAACGAGCAACGACCTTACCAGCAACAGCCGGTAGACTCGGCGGGATGGTGCTGTCAGACCGGTCGATCCGAGAGGAGATCGCCGCGGGGCGGATCGTGATCGACCCGTTCGACGACGCGCTCGTGCAGCCGTCCAGCGTCGACGTCAGGGTCGGGAGCGCCTTTCGCGTCTTTCGCAACTCGCGCTACCCCTACATCGACGTGAAGCTTCCGATGGAGGACCTGACCGAGCTCGTCACCGTCGCGGACGACGAGCCGTTCATCCTGCACCCCGGCGAGTTCGTGCTCGGGGTCGTCGCCGAGCGGGTCGGGCTTCCGACCGACATCGTCGCGACGCTCGACGGCAAGAGCTCGCTCGGCCGGCTGGGCCTCGTCGTGCACCAGACGGCGGGCGTCATCGACGCCGGGTTCGACGGCCACATCACCCTCGAGCTCGCCAACGTCGCCAACCTCCCGATCACGGTGTACCCGGGCATGCGGATCGCCCAGCTCAGCTTCCTGACGCTCACGACGCCGGCGGAGCACCCGTACGGGTCGGGCCGGCTGGGGTCCAAGTACCAGGGCCAGGCGGAGCCGACCCCGAGCCGGTACCACCTGAACTTCACGCCATGAAGGTGCTCGTGACCGGCGCGACCGGGTACGTCGGTGCCGCGGTCGTCCGGCGGCTCGAGGCCGACGGCCACAGCGTGCGGGCGTTCTCGCGCGCGTCGGGCGGCGACATCTCCGACCCGGCGGACGTCGAGCGGGCGATGGACGGCGTCGACGCCGCGGTCCACCTGGTCGCGATCCTCGAGGGATCGCCCGAGCAGTTCGAGCGCGTCGTGGTCGGAGGTGCGCGCAATGTCGTCGCCGCAGCGCGGGCCGCCGGGGTGCGCCGGCTGCTGCACATGAGCGCGCTGGGGGTCACCCGGGAGCACGCGCCGCTCACCGGCTACTGGGGCGCGAAGTGGCGCGCCAAGGGCGCGGTCACGGAGAGCGACCTCGATTGGACGGTCTTCGAGCCGAGCTTCGTCTTCAGCCAGGGCGGCGGCGCGTTTGCGGAGTTCGAGCGCCTGACGCGGCTCCCGCTCGTCCCGGTGATCGGAGACGGGCGCTACCGCCACCAGCCGGTGTGGCTGGGCGACGTCGCGGCCGCGTTCTCGCGCGCCCTCGAGCGGCCGGGGACGATCCGGAACGTGTACCCGCTCGGTGGGCCGCAGGTGTTCACGTTCGACGAGCTGCTCGACGAGATCGCTCGCGTGACGGGCCGCCGCTCCCACCCCAAGGTGCACGCCCCGGCGGGGTTCGTGAGCCTCCAGGCCAAGCTCCTCCTGCGCAGGCTGCCGCCGCCGCTCCGCGTGACCCCCGACCAGATCACGATGCTCCTGGCGGGGACGGAGTGCGACCTCACCCCGATGCGCGAGGGGCTCGGGATCGAGCCGGCCTCGATCGGCGAGGCCTACACGCGCGCCGTCTGAGGAGCTACTCGCTCGCCGACTGGTAGGCCAGGATGCCGGCGAACGCGACCAGGCCCGCGCCCGCGACCACATCGGCTGTCCGCACGAGCCTGTCGCCGACGTGGTGCCGGGCCAGCGCGACGCCGCACGAGAGGCCGACGAACCACGCCAGCGAGCCGATCCCGACGCCGACCAGCATCGCGGCCGCCTCGCTCGGGCTGCGGGCGACGCCGGCCGCCGAGGCGGCGGCGAAGATCGCCGCCCACGAGCCGATGGTCGTCGGGTTCGAGGCCGTTGCGGCGAGCGACGTCAGGAACGCCCGTCGCGGGCTTCGCACCTCGGCATCCATCTCACCCCCCGCCCGCACCCGAAACGCCGACCAGAGCGTCCGGCATCCGAGCACCGCGATGACAACGGCGCCCAGGATCCCGAGCGCCGGGCGAAAGCCGCTGTGGGCGAGCACGGGCCCTGCGCCGGCGATGCCGAGCGCGGCGTAGCCCGTATCGACAACGGCGGCGCCGGCGCCGATCGCGATCCCGACCGTGGCCCGGCCGCCCCGGACGACGGAGCGGATCAGAAGGAGCGAGATCGGCCCGATCTGGGCCGCCACGAGGAGGCCGAATCCGAGGCCCGTGATGAGCGCCGCAGACATCCGCGGAAATCTACCGGCGGGCTTGGCTCCGGCGAGAGGCGTTGCTACGATAATCGAACCGCGGAAAGGAGGTGGTCCGACTTGTTAGACGGTTCAAGACGGGCGAGTGGAGGTGCTCGCGGGTAGGGGCGAGTCCCTGAACCCAAGGGGAATCGCTGCAGCCGGCGTTGGGATAGCCTCCGTCACCTCCTGAGGTGGTCGGAACAGCAATCGCCGCTACCTAATTCAAGCGATCTACCGCGACGGGGCGTACCGGCCAAGCTGGTGCGCCCCGTCGGACGTTTCGGCACATGCAACGCCTCGAGCCCATCCTGAAGAGCTGGGTCATCTGGCTGACGCTCGCCGCGTCGGTCGCGGGGTTCGTCGCGCTGGTCGTGACGGACGGCGACGCGCACGCGCAGCCGCAGAACGACCACCCCACGCGCACCGGCGGCCGGGGGCCGGCGCGCGGAGACGCCTGGCGCGGACAGATCGCATACGCCGTGCCGACCGGCGGAGCCGATCCGACCGTCGTCGAGGTCGCGACGCCGCAGCGGCACGACGCCGCCGCCGTCTACCGCGCGCCCGGCGGCGAGGTGATCCGCGGACTCGCGTGGTCGCCTGACGGGGCGCGCCTCGCGGTCGTCGTGGGCGCGCACGGCGGCGACGGGCACGTGCTCGTCATGGACGTGAGTGGGGCTCATGTCACCGCCGTCACGCACGGGGCCGTCTCGTCGGCATCGGTCGCCTGGTCGCCGAACGGGCGTCTGCTCGCCTACGACCTCGCCAAGACCCTGCACCCCAACCAGGGCGCGCCCCTCGTCGTCAGCCGCCCCGACGGATCGGGGCGCAGACTGGTCACGCCTCCGCACGAGTTCGCCGTGGCGCCCGCCTGGTCGCCGAGCGGGCGGAGCATCGCCTACGTCTCCCCCTTCTCGCCCGCCGGGAGCGCGTCGGCTGACGGTGAGGTGGACCTGATCCCGGCCGCCGGCGGGGCACGGGTCAAGGTGTCGGGGGTGTACGACGGCCACGAGCCGACGTGGGCGCCCGACGGCCGTGAGATCGTGTTCGCAGGGTCGTGGGCGGGCGGCCAGGGCCTCCTGCGGGTCTCGCCCCTCCGGCCGAATCACGTGTTCCTGGCGTTCGACTGCTCCGACCGGCTCAGGTGCTCCACCGTGAGCTCGCCGAGCTGGTCGCGGGACGGTTCGGATCTGGCCTTCCTCGCCGCCGTGGAGCACCCCTCCAGGAGCGAGTTCTCGATGATCGAATCCGGCTCGACCACCGAGTCCGTGCCCCTGCGCCGGCTCCCGCTCTACACCTGCTGTCTCGCGTGGTGGACGCCGCCGCCCGGCCAGGCGGGCACCGAGGTCGCCTACATCCCCCAGCGGTCGGCGCCGAGCAGCTGGAGCTCGGCGGATGCGTCGGCGAGCGTCGACACGGGCCCGTCACCGCGCATCTCGACACGGACGGACACGGTGCGGGCGACCCTGTCCTCCACGGCAAGGCTCCGGCCGCCGTCGTCCTCGAGCTCGGTGACGGCGTCGTCGCCGTCCCCGGACCGCGCCACGACCGTGTAGCGGCGGCCGGGCTCGATGCCGGCCCGGTGCATGTAGTGGAGGATCTCCTCGGCCTCGTTCTCGAGCCGGAGCACGGTTACCTCGCTCCCCGCGGGGACGGCGGGCATCGCCTCGCCCGGCTCGCGCGGGTAGTCGCCGATCGGGTGCCCGTGCGGGCACGTGCGCACCTCGCCGATCATCTCGAGCATCTTGGCCTCGAGCCGCGGGGAGATGGAGTGCTCCATCGCGTGGGCCTCCTCGTGGACGTCGTCCCACGGGATGCCCATCACCTTGACCAGGTACGCCTCGACCGTGCGGTGCCGGGCGACGATCCGCTCGGCGACCTCATGACCGCGGTCGGTGAAGTGGATGAGCTTGTGGTCGTCGCGGCTCACGAGGCCCTCGTCGACCAGGCGCTTCAGCATCTCCGACGCCGACGGCTGGGAGACGCGCAGGGCGCGGGCCAGGTTCGCCTGGGTGCGCTCGATGCCCGCCTCGTAGAGCCAGTAGATGCTCTCGAGGTATTCCTGCGAGGCCTCCGAGAGCTGTTCCACGAGGTCAGTATACGAGTCGCTCATACGACGACGTACACCTCTCCGTCACGCACCTCGACGGGGAACGCCTCGACGTCCTCGGTCGCCGGGAGCGACAGGACGGCGCCGGTGCGGAGGTCGAATCGGGCCCCGTGGCGCGGGCAGACCACCTCGAATCCCTCGCGCTCGCCCTCGCACAGCGGGCCGTCGTCGTGGCTGCACCGGTCCTCGAGCGCGTACACCTGACCGTCGATCCGGTAGATGCCGAGGAACAGCGACCCCGCCTGGACGATCTTCACCCCGCCCTCGGCGATGTCGTCGAGGGGCCCTACGCGGACTTCCACTCGATGTCGCGGTCGTCCGAGTCGTCGCCGAGGGCGACGCGGAGGACGTTGACCGAAAGCAGGGCGCACTTGAGCCGGATGGGCGAGAGCGGGATGCCGAGCTCCTCGAGCACGTCCTCGCTGCCGAGGGCGCGCACCTCGGCCACGGTCTTGCCCTTGACGACGTCCGAGATCATCGACGCGGCGGCCTGGCTGATCGCGCAGCCGCGCCCGTTGAAGCGAACGTCGCGCACGACGCCGCCGTCGACGTCGAGCTCGACCGCGAGCTCATCGCCGCAGAGCGGGTTCACGCCCTCGGCGGACACCGTCGGGTGATCGAGATGCCCGCTGTTACGCGGGTTCTTGTAGTGATCGAGGATGTTCTCGCGGTAGAAGTCGTCCATACAGGGGGAATGCTACTCGCCTTCCGTCGCGAGCCTGACGAGCTCGCGCCACCACGACGCCGTGAGCGTCTCGACGGGGCCCAGCTCCGGGAAGTCGCGGGCGAAGCGGACCTCGGCGACCTCGGACTCCCGAAGGGCGGGCGTTGCCCCTGCGCGGAGCCGCGCGCGGAAGACGACCTGGACGGTGCGCCCGCGCTCGGACTCGACCAGCGCGAGCGGTGCCAGGCCCTCGAGATCGCCGCGATCGAGCCCGAGCTCCTCGGCGGCCTCATGGACGATCTGGCGCTCCAGGCCGACGCCGGGCACCGCGCAACCGGCGACGCTGATCGTCCAGCCGCCGGGATGGTCGACGGCCTCGGTGCGGCGCTGCCACAGGATCGCCCCTCCGTCGCCGACCACCGCAAGCTGGACGCCGAGCGCGCCCGCCGTCGCCGGCAGCGCCCGCGCCCGGTCGGCCGTGTGCCAGGCGTACGTCGCGGCGTAGACCTCGAGCCGATCGGGCGCCGCGGCCCGCACCATGAGGATCGGGCCGTCGAACATGTCCGGGTGAGCGTCCAGGCGGCGTCGCTCGGACTCGACCCGGGCCGTGTCGGCAGGCCCGAGGTCGGGCGCCGTCACAACCTCCACCGCCGGCACCCGGTCGAGCGGCCGGACGGCGACGCCCGCGCTCACACCTCGAACGTCCGCTTGACCTTGTCGAGACCGGCCGCGAGCCGGTCGAGATCGTCGGTGGTGTTGTAGAGGTACAGGCTCGCGCGAGTCGTCGCGACGACGTCGAAGTGGCGCATCGCCGGCTGGGTGCAGTGGTGGCCGGCGCGGACGCAGACGCCCACCGAGTCGAGGATCTGCGCGACGTCGTGGGCGTGCACGCCGTCGACCGTGAACGACAGGATGCCGGCCCGATCCGGAGGAGCCGGGCCGTACAGCGTCACGCCGGGGACCGCCGAGAGGAGCTCCCAGCCGTACGCGGTCAGCACCGCCTCGTGCTCGTGGATCGCCTCGAGCCCGATATTGGTGACGTAGTCGATCGCCGCCCCGAACCCGACGGCCTCGGCGAGCGGCGGGACGCCGGGCTCGAACTTGTAGGGAAGCTCGTTCCAGGTCGTCCCCTCGAGCGTCACCTTCGCGATCTGGCCGCCCCCGGTCAGGAACGGGTCCATCGCCTCGAGCAGGTCCTCGCGGCCCCACAGGGCGCCGATGCCGGGGCCGCACATCTTGTGCCCGGAGATCGCGTAGAAGTCGCATCCCAGGGCCTGGACGTCGACGGGCCGGTGCGGCGCGGCCTGGGCGCCGTCGCACACCATCACCGCGCCCTGGTCGTGCGCCCAGCGCGCGATACCGGCCACGTCGTTCACGGTGCCGAGCGAGTTGGAGATGTGGGTCGCTGCGACCAGCTTGATGTTCTCCACGCCGGAGAGCGCGTCGAGCGACTCGGGGTCGAGCTCGCCGCGGTCGGTCAGGCCCACGTAGTGCAGCTCGGCCCCGGTGCGCCGGGCCAGCTCCTGCCACGGCACCAGGTTGGAGTGGTGCTCCATCTCGGTCGAGACGATCGCGTCGCCGGGGCCCACGAACTTGCCGCCGTAGGCGTACGCCACCAGGTTCAGGCCCTCGGTGGCGCCCCGGACGAAGATCACCTCGCGCCGCGAGCGGGCGTTCAGGAGCGCGGTGACGGTGTCGCGCGCGCCCTCGTAGCGCTCGGTCGCCACCTCGCCCAGCGTGTAGACGGCTCGGTGCACGGCCGCGTACGACGTCTCGTAGACGTCGACGATCGCGTCGATCACGGCCCGCGGCTTCTGGGACGAGGCTGCCGAGTCGAGGTAGGCGGGCAGCTGCCCGTTCACCTCACGCATGAGGATCGGGAAGTCGAGCTTGATGCGGGCCGCGTCGAGCGGCGTCGTCCGGGCCTTCACCGCCATGGTCGCAGTGTAGACGGGCACCCCGCACGGCCTCCCGAGCACCTGTGAATCAACTGATTCACTCATACTTCCCAAACGATTCATATGGTTCAAATTCTGCTAGGGTGGCGCCATGGCGGCACCGCTCTACGACCCACGGTACGAGCACGAGGCGTGCGGTCTCGCCGCGATCGCGCGGCTCGACGGGCGGGCGTGCCACGAGGTCGTGGGCCAGGCGCTCACCGCGCTCGCCAACCTCGGCCACCGAGGAGCCACCGGCGCCGACCCGGACACGGGGGACGGCGCGGGGATCATGACCCAGCTGCCGCATCGGTTTCTGCGTGGAGCGGCTCAGCGGGAGCTCGGCCACGACCTTCCCGAGCCGGGAGGCTACGCGGTCGGGATCGTCTTCCTCCCCCGCGACCCCGTCCTGCGGCAGCGGTGCGAGGAGCTCTGCGTCCGCATCTGCGCCGAGGAGGGCCACAGGGCACTCGGCTGGCGCAACCCGCCGGTGCGGTCGGAGCGCCTCGGGCCGGTCGCGCGGGCGTGCGAGCCGGTCATCCGCCAGCTCTTCGTCGAGCGGCGCTCCGGCGACGAGGCGGCCTTCGAGCGCAAGCTCTATGTGATCCGCCGCCGCGTCGAGCGGGCCGCCGCGGCCGCGGGCGTGCCGGAGGCGGAGTTCACGATCGTGAGCCTGTCGGCGCGCCGGCTCGTCTACAAGGGCCTCCTGACCTCGCCGCAGCTCGCCGGCTACTACGAGGATCTGTCCGATCCTGCGTTCGAGAGCCCGCTGGCCCTCGTCCACAGCCGCTTCTCGACGAACACCTTCGGGACGTGGGATCTCGCGCACCCGTTCAACCTCCTGGCGCACAACGGCGAGATCAACACCGTGCGCGGGAACGGGAACTGGCTGGCGGCCAGGGAGCCCCAGCTCCGCTCGCAGCTCCTCGGCGACGACCTGCAGAAGCTCTTCCCGATTGCCGAGGAGCGGTGGTCGGACTCGGCGAAGCTCGACGCGGCGATCGAGCTGCTCGTGATGAGCGGGCGGTCGCTGGCGCACGCCCTGACCATGCTCGTCCCGCCCGCGCTGTCCGGCACGGATGCGGACGACCGCCTGGCGGCGTTCCGCGAGTACCACGGCGCCCTGGCTGAGCCCTGGGACGGGCCGTCCGCGATCGTGGCGACGGACGGCGTGCGTGTCGTGGCCGGGCTCGACCGAAACGGCCTGCGGCCCCTGCGGTTCGTGCGCGGCCGCGACGGCCTCCTGGTCGTGTCGTCCGAGGTCGGAGTGGTGGACATCGCCCCCGGCAACATCGCCGAGGCGGGGCGGGTTGGGCCCGGCCGCCTGCTCGTCGCCGACACGTCCACGGGCCGGATCGCGGGCGATCGCGAGGTGCGGCGGGAGCTCGCGCGGCGGCGCCCCTACCGGGCGTGGCTCGAGCAGCATCGAGCACGGCTCGGTGACCTTCCGCCCGGGGATGCCGCCCACACCCCGGCGGCCGACCACGACCGGCTCCTCGCGGCGTTCGGGTACACGTCGGAGGAGCTCGAGCTGATCGTCGGCGTGCTCGCACACGAGGGAGTGGAGCCGGTCGGGTCGATGGGGGACGACGCCGCCGCCGCGGTCCTCTCGGAGCGGCCGCGGCTGCTCCCCGCGTTCTTCAAGCAGCAGTTCGCCCAGGTGACGAACCCGCCGATCGACCCGCAGCGCGAGGCGCTCGTGATGAGCCTTGCGACGTCGGTCGGGCCGATCGGGAACCTCCTCGACGAGCGGCCGGAGGACTGCCGCGCGGTCGCCTGCGAGCGCCCGGTGCTGACGCCGGAGGAGCTCGCGCGGCTCCGCGCGGCGCCGGGGCTCGACGCCGTCACGCTCCGGGCCGTCTACCGGGTGGCGGACGGAGCCGCCGGCCTCGAGGGGGCTGTCGACCGGCTGTGCGCCGAGGCGTCGCGCGCGGTCTGGGACGGGGCCGCGATCGTCGTCCTCTCCGACCGGGGCGTCGACGCCGAGCTGGCGCCCGTTCCCCCGCTGCTCGCGACCGCAGCCGTGCACTCACACCTCGTCCGGGAGGGCGCGCGCACGATGTGCGGGCTCGTCGTCGAGTCCGGCGAGCCGCGCGAGACGATGCACGTCGCGCTCCTGATCGGGTACGGCGCAGCGGCCGTGTGCCCGTACCTCGCGCTCGAGACGCTCGCCGAGCCCCTGCGGGTGCCCTTCGTCGAGGCCCTCGCCCGCGGCCTCCTCAAGGTCTGCTCGAAGATGGGGATCTCGACCGTCCAGAGCTACCGCGGGGCCCAGATCTTCGAGGCCGTCGGGCTGGGACCGGGCCTGATCGGGCGCTACTTCCCCGGCACGACGTCGCGGGTCGGCGGCATCGAGCTCGCTGACCTGCACGCCGATGTGGCATCTCGCCACGCGACGGCGTTCACGGCGCCGGACGCGCCGCGGGACGCGATGGCGGTCGGGAGCGACTACCGGTTCCGCGCCGGCGGGGAGGCGCACGCGTGGTCCCCGGCCGCGATCGCAGGACTGCAACGCGCGGTCCGGGACGCCGACCCCGGCGCATTCAGAGCCTTCGCCGGCGAGGTCGCCGACGCATCGCTCCGCGGCCTCCTCGACCTGGTGCCTGCCGGCCCGCCGCTCGCCGTCTGCGACGTCGAGCCGGCCGCGGCGATCGTCCGCCGGTTCGCCACGGGAGCGATGAGCCTCGGCGCCATCTCGCCGGAGGCCCACGAGACGCTGGCCATCGCGATGAACCGCATTGGCGGCCGGTCGAACTCCGGTGAGGGCGGCGAGGATCTGGGACGGTCGATCCGCGACCCGAACGGCGACGTGCGCCGGTCGGCGATCAAGCAGGTGGCGTCAGGGCGGTTCGGCGTGACGGCGGCCTACCTCGTCGACGCCGACCAGCTTCAGATCAAGATCGCGCAGGGCGCCAAGCCCGGCGAGGGTGGACAGCTCCCCGGCACCAAGGTGAACGGCCAGATCGCGCACCTGCGGGGCTCGCTGCCGGGCGTGGGCCTGATCTCCCCGCCGCCGCACCACGACATCTACTCGATCGAGGACCTCGCGCAGCTCGTCCACGACCTGAAGTGCGTGAACCCCGGCGCCGAGATCTCGGTCAAGCTGGTCGCCGAGGCCGGCGTCGGCACGATCGCCGCCGGAGTGGTCAAGGCCAAGGCCGAGCACATCGTCATCGCCGGCCACGACGGAGGCACGGGGGCGGCGCCGCTCGGCTCGATCAAGCACGCCGGCCTGCCGTGGGAGCTGGGGCTGGCCGAGGCTCACCAGGTGCTCGTGCAGAACGGGCTGCGAGACCGCGTCCGGCTCCAGGTGGACGGCGGCCTTCGCACGGGCCGCGACGTGATCGTGGGCGCGGCTCTCGGAGCCGAGGAGTTCGGGTTCTCGACGGCCCCGCTGGTCGCGGCGGGCTGCGTGATGATGCGCGTCTGCCACCTCAACACGTGCCCGGTCGGAATCGCGACCCAGGACCCGGAGCTGCGGCGGCGGTTTGCGGGCACGCCCGAGGACGTCGTTCGCTACTTCCTGCTCGTGGCCGAGCACGTGCGCGAGCTCCTGGCCGGCCTCGGGCTCGCCACGCTCGGCGAGGCGGTCGGACGCGGCGATCTGCTCCGGCAACGCCGCGCGGCCGGCGGACGGCGGGCCGGAGTCGATCTCGCGGCGGTGATCGCGACGGCGCCCGATCCATTCCGAAGCCCCGTGCCCCGGGCGCAGGATCACGGCCTCGACGCCGCGCTCGACGCCCCGCTGATCGAGGCCGCCGCCAGCGCGATCGAGCACGGGAAGCCGATCGTCTTCGAGCGCGGTGTGCACAACACCGATCGCAGCGTCGGCGCCTGTCTTGCGGGCGAGATCGCGCGGCGTTCGGGATGCGACGGGCTGCCCGATGGATCCGTCGTGCTGCGCCTGGCCGGCTGCGCGGGCCAGAGCGTGGGGGCGTTCGCACCTCGCGGGCTCACGATCGATCTGACCGGCGCGTGCAACGACTACGCCGGGAAGGGGCTCTCGGGCGGACTGCTCGTGGTGCGGCCTGCGGCGGACGCGGCCTTCGCCGCCGAGCGAAACGTGATCGCGGGCAACACCGTCCTCTACGGCGCGACGTCGGGAGACGCGTTCTTCCGCGGCCGCGCCGGCGAGCGCTTCGCCGTCCGGAACTCCGGCGCCCACGCTGTCGTCGAGGGCGTGGGCGACCACGGGTGCGAGTACATGACGGGCGGAGTGGTGGTCGTGCTCGGCCCGGTGGGCCCCAATTTCGGCGCGGGGATGTCGGGGGGCATCGCGCTCGTGCTCGACGAGCCGGGGACGTTCGCCGCCGTGTGCAACACCGACACCGTGTCGCTCGAGGCGCCCACCGACGAGGACGCGGAGGCGCTGTGGCGCCTGCTCGTCCGCCACGAGGAGCTCACCGGTAGCGCGGTCGCCGCACGCACCCTCGCCGCCTGGCCCGCGTCGGCCGAGCTCTTCGTCAAGGTGATGCCTCACGACCTGAGGCGCGCGCTGGGCCGCGGCGAGCGGCTCGTGGAGGCCGCCAATGCCTGACCCGCAGGGGTTCCTCACGATCCGACGGCGGGTGGCGCCGTACCGGCCGGTCGAGGAGCGCGTGCGCGACCACCGCCACCCGGCCCGCCCGGCTCCGGTCGACCTCGTCCGCGAGCAGGCGGCCCGGTGCATGGGCTGCGGCGTGCCGTTCTGCCACTCCGGCTGCCCGCTCGGGAACCTCGTGCCCGACTGGAACGAGCTCGTGCGCACGGGCCGGTTCCGGGAGGCGGCCGATCGGCTGCACGAGACGAACAACTTCCCCGAAATTCACGGGGATGCTGTGCCCCGCGCCCTGCGAGGAGGCGTGCGTGCTCGCGCTCAACGACGACCCGGTGACGATCAAGCAGGTCGAGCTGGCGATCGTCGATCGGGCCTTCGCATCGGGCTGGGTGCGGGCGCGGCCGGCGGCGGCCTCAAGCGGACGCACCGTTGCGGTGGTCGGCAGCGGGCCGGCGGGCCTCGCAGCCGCGCAGGAGCTGGCTCGAGCCGGCCATCGGGTGACCGTGTTCGAGCGCGACGACCTGCCGGGGGGCCTCCTGCGCTACGGCATCCCCGACTTCAAGCTCGAGAAGTGGCTGATCGACCGCCGGATCGACCAGCTCCTCGAGGAAGGCGTCGAGCTCCGGACCGGTGTCGACGTGGGGACCGACATCGACGGGGCCGACCTGCTCCGCCGGTTCGATGCCGTGCTGCTCGCGACCGGCGCGCAGCGCGGGCGGGCGCTCGACATCCCGGGCGCGAACCTCCCCGGCGTCGTCGCGGCGATGGGCTATCTCCGGCAGCGCAACCGCCGCATCGCCGGCCTCCCGGTCGCCGGTCCCGAGATCACGGCCGAGGGCAGGCACGTCGTCGTGCTGGGCGGAGGCGACACGAGCGCGGACTGCCTCGGTTGCGCGCTCCGCGAGTCCGCGCGCTCCGTCACCGAGCTCGCCCACGGGCCGGTCCCGCCGCGTGAGCGCACGCCGCGTGCGACCTGGCCGGACTGGCCGTTCCTGCTTCGCACCTACCCGGCCCACAACGAGGGCGGGAGGCGCGAGTGGGAGGTCGAGACCACGGCGATCGAGGGCGGCCCGGACGGCGTGACGGCCGTTCGCGGTCGGCGGGTCGAGTTCCCCGGGTTCGCGGGCCTCGGCGATCGGCCCGCGGCGGTTCGCACGCCCGACGAGGTCCTGCTGCCGGCCGATCTCGTGCTCGTGGCGATCGGATTCGCCGGTGTCGAGGACGACCCGCTCTACGCCGGCTGCGGCGTCGAGATCACCGAGGCCGGCACCGTCACCGAGGGCGGAAGCGTGTTCGCGGCCGGAGACTGCGTGCGCGGCGCCGACCTCATCGTGACCGCGATCGCCGAAGGCCGGGCCGCGGCGCGCCGGATCGGCGCCCACCTCCTGGCCCGAATATGATCGCGACCATGAGCAGCCCTGGGGTCGCCGCGCTGATCCGCGCTCGCCTCGACCAGCTCTCGCCCAACGACCGGCGCATCGCCGCCCAGATCCTCGACAACTACGCCGAGGCACCCTTCGAGACGGCGGAGTCCCTGGCCGCGCTGGCCGGAGTTAGCAAGGCGGCCGTCGTCCGCTTCGCGACCCGCGTCGGCTTCAGCGGCTTCACCGAGCTCCACGCGGCGCTCCGGCACGAGGCGGTCGAACGGCTCGAGCGGAGGGACGGGGGCGAAGACGACCCCGACGGCGGGGGCGTCCTCGGGCGCTTCGTCGGGCGAGCCCGCGCCGACCTCGCATCCACCGAGGCGGGCATGGACGAGGCGGAGTTCGCGGCGGCGGTGCGGCTTCTGACGCGCGGGAACGGGAAGCTCGGAATCTTCGGCCACCGCAAGTCGGCGGCGCTGGCCGAGTACGCCTACTACCTGCTGAACCCGCTCATCGCCAACGTCTGGCCGATCGCCGCCGGGGAGCCGGGGATCGCCGACCACCTGATCGACCTCGAGCCGCGTGACCGCCTGCTGGCATTCACCTTCCGGCGCTACGCGAAGCTGACCGCGGACGTCGTGCGGGAGTTCCACGACGCGGGCGCGCCGACCGTGCTCGTCACCGACGACGTGATGGCGCCGGCCGCTGCGCTTGCGACGCACGTCCTCGTCTGCCGGCCCTCATCGCCGGGCGGCTTCGAGACGGCCGCGACCGGCCTTGTCGTACTCGAAGCCCTTGCGGCCGAGATCGCACTTCGGACGAAGCGCTCGAGCGGCCGGCGGCTGGACGCCGCCGAGCACCTCTGGAAGCAGTTCGGCACCTACTGACGCTGCAACGGGGTCAGACCCCGGTGTTGCGTCTCAGAAGCGACGGATGACCGCGCTCCGTGTCGCGGGATCGCCGCCCTCGGGCGGCATGTCCTCGAGCCTCTCGTACCCGCGGCCGGGCCGATCCTCCCCGTCCAGCACCTGATCCGGCCGCCAGCTGCGGTATGCGAAGTACGCGCCGGCGATCAGGACGACCACGCCTCCGATCCGGAGCACGAGGATCGCGTAGTCCACCGCGTGCATCTCGGCGGCGACGCGGACGCGGTGCCCGTTGGAGAGGACGTCGAAGGTGTCAGAGGTGGGCGTGAGGAGGAACGACACGACGAGCGCAGTCGCTCCGAGGAGCACGAGCAGTGGTGCGCGAAGGCCCAGCCGACCCATGTACCAACTGTAGCGTCAGCCGATGCGCGCGTCGAGAGCGGCGGCGAGCGAGTCGCGCACCGGCTCTGACGCGATGCGCTCGAGCACGGGCTCGAAGAACCCGCGCACGATCGCGCGCTGGGCGTCGGCCCGCGTGAGGCCGCGGCTCATCAGGTAGAAGAGGTGCTGCTCGTCGACCTGGCCGACGGTGGCGCCGTGGGTGCAGCGGACGTCGTTCGCCTCGATCTCGAGCCCCGGGATCGGCGTCGCCTGCGCATCGGGCGAGAGCAGGAGGTTGCGGTTCTCCTGATAGGCGTCGGTCTTCTGCGCGCCCCGATCGACGCGGATCACGCCCCGCCAGACGGCTCGGCTGCGCTCGTCGAGCACACCCTTGAACGCGAGGTCTGAGGTCGTGTCGGGCGCCGCGTGCTCCTGCGTGGTGTCGTAGTCGACGTGCTCCCGGCCGCTCAGGTAGTACGCCCCGGTCACCTTGACCGACGCCCCGCGGTCGGCCAGGTAGCTCTCCATCCGCGACTTGGCGCGCGTCCCTCCCATCGCCGCGGCGATCCAGTCGAGGCTCGCGTCACGGCCCACCGTGGCGCGGTGCGTCGCGAACTGGCGCGTCTCGGCGTGGTGGTTCTGGATCGTCACGTACTCGAGGTGCGCGCCGTCGGCCACCTTGAGCTCGACGACGACGTTCAGATACCCGGGCACCGCGGAGGCGAACTCCTCGGTGAAGGTCACGCGGGCACCGCGCTCGACGACGACCAGGACGCGGTGGTAGAGCGCCGACCCCTCGGCCGTCAGCTCGAGCGCCGCACGGAGCGGGTGCTCGACCTCGACGCCTGCCGGCACGTGCAGGAGCACGCCCTCGGTCCAGCGCGCGGCGTTGCCGGCCGCGAACTTCTCGTCGCCGGCGACGACCGAGCCGAGGTGCGGCTCGACGAGCTCCGGCCGCTCGGCGATGAGGCGGGCGAGGCTCCCGAACGTGACGCCGCCGGCGGGGTCGCCCTCGATCGTGAGCGTCCCCGGGTGGATGTCGAACGCGTCCGGATCGAAGCCTCGGAGGTTCGTGAAGCGCCACGCCTCCTCGCGGTTGGTCGGGACCGGGAGCGACTCGTACGTCGCCCGGGCAGCGTCGCGGGCACCCGCCAGCCAGGCGGGCTCGGTCGCCGTCGCCATCAGCCCACTGAAC
Organism: uncultured Actinomycetes bacterium; assembly: GCA_963809325.1. GTDB lineage: Bacteria > Actinomycetota > Thermoleophilia > Gaiellales > JAICJC01 > JAICJC01. The sequence goes on from CAWEIZ010000001.1 coordinate 249,366, forward strand.
CTTCCATCTGAAGCTGGATCAGCCGGTTCATCTCGACGGCGTACTCCAGCGGGAGCTCCTTGGTGATCGGCTCGATGAACCCCGACACGATCATGGCCGACGCTTCCTCCTCGGTCAGGCCGCGGCTCATCAGGTAGAAGAGCTGCTCGTCGCCGATCTTCGACACCGTGGCCTCGTGGCCGATGTCGACGGCGTTCTCCTTGATGTCGATGTACGGGTACGTGTCGGTGCGGCTGTCCTCGTCGAGGATCAGCGCATCGCACACGACCTTCGAGCGCGAGCCGGTCGCGCCGTCGTTCACCTGGAGCAGGCCGCGGTAGGAGGCCTGGCCGCCGTCCTTCGAGATCGACTTGGACGTGATCACCGACGTCGTGTCGGGCGCCATGTGCGTGATCTTGCCGCCGGCGTCCTGATGCTGGCCCTTGCCGGCGAACGCGATCGACAGCACCTCGCCGTGGGCACCCTGGCCCTTGAGGAGGACCGCCGGGTACTTCATCGTGATCTGCGATCCCAGGTTGCCGTCGACCCACTCCATCGTGGCGTTCTTCTCGGCCACGGCCCGCTTGGTGACCAGGTTGTAGACGTTGGTCGACCAGTTCTGGATGGTCGTGTAACGGCAGCGGCCGCCCTCGGCGACGTGGATCTCGACCACCGCGGAGTGCAGCGAGTCCGTCGAGTAGATCGGCGCCGTGCAGCCCTCGACGTAGTGGACGTAGGCGTCCTTGTCGACCAGGATCAGCGTGCGCTCGAACTGCCCCATGTTCTCGGCGTTGATGCGGAAGTAGGCCTGGAGCGGGAGCTCGACCCTGACGCCGGGCGGCACGTAGATGAACGATCCGCCCGACCACACGGCCGAGTTGAGCGCGGCGAACTTGTTGTCGTTGTACGGGATGATCGTGCCGAAGTTCTCGCGCACGATGTCCTCGTGCTCGCGCAGGCCCGAGTCCATGTCGAGGAAGAGGACGCCCTTGTCGGCGAGATCCTTCTGGAGGTTGTGGTAGACGACCTCCGACTCGTACTGGGCCCCCACGCCGGCCAGGTACTTCTTCTCGGCCTCGGGGATGCCCAGCTTGTCCCACGTCTCCTTCATCCCGGGCGGCAGGTCGTCCCAGCTCTTGGCCTGCTCCTCGACCGGCTTCAGGTAGTAGTAGATGTTCTCGAAGTCGATCACCGAAAGGTCGGCGCCCCAGCGCGGCAGCTCGCGCTCCACGAAGTGGCGGTAGGCCTTGACCCGGTACTCGGTCATCCACTCGGGCTCCTGCTTGTGGGCCGAGATCTCGCGCACGACGTCCTCGTCCAGCCCCCTGCGGGTGCGGAAGACGGATTCGACGTCGTCGTGGAAGCCGAACTTGTAGTCACCCAGGGCGGTTGCCTGGGCTTCCTCTGGCGTCAGGTCAGTCTTAGCCACCGACGATCGCCTCCTCTTCCACTCCATATGGGGCGTAGCCGTCGCGCTCGAGCTCGTCGGCCACCTCCGCACCCCCGGTGCGGACGATGCGGCCGTCGACCAGAACGTGCACCACGTTGGGCTTGATGTACCGGAGCAGGCGGGAGTAGTGGGTGATCACGAGGACGCCGAGCTCCGGGCCGGCCAGTCCGTTCACCCCGTCCGACACGATGCGGAGGGCGTCGATGTCGAGGCCCGAGTCGGTCTCGTCCATGATCGCGAGCTCCGGGCGCAGGATCGCCATCTGCAGGATCTCGACCCGCTTCTTCTCGCCGCCCGAGAACCCGTCGTTCAGGTACCTCGAGGTGATGGAGCGGTCGATCTTCAGAATCTCCATGTTCTCCTGGAGGAGCTTCCTGAACTCCGGGATGCGGATCGGGTTCTCGTCGCCGTCCTCGGAGCGCCGGTGTGCGTTCACGGCCATCCGCAGGAAGTTGGCGACGGTCACGCCTGGAATCGCCGACGGATACTGGAACGCGAGGAACATCCCGAGCCGCGAGCGCTCGTCGGGCTCGAGCTCGAGCACGTCCGTCCCCTTGAACGTCACCTCACCCGCCGTCACCTCGTATGCCGGATGGCCCATGAGGACATGGGCGAGCGTCGACTTCCCGGAGCCGTTGGGCCCCATGATGGCGTGGATCTCTCCCTTCGAGAGGTCGAGGTCGATCCCCTTCAGGATCTCAGCGCCGTCGATCGACGCGTGCAGGTTACGGATGACGAGATCAGGCAATACAGTCCTCGTGGTTCGGGGTTTCCGCCTAGGAACAGTGTAGCTACGTGCCCCTCCCAGGCCGCGGAGGGTCTGCTACCCTGGAACCATGCCGTTCAACCTTGGTCTCCCCGAGGTGCTGATCGTCCTTGTGCTCGCGCTCCTCTTCCTGGGGCCCAAGCGCCTGCCGGAGGCCGGCCGGTCACTCGGCCGGGGCATCCGCGAGTTCAAGGATGGGATCTCGGGCAACGATGAGGATTCGCGCGAGGCGCGATCCACGACGACGTCGCTGAATCCGCCGCCGGCCTACACGCCGCCGCCGCCGCCGGCGTATGCGCCGCCGGCAGAGCACACGCCCCCGCCGAGCGAGTAGCTCCCCGTGGCGCGTCCCCGCCGCGTCGGGCCGGATGATCAGCTGACGCTCGTCGAGCACCTCGAGGAGCTGCGCACGCGGCTCATCATCGTGCTCTCGGTGCTCGCGGTCGCGATGACCGGGTGCTACATCGAGAACGTCCGGATCTACCACTTCCTCCAGCAGCCGCTCGACAACAACGTGAAGCTGGTCACGCTGGCGCCGACGGAGGCGTTCTTCAACGCCATCATGATCTCGGTGTACGGCGGGCTCCTGATCACGCTGCCGGTGATCAGCTACCAGATCTACGCGTTCGTGATCCCGGCGTTCGCCCACGAGACGCAGCGTTCCATCAGGCCGCTGCTCCTGATGGTGCCGGCCCTGTTCCTGACCGGCGTCGCCGTCGGGTGGTACGTGGTGGTCCCCCCCGCGATCCACTTCCTGACCCACTTCAACGCCGACGTCATCAACTACATCCCGCGCGCGAGCGACTACATCCGCTTCGTGATGCTCACGCTCCTCGCCATGGGCATCGTGTTCCAGCTGCCGGTCGTGATGATGATGCTCGGCCGCGTCGGGATCGTCAGCTCGAGCTTCATGCGCCGCCGCTGGCGCGAGTCGATCGTCGTCCTGGCGGCGTTCACCGCCCTGCTCCCGGGAACGGATCCGGTGACGATGATGGCCGAGTTCATCCCGGTGCTCGTGCTCTACGGGCTGAGCTACTTCCTGGTGCGCGCCGTCGAGCCGAAGCCCGATCCGGCACCCGACGCGGCACCCGAGCCGTTGTGATCCTGACGGCCGACTGGGTCGTCCCGATGGACGGCCCGCCGGTCCGGGACGGGGCCGTGCGCATCGACGGGCGGACGATCGCCGAGGTCGGGCCCGCGACGGGCGACGCCGGCGAGCGGTTCGCGGGCGCGGTGATCCTGCCGGGTCTCGTGAACGCGCACACGCACCTCGAGTACGCCGCGATGGGCGGGTTCGGCGACGGGATGGCGTTCGGGCCGTGGATCGAGGACCACATCCGGCGCAAGGCCGCCACCGGGGCCGACGATGCGCTCGAGCAGGCCCGCGCGGGCGCCGGCGCCTGCCTTCGCTCGGGTGTGACGACCATCGCCGACTGCAGCTACTCCGGGGCGGTCGCCGACGCCGCGGCCGAGGCCGGCCTGCGCGCGATCGTGTACGTCGAGGGGTTCAGCGACTGGCCCGACCTGCGCGCCCGCACCGAGGCCCGCATCGACGCGCTCACGACCACCGACCTCGTGCGCCCGGGCGTCTCGCCGCACGCGCCGTTCACCGTGACCCTCGACGACTACCGGATGCTGGTCGGGCTGGCGCGCGAGCGGGGGCTGCCGGTCGCCACGCACCTGCTCGAGTCGGCCCGCGAGACGATGCACCTCGACGAGCTTCGCGACATTCTGGGCTCCGACACGGTCGCGATCCACGTCGTCTTCGCCGATCCCGCCGACATCGAGCTCATGGCCGCCCTCGACGTGCCGGCCGTCCACTGCCCGCGCTCGAACGCGCTCCTCGGATGCGGGATCGCCCCGCTGCCGGAGCTGCTCGCATCCGGCATCCGCGTCGGGCTCGGGACCGACTCGCCGTCGTCGGCGATCGACTTCGACATGTGGGCCGAGATGCGCGCCGCGATCATGCACGCCCGCGCGCGCCTCGGCCGGGCGGATGCGATCTCGGCCCGGACAGCCCTCGAGCTCGCAACGACGGGCGGGGCGGCCGCGCTCGGCCTCGGGTCGCAGACCGGCACGCTCACGCCCGGGAAGGCGGCGGACATCTGCGTGCTCGACCTCACCGGCTCGAGCTTCCTGCCGTGGGACGATCCGGTCACGGCCGCCGTCTTCGGCGGCTCATGCGATCGGGTCGCCCTGACGATGGTGAACGGAGAGATACGCTACCGGCGTGGATCCCACGTGCCTCCGACGGCGACCGCCGCCAGAGCCAAGATGATCCACGCCTAGAGACCATGCTCTTCGAACGCATCCGCCGCGGCCAGAAACCGGTCTTCATCTTCCTCGCCGTCATGTTCGGCCTGGGCTTCGTCGCCCTCGGCGTCGGATCGGGCGCGGGCGGGATCAACCTCGGCGACATCCTGAACACGTCGAGCGGCGGGAGCGGCTCGATCTCGGATCTCTCCGCCAAGACGCGCGAGCATCCGAACGACGCCCCCGCCTGGCTCCAGCTGGCGGAGGCCTACCAGGCCGACAACCAGACCGACGCGGCGATCGGCGCCTACCTGCGCTACATCGCGCTGCGCCCAAAGGATCAGACCGGCCTGTCGGGCGGCGCGTCGCTGCTCGAGCTGCGAGCGCAGCGGACGCAGGGCCAGCTGACCAAGGCCCAGGCGCTCGCCGCCCAGTACACGTCACCGTCGACCGCGTCGGCGGCACAGTCGCTGAAGCTCGCTCCGGCGCTCTCGCACTCGGTTGCGGACGCCCTCGCACAGCCGTACAACACCCGCGTCCAGACGCTCACGTCGCAGCTCACCTCGGACTTCCTCCAGGCGACCGCCATCCGCCAGAAGCTCGTCGACCTCGACCCGAAGAACGCCCCGTACCAGTTCGCGCTGGCCCAGGACGCCGCCGCCGGACGGCAGTACCCAACCGCGGCCAAGGCGCTCAAGGCGTATCTCGACCTCGAGCCGAACCTCGACCCGGCGACCCGCCAGCAGCTCGAGCAGACGCTGAAGGCGCTTCAGGTCTACGGCACGACCCCGTCAACCCCCTAGATGGTTGACCCCCAATCGCCGCGCGCCTGGCCGTGCGACTGCGACATGTAGGCCGCTGCGGTGGGGCTGCGGCTGCGAACCGTCTCATCGCGGCGTCCTCGGTCGCGGCGCTGCTCGCTTCGCAACCGCCCAGGACATCACGGCGATTGGAAGTCAACCATCCAGTACGCCCCCGTCAACTACGTAATTCCGCGTACGACGGGGTACGGCTAGCCGTATTCCCCGCATTTTCCCCGTATGGCACGATGCCAGCGTGCCGCTCACGGTACTGATCGTCGACGACCATCCCAGCTTCAGGGCCTTGGCTCGGACGGTCCTCCAAGCCGAAGGCTTCGATGTCATCGGCGAGGCGGTCGACGGCGCATCCGCCCTCACCGAGGCCGAGCGCCTGCATCCCGAGCTGGTGCTCCTCGACGCTCAGCTACCCGACACCGACGGCTTCGCGGTGGCCGCGGAGTTGACAAAGGGTGGAGACGGCCCCGCGGTCGTCCTCACCTCGAGCCGCGACGCCGCCGACTTCGGCCCGCTCGTCGCCGAGAGCGGCGCTCTGGGGTTCGTGGCGAAGGCGGACCTTTCGGCCGCGGCCCTCGCGGCGTTCTTGCCATGACACGCGCCTGGACGCGCGCCATCCTCTGGGTGGCCGGCGCGGCCCTGGGAGCGGCCTCCGCGGTAACGATCGCCCTGAGCGACACGGTCAACCACGGCTTCATCGCCTTCTCGCTGATCGTCGGATGGTCGTTCATCGCGACCGGCCTCGTGGCCCTCGCCCGCCGCCCGGAGAACAGGTTCGGGCTGCTCCTGTACGCCGTCGGCGCGACGTGGTTCCTGAGCACGCTCTCGACCTCCGGGAACGCCTACGTGTTCTCGTTCGGCCAGCTCGTGGGCCCCACGTACTACGCGATCCTGATCCACGCCATCCTCGCCTACCCGCGCGGCAGGCTCGAATCCCGGGCCGCGCGCGCGATCGTCGCCGTCGGGTACGCCGACACCATCGGAATCCAGGTGTTCCTGTCGCTGATCGCGTCATCCGACGATCTGGCGGGCGACAGCAACTCGCCTCGCAACGTCCTCCTGGTCTCGCACCATCCCGATCTCGCGTCCGCCCTCTCCGACCTGTCCGCGGCGATCGGCGTCGTGCTCCTCGCCGCCGTCGTGGCGATCGTGATCCAGCGCTGGAGGTCGGCGTCGGCCGCGGCGCGGCGTGTGCTCGCGCCCGTCCTCGCCACGAGCAGTGTGGCGGTGGCCACGATCGCCCTCGCGCTCCTGGTCGAGCTCGCCAGCGGGCCGACGGTCGGGACGATCGCGTTCGTCGTCTCGTCGCTCGCCTTCGCGAGCGTGCCGATCGGCTTCCTGGTCGGGATCCTCCGCACGAGCCTCTCACGGTCGAGCGCGATCACCGAGCTGATCGACGAGCTCTCCCGCAGCCACGAGCCGGGCCGGGTGCGGCGCGCCCTGCGGCAGGCGGTCGGCGACCCCAGCCTCGAGCTGGCCTACTGGCTCGGCGACCTGCGCGTGTACGTGGACGCCGACGGGCGGCCGCTCGATCCGGCCGACCGCCCCGACCGCGCCGTGACCATCGTCGAGCGGTCGGGGAAGCGGGTCGCGGCGCTGATCCACGACCCGGCGCTGGCCGACAACATGGAGCTCCTCGAGACGGTCGGCGGCACGGCCGGCCTGGCCCTCGAGAACGAGCAGCTCCAGGCGGACCTGCGCGCGCGGCTCGGCGCCCTCGAGCAGTCGGAGCGTCGCTTCCGCGAGCTGCTCGAGAACGTCCACCTGATCGCCGTCAGCCTCGATCTGGACGGCCGGATCACGTTCTGCAACCAGTACCTCGCCGACCTGGCCGGATACTCCCGGGCGGAGCTCATCGGCCGCCCGTGGGCGGACACGTTCAACCCGGCCGACGAGCGGTTCGTGGCCCAGGTGCGCGAGGGCTCGATCAACCCGCACGAGGAGATGTTCATCCTCACCCGGTCGGGCGAGCGGCGCGAGATCGCCTGGAACAACACGCTGCTTCGGGACGACTCCGGCCGCCTCATCGGATCGACGAGCATCGGCGAGGACGTCACGGAGCGCAATCGCGCGACTCGCCGTCTGCTGCTCCAGGTGCAGGTGGCGCGGGCGCTCGCCGGATCGCCGTCGATGGACATCGCGCGCCCGCTCGTTCTCGAGCACCTGACGCGGGCGCTTGCGTGCTGGATGGGCGTGTTCTGGCGACCCGAGGCCGACGGGACGGCGCTCCGGGTCGACGGTGTCTTCGTCACCGACCCCGAGGACGGCGCCGAGTTCGCGGCGGCTGTGCGCGATCTCCGGCTGGCGCCCGGGGAGGGCCTCGCCGGCAGAGCCTGGCGGACGCGCCAGCCGGCCTGGATCCCCGACCTGGCCGACGACCCGCCCTTCCCCGCGCTTCCGCCCAACGAGCTCGACGGGCCGCGCGGGACGCTGGCGTTCCCGATCCTCTCCGACGGCGAGGTCACCCTCGTCGTCCAGCTGTCCTCCGACGACCCCACGGCCCCGGATTCCGGGACGCTCGAGGTGCTCGAGTCGACGTTCCAGAACGTCCTCCAGTTCGCCGAGCGGCGGGAAGCCGAGGCGGCCGAGCGCCGCCTGGCGACTGAGCAGGCAGCCCTGCGGCGCGTCGCGACGCTGATCGCCCAGGGCGCCGAGCCCGAGCGGGTGTTCCAGGCCGTCACGTCGGAGGTGGGCCATCTGTTCGAGGCCGAGACGGCGAACATGGTGCAGTACCGCCCGGAGGGAGCGAGCGCGATCCTGCTCGGCGGCTGGTCGGCGGGCGTTGCGGCGCTGGCCCCGGGGACCGTGCTCGAGATGGACGGCGACGCGGCCATCTCGCGTATCCGCGAGACCGGGCTCCCGGTGCGGATCGACGACTACTCGCAGCTCTCGGGCGGCCTCGCCGCGCAGGTGCAGGAGCTCGGAGCCCGGGCCGCGGTCGCCGCGCCGATCATGGTGCAGGGCTACCTGTGGGGAGCGATGATCGTCATCTCGAACGAGGGGCCGTTCCCCCCCGGCACCGAGACTCGCATCGCCGAGTTCACCGACCTCGTCGCCCTCGCCCTGTCGAGCACCGACGCCTACGCGCAGCTGACGGCGTCGAGGGCGCGCATCGTCGAGGCCGGCGACGCCGAGCGACGCCGGCTCGAGCGGAACCTCCACGACGGCGCCCAGCAGCGCCTCGTGTCGCTCTCGCTGGCCCTGCGGCTGGCCCGGTCGCGCCTCGACGCCGACCCGGCGGCGGCGCACGCCCTCCTCGAGGCGGCCAGCGAGGAGCTCGCCACAGCGCTCGAGGAGCTCCGCGAGCTCGCGCGGGGCATCCACCCTGCGATCCTCACCGACCGCGGCCTCGCGCCCGCCCTCGAGGCGCTCGCAGGCCGCTCGCCGGTCCCGGTGGCGATCCACTCCCTTCCCGAGGAACGCCTCCCCGCCCAGGTCGAGGCGGCGGCGTACTACGTCGTCTCCGAGTCGCTCGCCAACGTGTCGAAGTACGCCGGCGCGTCGCAGGTCGACGTGGCCGTCGTGTGCCGCGACGGGTGGGCATTCGTCGAGGTGGCCGACAACGGCACCGGCGGCGCCGACCCGGCGCGGGGATCGGGCCTGCTCGGCCTGGCCGACCGCGTCGAGGCGCTCTCAGGCAACCTCGACGTCGAGAGCCCCGCGGGCGCCGGGACCAAGGTTCGCGCCCGCATCCCACTGGGCTAAGCCGTCCGGGCCGGTGGGTCGTCAGGCCACGTTGCCGGTGTCGACGGCGAGCGAAACCCGAGCAGTGCAAGGACGCAGGGAGCCCCGATATTGGGAATATCGGGGCGACCGAGGACGACGCAATGCGAAGGGTTGCAGCCGCCGGAACCCGGTGAACGTGGCCTGACGATCCACTGGTTCGGATAGCCGCACCGCGGACGCCTGCCCGCCGCACCGCGCGAGCAGAGGGGAGCGGGCACGATGCGCCCATGCCTCTTTCCCCCTCTCGAGGAGCTGTCATGCAACGCAAGAACCTCGCCGCCCGTATGGGCGGCTGGAGCGCGCATCACCGCTGGCTCGCGCTGGGTCTCTGGTTCGCCTTCGTCATCGCCGCCATCGCAGGCGGCGCAATCACCGGCCAGGTGAACCTCACGGAGAGCCAGCTCGGTGACGGCGAGGCGGGTCACGCCGCGCGGGTCATCGACAACGCCGGATTCAAGGACCGCGCCGGCGAGATGATCCTGATCACCGACCCCGGCCACACGATCGGCGACCCCGCCTTCCGGGCAGTCGTCAATCAGGCCGTGGATCGCGTCAGCACCTTCCCGCAGGTCACAAACGTCCGCAGCCCCCTGGCCTCCAGCAACTCCGGCCAGGTGACCAAGGACGGCGGGTCGGCGCTCGTGCAGTTCGACATCACGGGCGACGTCGACACGGCCAAGGACCGGATCCAGCCGGTCATGACCGCCGTCGCCGGGCTCCAGAAGGCGCATCCCGAGATGCACATCGCGGAGTTCGGCCAGGCGTCCGCCGACCACGTCCTGTCGAACAAGATCGACGGCGACCTGAACCACGCCCGGAACGTCTCGCTTCCCCTGACGCTGATCATCCTGCTGTTCGCGTTCGGCGCCGCCGTGGCCGCGGGCATCCCGGTGCTCCTGGCCTTCTCGGCCGTGCTGGCGACCTTCGGGCTGAACTCGGTCATCAGCCAGTTCATGCCGACAACCGACGTCACCGCGGAGATCATCCTCATGATCGGGATGGCCGTCGGCGTCGACTACTCGCTCTTCTACCTCCGTCGTGAGCGCGACGAGCGCGCGGTCACCAAGACCGCCGACCGCGACCGCGTCAAGGCCGCCAAGGTGGCGCTGCGTCAGGCCAAGAAGGCCGGCGACGCGGCCGTCATCGCGTCGGCCAAGGGCACGCTTCGCGACGCGAAGCGGACGTCCGAGGCCAACCGCCGGACCGCTCTCGACGTGGCGGCATCGACGTCGGGCCAGGCCGTGCTCATCTCCGGAGTCACGGTCTTCATCGCGATGGCGGGGATGCTGCTCGCCGGCGATCCCACGTTCATCGCCATCGGCATCGCCGCCATGGCGGTGGTGTTCGTGGCCGTCATCGGCTCCCTGACCGGCCTCCCCGCGATCCTCTCGTTGCTCGGGGACAAGGTCGAGCGCGGCCGCATCCCGTTCCTGTCGCGGCTCACGAAGAGCCAGGACAGGACGGAGAGCCGCTTCTGGGGCGCGATCATCGACCGCGTCCTGCGCCGCCCGGCCGTTTCGGCGAGCGTCGCAGCCGTGGGCCTCGCGATCCTGGCGATCCCGGCGTTCAGCATCAACACCCAGACGCCGGGCTTCACGTTCCTCCCGCAGGACCTGACAATCGTCAAGACCTACAAGCAGATCGAGCAGAAGTTCCCGGGCGGCCCGGCCCCCGCGGTGATCGCGTTCCAGGCGAACGACGTCACCTCGCCCGAGGCCAAGTCGGCGATCGCCTCGTTCGAGAAGAAGGCGCTCGCCACCGGCGAGATCGGAAACCCGATCGAGGTGACCGTGAACCCGGATCACACCGTCGCGAAGATCACGGCCCCGCTGGCCGGCGACGGTGAGAACGCGGCGTCGGAGCACGCGCTCTCGACGCTCCGCAACTCGCTGATCCCGACCACGCTCGGCCACGTCAGTGGAGCCGACGTGTCGGTGACCGGCGACACCGCGGGCTCGCACGACTTCAACGCGCTGATGGGCGTGCGAACCCCGATCGTGTTCGCGTTCGTGCTCGGGATGGCGTTCCTGCTGCTCCTGATCACGTTCCACTCGATCGTGATCCCGATCAAGGCGATCGCGCTCAACCTGCTGTCGGTTGGCGCGGCGTACGGGATCCTGGTTGCGATCTTCCAGTGGGGCTGGGGTGCGTCCATCCTGGGCTTCCACTCCACCGGCTCGATCGCGAACTGGCTGCCGCTCTTCCTCTTCGTCGTCCTGTTCGGCCTGTCGATGGACTACCACGTCTTCATCCTCTCCCGGGTGAAGGAGCTGGTGGACGGCGGCATGTCGACCGAGGACGCCGTGTCGACCGGCATCAAGGGCACGGCCGGCGTCGTGACCAGCGCCGCCATCGTGATGGTGGGGGTCTTCGGGCTCTTCGCCACCCTCTCGGTGCTCGACATCAAGCAGTTCGGCGTCGGCGCCGCCGTGGCCGTCCTGCTCGATGCGACCATCATCCGCGCCGTGCTCCTGCCGGCAACGATGAAGCTCCTGGGCGACTGGAACTGGTACATGCCCAAGTCGCTCCAGTGGCTGCCCACACTGCAGCACTCGCCCCCGCCGGTTCCGGCCGAGGCGTAGACCGACACCAACACGAGGTCTGGCCCCGTCCCCTTGCAGGGCGGGGCCAGACCTCGTACGCTGCTCGCCCGAGTGGCACGAGAGCTCCCAACCGGCACCGTCACCTTCCTCTTCACCGACATCGAGGGGTCGACCCGGCTCGTCAACAAGCTCCGCGACGAGTACGCAGGCGTGATGTCGGCCCACCAGGAGATCCTCCGGTCCGCGTTCGGCCGCCACAACGGCGAGGAGGTGGACACGCAGGGCGATTCGACGTTCTGGGTGTTCCGCGGGGCGCGTGAGGCGGTCGCCGCGGCGGCCGACGCCCAGCGGGGCCTCCTGGCGCACACCTGGCCCGAGGACGCCGACGTCCGCGTTCGCATGGGGATCCACACCGGGGAGCCGGTGATCGCCGAGGACCGCTACGTCGGCCTGGATGTGCACCGCGCAGCGCGGATCTGCGACGCCGGCCACGGCGGCCAGGTGCTCCTCTCGAACACGACGCACGCCCTGCTCGAGGGCGACCTGCCCGACGGCACGAGCACCCGCGAGCTCGGCGACGCGCACCTCAAGGACCTCGACCGGCCCGAGCACCTGCACCAGCTGGACATCGCGGGGCTGGATTCCGCGTTCCCGGCCCTGAACACGACCGGCCGCGCGGCGGGCACGCCGATCCGGGTGGTGCTCGCCGACGACTCCGTGCTTCTGCGCGAGGGGGTGGCGCGGATCCTGACCGAGGCCGACTTCGAGGTCGTCGGCCAGGTCTCGAACGCCGAGGACCTCCTGCGCCGGATCGGGTTCTCGAAGCCCGACGTCGCGATCGTCGACATCCGCATGCCGCCGACGAACACCGACGAGGGGCTCCAGGCGGCGCGGGCGATCCGGGAGCGGTTCCCGGGCGTCGGCGTGCTCGTCCTCTCGTCGTACGTCGAGCCGGGGTACGCCGTCGAGCTCCTCGGCGAGAACACCGAGGGCGTCGGGTACCTGCTGAAGGATCGCGTCGCCGACGTCGACGACTTCGCGGCCGCCGTGCGCCGGGTCGCCCAGGGCGGATCGGCCCTCGATCCCGCGGTCGTCGCCCAGCTCGTCGGCCGCCGGCGCTCGGACGACCCGCTCGACGAGCTCACGCCGCGCGAGCGCGAGGTGCTGGGGTTCATGGCCGAGGGCCGCTCGAACTCCGGCATCGCGCTGCGGATGGTCGTCACCGAACGCGCCGTCGAGAAGCACGTCACGTCGATCTTCTCGAAGCTGGGCCTCCCGGCCGCATCCGAGGACCATCGCCGCGTCCTGGCCGTGCTGGCCTTCCTGCGGCAGTAGGGGTTTCCACACCTACGGACACCAGGTCGCTCGACCGCGGCGCACGCCCGTCGCGGCGAGACTCCTCCAATCGTGTTCAGCACCACCAACACCCGCGAGGAGCCCAACATGACCGCCGTCGTCACCCCCATCGCCCCGCTGCGCGAGCTGGCGCATCGCAGCTCGAACGGCGTTGACGTGACCATGCTGTGGGATCCCGCGACCGACCAGGTGCGCGTCGCTGTCGTCGACTTCGAGATCGGCGAGGCCTTCGACGTGCTCGTGGGCGACGCGAATCCCATGGACGTCTTCAACCACCCGTACTTCTACGCCGGCCTCGACCAGGCCGCGGCGTGAGGAAGCCATGAGGAACCGTCTACGCAAGCTGATCTGCGGCCACCACGTCGTCGTCCATGACGGCTCCCGGCCCCGCCGCTGCGCCGGCTGCGGAACACACGTCTAAGACGCCGCCGCGTCCGTCAACGGCCGTAGTGTTGCGGCCGTGATCAAGTACCTGGGCTCCAAGCGCGTGCTCGCCGGCGCCATCGCCGCGGCCGCCTCGGAGCTCGGGGCGCGCTCGGCGGCCGACCTCTTCGCCGGGACGACGCGAGTCGGGCAGGCCCTCCGGCGGTCGGGGATCGAGGTGGTCTCGAACGACACCTCCGCGTACTCCGAGGCCTTCGGCCAGGCCTACGTGGCCTCCGGCCCGGATGTCGACCGGGCCCGCATCCAGCGGCTGCTGCGGCATCTGCGCGCGCTGCCGCCGGTCGACGGCTACGTCACCGAGACGTTCTGCCGCCGGTCGCGCTACTTCCAGCCCGAGAACGGGATGCGGATCGACGCCGTCCGGGACGAGATCGACAGGCTCGAGCTCGATCCGGTCGAGCGCGGCATCCTCCTCACGAGCCTCGTCGAGGCCGCCGATCGGGTCGACTCCACCGTCGGCGTGCAGATGGCCTACCTGAAGCGGTGGGCGCCGCGGGCCGCAAACGCGCTCGAGCTGCGCGAGCCGGTCGCGGTGGCGGGGCCGGCGGGGCGGGTGACCCGCGCCGATGCGAACGAGCTGGCCGCGGAGCTGGACGGGATCGACCTGGCGTACGTCGACCCGCCCTACAACCAGCACTCCTATCTCGGGAACTACCACGTGTGGGAGACGCTCGTGCGGTGGGATGCACCCGAGCACTACGGGGTCGCGTGCAAGCGCACCGACTGCCGCACGCGGAAGAGCGCCTACAACCTGCGCCGGCAGGCCGGAGCGGCGCTGGCCGACCTGATCGAGCGGGCCGGGGCACGCTGGCTCGTGGTCTCATTCTCGGACGAGGGCTTCCACCGGCCGGGTGAGATCGAGGCGCTCCTCGCCGAGCGGGGCCATGTCGGCGCGGTCGCCGTGCCACGGCCCCGCTACGTCGGCGCGCGGATCGGCATCCACGACCCGTCGGGCCGTCGCGTCGGCACGGTCTCGCACCTCTCGAACACCGAGCACCTCTTCGTGTGCGGCCCCGACCGGCGGCGGATCGACCGGGCGCTGCTGTCGATTTCGCGCGCGCTCGTTCGTCATGATGGAGCCGGCGGGAATTCGCCCGCCGGCCGAGCTCCGGAGGGACGACATGCCGCAGTACATGCTTCTCATCTATGACGAGGAAGCTCAGCGGGCGAACTCGACCGAGGCCGACATGGCCCGGGTCATGCAGGAGTACTACGCCTTCACCGACGACCTGACCCAGCGCGGCGCGATGAAGGACGGCGCCCCACTCGATCCGATCTCGACCGCGAGGACGGTGCGCGTGCGCGACGGCCAGGCGCTGGTCGTCGACGGGCCGTTCGCCGAGACGAAGGAGCAGCTCGGCGGGTTCTACATGGTCGAGTGCGACACGATCGACCAGGCCGTCGAGGCGGCCAAGATGTGCCCCGGCGCGAAGTACGGCTCGGTCGAGGTGCGCCCGGTCATGCAGACCGCGGCTCGCGTCTGACCGCCTGGCGCGTCGCTTCGGCCGCTCGTCGCGCCTCGGCCTCGTACGGGTTCCGCTGGTATCCGCGGAGGACGTACGAGAGGGGCATGGCGAGCGGCCGGTGCTGCATCTGCCACACATGGCACAGCTCGTGGGTGACGAGGTCGTCCTGCTCGCCGCCGGTCAGCGGCCGCCGGAGGAAGATCGCGAGATGGGTCGCGTAGCCGTCGAAGCTGCGAAACCACGGGAGCCGGAAGAGCAGCGGCGCGATGACGACTCGCACCCTGGCGATCCGGACGGGGCGCGGATAGAGGTCGAGCGTGTCGAGCCTCGCCCTCGCGCGCTCGAGCGCGGCCCGCGTCCTCGGGCGTCATCCGGCTACTGGGTGATCGGATCGAACACGAGCAGCACGCCGCCCTGCTGATCCGAGGTGTAGTGGAATCGGTACAGATCCGGCTCGGTGATGCCGTCGATCGTCGCGGCCTCGGTCGCCGGGATCGCGGCCGCCGGCGGCGGCGTCGGCTCGGAGAGGATCGCGCTCAGCGGCTTCGCGAGGATCCCCTGCGCCTCGAACTGCGTCCGCAGGAAGAGGAACACCCACTGCGGCTGCTCGCCCTTCTTCGGCGGCAGGAAGGTGACGACCGACCCGACACCGGTGTAGTGGAACGTGTAGAGCGCCAGCTCGAGCGCCTCGCGCCGCAGAAGCCGAAGGCGCGCTGACGTCGCCTTGCCCGAGTCGATCGAGCAGCGCGGGCCGAGGCCGCACATCTCGTAGAGCACGTTGTTCGAGCTGATCGGGACCGCCTGATAGTTGGTCTGGCCGCCGTCGTTGTAGGAGAGGATGTACTGCGTGATCTTGAGGTCGTTCTGGTAGACCGGCGGGATCGACGCGCTCACCGACACGAGCTGATGGCCCGCGGGCGTGCGGTACGTCGCGCTCACGTGCAGGGCGATCTGCTGGATCCGGTCCTGCGTGAGGCCGGCGGGCTGGAACGTGCCCCAGGTCTGCTCCGTCGGGGAGCCGGTCGCGGTCGCCGTCGACGACGAACGGGTCGCCAGGACGACGAAGAGCGCGGCCGCACCCGCGACGGCCAGCACGAGCAGCAGGTAGGCGAGCCGGAACTTCCCACGGGGATGGGGCTGGCTCACACCCGAGGCCATACGCCGTCCTCCAGGAGATCGGTCTCGGGCACCTTGAGCTCGAGCGAGTCGAGCAGCTCGACGACCTCGTCACCGTGCATCTCGCGGCGCTCGATCAGCACCTCGGCGACGCGCTCGACCCCCTGGCGGTTCTCGGCGATGAGCACGTGCGCGGCCATGTACGCCTGACCGAGGAGCTGGGCCGCGGTCTGGCGCTTGTCGCGGTCGGAGAGCACGCCGGCGATCGGGTCGGCCTCGAACGGGCCTCCGGAGCCGGCGCGGCGCATGATCTGCAGGCCGATCTCCTCGAACCGCTTCAGGATCTTCTCGCGCCCCTGCTCGCGCTCCTCGTCGGACTCCGCGTTCCCGTTCACGACGACGGGCTCGGGCCCCATCGCGCACGAGCCCACCATCCACGCCGCCCGGGTCGTCGCATGCATGACGTCGCCGCCGACGCCCGTCGAGTTCTCGCCGTAGAAGACCCGCTCCGCGGCCATCGCGCCGAGCGACCAGATGAGCCGGCCCACCTCCTCGTGCCGCCAGGAGCTGAACCGCTCCTCCTTCTCGAGCGCCTGGTGGTGGCCGAGCGACTGGCCGCGCTTCCGGATCGAGAGCCGGGTCGACTCGACGCCCTTCATGTAGACGTGCCCGGCGACCGCGTGGCCCGCCTCGTGAATCGCCACGGCCCGCGTCTCCGTCGGGGATGTACTCGACGTTGACGGCGGTGCCCGACTCGACCGTGGTCATCGCCTCGACGATGTCGTCCCACCCGAACGCCATCCGGCCGTCGTAGTGCGCGATCGTGAGGGCCATCGAGCACACCTGCTCGACCATCGCCGGCGAGTAGCCGTTCGTGATCCGCGAGAGCTCGTCGCGCCGCTTCGGCGAGTCGAGATCCTCCTCGTGCGTGACCTTGCCCAGGTACAGGTCGAAGATGTCCTTCCGGTCGTCCTTGGTCGGGGTCCGGAACCACACGTGACGACCCATCCGCCCCGGCCGGACGAGCGCGGGGTCGAGAGATTCGAGCGGGGCGTTGCAGGCGCCGATGAAGTAGATCTGCTCGCCGGCCGGGCGCGGCTTCTTGAGGCGCAGCCGCATGCGGCCGATCCGGGGAGGGATCACGTAGGTCGCGTCGAGGAACGTGTTGAGCGTACGGGTCAGGTGCTTGCGCATGAACCGCGGCTCCCCGATCCCGTCCATCACGACCAGGAGCTGGTTCAGCGCGAGCTGACCGCCCCCGAACATCCCGCCGCCGCCCGGGAAGATGCGGTTCACGATCCCCCCGAGGCCTGACCGGCCCTCGCGCGTGGCCGCGTCGCGCTCGGTGAAGAGCCGTTCCCGCCACGCCCGCGTCTCGAGCACGAGGTCGCCGTTGGGCGTGAGCGAACCGTTGCGGCCGAAGAAGCACAGCTCCTCCATCGTCACCGGCTGGGCGCCGGTCATGAACCCGCCGGCACCGAGGCTCGACCGGCGCTGGCCGACGGCGTCGATCTCGTCGATGAAGACGATGCACTGGCCGCCCCACTTGGCCGCGAGCTTCTTCGCGCGGCGGGCGAGGCAGCCGCACCGTGATCGCATCCATGCCGAGGAACATGCCGGCGAACCCGGAGCCCGGGATCGACACGAACGGGCAGTTGAATCCGGTCGCGATCGCCTTCGAGAGCATCGTCTTGCCGGTTCCCGGCGCGCCGAGCATGAGCAGGCCGCGCTCGCGCTTGCCGCCGGCCCGCTCGAACGCCTCGCCCGACTGCCAGAGCGTGACGACCTGGCGCACCTCCTCCTTGGCCTCGGCCTGGCCGCGCACGTCCTCGAGCTTCACGCCCCAGTCGGCGTCACCGGGCTCGTAGGAGCGGATCTGGCTCACCGCCATGAGCAGGAAGGGGCCGAAGAAGATCGCGAAGTTGGCGATGAGCAGGATCGGCATCTGGATGATCAGTGCGAGGAACGCCGTCCCGGGCGAGGGGCCGAGCGCCGACTTGAGCCAATCGGCGCCGAGCACCGACTCCAGCAGGAGGTTGATCCCGTAGACGACGACTCCGATCACGACCAGCCACAGCAGCAGCCTGAACCACCGGCGCCAGAACCACACGCGCCTCCGCGCGACGACGTCCTCCTCGCGCAGCGACTCCTCGGCGCCGAAGAGGCTGGGCCAGGGGATGAAGCGGCGCAGCACGACGTCGACAAGGCCGCGGAACGCGATCACCTCGAGGAACGTGCCGAGGAGCGACCAGCCGACGCTCCACCCCTGCACCTGGTGCAGCCAGACGAAGGCGGCCGGAGCCGTCAGAACGGCCACGACGGTGGCCACCCGCGTCAGGCGACGCCACTCGGCCGCGAGCTGCTCCGTGCCGGATCGCGGCTGGACCAGCGCGGGAACCGGAGACTCCGTCGCCATCGGCTAAGTGTAGTGGCGTTCCTGGCTCACGGGAATACCGAAAATACGCCGCAACACCGCAACTGGATTCGGGAACCACACGTCGCCGCCGCCTGTCTCACCATCGACCACTACGGAGGTTTCGATGAGCAGACTACGACGGTTCATATGGGTTCCGGCGACGATGATCGTCGTGTCAGGCCTGGCGGGAGCGGCTGCAGGCTGCTCCGGGAGCGGCTCGGCGTCGGGCGGCGCCGGAGCTTCGGGAGGCGGAGCCACGGTCGTGCACGCTTCCGCGTCCCCCGACGGCGGAGTGGCGCTTGCGCCGAGCAACACGCTCGGAACACTCTCGCGGGATGCGGCAGTGCCCTCCTTCGGCGAAAACCAGGGCTCCGGCGGGACGGCGGCGGATGGCGGGAAGCTCGCGAGCGACCCGCTGAGGCTTCCTGCGCTCCGCTCGGCGGTCATCAAGACCGGTACGGTGCGCCTGCGGATCGACCACGGGCAGTTCGGCCAGACCCGGCAGGCCGTCCGGCACATCGCCGGGCACTTCGGCGGCTACCAGACCCGAAGCTCGACGAGCGGCTCCAAGCTCCACGTGGGCACGATCACCATCCGCGTGCCGGCGGCGGCCTTCAACGACGCCCTGGACGCCGTAGAGGGCCTGACCCATGTCCACGTCACAGCCGAGAGCGTGGACGGGCAGGACGTGAGCCAGCAGTTCGTCGACCTCCACGCCAGGCTCGTGAACCTGGCGGCGCAGGAGAAGGTGCTCCTGCGGCTCATGGACCGCGCGCAGACGATCTCGGAGTCGATCCGGGTCGAGAACTACCTCCAGCAGGTGGAATTCCAGATCGAGGACGTCCAGGGCCGCATCCTGTACCTCCAGAACCGCACGTCGATGTCGACGATCACCGTCGCGCTGCACGAGGCCGGCAAGAAGCCGGCGCCTCCTCAGCACGCGAGCGCGTTCTGGAAGGCCGGCGAGCGCTCGCTGGGCGCCGCTCAGGCGGTCGTCACGAGCGTCATCGTCGGCGCCGGGCTGGTCGTGCCGATCTCGATCCTGGTACTGATCGCAGTGCTGGTGGGCCGCCGCCTCGCTCCGCACGCCCTGCAGCTCCGGCCGCGGAACGCGACGGGGGCGTCACCCTCCAACGAGGGCTGACGCTGCAAGAGCCACTGGTGCCGGGCCTCGAGCCCGGCACCGGCCGGCTCACCCGTCGGTGAGGACGGCGGTGGTGCCGTCGAACGTCGACGTGTTGCCGGCGGAATCGGTCACCGAGATCGCAAGGTGCACGTGCCCCGGAGCGAACGAGCTGGCATCGATGCCGTGGACGACGACGATCCCGGGGCCGCCCCACGCAGATCCCGACGCCGTGTCCCCGGCGGAATCGGTCAGCGTGACGGTGACCGTGCCCGACATCCCCGGGGCCTCGGGTAACACAACCTGAACGGTGACGTCGCCCGCCGTCGCCGGCGTGATCGTGTCGGGATGGCACGCGCCGATGACGTGGGCTGCGACCGGAGGCGGCGGCGGCTGGGTCTCCTTCACCGCACGGCCCGAGAAGTCGGTCGTGTTCCCGGCCACGTCGGTGATCGTGCCGTGCAGATCGAGCTGGCCGTCGGGCATCTGGCTGACGTCCGCCCGCCACGCGACCGCGATCGACCCTCCGACCCGGGCGCCCAGGTCGACGCCGTTGACGCTCGCCGTCAGCGTGTCGGACGAGTCGGTGCCGTCCGGGAACGTGGCCTGGATGACCGCGGCCGACTGGTTGAACGAGTTGACGAAGCCGGCGCCGTTGTCGGCGCTCTCAGGCACCGTGAACGAGGACGGCGCCGCGGGCGCGACGGTGTCCTTCGTGGCGCTGTCGGTCGTCGTGCTGGAATTCCCGGCCGGGTCGGTGACCGTGACCGCGAGCGGCAGCGGCCCGTCGGGGCGATCGGTCAGGTCGAGCGGCCCCACGACGTACCGGTAGTCCCCGCCGTCGAGATGCACGCGCTGCCCGCCGATCGAGACGACGATGTTGTCGGCCGCATCGGTGGCGTGCGGGAACCGGACGATGACCGTGACCGCGCCGGCAGAGGCCGCGTTCACGTAGCCGTCCGGGTTCTGGTCGCCGCCGGCCACATGGATGCTGGCCGAGTTGTCGGGAACCGAGGTGTCCTTCGTAATCGGATCGCCGCCGGTCGGCGCCGAGGGGTTCCCGGCCTGGTCGACCGTCCACGCCGAGACGGTGAGCTGGCCGTCCGGGAGGTCGCTGGCGTCGACGTTGAGCGTCGTTGCGAAGCCCATGACGTCTCCGGACGAGTCGGCAGTCTGGTTGCCGGCGGCGAGCTGGACGTGCACCCGCGAGTTCGGCTCGGGATCGGCCACGTGCACGGTCACCGGCACCGAGGACGCCGCGTCGCCGTTCACGACCTCGGGGCCGTGCACAGTGGTCGGCGAGTCCGGCGGCTGGGTGTCCTTGGTCGCACCCAGGCCGTCGACGGATGCCGAATTCCCGACCGCATCGGTGACCGTCGCCACCGACTTGAGAGGTCCGTCGGACAGGCGGCTCGCGTCGACAACGACCACGGCGGGCGACGGGCCACCGGAAGCAGTCCCGGTGGCCGCGACGCCCGCGGTGTCCGTGAGCGTGACGCTCACAACGTCCGTCGGCGCCCAGGTCGGGGGCAGGTCGACCTGGACGGGGACGGCGTTCTCGTTGGCGAGGTTGACGTCCTGTGGAGTGACGCCGGTCGGCAGATCCGGCGCGGTCGCATCGGGCACGGCGCTTCCGGGCGCTCCCGAAAAGGCTCAGAAGCGCGGGCTGGAC
Organism: uncultured Actinomycetes bacterium; assembly: GCA_963809325.1. GTDB lineage: Bacteria > Actinomycetota > Thermoleophilia > Gaiellales > JAICJC01 > JAICJC01. Next base: position 270,491 of record CAWEIZ010000001.1, read on the forward strand.
GCCCGCGGTGACCGCGCTGGCGCGGTACTCGACGGTCTGCCCGTCGGGGCCTGTCTGGTCGACGATGCCGCCGGCGGGCGCAGAGGCGTCGAGCGTCTGCCAGGAGCCGCCGGCGAGGCGCCGGTCCACTTCGTATCCCGCGACGCCCGTAGAAGGCGACGCGGGCCATGTCACGTGGACGGCTCCCTTGGCCTGCGGCGTGGCGGTGACAGCGCCGGGCGGCAGAGGCGCCTGGGCGCCGGTGAGCGGCACGGTGAGCGGCTTCGCGACGCCGGCGATCGAGATCACGACCCGGCCGCCGTCCAGCGGGCCGGCGTGCATCGGGTCCGACGTTACGGTGACGCGGGTCGTCTTCCCCGCCGCCAACCGCTCGGTCGAGCTGTTGTCGGGGAACGCCGCCTGGACGCCCAGCGCACCGGTCACACCGACCGAGATGTCCACTGGTGTGACGGCGGTGTTCTGGAGGTCGAATGTGTTGCTGAGCGGCTCGGACGTGCCGGCGCCGACGCCGAGGTCGACGACGAGCGCGCTCAGGTCAGGCGCCGAGGGCGACGCAACGTAGTCCTGGACCTTCGGCGTCACGGTCGGTACGGCGCCGGGCTTGACGATGCCGCCGATCGAGCTCGGAATGCCGCCAAGAAACGACGGGGCCACGGATGTCAGCGAGAGCACGCCGAGAATTGCGTACGCCGCGACCAGCCCAACCGTCAGGAGGGCCGCCGCGGCGAGTCCGCGACCGCGTCTTAAAGGCGGGAGCCTGGTCGGCTCGCCCCAGCGCATGGTCTGCCCCTTCTCATGATGGCCGAGACTCTATCCGCGGAGGCCCCCTCACCGCCTCCCCCAATTGGGGGAAGGGCCCTCAACCCGCTCCGGTAGCGCGATCGTGCCCCTTTCGGGGGACGGTGGTGTAGGCTCCCGCGACCATGCGAATTCGCGCCTTCGCACTGGCGGTCGCCGCCACAGTTCTGGCGGCTGCGTGCGGCTCTTCCACCGGGACGACCGCGAGTTCCGGCGGGAGCACGGCCGCAAATCCGTGCGCAAAGGCGAATTTGACGCTTGTCACGCCCGGTCAGCTAACGATCGGGACCGACAACCCGGCCTTCGACCCATTCTTCCAGGGGCCCACGGGCCACGAATGGACCGGCCAGTTCAACCACGACCCCTACAACGACCAGGGGTTCGAGGGTGCGACGGCCTACGCCGTGGCGCAGCAGCTCGGGTTCAGCAAGGATCAGGTGAACTGGGTAGCCGTACCGTTCAACAACTCCTACAAGCCGGGACCCAAGAATTTCGACTTCTACCTGGCACAGGTGTCGTACACTCCCGAGCGCGCAAAGGGGGCTGACCTCTCGGACTCCTACTACGACGAGCAGGAGGCGGTCGTCGCGCTCCAGGGCACGGACATCTCGAAGGCAACGTCGGTCGCGGCCCTGAAGCCGTTCACGTACGGCGCGCAGATCGGGACGACGAGCTATGACCTCACGAAGAGCGTCATTCAGCCCGATTCGGCCGTTCAGACGTTCAATTCGCTGAATGCGGCGCTCCAGGCGCTTAAAAACAAGCAAATCGACGGCCTCGTCGTCGATTTCCCGACCGCGTACTACATGGCGAACGTCCAGCTCTCGAACGGGACGATCGTCGGAGTCCTCCCGTCGAGCGCGGGCAAGGAGCACTTCAGCATGGTGCTCGAGAAGGGCAGCCCGCTGACGGCCTGCGTGAACGGCGCCCTATCGGCCCTTCGCGCCGACGGAACGCTGGCCAAGATTCAGGATCGGTGGCTGACCCAGGCCGCCAACGCCCCGACGCTGCAGTAGCCACGCGGCGGCGCCTCCCCGGCTCCCGCGACGCGCGGGCTGTGGCCACAGCGCTCGCGAGCACGGTTGTCGTCTTCGCCGGGCTCGCCGTCCTGATGGTCACCTCTCCCGGATGGGACGCGTTCAAAGCCGAATTCTTGGACGCCGGCCTGTTTCGGAGCTCGTTTCCGGACATCGCCAGGGCGTTTGCGCTTAACATCAAGATCTTCTGCATCTCCGAGGTGCTGATCCTGGTTCTGGCGCTCGGAATTGCAGTGATTCGGAGCCTCCCTGGACCCGTGTTCTTCCCGCTCCGGGTGCTCGCCATCATCTACACCGACGTCTTTCGCGGCCTGCCGACCATCATGGTGGTCTACATGCTGGCGTTCGGGATCCCGGCGCTCCTGCTCTCCGATGCGAACTGGTACCGATCGGCGACGCTGTGGTCGATCGTGGCGCTCACACTCGTCTACTCGGCCTACGTCGCCGAGGTGTACCGAGCCGGGATCCAGTCCGTGCATCCCAGCCAGGACGCAGCCGCGCGATCACTCGGCCTCTCACGATGGCAGGCGCTCCGGCACGTCATCCTGCCACAGGCCGTTCGGCGCGTGGTCCCGCCGCTCCTGAACGACTTCATCGGCCTCCAGAAGGACACCGCGCTCGTTGCGGTCGTCGGCCCCGTCGAGGCGTTTCGCCAGGCGCAGATCGCCGAGTCGGCCAATTTCAACTTCACGCCGTACCTCGACGCCTCGCTGCTCTTCCTGCTGCTCACGATCCCGCTGGCACGGTTCACGGACTACCTGATTGAGCGCGATCGGCGCCGGTTCCTGGCCGGCGGAGGCGCGTGATGCCGGCGGCTGTCGCCCTGGAGAGCGTCGTCAAGTCGTTCGGCAAGCTCCCGGTGCTCTCCGGAATCGACCTCGAAGTCGGCGAGCACGAGGTCCTGTGCCTGATCGGCGCGTCGGGATCGGGGAAATCAACCCTGCTCCGCTGTGTGAACCTGCTCGAGCCCGTGGACGCAGGCCGCGTGGTGATCCACGGCGAGGACATCACCGCTGACGGCGTCGACCAGGATCGGATCCGGCGCCGGATCGGGATCGTGTTTCAGTCGTTCAACCTGTTTCCGCACATGAGCGTGCTCCAAAACGTGACGCTGGCCCCCCGAAAGGCGCTTCGGATGCGCCGGAACGACGCAAACGAGCGCGCAAACGAGCTTTTGGGCCGTTTCGGGCTCGCCGACAAGCGCGACGAGTTCCCCGACCGGCTCTCGGGCGGTCAGCAGCAGCGGGTGGCGATCGTGCGGGCGCTGGCGATGGAGCCCGACATCATGCTGCTCGACGAGGTCACGAGCGCGCTCGACCCCGAGCTGGTGGGCGAGGTCCTGGGCGTGATCCGCGACCTCGCGGCGGGCGGGATGACCATGCTCATCGCCACGCACGAGATGGCGTTCGCACGTGAGATCGCCGACCGCGTGTGCTTCCTCGACCAGGGCCGGATCCTGGAGCAGGGCCCGCCGGAGCGCATCTTCACGGAGCCGACCGAGCCGCGCACGCAGGAGTTCCTGCGCCGGATCATCGAGGCGGGCCGGATGTAGCCGGCCGCGCGACGACTCAGGTGGTCGGCGCCGAGGTCGTCGCCGTCGTGATCGTCGTCGTCTCGGTGACCGTGGTCGTGTCGGTCGTCGTCTCTGTGAGAGTCGTCGGAACGTCGATCGTGGTCGTGACGACGGTGGTCTCGGTCGACGTGTCGTTGATCGTGTTGTAGACGGTCTGTGTCGAGCCGGGGAGCTGCACGGTCGTCGCCGGAATGGTGACGACGTGGCCCTTCATGTGCACGATCTGCCCCGGCACGCGCACGGCCACAGTCGTGCCCGCGACGCGGATGATCTGGCCCTTCAGGTGCACGGTGACGGTGGCCGCGTCCGCGGAGCTCCCACCCCCGACCCAGTCTCCAAGCCACGCGCCCGACGCGAAGATCGCCGCCAGCACCGGGACTCCGAGGAGCATCCGGTGGTGGTGGATGCGGTACAGATGGCCGTTGGTGCCGCGCCTGGGCCGGACCCGCGCCGCGACGACCGGCTCCGAGACCGCCGCCGCCGCCGCCGCAACCAGCGCGGGCTCGGGCTCCGGGAGAACCGGGGCGCGCTCGGGCTGCGCGGCCAGGGGCACGGGTGCCGCAGCCTCGTCGCTCCGCGACGGGACGCGGCGGATCACCACCATGGTGAGAAGACGCAGGACCAGGACCAGAACGGCCCCGTTCACCACGAGAATTCCCGCTGCAATGAGCAGTCGCTCGATCACGTCCTACCTAACCCCCGGTCGGGAGTCTACCGCGTTCGGACACCGCCGTCACCCCCCGAGATGGAAGTTTGCGCCGCGACCGGCCGGGCGGCGATGATGGCCGCGCCCCGTGCCGTCCACGATTCCGGATCTGTTCGACGACGCCGTCGCGGCCGCTCCTTCCAAGGTCTGGCTGCACACGGACGGGCGCACGTTCACCTTCGAAGAGGCCCACGCGCTCGTCGAGAGGGCGGCCTCGGCAGTGGCCGCTCGCGGCGTCCGCCCCGGCGATCTCGTGCTCGCCACGGCGCGCAACACGCCCGAATACCTGCTCGCATGGCTTGGGACGGTCTACGCAGGAGCGATCATCGTCGCGGTGAACCCGCGCGCCGGCGAGACCGAGCTGGCCGGTCTCGTCCGCCAGGTGCAGCCCCGGCTGGTCGTGACCGACTCCGACGCCCCCGCCTCCGTGCGCGAGGCCGGTGGCGACACCGTCGAGGTGGCGGCGCTCTACAGCGAGCCGGCGGGCGCGACGCCGCCGCGGCCCGGGCCCAACGATCCAGCCGCGCTCATCCCGACGTCGGGGACGACGGGGCGGTCGAAGCTCGTGACGCAGACGCACCGGGCCTACGCCATGGCAGGCGAGGGCTTCCCGTGGTGGATGGAGCTCGGTCCTGACGACCGGCTGATGACGTCGCTGCCGCTGTTTCACATCAACGCGCCCGCGTATTCGGTGCTGGGATCCATTGCGGCGCGGGCGGGACTCGTGCTCCTGCCGCGGTTCTCGGCGACCACGTTCCTCGACTCGGCCCGGCGCCACGGCGCCACGGAGTTCAACGCGATCGGTGCGATGCTCGAGATCCTCATGCGCCAGCCGGTGCGCGAAGACGATGCCCATACGCCGCTTCGCCTGTGTTACACAGGCCCCGCGCCGCCTGAGGCCCGTCAACTCGAGATGGAACGGCGCTTTGGCCTACGAATCGTTTGTGGATACGCCCTATCCGAGTCTCCGTACGGAATGATCTGGCCCCGCGGAACGCGACCCTTCGGCACACTCGGAACCGTCCGCCAGCACCCCCGGCTCGGCACGGTGAACGAGGCCCGCGTCGTCGCGGTCGGGCGCGCGATGCCCGACGGCGAGGTCGGCGAGCTCGAGCTGCGAAACCCGGCGGTGATGCGCGGGTACTGGGAGATGCCCGAGGAGACGGCGCAGGCCGTCGACCCCGAGGGCTGGCTGCGCACGGGCGATCTGGTACACCGGAACGCGGACGGGACGTACACGTTCGTGGGGCGCAAGAAGGAGGTCATCCGCCGTCGCGGCGAGAACGTGGCACCGGCCGAGATCGAGGAGGCGCTCTGCACGCACGCCGGCGTGACCGAGGCAGCGGTGATCGGCGTCCCGTCGGAGCTGACCGAGGATGAGATCAAGGGGTTCGTTGCCGTCTCGGATCCCGAGTCGGCCGACCTGGCTGCGATCCGCGAGACGGCCGCCGCCCTGCTCACCCCGTTCAAGGTGCCCCGGTACCTCGAGGCGGTGGCCGAGCTGCCGCACACGCCGACCGGGAGAGTGGCCAAGCACGAGCTCCCGCGCGAGCGGACGGCCGCCGAGATGGACTTCGACGAGGCGCAGGACCGCGTGCAGAGGGCCGGATGAGCGACCGCGACTGGCTCCGCACCGAGATCGGCGGCGCCGACGCCGACTCGATCACCGTCCGCGGCCGTGATCTCGCGACCGACCTCATGGGCAAGGTCACGTTCACCGAGCTCACCTACCTGCTGGTGCGGGGCCGGGCACCGACGCCGCAGGAGACGGTGCTCCTCGACGCCGTCCTGGTGTCGCTCGCCGAGCACGGGTTGACGCCGACCGTGCTCGCGGCCCGCCTGACGCACACGGGAGCGCCGGAGTCGCTCCAGGGCGCGGTCGCGTCCGGCCTGCTCGGCGCCGGCACGGTCTTCCTCGGCGTCGTCGAGGACACGGCCGTCTTCTTGGACGGCGTCCTCGAGGCTGCCGGGCCGGACGCCGGCGACGACGCGCTCGCCCGGGCGGCCGCGGATGCCGTTCGCGCACAGACCGCCGCCGGAAGGCGCATCCCGGGGATCGGCCACCCGGTCCACAAGGTCGATGACCCGCGCACCGCCCGGATCTACGCGATCGCGGCCGAGCAGGGGCTCGAGGGGCCACACCTGCGGGCGCTCAGGCTCGTCGCCAATGCGCATTGCGACGCCACGGGCAGGGCCCTCCCGATCAACGGGGCCGGGGTGGCGGGCGCCGCGCTCGCCGATCTCGGCTTCCCGGCGCGGATCGTCCGCGGCATGGCGCTCCTGGCCCGCACCGCCGGCCTGGTCGCCCACCTCGACGAGGAGATGTCGCGCCCGCTCGGGATGCCGCTCTTCCGCGACGTCGAGCGCCGCGCGCAGGACGTCTAGGCCGCCTAGCGGCTGTAGAACGCCGTCTCGCCGGCCTGCTTGTAGGCGGCGAGTGCGGCGGACGACGAGTCGACCCGGTAGTTGTCCTTGCCTCGCGGCATGTTCGTCCACACGACCCCGGCGACGTTCCACGCCTTGAACGTCTCGAACGCGTTCGAGATCCAGCCCGCCTTGGCCGTCGAGTCGGACGGATCCTCGGCGCACCCGACCTCGCCGACGAAGAGCCGGCGGCCGTGTTTCGTCGCGAACCGGTGGGCAGCGCCGAAGATCTCCTTCACCGAGCGCCACTCGCCGGTGCGGTTGTAGCCGTCGACGCCGATCAGGTCGACCTTGCGCGGCAGGAACTTCGCGGCCTTCGCCGGGTCGTGGTTGAAGTTGCCCGCAGCCGCGACCCACACCCACACGGCGTTCGTCACGCGCTCGGCCTTGAAGGCCCTCCTGACGCGCTTGTAGCTCGCCCGGTAGTCGGCCGCGGTGCCGGTCTTGCAGTTCCCCTGCATCTCATGGTTCCACGAGAAGTAGACCCGGTAGCGGTAGCGCTTGACCTGGCGCGCGATCGAGTGCAGATAGCGGTTGTAGGTCCCGGCCGCCACCGACCGCCAGGAGACGCAGCGGCTGCCGATCTCCGAGGTCACGTTCAGGTACATCGGCTGGCCGCGGGACTTCATCAACGTCGCCGGGCCGCCGCGCAGCGTCGTGTTGTTGAGCGCGCGGTAGAGCCGGAACATGTGGAAGTGGCGGCCGACGGTGCGTTCGAGGCTGGCGAGGGCCTGCTCGGTCGTCTGCCCCGCAGCAGGCTCTACGGCGGTCCCGAAGTACGCGCCTTTGGTCGCGTACGCCGGCCCCGCTACGAGCATGGCGAGAGCGACCACGCCCACGATCACCCCGGCGAGCCTGCACCGCATCGGCGCAACCATCGGCAGCAAACGTAAGGAAGCGCTGAGGACGAGAGAAAGATCTTGTAAAGACGGCCGCGCCGGGGCCGGCCGATTCACGCCGTGACGTGCTCCGTCCCGTAGCCGCCTCCACCGGCAGCCGCGAACGAGACGACGTCCCCGCGGCGGAGATGCAGATACCCCTTGCCCCGGCTCACGGTCCGCCATGAACCGCCGTCGCGGCGGATCCGGACGAGCGCCGGGCCTCCGGGGCCGCCACCGGCGGCGCCCGCTGCGCCGAACCGCCGGTCGAGCTGCTCGACGTAGTACATGCCCTCCGCGGCATCGGCGAGCAGGCGGTAGTCGCGCCGGAGGCCGAGCCCGCCGGGCTGCGCCCCCACGCCGCCCGAGCCGCGGACGAGCTCCGTGCGCTCGATGCGAAACGGGTACTCGATCTCGGCGATCTCGGCCGGAAGGAGCGCGCAGTTCGAGGTGTAGGAGTCGATCGCGTGGTCGCCCGGAGCGGCGGGGCGGGCACCACCCCCGCCACCGAGGATGTCGGTGAGGAGGGTGAGGCGTCCGCTCCGGGGGTCGACGGCCTGGAAGACGAACGCCGGGAACGACACGTGGCTCGACGCGACTGCGCGGTCGGGCAGGAGCTCTCCGAGCGCCCGGCACAGCACCTCGGAGAGCCGCTGGACGGTGAGATGGCGCGCGGAGACCGCCGCCGGGAAGGTCGGCCGCAGGATCGAGCCCTCGGGGCACGCGATCCGGACGTGCCTGGTGAGGCCGTCGTTCTGGGGCACATCGGCGCCGATGAAGCAGCGCACCGCGAAGTAGGCCGCCGCGTGCGTGCTCGCCCACGGGACGTTCAGGCTGCTCGGCACCTGTGGGCTCGACCCGGAGACGTCCACCTCGAGCCTTCCGCGCCTGACCTGAACCCGCGCGTGGATGCGCACGGGCCGGCCGAAGTTCACACCGTCGTCGTCGAGGAAGCCCTCGGCCTCGACGGCGGCCCGCGGCCAGGTCGCAAGCTCCGCCCGCGCGCGCTCGGACGTCTTCTCGAGCAGGCCCTCCATCCCGCCGAGCACCGTCCCGCGGCCGTGCCGGCCGCACAGCTCCTCGAGGCGCTCCGCGCCTCGCCGGCACGCCGAGAGCTGCGCCTCGAGGTCGCCCGTCGTCGCGTCGGGGTCCCTGACGTTCGCCCGGATCAGGTCCCACAGGCCGCGGCTCCGGCGACCGGCCTCGACGAGGAGCACCGGCGGGAAGATCAGCCCCTCCTGGTAGAGCTCGGTGTTCTCGGCGTTCTCCGAGCCGGCCGTGGCCCCGCCGACGTCGATGTGGTGGGCAATCGAGCCCGCGTAGCCGATCAGCCGGCCGCTCACGTGAACCGGGGCGAAGATCTGGAGGTCGGGCAGGTGCGTGCCGCCCAGATAGGGGTGATTGGCCAGCGCGGCGTCGCCCGGCCGGAGCGGGCCGAGGGCGGCGAGCACCCCGGCGAGCGTGAACTGCATCAGCCCGAGCTGGGCCGGGATCATCTCCGAGTGGGCGATCATCCGACCGCGAGCGTCGAAGAGCCCGCACGAGAAGTCGAGCATCTCGCGGATGATCGGCGAGAACGACGACCGGTACTCGACGACGGCCATCTCCTCGGCGATGCCGTGAAACGCATGGCGCAGGATCTCCTGGGTGACGGGGTCGATCCGCTTCACCGGCGCTCCAGGATGGCGCTGCCGGCGGCGGAGGGGCGCATCCGCCAGCCGGGCGCGACCACGATCGTCGCGTCCTCGAGGTGGACGACGGCCGGCCCGCGAACCGCCCGCGGGCCGGCGAGGTCGAGCGTCCGCAGGCGTGCGGGCCCGGTGCCGCGCACCCGGAGCGTCACGACCTCGGTCCCGGCGACCGGCTGGGCATGGCCGTAGGCCCGCCGGTGGAGCGCGTGGAAGGCGCGCTCCGTGCGGGCGAGGCCGTCGGGCGTGGCGCCGCGGAGCGGCACGGTCAGCTCGAACGCCTGACCGCGATAGCGCATGTCGACCAGGGCGTCGACCCGGCCCCGTTCGTAGCCCGCTCCCCGGAGGAGCCCGCGGGCCTCGCGATCGAGGCGGGCCACCTCGCGGCGCAGGTCGGCCGGCCGGATGCGAGCCGTCTCGCGCACCCAGCTCCGCCGAAGGTCGTAGCGGACGTCGGAGAGGAGCAGGCCGAGGGCCGATGCGACGCCCGGGTGCGGGGGCAGGATCACGCGTGAGACGCCCAGCTCGTCGGCGATCGCGCAGGCGTGCATGGGCCCTGCACCGCCGAACGCGACCAGCGAGAACCGGCGCGGGTCGTGGCCGCGGGCGACCGAGATCACCCGGAGGGCCCGCACCATCGTGGCGTCGGCGACGCGCAGGATCGCGCGGGCCGCGTCGGCGACGCCCAGGCGAAGCGGCCGGGCGACGTCCCGCTCAACGGCGCGCCGGGAGGCGCGAACGTCGAGGGTGATGCGTCCCCCCAGCGCGCGGTCCGGGTCGAGTGTGCCGAGGACGGCGTGCGCATCGGTCACCGTCGCGCGATCGCCGCCCAGCCCGTACCCCGCGGGGCCGGGGTCGGCCCCGGCCGACTCGGGACCGACGTGCAGGGCGCCGAAGCGGTCGACGCTCGCGATCGACCCGCCGCCCGCACCGACGGAGAGCACGTCGATCTGCGGCAGGCTCACCGGGTGGCCGGCTGCCTCACCGCGATACCGAAGCTGAGGGTCGGCGCCGACCACGAGGCCGACGTCCGCCGTCGTCCCTCCCATGTCGAACGTCAGCAGGTCGCGTGCGCCGGCGAGCGCGCCCATCCGCGCGGCCCCGATGACCCCTGCCGCCGGTCCCGAGGCGAGGAGCGCCACGGGTTGGCGGGCGACGGCATCGGCGACCGCCACGCCGCCGTTCGACTGCATGAGGTGAAGCGGCGCGCCGACCCCGGCGTCCCGAAGGCGAGAGCTGACGTCGTCGATGTAGCGGCCCACGAGCGGAAGGAGCGACGCGTTGATGGCCGTCGTCGCGGTGCGCGGGTACTCGCGGAGCTCAGGAGCCACGCGGCACGACAGCGTCACCGGCACGTCCGGAAGCGCCCGCCGCAGGAGCCGCTCGGCGGCAAGCTCGTGCTCGGGGTTCACGAACGAGAACAGGAAGCACACGGCCACCGCCTCGACGCCCGCGCGGGCGAAGCGCCCCGCTGCGCGGGTGACGTCGTTCTCGTCCAGGGGCTCGACGACCGCTCCGTCGGGTGCGACGCGCTCGCGCGCCTCGAGCCGCAGGCCGTCGGGCACAAGCGGCCCGGGCCGCGGCCGGTGCAGGTCGTAGAGCGCCGCCCGCTGCTGGGTTCCGATCGGGAGCGTGTCGGCGAACCCCGCCGTCGTGAGCAGGCCCACGCGTGCGGTGCGGCCCTGGACGATCGCGTTGGCCGCCACCGTCGAGCCGTGGACGAGGTAGTCCACATCTGCCGCCGAGACCCCCGGGAGCGCCTCGAGCGCGTCGACGAAGCCCCTCGAGAAGTCGGCGGGAGTCGTCCGTGCCTTCGTCATGCGCAGGCGCCCGCCACGCACCATCACGGCGTCGGTGAACGTCCCGCCGACGTCGATCCCGACTCTGATACGGGCGGTGGGCGCGGGCATCCGCGCGAGCCTACCGACGCGCAGGGCGCAGGTCTACACTGGCCTCGATGCGGAAGATCCAGAGCCAGGGCGTCCACCACATCACGATCGTGGGCGCCGACCGGCAGACGTCGATCAACTTCTGGGAGGGCGTGCTCGGCATGCCGTTCATCTTCGAGCAGCCGAACCTCGACAACGCGTCCGAGAGCCACCTCTACTTCGACCCCGGCGACGGGCGCCTGATCACGGTCTTCACGAACGAGGAGCGCACGCCCGACCCGACCCGGACGGCGACCGACCCGGGCTGCGTCCACCACATCGCGTTCTCGCTGTCGCACGCGACGTTCGCGCAGACGGTCGAGCGGCTGGAGGAGCGCGGAATCCGCCACAGCGGCGTGAAGGACCGCGGCTTCATGGACTCGATCTACTTCGAGGACCCGCTCGGGCTTCTCATCGAGCTCGCGTCCTACCGCTTCGAGCCGCCGTTCGGGTACGCTCACGCCGACGTGCTGCGAGAGGCGCACCGGATCCGCGTGGCCCGTGGCGACGAGAACATCGCCGAGGTGCACCTCGCCGACGCGATCGAGGAGCTGGTCACCGCGTCGCGTCCGTCGCTCTCCGACGATCGATCGCCCAAAGACCCCTACTGAGCGCGCCTGCGGGGCAGGCCGGGAGGACATCATGGCCGACATCACGATTCACGTCCTGAAGCCGAGCGTGAACAACCTGACCGCGCGGATCTTCGTGCGGGCCGCCGGGCTCGACTTCGAGGAGGTCGACGCCTGGGGCGTCACCACCTCGCCGGAGTTCCTCAAGATGAACCCGGCCCACCTGACGCCGACGATCGAGGAGGCGGGGCTTCCCAAGGGTGCCCTGTGGGAGAGCTGCGCGATCATGCAGTACCTCTGCAACAAGCACGGGCTGACGCGCTTCTACCCGGCCGACCCGGCCGAGCGCGCGATGATCGACAGCGCGATGTGCTACCTGCTCGCCACGGTCTACCCGCTGCTCGCACGCGCGACGTACCCGGCGCTCGGGTTCCCGCAGTACCCCGGTGAGGTCGGCTCGTCGGATGCCGATCCCGAGACGAAGGCCGAGGCTCAGCGGGCGGCCGAGGCCGCCCTCGCCGAGCCGCTCGACGTCTACCGCACGTTCTTCATGGACGGCAAGACGTTCATCGGCGGCTCCGAGCCGTCGATCGCCGACATGCGCCTCGCGGCGTCGCTCGAGTTTCTGAGGGCCATCGACTACGACTTCCCCGAGTGGCTCTCGAGCTACATGTCGGCGATGGAGCAGTCCCTCGGCGACGCGTACACCGAGCCGGCGGGCGACGTCCGCGGCTACATCGCGCATGTGAAGTCGCAGGTGGCGTAGGTGTAGGACCTCGCAGCGTGTGAGACGCGGCTAACCGCCCGGTGTCACCCGAAGCGGGTCAACTCCAACGCCAACTGACCTAGCGTCCCGCGCGGCCCATCAGCGTGATGGGAGGACACGCGCCTGCCTGGGCGAGGCCCGTCACATGGAACCCCGCACGCTCGTAGAACGGCACCGTCCGCGGGTTCGGCGTCTCCAGATACGCCGGAAGCCCACTAGCGTCCACAACCTCCAGGCAGTGGCGTATCAGATGCGTCCCAAGACCGTGTCCCTGCAGGGTGCGGTCAACACCGAACCATGGCAAGTACCAATGTGGCTCGCTGGGATGCCCGCCGGCCATCTGCTCCAACGTCCCAAACGAGTCGACGTGCCGATCCTCTGCGGTTGTCTCCACCAGCACCCGCACCACTGCATCGCCATCCGGCTCCCGTCCCGGCCCAAACCAGAAGGCGACCGCCGCGAAATCCCCCAGCCGCCACACCGTCTGATCACGGAACGCATCCCCGCCAAACGCCGCGATAAACGCGGGAAAGTGCCTCCGATAGTCCGCCTCGTCCGGGTAGAGCCATCGCTCGACCGGATCGTCCTCGAACGCCGACACCAGCGTGCCGATCGCACAATCCCGTTCGGCCTCCGCCACCAACGCGAACTCCATCGCTGCCATCGCGCCGACTCTACCCACTCCACTCGCCGCCACCGACCCATCAGCCGCGTTCACAACCTGTGTGGGCAGAACATCCTAGGGAGTCGTGAAGACCCGGTCGGGCCCGTAGGACGTGCCGAACGCGTTCTGGGCGACGAGCCGGAAGTGATAGGTCGTGTGCGACGAGAGGCCCGGGAGGTTGCCGTAGACCGGCACGGCCTTCACGCCGCCGGCCAGCGGCATGTCGTCGGTCTCGGTGCCGTACGCCGTCGTCGGGCCGTACTCGAACCAGTACGTGGTCGGCGCGTTCCTCGGGTTCGCCGTTCCCGAGACGAGCGCCTGGGTCTGATAGGTCCAGTACGCGGAGCCGGTGGTGACGACGGGAGCCGATCCGGGCGTCGTGAAGGTCGCGTCGCTGCTCGTCGTCACGCCCGAGAGCGTCGTCACGACGAGCTGGTAGTGGTAGGTCTGGTTCGGGATCAGGCCGCTCAGCGTCGCCGTCACGGGAAGGTCGGACGAGGAGGCCGCCGTCGAGGTCTGCGAGGTGTGGGAGCCGTAGGCCGACGTCATGCCCCAGTTGAAGAGCCAGCTCGCGACGCGGCCGTGCGGGTTCACGGTCGCGTTCAGCGCCACGCCCGCTGACGTGAGCCCGCTCGGGCTGCCGAGCGTCAGATCGGGCGGCGGGATCGCCGCGACGGCGAGCGCACCGGCGGCGTTCAGGCGGCGGCCGCTCGCGAATGAGGTCGTGAGGCCGGACTTGCGGTCGGCGCCGTTCAGGATCGCCGCAACGACGGCGGCGACAGAGCGGGTCGGATACGCGGCGAAGACGAGCGCCGCGACGCCGGCGACGTGCGGCGAGGCCATCGACGTGCCGTTGTAGTAGCCGTACTGGTCGCCGGGGAGCGTGCTCAGGATGTTGACGCCCGGCGCGGCGATGTCGACCTGGGTCGGCGCGTAGTTCGAGAACGAGGCTCGGGTGTCGGTGGGCCCGGTCGCTCCCACGCACAGGATGTTCGCCGCCGGGAGCGTGCACGGCGAGATCGCGGTGCTCTTGATGTTCAGGTTCGAGTTGCCGGACGAGACCACGAAGAGCGTGTCCGGGGCGCCGTTGATCGCGGCCAGCTCGGCCGTCGAGGTGTAGGCGCCGCCCAGGCTCGCGTTCACAACCTTGACGCCCATGTGGCCCGCGTAGGCGAACGCAGCTGCAACCGCGGCGTCGGAGAGGTTGCCGCCCGCATCGGCCACGCGCAGCGGCATGATCCGGACGTTCCAGTTCACGCCGGTCACGCCGGTGCCGTTGTCTCCGGCGGCGCCGATCGTGCCCGCGACGTGCGTCCCGTGCCCGACCGCGTCCATCGGATCGTTGGTGTCGAGGCCGAAGTTCCAGCCGCGCCAGTCGTCGACGTAGCCGTTCCCGTCGTCGTCGACCCCATTCGACTCCTTGCCGCCGCCGGTCTCACCGGGGTTCGTCCAGATGTTCGCGACCAGATCCGGGTGCGAGTAGTCGACGCCGGTGTCGACCACCGCGACGACCACGTCGCTCGATCCGGTCGTCTGATCCCACGCCTCCGGCGCGTCGATGTCGGCGTCGGCCGTTCCGGTGAGGCTCTGGACGACCTGCCCGGTGTTGTGGAGGCCCCAGTCCTGGGCGAAGAGCGGATCGTCGGGGGTCGTAGCGTTGAGCGACACGTAGTGGTTTCGCTCGGCCCAGCGGACGCCGGCCGAGCGCTCGAGCTCCGAGATCGCGTGGGTCGTCGTGTGCCCGGGCCGCACGTGCACGAGCCAGACGCCGCGCGTCCCAAGCCACTGGCTCAGGCGGACGCCGGCGGAGCGCGCGAGGTGAGCGCGCCGGTGAGCTGCGACGTGAGGACGGAAGCGGACGATGACCTCGCCCGGGACCGCGCCGTGGCGCACGGTGCGGATCGCCCTGTGGCTCGAGAGGTGGAGGGCTCGATGGGCGGGCGCCGCCGCCTGCGAGGCGGCGGGCAGGAGCATGGCGCAGGCGATGCCGGCGAGCACGCGAGCAGCGGTGATGCGGGGCCTCGATGCCATGGAGCCTCCGTGCGATGGCGGTCGATGCGTGGGCGGCCGGCTCATCCGTGGTCGGCCTTCCCTCTGTTATCGGCTGGAAGAGGCTGACTGTTTGTCCCCCGTGGGTGGCGGCTGCCTACGGCGAATTGGGGAACATGGGATGATGGCGATTGTCACTTCCGCTACAAGAAAGGACGGGTCATGGGCACCATGGGCACGAAGCGGCGAGCGATCGTTCCCACGATCCTGGCCGCGGTCGCAGCGACGGTCGCAGGCGGCGCGTCGATCGCGCACGCCGGCGGCGCGCGGGCGCACGGCGAGTTCGTCTTGACCGAGACGACGACCGGGCGAGCGTCGGTGGACGTCGACGGCTCCGGCGGGCCGTCACCGGGCGACGCGTTCATCTTCCACA
Organism: uncultured Actinomycetes bacterium; assembly: GCA_963809325.1. GTDB lineage: Bacteria > Actinomycetota > Thermoleophilia > Gaiellales > JAICJC01 > JAICJC01. Next base: position 285,944 of record CAWEIZ010000001.1, read on the forward strand.
GCGTCCTCACGAACGCCGCCGCGACCGCCGTGGGCAGCGTCGACGGGCACTGCACCACGCTGCTCGGCGGCCGCGTGCTGTGTCACTCGGTCGTGTCGCTCGCACGCGGCACGCTGAGCACGACGTTCGAGGCCGCCGGCGGATCCGCAACGCTCGCGATCTCGATCGACGGCGGGACCGGGCGCTACGACCGGGCGCGAGGTCAGATCTCGGCGACGCGGGCCACCTCGACCGCCTTCCGGGAGGTGTTCGACATCGACAGGTGACCGTGGGGATCCAGCAGGGGTACGCTGGCGAATCAACGGCGAGGAGAGCCGGACGGTCAACAACACCCTGGACATAGCGGACGGCTCTCAGGATCGGATGGAAGCGATCCTTGCTGCGACCTGCCGGCTGATCGCCGTGGGTGGCGTCGAGCACGCACGCACCACGTCGATCGCCGAGGCCGCCGGAGTATCCCAGGGGCTCGTCTACTACCACTTCGGCACGCGAAAGGAGCTGCTGCTGGCGGCGTTCGCCTTCGCGAACGCGAGACTCGGCGCGTTCGCGGTCAGCGGGGGGCCAACCCGGCTGAAGCCGCTGGCCTTGCTCGAACAGCGTGTGGTCAACCAGATCGCGGATGCCGACGTCGTTCGCGAGGCCTGGGTGATCTGGAGTGAGCTGGGAGCCGCCGCCGTGTTTGACGAAGATCTGCGGCGGCTGGCGACCAAGCTCTCGGCGGAGTGGGTCGCCGGTATCGCCGATCTCATTCGAAGCGCTCAACTCGCCGGCGAGGTCGGTGGCGACGTCGACGTGGACGATGCGGCGGAGCACATCACCGCCGCAGTCGACAGTTTTGGGTGGAAGTGGCTGGTCGGTGCAATGAGTGTGAGGCGGGCACGAGCGCTCATCCGTCAGACGCTGTCCCGTGAGCTCCGCGTTGCGGGCTCATCCCACGCCAGTTGATTGACTGAGTACTCAGTCAGGCGTAGGATGGCTCCTGTGCATCACGCCCCGCCAAGCACTCTCTATCGAGACGAGGCGGTGTTTCGCCTTGAGTTTGACCGCGTGTTCGCCCGGTCGTGGTTCTGCGTTGGACGCGCCGATTCAGTGGCCCACGCCGGTCAGTACCTCGCCGTCGAGGTGGTTGATCAACCGGTGCTGATCGTTCGCGACGGGCGCGAAGAGCTGCGCGCGTTTCACAACGTGTGCCGGCATCGTGGCGCTCTCCTGTGTGAGCCCGGGGCAGGCTTCGCTCGACGGGCGATCAAGTGCCCGTATCACGCTTGGGCGTATGGACTCGACGGCACCCTGGTCGGGACGCCGAACGTCGGAAAGGATGAGGTCGACCGCGACCGCCTCGGCCTGGTTCCGGTCCGGGTTGGTGAGTGGCAGGGGTGCTTGTTCGTGAACCTCTCCGGCGACGCCCCCGATCTCCTGGAGTGGCTCGGTGATCAGGAGGATCGGCCTGTCGCGTTCGAGAGGTGGCATCTCGAGGATCTCCGGACCGGTCGCACCACCACACGTGAGGTAAAGGCCAATTGGAAGATTCTCGTCGAGAACTACGAGGAGTGCTTACACTGCCCGACTGTCCACCCGGAGCTTGTTGATCTGATCCCCACCTACCGAAAGGGTGGGGTCAGTGATCCGCAGCGGACTGACTGGGGGGTGAACCTCAAGCCGGGGTCTTCAGCCCTGACCGCTACGGGCTCGACCACGCTTCCGGCGTTGCCCTGGTTCTCACCGGACGAGGCGCTGGCTGTATACGGCGCCCACATCTTCCCAAACGCGATGCTCGACGTGAGCGGGACCGTTGTCAGTCTTGCCACCCTGAACCCCGTTGCCGTGGATCGAACGGTGGTCACGCTCGAATATCTCTTCGCACCGGAGACGATCGCTTCCGACAACTTCGACCCGAGCGACGTGGTCGCCTTCAGCGAGCTTGTGAGCGCCCAGGACACTGCGGTGTGCGAGCGGGTCCAGCGAGGAATCGCATCGCGCGGCTTCACCAGTGGCGTGTATCCCGATATGGACGCCGGGCTCCACCAGTTCGCGCAGCGGTACCGAGCATTCCTCGACGAGGCTCGACCCTGACTGCTCAAGCGTAGGCCACGCCCGGTGTGGGTTTCCCACATTCGAGGTTCCGCGGCATCCCCGATGCGATCCGATCCACAGTCCGCGAATGTCGGTCATGGCTCTCCGTTCGTCGATGACGGCAAGCGAACCAAGGATTGGAGGAATCAAGACACAGGTCAAGGTGATTACGTACAAGGGTGATAAGGACGCCGAGCACGGCATCGAGAAGATGCTCAACCAGGGCTGGGAGATCCAGGACAGCGACACCCGCAAGCAGTGGGCGTCGATGCATCATGGGGCATCCCTCCTCGTTCCAGGCCTCGCACTCCTCACCAAGAAGCAGAAGCACACGGTCACGTTCGTGCGCCGGGCTACTCCATCGGGAGCGGCAACCTACGTGAAGGCCCCACCGACTCACGACCCCAAGACGTGTGTCTGCGCCGATTGCGTGGCCAAACGCCTCGGCAAGCCGACTCACACCGCCCAGGGTTCGCCAGGAGACGCCGCGTCGCTCGCCGCTTCCGTGGAGATCGTGGTGCACGGCAAGTTCTGGTACGAGGGCGTCACCTCCATGTGGAAACAGCCCGACGCCAGGATGAGCCTCACCGCCGAGGGCGTCGTCTACGACTACCCCGACGGTACGAGCCTCATCCCCTACGGCGACATCGCCAAGGTGGAAGGAAAGCCCGACGGCTGGACAGGGAGCAACGTCAAGCTCACGCTCCACAACCGCAAGCACGTCACGTTGGAGCGACTCCCCGAGGACGAGAAGCCGATGATCAAGCCAATCGTGGCCGCGATCCTCGCGGCGAAGGAGCGTGTCCGATGACGAGACGCCCCCGCCGATGGGCCGTGTAGGGATCGAACCTACGACCTTGGGATTAAGAGTCCCCTGCTCTACCAGCTGAGCTAACGGCCCGGACGAGCCAGTCTACCAACGGCCTCCCGGCAAAAACGCGCTAGCGTTCGCCGCCATGCGCCCAGAGTCCCGAGACTTCTTCCTGAGCCTCCTCGACGCCGCCGGGCCGTCGGGTGACGAGCGAGCCCCCGCCCGGATCTGGCGGGACTACGCCGCGGGCTTCGCGTCCGTCGAGACCGACGCGCTCGGCTCGAGCCAGGCGATCGTCAACTCCTCGGGCGACCGCACGCTCGTCGTCATGGGGCACATCGACGAGATCGGGCTCGCCATCATCCACGTCGACGACGAGGGCTACCTGTGGTTCGACGGCGTCGGCGGCTGGACGCCGTCCGTGCTCGTCGGCCAGCGGATCCGCATCCTTGCCAAGGACGGCCCGATCGTCGGCGTCATCGGCAAGAAGGCGACGCACCTCCTCGACGACGAGGAGCGAAAGAAGCCCATCAAGCTCGATCAGCTCTGGATCGACATCGGCGCTACCGGCGGGGACGACGCCCGCGCCCGCGTCCGGCCCGGCGACCTGGCCGTCATCGAGCAGCCGGTCGTCGAGCTCGCGAACGGCCGCCTGGCGTCGCGCGCGATGGACAACCGCACCGGGGCCTTCGTCGCCGCCGAGTCGGCGCGCCTCTATGCCGAGAGCCCCGGCGCGTGGCGGTTCGTCGGCGTCGCGTCGGTCGCGGAGGAGATCAGCTTCGCGGGCGCCCACACGAGCGCGTTCTCGATCGCGCCCCAGGCCGCGATCGCCATTGACGTGACGCACACCTCCGACTACCCGAGCGTCACGAAGAACAAGATCGGCGACATCAGGATCGGCGGCGGGCCGGTGATCGAGCGCGGGTCGGGCGTCCACCCGGCGTTCGCCGAGATGGTGGCCGAGGTCGCGGCCGCTGAGAAGATCCCGCACCAGTTCGGCGCGGCCGCCGGCAGCACGTGGACCGACGCCGACGCAGTCCACCGCTCGCGCGGAGGGGTGGCGACGTGCCTCGTCAGCGTCCCGAACCGCTACATGCACTCGCCCAATGAGGTCATCGAGCTGGCCGACCTCGAGGCCACGGCCCGGCTCGTGGCCGCCGTGGCGCGCAACCTGGACGCCGTACCGGCCTCCGAGTAGCCCGGCGTACGATACGAGCCGTGCAGCGCCGGCTGCGGATCGTCGCGCTGGTCTCGGGGACGGTGATGGTCGTCTCGATCGCCCTCTACGGCCGGGCGCATTCGGACTCGCTCAGGCGGGCCGATCTCGCCGCGCCGATCGCGCTGGCCAAGCGCGTCCCCGCCCCGACGCTGCGCGAGCCGGCGCTCGGCGGCGGCACCGTCGACCTGGCCCGGATGCGGGGGCGGCCGGTGGTGATCAACTTCTTCGCCTCGTGGTGCGCGCCCTGCAAGGCCGAGGGCGCGGCGTTCGCCGACGCCGCCAGCACCTACCACGGCCGGGTGCAGTTCGTCGGCGTCGCGATCGACGACTCGCGCTCGGGCGCGCTCTCCTACACGCACCGCTACGGATGGAACTGGCCGATCGTGTTCGACCCCCACGACCATCTCGTGGAGCCGTTCGGCCTGCTCGGGAAGCCGACGACGTTCGTGCTCGACGCGAACGGCCGCGTCGCGTGGAAGCTCCAGCGCGAGCTCTCGCGGGACGAGCTCTCGACGGCGCTCAACGACGTGCTCGACCAGTAGGCTGGCCGCAGTGAAGGTCGTCTCCATCGTGGGCAACCGCCCGCAGTTCATCAAGGCTGCGCCAGTCGCCGGGGCGCTCGACGGCCGCTGCGACCACGTCCTCGTGCACACCGGCCAGCACTACGACGCCGACCTCTCGCAGATCTTCTTCGAGGAGCTCGGGCTGCGCCCGGCCGACCGCCGTATCGAGAGCGGCTCGGGCACCCACGCCGAGCAGACCGCGCGCATGCTCGTCGGTCTCGAGCCGGTGCTCGCTGACGAGGCCCCGGACGCCGTGCTCGTCTACGGTGACACGAACTCGACCCTGGCGGGCGCCCTCGTCGCCGCGAAGCAGCACGTGCCGATCGGCCACGTCGAGGCGGGCTTGCGCTCGTTCGACCGGCGCATGCCGGAGGAGCTGAACAGGATGGTGGTCGACGTCCTCGCCGACCTGCGCTTCTGCCCGTCCGACACGGCCGTCTCGAACCTCGCCGCCGAGGGCATCACCGCCGGCGTCCACATGGTCGGCGACGTCATGGTCGACGTCGCGCGCATATTCGCGCCGGTCGCAGCCCGGCGGTCGAACGCGCTCACACAGGCCGGGGTCGAGCCCGGCGGGTACGTCATCCTCACCGCGCACCGGCCGGCGAACACCCTGCCCGAGACGATCGGGACGCTCGTGGAGGTGATCGAGGCCGTCGAGATGCCGGTCGTCTTCCCCGTGCACCCGCGCACGCGGGCGGCGCTCGAGCGGGCCGGCCTGCTGGAACGGGCGCGCGCCGCCGCTCGCCTCACCGCGCCGCTGGGCTACCTCGACTTCACGGCGCTGCTCATGTCGGCGGCCGCCTGCCTGACCGACTCGGGCGGCGTGCAGAAGGAGGCGTACCTGCACCGCGTGCCGTGCGTCACCCTCCGCGACACGACCGAATGGGTCGAGACGATCGCCGCCGGCTGGAACAGGCTGGTGGATCTCGATCCGGCTGCCGTGGCCGCCGCGCTCGCCTCGGCAAGCCGCCCGGCGGAGCATCCGCCGCTCTACGGCGACGGCGCCGCGGCCGGCCGCATCGCCGCTGTCATCACCGCCGGTCGATAGCATCTGCACCGCATGCCAACGGACGTCGGTATCGTCGGCGCGGGGTACGTGGGCCTGCCGCTGGCCGTCGAATTCGGCCGCGCCGGGCGCTCGGTGGTGTGCGTCGAGTCCGACGGGCGCCGGGTCGAGGCGATCGGCCGCGGCGAGAGCTACATCGAGGACGTGGACTCGGCGGCGCTGGCCGAGCTGGTGAGCGCGGGCACGGTGGCGGCCACCGGCGAGTACGCGGCGCTCGGTGGCACCGACGCGATCCTGATCTGCCTGCCGACACCGCTCTCGACGAACCGCGAGCCCGACCTGACGACGCTGACAGGGGCCACCTGGCAGATCGCCCGGCATCTGCGCCGCGGGCAGCTCGTGGTGCTGGAGTCGACCAGCTACCCGGGCACCACGCGTGAGGTGCTGCTCCCGATCCTGGAGTCGGGCGGCCTGCGCGGCGGCGAGGACTTCCACCTCGCGATGTCGCCCGAGCGCATCGACCCGGGCCGCACCGACTACACGGTGCGCACCACGCCGAAGGTCGTGGGCGGCCTCACCGACGCCTGCCGCGACCGGGCGATCGACCTCTACAGCTCCTGCGTCGAGCATCTGGTGCCGGTGTCGTCGTGCGACGCCGCCGAGCTCACGAAGCTGCTCGAGAACATCTTCCGATCGGTGAACATCGCGCTCGTGAACGAGCTCGCGATGCTCTGCCACCGCATGGGCCTGAACGTCTGGGAGGTCGTCGACGCGGCGGCAACCAAGCCGTACGGCTTCATGCCGTTCTCACCCGGGCCTGGCCTGGGCGGCCACTGCCTTCCGATCGACCCGTTCTACCTGTCGTGGAAGGCGCGGGAGTACGACTTCCCGGTCGAGTTCATCGAGCTCGCCGGCAAGGTCAACCAGAACATGCCCTACCACTGCGCCGAGCGCGTCGCCCTGGCGCTGAACGGCGTCCAGAAGCCCGTGAGCGGGAGCTCGGTCGTGGTCCTCGGAGTCGCCTACAAGGGCGGAGTCGGCGATCTGCGCGAGTCGCCGGCCCTCAAGGTGATGGAGCTCCTCGCGGCCCAGGGTGCCCGGATCGCCTACCACGATCCCTTCGTCCCCAGCCTGGCCGAGCACGGGTTCGACCTGGAGTCCCAGACGCTCACCGACGAGCTCCTGGCCGGAGCCGACATCGTCGCGGTGGTGACCGCCCATCCGGGCGTCGACCACGGCCGCGTGGCCGAGCTGGCGCCGCTCGTCATCGACTTCCGAAACGCCGTCCCGGCGGCCGACGGGCGGGTTGTGAAGCTGTGAGTGAGCCCGTCCGCGTGGGGATGGTCGGCCTCGGGCGATGGGGGCGGCATCTCCTGCGCAACTTCGCGACCCTCCCGGAGTCCGCCCTGCGCTGGTGCTGCGACCCCGACCCCGGCGTGCTCGCCCAGCAGGCGGCGGCCTATCCGGCCGCGCGACCGACGGCGAGCTTCGACGACCTGCTCGAGGACTCAGCGCTCGAGGCGGTCGTCCTCGCGACGCCCGTGCCGACGCACCACGCGCTCGCCCGGCAGGCGCTCGAGGCCGGAAAGCACGTCTTCGTCGAGAAGCCGATGACGTTCAGCGCGTCGGAGGCCCGCGACCTGCGCGACGTCGTGCAGCGCACCGGCGGGACGCTCATGGTCGGCCACCTGCTGCGCTACCACCCGGCGGTCGTGAAGCTGCGCGAGCTGATCGACACCGGCGAGCTGGGCGACGTCCGCTACGTCTACGGGGAGCGCGTGAACCTGGGCACGATCCGGCCCGACGAGAACGCGCTCTGGTCGCTCGGCGTCCACGACGTCTCGGTCGTCCTGCACCTGCTCGGCGACGAGCCGGACGAGGTGTCGGCGCGCGGCGAGTGCTACGTGCGGCCCAACGTGCAGGACGTGGTCTTCGGCTACATCCACTTCCCGACCGGCCAGATCGGGCACCTGCACCTGAGCTGGCTCGACCCGCACAAGATCCGAAAGATGACCGTGATCGGCTCGAACAAGATGGCCGTCTTCGACGACATGGCCACGGAGGGCAAGGTCACGGTGCACGACAAGGGCGAGATCCACATGCCCGAGGGGAAGATCAGCACGCACGCCGGAGACATCTGGTCGCCGCGGATCGACATGAGCGAGCCGCTCAGGCTCGAGTGCGAGCACTTCCTGGAGTGCGTGCGGACGGGCGCTGAGCCGCGCACCGGCGTGGACGAGGGGGTGCGCGTGGTCGAGGTGCTCGAGGCCATGCAGCGCTCCCTGGAGCGCGGCGGCGAGACGATCTCGCTCGCGGCGGCCGCGCGATGATGTGGGCGGCGGACGAGGCGCCGGGCCTCGTCCTCGCGCCCGACGCGTCAATCGGCTCCGGGGTGCAGTTCGGCGCGAACGTGACGGTGCACGAGGGCACGGTCGTCGGCGACGGCTGCACGATCGGGGACAACGCCGTGCTGGGGAAGCGGCCGGTGCTGTCGGCCCGCTCGACGACGGCCGGCGAGGTCGGCCGGCTCGTACTCGGGCGCGAGGTGCGCGTCTCGGCCGGAGCCGTCCTCTCGGCGGGCGCGGAGCTCGGCGACGGCTGCGTCGTCGGCGACCTGGCCACGGTGCGCGAGCGGGTGACCGTCGGCGAGGGCGTGGTGATCGGGCGCGGCGTCTGCATCGAGAACGACGTCGCGATCGGGGCGTTCACGAAGATCCAGACGAACGCCTACATCACGGCGGGTACGACCCTCGAGGAGCACGTCTTCATCGCCCCGGGCGTGACCACGACGAACGACAACCTCATGGGCCGCACCGAGCGCCGCCACGCCCTGAAGAAGGGCCCGACGGTGCGGCGCGGCGCCCGGGTCGGCGGGGCGGCGGTGCTGCTGCCCGGCATCGAGGTCGGCGAGGAGGCGTTCGTCGGCGCCGGCGCGGTGGTGATCGCCGACGTGCCCGCCGGCAAGCTCGTGGTCGGCGTGCCGGCGCGGGTGCTACGCGACGTGCCGGACGAAGAGCTCCTGTAGGGTCTGCCCACCGAGCGCGGCGCCCTAAGCCGCGACGCAAAAGGAGCCCCCATGCCCACCGTAATCGGCCATCACAAGGTGAAGGACACCAAGCACTGGCTGGCCTCGCCGAAGCGCGAAGAGTTCTTCGGCCCGCTCGGCGTCACCAACATCCGGACGTTCGTCGACCCGCAGAACCCGACCCAGGTTGCCGTCCTCATGGACGTTGCCGACATGGATGCTGTTATGGGCGCGATGCAGACCCCGGCGGCGGCCGAGGCGATGGAGTACGACGGCGTGCTGCCCGAGACCCTGGTGATCCTGGTCGAGGCCTAGCGGCCGCTGGGCGGCTAGCGGCCGTTGCCAGACAGCATGCCGCGGTAGACCCGCTCGAGCGCTACGCCTGGATGCTCCGGCAGCCGTTCGGCTACCAGGCGCAGGTTGCGCTCGCCGTACGCTGCCCGGAGCTCGGGGTCACGCATGAGCCGGAGAAGGGCCGCCGTCACGGCATCCTCGTCGCGGCACTGGACGACCTCGCCGCCGTCGCCCTGGGTGATCCACTCGTCGATCGTGATCGCGTCGCCCATGATGAGCGGCAGCCGCGAGGCCATGCACTCGAGCATCGAGGCCGGCGTGGCGTCGGTCGACGCCAACGAGACCGCCAGGTCGGATGAGGCGCAGAAGAACGGCAGCTCGGGCGGCGGGATGAAGTGCATCCGCACGGCGTCGCCGAGCCCGAGGTCGTTCACCCACCCCCGCACGGTCTCGGTCATGACGCCCTCGCGGGCCGCGAGGATCAGCCGCGCCCGCGGCTCCTCGTCGTGCGCGCGCTTGAAGGCCCTCAGCACGACATCGAGATTGGTGTTCTCGCGGTAGTTCCGAAGCGACAGCACAATCAGCGAGTCAGCGGGCCACCCGAACCGCGCCGCCAGCGCCGCGTGGTCGCGCTTCTCTGGCCCGAACGGGCGCAGGTCGACGTACCAGACGATCCGGTCGATCGCCGCCGGGTCGGCGCCCAGGCGCACCGTCTCCTCGGTGTTCCCGAGCGACGAGACGACGAACCGGTCGCCGGCCGCAATCGACTCGGCCACCCATTTGCGGCCCCGGGCGCGCTCCTTGCCGTACGTGAAGATGTCGGTGTTCCACGGGCTCATGACGAGCGGGTGGACGCCGGCCTCGGCCGCCCAGTGGCCGTACGGGAGCAGGTAGTGGGCGTGGACGACATCGGGCTTGATCTGGGCCGCGAGGCGGCGGATCGCGGGCCCGAACTGCGTCCGGCGATAGCCCGGGATCCGCGTGCCGATGCCGAGCTTCGTGATGTCGTGCACGGTGAGCATCGAGAGCTCCTCCGGCATGTCGTCGCGGAAGACGGGGCTCACGATGTGGACGTCGTGCCCCAGCTCGGCCAGCGCCCAGGCCCAGCGGAGGAAGATCAGCGAGCGGCCGCGGCCGACGCCGAGGATCCGAAGCGGCCTGTCGGCGGCCGCCCCCTCAGACATGCGCGCCGGCGAGCACGTCGTGCACCGCCTCGGTGACACGTGCGACGCCGTCGTCGCCGAGCTCGGGGTAGATCGGGAGCGAGAGGCAGGTCGCGGCGAGCGCATCGGTGACCGGCAGCTCGCCGCCCTGCACGCGGTGCGGCGCCTCGGCCATCGCCGGCTGGCGGTGCACGGGGATCGGGTAGTGGACGCCCGTCGAGATCCCGCGCTCCCTGAGCTCGGATGCGAGCCGGTCGCGATCGGCGTGCAGCAGCACGAACAGGTGCCAGGTGTGCTCGGCCCACGGCTCGACCCGCTGGAGGCGGACATCGCGAGTCGGCCAGCTGCTCCTCGTAGAGCCCGCAGAGCCGCTGCCTGGCCGCGACCCACTCCGGCAGGTGCGCGAGCTTCGTGCGCAGGACGGCCGCCTGGATCTCGGACATGCGGGCGTTCGTCCCCACCGAGGCGTGCTCGTACTTGGCGCCGTACCGGCCGTGGTCGCGCAGGCGGCGCAGGCGCAGCGCGAGCTCAGGATCGGCCGTCGTGACGGCGCCGGCGTCGCCGTAGGCGCCGAGCGTCTTCCCCGGATAGAAGCTGTAGGAGGCGGCGGCGGAGTCGCTGCCGACGGCCCGGCCGTGGTAGCGCGCACCGTGCGCCTGAGCGGCGTCCTCGACGATCGGGATGCCCGGTGCGGCGGCCGCGATCGCGGGCACGTCGGCGGGATTGCCGTAGAGGTGCACCGGCAGGATCGCCCTCGTCTTCGGCGTCACCGCGCGCGCGACCTGCTCGGGCGACATCGTCCACGTGGCCTCGTCGACGTCGACGAGCACCGGCGTCGCGCCCGTGCGCAGGATCGCGCCGACGGTCGCCATGAACGTGTGCGAGACGGTGATGACCTCGTCGCCGGCTCCGACGCCGAGCGCGTTCAGGATGAGCTCGATGGCGGTCGTGCCGTTCGAGACGCCGATCGCCTCGGGCGCCTCGCAGAACGCGGCGAACTCCTCCTCGAAGGCCCTCGTCTCGGCTGCGTTGATGAACGACTGGCGCTCGAGCACGCGGCCGATCGCGGCCTCGATCTCGGGGCCGATCGCGCGGTACTGCGCCTTCAGATCGACGAGCGGAATGGTGTCCATCGCGGCGCTCATGGTAGGTCGGCTATCGGGACGCGTGCGCCACCGTTCGCGTGCGACACGCTGGCCGCCTCGAGCACCTCGACCACCCTCGCGGCGTCCTCGAAGCCGGTGACGGGCTCGCTGCCCGACGTGACGCAGTCGACAAAGTGCCGGCACTGGAGCGCGAGCGGCTCGGCCATCGGGATGCGCGGGATGTGCATGTCGCCCACGCGGTGGATCAGCCGGAACTCGCCGAACGTCTCGAAGTCGGGGAACGTGCGGTCGACCCGCTCGCGGTCGATCCCGGCGTCGTGCACCACGATCTGACCCTCGACGTCGTCGTAGACCACCATCTTCTTGCTGCCGACCACCGTCATCCGCCGCACCTTGGTGGGGTGCAGCCAGCTGATGTGAACATGCGCGACCGTGTGCTCGTACTCGAGCACGAGGAAGGCCAGATCGGGGATGCCTGGCTGGAGGTAGTCGTAGGCGTGGCAGTGAACGGCCTGCGGGTGCTGCCCGAGCCAGTAGTTCAGGATCGAGATGTCGTGCGGCGCGAAGTTCCAGATCGCGTCGACGTCGCGGCGCACGCGGCCCAGGTTCAGGCGCTGGGAGTCGATCGAGTAGATCTCGCCGAGCTCCCGCGCTCTCGAGCAGGCCGCGCACGTGGTTCACGAGCGGGCTGAACCGGAACGTGTGCCCGGCCATGAGGACGAGCCCGGCCGCCCGGGCCTTCTCCCCGAGCGCGCGGCAGTCGGCGGCGCTGAGCGCGAGCGGCTTCTCGACCATCACGTGGCAGCCGCCCTCGATCGCCTCGGAGGCGACCTCGACGTGCGTGCTGGGGTTGGTCGCGACGATGACGGCGTCGATCGGGCCAGCGGCGAGGGCCTCGGCCAGCGTGGCCGTCGAGTTGGCGAGCGGGTAGTGGCGCAGGAGCGCCTCGCGCAGGTCCTCGCGGAAGTCGACCAGCGCGACCACCTCGACGTCCGGCAGCGACGCCGCCGCCCGGATCACCTTCGGGCCCCAGTAGCCGCAGCCGACGAGCGCGATGCGGACCTTGTCGGAGCTCACGCCACCCTCCGGAACATCTCGGCCATCTCCGCCGCGCGCGTGCGGCGGTCGAGGCGCTCACGCAGATCCGGCGGCAGCACGCGGTCGCCGAGCTCGCCGGCCTGCCAGTCGCGGACGAGCTCCTCGAGCTGCCGGCGGATTGCGCCCACGTCGTCGGGGTCGGCGACGCGCGCGAACCCGGTCGAGCGGAGCAGGTCGGCGGCGATCCCCTCGGGCGGGACGAGCGCGAGCACGGGCCGCTCCGCCGCCAGGTACTCGAAGAGCTTGCCCGAGAGGACGCTCAGCCCGAGGCCACCGGCGCGCGGGATGAGGAGCAGCAGCGCGTCGGCCGCCTTCATCGCAACGAGCGCCTGGTCGTGCGGCAGGAAGCCGTCGATGCGAAGCGCACCGCCGAGGCCGAGCGTCTCGGCCCACTCCCGGTCGGCGGTGCGGAAGCCGCCGACGAAGCGGGCCTCGACCAGCTCGCGCAGCTCGGGCCGGTCCGCGAGGAGACCGCTCAGCGCCTCGAGGAACGGGCGCGGGCTGCGCACGCCGAAGAAGAACCCGGCATGGAGGATCCGCAGCCGATCGGAGGGTGTGTGCTCGAGGCCGGCGAACTCGTCGAAATCGCAGCCGTTGGAGATCACGGCCGTCGGCGTGCCGGACGGGGCGAGCGCCCGCGCCTCCTCGGCGATCGTGTCGGTCACGGTCGTGAGCGCCGAGACGCGGGCGAACGTCCGCCGCGCCATCGTCTCGAGCAGCGCCCGCTTGGCGCGCACGGTGCGGCGCTCGTAGCGGCGGTGCGGGTTCGCAAGCCAGGAGTCGCGCAGGTCGGCGACCCAGGGGACGCCCGTCCGGCGCGCGACGACGTTCCCGATCATGTGGGCCGACGACGGCGGCGACGTCGTGAGGACGACGCTCGCCGAGCGCTCGCGCACGATCCGCACGGCCGCCCGCGCGGCGTTGGGCACCCACACGACCCGCGGATCGGGGAGCAGGAGCTGGCGCCCGTAGAGCCCCGCACGGGTCGCCACCCCGCTGAGGCCCGTGGCCCCGGCGAGCACGTCGGCCGCCGGACGCTCGTCGGAGGGCCCGTGGTAGGGGGCGCGATGGACGACCGTGCCGGCCGGGATCTCGGCCTCGAGGCCGGGGTCGCGGGCCACCCACTTCGGGTCGTCCGGCGCGAGCACGTCGACGTCCCAGCCGAACGCGGGCAGGTGCTTGCACAGCTTCAGCACGCGCTGCACGCCGCCGCCGCCGGCCGGCGGGAAGTAGTAGGAGACGATCAGCGCGCGCACGGCCTCACGCCTCGTCGTACTCCACCTGGTCGTAGTAGCGGATCGCCCGGCGCGTCATCCGCACGCGCGACTGCTGGGCGGCGAGCTCGCCCTCGTCGATCTCGCCGAGCGCCAGCCGCACGGCCAGGTAGGGCATGTTGAAGTCCTCCTGGTAGACGATCGTCGAGATCCGCGGGTTGATCTCGAGCAGGCGGCCGTCGATGAACTGCACGTTCACGAACCAGTCCACGCCGAGCTCGGCGCAGAGCGCGCGCGACGACTCGACCAGCTCCGGCTCGTCGGCGGTCTCGAAGTACATGGCCAGGCCGGCCCGCACCGCCTCGCGCGTCTTGGCGTGGCCGACCAGGAACCGGCCGCCGCGGCAGATCGCGTCGACCGTGTGCTCCTTGCCCTTCAGGTAGTCCATGACGAGGAGCGTCGGGAAGTCGTCCCCGCCCATCGCCGCGAGCGTCTCGTCGAGGGTGAGCGGGATCGGGCCTGGGCGGGCCTCGAGGATGTGCCAGCGCCGGTTGGGCTTCGCCGAGATCACGAGGAAACCGCGCGAGCCCTTGAGCGCCGTCGGCTTGGTGCAGACATCGACGTCCGGGTAGCCGAGCGCGTGCGCGGCGGCCCGGAACTCGTCGGGCGAGGTCGCGGTGATCGAGCGCGGGATCGGGACGCCGAGGCGCGCGCACAGCTCCATCGTCCTGGCCTTGTCGTTGCAGGCTGCGATCGCCTGGGGCGACGCGACGAGCACCGGCACGTCGAACTGGTCGACGGCCCTCGACACCGCCGCCACCTCGAAGGACGAGAGCGGAAAGACCACGTCGACGCCCTCGCGGCGGGCGAGCTCGGCCAGGTGGCCGGGGAACTCGTCCGACGAGCCCGGCGGCACGACGTGGAAGGCGTCGCAGATCGACCGTCCGCCGCGGCGGACGCTCATGTCGGTGCCCACCACGGCGAGCTCACGCTGGCCGTTCTGCTGGAGGGATCTCACGAGCCGCCCTCCTCCGGGTGAGCCCGCGGCGGTCACCAGCACGCGCAGCGGCCGGAGTCGTTCCTGGTTGTCGCTCGTGGCGAGCCCCTCTCGTGCTGACCCGTGCGGGATGGTATGGAACCGTCTCAAGATCGGGTCGCCGAGCGGCCTACCCGCGGACGGCCGGGAATCCTAGTCAGATTCCCAGATCGACCGAGCACGGGCGTCCGCGCCGGTCGACCAGCTGCACGACGTCGCCCTCGCGGCCGACCACGCGGCCGCCCTCGGCGAGCACCTGCTCCATGTAGGCGCGCTCGTACCCGCGCCGGTAGCTCGCCGGGTTGCAGCACCCCACTGCGCGGAACCGCAGCTTGCCGTCGACGCGGCGGATGGCGAACGCTGGCATGTGTTGAAGACTATCCCCGCCAGATCTTCGGCGAGGTGAGCGTCGGCGAGTGGCTGCCCGCGTGCTGCGCGTCACCCCCGAAGGAGACGCGCCACCTGCCCGCCGTCCCCGGAACGGCGAACCTGGCGTGCCCGCCGGCGCCGACCGTGGCGTGGGTGACGGCCTTCCAGCCGCCGGGCCGGTGCCGCTGAAGCGTCAGCGTGGCGCCGGAGAGGATGGGATAGATCGTCGCGCGGAACGCCTTGCCGGAGCGCACGAGCGTGAGCTCCGGCCCGACCGCGATGCTCTGCCGCGGCGAGACCGCGCCGGCCGGGAGCCCGAGCCGGTACACCCGGTTCTGCTTCGGGTGGATGCTGGTCGAGAACGTCCCGTTGGGCTTGAGCGAGAGCCGGTCGTCGGCCGTCGTCCACGGCTGGCCCGGCCCGTTGTGCTCGAGGAGCGAGATGCGGTGGTGCGGCAACGGCCACACACGGCCGCTCAGCGAGAACGGCGTGCCGGCGATCGCCCGCGTCGGGCCCGCGAGCGTGACGCCGACGATCCGGAAGTAGTTCGAGCGAAGGCCGAGCGCCGACTCCGCGCCCGGGCCGCTGTATCCGTGGTTGGCCGTCCCCGTGTGGAAGGTGGCGTGCGTGACGCGCTGCGAGGGCCCGTCGATGGTCAGGTCGACCGACCGCACCCTGCCCTTGACCCCGAGCGCGCGGGCCAGCCCTCTCGGCGTGAGCACCCTCGGCCTCCAGTTGTGGTTGGGGTTCAGCCCCTGGGCGCCGTCGTAACGGTCGCGGACCGGGACGAGGTAGGGCTCGCTGCCGCTCCCCCACGCCGCCTGCTCCGACGCCGTCCAGCCGCCCGACGACGACGAGAAGAACCCGACGGCGACGTTGCCCGAGAACCACAGGACCTGGTGCGCTGTCGCGGAGACGGCCGCGGTCGATGCGGCGGCCTCGTGCTCGATCGGGCCGTAGACCTGGCTGCGGGTGTCGGCGTAGGCATCGAAGAGCGACGTCGAATGGCGCGTCGCGACCGCGTATGACCGGGCGGCGACGGCCTGGGCCCGCAGCGCCGGGGCCAGCCACGATGAGGGCATCTCGCTCGGGACGACGCCCCGCAGGTAGTACTCGAGCGGCACGACGTCGATCAGCATCAGCGACGAGCCCGACCGGATCACCCGCAGGGCGCCGTGCCAGTGGTCGTGCGCCCAGCCGATGCCGACACTGCTGTCGACCCGGAGCGCCTGCGAGCCGCTCAGCCGGACCGGGCCTGTGAGGTGCTTCACGACGCGCGCGTTGGTGGCGGCGTCGACGACGCGCAGACGGCCCGACGTGCCCCGCTCGACGCGGTAGGAGCCGGCCGGAAGCTTCTTCGCCGTGCTCCCGCCCTCGTCGACGACCGAGATCCTGGATGCGCCCGAGATCGAGTAGGACGCCCGGCCGCTCGCAAGCTGGACGCGCATCTGCACCGAGTTCGGGAGCGCGGACAGGGTCGTTCCCTGGTAGTAGTGCGCCAGGATCGCGTCGTAGGCCCACCCGTGCTGCGCGTAGCCCAGGGCGCCGTACTGCGAAAGGCCGATGCCGTGACCCCATCCGTGGCCCGTCAGCGTGTAGATCGTGCGGGCCTGCGCCGCCGGCACGGCAGCGACCATCGCGGCGGCGATGCAGGCAAGAACCAGGGCGAGGCGCCGGGCCATCGACGAAGCCATCGGCACCAGGGTACCTGTGCTGTAGCCGGAGCACACCTACCCGAACACCGCGTTAACACGCCGGCCACCTACAGACGCCGGCCCTGGCCGCCGATAACCTCCCGTGCTCATGGCCGTATTCGCGTCGATGCCAAAGGGAGTCCGGACGGTCCTCGAGACCGCGGTCACGCTCGCCGTCGCCCTCGCGATCGCGTGGCTCGCCCAGGCGTTCGTCATCAAGCCGTACCGCGTCCCGACGCCGAGCATGGTGCCGACGCTGCTCCCCGGCGACCGCGTCCTCGCCGACCGGCTGACCCTCGACTTCGGAACCCCGCACCGCTTTCAGATCGTCGTCTTCCACCCACCCCACTGCACCGACGGGCATTCCGACGGCATGGGCGTCTGCACGTCGCCTCAGCTCGGCCTGCGCGACGGCCTGGCCGGCACGACGTTCATCAAGCGCGTGATCGGCCTCCCGGGCGAGACGGTATGGTCTCAGGACGGGAAGATCTGGGTGCAGGACGCGGGCAAGCCGAAGTTCAGCCTGGACGAGCCGTACGTCAACGACCACCAGGAGATCGCGGGACGTGCGCTCCAGCGCGTGGAGATCCCCAAGGGCTACTACCTCCTGATGGGCGACAACCGCGGCATCTCCGACGACTCCCGCGACTGGGGGCTCGAGCCGCGCAACGGCATCATCGGCGTCGCCCGGGCGCGGTACTGGCCAATCCGCCGCATCGGCACGCTCTAGTGCCCCACTAGACTCCCTTCCGCCTGAACGTGGGAAGGAGCGCGATTTGAGGCTGCGCCGAAGCTGCCTGGCTGTGCCGGGCTCGTCCGAGAAGATGCTCGCCAAGGCGGCGACGCTCGCCGCCGACCAGATCTTCCTCGACCTCGAGGACGCCGTCTCGCCGCTCGAGAAGGAGGCCTCCCGCAGGACGGTCGTCGACGCGCTGAACACCCACGACTACTCGGGCAAGACCCGGGTGGTGCGCGTGAACGGCGTCACGACCCAGTGGTGCCTCGGCGACATCGTCGACGTCGTGTCTGGCGGGGGGCGAAACCTCGACTGCATCATGATCCCCAAGGTCGAGGACGCCGCCCAGCTGCACTTCGTCGACCACCTGCTCACGCAGCTCGAGGTGCAGCACAAGCTCGAGCACCGGATCGGGATCGAGGCCCAGATCGAGAACGCGCAGGGGACGCTCAACCTGCGCGAGATCGCGACCGCGACCGACCGGATCGAGACGATCATCTTCGGCCCCGGCGACTACGCGGCCTCGATCGGGGTCGCCCAGCTCGTCATCGGCTCGATCGATCCCGACTACCCGGGCGACCAGTGGCACTACGTGATCTCGAAGATCGTGACGACCGCGCGGGCGTTCGGGCTTCAGGCGATCGACGGGCCCTACACCGACATCAAGAACGTCGACGAGTACCGCCGGCTGTGCCACCGTGCGCGGCTGGTCGGGTTCGACGGGAAGTGGGTGCTGCACCCGCTCCAGGTCGACGTCGCAAACGAGGTCTTCATGCCGACGCAGGAGCAGTTCGACGCGGCCCGCCGGCTGCTCGACGCCTACCACCACGCGACGCACGTCGAGCGCAAGGGCGCCGTGATGCACGAGGGCCAGATGATCGACGAGGCGTCGCGGAAGATCGCCGAGGCGGTCGTGGCGCGGGGCGAGCTGGCCGGGATGGCAAGCCAGGCGCCGGCATGACTCTCGCGCTCGACCAGCTCACCGACGAGCAGCGCGAGATCGTCGGCCTCGTCCGCCAGTTCGCCGACGAGCGGATCATCCCCGTCGCGTCGGAGCTCGAGCACGAGGACACATTTCCCGACGACATCGTCGAGGGCCTGAAGGAGCTCGGCATCTTCGGGTTCACGATCCCGGAGGAGTACGGCGGGCTCGGCCTCGACCTGACGACCTACGCGCTTGCTGTGTGCGAGCTCTCCCGCGGGTGGATGAGCGTCTCGGGGATCGTGAACACGCACTTCATCGTCGCCGACATGTTGATGCGCGACGGCACCGAGGAGCAGCGGTCGCGGTTCCTGCCCCGGATGGCGACCGGCGAGATCCGCTGCGCCTTCTCGATGACCGAGCCGGAGTGCGGCTCCGACGTCCAGGCGATCCGCTCGACCGCGAGGCTCGACGGCTCCGACTACGTCGTGAACGGGCAGAAGATGTGGGTCACGAACGGCCTGCGGTCCGGGATGGTCGCGACCCTCGTCAAGACCGACCCCGACGCCTCGCCCGCCCACCGCGGGATGAGCTGCCTGCTCGTCGAGAAGGAGCCCGGCGCGTCGCAGGAGGGCGGCCTCACGATCCCGCCCCAGCTCCAGAAGCTCGGCTACAAGGGCGTCGAGACGACCGAGCTCGTCTTCGCCGACCACCGCGTCCCGGCGGCGAACCTGCTCGGCGGCGAGGAGGGCCGCGGCTTCCAGCAGATGATGTCGGGCATCGAGGTCGGCCGGGTGAACGTCGCGGCGCGTGGCGTCGGCGTCGCCCAGCGGGCGTTCGACATCGCGATCCGCTACGCACAGGAGCGGCAGGCGTTCGGCCGTCAGATCGCCAAGCACCAGGCGATCCAGTTCAAGCTGGCCGAGATGGGCACCAAGATCGAGGCGGCCCGCCTGCTCATGCTCTCGGCGGCCCGCAAGAAGGACGCCGGCGAGCGCTCCGACGTCGAGGCCGGCATGGCCAAGCTGTTCGCCACCGAGATCTGCAACGAGGTCGTCGAGGATGCGCTTCGGATCCACGGCGGCTACGGCTACTCGAAGGAGTACGAGATCGAGCGCCTCTACCGCGACGCGCCGCTGCTCCTGATCGGCGAGGGCACCTCCGAGATCCAGAAGCTGATCATCGCCCGCGGCCTGCTCGCGAGGAACCCGCTGTGAGCCGGGAGTTCGACGCCCGCGAGATCCGCTTCGGCCGCTACTTCGACGACTTCGAGGCCGGCGACGTCTACAAGCACTGGCCCGGGAAGACGATCACCGAGGCCGACGACCACCTGTTCTGCATGATCACGATGAACCACCATCCGCTGCACACCGACGCGCACTACGCCGAGACCGAGACCCAGTTCGGGAAGAACGTCGTCGTCGGGAACCTGGTCTACTCGCTCGTCCTGGGGATGAGCGTGCCCGACGTGTCGGGAAAGGCGATCGCGAACCTCGAGGTGGAGTCGCTGAAGCACGCGAAGCCGACCTTCCACGGCGACACGATCTACGCGCGGACGACGGTCGTCGACAAGGTCGAGTCGCGCTCGAAGCCGGACCGCGGCGTCGTGACCGTCGACACCGTCGGCGAGAACCAGCGCGGCGAGATCGTCTGCGAGTTCCGCCGCAAGGTGCTCGTGCCCAAGCGGCCCGCCGGGTAGCGGCCGTGGGCGAGATCCGGCCGTGTCGCGACGACGAGCGCCCGGCCATCCTGGCCATCGTGAACGCCGCCGCCGAGGCCTACCGCGGCGCCATCCCCGCCGACCGCTGGCACGAGCCCTACATGGATGCCGGCGAGCTCGACGCGGAGATCGCCGCCGGTGTCGTCTTCTGGGGGTACGAGGCCGACGGCGAGCTGATCGGCGTGATGGGCATCCAGGCGGTGGGCGACGTCGACCTGATCCGCCACGCCTACGTCGTGCCGGGGCGTCAGCGGGCGGGGATCGGCAGCGCCCTGCTTCGCCACCTGTGCGAGGCGGCTCTCCGGCCGATGCTCGTCGGCACATGGGCCGCGGCCGGCTGGGCGATCGGCTTCTACGAGCGCCACGGCTTCGAGCTGGTCTCACCCGAGCGGAAGACCGAGCTTCTCCGGACGTACTGGAGCATCCCGGAGCGCCAGATCGAGACGTCGGTCGTGCTGGCCGGCCCGCCGCTCGACCGCCGCTGACCCCGCTCACATGGGCCGGGACTATCATGCCCGGCCGCATGGACGCCAGCGCGGCGATCGAGGTGGAGGGGCTCACCAAGCGGTATGGGTCGCACGTCGCCGTCGACGGCGTCTCGCTGACCGTCGACCGGACCGAGGTCTTCGGCATCCTTGGCCCGAACGGAGCAGGCAAGACGACGACCCTCGAGATGATCGAGGGGCTTCGCAAGCCCGATGCGGGCGACATCACCGTCCTGGGCCATACCGTGTGGCCCGACCCGCGCAGGATCCAGGCCCTGATCGGCGTTCAGCTTCAGACGACGTCGCTCTTCGACATGCTGACGGCGCGCGAGCTCCTGGAGCTCTTCGCCCGGTTCTACCTGCGGGCCGACGCCGGCGAGCGGGCGGAGAGCTCGCTCGCGCAGGTCGGGCTCGAGTCGAAGGGGGCCGACTACGCCAAGAACCTCTCGGGCGGACAGCAGCAGCGGCTCGCGATCGCGCTCGCGCTCGTCCACGATCCCGAGATCGTGTTCCTGGACGAGCCCACGACCGGGCTCGATCCGCAGGCCCGGCGCAACCTCTGGGACGTGATCCGCTCGATCAACCAGGAGCACGGCAAGACCGTGGTCCTCACCACCCACTACCTCGAGGAGGCCGAGGAGCTCTGCGACCGCGTCGCCATCATGGACGAGGCGCGGATCGTGGCACTCGACACCCCGGCCGGCCTGATCGAGGCGTTGAACGCCGACGCCCGGGTGTCGTACACCGACTCGGCGGGCGACCACGCGGTCTACGTGCGCGACGCGCAGTCCACCGTGCTCGAGGTGCTCGAGCGAGCGCGCGCGACCGGTGAGACGGTCCAGAACCTGGCCGTCAAGGGCGCCGACCTCGAGGACGTGTTCCTGAGCCTCACCGGGCGGGAGTACCGGGAGTGAGCTTCAATCTGAGCCGTTTCGGGGCCACGACCATGGCCCAGCTCCGCATGACGTTCCGGCGCCGCATCACGCTCTTCTGGTCGCTCGTCTTCCCGATGATCCTGATGACGCTGCTCGGGCTGCTCTTCGGGCGGTCGGTCAGCGCCGGCGACATCGTCGTCGCCCAGCCGGTGACCGCGGCGGCCCCCAGGGCGATGGTCGCGGCGCTCGAGCACACCAAGGGGCTCACGGTCAAGACCTCGCCGAACGCCGCGACGGCGATCAAGAAGGTCAAGGACGGCGACGAGGACGCCGCACTCGTCTTCGCATCGAGGGGCGACGGGTCGTTCGCCGCCAGGCTCTACACGTCGAACACGTCGGCAACCCAGGCCGGCATCATGAAGGGGATCGTGTTCGGCGCCGCCGACCGGGTGTCGATCGCCGCCACCGGCGGCCCACCGGCCCTCGCGTTCCAGGCCGTCTCGGTCGACTCCGCATCGCTCAGCTACATCGACTTCCTGCTCCCGGGGATCGTGGCGCTGTCGATCATGATCTCGGCGGTCATCGGGCTCGCAACGGTTCTCGTCGACTGGCGCCAGCGCGGCATCCTGCGCCGGCTCAAGCTGACGCCGATCCCGCTGGCCGAGTTCTTCGCAGCCCGGATCACAGCGTCGCTCGTGGTCGCGATCATGCAGGTCGTGGTGCTGCTCGCGTTCGGCCGGATCGTCTTCGGCATCCACATCTCGTCGACGTGGTGGGCCGGGATTCCGGTCGCGATCGCCGGCTGCCTGTGCTTCCTGGCGATGGGATTCGCGATCGGGTCGATCGTCTCGAACCCCGAGACCGGCGACGCCGTCTCGAACGTCATCACGAACCCGATGATGTTCCTCTCAGGGGTGTTCTTCCCGGTGGCGGCGATGCCGGCGTTCGTGCAGGCGATCGCGCGGGTGCTGCCGCTCTACTACCTCGCGAACGGGCTGCGCGACACGACGGTGCGGGGCCTCTCGCTCACGCATGTCGCGGGCGACATCGGGGTACTCTTGGCCGCGACGGCGGTGCTGGCGGCGATCTCGCTTCGCACGTTCCGCTGGGAGCCGAGCACGTAACGTCGAAAGGGGACGGGGACCGATGCGGTATCAGAACGTGATCGTCGGCGGGGGGCTCGCCGGCGGGATGGTCGCGCAGGAGTACCGGGAGCAGGGCGGCGACGGGTCCACGCTGGTGATCGCCCGCGAGGCGCACGTCCCGTACCACCGCCCGCCGCTCACGAAGGAGTTCCTCCGCGGCGAGAAGCCGCTCGAGGAGGTCTACATGCACCCGGCGGAGTGGTGGCAGAACCACGAGGTCGACGTCCGGACCGGGGTGAGCGCGACCGCGCTCGACCTCGGCGCGCGGAGCATCGCGCTCTCCGACGGGGAGGCCGTCGAGTACGAGCGGCTCGTCCTCGCGACCGGCGCAACGCCGCGCGAGCTGCCGGGAGCACGCGTCATCCGCACGATCGAGCACTCGAGCGCCCTCGCCGAGATGCTCGAGACGTCGACCGGCCACCTGGGCGTGATCGGCGGCGGCTTCATCGGCGTCGAGGCCGCTGCGTCGGCGCGGATGAAGGGCTGGGACGTGACGATGGCCGTGCCCGAGAGCGTCGTGTGGGAGCACCTGTTCGGCGCCGAGGTGGCCGCGTACTTCCAGCGCCACCTCGAGGAGCACGGCGTGAACGTCAACACCGGGACGTCGGAGCTGCCGGAGGGCGACTACACCGTGCTCCTGGCCGGGATCGGCGTGACGCCGAACACCGATCTCGCCGAGGCGGCCGGGCTCACGGTCGAGAACGGCGTCCACGTGGACGAGCACCTGCGCGCGACGGACGACGTGTGGGCGGTCGGCGACATCGCCGCCTACCAGAGCGTCGTCCACGGCCGCCGCATGCGGATCGAGCACTGGGACGTCGCCCTGAACCAGGGCGCCCACGTCGGCAAGACGTGGGCCGGCAAGGAGACCGAGCCGTACACGACCGTCCCGTACTTCTTCAGCGACCTCGGCGACTGGACGTGGTTCGAGTACGTCGGGCCGGGCACCGGCCGGGTCGACGTGCGCGGGTCGATGGAGAACGACGACTTCGTCGCCTACTACCTCGACGGCGACGACAGGGTGACGGCCTGCCTCGGCGTGAACCGCTCGGACGAGGTCAACGACGCGAAGGAGCTCATCGCGTCGCACAGGGGCGCACCCGTCGCCTGACGCCCTCTGGTCGCCCGAGCAGCACGAGGACCTTGCCGGCCGGCCGTGGGACGCCGGCCGGGCGCGTGACACGATCGCGGAGATCTGCCGCGACGCCGAGGCTGCGTTTGACGTTGAGCGGCTGTGGCCGGCCCACCCGCTCGACGGCGAGGTGACGCCCGACGAGCTGCTGACGATCTACCTGGGCGGTGCGGGGATGGTCTGGGCCCTCGACCGGCTGGCGCGGGCGGGCGTCCACGCCCCGGGGCGGGACTGGGCCGGCGTCGCCGCCGATCTCGCTGGGAGGGCCGGGGCGCTGCCACCGTCGCTCCTGCTCGGGCGCGCGGGCATCCTGCTCGTGTCGTGGCTCCTCGAGCCGTCGCCCGAGACCGCCGACCTGCTGACCCTCGAGATCGCCGCGAACGTGGGCAACGAGACGAACGAGCTGCTCTGGGGCAGCCCCGGCACGATGTTCGCCGCAGCCGCCATCCTCGAGCGAGGCGGTGGGGAGCGGTTCGCAGAGCTCTGGAGCCGCAGCGCCGCCCACCTCCTCTCCGTCCGCGACCCGGACGGCTGCTGGACGCAGCTCCTCTACGGCCAGACCAGCCGGTACTTCGGCTCGGGCCACGGCTTCGCGGGGAACGCTCACGCGCTCCTCGGCCGGCCGGAGCTGCTCGACGACGCGCCCGGCCTCGCCGCCGGCTTCGGCCGGATCGCGGTCGACCAGGCAATTGGCACTCATGAGACGGCCAATTGGCCACCGCACACGGGCGGGCCGCTCGCGGTGCAGCCCGGGGCGATCCGCGTGCAGTGGTGCCACGGCGCACCGGGGATCGTGACCGCCCTGGCCGGCGCCGACCCCGAGAACGCGGAGGTGACCGAGATCCTGGTTGCCGGCGGCGAGCTCACCTGGCGGGCGGGCCCGCTGCGGAAGGGTGCGGGCCTCTGCCACGGCACCGCAGGGAACGCGTTCGCGTTCCTCTCGCTCTTTCACCGCACCGGCGAGGAGATCTGGCTGGAGCGGGCGAGGGCCTTCGCGATGCACGCCGCGGCCCAGGTCGAGCGCACGCGGGCCGAGCACGGCCGCGGCCACCACACGCTCTGGACCGGCGACGCCGGCACGGCCGTCCTCC
Organism: uncultured Actinomycetes bacterium; assembly: GCA_963809325.1. Classification (GTDB taxonomy): domain Bacteria; phylum Actinomycetota; class Thermoleophilia; order Gaiellales; family JAICJC01; genus JAICJC01. The sequence continues at coordinate 310,724 of CAWEIZ010000001.1, forward strand.
TGGAGCGCTGCCTCGACGGCGGCGAGCGCGGCTTCCCGACGCTCGACGCGTGGTAGCTAGCTGTCCTACTCACGGACGTTGTGAACGCGGCTGATTGGTGGCCGGTCGCCGATTGAGCTGTGTGGTCGTGTCCGGTTGTAGTGGTGGAGCCAGTGTGGCAGGGCGTGGGCGCGGTGTCGAGATGAGCGGTAGGTGAGTCCGTAGGCCCATTCGCGGGCCATGGTCTGGTGGAAGCGTTCGACCTTGCCGTTGGTGCGGGGCCGGTAGGGCTGGGTGGTGAGGTGGCGGATGCCGGATTGGGCGAGCAGGCTGGCTAGCGACCGGTTCTTCACGTAGCTGTACCCGTTGTCGGTCATCAGCCGCTTGGCGGCGATGCCGTGGTGGGCGTAGAAGGCGAGGGCGCGCTGGACAAAGGCGGTGACGGTGATGGCCTTCTCGTCTGGGTGCAGCTCGACGTAGGCGAGCCGGGAGTGGTCATCGACGATCGCGTGCGCGTAGTCGTAGCCAACGCGGGTTTCTGGTCGCATCCAGCGTCGGGATCGCTGGGAGCGGTCGCCGGTGACGCGATGACCTGGCCGCGCGAAGCGTGCATAGCGGCTGGTGTCCATGTGTAGGAGATCGCCCGGACAGGGCCACTCATAGCTGTTTGCCGGCTCGTCCGACGGCTTCGTTGGTCGTGACATGCCAGCCCGCTTGAGCACCTTCCAGACCGTCGAGTGGGCAAACCCAGTCGCACCTGCAACCAGGCGTGGCCCCCACCCCGTCTGGCGGCGACACTCACAGATCCGCTCCTGCAGCTCCACCGGCAACAGCCGTGGAGCGCGCCGTGGTCGACTCGACCGATCAACCAGAGCAGCGACCTGACGACCACCGTCCAGCCACCGATGCCACCATCGATGAGCGGTCGCCGGCGACACGCTGAAGGCAGCAGCAGCCGCCCTCAGCGACAAACCCCCCTCAATCGCCCGCACCAACGCGACACGGCCACCCGGTCCGAGCTTGGCGTTAGCGTGCACACGCATCCGCGCCCTCCTTTGAGCGTGAGTCCCGGAAGACCCACAGCCTCAAAGGAGGGCCGGACGTACCCTCAGCCGTTCACAACCTCTGTAGGCAGGACAGCTAGACGGCGCTGATCGCCGGCGCGGACGTGCGCAGGTAGGTCGCGATCTCGTCGACCGTCACCACCGGCATCGTGTGCCGGCGGGAGAAGGCCAGGAGCTGCGACCCACGGGCCATGGTGCCGTCGTCGTTCATGACCTCGCAGAGCACGCCGGCCGGCGTGAGCCCGGCGAGCCGGGTGAGGTCGACGGCAGCCTCGGTCTGGCCGCGCCGCTCGAGCACGCCGCGCGGGCGGGCCCGCAGGGGGAAGACATGCCCTGGGCGGACGAGATCGCCGGCGCTCGCGGCGGGATCGACGGCGACCTGGATCGTGCGCGCCCGGTCGGCGGCCGAGATCCCGGTCGTCACGCCGGTTGCGGCCTCGATCGAGACGCAGAACCCGGTGGTGTCGCTGCCGTTCCGCGCCGGCACCATGAGCGGCAGGTCGAGCTCGTCGCAGCGCTCCTCGGGGAGCGAGAGGCAGATCAGGCCGCGCGCCTGGCACGCCATGAACGTGATCGCCTTGGCTGTCACGAACTCGGCCGCCATGCAGAGGTCGCCCTCGTTCTCGCGGTCAGGATCGTCGCAGACGATCACCATCCCGCCGGTCTGAAGTTGCCGGAGCGCACGTTCGAGCGGTGCCGGCATTTCGGGAACGGCGCTCACGGGCGGGAGATGATAGCGCAAGGAATCCGCCGCAACCGCCCCCAACGACCCTGGTGTCCGCTCCGTGCCGCCGTCGCCCATCGATCTAGATCTGGGCCGCCATGGCCGGTCGGTAGTCGCCGAACACCTGCCGCAGCGCGCCGCAGATCTCGCCGAGGGTCGCCTCGGAGTCGACGGCATCGATGATCGCGGGCATTGTGCTCTCGTCGCTCCGCGCAGCCTCGACCAGCCTCGCCAGCGCCGCGTCGACTGCGGCCTGATCGCGCTCGGCCCGCAGCGCCACGAGCCCCGCCCGCTGGTGGGCCGCCAGGTCGGGCGGCACGTCGAACCGCTCTGGCAGCGGAGCGGCCTCGTCGGCGTAGCGGTTCACGCCGACCACCACGTCCTCGCCGGCAGCGATCCGGCGCTCGCGCTCGTAGGCCTCGTCGGAAATGACCTGCTGGTAGAAGCCGGACTCGATCGCCGCGACCGCGCCGCCAAGCTCGTCGATGTGGGCGATCAGACCCCGGGCCTCGGCCTCGAGCTCGTCGGTCAGCCGCTCGACGTACCACGACCCCCCGAGGGGGTCGGCCGCCTTCGTGATGCCGAACTCGTGCTGGAGCATCTGCTGCGTGCGCACGGCCAGCGTCTGGGCGTGCTCGGTCGGGATCGCGATCGCCTCGTCGAAGCACGAGAGCGCCATCGACTGCACACCGCCGAGCGCCGCGGCGAGCGCCTGGATCGCCGCCCGCACGATGTTGTTCTCGGGCTGCTGGAGCGTGAGCGTCGATCCAGCCGTCTGCGTGTGGGTTCGCAGCATCATCGACCGAGGATCCGTCGCGCCGAACCGGTCGCGCATCACGTGCGCCCAGAGCCGGCGGAGCGCCCGGTACTTCGCGATCTCCTCGAAGAAGTCCATGTGGGTGTTGAAGATCCACGAGAGCCGCGGCGCGAACTCGTCGACGCCGACTCCGCGGTCGACCACAGCGGCGACGTAGGCGATCGCGTTTGCGATCGCGAAGCCCATCTCCTGCGCGGCGGTGCAGCCCGCCTCGCGCATGTGGTACCCGGAGAGCGAGATCGCGTTGAAGCGCGGCGCGGCCGCCGTCGTCCACGCGATCAGGTCGGCGGCCAGCCGAAGGGACGGCCGCGGCGGGTAGATGTAGGTGCCGCGGCTCACGTACTCCTTGAGGACGTCGTTCTGAGCCGTCCCCCGGATCTGCGCGGGGTCACGCCCCTGGCGCCGGCAGGCGACGTGGTACATCGCGACCAGCACCGCCGCCGGCGCGTTGATGGTCATCGACGTCGAGACCTCGTCGAGCGGGATGCCGTCGAACAGGGCCTCCATGTCGCGGATGGAGTCGATCGCCACGCCCACCCGCCCGACCTCCCCCTCCGCACGGGGGTCGTCGGAGTCGAGGCCCATCTGGGTCGGGAGGTCAAACGCCGTCGAGAGGCCGGCCTGGCCCTGGTCGATCAGGAACCGGAACCGGCGGTTGGTCTCGGCGGCGGTGCCGTAGCCGGCGTACTGTCGGATCGACCACGGCCGGCCGGCGTACATGTCGCGGTGGATCCCGCGCGTGAACGGGAACGACCCGGGGTCGCCGAGATCGCGGTCGTAGTCGAGCGGGGCGTCGCCCGGGCCGGCGAACGGCCGGTCATTCATCGCGGCGACCCTCGCCCTCGCGCTCGGCTCCGACCAGGACGACCATCTTCCCGACGTGCGCGTTCTCCTTCATCATCTGGTGCGGGACCGGGCACTCCGACCACGGGAACACGCGCGAGAGCACCGGCTCGATCTTGCCCTCCGCGATGAGCTGGTTCGCCCGCTGGCACTCGTAGGCGTTCGCGAAGTGGCTGCCGAGGATGCGTCTTCTGGCGCATCCACAGGTAGCGCACGTCGAAGTCGAGCTGGAAGCCCGATGTCGCGCCGCAGATCACGATCGTGCCAAACGTCTTGCAGACGAAGACCGAGGTGAAGAACGTGGCCGTGCCGACGTGCTCGAACACGATGTCGGCATCGGAGCCGCCGGTGACCTCCCTGATGGCCTTCCCGAAGCGCTTGATCTCGTCGAAGTTGCGCTCACCCGTGTCGGGATCGAGGAGCGCGAACTCCCGCCGGTCCAGAACCGCCGACGCGCCCAGACCGGTCACCAGCTCGCGCTTGTCGTCTGAAGAGACAACGGCGATCGCGTTGGCCCCGTAGAGGCGGCACAGCTGGACCGCGAACGTCCCCAGGCCCCCGCCCGCGCCCCAGACGAGCACGTTGTCGCCGGCCCGGACGCCCGCGCGGTCGACGAGCATCCGGTAGGCCGTGAAGTAGGTGAGCCCGTACGACGCCGCCTCCTCCCACGTGAGCCGGGCGGGCTTCACGAGCAGCTGCTGGGACTGCACGAGGCAGTACTCGGCGAAGCTCCCCCAGTTCGTCTCGTAGGCCCAGATCTTCTGCCGCGAGCAGGCCATCGGGTCGAGGCCGTTGCACTCCGCGCACTCGCCGCAGCTCTGGTTGCAGTGGATCACGACCTCGTCGCCCGGGCTCCAGCGGGTGACGCCCGGGCCAACGCGCTCGACGACTCCGGAGGCGTCCGACCCCGCGATGTGGAAGTCGTAGCCCGTGTAGCGGAAGATCGAGACGGGAAGGCCCAGCGAGGCCCACACGCCGTTGTAGTTCACGCCGGCCGCCATCACCCGGACCAGCACCTCGCCCGGGCCGGGATCGGGAACGTCGATCCGCTCGAGCTGCATGGCGTCGATCGGGTCGCCGAGGCGCTCCGGCCGGATCACCCAGGCCTCCATCGTCCCGTCGCCCATTGATCGAGTCTACCGGCCTATGCCTCGGCCTTGATCCGCCGGAGCGCGCGCCGCCGGGCCCTGGCACCGGCGACGGCGAGCTGCCCGCAGGCGGCTTCGATGTCGCTTCCATGCGAGCGCCGGTAGGTCGCGCCGACGCCCAGCTCGCGCAGCACCTCGGCAAACGCCGCGACCCGCTCCTGCGGCGAGGCCGAGTAGGCCGATGCCGTCGGGTTGTAGGCGATCAGGTTCACGTGGAACGCCGGCCCGCGGCCGAGCAGTCGTCCGAGCCGGCGGGCGTCGCGGTCGGAGTCGTTCACGCCGTCGAGGAGCAGGTACTCGACGAAGATGCGCCGGCCGGTGCGCTCGCGGTAGTCGCGGCAGGCCGCCATCAGCCGCTCGATCGGATACCGGCGCGTGACGGGCATCAGCTGCTCGCGCTGCTCGTCGGTCGGCGCGTGCAGCGAGAGCGCGAGCCGGAGCGGGAGCGGCTCCTCCGCAAGCCGTTCGATGCCCGGCACCCAGCCGGCCGTCGAGATCGCGATGTGGCGCGCGCCGAGGTTGAAGCCGTCGGGGTCGTGCATCGTCCGGCACGCCTCGAGCACGGCGTCGTAGTTCAGGAAGGGCTCGCCCATCCCCATCATCACCACGTTCCCGACCGTCGCGCCCTGGTCGCGCAGGATCCGCGCGAGGGCCAGGAGCTGCTCCACGATCTCCCCGGAGCGCAGGCTGCGGCCGAGGCCCATCTCGCCCGTCGCGCAGAACGTGCAGGCGAGCGGGCAGCCGGACTGTGATGAGAGACAGACGGTGCGGCGGTCGCGGTGGCGCATGGCGACCGCCTCGACCGGGAACCGATCCCGTGTGACGAGCCGCAGCTTGATCGTCCCATCGCCGGATTCGCGCACCTCGTCGACCTCGAGCTCCGTGAGCGGCTCGGCCTCGGCCAGGCGCCGTCGAAGCGCAACGGGGAGGCCCGTCATCCCGTCGTAGTCGGCCACGAGCGTGCGCGTGGCCGCCTGATAGACCTGACGGGAACGGTAGGCAGGCTCTCCCCATTCCTCGAGGAGGGTATTGACGCGTGCGAAATCCACCGTGGTAGTGTGACTTGAAACCGGCGATCTCGAGGGAGGTGGGCAGTGCCCACGAAGATGAAGACCGACAAGATGGCCGAGACGCTCACTCCGATCGTCACCCGTATGGCGAACGACGAGGAGCTACGGGCACACGCAAAGACGGCGCTCGACTCGGCGAAGACCATCTACGCCAAGATCCAGGCTGACGGGCCACGCAAGGCCGCAACGTCGCGCACGGTGACCGACGAGGTCATGAAGGCGGCCGGCGAGCTCAAGGTCGCAGCGGCCAGGCTGTCCGAGAAGCCGGCCAAGAAGAGCCACAAGTTCGGCAGGCTGCTCATCGGCGGCGCGATCGCGGTCGCCGCGGCGATCGGCATCAAGAAGGTGCTGTCGTCGGACGAGGACGAGTTCGACTACGAGCCCTGAGATGGGCGATGTGAGCCGGGAGGCGGCCGAGGCCGCCATCGACGTCCTGCTTCAGGAGCGGCGCGAGTTCCCGCCACCGCCGGCGTTCGTCTCCCAGGCTGTCGCCTCGGATCCCGGCATCTACGAGCGCGCCGAGGCCGATCTCGATGGGTTCTGGCTCGACCAGACGCGTTCGCTGCTCGACTGGCACCAGGAGCCGACCAAGGGGCTCGAGTGGGACCCGCCGCACTGCACGTGGTTCGCAGACGGCATCCTGAACGTGAGCCACAACTGCCTCGACCGGCACGTCGCTGCCGGTCGAGGCGGCAAGGTCGCCTACCAGTTCGTCCCCGAGCCGGTCGACGAGGAGGAGCGGGCGATCACCTATGCCGACCTCCTGTCCGACGTCTGCCGGATGGCGAACGCACTGCGCGCGCTCGGGATCCGGAAGGGCGACGTGGTCGGGATCTACATGGGCATGGTGCCGGAGCTCCCCGTCGCGATGCTCGCGTGCGCCCGGATCGGGGCGCCGCACGTCGTCGTCTTCGGGGGCTTCTCGGCCGAGTCGCTCGGTGAGCGGCTGGAGTCGACCGACGCCAAGGCGGTCATCACCCAGGACGAAGCCTGGCGCAAGGGCGCGGGCGTCGGGCTCAAGGCGACGGCCGACGAGGCCGTCAAGCTCGCTCCGTCGGTCGAGAACATGATCGTCCTCCGGCGCACGGGCGCCAACGTGGAGATGCAGGACGGGCGCGATCACTGGTGGCACGAGCTGGTGCCCGGACAGCCGGACACCTGCGAGCCCGAGCAGGTCGAGGCCGAGCACATGCTCTACGCCCTCCACACATCGGGCACGACGGCGAAGCCGAAGGCCGCCGTCCACACCTCGGGCGGCTATCTCACCTACGTGGCGCTGACCCACAGGTGGATCTTCGACATCCACGAGGACGACGTGTGGTGGTGCGCAGCCGACATCGGCTGGGTGACCGGCCACAGCTACATCGTCTACGGGCCGCTCGCCAACGGCGCGACCGGGGTGCTCTACGAGGGCGATCCGATGTTCCCGGGCCCCGAGCGGCACTGGCAGATCATCGCGAAGCACCGCGTGACGCAGTACTACACCGCGCCGACGCTGATCCGGGCGTTCATCAAGTCGGGGCCTGAGATCCCGGCGCGGCACGACCTCACGTCGCTGCGGCTCCTCGGCACGGTCGGCGAGCCCATCAACCCCGAGGCGTGGGTGTGGTACTGGAAGTTCATCGGCGGCGAGCGCTGCCCGGTCGTGGACACGTGGTGGCAGACCGAGACCGGCGGCATCCTTATCACGCCGCTCCCGGCGCTCATCACCCAGAAGCCGGGGTCGGCCACGCGGCCGTTCCCGGGGATCGCGGCGTCGGTCGTCGACGACCACGGAAACCCCGTCGAGAAGGGCAAGGGCGGCTACCTCGTCATCACGCGGCCGTGGCCCGGCATGTTCCGCACGCTCTACCGCGACGACGATCGCTACGTCTCGAACTACTTCTCGCGCTTCGACGTGCGGACGTACTTCCCGGGCGACGGGGCCCGCCAGGATGACGACGGCGACTTCTGGCTGCTCGGTCGGGTCGACGACGTCATGAACGTCTCGGGCCACCGGCTCTCGACGATCGAGCTCGAATCGACGCTGGTCGAGCATCCGGCCGTGGCGGAGGCCGCGGCGACCGCGGCTCCCGACTCATTCACGGGCCAGACGCCGCTCTGCTTCGTCCTCCTGCGGGCGGGCTACGAGCCGTCCGACGAGCTGGCGGCCGAGCTTCGGGAGTGGATCGGGCAGAAGATCGGCAAGATCGCCCGTCCGAAGGCGGTGATCATCGCGGACGACCTGCCAAAGACCCGCTCGGGCAAGATAATGCGCCGGCTCCTCCGCGACATCGCCGAGGGGCACGCACTTGGCGACACGACGACGCTTCGCGACCCGGCCGTCGTCGACGACCTGAAGCGCCGCGCCGACGAGATCCTCGCCACCAGCCGCTGACGCGAAGTACAGGCCCCGGTAGTCAGCGGCCGCCCGACGGGTCAGTTTGGATCTGATCGTGCGATCGTCCGGTTCGATGCCAGACGTACGCAAATCCGAACGCGACGAGCCCCAGGAGCATGAAAAGCACGCCGATGTGGGTGTACGGGTGTGAAACAGGTCTACCTGGTACCTGTGTTTCAGACCCCTGTCGGGCTTACATCGGAGGCGCCGGGTGATACGGCTGTACCAGGTACCGATGTTTCACGCCGCGGCCGGGTGGTGAAACATTGGCGTCAGGCATCGGTGTTTCAGCCCGGGGGTGAACCATTGGCATCAGGCACGGGTGTTTCAGCCGGCGCGTGGAGGGCCCGCCAGGCGAGCTGGGCGGCGACCAGCACCAGCATCACCGCGAAGATGCGCTCCAGTGTGGCGTTGGCGATCGACGTCGCGACCACCTCACCGACCTTGGTCATCGGGACCGAGGCCACACCGACGATGAGCGCGTCGTGCCAGTTGACGGTGCCGTAGCGCGTCTGCCGCCAGGCGCCGACCGCGATCACCGGCACCATCGCGGCCAGCGAGGTCGCGACCGCGACGTGCGCCGAATGGCCGAGGAAGATGAGCGTCGGGACGAAGATGATCCCGCCACCCACGCCGAAGAGCGCGGAGAGCGTGCCGGCGAGGACGCCGAGCGCGACTGCGATCAGCTCGTGGCTCACAACGCCAGCTTCACCGCCGTGATGAGCAGGAAGCCGGAGAATGCCAGCGTGACGTGTCGGGCCGTGATGCGCTGGTGAAGCCACGCGCCCAGCACCGCTCCGCCGATCGCCGGCACGCCGATGAGGACGGCGTCCCGCCAGGCCACGTTCCCGGCCTGGGCGTGCGACGCGGCCGCGGCGATCGCGGTCAGGAGGATCGCCGCGAGCGACGTCGCCATCGCCGGCTTCGGCTCGTAGGCCACGCCGGCCACGAGCAGCGGGACGATGAGTATCCCGCCGCCGACCCCCAGCACGCCGGAGAGGAACCCGGCCGCCAGTCCGATGCCCACGAGGGCCAGGGTCCGCTCTGACACACGGGTAGTGTACGAGCCCGTGGATCGGAGCCTGGCGCGTCTCGTGGCACCCCTGAGAGCCGATCCTCGGCACAGCGGCGTCGTGTGCGACATCGACGGCACGCTGGCTCCGATCGTGGCGACGCCGGACGAGGCGCAGGTCATCCCCGAGGCGCTGCGCGCACTCGACCGCCTCACCCAGACCTACGCACTCGTGGCGTGCGTCACGGGGCGGCCGGCCGCCCAGGCCCGGCGGATGGTGCCGGTCGACGCGGTCGCGATCTCCGGGAACCACGGGCTCGAGGTGTGGCGCGACGGCGCCGTCCACCTCGCCCCGCAGGCCGCCAAGTACGTCCAGCCCATCGCCGAGGCCCTCCAGCTCGTCCGAAACGACGGGCTCCTGCCCGAGCTCGGCTGCCACATCGAGGACAAGGGCATCACCTTCACCGTCCACTACCGCGGCTCACCGCGGGCCGACCACGCCCATCGCTACCTCGAGACGCAGATCGTGCCCCAGCTCGAGCGCGCCGGGCTCGCGTCGAGCTTCGGCCGGATGGTGCTCGAGGTGCGTCCGCCCATCGCCGTCGACAAGGGTGCGGCCGTGAAGCGCCTCCGCGGCCGCCGGCACATCACCGAGATCCTCTTCGTCGGCGACGACTCGAGCGACCTCGACGCGTTCCGTGAAGCGACCGTGCGGGTTGCCGTGCGCTCACCCGAAGCGCCGCGGGCGCTCCTGGCCGCGGCCGACGCCGTCGTCGAGGGCCCACCGGAAGTGATCGAGCTCCTCGAGCACCTCGCCGAGACGGACTGATCGGCGACCCCGTTGCGGCCCCGGCCGGGTGCCCGTACCCTGGAAGGGTGAGAGGGCACGACACCATCGCCGTCGACGTCCACCCGGCCGAGCTGGCCGAGATCGCCCCCGACGTGGTCGACGTCTACGCCGCCCTGCGCAACCAGTTCTACTGGGCCGACCGGGTGATCGTGAACCCCGCCGCCGCCGAGCCCGAGGTGCTCGAGGGCGAGATCGTCGACCTCACAGACTGATAACCGGATCGACACCGGATCTCTCCCAATTCTTCGCCCTGGATAATCGTCCCCGGGCGTAGGGTGATCCTCGACAGGAGGCACCCTTCACCGGAGGACGCAGATGAGACGTGCAGTTCTGGTGGTCGCCGTGTGCGCGCTTGGAGCCGCCGCGGCCCCGGCAGCGGCGTCGATCCCGCCGCCCGGCGTTCCGAACGCCAACCACCGAGTAGGACACCCCGCCAACAAGATCGCGCCCGGGTTCACCCTGACGAAGATCGCCCAGGGCTCGGACCCGCTCGAGAACCCGTCCGGGCTGATCACCGAGTTCGGCTTCCTCAATGACGGCTCGACGCAGCCGGTGGAGCCGACGAAGACCGAGCCCGACCAGAACACCTACCTGGTGTTCAAGCACGGCCTCCCGGGGCCGACCCATGGCTACGACTACGGCACGCACTTCCTGTTCCAGCCGCACGAGCTCTTCGAGGGCGACCTCGCCTACGTCACGCGGATCAACCTCGACGTGACCGACCCCGCGCACCGGATCACACTCCTGACGCCGGTCGGAGGGGACGGGCTCACCCACCTGAACGCGCTCGACGGCTCCACCTGGGATCCGTTCACGCACACGCTCCTCGCCACGCAGGAGGATGGAAACGCCGCCGCCCCGATCCAGCTCTCGATGGACTGGCCGGCGAAGCGATCTGTGCTTGAAGCCATCGGCCGCGGCGGCTATGAGGGCATCCACCCCGATGATCAGGGGAACCTCATCCTGGCCGAGGATGTCGGAGGCACCGAGGTGAGCGTCGACCCGTCCGATCCGTCGGCACCCGAGGTCGCCAAGCAGCCGAACTCGTTCATCTACCGGTTCGTGCCGAAGAACCGCTCCGATCTGACGAAGGGCGGGAAGCTCCAGGCACTCCAGGTCAAGATCAACGGCCATGCGGTCAGGTTCCATGCCGCGAACCCGTCGGGTGATGTCTTCTCCCAGGACCGGCTCAAGCTGCACACGCTCGGGACGTCCTGGCCCGCCAAGTGGATCACGATCCACAACACCGCCACCGACGGCACGGCCCCGTTCGACGCCAACGCGCTCGCCAGGGCCGCGGGGGCGACGCCGTTCGAGCGGCCCGAAAACCTCCAGTTCCGGCCCGGGTCGGGTTTCCACACGTTCGTCTTCGCGGCGACCGGCGACACGAACGCCGACGCGGGCTCCGTGCCGGCGCTTGCCAAGCGCGGTTCGTGGGGCAGCCTGTTCACGGTCAACATCGCGAACGGCACGAGCGGCCACATCTCGATCCTGGCGCTCGGCGATGCAACGCACGCCGCGTTCGACAACGTGGCGTTTGCCGACCGCAACACGCTCCTCGCCGCGGAGGATCGCGGCGACGGGCTGCACGCGCAGCTCAACACGCTCGACTCGCTCTGGGCCTACGACATGACCGATCCGGCGCACCCGGTCCGAATCATCGCCGAGGGGCGTGACGCGGAGGCCGAGGCCGACGCCGCACTCCTCGACGCCGGCACGCCGGGCTTCCAGAACGAGGGCGACAACGAGGTGAGCGGCGTGCACGTCTCGTCGGGATCGCCGTTTGTCGCCGGAATGCAAGGACGCGTGGGCGCGTTCGCCGGTGCGCGGTGGTTCTTCACCCAGCAGCACGGGAAGAACCAACTCTGGGAGATCCTCCCGGAAGCCTCGTAAGCCGAGCGCGCGCGAGCCTATGGCCCGAGTTCAGCCTGGAGCTCGGGCCATTCGCGCGTGTTCACGACGTCGGCAGCGGTCGCCCAGCCTCGACGGGCGGTCGCGACGCCGTAGCGGAGGTAGTCGAGAGCGGCGACGGAGTGGGCGTCCGTGTCGATCGCCAGGCGCGCCCCGGCCTCGACGGCGAGCCGCGCGTGCGTGTCGCGCACATCGAGCCGCTCGGGCTGCGAGCTCACCTCGATGATCGTGCCGGTCTCGACCGCCTTCGCGATGACCGCCTCGATGTCGAGCGGGTTCGGCTGGCGGCTTCCGATGCGCCGGCCAGTCGGGTCGCCGAGGATGTCGACGTGCGGGTTCTCGAGCGCCGCGCAGATCCGCTTCGTCTGGTCGGCGGACGACAGCCTGTGCGAGGCGTGCACGCTCGCCACGACCACGTCGAGCTCGGCGAGGAGCTCGTCGGAGTAGTCCAGCGACCCGTCGCGGAGGATGTCGACCTCGGTGCCGGCGAGCAGCGTGAAGCCGGGCGCGAGCGTCTCGGCCAGTGCGCGCACGCGCTCGATCTGGTCGCGCAGCCGGCCCGCGTCGAGGCCCATGCCGAACCCGACCGACGGCGAGTGGTCGGTGACGTTCATGTAGCCGTACCCGCGCGCCCTGGCGGCCTCGACCATCCTCTCGAGCGTCGCCTTGCCGTCCGACCAGTCGGTGTGGGTGTGCAGGTCGCCGCGGATCTGATCGATCTCGACGAGATCGGGCAGCCGGCCCTGGCGCGCGGCCTCGATCTCGCCGCGGTTCTCGCGCAGCTCCGGCGGGATCCACGCCATCCCGAGGCGGGCGTAGACGTCGGCTTCCTCCTCGCACGCCAGCACGTCGCCGCTGTCGACGTCCTCGATGCCGTACTCGCTGACCTTGAGCCCGGCGCGCACCGCCGCCTCGCGGAGCGCCACGTTGTGATGCTTGGAGCCGGTGAGGTGCTGGAGCAGGTTGCCGTAGACCTTCGGCGCCACCATGCGCAGCTCCACGACCGTGCCGTCGTGGGCGACGGCGGCGATCCGGTTGTCGCCCCGCGACGCCACCTCGGCCACCCACTCCTGGGCCACGAACGCCTCGGAGGCCGTGAGGCGGTTGGTCACCGCCGCGACGACGTCGACGTCCTTCCCGGTCTCGGCGAACCGGCGCAGGCTCCCGGCGGGCTGGCACCGGACGACCGCATCGCGACGCCGAGCTCCTCCACGATCCGCTCGGCCAGCGGCAGGAGCCGGCCGATCGACGTCCGCCGCACCGTGGCGCCGGCGCCGTCCTTGAGCCCCTCGAGGATCGCCTCCTCGGTCTTCTGACCCATGCCGTCGATCCCGCGGATCCGCTGGGCCTCGGCGGCCTCGCGCACCTGATCGACGGTCTCGAGACCGAGCTCGGTGAAGATCCGCCGGGCCGTCTTCGGGCCGATGCCGGGGATCCGCATCACCGTCGTCGCGCCGGGAGGGTTGCGCTTCACGAGCTTGTCGAGCGCCGCGATCTCGCCGCTCCCCAGGAGCTCCGCGACCTTGGCGGCGATGGTCTCGCCCACGCCCGGAAGCGAGGTGAGCCGGCCCTCGGCCGAGAGTCTCGAGACGGACTCGGCGGTCTCGCGCAGCGACTTCGCCGCGCGCCGGTAGGCGAGCAGCGGTAGACGACGGCGCCCTCCAGCTCGAGCAGGTCCGCCATCAGCTCGAACCGGTCGGCGATGGCGGCGTTCGAGAGCTGCTCGGAGGGCACGGGGGATGATACGAACGCCGGGCGAAGCCGTTACCAGTTCCTGCGCCTCTGCTGGTACATTTGAGACCACGATGGGAGGGTGGGCTGAACTCCGCCGGAGCCAAGGCTTCAGCGGCCGCAGTGGCGGCCGTCGCGGTCGGCGTGGGCGCCTACGCCGCATACGCATACTCGGCCGGCAGCCGAAGCTCGGGCGCCGTCACGCCGCTCGCCGAGAGCCGAGGTGCGCTCCGCGACGCCCGCGATCTCGATCGGCGTCTCGAATGCCGGCAACCTCGGGGCGCTACACGCTGCGCGTCGACGGCCGCGACGTGACGACCGCCAGCTCGATGCCCGGCGGCGACGATCCGGCTCGACGGCATACGGCCCGGCGACGGCCGGGACACGGTGTCGGTGAAGGCAACCGGCGACGGGATGCTCGGCGGGGACTCAACCGCTCATGGGCCTTCACCGTCGACACCCACGCGCCGCCGCTCCGGCTCACGGCGCTCCCGAGCGGATGGGTGCGGGAGCACACGCTCGCCCTCACGGGCCACACCCAGCCCGGGGTGCGCGTGACCGCGGCCGCCGACGCCGTGACGGCCCACGCGATCGCCGGCGGCGACGGAGCCTTCGCGTCTCGCTGGGCGTCTCGGACGGCGCGATCCCGCTGGTCGTCACGGCGACCGACGCCGCCGGGAACCACCGGAGCGTCACCGCCGACATCAAGGTCGACGCCACCGCGCCCGCCGTCACGTTCGGGCTGCCCGACGTCGTGCGCTCGAGCAGGCCGCGCCTCGAGGTCGACGTCAGCGACACGGCGCACACGCACCGAGACAGGTCCGGCTCGAACGGCGTCCGACGCACCCCGGTCTGCGGCCGCAGCTGCCGCTCTCCCAGGGGCGCCACACGCTCTCGGTCGCCGCCCGACGATCCAGCCGGGTCGCACCAGAAGCGGCTGAGCTTCGTCGTCGACTCGACCGAGCGCCTGGGCAAGGCGACGCTGCGCCGCGGCGCGGTCGGGCAGGACGTGACGGATCTCCAGAAGCTCCTGCGTCTGGTGGTCCTGCTCGGGCCGCCGAGCGGCGTCTCTACGCGGCCGGCACCGTGGCCGCGGTCAGGGCGTTTCAGAAGGCGAGCGACCTCCCGGTCGACGGAGCGGTGGGGATCTACACGCCGGCGCCCCTCCGGGCGGATCACCTCGACGAAGCCGCCGACCTGCTCACGCTCGTGGGTTGGGGCACCGACCGTCCGCTTCCCGGTCGCGCTCGGACAGCCTGCGTACCCCACCCCGGACGGTCACTTCACCATCATCAGCAAGGTCGAGAACCCGAACTGCGCGCCCTCGGCACGCGCCGTGGGCCCAGGGCGCCGTGCCGATCCCGCCCGGGCCGGGGAACCCGCTCGGGACGCGCTGGATGGGGGTCGGCGCCCGGCGTCGGGATCCACGGCACCGATCTCGACCCGGCCTCGATCGGCTACAGCGTCTACGGTGCATCCGGATGGCAGATCCCCGACGCCGAGCGGCTGTTCACGATGGTCAGCGTCGGCATGGTGCTCCACTCCCGCCCGTGAGCGGCCGGGATAAGTCCGCGGATGGCCGAGAGCATGCTCGAGGTGACGGACTCGACGTGGGACGCCGAGGTCGTGGATCGGATCAGCCGGTCGTCGTGGCT
Source organism: uncultured Actinomycetes bacterium (assembly GCA_963809325.1). Lineage (GTDB taxonomy): Bacteria > Actinomycetota > Thermoleophilia > Gaiellales > JAICJC01 > JAICJC01. Next base: position 325,908 of record CAWEIZ010000001.1, read on the forward strand.
GATTTGCGCGCCGTGGTGCGGGCCGTGCCGCGTGATGGATCCGATCCTCGACGAGCTCGCCGGCCAGCACGCCGGGCGGGTCAAGTTCACCAAGCTGAACGTCGACGACAACTTCCAGATGGCGGCCCGGTACGACATCCTCGATCCGACGGTCATGGTGTTCGAGGGCGGGCAGATGAAGAAGCTGATCGGCGCGCTGCCGCGACGGCGGATCGAGGAGGAGCTCTCGACCCTGCTCGGCGCGAGCTCAGGCGCGAGCAGCCAGCGCCGCGACGCCCGCGAAGATGACGACCGCGCCGGCATGCTGGCGCAGGCCGAGCCGCTCGCCGAAGACGACGTAGCTCGTCGCCGCCGCGACCGCGGCGAACTGCGACGCGAGAACGGCCGGGTATCGCGACAACGCCGCTCCGTCGATGAACGCGGCGAAGCCGATCAGCTCGGCAGCCGCCGAGAACGTGACCATCGATTACGTGGCCTGGGCCGGCGGAGCGTGCGCCGCACGATGAGCGGGCTGTGATCGCGCTGACGCCGATGACCCGGGCGACGAGGATCGTCCAGAGCGCCCCCAGGTCGTGGCCCGCCTTCGCGCTCCCACCAGCCGATTCCGAAGCGGCAGGCCGCCGCCATCGCATACAGCGACGGGCGCAGGTGGATGTCGGTGGCCGCGCCACGCAGCGTGACGACGAAGATCCCGAGCGCGATCACCGCCAGGCAGAAGGGCGATCCCGGCCGCGAGGCGCTCGCCGAGCGCGATTGAGAGAAGCGCGGAGCGACCGCGGTCCAGGCGATCGGAGCCACCACCCCCACCTTGCCGATGTGGAGGGCCCGGTACATCTCATCCGAGAGCCCGAAGGCCGACCCGACGCCGGCCGCGCACCGCCAGGCCAAGGCCGAGCCCGACGTGTCGCGCGGATGCCGCGCAGCGGGGTGGAGCGAGCGTGAGCGCTCCGCCGATCAGCATCACCCAGGCCAGCGCACCCTGGAGCCGATGCACCTTTCGTCGAACGCGACGCGACGACGGTCGAGAGGCCCCACATGACGGCCGCCGTGAGCCCTGCCAGGACCGGGATCATCCAAGTGATCCCAGCCTCGGAGCGACTGTGGAGCGCCCGACGCGTCGAGCAGGACGACGTCCGTGCCCTCGGTCAGCCGCCCACGGCCGAGACCGGGACGAGGCTCGGCGCCTGGGTGGAAGCGCCGCCAGGAGCTCGAGCTGCTGGCTGCTGGTCGCGGCCTGCTCATTGTGGCGCCGGCGGCGCGCGGCAGGCGCTGAGCTCGATGACCGCGCCGGTGCCGGACGCTCGGCCAGTTGGCCTGCGTCGGTGGCGATGCCGTCGGAGAGGTCGATCATCGCCGTCGCAACCCGCGCCAGGGCACACCCCTGCTGTCCTGGGCAGGACGCGTCCCTGGTAGCCGGCGCGGCCTGGCCGCCCAGCGGCCCGGTGACGACCAGCACGTCGCCCGGCCGCCCGACCGCCGCACGGGCCGCCCGGTTCGTCCAAGCGCCGTCACCGACCGACCAGACCCGCGCCGGAGAGGTCGCCGCCGGCGACGGGCACACCGTGCTCCACCCATCCCGGCAGCGATCTCGGCGACGTCGTCGAAGCCGGCCGGCAGGCCGAACGCGGCGCAGCGCCAACTGGCGGGCCCCCATCGCCGCAAGATCGGAGAGGTTCGCGGTCGCCGTCTCGTGCCCGACCTCGCGGGGTGCCGTCCGGGCAAGGTCGAAGTGGACGCCCTCGACCAGGATGTCGTTGAGAATCACCGTCCCGTCGCTCGATACTGCGTCGTCACCGATCCCGAGGACGAGGGCGTTGCCGGACGGCCTTCATGGCGGCGATCGCCGAGACCAGCGCCTCCTCGTAGTAATGGCCAACTCGTACTCGCCGTTCGTGTCCGGCTTCGCCTTTACCGAGGACATCGGAGGCGGCTGACCGCGCGCGAACACGCGAAGCGACCGAAGCGGCCTCCGGAGCACCGGGGGCCTTTCTCGTTTAAACGGAGGGTTTCGATGACGGCGACCGTCGCCCATTTCGGAGAAGGACGCTCCACGCCGCCGAGGCGGCCGGCAGGTCTACCGGGATGCGGCAGCTTGTGCTCCCTCTGCCGAGTTTGCTCGACGTCATGCGCGCCGTGACACGCGGCGAGGCGTCGTGCGGAGTCCTCCCGATCGAGAACTCGCTCGCGGGCGCGATCCCGGAGACGTACGACCTGCTCGCACACGCCCCGCTCGCGATCGTGGACGAGGTCGTGATCGCCGTGCCGCACTGCCTGGTCGGGATGGCCGGGACCAACATCGACGCGCTGGCGCGGATCCACTCGCACCCGCCGCGCTCGCCCAGTGCCGCCGGTTCCTCGGTCGCTCCCGTACGCGCTGCCCTACGTCGCCCCGAGCACGGCGGCCGCAGCCCGGCGGGTGGCGGATGCGGGCGACCCCCGCCAGGCGGCGATCTCGTCACGGGCGGCTGCGCTCCAGCACGGGCTGGACGTGCTCCTGAACGATGTGTCCGACCACGCCCAGAACTACACGCGCTTCGTCGCGGTCGCAGCCCATACGAGGCTCGAACCGCCAGCAACGGGCGCCCCTGGCGGACGGCCGTTCGGTTCGTCACCCACCACCACCCCGGTGCGCTGGTCGACGCGATCGCGCCGCTCGGTCGCCACGGCGACACATGACCTCGCTGTATCTCGCCCGATCGCCGAACCCGCCCGGCGCACCAGTTCTACGCCGATCTCGAGGGGCACCCGCTCGACGCGTCGGTGTCGGCCGCCCTGCGCGAGCTGGAGGAGCACGTCGCCGAGCTCGACTCGCTGCTACCCGGCCAAAGGCGACCGCCCGGTGCGCCAGACTCGGCGCTCCGCGAGCGGTCAAGGGAAGCCGGTGCGAATCCGGCGCGGTCCCGCCGCTGTGAGGGCGTCCGTCCGGCGTCACCTGAGGTGGCCACTGGCCCGAAAGGGCCGGGAAGGAGTGGTCGGCCCGGGAATCCGGGAGACGCGTCCGAGCCAGAGACCTGCCGCCCGCGATCTGACGTCGATGCCTCTCGAGGAAGGAGGACACGTTGCACAGGCTTCGCCTGACGTTCGCGGCGCTCATCGCCGCCCTTGCCATCCTGGTGGCCGCCTGGTCCTGCGGCTGCCGCCAGGTCCACGTCGCGCTGCGCGTCGAGGGCGCGTCTCGCACGGTGTTCACCGGCAGGCCTGGTCGCCACCGGCGCGGTGCAGGGCCACCGGCTCGACCAGCCCACGCCGCTCGGCGCACTCCTCACCGCCTCACACAACCGCCGGTTCGGAGTCGGGCTCCGCCGCCGTTCTCGCGCCGCGGGTTCTTCGTCGACTCGATCGCCGGCCACGCCGGTAACGCAACGCACTTCTGGGACACGAAGCCGAACGAAGCAACAGGGCAGCACCACGGATTGCTCCAGAAGTGCGTTGCGTTACCG
>CAWEIZ010000002.1:0-1020331 GCA_963809325.1 uncultured Actinomycetes bacterium
TCAGGGGCGGGGCACGCGACGATGGAGACCTTATGACCGGCGGTTCGGCTAGCTCCGCGTCGTCGCCTCGCTCACCCGTCGGGGAAGCCAGGTGGCCGATGGCTCTGGCCGTGTTGGTCGCGGGGGCATTGCGGACGACCCTGCCCGACAGTCTCAGGGTCCACGACGTGAAATGGCTCCTGGGTGTGTTCCTCGTCGTCGTTCTGATCGTGCTGATGATCGGCGACCCGGGGCGGATTGACCGTCAGGCCACCTGGTTGCGTGTCGTCACGGACGTCTTGATCGCGATCATCACGATTGCCAACAGCGCGTCGGCGGTGAAGTTGCTGGCCGACATCATTGACGTGACGCCGTTCACGAATAACGCCAAAACGCTGCTCGCCTCGGGCGCGGCGATCTGGGCGACCAACGTGATTGCATTTGGCTTGTGGTACTGGGACCTCGACCGCGGTGGCGCGGCGGCCCGCGCATGGTGAGGGCGAGCCGGCGTTCGTCTTCCCGGAGATGACGAACCCCCAGTATGTCGCCGCTGACTGGTACCCCAAGTTCGTCGACTACCTCCACCTCTCGTTCAACACTGCGATGGCCTTCAGTCCGACCGATGTGTCGGCGGTGCGATCATGGGCCAAGCTCTTGATGATGGCCGAAGCAGCGATCTCGCTCATCGTGGCAGTGCTCGTCGTCGCTCGCGCCGTCAACATCCTGAAGTAACCCGTTGGTCCTTTCGTTGTGCCGGGTTCGTCGACGGTGACACACTCGGCGAGTGAAGGTGTTCTGACTCGCTGGGTCTGGAGGCGTACGTGGTGTTGACAGGCGAGTCCATGGACGCGCCGACGCCGATGTTGCCGGCGGCGTTGTTGGGACCGGTGCCGACGCGTGTCGATCGGCTGGCCGAGGGAAAGCGACTTCGCAAGGTGGTGCCGCGGCAGTCGCATGCCGCGTGGGAGCCGGCTGTTGACCGTTTCGACCCGGTGGAGGTGCTGGTCGAGTCGAACAGGCTACGACTCCCGGATCTGGTTCCGTTGCGGCATCGGCGCATGTTGGAGTCGCCGTTCGCGTTCTTGCGTGGTTCGGCGCTGGTCATGGCTCATGACCTCGCGACGACACCCTCCGCGGGGATCACGGTGCAGCTCTGTGGCGATGCGCACCTGCTCAATTTCGGGGTCTTCGCGAGCCCGGAACGCACACTGGTGTTCGACCTCAACGATTTCGACGAGACCTGGCCGGGTCCGTTCGAATGGGATGTGAAACGCCTTGCCGCGAGCGCGTTCGTCGCCTGCCAGGAGAACGGCATGGACGACGCCGCGGCACGCGTCGTGACCATGGCCGCGGTTGGTTCGTACCGCACGTGGATGCAGAGGTACTCGGAGATGACCCATCTCGAAGTCTGGTACGCGATGCTCGACGCCCGTACCGTGCTCGATCTGTTTTCGCCGTCGGATCGTCGAGTCACGAAACGCAAGATCGTCGACAAGGCGCTCACCCGCAACCACGAGGCTGCGGTCACCAAGCTCACGAAGCTGATCGACGGGCGACGCAGCATCGTCCCGGATCCGCCGTTGGTCACGCGCGTCGACGAGGATCGAGACATCGCCGAACAGCTTCCCAACATGATCGAGGCGTACCGCCAGACCCTCGCTCCCGACCGACGCGCGCTGTTCGACCGGTATCGCCTCGTCGACATGGCCCGCAAAGTGGTCGGCGTGGGCAGCGTCGGCACTCGCTGCTACATCCTCCTCTTCCAAGGCCCCAACGGCGGGCCTCTCTTCCTCCAGGCCAAAGAAGCGTCCGCGTCCTCCGGCGAACTCGCCGGGCTCCCCGGCGAACCCCTCCACTGCGGTGAGCGCGTCGTGGTCGGCCAACGACTCCTGCAAAGTGCCAGCGACGTCCTGCTCGGGTGGACCACCAACGAACCCTCAGGCAGGCACTACTACATCCGCCAACTCTGGGACGCCAAAGGCTCCGCCGATGTCGCGGGCATGACCCCGGCCGCACTGCGCACCTATGCCGGCTCCTGCGGCTGGGCACTCGCCCGCGCTCACGCCAGAACCGCCGACTCCGTCATGATCGCCGGATACCTCGGGAACAGTCCACGGTTCGACGAAGCGATCACCGACTTCGCGCAGGCCTACAGCGGACAAACGAGCACGCGACCATGCCGCCCTCCTACGAGCCGCCGAGCAGGGACAGATCCCCATCGCGCCCGCCAGCTGATTGCCGGTCTTCGACCACGTCATCCGAGCAACACCGGCCGTGAACAGTGAATCCCGGAGTCGAGAGGTGCGGGCCGGTCCGAGCGGCTTGCGGGATCGGTCACACTGGGAGTGTGCGCCAACTGGGAACCGAGAAGTCTTCGCGGTGGTTCGCTGCGCTGCTCATCGTGGCTCTCGGTGTGTATGCGTGGGAGGCGGCTGGACTACGCCCGTTCACAGTCGGTGAGGAACTGATGGTGGCGCTGCCCGCACTTCTCGTGTTCGCCGCCGCGTGCTGGCCTCGCCGAGCAACGGGAACGCCGAGTGCCATCCGTTCGTCGCGCGGCTCCATTGTCGTGTGGTTGGCATTGGTGGGCCTGGCGTTCGCGTGGGAGCTCTTCGCGTACTTCTCGTCACCGAGAGAGCAGCATCCGACCCTGAGTGTGATCGCCGACGAGGTCATGAGCGTCCAGCCTGGACGAGCGTTGCTGTTTCTTGCTTGGCTCGCGCTCGGCGCGCTCCTGGTCACTCGGCGCCGAGCACTCCCTCGATGACCTCACGAGTCGTCACGTTTCTCGGTTACGGAACCATTCTGGTCATGATTGGTGTCTGGGCGACGCTCGCCGCCCGCTCTCCGCGATGGCTGACATTGCCGGACGCGTTCACCCTGCTCACGCGCTCTCGCACAGCACGCATCCTCGTGGTCCTCGGTTGGATGTGGCTCGGATGGCACCTCTTCGCCCGAGGAAGCGGTGCGTTCAAGTAGGCCCGACCGGTACGGTTGCCTGCCCCTGTGCGTGTGACGGAGTCGTTGATGGTGCTGAGCAACCCGGGTGTCGAGGATCACGAGCTCTACCGTTGGCAGCTCGATGCGCTGGTGAGCTGGCTGCAGTGCGGGCGTCGGGGTGTGATCGAGGCGGTCACGGGTTCGGGCAAGACCGACGTGGCGATCGCCGCCGCGGCTGATGCGTTGCGGAGGCGGCGCTTCGTGCTCGTCGTCGTCCCCTCACGCGTCCTGATGGAGCAGTGGCACGGCCGGCTCACGGCTGCACTGCCTGACTCTCGGATCGGACGGTTGGGCGATAGCGGTAGTGACAGTCCGAAAACGTGCGATGTGCTCGTCGCCACTCGCCACTCGGCGGCGGCCTCCAAACCCGTACCGCCTGACGGGGCCGGGGGACTGCTGATCGCCGACGAATGTCATGGTCTGGGTGGCAGGACTCTGCGGCGGGCGATGCTGCCCCAGTACGAGGAACGCCTCGGCCTCACGGCGACGCTGGAACGCAGCGACGACGGGGTGGCCGAGCTCCTCTTACCGTATTTCGGGGGCATCTGCCACCGTTACGGCTTCGAGCAGGCCATCAACGATGGGGTGTGCGCGCCGCCACGGGTGGCGTTCGTCGGGGTCGAGTTGTCCGTCGACGAACGGGCCGAGTACACCGAAACGGAACAGCGGCTCGTGAACGCTCGCGTTCTTCTCCGCGCGGTGAAAGGGATGCCACTCGAGCCGTTCGGCGATTTCCTCGCCGGGGTCGCGCATCTCGCCGAGCATGATGCCGGGGCTGACGGCCGCGCCGCTCGCGAGTACCTCGAGGCGTTCTCCAGGCGCCGTGACGTCGTGGCGCAGTGTCGTGGCAAGTACGAACTGCTCGGCACTCTCGCGCAGGCCATCCGGGATGCCGACGGCGCCCTGATCTTCACCGAGACCGTGCGCGCCGCCAACCATGCCATCAACCGGCTCGATCCGCTGGTGTCGATCGATCTCATCACCGGGTCGACGGCACGGCGTCAACGCCGCGAGATCCTCGACGATCTCCGCGTCCGCAGACTCGACGCCGTAGCGGCCCCTCGTGTGCTCGATGAAGGCGTCGATGTACCAGACGCCAACCTTGGCATCGTCATGAGCGCGAGCAGGACGCGACGCCAGATGATCCAGAGGATGGGCCGAGTGCTGCGCCGCAAACGACCCGGAGTCGCAGCACGCCTCGTGATCATGTTCGCCACGGACACGACGGAAGACCCCACGAATCGCACGGAACGAGACGGGTTCCTCGACGAGATCGAGCGGATCTCGGAGGAGACCGGAATCTTCGACCGCACGCAACGCGAGGCACTCGACACCTTTCTCGCCGCACCGGGTCCGGAAGTTCGTTCCCGAACCCGAGCACCTCGAGCCGTTCGAGCACGCCGCGGCGGCGGCGCGAGCGCGAAGTCGGGCGCTCGATGGAGTGGTCGACGCGCTGGCAGCGGAGCTCGGGGTCGAGAGTGCGTACGCGTTCCTGAGCTTCGCGCAAGGAGATCGTACGAACCCGGCACGCGAAGTGGCGATCAGCCGGCTCGGCGCCGCGCTTCCCCCACCCAGAGCCGACGCGCCGTATCTCGAGCGCGAACTGGCGACGTTGCCGCTGATCGCCAAGCCGAGAGTCAAGCCCAGACCGTTGTCGACCGGAACGGCACCGCTCGAGATTGCACGCGTCGGGTCCGAATGGCGAATCAGCTGCACCGGCTGTGGTGAATCCTCACCAACCGTCCAGTTCCGCTGGCAGGTCCTCGACCAAACGGTCGCCTGTCTTTGTGAATGAACTTGCCGCGCACCTGCTCGACGATGCCTTGCCATCGGGGGGAGAGTGCGACAAGCTCAGCCTCGAGAGACCTGAAGTCGTAGTAGACACCGAATGTCGGGTCCGACACCGACACCTGGTGCGACCGTAGCGGAGGTGCCCGAATGGTGCTCTCGACTCCGCAGTTCGTGTACGACCCGTCCACGCTCGAGTTCCAGGAGCACATCTGGGACGTGTATCGGACGCTGCGCGACGAGTACCCGGTGTACGTCGACGAGGCCAGGCACCAGTACGTGCTGTCACGCTTCGACGACGTGTGGCGTGCGGTGAACGACTGGGAGTCGTTCTCGAGCGTGGTCGAGGAGGCGGGCAACTTCCTGCCGCAGATGATCTACATGGATCCGGTCCGCCACACCCAGCTGCGCGCCCTGGTCTCCACGCGCGTTCACCCCCAAGCGGGTGGCGGAGATCGAGCCCCTGACCCGCAGCATCGCACGCGACCTCGTCGAGGGCATCGCCGCCCGCGGTCGTTGCGACCTGCAACACGACTATGCCGCCGTCCTCCCGAGCATGGTGATCGGCAAGATGATCGGCGTACCCGACGAGCACATCGACGCCTTCCGGAGCTGGACCGACTCCTTCCTCGAGATCCAGGGCCCGCAGGACTACCTCGACTCACTCGGGAAGTGCTACGAGCTCTTCGCAGAGCTGCTGGCCGAGCGTCGCCGTGCTCCGCGCGACGACCTGATGAGCGCGCTCCTCGCGGCCGAGGTCGAAGGCCAGCGGCTGCGCGAGGAGGAGCTGCTCGGGTTCTGCTTCCTGTTGGTGCTCGCGGGCAACGACACCACCGCGAGCCTCATCGGCACCGGTGCTGTGCTGCTCGCGACGGATCCGGAGCAACGCGCCGCGCTCGTGCGGGACCCGTCGTCGTGGGCGAACGCGGTCGAGGAGATCAACCGCCTCGAGTCACCCGCGCAGGTCCTGCCTCGCACGACGACATGTGACGTCGAGCTGCACGGCACCGTGATCCCGTCGGGATCGCGGGTGATGCTCGTCTGGGGCTCGGCGAACCACGACGAGCGCCAATTCCCCGATCCGGAGCGGTTCGACATCGGCCGGGAGATCACGAAGCATCTCGCCTTCGGCCACGGCGCGCACTACTGCCTCGGCGCCAACCTGGCTCGACTCGAGGCACGCGTCGCGTTCGAGGAGTTGCACGCGCGCCTTCCCGACTACGAGCTCGAGGGGACCCCGCGTCGGATCACGTCAATTTGGGCGCGAGCGTACGGCGAGGTACCGCTGCGCTTCACCGTGTGATCCTGTCACGCCGACTCCTCGAGCCCGTACCCGAAGGTTCCCTCGAACTTCCCGTCGCGCACCGGATGGACCGCGACGAGCCGTCGCAGTTGCCCGCCGTCGGCGGCGGTCGCGGCGTCGATCACGGCGAGGTACTCGGCGAACACGTACCACTCGGTCGTGACGCGGCCCAGGACGGTGACGTCACGGGTACCGGCGAAGAGCGTCGCGAGCGCCTCGGCGGAAGCAGTGCCGTCGTGGGATTCGAAGCGCGCCGCTGCACCGACGCCGTCGATGCGCACCGCGAGTTGATGGTCGGGCGAGACGAGCGCGCGCACATCACCGGCACGCAATCCCTCGACGAACCGGTCGAGTAGCGCGGAGTGCTCCAGCTCGGCGACCGGAAGGTATGCAAGCGGGCCCGTCGGAGCGGTCGGCACCGGGACTCGCCCGGCGATCACATCGTCGAATGGGTAGCGCGTGAGCGCGATCTCGCCCCGGATACCGTCTGCCGCCGTCGGGAACAACACCGCCGACTGCACGACGAACTCCGCGTCGCCCGCTGGGACGGTGCCGATCGCACCCATTTGGCGGAGTGTCGCCGCGCTCTCGTTGAACACGTACCAATCGGCGACGAGTTGCTTGAGCTGGTTCGATCCGAGAACGACATAGCCTTCGCTTCGCGCTGCGTAGTACGCGGTCACATCAGCGGTGCCCTCGACGACCGCGAGCGTCAGACCGGTTGGCAACCGGTCAGGCAGCGGGAACCACGGATCGGCCGACACCGTCGACATGATGACGTCGGTCCGCGTGTCGACCTCCGCGGCGATGTGCGCGCGGACGACATCGAGCGCGCGGCCGCGGGGGCCGACTCGCGCCACCCAATCCTTCCCTACCCACGTGAGCATGGCGGTCTCCCTTCGGTCCCGACCGAGGAGCGCCGCACCGTTGTCGTGCACGGTGCACCGGCATCGACGTCGTACGGACGGTACGGGCCGGCCGCCGCGACTCACCGGCCCATTCCTCGACCATCCAGTCGTTCTACCCGGAGACACGGGCGAGTGCGAGCTCCCAGGCAGCCCACCAACCAGTCGGCCTCGTCGACCCGCCGGTCGGTCGTCGGACCGTCCGGCCCGTGCGGAAGACCGGTGTCCGAGGGAGCCGGCCCTGGGCGGGAGCCCCGGAGAGCGAGCGCGGAGGAATTCGGGAGTTCGGCTCGTAGTCTTCGGTTCGACATTCGTGGCTACCGGAACCGAGTCGATGACTGACTGGCCGTCTGGATCGCAGCGCAGCGATCACCTCGTAGCAGGGAAGTCCGCCGCCCGGGGCGGGGCGCGGAGCGCCGTGCGCGCGGCGCCGACGAATCGCAGGCGTTCCCGCCGCCGTATGACCGGTGTGCACCTCGCCGGGTGTGCCGTGCTTGGTGTGGTGATCGTCGTCGTCGGTCTCGTCGGTGTCGCCGCCGCCGACGTTCCCACCAGCGGGCCTTCTCCGCGCGGCACCGCCTCCACGGTGTCGGACGCGTCGCCAAGGGCCCGCGGGGAGGCCGACGTCGCTGCCGGCCCTCTTGGTCCAGCCCCGTGACACCACGAGTGCGCTGTCCGTCCACCTGTTGCCCGGTGGTGACCAGGTCAAGGGTCAGCCCACACTCGACCTGTGCAACCAGACGTACCCGAGCGAGTCGCTTCGCACTGCGCGGCTGCAAGATGTCGCGACCGACAGTTCGGGAAACGCGGTCTTGAGCACCGAAGCAGTGCTTTACCGGAACGCGGCCGCGACAAAGCAGGCGTTGAAGGAACTGCGTCACGTTGCCAAGTCTTGTCCGAAGGGGCCCGTCGCCGATCCGGAGAACGGCTCGACGACGACGACGACATTCCACTCGACCCCTGACACGGATTGGCCTCAGACGGACTCGGTCGAGCGCGAGGCCTTCAGCGTGACCACCACCGATGCCAACGGCAAGAGCGCGGACTCTCTGGCGGTGTACCTGCGGCGAGGCCGGGTCCTGCTCGGCGTCTACTTCTCGAAACCCGATGGTGAGCAACCCCCGATCGACGGGCGCACGAAGCCGGCCGACATCGTGAGTGGGTTCGCAACCAGGATTGCTCAGCTTCCCGCGAGCTTCGTCGCGGATCCGCCGCGCTGACCGGAAGCAGGCGGTCGCAGGCGATCATCGGCACTGCACCTTGACGGTCCGCGCGTCCGAAGCCTGATGTGAGGGTATCCTCGCGTTTTGTCGGAACGAGGGTGCCCGGGTCGCTCCTCTCGATCGGGTCCTGCTTCTCGTGATGTCCCTAAACATGAGGGTATACTCACATCTGGGCGTTCGCAAGGGAAGGCTGCGCAGCCATGACCACGGAACCGACCGTCCGGGCGACCGCGCAGCAACGACGCAGCCAGGTCACGTTCGACGCGATCCTCGCGGCCGCCGGTGCACTCTTCGACGACGTCGGGGTGGAAGCGACGACCATGGATGCGATCGCTCGGCACGCGGGAGTGTCCATCGGCGCGGTGTACCGGTTCTTCGAGAACCGCGAGGCCATCGTTGCCACACTGGCGGCGCGCTGCCGCGAGGGCATACAGGAAGCGGCCCTGCCCCAGTTCAGCGACGAGAGCCTCGAGCGGGATGCCGACGCGGTGATCACCGACTTCCTCACCGGCTTCCGCCGAGCACTCGACCAACTTCCCGGCGCGAGGGGGTTGCTCTCTGCGGTGTTCACGGATCCCACGGTGCAGGAGAACATCCTGTGGACCGCCCATGTCGAGCGGTTCATCGAGCGTTACGCCCACGGGCTTCGACCGGCGCGGAGGCGCCAGGCCGCACACGCCTACCAGGTCGTCACCACCGCGCTCATGACCGGAGCAACCCGGCGCGGGCAGGGAATGGCACCACAGCTCGAGGAAACGCGATCCGTCCTGCTCGGGTACACGAACCAACTCGCACTCGAGGCAGCCGCCGAACGGCAACGTACGGGTGCCAGGACACGGCGTCGCTAGGCGTTTGCTCGACGTCCGGGGTCGCCCACGCCGAGCGCGGTCCTGCTGCCGAAGTTAGCACGCCGCGCCGACGAGCACGAAAGGGGTCAGTGCCCGCGTTTGGGCGTGCTCCGCTTCTTTGCCTTGCCGCCTTTGAACAGGTCACGCCAACTCGACTCGGACACCTTGACGTCGAACTTCTTCGCCGCGGCGCGGATGCGCTTCCACGCCTTGTCCCGTTCGGCGTCCGTCACGCCTTCGACCTGGTCGAAGCGGGCGATGGCGTTGCGAACATGTTTCGCGTCGACGAGTGGCTCCTTCCGGGCGTCGGGAAAAGCGAAATCGCGCCGCGAGAGCTTGTTCTGGTCTGCAGTGCTCAATGTCGAGGACGTGGTCTTTCGTTTCGACTCCAGTCGTGTTCTTCGAGTTCGTGCTCTGGACAGCCCGCGCCTTCTTCAGGTTCTCTCGGGCTGCGTGCTTCTGCTTCGTGGTTGCCATCACCGCCTCCTCGCGCTCGATCCGCGGTTCGCTGCTCGGCGAGGAGTGTCCCTCGGCCCGTGCGACTCAAAACGTCGGTCCTGGCGCGTGCTCGCCACAGGGTGACGATGCGAATTGGCCCCGCCGGCGTCGCGTCTCGGTGCTGTGTGTCGCGTGGCGGGATCGTGGGTAGTCCCCATTGATGCGTGAACGCGAAGCCAAGTTCCTCGTCGGTCCCGGCGGAGAGCTGCCGTCCCCGAGCGAGCTGTTCCGGGGGCTCGGAAACGTCGCGGTCGGCGAGGTCGACCAGGACGCGCTCTACTTCGACACCCCGGACCTCCGGCTGACTCGAGCGGGCGCCAGCCTTCGCTACCGGTCCGACGACGGCTGGACGGTCAAGCTTCCCCAGTCGGTGGGCTCGATGATCGTGCGCGACGAGCTGACGTTCCCGGGCGACGATGTCGGCGGGCCGCCCGAAGAAGCCGTCGGGTTCGTCCGTGCCTTCGCCCGCTCCGCAGCTCTGCAGCCGGTCGCGCGGGTCAGGACACACCGGCGGCGGTTCGATGTTCGGGATCGTCAGGGTCACCCGGTCGGACAGATCGACGACGATGAGGTGCGCGGATCGGCGGATCGAGCGAAGGACGTCCGGTTCCACGAAGTCGAGTTCGAGGTTGCCGACGACGCGAATCCGAAGATCGTCGCCAAGGTGTTGAAGCGCCTGCAAGCGGGCGGCGCAAAACCCGACCGCAACCGCTCGAAGGTCAGTCGGGTGCTCGGAGAAACCGCGGAGGCGCCGCCGGACCTGGGAGGCGCCGCGGCGCTCGACCGCCGGGGCACGGTCGAGGACCTCGCTCGCGCCGCTGCTCGCAAGCGGGACGCTCCGACTCGTGGCCGCTGACCCGGTCGTCCGGGCGGGCGAGGATCCGGAGGGGGTGCACCAGGCCCGCGTCGCCACGCGCCGGTTGCGGTCCGACCTGCGCACCCTGCGACCGGTCCTCGATCCGGCGTGGAGCGAGCCATTGCGTGAGGAGCTGCGCTGGATCGGCGGGCTCCTCGGCGGGGTGCGAGACGCGGATGTCCTTGCCGGGCTCCTCACCGAGCACTCGCAAACGCTTCGCCCCGGCCGGCACGCGCGAGCAACCAGTTTGATCCGCCATATCGAGGAACAACGGGCCAACGACCACGCGGCACTCCTTGAAGCCATGAACTCGCCGCGTTACACCGCGCTCCTGGACCGACTGGTCGAAGGCGCACGTACGCCCTCACTGCGGGCGAACGGCCGCAGCCCCGCCAAGATCGACAAGGCCGCAGCACGATTGATCCACAAACCATGGAAACGCCTGCGCAGCCAGATCCGCCGTCTCCCCGCTAGCAATCCGCCCGATCAGGACCTGCACGAGGTCCGCAAGCGCGCCAAGCAGGCGCGCTATGCCCTCGAGGCGCTCGCCCCAGCTGTGGGCAAGCAGGCCACTCGCGCCGCAAAGCGCCTCGCCGTGCTGCAGGACACCCTCGGCGAGCATCAGGATGCGGTCGTCGCCGCCGACTGGATCGAGCACGCCGCGCGCTCCGCGAACGACGTCGACACCGCGTTCGTCGCCGGCGAGCTCACCGAAACCCTCGCTGCCGATCGACGTCGATTGCGACAGACATGGCCCGAGCAGTGGGAACGATCGCGGCGTGCCTACCGCGCCGGTGCCTGGTGATGACGATCGGTGTTCGCTCGAGACGGGTTTGACGACCGCACCGCCCAGGTACACCATGAGATGAACGTCCTGGGGAATGACGCATAGCTCGAGCCCGGCCCGGTCCCCGCTCGACGCGAGCCCGTCGCCGTCCCATCGCCGCGGCGAACGAGGTTCACGATGCGGCCCACGCTCTCGCTACCCCTGAAGGACCACGTGTCGAGTCCCACGCGGGCGCGCTGCTCCGCCCGGGAGCTCATGGCACCGTTGGCGTCCTTTGAGTGCGCGGCGGATACCGGGTTGCTCGTCACGGAACTCGTGGCCAATGCCGTGGTGCACGGCGGCCCTCCGATTCACCTGGAGATCGTCGTGCACAGGACGTTCATCGGTATCGAGGTCTTCGACAGTTCCGAGGCTTTGCCGGTGATGCGCGGCGTCGGCGGTACGGACACGGCGGGCCGTGGTCTGCGACTGGTGGACGCGATCGCATCGAGCTGGGGTACCCGTACCCGCCTCGACGGCAAAGTGGTCTGGTGCGAGCTGCTCCGAGACCAAGCTGAGAGCCTCCCGATCGGTCAACGCTCCGCAGGCTCGTGATGACCGCGCCGCCGTCATCGTCGCGTGCGCCGGCGTGGCACGCATGGTTGTCTTGCGCTGGCGCGTCGCTGGGTAGACCCATCGCCGCGCCCGTGCGCGAGCACGATCACCGTGCCGCGGGAACCCAGTTGAGAGGAGAATGTCTGGTTGGACGTCGCGGAACTCCGTGTGGCGATGGATGCCGCACGGCCTCTGGACAAGCTGCCGTCCCCGGAACAACGGAAGAGAATTCGCTCAGCGGCTGGGGTGACGCTGGAACAAGCGGCGACGGCAATGGGGATCTCTCGGGCGAGACTGGAGCAGTGGGAGGATCGAGTCTCTCCACGAGCGCGTGCGTCGTTCACGTACCGCAAGTTGCTCGCGGTGCTGGCAGGAATGAGCTAACCGTCCGCCAATGGGCGGGCTAGGGGCGGCCGGCGTGGGGCACGTCGACGTGCACCATGCGCACCTCGCCGGTGCGCTTGGCGACCTGCTCCTGGGCGTTCTCGACCCCGGCCCACTCGGCGAGCATGAGAAAGAGCGTCTGGCCATCGGGCCCGCCGAGCATGGTCGCGAACAGGTCCTTCTCGACCGGGATGCGTTCGATGATCTCGCCGCCTTCGCGTACTCGCGCGGCCGAGCGCGTCTGCGGGTCGTGGGTCCAGATGCAGCCCTCCGCGTCGAGGCAGATGCCGTCGGGCCCGATGCCCTCGGCCCACACGCGACGGTGGACGAGACCGCCGTCGGGCGCGACGTCGAACGCGAGCAGTCGGCCGGTGAACGACTCCGACAGGATCAGCGTCGAGCCGTCCGGCGTGATCACCATGCCGTTCGGGAACGCGATGCCGTCGACCACCCGACGAGCTGCGCCGTCGGGCGTCACCAGCGCGACGATGCCGGGCGGCGCCGACGGCTGCCCGCCGCCCATGAAGTCGAAGTTGATGCTGTTCACGTAGGCGTTGCCGTTGGCGTCGACGACGATCTCGGCCCAGCCCCCGCCCGCGATCGCGCCGAGATCGGCGTGCCGTACCCGGGTCCCGTCGGGCTCTTCGCGCAGGAGCTCGGGTCCGGTGAGCAACATGCGGCCGTCGGGCAGCCACTCGGTCGCCCAGCCGAACCCGGCCGGGGCGCGGCCGACCACCTCCGACGTGCCGTCGAGGTCAACGGCGATGATCTCCCCGGCGCCCCAGTGCGAGAACCAGAGGCGATCGTCGTGCCAGCGGGGCGACTCCACGAAGGCGAGCCCGTCGAGCAACCGCGTCGTGTCTCGGGTGGCCATCCTCCGGCTCCTCTCTACTGACGGAACTAGACCGTACAGTACTACCAATCACACTGGACCGTCCAGTACCGTGTTCGGCATGGCGATGGACGACGGCGACCGGCAGTCGACGCGCAAGCGCACGGCGATCGTCGACGCCGCGACCACGACGTTCCTGCACAAGGGCTACCTGGGCACGAGCATGGACGAGATCGCCGCGCTCGCAGGCGTCTCGAAGCAGACCGTCTACAAGCACTTCGCCGACAAGGAGCGCCTCTTCTCCGAGGTCGTCATCAGCACGGTCAACGAGGCGAGCGACCCCGTGCACGCCGAGGTGCTCCAGCTGCGCGACAGCGGCGACCTGGAAGCCGACCTGCGCGACCTGGCGCGCCGGCAGCTCACGCTCGTGCTGCAGCCGAAGCTGATGCAGCTGCGCCGGCTGGTGATCGCGGAGTCGCCGCGCTTCCCCGAGCTCGGCCGCACGTTCTACGAGCAGGGGCCCGGCCGTACCATCACCACGCTGGCGGCCACGTTCGAGCGACTCGCCGCGCGCGGCTTGCTCGTCGTCGACGACGCCGACCTCGCGGCGTCACAGTTCAACTGGCTCGTGATGTCGGCGCCGATCAACCAGGCGATGCTGCTCGGAGGCGACGACGCGGTGACCAAGCGCGAGCTCGAGCGTCACGCCGACGACGGCGTGCGCACGTTCCTCGCCGCGTACGGCACGCGCAAGGGCCGAGCCGCGAAGGCGGCCCGCTGATCGTCAGGCCACCCGCGGCCAGTCGTCGCGGAGCTCGGTGATCGCGGCCTCGACGGCGATGCGATCCATCGGCCGTCGGGATCCGAGCCGGCCACGTCGGCCGTGGCGTACCGTTCGATCTCGCCCGAGCGACGGTCGCCCCTGGGCGTCATCGGCGCGATGAGACGAGGAGGGAGATCATGGACTTGGATGACGGTGGGAAGGACATCGCGTGACGGCCCCGATGCGAGTCGGGGTCCTGCACGACATGGTGGAATCGACCGCGGACGAGACCGCCATGGTTGGACAGATGGACGCGTTCCTGCGGATGCCCATTGACGATCTCGTCCAACGCGGCCGGCTCGACCGCGAGGTCGAGTTCGTGCACGCCGCCGGGCTCGGGCTGCCCGTGGGCACTGCGTTCGCGATCGAGCGGGCGTTCGACGAGCTCGTCCCGCAGGGGGTGTTGCTGATCGTGGGTCCGGCGGTGGGGGACAACGCGCTCGTGGCCACGGTGCTCGCCGATCGCGGCGCGGGTCCCGACGATCAACTGGGCGGGGACCGAACGGGCGCGCAGCGAGTTCATGTTCCACCTCCAGGTGGGTTCGCACGAGGACGAGTCGGTGCTGCTGGCGCGGCATGTGCAGTCGCTCGGCGTCCAGCGGGTGGGCGTCGTCTTCGACCGTTCACCGATCGGGCGCCGCTACGCGTCGTTCTTCGAGTCGGAGTGCGAGACGCTCGGCGTCGGCGTGTCGACGCGCGTCTCGATCGCGCCGCTCGCCACCGACGCCACCGACGAGTTGGCGTCCGTGCGCGCGTCCGGGGCCGATGCCCTCGTCTACCTGGGACTCGGTCTCGTCGGTACCGCGGTCGCGCGGGCGCGGGCCGCGGCAGGGTGGGACGCGCCCGCCGCGATGAACACCGCCGGTTTGCGTGGCTACGACCCCGAGTACGCGCACGAGATCGACGGCTGGGTGTACGTCGACATGGTCGCCGACGACAATCCGGTCCTCGCCGAGCTCCTCGCCCGCGTCGGCATGGATTCGGTGCCCGGGCTCTACGCCGCAGTCGGCTACGACCTCGGGATGCTCGTGGCCGAGGGTCTCGCTCGCGCGCCCGAGCTCACCCGCGAGGGGGTGCGCGACGGTCTGGAGCTGGTGAAGCTGGTGCCGTCGGCCGAGGGGCGGGCGGGGACGACCCTCGGGTTCGGGCACTGGGACCGCGGTGCGCTCCACGGCCCGTACCTCGTCCTGCGTCAGTGGCGCGACCGGAGGTCGTCGGAGGTCGGCACCGCGTCGACTGGTTGAATCGCCTGAGCCACGGCCAACACGTCGTGCGTCGAGGGTGCGTCGCGCGGGGGAGTCACCGGACTGCCTGGAACACCGCGACCGCGGCGAACACGAAGAGCACCCCTGCGGTGATCTTGCGCACCGTCGCGACGTTCACGTACCGCAGCAGCCCTTGGCCGCCGAGCACTGCGAGCGCCGCCACCGCCCAGAGCGCAGTGACCGCACCCAACCCGACCGACAGGCCCGAGTGATAGTGCGCGGCCAGGTTCGCAGTCAGGATCTGGGTGAGGTCACCCCACTCGGCAACGAAGATCACGAGGAACGCGGTGGTCACGACCGTGTGCGAAGCGACCTCACGGTCGATGAGAGCTTCTTCATCCGTGGTGCCCTCCCTCAGCGCGTAGACACCACCCACGACGAACATCACCGCGACCACCGCATCGAGCACTCGGGACGGCAGGATCCGGAACAGCGCCACGCCAATGGTGGTCGCGATGACGACGTGCACCAAGAACGCCATCGCCGCGCCCATCCAGACGAAGAACGGCTTGCCACGCGTCGCCATCACCAGGCTGGCCATCATCGTCTTGTCGGGAAGCTCCCCGATGAAGATCACCGGGAAGACGGCAACCGCAATCGCGAGGCTCACACACCATTTCTTTCCGCCGGCCACCGGGAGCACGCCCTGGCCTCCCGCGAGCAGGCCGGATCGAGGTTCGACACCTGCTGCGGAGACGCAAGGTACCCGTCGAGCCGGTGCCGTCGATCGCCTGCCGCACTGCACCGCACCGCACCGCACTGCACCGCATCGCCACGCCGACCCGTTGACGCAACGACGATCGGCGTGCCGTGAGCATCCCGGAACCCCACCGGGCACCCGATCTTGCGTTTCCCGCTCCGGACCAGCGCGATACGTGGCGAGCGATCGAGGTTCGACTACTTCAGGTAGGCGGTCAGCGGCTGACCGCAGTCTTCGGCCTCGACTCCGTGTTCCGTGCTGCGGCGAATCATCTCGGAGCAGACCGGCACGCCCGCTTTGGGGTCGAGGGGCTTCACCGTGCCGTGGGTGGGACAGCGATAGTCAATCTGCACGTCAGCCTCCGCGGCCAGCATCGCGGCGAGAACAATCGGTTCGCGGCGCATCCCGCCTCAGCGCCCGGCTGCCATTGTGCCCTATCCCAGCCGCGCTGCGTCCGCCTCACGAGAGTCATGACACGGTCAGAGGCACGAACCGTTTGAGCTTGCCGCTCGCTTGACGATCGACGCGGTCGACGGTCGCGATGGTCACCACCGGAGCGGGCAGACCGAGGTTCCGGAGTGCGTCTTCGATTCGGGATGCCAGCGCGTCGGTGTCGACTTCGCCCGAGGTGACTGCGGAGATGTCGGCGCCGCGTGCGGTTTGGCGGACCTGGTACTCGACGAGATGCTGATGGCTGAGGCACGAACGAAACACGTGCGGGTGGATGGCCGTGCCGTCCGGATAGATGAACGTGTCGTCGAGTCGCCCGAGCGGATCCGCGATCCGTCGAAACGTCGACCCGCACGGACAGGGTTCCTCCAAGATCGTGACCTCGTCGGTCACCTCGAACCGGATGAGCGGGAGGACGGTGTTGTACAGATTCGTGACGTACACCTTGGCCGACGTCTCACCGGCTTCCACCGGCCTGCCGTCCGCTCCGACCAGCTCGAGCAGGCACAGGTCGTCGGGCAGATGCGACCCGTGCCCGCAGAAGCCGACGAAGAGACCCTCGGACATGCCGTAGCCGCTGGCCACCGGCGCACCCCACGTCGCTTCGAGGTCGACGCGCACCTCCGGCAACAGGGGCTCGGAGATGGCGACGACGCGTTGCGGGGCGATGCGTAGCCGTCGGGCGCGGGTCTCCGCGGCGAGGCGCGGGAGAAACGAGCTGTAGCCCATGAGCGTGGTCGGCTGCAGGTGGTTCAACCGGTCGACGATCTGCTCCATCGGCTGGCTGACCGGTATGGAGTGCCGTGGACGATCAGGCGTCGAGAACGTCGCACCGATCGCGGCGGAGATGTGCGACACCTTGGCCGCGGCGACGGCCGCGACGACGGGCGGTCTGGCTGGCGAGCTCGGGATGCTGCTTCCGGTCCCGGGCGGGGAAGCGAGCGATGGACGAATAGCAGGTCGCCCACGCGTCCCAGCCGTAGACGAACACGCCGCGTTGGCCGCTCGAGCCGCCCGAAGCGACGACGTGGAACTCGTCGAGCAGGTAGGCGTCACCGCGCAGGGCATCAACGTGGCGTTCACATGCGTCGAGGGTGAGGCGGCGGTCGGTGACGATGTCGTCGAAGTGCTCCATCAGATCCGACTTCCGCATCACGGGAAGACCACTGAGGTCGTCCGCCGTCAGCGCAGAGACCTCGACGCCCGAAAGGCGTTCGTGGTGCCACGGCGACCGCTCCATGGCCAGCGCGACCAGCTGACGAAGACCGCGGTCTTGCGCCCGGCGCAACTCCTCGACGGTCCAATCGAGGCTGGCCGTGTGCCGCGGAAAGAGCTCCTCGAAGCGAGCGATGTGGTGCTGCCGAAGCACGTCGGACTCCGCAGCCACCCGCACACCGTACCCGTCGGGGGTGTGTTCCCCGCTCGTGAGCCGGTGGATCTCCACGCGTGGAACTCCTGGGGTGACGAGGTCGTCACACCCAGGAGTTCCCGGTTGCGCGAGAGCGCGGTGTCTACCTCAGCTACCCGAGCTGCTGAGCTTGCTGCCCGCGTCGTTGAACTTGTTGTTGACCTGGTTCTTCAAGAACACGACCGCCGCGATGACCGCGAGCGCGATGAGCGCCACGAGGAGGATGTACTCCACCATCGACGCGCCGTCCTCATCCTTGCCGAACTTGGCCTCGAGCCAGGTGCGGAGCACAAACAGATTCATTGTCGCCACCCTCCATGGGACTTCCATCTCGGCGGGCGGTGCGCCCGCTGAAGAGTGCATCGACGAATCGACGACGTTTCCTTGAGCCAAAGATCCGCGGGCGAGAGCCGCCGCGACGGCTCCGAGCAGGATGTGACTACGCCGGGACGAACGGGACCTGGACGCGGTCGACCGCGCGCGACGCGTGCGCCGGCTCGGTCAGGTCGCGGTCGAACACACGGGCGACCGAGTTCCCGGCGACGTCCTCGATCACGGCGTCGACCACGAGCTCGTACGCTTCGGCTTCCCACGCGGTCGCAGGGCGGAACGACCAGGACCGCTCCTCGGCGCCGACCGCGGCCGCACCATGCTGCGGAGCTCCCGTGCGGTCGACGACGTGCAGGCACCGTGCCGCGAGGGCGGCGTCGAGCGGTCGTCCGAAGTGCACGACGAGCGGATCACGCGACCCGGCCGGGGGGACGTCGATCGTCCACGCCGATGGCTCGATGATGGACCTGAGATCGGGGCCGACGCGGTAGCGCTGCACGAACGCGGCAGTTGAGCGGCGCGCCCCGAGCGTCACGGAAACCGCCGTCGACGACGAGCTCGACGTCGACGCCTTCGACGAGCGGGTAGCCGGCTTCGCGCTGCGGCGCGAGGCCTCGCTTGATCCGGGCGGGGTCGAGCAGCACGGTCAGACGCGTGCGCGACGGGTCCCACAGCTCGGGATCGAAGGCGAGGAACACGTCCTCGAGCTCCTCGCCGGTGTCGGCGCGCCGGAGATGCACGTGCTCGGGCGCCTCACCTTCGCTCATCGAATCGGAGAACGAGACGTAGAACCGCAGATGGTTGCGGGGCAAGGTGTGCGCCGTCGGCTGCACGGCGACCACGCGTGCAGGGTTGCCTCCGGCGCGCGCCGGGCGGTCGATCGCCATCTCGACGAACCCGTCGGGATCGACCCGGCCGCTCTCACCTGACGCGACCAGCTCGGGTGCCACGAGGATCACGTACGTGGTCCCGGGGCGGAACGGGAACCGGGGCACGAAGCACACGCTCCTGCCGTCGAAGAGATATCGGCCGCGCGTCGCCGGGAACCGGGCGCGCAGCTCGCTGACGGGCGGACCGCCGACGCGCTCGCGGGGATAGACCGGGCAGCCAGCGCCCGAGCTCGTCGGCGCCGGCGCGCGCGAGGTGGTCGCGCGCCGGCCCGGCGAAGCCTTCGACGCGTAGGCAGTCGTCGCCGTCGACGCGCGACCAGCCCAGCGTGAGACCCGGCACCCCTACAGCGAAGCCGTCTTCAACGAACGCAGGTGTCGGTGCCCGCCGGCGTCACGCACGAGCGCCAGCACGTACTCACCGTTCAGGTTGTCGAGCCGCCGGACCCCCGGGACATCGAGCTCCTCACGGGGCACACCGACCGGCTCGCGCGGGTCGGTGAGCGCGCCCTGATCGGCGATGTCGGCGCAACGGATCTTCATGAGGGGATGTGAGCTGTGGCAGACGAGCAGCCAGTCCTCGTCGCCCTGGCGGAACGTGACGATGTCCTGCGGCTGGTTGCGCGCGCCCAGCTCGGCGACGGTCCGGCCCACGACCTTCGTGCCCTCGGTCATCTCGTCGAGCGGGAAGTGCACGAGCGGCGTGCACGTGTAGCTCGCGAGGAGGCTGCGCCCGCCGTCGAACGGCAGGAAGGTCCGGATCGGCGCCGCCGTCTCCCACTGACCGTGCGACACGTGGTAGATCTCGAGGCTGTTGTCGGTCATCTCGCCCGTGAAGGGGAACGGGATGCGCCGCAGGTTGGACGCGAACTCCTCGTTCGACATGCCGGCGACGAGCACGGTGCCGTCGACATAGGCGAGGTCGGTGACGGTCGACGTACGCGCGGGCCGCCGTGCGATGCGGATCGTCCCGCCGCCGATCTCGAGCTCCTCGCCCTCGGGCGGGTCGGGCAGCTCGACGTCGAGCCGCTCGTCGTCGGCGGTCGGCGCATTCGTGATGGACACGCGTGAGCACGGCACATCGCTCAGGTCGAGGTCGGACAGCGTGCCGTCGCGGTGGTCGACCCGCACGATCAGGGCGACCGAGTCGTCGCCGGTGCCGCGCATGACGGAGAGGTACACGTCGTGGGTTCGCGGGTGGACCGCCATGTCGCGGATCACCACGTCGTCGATCCGGCAGCTGAGCAATGCGGCGAGCTTCCCGTCAAGATCGTCGAGCTCGAACGCGTCGGCCGGACCGGAATCGGCGTGCCCGCCGTCGCCGACATCGATCGCGACGATCGATGCCGCGCCGTTGTCGCCGACGAGCAACACGTCGCCGGGGCCAAACGCAATCGGTCCGACCGACTGCAACTCCACCGCGCCTCGCTCAAGTCCGTACTCGCTCATGCGCGTCTCCTTGCGCTCGTTCCTGTGGTTCCCGTGCGGCGGGGCCAGCCGCAGACATCCCACCGTACCGCCGTCCCGCGCCGGTGGCCTCGGCCGCATCGGCGGCGCTGATCGCCATACTTGTGGCGATGGCGGGGTCTGCGGTCGGTCCGACGCTCCTGACGACCCGGGAGCTCGAGGCCGAGATCGGGGTGTTGCTTCGCCGCATCCGTCATGGACAGGTGACGGACCTTCGGACGAAGCGGGCCATCGCGGTGCTCGGAGTCCCACCGAAGCGGAAGCCTTGGCCGGTGAACGAGTTCGGCGCTCAGCAGCATCACGGCATCTGGACGATGAAGTTCCTGGACGACCCTCCACGACCGCTGCGGATCATGTCGCTCGCCTGGTTGCTCTACGCCTGGCGAATGCAGCGAGCCGTCGACAACCAGGAGTAGTCGGACGAGCGCCGTCAGGCCGTCGCGCCCCTTCCGGGTGACCGCCCGAGCGCGCGATCATGCTGGGATGAGGATCGGACTCGGGGGCGGCGGGCCCACGATCGAACGCATCATCGAACAAGCGGCGGAGGCCGAAGCGGCCGGATTCGCCACGTTGTGGTACCCGAGCGCGGTGCTCGGCGACCCGTTGGCGCCCATCGCGGTCGCGGGCCGGGCCACGTCGTCCATCGAGCTCGGCACCGGCGTCCTCCAGACCTACAACGCCCATCCGCTGCTGACCGCGGCCAGGACCGCATCGGCCGCCGCCGCGATGGGTCGACCGGGGCTCGTGCTGGGGCTGGGGCCGTCGCACGACCGGGTGGTCGAGGGGATGTACGGCCTGTCGTACGCGCACGTCGGCCGGCACACCGAGGAGTACACCCGCATCGTGGTCGACGCCCTGCGCGGAAGCGACGTGAACGTCGACGGGGACGACTTCCAGGTACACGTGACGGCGCCGGCCGCGGCGCCGTTTCCGGTACCGGTGCTCTTGGGCGCGCTCGCGCCGCGGATGCTGCGTGTCGCCGGCGAGACCACCGACGGAACCATCACGTGGATGGCCAACCGGGAGGCACTCGAGGCGCACGTCGTGCCCCGGATCCGTGCCGCGGCCGCGGCTGCCGGTCGGCCCGAGCCTCGCGTGGTGGTCGGCCTCCCGGTCGCGGTGCACGACGACCTCGACGAGGCACGCAACGATGCGGCGCGGCAGTACGGGTTCTACGGTGAGCTGCCCAACTACGCGCGCATCCTGCGCATGGGCGGGCTCGAGCGCGCGGCGGATGCCTGTGTGGTCGGCGACGAGGACTCGGTCGCAGCGCAACTGGGCGCGCTCGTCGACGCCGGGGCGACCGACGTGTGGGCGGCGATCTTCCCCGTGGGTGGCGACCGCAAGGCGTCGCGCTCGCGGACACGCGCGCTGCTCGAGAAGCTGGTGCACGAAGACTGACCGCGATCGGGCACACTGACGCCGTGTTGCTGGCGGACGTGGTTGCGACATCCGACTCGGTCGCGTCGACGCGCGCCCGCTCGACCAAGGTCGCGGCCCTCGCCGATCTGCTCGGCCGGCTCGCCCCTGACGAGATCGAGGCCGTCGTCGGGTTCCTCATCGGCGAACCCCGCCAAGGCCGTACCGGTGTGGGCTGGGCGACGGTCTCCCGGCTCGAGGTCACCCCGGCGGCGGTGCCGACGCTGACGATCGCCGACGTCGACCGCGCGCTCGACCAGATCCAGACGACGACGGGCAGCGGTTCGGCGGCGAGTCGCCAGCAGATCTTGGGCGACGTGTTCGGTCGTGCCACCACCGCAGAGACCGACTTCCTCCGGCGCCTGCTCGTGGGCGAGCTGCGCCAGGGTGCGCTCGCCGGCCTCATGGGTGACGCCGTCGCGCGCGCGGCGGCGGTGCCCGGCGACGCTCGTCCGCCGGGCGGCGATGTTGTCGGGCGACCTCGGCCACACGGCCGTGGTCGCACTCACCGAAGGCGCCCCGGGACTACGCGATGTCGGCCTCGAGGTGGGTCGCGGCATCCTCCCGATGCTCGCGGCAGGCGCACCGGACGTCGCCACCGCGCTCGACGACGTCGGCCCGGCGTCGGTGGAATGGAAGCTCGATGGTGCCCGCATCCAGGTGCACCGGGTCGACGACGAGGTGAGGATCTACACCCGCAACCTCAACGAGATCAGTGGCCGATTGCCCGGCGTCGCCGACTGGGCGCGCCGCTTGCCGGTGCACGCAGTGGTGCTCGACGGCGAGGCGATCGGCGTCGACGACGAGGCGCGTCCGCACGCCTTCCAGGACACGATGAGCTCGTTCGGGCGCGACTCGGACACGCGCGGAGGTGCCGCGGGGTCGCTCGACGCGTTCTTCTTCGACGTGCTGCACGTCGACGGCGACGACCTCATCGAGCGACCCCTCGGGGACCGACTGGAGGTCGTCCGTGCGCTCGCGGGCGAGCGGAGCATCCCCGGTGCCGTGACCGCGTCGGCCGACGAGGCCGCGGCCGTGCTCGACGCCGCGATCGCGGCCGGACACGAGGGCGTGGTGCTCAAGGCACTCGACTCGACCTACGACGCCGGTCGTCGCGGTGGCGCGTGGCGCAAGGTGAAGCCGGTGCGGACGCTCGATCTCGTCGTGCTCGCGGCGGAATGGGGCCACGGCCGGCGGCAGGGTTGGCTCTCGAACCTGCACCTCGGCGCGCGTGGTCCCGACGGGACGTTCGTGATGGTCGGCAAGACCTTCAAGGGTCTCACCGACGCCACGCTCGCAGTGGCAGACGGAGCAGCTCCTGGCGCGTGAGATCGGCCGCGACGGGATCACGGTGTACGTGCGTCCCGAGCTCGTCGTCGAAGTCGCACTCGACGGTGTCCAGGCGTCGAACCGCTACTCCGGCGGTGTCGCGTTGCGCTTCGCGCGGCTCCGCCGGTACCGCGACGACAAGTCCGCGGAGGCCGCGGACTCGATCGAGACGGTCCAGGCGCTGCTGTCCCGGCCACTCGGGTGAGCGGTGCCGTGGGGTGACGTCAGGGCTCGTCGATGAAGGCGAGCAGGGCGGGGGCCGCTTTCACCCAGGGATCGAAGAGGCTCCCCGTCCCGGCTTCGGTCGCCTCCACGGCCCGTTCCCACGCGTCCTCGGGCCACGGCGGCTCGATCAAACGCGATCCCTCGATCAACGCGTGCACCTCGAACGACGTGCGCTTCGGGTGGTCGTAGTCCTTCTCGCCACCGCGGACGATCAACGTCGGACACTTGATCGTGGCGAACTCCCAGTCCGGCACGCCGGGGATGGCTTCGTTGGGCTTCGGGATGAAGGCGTCGAGCCACCGGTTCATCACCCGCTCGAACTCCTCGCTGCCGATCGCGAGCAGGCGTTCCCTGTTGCGGGGATTCGCGGCGACGAGCGCGGACCAGCTGAACGGCCCGGATTCCATCTCGATCACGCCCTCGATGCCCTTCTTCCGGACGGCGCCGAGCTCGTCCAGGACGTACGCGGTGGCGAGCAACATCGTGCTGTAGGTCCCGCCGACGATCGACCACACCGCGAGCTTGCGCACGAGGTCGGGCCACATGATCGTGAAGATGATCATGTCGCGGGCCCCGCCCGATCCGCCGGTCGCCACGACCTGCTCGACCCCGAGCTGCTGCAGCATCAGACCCAGCGTCTCGGCCCGCATGTGCGACTCCGAGCGACCGTAGACCTGCACCTCCGACCGGCCGCAGTTCGGCCGGTCCCAGAGCAGCACCCGCTTGCCGCCGTCGGCCAGCGCGTCGGCCAACTCGTGCACGCCGCCATAGTCCTTGCTGAAGCGCCCCCCGGGCGTGATGACGACGACCTCGCCGTCCTCCGGACCGACGAACTCGTAGACGACGATGCCGCCGTTGACCTCGATCTCGCTGTCAGGCATGGCTCTCCATTCGGGTCGCTCGGACCGTCATCCTGACGCGTCACACCGTGGCCGTACCAGATCCGATGGCGCGGTGACCTCAGCCCTGCATGTAGGCGCCGGCGTCGACCGGAATCGACTGCCCGGTGATCGTCCGGCTCTCGTCGCTGGCCAGGAACAACGCCAAGTTGGCGACGTCCTCAGGTGAGGAGATGTCGCGCAGCGCCACACTCTGGAGCATCCGCGCACGATGGCTCTCGAAGTCGACGCCCCGCTCGTCGGCCGTGCGCTGCACCCAGTTGCGCCACAGCTCGGTGTCGATGCCACCCGGCACGACGCAGTTGCACCGGATGCCGTATTCGCCGACCTCGAGCGCGACCGCCTTGGTGAACGCACGCAACGAGGCCTTCGCGGTGACGTAGTGCGACTTCCGAACGACGCCGTTGTACCCGGCAGTGGACGAGAAGTTCAGGATCACACCGGAGCGCCGCTCCAGCATCGAGTGGTTCAGGACCGCACGGGTGCAGAGCATCGCGGCAGTGACATCGATGGCGATGGTGGCGTTCCAGTTCTCGAGCGTCTGCTCCCAGATCCACAGATCCGTACCGGGCGCGGCGGCGTTGTTGCACATGATGTCCACCTGCCCGAACTCGCCGACCGCGCGGGAGACCATGGCTTCGACGTCGTCCTCGTTCGTCACGTCGGCCCGCATCGCGACGGCACCCGCACCGGCGTTCGCCGCCGCCTCCTGCACGAGCTCCTCGCGACGGGCGGCAAGCAGCACCCGGGCCCCTTCCCGCACGAACATCGACGCCATCACGGGGCCGAGCCCGGTGCTCGCCCCGGTGATGATGGCGACCTTGCCGTCGAGTCGCCCGCCGCTCATGCCCGCCACGCCTCCCACTCGATCATGGTCCGGAGCGGACCGGCGAACAACGGCCGCACCGCCCCGGAGCGCCAGCGCTCCTCGACGAGTGGCGCGAGCGCCTTCGTCGCCGAGAGCGGCTCGTCGTCGAGGTAGATCACCGTGATGTACTGCGGATCGCCCTGTGTCGCCGGGTGCAGCTTCCAGGTGTTCGTCGTGCCGTACATCCACGCACCCGCGACACCGTTCGCCGCGAGCACGGCGGGGTAGTGGTCCGCGTGCAGCCACTGCAACCATGATGCGACGTCGTCACCCGCGGGCTCCTCGACGATCACGACGACGCCGCGATGGGGCCGGAACGGTACGACCTCGGGAGAGATCTGGGCTCGGGGGGCGGCATACCAGTGCAGGAGCGCGGGCATGCGCAGCTGCAGCGACGGTCGGACCTCGGGGAACCGGCCCATCTCCGCGAGGCGGGGGCCGAGCTGCATGAAGTCGTCGTGTGTCTGCTGCACGGGGTCGCCGACGAGGTAGTTGACGACGTTGCCGACGTCCTGCAGGTGTCCGGTGGCGACGATGCGGTTGCTGAGGTAGTCGCCGTCCGCGATGTAGCGCAGCGCGTACTGGATGCCGGGCAACTGGTACTGCTCGACCATGTGGTCGAGCAGGTGCCACCGCAGGTAGCTGCCGTCGTCGTCGGGCGGTGCGGGCGGGGTGACGCTGAAGAACGCCGCCTTGACCCTGATCATGACGGCCACCCCCGGGTCGCTCACCGCATCGAGCTCATCGAGCGACGTCACGTTACCCTTGCCTCCCCGGCGCCCGGATCCTTAGGGTTGGTGACGGGTCCGCGCGAAGGGAAGGCGGTCACCATGAAGGCCGACGACCACTACGTCGTGATCACCGCCGACAGCCATGCCGGCGGGAGCCATGCGCAGTATCGCGAGTACCTGGATCCGCGGTACCGCGACGACTTCGACGCCTGGCGGGGGAAGTACAAGAACCCGTTCAAGGACCTGAAGGACACCGACCTGCGCGTGCGCAACTGGGATGGTGAGCTCCGCGACCAGCAGCAGAACGAGGACGGCATCGTCGGCGAGGTGATCTTCCCCAACACGGTGCCACCGTTCTTCCCGAACTTCGTCTTGTTCGCGGCGCCGCCGAGCCCGGACGAGTACGAGCATCGCCACGCGGGCATCCAGGCCCACAACCGTTGGCTGGCCGACTATTGCGCGGCCAAGCCCGAAGCCCGCGCCGGGATCGGGCAGATCTTCCTCAACGACCTCGACGACGCCATTGCCGACGTGCAGTGGTGCCAGGAGCACGGCCTGCGCGGCGGTGTGCTGGTCGGGTCACCTCCGATCACCTGCGACTGGCTGAAGCCCCTGTACGACCCGCACTACGACCCGCTCTGGGCGGCGTGCGCCGAGCTCGGCGTTCCGGTGAACGCGCACTCGGGGACCGGCGGTCCCGCGTACCAGCGCGCGCCCGCCATGCCGATCGTGCACATCGCGGAGATGGTCTTCTACTCCCAGCGCCCGTTCGTGTACCTGATCACCGGCGGCGTGTTCGAGCGGTTCCCCGACCTGAAGTTCATCCTCACCGAAGCCGGCTGCGCCTGGATCCCCGGGGTGCTCGAGCAGCTCGACGACCTGATGGTCGCGCTGCGCCGCGGCGGCACGGGGGAGATGCGGTTCGAGGGCGAGACCGTCCCACCCCGGAGCGCGACGGAGTACTTCCGCCAGAACTGCCACGTCGGGATGAGCCAGCCGCGACCGGCCGACATCCGGGCGGCGCTCGGCCGCGTCGGGATCGACCGGGTGATGTGGGGCAGCGACTACCCGCACGAGGAGGGCACGCTGCCCTTCACGCGCGAGCACCTGCGGCAGGTGATGCACGACCTGGCGCCCGAGCAGATCCAGGAGATCGTCGGGGGGAACGCGGCCGAGGTCTACGGCTTCGATCTCGAGGCGCTGCGACCGGCGGCCGCGCGGTTCGGTCCGACCGTCGCGGAGATCGCCCAACCGCTCGGCGAGCTTCCCGAACATCCCAACGAGGCGTTGCAGCGATCGGCTCGGGAGCTGGCGAAGGCGCGCTGAGGCCCGCAGGACCGTGCGGCGGGGCCGCCGGCCGCTACAGGTACTGCCCGAGGCTGCGCTCGGCCTCCACCGAACCGGCCGCGCCGAGCGCGGTCGGACTGCACGGAACCGGCCGCGCGAGCGCGCTCACGCAATCCGTCGGCGACGGCCTGGGCCTGCTCCCGCGTGACTGCGCTCACCAGCGCGACCGGTCCGCTCGTGGACACGAGGATGGTGAAGCCGAGTCCGCGGGCGAGCAGCGACGTGTCGTCGTCGTCCGCGGCCGAGCGCACGATCTCGACGTCGGGCGGGAGCACGACGTCGGGATCGGTCTCCTGCTCGAGCTTGAGGTACACGCTGTGCGGCTCGCGGCCGTCGATGAGGGCCTCGCGGAAGGCGGCGGTCAGGACCGCGAACGGGCCGTCGGCGCCGCTGAAGAGGTTGGTGGGCGCGACGATCGGCTCGGCCGCGCCGAGGGTCTTCAGCTCCGGGATGTCGTCGAAGGTCGTACGCATGATGGTTTCCGAGGCGTAGTGCGGACCGGGGAGGATACGCCCGGCCTGGGACACGGCGCGCCGATTTTCGCCGGCCTGGTCGTCGTGGCCGGGCCTAGGTGTGATCGGCGACCGCGGCGGCGGCGTGCTCGACGATCGTCCCCGCTGAAGAACTCGGGATTCGCCGACGTCCAGAGCCGTACGGGGTTGGCGAACACGAAGTCCCGCAGATCCGCCTCGTCGAGCATCCCGTGCTCGAGCGGCTCGTACACCTCTTCGAGGACCTCGTCCATCAGCGGGACGTCCCAGTGGCCGATGTCCGAGCCGAAGACCGCCTGCAACCGCGTGCGTCCAGGGTCGCGTCGGACGTCGAACGCGGCCGGCATCACCGGATCGTCGCCTTCACACCCGAAGTAGAACCGCTCGACGAAGAGCCGCCGCAATTCGTCCGCGCTCGCGATCTGCAGGCTCGCGAAGCTGTCGCTCGGGTCCTCGGGATGGACCGCCCACCGCCTGGCGAGCTCCCGGGTGGTCATCGGCCGCCCCAGCGTGCCGCCGTACTGCTGGTAGAGGGAGAGGAAGAGATCGGCGTCGGCGAGCCGTGGATCGCTGTCGCGGGCGAGTCCGGCGAGGCTGCGCTTCTCCCAGTGGCTCGTGAGATCCGCGAGCAGGGACCGGGCCCAACCGACACCGCCCTCGAGGAACAGGAACCGGAGCTCGGGAAAGCGCTGACTCACGCCGCCGAGGAAGAGCGACTTGCAGATCGCGGTCGCCGCGCTCGCGAAGTGCCCGACGTGGTTGTAGACGGGGTTGGAGATCGAGTCGTGGAACGTCGACCCTTCGCCGGGGGTGTGGAAGCTCGGTACGACTCCGAGGTCGCGACACTTCGCCCAGACCGGGTCGTAGTCGTGCTCGCTGTCGATGCCGAACGTGTCGGCCCGCCACGCGAAACGGGCCGCCTCCGGCGCGCGCTCGACGAAGGCTTCGAGCGGCCGCTTCACGTAGCTGGGCAGCATCACCGCCTTGAAGCCGCGTCCGGTGACCGCGTAGTCGAGCTCGTCGATTGCCTCCGCGGGCGTGAACATCGGGATGATCGCCACCGGGGTCATCCGGTCGGGGTGACCCATCCAGTGGTCGGCGTAGTAGTCGTTGAGGCCGCGACAGCAGGCGCGCCGCGTCGCCTCGTCGGCGTACCCCTGCGGGTTGATGCCGATCGTGGGATAGAGCACGGTGAAGTCGATCCCGAGCTGGTCGAGTCGGCGGTACATGAGATCCGGGAACGTGGCCGTGGCCAGGTCGAGCCCGTGATTGCGCAACGGCTCGCCCCAGAACGGCGGACGGTGCGTCCACCGGGCCATCCGTTCGGCCTGGCTCAGGCCGTACCAATCGCGCGAGAGGAACGTGGAACGCTGCTCCTCGGCGAAGCGTTCGGCCATCCGAGCGCCACCCGCTCGGGCGATGTACTCCATCGCGACGGGTCGGAACTCGACGAGATGACCATCGGAGTCGATCACCGGGTGACCGAGCCGCTCACGGATCGTCGCAACCCCTCGACTGGCCTCGAATCCGTCCATCACCCACCGTCCATCACTCTGGTCTCCGACGCGATATACCACGTCGGAGGATCACGACGGGTGGCTCCGCTGTACCCTTGCCCTCGATCCGACGCCCCACGCACCGAGGTGGTGGTCCATGCGCATGCGGCGCGAGCCCGAGGACGACTACTTCCACGCCCCGGACGACGACCCCAACTACAACGAGAGCCGCTACTACAGCTTCTACGACCCGGCTCCCGGGCTGGGGGGCTGGGTGCGCATGGGGAACCGGCCCAACGAGGGCTACGCGGAGATGACGGTGTGCCTGTACCTGCCGGACGGGCGGGTCGGCTTCATGTTCAAGCGGCCGCACATCGACGGTCACCACGCGCACGACGCCGGCGGGCTCCGCTTCGAGGTGGTGGCGCCGTACGAGGAGCACCACGTCACCTACGACGGCATGGTCTGCCTGCTGGCCAACCCGCGCGAGATGGCCGATCCCGGCCGCGCGTTCAAGAACAACCCCCACGCACCGTGCACCGTCGATCTCAGGGTCACCGCGGTCGCGCAGCCGTCGGGCGGGGAACCCGAGTGGGACGAGGGTGAGGAGCCGCCGGCGGGTTCGTCCCATGCCTTCGCGCGCGGCCACACCGAGCAGCAGATGGCGATCGCCGGCGTGGTGGAAGTCGGGGAGCAGTGCTTCGATGTCGCCGCCGGCTTCGGTCTGCGCGACCACTCGTGGGGGCCGCGGATCTGGCAGAGCATCCCGTGGTACCGCTGGATCACCGCCAGCTTCGGCCCGGTCGGCATCGGCTGCACGCTGCGCGGTGTGCCCGACTCGGAGCACCGCACCGTGAGCGGGTTCGTGTCCGACGTCGAACGCTACGGCGACACGAGGGTCGTGCCCGTGCGGGAGATGACGTTGACCTCCGAGTACGACGACGAGTGGTTCGTCGTCCGCAACCACGTCGTGGTCGAGACCGACGACCACACCTACGAGCTCGACGGCGACGTCTGGTCCAGCATCCCGTTGCGCAACCGTCGCGACGGCAACGTGACCCGCCTCACCGAAGGCATGACCCGATGGTCGTGTGGCGACCTCCAGGGCGCGGGTCTGTCCGAGTACCTCGACCAGATCGTCGATGACCTCCCCCTCGGAATCAGCGCCGGCATCTGAGGGGCTCGCCGCCGCGCTCGAGCCCACGTTCGGCGCCCGCGTCGAGATCGGCGGGCTGCAGCGCCTCACCGGCGGGGCCTCGCGCGAGACGTGGGCGTTCACGGCCGACGGCGAGGAGCTCATCCTGCGCCGGGATCCGCCCGGTCGACCCAGCGCCGCCGCCGTCATGCGCCGTGAAGCGGACGCGATGCGCGCGTGCGGACGGGCCGGGCTGCGGGTTCCGGACGTGCTCGCCGACGACGACGGCACGCTCCTCGGCACGACCGGGCTCGTGATGCGACGGGTGCTCCGGGGAGACCATCGCGCGCCGGATCCTGCGCGACGACGAGTTCGCCGCCGCCCGGCCGGTGCTCGTGGGCGACCTCGCCCGCTTCCTCGCCGGCCTCCATGCGATCGACCCGGACGAGGTGCCCGGCGTCGAAGCTCCCGATCCGGTGGAGCCGATCTGGGCGAAGTACCTCCGGATCGACGATCGCAGCACCACCTTCGAGCAGACCCACGCGTGGCTGGTCGCGCACCGCCCGCCGCACTCCGCCGACGCGCTGATCCACGGCGACCTCCGGATGGGCAACGTGATCGTCGGTCCGAGCGGCCTCGAGGCGGTGATCGACTGGGAGCTCGTCCATCGTGGCGATCCGCTCGAGGATCTCGCCTGGCTCTGCTTGAAGGCATGGCGTTTCGGCGAGCCGCTCGAGGTGGGCGGACTCGGGTCCGTCGACGAGCTCGTCGCCGCCTACGAGGCGGCCGGCGGCCGCGTGGTGGATCGCGCCGCACTGCACTGGTGGCTGGTCGCGAAGACGCTCACCTGGGGCATCGGATGCATGCTCCAGGCCGACTTCCACCTGACGGGACGCGTGCGCTCGGTGGAGCTGGCGACCGTCGGGCGGCGGGTCGCCGAGCAGGAGTGGGACCTGATCGAGCTCCTCGCCCCCGAGGCGTGCCGCGCCGCGATGGCAGCACCGCTCCCGACGGTGCGACCGGACGACCCGACTCGCTACGGACGGCCGACCGCGCGCGAGCTGATCGAAGCCGTCCGCGAGTTCCTGACCGAGGAGGTGATGGCGAGCGGCGACCGCCGGCTCGCGTACCAGGCGCGTGTCGCCGGCAACGCGCTCGCGATCGTCGCCCGCGAGCTCGCCCAGGAGCCGGTCGACCACGAGGGAGACAACTGGACGACGCTCGCGCTCGCGGTGCGCGACCGGCTGACCGTCGCCAACCCGAGGCACCTCGGGCGGTCGTGACCGTGGTTCGTCGATGAAGGTCGTCATCTACGGGGTGACCGGTGTGATCGGCCGGGCGGCCGCGGAGCACTTCGTCGCGCTCCCGGGATGGGAGGTCGTCGGCGTGTCGCGGCGCCCGGCCGACGTCACGGGCGCGCAACACGTGCCCCTCGATCTGCTCGACCGTGCCGCCTGCACGGCGGCGGCGCGATCTCCCCGGTTGGTGGGCGCCAGCCACGTGGTGTTCGCGGCGCTGCAGGAGTCGGCCGACCTGGCGCGGGGTTGGCGTGACCGCGAGCTCATGGACCGCAACCTCGCCATGTTCGCCAATGCGTTGGACTCGCTGCTCGACGCGACCGGGGAGTCGCTCGAGCACGTCTCACTGCTCCAGGGGGCCAAGGCGTACGGGCTCCACGTGGGCCGGTCTCCCGTGCCGGCGAAGGAGCGAGCACCGCGCGACGACCACGCCAACTTCTACTTCCTCCAGGAAGACCGGCTCCGGGAGCTCGCGGCGGACGCGCGGTTTTCGTGGACGATCCTGCGTCCGCAGGTGGTGTACGGGCAGTCGTTCGGGAGTCCGATGAACCTCGTGCCCGTGCTCGGCGTCTACGGCGCGCTCCTGCGCGAGCGCGGGTTGCCACTGTCGTTCCCCGGGGGCCCGCCCCATGTGCAGGAAGCGGTCGACGCCAGGTTGCTCGCCCGTGCGCTGGCGTGGGTCGCCACGTCGCCGTCGGCTCGCGGCGAGATGTTCAACGTCACGAATGGCGACGTGTTCGCCTGGCACGACGTGTGGCCGACCGTCGCCGCGGCGCTGGGCATGGACGTCGGCGAACCGGACCCGATGCGCCTCGCCGATGCCATGCCTTCGCGCGCGGGCGAGTGGGCCGAGGTGGTGGATCGCCACGGTCTCCGGTCACCCCGTGACCTGCACGCGTTCGTCGGGGGTTCGTGGGCCTATGCCGACATCATGTTCGGATCACTCGGATCGCCGCGCCCGCTGCCCGCGGTGCTCAGCACCGTGAAGATCCGTCAGGCCGGCTTCACCGACTGCATCGACACCGAGGACATGCTGCGGCAATGGCTCGAGCTCTTCCAGGAGCGACGACTGCTCCCGCAACCTTGAGCGCAGTGCCCGACGCCCGCACCGGATCGCGTGGAGCGCTCGGCGTGCTCGCTGGAACGCTGCGCTAGAACATGCCGGTGGCGCACATCGTCTCGGCCCCGATACAGGGGACGGTCGTCTCGATCGACGTACGCCCCGGCGATGTCGTGCGACCAGGACAGCAGGTCGCAGTCCTCGAGTCGATGAAGATGGAACACGTCGTCACCGCCGAGCGCAACGGTGTCGTGGAGGAAGTGGTGGTGGCGATCGGCACGGCAGTGGGGCAAGGGGAGCCGTTGCTGACGCTCGCCCCCGCCGCGGGCGTGATGGCGACGGTCGGCGCAGACGACGATGCGGCCGCGGCGGACGCGGTGGGGCGCGAGCCGATCTCGCCGCAGTGTCCGATCGCCACGAGCGCACTCGTGACGATCATCGCACCGACGCGGTCGCTCGGCGTCACGGCGCGGGTCGCCGGACCGCACGGGAGAACATCGCCGACCTGCTCGACGAAGGATCGTTCCTGGAGTACGGGCCGCTCGTCGTCGCCGCGCAACGCGGGCGCCGCTCGCTCGAGGAGCTCATCGAGCGGACACCGGCGGACGGGCTCGTCGGCGGCGTCGGCACGGTGGACGGTCGTTCCGTGGTGGCGATGTCGTACGACTACACCGTGCTCGCCGGTACGCAGGGCCTCCTGGGCCACGAGAAGAAGGACCGCCTGTTCGAGTTGGCCGAACGTCGGCGGCTCCCCGTGGTCTTCTTCACCGAAGGAGGTGGAGGACGTCCGGGCGACACCGATGGGCTCGCGGTCTCGGGTCTCGACACGCTCGCGTTCCACTTGTTCGCACGGCTCAGCGGGTTGGTCCCGCTGATCGGCATCGCGTCGGGATACTGCTTCGCCGGAAATGCCGCGATTCTCGGTTGTTGCGACGTCGTCATCGGCGTCGCCGGTACGAACATCGCGATGGGCGGCCCGGCGATGATCGAAGGTGGTGGCCTCGGCACCTACGAGCCGACCGAGATCGGGCCGTTCGACGTGCAGGTGGCCAACGGTGTCATCGACATCGCCGTCGACGACGACGCCGATGCGGTGAAGGCGGCGAAGCAGTACCTCTCGTACTTCACCGGGGTCGCGGTGGACTGGTCCTGCGGCGACCAGGACCGGCTGCGCCATCTCGTGCCCGAGAACCGCTCGCGTGTGTACGACGTCCGCGCCGTGATCGACGCGATGTTCGACCACGCGTCCGTGCTCGAGCTCCGCCGGGGTTGGGCACCGGGGATCGTGACGTCCTTGGCGAGGGTCGAGGGCCGGCCATTGGGTGTCGTCGCCAACGACCCCGCTCATCTCGGCGGCGCGATCGATGTCGACGGGGCCGACAAGGGAGCACGCTTCCTGCAGCTGTGCGACGCCTTCGACCTGCCCGTGCTCTTCCTGTGCGACACGCCCGGATTCATGGTCGGACCCGAGCACGAGGCTCGTGCCGCGGTCCGTCACGTCACCCGCCTGTTCGTCACCGGCGCCAACCTGACCGTTCCGTTCGGGACGATCGTGCTCCGCAAGGGATACGGGCTCGGCGCACAGGCGATGGCCGGCGGTTCGTTCAAGGCGCCCGAGTTCTGCGTCTCGTGGCCCACGGGCGAGTTCGGCGGCATGAACCTCGAAGGAGCCGTCCGGCTCAGCCATGCGCGGGAGCTGGCCGCGATCTCGGACCCGGAGGAACGGGAGCGCACGTTCCGCTCGATGGTGGAGCGTCAGTACGAGGCCGGCGCGGCGATGAACGTCGCCATGCACTTCGAGATCGACGACGTCATCGACCCCGCCGAGTCGCGCACCTGGATCCGGACCCTGCTGATCGGACGCGATGCTCGCCGCGCGACGGGAAGAAGCGGCCGAACCTCGACACCTGGTGAGCACGACCACGCCGATCAGCGGGCGCGGCTCTGACGGACGACACCCGCCTGCACCAGTTCGGCGCGCTCGAGATCGAGCTCGTCGAGGAGCGCGAGGGTGTGGTCGCCGGGGAGCGCGGGCGGCGACGGCGCCGATGCCGCGGTGCGGGAGAACCGCGGTGCGGGTGCCGGTTGCACGACGCCGTCGACGGTGACGAACGTGCCCCGTGCGCGGCTGTGAGGATGGTTCGGCGCCTCGGCGAGTCCGAGGACCGGGGACGCGCAGGATTGGGCGGTGACGAGCTCGGCTTCCCATTCGGCTCGGGTCTTCTCCCGGAACCGCGATGCCATCGTGTCGCCGTGTGCGGTCCAGGCCTCGGGGGTGTCCTCTTGGGGAACGGTGACGCCGAGACGCTCGCACAGCTCCGCGTAGAACTGTGGCTCCATCGCCCCGACCGCGAAGTGCTTCCCGTCGGCCGTCGGGTACGTGCGGTAGTAGTGCGCGGCGCCGTCGAGCACGTTGGCGTGCCGGCGGTCCTCCCAGCGACCTTCCGCGAACAGGCCGTAGAAGACCGTCATCAGCGCGGCGGCGCCGTCGAACATCGCGACGTCGACGACCTGCCCGACGCCCGAGCGGCGTGCCTCGATGATGCCGCTCAGGAGCCCGACCGCGAGCAGCATGCCACCGCCGCCGTAGTCGCCGACCAAGTTCAACGGCGGGACCGGCATCTCCTCGGGCCCGACCGCGTGCAGGGCGCCCGCAAGCGCCAGGTAGTTGATGTCGTGCCCGGCCATCTGGGCGTACGGACCATCCTGGCCCCAGCCGGTCATCCGCGCGTACACGAGACCCGGAGTGCGGTCGAGCAGGTCGGCGGGCCCGATCCCGAGGCGTTCGGCCGCACCGGGCCGGTACACGTCGACGAACGCGTCAGCACCCGCGGCCAGCGCGTAGACGATCTCCCTCCCACGCGGGTGCTTCATGTCGACGGCGATCGACCGTTGGCTCCGACGCATGAGCGTGTCGATCGGCGGCGGCTGATCGACCTCGGTCACTCGATCCACGCGCACCACGTCGGCACCGAGGCCTCCGAGCAACATCCCGCAGAACGGCGCGGGGCCCAGACCCCCCATCATCACGATGCGGGTGCCGGCGAGTGGCCCCGTCATCGCGCCGTCCATCGCCCGCGGGCCGCGGCGGCCTCCTCGGTGGCGTGCGCGATGACCTGGTTGCGGTTCTCGACCTCGATGGCGGCGAACAGATCGGGCGCGTCCGTGTTGACCTGGAGTGCGCGCTTGGTCATCTGGACGCCGAGCGGTGAGTGGTCGGCGATCTGCGCCGCGAGCTCGAGCCCCCGTTCGAGCAGCCGGTCG
Source organism: uncultured Actinomycetes bacterium (assembly GCA_963809325.1). GTDB lineage: Bacteria > Actinomycetota > Thermoleophilia > Gaiellales > JAICJC01 > JAICJC01. The sequence continues at coordinate 35,890 of CAWEIZ010000002.1, forward strand.
TCGTGGACCAGCTCGCTGACCAGCCCCCAGCGGTAGGCCTCGGCGGCGTCGACGGTGCGGCCGGTCAACATCCAATCGGCCGCCACGCTGGACCCGACGATGCGGGGCAGGAAGTAGCTCATGCCCATCTCGGCCCCGGAGAGCCCGAGGGCGATGGCGGCGTTGCCGAACGACGCCGCCGAGCCGGCGATGCGGATGTCGGCCGCGAGGCACAGCGCGAGGCCGCCGCCGACCGCCGGCCCGTTCACGGCCGCGACGACGGGTTGGGGCAACGCCCGGATCGCCAACGGAAGGGATGCCATCGCCTCCTGGAAGCGGAGCCGGTCGATCGCCGGGTCGTCGGCGTCGAGCATGCTGGGCCCGAAGTCGCGGAGATCGATTCCGGAGCAGAAGCCGCGCCCGGCTCCGGTCAGCACGACGGTGCGGATGGCGCGGTCGTCGCCGATGGCGACGCATGCCGCCTTGAGCTCACCGAGCAGCGCCTCATTGATGGCGTTCAACCGTTCGGGACGGTTGAGCCGGAGCAGCACCACGCCGTCGCCGGCGGGCTCGACGACGAGGGCGGTCACGCGCTCACACCCGCTCGATGACGGTCGCAGTGCCCATCCCACCACCCGTGCACATCGTGATCAGGCCGGTGGCGAGATCGCGCCGCTCGAGCTCGTCGAGGAGCGTGCCGATCAGCATTGCTCCGGTCGCGCCGATCGGGTGGCCGAGCGCGATCGCGCCGCCGTTCACGTTGACCCGCTCGGCGTCCAGCCCGAGGTCGCGCACGGTCTTCAGCGGGACCGCGGCGAACGCCTCGTTGATCTCCCAGAGGTCGATGTCGCCGATCTTCATCGCCGCCTTCTCCAGGCAGCGCTCCGCGGCTGGACCCGGTGCGGTCAACATGATCACCGGTTCGGATCCGATCGCGGCGGTGGTGCGGATGCGAGCCCGAGGCGCGACTCCGTTGGCTCCGACCCAGGCATCGGAGGCCACCACGGCCGCGGCGGCGCCGTCCACCACGCCGGACGAATTGCCTGCGTGGTGGACGTGGTCGATGTGGTCGAGGTCGGGGTAGCGGCCGATGGCCATCTCGTCGTACGTGGCGCCCATCTCGGCGAACGCCGGTCGCAGCTTGGCCAGGCCGTCGAGGGTCGTCCCGGCACGGGGGTGCTCGTCGCGCGCGAGCAGGACATCGCCGTCGTGGCCGGTCACCGGGATGATCCCGCGGTCGAACCGGCCCTCGGAGATGGCCACGTCGGCGCGACGCTGACTCTCCACCGCGTACGCATCGACGTCGTCACGCCCGAACCCTTCGAGGGTGGCGATCAGGTCGGCCGAGATGCCCTGGGGCACGGTGGGGAAGCGGGCGCGGAAGTCCGGGTTCCCCCCGTCGATGGTCACCGAGCCGGCGGTGAGATCCCACCGGGACATCGATTCCACGCCGCCGGCGACCACGAGCTCCTGCTGGTCGCTGGCCACGCCCATCGCCGCGATCGTGATCGCCTGTTGCGCGGATCCGCAGAACCGGTTGAGGGTCATCCCCGGGACCGTCTCCGGCCAGCCGGCCAACAGCGTCGCCAGGCGGCCGACCGCGTCGTGGTCGCCGGTGAGGATGCCGTTGCCGGCGACCACGTCGTCGACCTCCGCCGGATCGAAGCCGACGCGCGCCACCAGCGCCTGGAGGCACTGGGCGAGCAGCTCCTGCGGATGGACCTCGTGCAGTGCGCCATCAGCGCGACCCTTCCCGCGGGGCGTGCGCACCACGTCGACGATCCAGGCGTCGGGCATCAGCTCACCTCGTGGAACCAGGTGCGTGGGCGGGCGTCGGTCAGGAGCTCGCGCACGAGCGGCCCGACCTCCTCCGGCGTCTCCACCGGATCGGTGGACGGACCGCGGTGCCAGCCTTCGGCGATGGCCAGCACGAGGCCGGACGCTTCGATGACCTGCCCGGTCACGTCGGCGGAGTCGGGCGACGCCAGCCAGGTGATCACCGGCGCGACCCAGGTGGGCGCGAAGTTCCGACGGATCTCGTCGGTGATCTCGAGGTCGCCGGTCAGGCGCGTCAGCGCGCCGGGAGCGATCGCGTTCACGGTGACGCCGTAGCGCGACAGCTCCTGTGCGGCGATCTGCGTGAACGTCGCGATACCGGCCTTGGCGGCGCCGTAGTTGGTCTGGCCGACGTTGGCGTACAGGCCGGACACCGAGGTGGTGTTCACCAGCCGTGCGTCGACCGGCTCGCCGGACTTCGATCGTTCCCGCCAGTAGGCCGCGGCGTGGTGGCTCGGCGCGAACGTGCCTTTGAGGTGGACCCGGATGACGCCGTCCCACTCTTCTTCGGTCATCGAGAAGAGCATGCGGTCGCGCAGGATCCCGGCGTTGTTGACGAGGACGTCCAAGCCGCCGAACGTGTCGATCGCCTGCTGCACGAGGCTGGCGGCGCCGTCCCACGAGCTGATGTCGTCGGTGTTGGCGGCCGCCTCGCCGCCCGTCGCGGTGATCTCGTCGACGACCTCCTGGGCCGGTCCGGTGTCGGTACCGGTGCCGTCGCGGCTGCCGCCGAGGTCGTTCACGACGACTTTGGCGCCGTGCCGAGCGAGCGACCGCGCGTACTCGCGTCCCAGGCCTCGCCCGGCGCCCGTCACGATGCAGACGCGACCTTCACACATGCGCCCAGCGCTCATCTGCTGCTACTTCTCCCGGTTGGCCTGGTTCCAGAATCCATAGCACAGTCGTGTGCTCGACGAACCCGAGGGCGTGCAGAGGGGCACCGATGGCCTGGGACTTCTCGACCGATCCCGAATACGCGGAGCAACTCGCCTGGGTCGAGACCTTCGTACGCGAGGAGTGCGAGCCACTCGACCTCGTCATCGAGGAGTCGCACGACCTGAACGACCCCGTGCGCCAGGCGCTCATCCCGCCGCTGCAGCGGGTGGTCAAGGATCGTGGTCTCTGGGCCACCCATCTCGGGCCGCAGCTCGGTGGTCCCGGCTACGGGCAGGTGAAGCTCGCCCTGCTGAACGAGATCCTCGGGCGGTCGGAGTGCGCACCCATCGTCTTCGGGTCGCAGGCCCCCGACTCCGGCAACAGCGAGATCCTCGCCCGCTACGGGACGCCCGAGCTCAAGGAGCGATACCTCGAGCCGCTCCTCGACAACCGGATCGTGTCGTGCTTCTCGATGACGGAGCCCCAGGGCGGCGCCGATCCCAAGGTCTTCACGACGACGGCGGTCCAGGACGGCGACGAGTGGGTCATCAACGGCGAGAAGTGGTTCTCGTCGTTCGCCGACATGGCCGCGTTCCTCATCGTGATGGCCGTGACCGACCCGGACGCGACCCCGTACGACCGCCACTCCATGTTCGTCGTTCCCCGTGAGACGCCCGGGATCAACATCCTGCGCAACGTCGGGCTCGGCTACGAGCCCGTCGGTGGCGGACGCGAGGGCTACGTCCGCTACGAAGACGTCCGCGTGCCGGCGGACCACATGCTCGGCCCTCGCGGCGGCGCGTTCGTGGTGGCGCAGACACGGCTCGGGGGCGGTCGCATCCACCACGCCATGCGCACCGTCGGCCTGGTGCGGCGCATCTTCGACATGCTCTGCGAGCGCGCGGTGTCGCGGTACACGCAAGGAGAGGTGCTCGGCAACAAGCAGCTCGTCCAGGAGATGGTCGCCGACTCGTGGATGGAGATCGAGTCCTTCCGTCTGCTCACACTGCAGACCGCTTGGAAGATCGACCAGTACGACGACTATCAGGCGGTACGGGCCGACATCTCCGCAGTCAAGGCCATGATGCAGAAGGTGCTGCACGACGTGTCCGCGCGCGCGCTGCAACTGCACGGCTCGCTCGGCGTCACCCATGAGATGCCCTTCGTGGAATACCTCGTCGAGTCCTTCGTGCTCGGGCTCGCCGACGGTCCCACCGAGGTGCACAAGGTCACGCTCGCTCGTCAGCTGTTGAAGCGCTACAAGCCGGCACCCGACCGCTTTCCCTCCGAACACCTGCTCCGGCTCCGGTCCGAAGCGGAGGCGAAGGTCGCCGATAGGTTGCGTGGGATCCCGCGGCGCTGACGGGCACCGTCGTCAGGTGAGCAGGACGCGTGCCCGTTCCAGGAGGTGCGGCAGGACCGTCGCCATCTGCTCGACCTCGGGGTCGGGTTCGGCACGGCGGCGGTTGTGCTTGACGATCAGTGACCACGTGGCGGTGGACTTGAAGCTCGCCAACGCCCGGAACCACTCGACGTCGTTCACGGCGCGGCCGAGGGCTTCGGCGTAGATCTCCGAGAGGTCGCGGGCCGACGGGAGGTGACCCACGTAGCGGGTCTGGCGCCGGTACGTCTCGGGATCCGCGTTCGTGAGGAACCATCCGACGTCGACGCGCGGGTCACCCACGGTCCAGATCTCCCAGTCGATCACCGCGGTGACGGTCGCACTCCACGCGAGGAGGTTCCCGAGCCGGAAGTCGCCGTGCACGATCGAGGGTCGGGTCGGTGTGGGCTCGCGGGCGCGGAGGATCTCGGCCACGTCGTCCCATCCCGGGGCCAGTTCCGGGTCGACCGTCTGCAGGAGCCGGCACCATCGGTCGATCTCCGCGGCGGGACCCACGATCGGCTCGTCGGCGAGACCGATCGTCGCCGGGTCGAGGTCGTGGAGCGCGGCGAGCGTCCGCGCCGCGTCGCGCATCCGCTCGCCCACGACGGGCGCGGGGTCATCGCCGTCCATGTCGAACAGGGGCTCCAGCGACGAACCTTCCGTGAACCCCATGACGAACAACGGCGGGATCTCGGGCGGATCGCCGGCGTTTTCCCACACCACCTCGGGAACCGGCACCGTCGTGCCGTGCAGCGCCCGAAGGAGCCGAGCTTGTCGCAACACGTCGCGATTGAGCACCGGCGGCAGGCCGGGAGGTGCAACCTTGACCACCACGCGCTCGAGTGCCGATCCGCGCCGTGTAGGTGAGGCTCGAAGCGCCGCCGGCGAGCGGCGCGACGTCGTCGGCGCCGAGGGGAGCGAGTCGGGCGCAGAGGACGTCGAGGCGGAGCGGCACTGTGGGCACGTGCGTAGTATCGCGATTCATGGCCGATGGCTGTGAGGGAAAGGTCGCGCTCGTCACCGGCGCGAGTCGGGGGCTCGGCAAGGCGATCGCGGATCGACTCGCGGCGGAGGGAGCCACCGTCGCCCTCACCGCGCGCACGATGGAGCCCAGCGACAAGTACGCCGGGTCACTACGCGAGACCCTGGACGGCATCGCCACGGCAGGTGGCAACGCCGTCGCGATCCAGGCCGACGCATCGCAGAGCGAGGAGCGCGACCGCCTCATGAGCGAGGTGATCGAGCAGGTCGGTGCGCCCGACATCCTCGTCAACAACGCGGCGGTGACGTTCCTCCGTCCACTCGACGAGTTCCCGGACAAACGCGTACGACTGATGCTCGAGATGCACGTCCTCGCGCCGTTGCACCTGACCCAACTGGCGATCCCGGACATGCGAGCGCGCCAGCAGGGCTGGGTGCTCATGATGACGTCGGTGGGCGGCGACCGCATCGACGGGCCGCCGTTCTCGGAGTTCGACCGCACGGCGGGCTTCGGCGTGTACGGCACCGTGAAGGCGGCCATGAGCCGGTTAACCCAGAGCCTCGCGGCCGAGCTCTACGACGACGGCATCGCCGTCAATGCTGCCGCGCCGTCGAACCCGGTGGCGACCCCGGGCGCCGGCACGCTCGACCTCGCGAAGACCGACACGGAGGACATCGCGCTCATCACCGAGACCGCGTTCCGCTTGTGCACCGGTGACCCGGCCACGCTCACCGGGCAGGTCGTGCAGACCCAACCGTTCCTGCGCGAAGTTGGTTGGCTCGAGGACTGACGCGCGACCGCACCGATTGCTGTTCAGCGCATCCGAGGAGGCTCACCGGATGCCCGACACCGTCACGGCGCGCTCGCGGCGATCAACGCCGCGAGCTCCACGGCGCGGGTGAGGAACGGCGAATGGTCGGTCGGCCATTCGACGACGGCATCCGCGCGTGTGGCCATCTCCCGCTGAGCGGCGGGTGGCAACGCGCGGTCCTCGGTGCACACCACGTAGGTGGAGGGGATCGATTGCCACGCGGGCGCTCCCTCGAGCCGACCGCCACCGCGCATCGGGCGCAGCAAGGAGACGGCCTTCGCGACGGTTGCCGCATCGCTGTCGCCGTAGAAGAGCGCAGGTGCCTGTGCCGGGTCGATGGCGGCGCCGCCGTCGGTGACGACGACGGCGCCGAGCACCGGGCTCTCGTGCGCGGTCATGATCGACAGCTCGTCCTCGCCCTCGTCGGTCATGAACGCGGCGAGGTAGACGAGGCGGCCCACGCCGTCGACACCGGCCGCAGCCTGCGAGATCACGATCCCGCCGTACGAGTGACCGACGACCACGACGCCGGGCCCCGCGCGCTCGACCGCCGACTCGATCGCGTGGCGCACCGTCGCCGCGTCGTCGACGAGACCGGTGAGCGGCAGCTCCACCGCATCGCTGCGACACGCCGAGCGCGTCGAGCTCGTCGACCACCTGCGCCCAGCACCACGCGCCGTGCCACGCGCCGTGGACCAGCACCACCTCACTCATCGCCGTCACCTTCCGTCGTCACGCGGTGCTCCGGCTCCGCGTCGCCAGAGGAAGGTGTCGCGGCGACGATCATCTGGAGGTCGCGGATCTCCAGGACGTCGTGCCAGTATCCCATCGAGCACCCTTCCCGTCGGCTTCGACCTCGTGGGGGTCAGGAGGAACCATCGTGCGTCTCGGTGCCGTGTTCCCGCAGGCGGAGTTCCGTCACCTGGGCCCCGACGAGCTCGTCGCCTTCGTGCAACGGGTCGAGGATGCCGGGTACGACCACCTCCTCGCATTCGACCACGTTCTCGGCGCCGACGCCCGCGCCCGACCGGGCTGGAGCGGGTTCTACGACCACCACGACCCGTTCCTGGAGCCGATCGTGTTGTTCGCGTACCTCGCACGGGCGTGCGGCCTCGAGCTCGTGACCGATGTGCTCGTGCTCCCGCAACGTCAGACTGCGCTGGTGGCCAAGCAGGTGGCAACCCTGGCCCTGCTGGCCCCCGGTCGCATTCGGCTCGGTGTGGGCATCGGTTGGAACGCGGTCGAGTACGAGGCCCTCGGGATCGACTTCGCGGCACGCGCCGCGCGAATCGAGGAGCAGATCATGCTGCTCCGGCGACTCTGGACCGAACCGAGCGTTGATCACGCCGGCGCGTCGGACACCGTGCACGCCGCCGGGATCGCGCCGCTCCCACCGTCTCCGGTGCCGATCTGGCTCGGCTCCGGCACCGACCCGCGGGCGGTCGCCCGCGTGGGGAGGCTCGCCGACGGCTGGCTCCCGATGCCGCACGTGCAACCGGGGGCGGAGTTCCAGGCGGCGTGGCACGCCGTGCGGTCCTCGGCCGAGGACGCGGGGCGGGACCCCGGGGCGCTGGGATTGGAAGGCCACATCCGCGCCCGCGCGGACGACGTCACCCAGGTCATCGAGCGGGCGGCGCGGTGGCGGGATGCCGGCGCGGACGCCATCGCGATCAACCCGTTGCGAGGAGATGCTCACTGGCCCGAGGGGCACCTCGACGTGCTGCTGCGGGCCGCCGACCTCGTGCGCTGAGCCCGTGGACGCGGCGGTGGGTGGGAGCGACGGTCGCCGCTCCCACCCACTGTGTGGGGCAGATCTCCGCTCAGCCTCTGAAGAACTGCAGTGCGGATCCGCAGCCGACGCCCTGGATCCAGGTGTTCTGGACACCCGGCACGTCGGGCGCGATGTCGTGCGCGGACACGATCACGTTCGACTTGAACGACGGGGTGGCGCCGTCACCGACCCGGAAGAAGTTTGCGTTGAACGCGACGGTGGTGGCGTCGGTGGTCACGGTCTTGGCCGCGTCCGTACCGCAGACGAACCGCTGCGTGGGGTTCAGGGTCGTGGAGTTCCAGTGCACTCCCTGCCCGGCCATGCAACCGGAGAGGGGACCCTGGCCGACCGTGTCGGTGCAACGGAACAGTCCGTTGGATCGCAACGAGCCGGTCGACGTGTCGTAGGTGCCGACGCCGGTCATCGCGACCGCGCCGGTGGGTGCGCCGGCGATGTGCGGTGAGAGGAACGCGAACGCGGTGCGTTGGGGAACGCCGGCGCTCGCGCTCGTTGCACCGAGCAGTACTGGAAGCGCGGCGATGACACCGAGCGCCAACAGCGCTACGAGCGCAGTTCGGGGCGTGCGACCGCTCGCGCGGGCGCGTCGAAGCATGATGAACATTTCGTGGTTCTCCTCGTTCAGTGGGGCGGGGGGATGTCGTGCGTACTACGGACCAGGCAGCGACCGTGGATTCCATGCACGTACATCGCGCCGTCGTGCATCGTCGTAGAGTCACGACGAACGGGAGCGCGGGGAGGAACGCAATGACCGTCGGGTACGAAGTTCGCGACGAGATCGCCTACATCTCGTTCAACCGGCCCGAGAAGCACAACGCGCTCCGCGACGAGGACCTCGCGGCGCTGGTCGACGCGTTGCGGCGCCTCGATGCCGACGACGCCGTCCAGATCGGGATCCTGTTCGGGCAGGGCCGTTCCTTCTCCAGCGGCGGCGACGTCAATGACCGCCTGCAGCGCTCCATGGACGAAGGCACGACCAGCAACCGGACCACGGAGTACGAAGCCTTCCGCGACTGCGTGAACTTCAAGCCGGTGATCGCGGCGGTGCACGGCTACTGCCTCGGGCACGCCTTGGGCACGGCGTTGTACTGCGACCACCTCGTCGCGGCGCGGGACGCGACGTTCGAGGTGACCGAGATCAAGCTCGGTCTCCCGACGGCAACGTCCATCCCGCGGCTCGGGAGCTCGGCGTTCGCCTGCGAGGTCGCCATGACCGGTCGCCGGTTCTCCGCCGAGGAGGCGTGGCACGCAGGCATCGTCACCCGTCTCGTCGACGAGGGCCGGCACGTCGACGCCGCCGAGGAGCTCGCGCGGCAGATCCTGCAGAATCCCCAGTGGGCGGTTCGCCAGAACGTGCGGGTTCGGCGCGCGGTCCTGGCCGAGGAAGCGGCGCGGTACCACGCGGCTGCCGGAGGGCTTCGACTGGGCGACGGACCGCGCGGCGCGCGACGCCGTCGCCAAGCTCGCGGCGGGTGGTGCTCCCGATCTGTGACGATCGTCAGGCGATGACCTGCGTGAGCTCCAGGTGAAGCGACCGGAGACCCCGGAAGAAGAACGTCGGGTCGTAGTCGTACCGGCGCGCACCCGCCGGCCCGTGGTCCGGCTCGGAGATCTCGATGTCGGTCGTGCGTTCGAGGATGCGTTCGAGGGCGATCCTCATCTCCGCGCGCGAAGTTGCTGCCCGAGACAGGTGTGCACACCGCGGGCGAACGCGACGTGTTCGTGGATCCCGGTCCGGTCGAGGCAAAGCGCATCGGCGTCGGGGAAGCGACGCGGGTCGCGGTTGATGGCGCCGATCAGCAACATGACGGTGGCGCCGGCGGGGATCTCGACGCCGGCGAGCGTGGTGGTTCGTCGGGCCAACCGGAAGTGGCACTTGACCGGGCTCTCCAAGCGGAGGATCTCCTCGACGAACGTCGGGATCGCGTCGCGGTCCCGACGGAGCCGGTCCTGTTGCTCGGGATGGTCACCGAGATGCTGGACGGCGAAGGCCAGGCTCCGTGCCGTCGTCTCCTGCCCGGCGGCGAAGAGGAATGCCGCCTCGTTGGCTAACACCTGCACCGGAGGTTGCGAGCCGTCGGGGAAGGTGACCTGCGCCAGATGGGTGAGGACGTCGCCGCGGGGCCGGCGCCGGCGATCCTCGATGTAGCCGGTGAACGTGTCCTCGAAGAACGACAGGGAGTTGGTGTCCCGGGCCGGGTGGTTGTCCTCGTCGAGCAGCCCCGGTGACTTCTGGGCCTCGAACCAGGCACGGAACCGCGGCAGATCGTCGTCGGGCACACCGAGGAGATCGGCGATGACGAGCGCGGTGAACGGCTCCGAGAACTCGCGGATGAATTCGCACGCGCCGCGACCGAGGAGCTCGTCGAGCTGACCGTCGGCGAGGCGCCACATGAAGTCCTCGTTCTCCTTGAGGCGTTTCGGAGTGAACAGCCCGGTCAGCAGGGAGCGGTAGTCGGTGTGCTGCGGCGGGTCCCATGTCGCCATGTAGCCGTACATCGGCATCTGGTCGCGGTACTGATCGATCAGGTCGTTGGCGTCGTCACCCTCCGGTTCGACCGGGAGCCCCGGGAACGGCCCCGACGGCGCGTTGCACGACGAGAACGTCGTGTGGTCGCGGTACACCGCGAGGGCCTCGTCGTGACCGGTCACGAATGCGATCCCACGGGTCGGTTCGATCCAGACCGGCCCCCGCTGGTCGCGGAGGAAGTGGTAGTACGGCGCCGGGTCGTCGACGATCGAACCGTCGGTGAACCAGTCGACCGCGTCGTACCCGCTCGTCGGTGTCGCGCTCATCGCCGGCCTCCTCGATCAGGTTCCCCCAGCGGGACCCGCACCGACCGCGGGCGGAGCCGGGCGCGCCAGGGCGGGCGCTCGAACGTGGGGGCGACGAGCTGCTCCAGGATCGCCGTGAGCTCGACGCGGAGCGCTTCGTCGGCGAGGTCGCTCACCGCGTGGTGCACGGGAACGCCGGCGAGCGTCGAGACCACCGCGGCCGCCCGCACGCGGTCCTCGACGTCGGGGTCGTCGCCGCTGAACACGCGGTCGAGGCGACGCAGGAGCGAGTCGTACGCCTCGTCGTCGGACATCATGCGGACCATGACCGGATCGAACCGGATCCGACTGAAGATCACGCGCCGCTCGACCGCGAGGGTGACGAGGCGCGGGATCACGACCGCGAGCGCCTCCTCACGGGAGGACGAGGACTCGATTGCCTCGGCCTCGGCCACGCTTGCCTCCACCTCGCCGAGGGCATCGGCGTACACCGCGGCGATGATCTCCTGCTTCGTCTTGAAGTGGTAGTAGACCGCGCCCTTGGTGACGCCCAGCGCATCGGCGATCATCTGGAGTGACGTGCCGTCGATGCCCCGCTCCGAGAACAGCCCCACGGCGGCCTCGACGATGCGAGCCTCCATCGGCTGGGCGGCGACGGCCTCGGACCGCATCGGCTGCACCGGCACGGCAGCCGACCCTAGTCGATCGGCCAGGATCGTCCAGCCGATCGGCTGGGAATCCCAGCCGATCGGCTGACATCCTCCGGGATGCTGGTTAGGCTCGCCCGGACCGCCCGCGACACCGCCGCCCCGCATGTCCGGGGTGGCCCTGAGGAGGAGCATGCCGAGCGCACGGGACGCCAAGGAGTGGGCCGCCTCGGGGGGCCTCCACGGGATCGGGAACTCGCTCTACACGCCCTTCAGCGGCACCGACGGTGACGCCATCGACCTGGACGCCTACCGCGCGCTGGTGCGCTACTGCGTCGGCGAACTCGGTCACCCGATGCTCTGGCTCACGAGTGGGATCGCCGAGTGGTGGTCGCTGACGATGGACGAGCGCAAGCGGCTGGTCGAGGTCGCGATCGAGGAGGCCCGGGCGATCGCACCCGACACGGTGATCCAGGCGTGCACGAGCGCGGCGGCGGCGAAGGACTGCGTCGAGCTCACCCAGCATGCCGAGGCCGCAGGCGCCGACATCTGCTACCTCCAGACGCCGCCCATGGAGGTGCACGGGGGCGAGGGGGTCCTGCGCTTCTTCCAGTACGTGGCCGCCCGGACCGACATCGCGCTCGGCATGTTCAACTCGCCGTCGTCGGGCTACGTCCTGACCCCGGAGGACGTGGCCCTCATCGCCACCGAGGTGCCGGCGGTGTGCGCGACGAAAGAAGGCACGCTCGAGCACTGGCGGAGCAAGGCGGCGCACGCGCTGGCACCGGACCTCGTGATCTGGGAGTGCGACGGGATCGTGTACCGCGCCGGCTGGTTGCAGCAGGGCATCGTGGGGCCTGCGCAGCTCGGGACCGCCGGCTACCTGCACGAGACCCCCGACCAGCGGATCCTCACCGAGTACTGGAACCTGATCTGGGACGGTCGGCTCGCCGAAGCGGTCGAGCACGCGCGCCGAGACCGGTCTCGACCGCGTCGTCGAGGAGGTGTCCCACTGGTACATCCGCTACCCCGGCCGCCCGGACTACTTCAGCCACTGGGGTGAGGCGTTCCGGTACGCGGCCGCGGTGATCGGATTGCCGATGGGCGACTACCCGCACTCACGGCCGCCGCAGGCCATCCTGCCCGAGGTCGCCAAGGAGCAGATCCGCGGGCTCTACGAGAGCGTCGGCTTCGCCAAGCAGCTCACGAACGTCTGAGCGCGCCGCGGCTCGGTCCGGCGTCCGAACCCTGGACCGGCCTCGCCGGCGTGGGTGGATCAGGCGAAGTCGCCGAGGGCGTCCCAGAGCTCTTCGGCCCGGATCGCCGCCGAGCGGTTGTCGTCGGGGGGCCGGGACGAGAGCGGCGTGCGCGCCTCCGCGCCGGAGCGGGAGCGAGCGGGCGCGGTCATGCCGAGATAGCGGGTGAGCACCTCGCTCACGGGGTGAATGATCGAGGGCGCGATGGTGTCGTCGAAGCTGGGCATCTGATTCGAATCCGTCGGGGGGCGGGGGAGAGGAGCACCCAGTGTTGCAGCTGGCGTGCTCCCGTGACGAAATCGTCCGTCGGGCCTCAAACCTTGAGTCGCTCGAGCATCGGAACCCGCCACTGTTCGGCGAGCGCCGGGTGGTCCGCCACCGACCGGACCCGGTCCGGCTCCCGGAGGTGGACATCGCGGATCGCCAGATGGGCGTCCCGGACGCTGATCAAAGCGGGGTCCGGCGCGGCGACCTCGATCGGGCCGGCGGCGGGAACCTCGCCTGGTTGCAGCACCCGGAGGTACCAGCCGGTGCGGCCGGTGCCCCGGAGCAACGCCTGGATGTCGGGCCGATGCCGGTGGAGGGCGAGCTTGAAGCACGGCCAGCGGGGCTGGGTCACCTGGAGCAGCGCGTCGCCCCAGGACCAGACGTCGCCGATGAACGCAGTCTCCTCGAGCACACCGATGCTGCTCACGTTCTCGCCGAAGGCGGCCGGCCCGAGATCCTCGTCGAGCTCGTCGCGCCACGCCGGCAGATGCTCGGACGGGTACACGTACACCGCCTTGTCGACGCCGCCGTGGACGCTGAGGTCGGCCTGACCATCGCCCGAGAGGTTCACCTCGGAGAGCCAGAGCACGGCGTTCGGCGCCACCGGTGCCTTCCGGATCCCACTCCAGATGCTCTCGTCGCGGATGGTCGCGAGCGGGGTCGGCGTCCCGACGTTGACGGCCGCGATCTCGATCACCGTGGATCCTCTTCAGCTCTGGTCATTGCGAACCAGGAGTAGCAGACGCCTGAGGTAGTCCGCGATCCACCATGCTCACCGGCCGGTCTGCGAGAGCTCTCGGCGGGGCGGGGCGCCCGTGGTGAAATGGGGCGATGGCCGAGTGGGGCGTCGGGGGATCGTCGCTCGTGGGCCGGAGCGCAGCCCTGGCGGAAGTCGCGTCCCTGCTGGAGGAGCGCCACTGGTCTCGGGGCGGCTTCGTCCTGATCACCGGTCCGGCGGGCATCGGCAAGACGCGGCTCGCGGAGGAGGCCTGCGCCCGGGCGGTCGGCTACCGGGTGGTCTGGAACTGGTGCGGGGGGCCCGGCGAAGGGTCGCTGCACCCATGGCCCCAGGTGGTCCGAGCGCTGGCGGCGGGCAACGCGAGCGTGAGCCGCCTCGCGCGTCGCTCGGCGCACCTGTCCGCCGCCGGTCCCGTCGGTGCGCGACCGCTCCCGCTCGGCGGAGAAGCGGCTTCCGGTGTGGAGCGTCGGCAGCTGTTCGACGACGTGTCGGAGATCCTCGCGGCGGCCGCCGCCGAGGAGAAGCTCTTGCTCGTCCTGGACGATCTCCACGATGCCGGTCCGTCCTCCTTGGAGCTGCTCGCGGACGCGGCACCGACCTTCCGGTCGAACGGTGTCGTCGTTCTGGCCACGGCGCGCGACGACGAGTTCTCGTGGCGGTCGGCACCCGACCTCCGAGGACCGCTGGTCCGGCACGCGCATCGCGTCGCCCTGGGTCCTCTGACCGATGCGCAGGTCGGCGAGCTGCTGCAGTCAGTCGGAGGAACTGATGCCGATGCCGGCCTCGCCGACGTGGTCGCACGCCGTACGGGCGGGAACCCGCTCCTGGTGGTCGAGCTCGCGAAGTCGCTGCGCGAGGGTGATGACGCTCTGAACACCGCGGTTCCGTTCTCGGTGGAGGCGATGGTCGCGGAGCGAACGTCGGCGTTCCCGGCGGCGTGTCGGGCGCTGCTCGCGGTCGCCGCGGTCCTCGGTCCCAGGTTCCGGTTGGACGTGTTGGCGGATGCGGCCGACGTACCGCTGGCGGACGTCCGGGATGTCCTCGATGGCGCCGAACGAGCGGGCATCGTGAGCTTCACCGAGCCCGGCGAGGGCCGGTTCGCGCACGAGCTCGTACGCGACTCGATCTACGGATCCCTTCCTGCGCCGGAACGGACTCGTCGGCACGGTGAGGTCGCGTCGGTGCTGATGCGCCTGGGGGAACGCGGTCGTGGTGTCGGCGCGGCCGAGATCGCGAGCCACCTCGTGCTCGCGGGCACGGGGGATGCGGCCCGGGCCACGGCATTCGCGTGGCGGGCCGGTGACGACGCCCGCCGGATCGCCGCGTACGCCGATGCGGCGCGCTGGTACGACCAGGCGATCCGGTGCCTGGATCTCGCCGGTGGCGAGGACGGGCAGCGGTGCGAGCTGCTGTTGGCGTCGGGCGAAGCGCACCTCGGGGGTGGCGATCGCAGCGCGGCGCGCGCGGAGTTCACGCGTGTCGCGGCGCTCGCACGGGAAGTGGCCCTCCCGACGTTCCTCGCCCGCGCCGCGCTGAGCCTGAGCTCCGGGTCCGCCGGCTTCGAGGTCGACATGTTCGACCGGGAGCAGATCGATCTCCTGTGGGAAGCGCACGCGGCGCTGCCGGAAGAGGAAGCGGTGCTGCGCGCGCTCGTCGCGGCGCGTCTCTCGATCGCGCTCACGATGATGGACCCCGAGGGGCAACGCGGCGCGTTGGCGCGGGAGGCGATCACCCTCGCCCGGGCCGCAGCCGACGACCGCGCGATCGTTCAGGCGCTCGCTGCACTCTGCGACGTGCAGGCGGGTCCCGACCATGCGTCGGATCGGCTGCGGTATGCCGACGAGATGTTGCAGCGCGCGACGACGCTGGGCGACTGGTCGCTCGAGCTGTTGGCTCGACGCTTCCTCCTCGTCGCGAACCTCGAGCTCGGCGACCTCGACGCGGCCGACGACCAGGCGCTCGCGTTCCGGCTCCGGGCCGCACGAGCCCGGCACCCGCTGTACGAGTGGTACGGGCCGTTGTGGAAGGCAATGCGCGCGCTGCTCGAAGGGCGGTTCTCCGAGGTGGACGCGGCCAACGCCGAGGCGGCCGCGATCGGCGAACGGGCGGGCAGCACGAACGCCGTCCTGCTCTGCGACACGCAGCGCTGGTGCCGGCTCGCCGAGACGGGTGATCGGGTCGGGCTCGAAGCGTTGGCCGCCGGCATCGAGGACGCCCCGCTCGACGCTGCGTGGGTCCAGGTGGTGCGGGCGCTCATCGCCGGCCAGCTCGGGCGCCTCGAGGACGCACGCCGCGCGTTGGACGCGGTCGCGCCGCGGCTCGCCTCGCTCCCGCGCGACTCCGAGTGGCTGGCAGTGATGGCACAGGTCGCCGAGGCGATCGCGTTGATCGGCACGCACCCGGTGGGCGTCTGGATCTACGACGCGTTGCTGCCGTATGCGAACCTGTTCGCCGTCGAAGGAATCGGTGCCGCAGTCCGGGGGCCGCTGCACCGCCACCTCGGGCTGCTCGCGACCGCGTCTGGGCGCACCGACGATGCTCGGGAGCACTTCGCGGCCGCGCGGGCGCGGAGTCAGGCGCTCGGCGCGACCCAGCTCACCGCCCGGATCGAGGCGGAGGCAGCGGCGACCGCGCTCGTCACCGCGATCGACACCGAACGGCCGAACGTGTTCCGTCGCGACGGCGAGCTCTGGGTGCTGCAGTTCGAAGGCCGCGAGGTCAGGCTCCCGGACGCCAAGGGGTTGCGGGATCTCGCGCTGCTCGTCGCGGCGCCGGGTCGGGAGATCGCCGCCCTCGACCTCGCCGGCGCCCCGGCCGGCGGTGACGCCGGACCGGTGCTCGATCGTGCGGCACGCGACGCCTACCGGCGTCGCCTGCAGGATCTCGAGGAGGAGCTCGACGACGCGGGCGCCATGGGCGACCTGGGTCGGACGGAGCGCCTCGCCGCCGAGCGCGACGCGCTGGTCGAACAGCTGACGACCGCCTTCGGGCTCGGCGGACGCGCCCGGCGAGCCGGTTCCCCGGCGGAACGGGCCCGGACGACGGTCACCGCCCGGATCCGGCACGTGATCCGCCGCATCGAAGCCGTCCACCCGGAGCTCGGGCGGCACCTGGACCGCAGCGTCCGCACCGGGACGTTCTGCGTCTACGAGCCCGATGGCGCGGTCTCCTGGACGGTGTGAGGTCCGATCTCACCGGGTGCGACCACGTCCCACGCCTCCAGGGTGAGCACACACCCGAAGGGAAGGAGGCTCACCATGCCGCGCACTTCCAAGGCCGACGCCCCGGTCGAGCTCGACGAGACGGTCATCGAAGGCCGCTACGTCGACCTCGACGGCTACACCGTCGGGTTCGAGACCCACAAGGCCGACATGGACCCGGCGGAGCTGTTCCGGGGCCTGCCCGATGATCGCTGCCAGTGCCCGCACTGGGGGATCGTCACCAGCGGCCGGATGGTCTTCCGGTACGTCGACCACGACGAGGTGTTCGAAGCCGGCGACGCCTACTACGGCGCCCCCGGGCACCTTCCCCTGCTCTTCGCCGGCACCGAGGTGGTGGAGTTCAGCCCGACCGACCGACTGAACGACACGATGGCCGTCGTCGGCGGGAACCTCGAAGCGGCCAAGGCGTCCGGCCAGCTCGCGGCGGGCTGAACCATGGGCATCCACGACATCGACGACCTCGCGCAGAAGATGATCGTCTTCCTCGAGACCGGTCACCCGCCGGATGGGCTGTTCGACGCCGACGTGTTCTGCGACTTCTCGCTCCCGCGGTGGCGAGTGCAGACCCGTGGTCTCGAGGAAGTCGTCACCCTGCGCAAGGACGGCCATCCCGGCCCCAGCACCGTGACCCGCTCGCGAGTCGACCCGACCCCGACCGGCTTCGTCCTGGAGTTCGAGGAACGTTGGGAGGACCCCGCCGGCCAGTGGTACGCGCGCGAGCTCCTCCGCGCCGACGTCGGGGATGACGGCATCGCGGAGCTTGCCGTCTACTGCACCGGCGATTGGGACCGGCAACGCCAGGACGAGCACGCACGCTCGGTGCAGCTCCTCCGTGCGTGAGCGACCGACGGGTCAGCTGCGCCCGGCCGCCCACGCCCGGAACGCGGCCATCACCGGCTCCCGCTGTGCGGGCGTGAGCGCGTCGACATCCTGCTCGCCCAGCCGGCCCTCCATCCGGATGACGGCGCGGAACTGCTCGAGAACGCTCTCGCACCCTGGACAGATCGCGAGGTGCGCCTCGAGCCGGCGGGATTCGTCGCCCGGCAACGCGCCTTCGAAGTAGTCGGTGACGACTTCGACGAAGACGTTGCACGGGAAGTCGTCGACGGGCGGGGTCATGATGTGAGGCTGCTTTCGAAGTACGACTCGAGGGCGGCCCGAACCTTGGCGCGGCCCCGATGGAGCAACACCCGTTGGTTGGTCTCGGTCAACCCGAGCGCATTACAGACCTCGACCGACGTCCAGCCGTCAACGTCGCGCAAGGTCAGCACCTCGCGCTGCGCCGGGCGCAGGGAGTCGATGATCGATGCCACGACGCCGAGCGTCTCGCCCGCGAGCAACCGCGATTCCGGCTGGTGCTCCCAGTCGAGCGGCAACGACGCCCAATGACCAGGCCACTCCGGATCGTCCGGCGAGCGGAACCGGTCGGGCTCGAAGGTCGGCGCCGCCCCGTCGGCCGCCGCGCCCGCAGCCGACGAGAAGGGGATCGTGCGCGACTCCTTCACGCCGCGCGTGCGCGCGATGTTCATCAGGATGCGGTACAGCCAGGTCTTCAACGATGATCGTTGCTCGAAGCCGTCGATGCCGCGCAACACGGCCACCCAGGTCTCCTGCACGACCTCGTCGGCGTGGGCGTCGGTCGCGACGTACATCCGCGCCGTGCGGTGCAGGGGCGCGTGGTACCGATCGAGCAACCACGAGAAGGCTCCCTCGTCGCCGTTGCGCAGCGCGTCGACCAGCTCCGCGTCGTCGGCGTAGTCGGGGGTCATCGCCGGACACGGTAACGAACCCGGCGCCGCGCCCAACTCCGCAATCATCTCGGCCGCACTTCTCGGGCGTGGCCTTCTGCTCGTTGGCGCGCGCCTCGTTCAGGTCACCATCCCGCGCATCATCACGCTCGATTCGTCCGGCACGGTGCTGCCCGGCGCATTCTCCCTGGTGACCTCGAACATGGTCGCGGGGGCCGACAAGCGGAACCGCACGACGTCCGGGTCGGCGCCGAGCACTCCGAGGGACACCATGCGCGGCAAGTCGGGGTCATCCACCTTCGCCCACAGCTGGTACGTGGATCCCCGATCCAGCGCCGGTAGGTCGTGGTCCATGAAGTATCCGGTGCCGTCCAGCATCACGATCTCGGCGTCACCGTTGCCCGCGGTCGCGCCGAGGCGGATCACGTGCGAGTCCTTCGACGCCCGCGCCGCCAGCGCTTCCTGCCGCATCGGGTCACCGTGCATCTCCGCCGCCAGGTCGTCGATGCGGTGCTGCTGCCGCACCACCTCGACCCCGAGCACGGCGACGGCCACGATGGCGGCGGCGGCGAGCAGCGCGGCCGCCACCCGCCCGGGCCGCCGCCCGCGTGGAGGCGGCGTCGCGGCCGGCGACGGGACCATCCGCAGCGGAGGGGCAGGGGGTTCCGTGGGCGCACCGAGCGAGCCCTCGATGGTCGACCACAGCGACGCGGGAGCCTGTACGCCTGCCGGGGGCAGGAGCGCGATCGCCTCGCGCAACGACTCGACCTCGGCACGCGCGGTCTCGTCGCGCGCGACGTACCGCTCGACCTGTGCCCGCTCCTCCCCGTCGAGCGCGTCGAGCGCGAACAACGGGAGGAGCTCGTCGAGCTCGGCGCGGGTCAGCTCTCGGTCCACGGCGACGTGATCCCAGACTCGACGAGGGAGTCGCGCAGTCGGCGCAACCCCACCCGGATCCGACTCTTGACCGTGCCCTCCGGTTGCTCGAGGAGGGTTGCCACCTCGCGGTAGCTGTGCCCGCCGAAGTACGCGAGCTCGATCGCCTCCCGCTCGTCGTCGCTCAGGCCCTCGAGCGCGGCGCGGACCTGCTCGGCGACGGTGAGGTCGACGATCTCGCGCTCGAGCTCGTAGGCGGGTTGCGGACGGAGGCGATCGTGACGCTCCTCCCGCGCTCGCCGCGACGACTCGGCTCGCACCACGTCGATGGCGCGGCTGTGGACCGTCGCCATGATGAAGGCGCGCAGGGACCCTCGGCCGGGATCGAACTTCTCGGGGTCGTTCCACAGCCGGAGGAACACCTCCTGGACGATCTCCTCGGCCAGGGCCCGGTCGTGGAGGACCCGGACCGCGAGCCCGAACGCGGCGTCGCCGTACCGGCGGTAGGCCTCGCTCAGCGCTTCCTCGCGGAACCGGGCGATCGCCACCACCAGGGCGGCATCGCTCGCGTCGCGCAAGTCCTGCTCCACGCGGGTCCTCTACCTCGTGATCGGCCGGTCCCCAAGAGTACGGAGCGAGCCTGCATCCGGATGAGTCGCTCCAAACCGGCGGCGGACGCGGCAACGGTCCGTAACGAACGGGGATGCGATCGACACTCTCCGTGCTCCGAACGCGACGAGGCAGTTGAGCAGTGATGGCACTGATCCCGAACCTGGAGCTCCTCATCATCTCGCCGGGCGCGGCCCGGGAACGGTGGGTGGCGTTGTTGGAGCTCGCCGACGAGCCGGTCCCGCTCCGCCGGTGTGTGCAGCAGGGAGTCCTCTACGGCGTCGAGGACGAGGACCGCACGCCGATCGCGGCGGTGCTGGTGGTCGACCTCGCCGACGACGTGGCCGAGCTGCGGGCGGTCGCGGTCGCCGAACCGCAGCAGGGCCGCGGCCTCGGGACCTGGATCGTCACCGAGGTGTGCGATCGCCTGCGTGCCCGCGGGGACGCGGCGCCTCGTCGTCGGGACGGCGAGCTCCGGCATCCGGCAGCTCGGCTTCTACCAGCGGCTCGGGTTCCGGCTCACCCACGTCGACCGTGACTTCTTCACCCCGGAACGTGGCTATCCGGCCGACGACCACGAGAACGGGATCCCGGTCCGGGACATGGTCTGGATGGACCGAGCGCTGTGAGCACGGTGCTCCCTGGGCAGGACACGCTCATCGCGTGCTGGAGCGCGATGGCGGAGATGGGCCGGTGCACCGGTCCTCCCGGGCGGTGGTGGCCACGTTCCCGTCGTGGCTGCCGCTGAACAACGCGATCGTGCTCGACGACGATCCGGCGACGCGATCCGTCGTCGCGTCCGAGACGGCGCGCGTCTATGCCGACGCAGGCATCGACCTGTGGGCGTTGTGGGTGGCGAGTTGCGCCATCAGCCTGGACGCGCCCGACCGCGCGCAGGAGGTTCCCGGGCTGGAGCGCGACACGACGACGCTCGTCATGCAGGCCGTCCTGCCTCCCGGGCTCCGCGCCCACGACGACGTCGTCGAGGCGTCGCTGGCCGCGATCGTCCGCCTCGCGAACGAGGAGCCGGTGCCGGCGCACGAGCTCGGCGCGCCGGAGACCACACCCGGGCTGTCGGCGTGGGCGCGCTGGTGGTCGACCGGACGGCGGTGGTCTGCGCCTGGACCTTCGTCCACCACCAGGACTGCGGCATCTACGCCGTCGGGACGTTGCCGGCCTGGCGACGCCGGGGGTTGGCGCGCACGCTCCTGGAGCACGTGCTCGCCGACGCGCAACGCCGAGGGGCGCGAACGGCGAGCCTGCAGTCGACGCGCATGGGGCAACCGCTGTACGAGTCGCTGGGATTCACGCCGGTCGGCCGGTACGAGGAATGGGTCTCGCACTGATCGTCTGGCGCACGCCGAGTCCGCGCGGGCACGCTGGGGTCGTGGCCGTCGACGTGAGCACCGAGATCACGATCGACCGCCCGGTCGAAGTCGTCGCCGCGTTCGCAGCCGAGCCGGCGAACGTTCCGGACGTGGTACGAGAACATCGAATCGGTCGAGTGGAGGACCGGACCTCCGCTCGCGGTTGGTTCCCGGATGGAGTTCGTGGCGCGATTTCTCGGGCGACGTCTCCGGTACACGTACGAGGTCGCGGAACACGTCCCCGGCGAGCGGTTCGTGATGCGCACCGCCGAAGGACCGTTCCCCATGGAGACGACCTACATCTGGACGGCCGAGGGAACTGCGACGAGGATGACGTTGCGCAACCGTGGGGAGCCCAGCGGCTTCTCGCGGTTCGTGGCACCGATCATGGCGCCGGCCATCCGGCGCGCCGAACCGGAAGGGACCTGCAAAGACTGAAGTCGAGGCTCGAAGCCTCCTGATCACGGGGACCTGTCCGACCGCCCACGGCCGCGAACGTCCGCTCACGGAGCGATGCGAGACCTGGACATTGACGGAGAGCATCTCCACGACATCTCGGGAGGACACGCCATGGCAAGCCTGAACGCGAAGAGCTTCGACACGCCCGACGAGACCCGGACGCCCGACAAGACGAAGATCGACGTGGTCGATCTGGGTGGGCCGAAGGCGGCCCGGATGACGGCACAACCCGGATGGCGCTGGTCGGACTGCATCAAGCCGGTCGTGGGCGGCGACAGCTGCCAGACCCATCACCTCGGCGTCGTCGTGGGTGGCGTGCTGCACGTCGTGCACGACGACGGCACCGAGGTCGAGGTCTGCGCCGGCCAGGCGTACGAGATCCAGCCCGGCCACGACGCGTGGGTCGTGGGCGACGAGCCGTTCGTGGCCTACGAGTTCGACGCGTCGGCGGCGGAGAAGTACGCGCGCCCCACCTGAGCGGTCCGTGCTCGCTCGCCGTCCGCGAGGGCCGCCGGCCGAATGACGACGCGCGCGCCGGGGTGATCACGGAACGAGAGCGGTGAGAGGAGCGGGGGAGCGATGACATCGAGCAGCAACAATCCCGTGGCGGACCTGCTGCAGGAGGCGGCGGAGACGCATCACCGCGTGTACCGCATCACGGACGGAACCGATGACGACTGGGCGTCCTGGTATGCGGACTGGTTGCTCACGTTGTCGGAGCTACCGGAGCTGCTCGCGACTCGACCGGTGCGCAGTCACCTCGTGCACGCATTGGTGCAGCTCGACCGCGACCACGCGGCAGCCGACACGAACGAGGCGTGGCCGGATTTCTACGCGCGCCAGCTCCACGACACCTTCGGCTCCGCGTAGGAAAGCCTTCGTACGGGCACGCCCCGGGGCGAGCGTGTGCGTCGTCACCGAGCACTTCGACTCGTCAAAACCGACCGTGCCTGCCCTGCGTATAGCCTCGCCGGAAGGCCATGGGAACCGGTATCACCGTCACGACTGCGTTCCGGACACCATGGGTCCGTTCGCTCGTCGCCGTGGCCGGCGTCGCCGCGGTGACCGCCCTCATGCGAGTGACGCTCCCAGAGTTGGCCGTGGCGTCGCTGGTGTACGTCCTGGTGGTGGTGCTGGCGTCGCTCCTCGGTTACCTCCCGGGAGCAGTCGCCGCTGTGGGCTCCTACCTCGCGCTGAACTATTGGTTCACGCCGGCCTACGAGTCGTTCCGGATCACGCGCGTCGACGATGTCGTGCCCTTGGTGACCTTCGCGTTCACGGTCGCGGTGCTGGGGACGACGGTGGCCCGGGTCAACGTGCTCCGCAGGCGGGCGGTCCAACACGAGCGAGCCGCGTTCGACGCCCGGATGGACGCCGCGCTGAGCGAAAGTCGTGCCGGTTTCCTCTCCGCGATGACGCACAATCTGCGGACTCCGTTGTCGTCGATCAAGGCCGCGGCGTCGACGCTCCGGTCGCGGGCCGGCTTCGTGGCGCCGGATCCGAGGGCGCTCCTCCTCGACAACATCTACGGCGAGGCCGACCGGTTGGAGCGCCTCGTCACGAAGGTCTTGGAGCTGAGTCGCATCCGGGCGGGTGCACTGGTGCCCGAGGTCGAGAGCACTGACCTCGGCGATCTGGTGCGCGAGGCGATGCACCGCCTCCGTCATGTCCGATCCGACGTGCGGATCCGTCTCGACGAGCAACCCGCCGAGGTGCTCGCCGAGGTCGACCCGGCGATGTTCGAGCTCGTTGTCGTCGTGTTGCTGGAGAACGCGCTCCGGTTCGCTCCCGCCGGCACCGAGATCCTGGTGGTCGTGACGCTCGAACCGGACGCGAACGGCCTGTCCCCGTCGGCGGTCGTGCGGGTCTCGGACAACGGGTCGGGCGTGGCGCCAGCGGACCGGGAGCGGATCTTTGAGGAGTTCGCACGGGGCGACACCAGCGGCAGCGGGCTCGGGCTCACCATCGCCCGGGCGATCTGCTCCGCCCATGGCGGCACCATCGCCCTCGACGCCGAGTCCGGGTGTGGTGCCACCTTCGTCGTCACCGTTCCGGCGGAGAACTGAGCGATGGTCGCCCACGAGCCGGCGCACGCGCCGACCGAGCAGTCGACGACGGTGATGATCGTCGAGGACGATCGGGCCTTGCGGTCGACGCTGGCCGCGACGCTGACCATGGCCGATTTCGAGGTGGTCGAGGCCGGTACCGGCGAGGAAGCGCTCGCGCTCGGCGCGATCCAGGTGCCGGATCTCTACCTGCTCGACCTGTCCCTTCCCGGGATCGACGGGCTCGAGGTGCTGGCTCGGCTCCGGTCGACCACCACCGTGCCCGTCGTCGTGCTCACCGTTCGCGAGGCGAAGCAGGACAAGATCGCGGCGCTCGACCGCGGCGCCGACGACTACGTCGTGAAGCCCATCGACGCCGACGAGCTCATCGCGCGGATCCGGGCTGCACTGCGCCGACACCCGGACCGCGCGTCTCCTCCTGTCGTTCGCGCGGGTGACATCGAGTTCGATCGGGCGGCACGACGCGTTTCGCGGCGGGACGGCCGGTCCATCTCACCGCCACCGAGCTGGCGCTCCTGGATCTCCTCGTGAGCGCAGACGGTGGGCTGGTCACCCATGCCCACGTCGCCGCGAACCTGCAGAGTCGTCGTGGCGTCGTCGATCAGCGCGCTTCGCGGACGCTCGTCGCGCAGCTGCGGAAGAAGCTCGGCGACGACGCGGCCCACCCGCGTTTCGTCGTCACCCACATCGGGCTCGGATATCGCTGGATCGGTGGTGACAGCCAGTGACGGATGATCCGCGCGTGGGCGGCGCCGAGCTTCGCGGTCACATGGGACGAGCTGGCTGCTCGAGCGCCGGGTCGCGTCGCGCTCTCGTCCGGCGGTTACCGCGTCACCTGGGGGGAGCTCTCGGAGCGCGCCAATCGGCTGGCCTGGCACCTGAGGACGGAAGCAAGGCTCGAGGCCGGGGACCGCGTCGCGATCGCCCTCGGGAACCAACCCGAGTACCTCGAGACCTTCTACGCGGCGCTGAAGCTCGGCTGCGTACCGGTGAACGTCGACCTCGCACACGGGGTCAGCACCGTCCATGCCGTGCTCGATCACTCGGACGCCAAAGCCGCCGTGCACTGCGGCGACCACACCAAGCTGGTCAAGGCGGCGGCGAAGCGCATTCCGAAGCCGTGGCGGCCGTTCCTCCTCGCGACCGGGGAACCGTACGAGCGGGCAGTACTGGGTGCACCGTCGTCCGGGGAGTGGCAACCGGCCGCCGTCGCGGCCGACGAGCTGATCCTGATCTACAACGGCGGTGCGCACGACCCGACGACCGCGGTCGTCTGGCGCGGTGCGGATCTCTGCGCCGCCCTTCGCGGCATCGCTCGACCCGGTCGGGACCGAGGTCGGTGACGCGCACCGTCTTGCCGATCGCGCCCTTGACGCACAGCCTCGGGCTGTTCACGGCCCTGCAGGCGCTGATCGCAGGGGCCGCGGTTGCGCTGACGCGGCTCGACCCGTTCCAGCCCGAAGCGGTCTGGGACGCGGTGGAGCAGGAGCGCGTTACGACTGTAGTCGATCGTCAGCGACGCGTCAGCTCGGCAGCTCGCGGATGCTCTACGAGCCGAACCGGAGCGATGGGACCTGTCCCGACTCCGAACCGTCAGGTGCGCGACGCGAGTGCGCGCCGCGAGCCGTCGGCGCGCTGACCGAGCTCCTCCCCACGACCGAGGTCGTGGTCCACGACACCGGTCCCCGCAGGGTCGGACCGATGGTCCGCGTGGTCGACGACATCGGGCGCGATGTCGAACCCGGATCGGGCACGGTCGGTCTGCTCGCGGTCGGTGGAGCAATCCCGCTCGGCTACTACAAGGACGCGGCGAAGACGTCGTCCCAGTTCCGCACGATCGACGGCTCGAGATACTGGGTCAGCGGCGAGTTCGCGACCGTCGACGACGACGGCGTCGTTCGCAGTGCACGCAGCGGAGTCGGCGGTGATCCAGGTCGCTGGACGACCAGTGTCCGCGATGGACGTCGAGGCCGCAGCTCCGCAAGCACGCCAGTGTCGCCGACTGCGTGGCGGTCGGCGTTCCGGATCCGCGATCGGGGGAGCGACTGGTCGCGCTGGTCGAGGTGGTCGATCGCCACTACCTCGACGAGGCCGAGATGACGGCCTGGTGCCGCACACGGCTGGGCGCGCACGAGACCCCGAGCCGTTTCCTGTTCGTCGAGTCGGTCGGTGCTGCCGTCGGAGGACGCGTGAACCGGGTGGCGGCACGACGGATCGCGATCGAGATGCTCGAGCGCGAGTCCGGCTGAACGGGCGCCCGGGGACGTTCAGAATCCGGTCAGCAATCGCGACCAGAGCCGTAACACGTGAGTAGTGGACGGGAAATGGACGTTCCTTACGTTTTGCTGAACCCAAGGCGAGCGCAGCTGCGCTGGCTGTCCGATGGCTTGGCAGCGGGAGGTCAAGTGAGACGAATGCTACGTAGGACGTCCATCGTTGCGGCGATCGCCATGGCCTTGGTGCTCGTGACGAGCGTCGCATCCTTTGCGGTCGACCCGTCGATCGACGTCAATCCGATCAAGGGCATCAGCCACACCGATCTGGGACTCAACAACCTCTGGATCATCATCGGCGCGGTGCTGGTGATCTTCATGCAGGCCGGCTTCGCGCTCGTCGAGACCGGGTTCTGTCGAGCGAAGCACGCAGCGCACGTGGTGAGCACGAACTTCGCCGATCTTCGGACTCGGGTTCGTGGCGTTCTTCGTCGTCGGCTTCCCGATCATGTTCAGCGGCTACAGCTTCTCGGTCTTCGGGTACGCCACGCCGCTGAGCCCGCGATTCGCTGATTCACATCGGAAACAGCGGCAACTGGGTGTTCCTCTGGGGCAAGAGCGGTTGGGGCCTCTCGGGTGTTGCGTACAGCGTCCCGGTCGCCGCGTTCTTCCTCTACATGGTCGCGTTCATGGACACGACCGCGACCATCCCGACCGGCGCCATGGCCGAGCGCTGGAAGTGGAAGGCGTTCGTCGGCTGGGGACTTTTCTGCGGCGCGCTCTACTACCCGATCTTCGGCGGGTGGACCTGGGGCGGCGGCTGGCTGGCCAAGCTCGGCAACAGCTGGACCTCGGCTTCGGCTACGTCGACTTCGCCGGTTCCGGCGTGGTGCACGCCATGGGTGGTATCGCCGGCCTCGCCGGCGCGCTCGTGCTCGGTGCTCGCATCGGCAAGTACGGACCCGACGGCAAGCCGCGTACCCTCGCCGGCGCACAGCATCCCGATGGCGATGCTCGGCACGTTCATCCTGCTGTTCGGGTGGTTCGGGTTCAACGCCGCATCGACGCTCGCGGCGACCGACCTCCGCTTCACCGTCGTCGCGGTCAACACCGCGATCGCGGCGGCGTTCGGCGCCACGATCGCGATGTTCTACTGCATGAAGCGCATGGGCAAGCCCGACCCCGGCATGATGGCGAACGGCATGCTCGCCGGTCTGGTGGCGATCACCGCGCCGTGTGCGTTCGTGCAGCCGTGGGCCGCGGCCGTCATCGGTTCGATCGCCGCGGTGCTCGTCGTCGAGTCCGTCTTCTTCTTCGAGCGCAAGGGCATCGACGACCCGGTGGGTGCGATCTCGGTGCACGGTGTCTGCGGCATCTGCGGCGTGCTCTGCATCGGCATCTTCGCCGACGGCCGCTACGGCGCCGGCGTGGAACGGCACCGACCGCGACCACGAGCGGCAAGGGCGTCACCGGCATCCTGTACGACAGCGGCAAGCTCTTCGGGACGGCCGTTCGGAAGCTCGGCTTCGGGCAGCTCGGCGCGCAGGCGATCGGTGCGCTCGTGATCATCTTCGTGATGGGCGGCATCGCCTACGGGTTCTTCAAGATCCAGAACGCGCTCATGAAGGGCGGCATCCGCTCCGACCGCGGCCGACGAGGAAGCGGGCCTGGACCTCCCGGAGATGGGCGTGCTCGCGTACGACAACCTGCAGCTCCGCGAGCTCGACGTCGTCGGGCGTCGACGAGGACATCGTCCTCACGGGCGGTGTCTCGCAGGAACCGTCGATCGGGCGGTAGCACGTGGGTTCGGGGGACGGCACCGGCGCCGTCCCCCGAGCTCCCTTTCGACAGCACATCGAGGAGGCGACGATGGCGGTCAGCAACGCAACCCCCAACCGAGAGAGCGTCGTGATGCTCCACGGATCGGCCGGGCAGCTCTGCGACGCCCCGGTGCTGGTCTGGTGGCCCGACGAAGCGAAGAAGCTCGCCACGCTGCGCGACGACGGGCGTCTGCGTCTGGTCGTGGTGCAGGACGGCGCCGAGCCGCCGATCAGCGGCGACCCGCTCGAGGAGTGGGTCCGGTCGAGCGATTCGGCGAGCATCCCGGACCGCATCGCCGGCCTGGTGGCGCGCGCCGAACCGTTCCTCACCCCGAGCCTCGACGCAAGCGGGGTGCTGCGCGTCGGTGGTCGGTGGACACCGCTCTCCGAGAACGAGATCCCGATCGCGCGCCGGCTCGTCGACGGCTTCGGCTCGATCGTCCCGATCGGCGAGATCGCCGGCGAGGCGGCGTCGGAGAACCCGACGGTGTCGAGCGCGCCGGCCGCGCTGCGCCAGCGAATGCGCCGCCTCCGCAACCGGGTGCGGAAGGTCGGGCTGGACCTGCGGGTCGTCCCCAGCCGCGGTTACGTCCTCATTCGCCTCGCGAGTGCAGCGATCGACAGCCCGCGCTTCGCCTGATGACGCGCGCCTTGCCGTGACCGGTCCGGCACGCGTGCTCCAGCTCCAGCTCACGTGAGCGTCACCGAGGTACTCCTCGACGTCCTGATCGTGCTCGTCGCGGCGAAGGTCGCCGCGGAGGTCGCCGAGCGCATCAACGTGCCGGCGGTGGTCGGCGAGATCGTCGCCGGGGTGATCATCGGGCCGTCGGTGTTGAGCCTCGTGGGATCCGACGAGACCCTGAAGGTGCTCGGCGAGCTCGGTGTGATCCTGCTGCTCCTCGGTGTCGGCATGGAGATGGACCTCGGGGAGCTGGGCGCGGTCGGGTCGTTCGTCGCTTGTCGGTCGCGGTCATCGGCGTGGTCGTGCCGATGGCGGGCGGCTACGCGGTGGCATCGGCACTGGGTCACAGCAGCAACCAGTCGTTGTTCATCGGCGCCGCGCTCTCGGCGACCAGTGTCGGGATCACCGCCCGCGTCTTCAGCGATTTGCGCGCGCTGGCGACGGTCGAAGCGCGGACCGTGCTGGGTGCCGCGGTGGCCGACGACGTGCTCGGGCTCGTGATCCTCACCGTCGTCGTGCGGCTCGTGTCCGAGGGATCGGTCTCGATCGGCGACGTCGCGGTGATCGTGGCGCGTCGCGATCGGGTTCCTCGTGGTGACCGCGGTGCTGGGCTCGAAATTCGCGCCGGGGCTCTTCCAGTTCCTGGACCGACACGCGAAGTCGGCGGGCACGCTGGTCGCGCTGGCGCTGGCCTTCACCCTCGCGTTCGCCGAGCTGGCGGATGCGGCCAAGCTCGCCCCGATCGTCGGCGCGTTCGTCGCCGGGCTCGCCTTGTCGCGGAGCTCGTCGAAGGACCGGATCCAGCGCGAGCTCGCGCCGGTCGGGCACCTCTTCATCCCGGTGTTCTTCCTGGGCATCGGGATCGACGCGCAGGTCGAGACCTTCGTGAAGCCCGAGGTGCTGGGGATCGCGGCCGCGTTGATGGTGGTCGCGGTGCTCGGGAAGATCGTCGCCGCGGTCGGGCGTGTTCGGGTCACCGGGCGACAAGCGGCTGATCGGCCTCGGGCATGATCCCCCGCGGCGAGGTCGGGCTGATCTTCGCCACCATCGGCCTCGACGAAGGGATCCTCGGGGAAGAACCTCTACGCCGCGTTGCTCCTGGTGGTGCTGCTCACCACGCTCATGACGCCGCCGCTCCTGCGCTGGCGCCTCGGCCAGATCCGGGCCGACCGCCGGGCCCGACCGGAGCACACCGACCCGGCGGCCGGCCGACGGCTGGGTGCAGGCCCACGACGGCATGGTCGACCTCGTCGGCGAGCCGCCCGCCCAACTGGGGCTCGAGGTCGCGCTCGAATGCGGCCCGGTTGATGACCGACGGGATGCGGCCGGGAGCGCACCTCCTGACCTGGATCGGTGAGCACGGTGAGACACCGCTGCGGTGGAACCGCAACTCCACCCAGCTCCTGCTCGGCGTGCTCACCGAGGGCGACGTCCTAGCCCTGCGGTTCCTCGAGACGACCGGTGTGCTCGAACGCGCACTCCCCGAGCTCGCCGCCGCGGTCGACCGCCGACGACAGCGACCCCTTCCTGCTCGATCCGGCTCAGGTCCTGCGCTTCTCGCTCGTCGAACGCATCCGGCGGGTCGCGGCGACCGACCCGGTGGCCGCAGCCGAGTACGCGAAGCTCCAGCACTCCGGACTGGCTGCTCCTGGCGGCGCTGATCCTCGACACCGTCGGGCGACGACACGTCGCCGGTCGAGCTGGCGCGCCGGATCGCGCATCGCCTGGATCTCGGAGCCGCCGCCGAGCAGCAGATCGCGCTCCTGGTCGACGACGCCGATCTCCTCCATGCCGCGGCGCGTCGATTCGACGGCTTGGAGGAGGAGCGCGTCATGCCCATCGCGACCCACCTCGACAACGCGGAACGAGCCCGCGCCCTCTACCTGCTGACGCTCGCGCGCGACGAGCTGACACCCGCCGAACGGACGCGACTCGATTCCCTGTACCGCCTCGTCCTCAGCTTGCTGGCGGATCCCTCGGTCACCGGCCTCGAGGCGCGCAACCTGTTGGAGCGCCGACGGTCGGAAGCGATCCGCGCCGCCGGCGCCAACACCCGCGCCGTCGAGCGCATCGAGGCTGCGCCCCGGTCGTACCTGCTGAGCCAGGACGCGCTGGACGTCGCGCGCCAAGCCGCGTTCGTGGAGCCGGTGCCGGCACGCGGCGAAGCGAGCGTCGCGACCTTCGAGGTCGAGCCGGGACGGTGGCGTATCGAGGTCGCGGCCCGTGACCAGCCCGGGCTCCTCGAAGCGATCGCGGGGGCCATCGCGGGGGACGGGTTCGACGTCCTCGACGCCGTCGTCGCGACCTGGCGAGACGGCGCCGCCCTCGACACCTTCCTGGTCCGGCGCACCGACGCCGAACCTCGGGGCGGGTCCGACGGTTGCCGAGTCCGATCGTCTCGGTCCGCCCGATCCGGTCCGGATCGAGGCCGCGATCGTCGCCGCGTTCCAACGGTCGTTCCGGTCGACGCCGAATCCCGACGCCGAGATCGGCTTCGACGACCACGCCTCACCCTGGTACACGATCGCCGAGGTACGCAGTCCCGACCGTCCCGGTCTGCTGCAGGACCTGGCCGCGGCGATGACGTCGGCCGGCGTGAACGTGCACTCGGCCCGACTCCTGAGCACCGCCGGTACTGCGGTCAATCGCTTCGAGCTCACCGACACCAACGGTCGCAAGCTGGACGATCCGTTGAAGGCGGGAGCGATCCGAGCCGTCCACGAAGGGGCCGCAGCCAAGCGGACGCGTTCCCGTTGGTGGAAGGCCGCGCCGCTCGCGTTCGCCGGCAGGCGATCACCGGGATGACCGGGTGCGACACCGGGCTCGCGAGCGTCAGGAAGCGACCACCGGCAGTCGCTCCCAGCCGCGCACGGTCGGGGTGTGCGCCTGCTTCGCGTTGTCCCAGTCGACGTCCCAGTCGGACCAGCGCTGCAGCACCTCGTCGAGTGCCACCCGACCTTCGAGCCGGGCCAGCGCGGCGCCGAGACAGAAGTGCAGCCCGTAGCCGAAGCTCAGGTGGTGATCGATCGTGCGGTGGATGTCGAAGCGGTCACCGTCGGGGAAGTGCCGGTCGTCGCGGTTGCCGGACCCGTTGAGGATCACCATGATGCTGCCCTCGCGCACCGTCTGCCCGTAGTACTCGACGTCACGGTTGACCGTCCGGGCCTGGACCGGCGACGGCGCCTCGTACCGCAGGATCTCCTCGATCGCCTGGGGCACCAGCGACCGGTCGGCGGCGAGCTCCCGGCGCTGGTCGGGGTGCTCGGCGAGCAGCTTGCCGGTCCAACCGATCAGCCGGGTCGTGGTCTCGTTCCCGGCGCCGGCGAGGAGCATCACGTAGGTGAGGATCTCGATCCGATCGAGCTTGCGCGTCGTCCCCGTCTCGTCTTCGAACTCGGCGTTGAGGAGCTGGGTCATGAGGTCGTCGGACGGGTGCTCGGCCCGCCAGTCGATGTAGTCGGAGAAGAGCTCGGCGCCGGCCAGCGCCAGGTCGCCCGCCGGCACCTCGGTGTCGTCGTCGAGGCGCAGGCCTTCGTCGATCCGGTCGCGGATCGCCACCTGGTCCTCCTCCGGGATCCCGAGCAGCATGCCGATCGTGAGCATCGGCATCACCGCGCCGAGATCGGCGATGAAGTCGAAGCGGCCGCCGTCGACCAGCGGGTCGAGGGTGCGGGCGCAGAACTCGCGCACCTTCGGCTCGATCGCGTTCATCGCCTTGGGCGTGAACACGCGCGAGAGCAGACCGCGGTGCAGGTCGTGGATCGGAGGGTCCTCCATCAGGATCAGGCCCGGCGGGATGTCGAAGCCGGCCATGATCGTCTCGAGCGTCGATCCCTTGCCCGACCGGTAGGTGTCCCAGTCGACGAGGGCCTTCTCGACGTCGTCGTAGCGGCTGAGCGCGTAGAAGTCGAACTTCTCGTTCCGGTAGAGCGGCGCCTCGTCGCGCATCCGCTTCCACAACGGGTGCGGATCCTTGTCGATCTCCTTGTCGAACGGGTCGTAGTAGATGTCGCTCTCGTTGGTGATCGTCACGGAAACGCCGTCCTTGTCCTTGGGGCTTCGGTCATGTGGGTGTGAGCGTCAATGCAGCGAGACCTGCACCACGTCGTCGACGACCTGGGTGCGGTACGTGCGCAACGGGCCGGACCAGCCGTCCTCGGAGGGCAGGACGCACTGGCCGGTCGTCACGTCGAAGATGGAGCCGTGTTCGGGGCATCGCAACAGCACGTTGCGCGTCAACGGTATCCCGCCGAGCGGCGTGGCCTGGTGCGGACACATGCTCTCGAACGCGCACCACGTCCCACCCGCGTTCGCAAGCGGTCACCGGCACGCCGTCGACGTCGACGGTGGCGGTCTCGCCCGGCTCCAGGTAGTCGGTCGGGGCGGCGTCGATGAACTCGTCGTCGTTGCTCATCCGATGAAGCGCCGCGGTCAGGCGTGCGCTCCGACCTTCATCGCCTTCTCGAGCGACCCGCCCATGATGAGCGCCTGCTCCTCGATCGGGAGGTCCTTGACGACCTCCGAGTAGGCGAGCGGGTCGCTCCATGCCCTCGGGGTGCGGGAAGTCGGAGCCGAACATGAGGTGGTCGACCGGGATGCCGAGGTCGAGGAGGCCCTTCGGGTCGGGTTCGTGGAAGGCGTGCACCCAGACGTTGCGGTTGAACACCTCGACCGGGTTCTCGTCGAACAGCACCGGCGCTCTGGTCGTAGGCGCGCTGCAGCTTCCGGTAGAACGGCCGGATCCAGCCGCTGCCGAACTCGACCGGCATGAACTGCAGCTTCGGGAAGCGGGTGGCGAGACCGTGGCCGATGATCGACGCCATGGCGTCGACGAGGTTGTCCTTCTCCGACGACAGGGCGAGGAACGTCGGGTTCGAGCGCCGCGTTCCGGCGGTGATGCGTCATCTCCCGGTCGCCGAGTCCCTCCCACTCGTTGGTGTAGCGGGTGTAGCCGGAGTCGCCCGAGTGCATGCCGACGACGAGGTCGAGCTCCTGCACCCGCTCCCAGAACGGGTCGAACTCGGGGAGCGCGAACGACTTGCGGCCCTTCCACGTGGGCACCGGCGCCACGCGGATGAGGAAGATCTTCGCGCCGCGCTCGTGGACGAACTCGAGCTCCTCGATGCGCGCGCGTCGTTGCCGGCGGCGAGGCTGATGATCGGCGTGGAGTAGATGGCGTCGGAGTAGACGTAGGTCCAGTGCTCGTGCATCCACTCGTTGAGCGCGTGGATCACGACGCACACCGCGTCGGGGTCGTCGGCCAGGCGCTCCTCGAGCACGCTCGCGAGCGTCGGCCACAGCAGCGTGCGGTCGATGCCCATCTCCTTCATGAGCTCGAGGCGCGGCTCGGGGTCGAAGAACGCGTCGAGGCTCGGCATCGCGACCATCTTCCCGAAGCCGGCCGGCGCCGGTGCCGAAGCCCGCCGCCGCCCTTCGTGACGTCGTAGCCGGCGCCGCCGGGGACGGCGACCTTCCCGAACGTCGGGTTCGGGATGTAGTCGGTGATCTTGTCGCGGATGGCGAGCTTGGTCCGGCCGTTGATGTCGACGTACTTGATGACACCCTCGTACTCGCGGCGGCAGGAACTTCGTGAGCGCGTCCGGTTCTCGTAGAGGTGGTTGTCGGCGTCGAACGTCGTGTACGGCAGTTCCCGGTGGGTGATCTTGATGTAGTCCGTGCTGGCCACGGCAACCCCCTCATCGATTTGGACTGCGCCCAATTCTACTGCCCGAGATCCGCGGCACGCCAGGTGGGCGCCGCACGCCGCTCGCCGTCGTCAGGGCTTCCCGCCCTCACGGGCCCGCTGGGTGTAGGTGCCGGAGGTGAGCGCGGCAAACGACCGGGAGACGATGGTCTCGAGGATCCCGGCATCGACCGCGTCGACGTGTTTGAGGTAGATGCAGCTGACACCGGTCGTGTGCGGCCCGAGCCGTTCGAGCAGCTCGGTGTGCGCGCCCACCCCGTCGGTGACGTAGACGACGGTCGCCGCCTTCCGGGCGGAGAACCCGGCGGCGGCGGAGTCGCCCTCGCGACCGCTCGCGTACTGGTAGTGGTAGCGGCCGAACCCGACGATGGTGCCCCACATGTGCGGCTCCTGGCCGGTCGCGCGCCGCATCAGCTCGATCATCGTCTCGGCATCGCGGCGCCGACCCGGTGAAGCGATCCCGTCGAGGTACGCCCGCACGTCCGGTCCCATGGACGAACTCTGCCAGCTCCCCGCCCGCGACGGGTCCGGCGACGATCTCGCGGTGCAGTCGCCGGATGGCGGTACCGTTTCGCGATGACGTTCGATCGGCTCGACCTCACCCCCGACGAGTTCGAGCAGATCAGCGGCTGGGAGATCAAGCCCGAGGGCGCGTGCCGGGACGAGGTGTGCGTGCCCCTCCCGCCGCTCGAGCTCGACGACGACGGACGCTTCGATGTCACCGTCGTGGCCGACACGCTCGGGATGCCGCTCGCGTACGACGACGCGCACGGCCTCTGGGCGCTCGGACCACGATCCGGCGATCGTCGCGTGCTCGACAGCACGGAGATGCCCGATCTCGTCCTCGACGACTTCGACGGGGCCGCCTTCGACTTCGCGACCCTGCGCGGGCGGAAGGTCGTGCTGCTCGCGTGGGCGTCGTGGTGAGGATGCCGCTTCGACCTGCCCGGGTGGCAGGCGCTGCACGAGGAGCTCGCCCCGAGCGGCGTGGAGATCGTGACCGTTGCGCTCGACACCGATGTCGAAGCGGCTCGACCGTTCCACGAGGCTGCCCATCCCACCCATCCGTCGCTGGTCGATCCCGGCCACGTGACCGTGGGGTTGTTCGGCATGACCAACGTGCCGTTCGCCATCTGGATCGACGAGGACGGTACCATCGTCCGACCCGCGGAGCTGGCGTTCGCGCCGCGCCAGCAGCTCGGTGAGGGCGAGGACCAGTCTGCGCTGATCGCGCAGCTCCCGGAGCGCCAGCGCAAGATCATCGAGCAGATGACGACGAGCATGCGAGACCCGGAGCGGTACCCGACGGCGGTGCGCGACTGGGCGGCTCACGGCCGCGACAGTCAGTACGCGCTGCCGAAGGCGGAGGT
This sequence comes from uncultured Actinomycetes bacterium, assembly GCA_963809325.1. GTDB lineage: Bacteria > Actinomycetota > Thermoleophilia > Gaiellales > JAICJC01 > JAICJC01. Next base: position 71,366 of record CAWEIZ010000002.1, read on the forward strand.
CATCGAACGGTCGCGGCCGCGCCCGCCCGAGTTCGGGCTGGCCGCCGCCCACTTCGAGCTCGCGCAGCACCTGCACCGGGCCGGCTTCCCGCGGGACGCCGTCCCGCACTTCCAGGAGGCGCACCGGTTGGACCCGACGAACTGGAGCTACCACCGCGAGGCGTTGAGCCTGGTCGACCCGGATTGGGGTCAGGTGTACGAACGCGACATGCTCAGCGAGGTCGAGGCGGTCGGCGCCGAGACGTTCTACCCGCCGCTCGACATGTGAGCCCGGCGACGGGTCGGGCGTGCCGCGCCGGGTCGCTCACCACCGCGGCCCTTCGAGGGCCTCGATGATGTGGCTCTGGACGAGGCGGTCGACCGTCGCCGCGTCGGGGGCTCCACCCGGCCGCCCGCGCCCTGTCTCCCGTTCACCGTGAAGAACATGGCCACCGACTTGTCCTGACCACGCCGGAACTCGACCGTGCACTCGCCGGGACCGTTCTGCTGCGTGAACGTGAACAGGAGGTCGGTGACGACCTCGCCGGTCTCGCTCATCGTGGTGGCGACGACGCCCTTGTGCCCGGCCGCGAGCAGTCGCTCGGCCAGATGGGACAGCGTGGGCATCCCCACCTGGTGCGCCCACTGGCCGAACCAGGCCATCGCCTCCTGCGTTCGCAGCTTCTCGTCCACCTCGGCGCGCAGTGCGGCCTCGTAGCGTTCCCGGGCCGCATCCAGCGCCCGATCGAGCTCGTCCATGCGTCGAGTCTCGCAGATGGCGCAGGGCGTCGGGACCGCCGGCCATCGGCGCTACCGTCGCGCGGGTACGCCCGTGCAGAGGAGCTGAGCGATGGCGATCGACCGTCAGGAATCCCCGTACCGCCGCGGCAACCGCTACGACCGTCTGCCGATCCCGATGATCACGGAGCACTGCATCCCGGTCGACGCGGGAGCCGTCCAGTTGGTGGTCGAATCCCGCGTCCTGACCAACGAGATCATCCAGGACACCTTCGCGGGAGCGGTCGCCGCCGACGTCGCGTTCGACGACTTCGGCGCCACGCTCCACGTGTGCGGCACCGCCGACGGGCTCGAGCACCTCCGTTTCGACTGCTTCGAGAACGAGCCCCACTACCACTACATCGATCAGGGGGCGGTCACGAACACGGTGGTGCGCATCGACGAGCTCGCGGTCGGCGACCCGGTCGAGTTCTCCCTCGCGTGCGTCGAGCACCACCTTCCGGACATGCTCCGCCACTGCGGCGTCGGTGATCTGGCCGACGAGGTCGCGGCCAACCCGAACGGGTGGGCGCGGCGGTGGCCGAGGTCCGCGCGCTGATGGTGAAGGCGCGCCAGCCGGTCGGCTGATCGCCGTCAGCGGAACGCGGGGAAGATCTCCTCGGCCGCCCACTGCAGGCTCTCGAGGTACTCGGTCAACGAGCGCGTCGGCGGAGCGGGCACCGAGGTCCACGTGACGCCGATGTCCTGGAGCTCACCGATGGCGTCGATCGTCGCCTGCTTCCCCTGCAGCACCGGTGCCCGCCCGAGGTCGTCGTCGAGCGGGCGGTGATCCTCGGACACCGCGAGCGTCGTCAGCGGCAGCGCCACGTCGAACGGACGCGTGCGGGCCTCGAACTCGGGCAGTGAGCGGATGAAGGCCAGGCACTCGGGCAGCTGGTCGGCGGTGATGAGCCACGGATACCAGCCGTCGTGACGCGCGGCGCGACGCATCGCCGCGCGCGAGTTGCCGCCGACCCAGATGGGCGGGTGCGGCTGCTGGACGGGCTTCGGTGCGAAGGCAACGCCGTCGAAGTCGACGTAGGTGCCGTGGTACTCCGGCTCGTCGCTGGTCCAGAGCTCGATCATCGCCGCGAGGTACTCGTCGGTCATGCGACCTCGCTCGTGGAACGGCGCCCGGAGCACCTCGAACTCGCGCTCGGCGTGCCCGACACCGATCGAGACGCGGACCCGGCCGCCGGAGAGGAGGTCGAGCGTCGAGACCGCCTTCGCGAACACCACGGGGTCGTGGTACGGCATCACGATCACCGCGGAATCGACGATCAGGCGCGTCGTGGCACCGGCCACGAAGGCCATCGCGGTCATGGCGTGCGACCAGAACGATCCCATCAGCTCGACCATGTCGGCAGGGATGACGATGTGCTCCGAGACGGCGATGGAGTCGAAGCCGAGCTCGTCGGCGGTGCGGGCCACCCGCTGGAAGTCCTGCGCGCCCAGCGAGGCCTCCCACTCGCAACTGATCGGGGGATAGCGGTTGAGGCCCGGGAGCCCGGTCGAGAACTTCATGGGCGCGGAGCCTCCCGGAGGCGGCGACGCACTGTCAATTGGCGGTGCGACTCAGGCGACGGTGCCGGGCTCCGGCGCGGTCGCGAACGACGGGTCGTCGCGGTCCTGGGCGCTGATGTCGAAGCGCACGACCCGCAGGCGCCGGCCGGCGAGGATCCACCCCAGGAACACGAGCATGACCGCGGCCGCGACGGCCACCGCCTCGCCCGGCCCGAACACCGAACCGATCGTGCCGCCGATGAGCGCGGCGATGGGCACGCCGCCCGCGGTGAGCATGGTGTAGAGGCCCATGACGCGACCGCGGAAGGCGTCGGGTGACACCGCGATCAGCAGGCCCTGGACGACGGTGCTCAACGAGAAGAACGCGAAGCCGTAGCCGACCAACGCCAGCGCGGTCACCACCAGCACCCGCGACGTGCTGATCACCAGGTACATCGCGGCGATGGCGCCGATCGACGCGGCGATCGCGAACCGGCGACGCTGGTCGGTCACGAACTCCCCGGCGACGAGCGCCCCCGCGATCGCACCGACGCCGGTGGCGGTCGTGAGCAGCGCGTACCCGGAGGAGCCGTCGTGCAGGAGATCGGTCACGATGACCGGGAGCAGCGCGGCGTGGTACACGACGAACGTCGTCACGAACGTGACCAGCAGCAGGAAGCCGATCTGGTCGTCACGACGCGCGAAGCGCATCCCGAGGGCGAGCTGGGTCCGGAGACGTTCGTGGGTCGCGTGGCGGCGGGTGTCGGCGCGCACGAAGGCCCACGCGACGACCACGGCGAGGAAGCTCACCGCGTTGAGGTAGAACGCCCACTGGAGGCCCCACGCGCTGATCACCAGCGCGGCGAGTGACGGCCCGGCGACCCGCGTGAGGTTGGTCATCACGCTCACCGACGCCACCGCCTCGGGGAGCTCGGCGGCGGGAACGATCTCGCCGACGACCGCGCTCATCGCCGGCTGGCTGAGCGCGGTCGCCACCCCGCCGGCCGCGGCGAGCAGGAGGAGGAGCGGGATCGTCTGGCTCCCCGTGGCGACCAGCAGGCCGAGCGCGACGGACGGCACGACCGCGACGATGTTGCCGACCACCACCACCGTCCGCCGGCTCACGCGGTCGGCGAGCGCGCCGCCGAACGGGGCCAGCAGCAGGAACGGCAGGAACTGGGCGACCAGGCTGAGCGCGACCGCGAACGGCCACGCGCTCAGCTGCCGGATGGCCCAGCCCAGCGCGACGTACTGGCCCCACGTCCCGAGCTGCGAGACGCCGTTCCCCACCTGGACCAGCGCGAAGTCGCGATGGCGCATCACGAGGATCGAACGAGGGACCCGCGATCGGACGGCGACCATTCGGCGGTCACTCTTGCCGGGGTGCGCACCCGGGCGCCAGGTGCGCCAACGGCGCCGGACGACGTTGCGGTTCCGTGGCACCCGTGCGAGCATCGGAGCAGGGCACGGACCCGGCTCGACGAGCGAAAGGAACGGTGATGGCGACCGACGAGGGACTGCGCTACATCGACTCCGACGGCCACATCCTCGAGCACCCGACCGCGATGCCGGAGTACGCACCGGCCCAGTACCGCGACCGGATCTGGCACGTCGAGACCGACGAAGCGGGCGAGGAATGGCTCGTCTACGACAACCACCGGTCACCGGCCAACACCATGTCGGCCGCGGGCGTCGCGGGTGCGAGCGACGAGGACCGGGCCCGCGCCTTCCGCGGCGAGATGCGCTACACCGAGACGCGCCCCGCGGCCTGGAACGCCAAGGCGCGGCTCCAGGACATGGACCAGGACCAGCATCGACCTGGCGGTGCTGTACCCGACGATGCTGCTCGGGCTCCAGAGCGAGACCGACATCGACTTCGCCGAGGCGCAGGCCCGCGCGTACAACGACTGGTGCTCCGACCACGTCCAGGAAGGGGAAGGTCGGCTGTACGGCGCCGGCGCGGTGCCGCCGATGCACGAGCCCGACGACGTGCCGCGGGTCGCGGCGGAGATCCGGCGGGTGGCCGAGCTGCCGGGCATGGTGTCGGTGTTCATGCGCCCGAACCCGGCGGTCGACTGGCGACCGTTCAACGACCCCGTCTACGACCCGATCTGGGCGGCCGCGGCCGACACCGGTCTGCCGATCGCGCTGCATCCCGTTCCTCGCCCCTGATCTCCCGGGCGCGTGCGTCGGCCTGCGCCTCGCCCGGCCCCGCAATCCCGACGGGAGCTACGTCGACGACTTCGACCCGAACCGCACGATCGACACGCAGGAGCAGCTCGACCACCCCGAATCGCGGCCGAGCACGCTGTTCACGCAGGCGATCGCCAACCCGGTCGACGTGATGAGCTGCATCGCCTACCTGCTGGCGGGTGGCGTCTGCGAGCGGTTCCCCGAGGCGAAGTTCATCTTCCTCGAGGCGAACGGCGGCTGGCTGGTCCCGTGGCTCGAGCGACTCGACCATCACTGCCGGAAGTTCCAGTGGGAGGTGAGCGACCTCTCGCTCCTGCCGTCGGAGTACATGCGGCGCCAGTGCTGGATCAGCTTCGACCCCGACGAGGCGATGCTGCGCACCACCGCCGAATCGCCGCTGGTCGGGGCCGACCGCATCATCTGGGCGAGTGACTACCCGCACCCCGACGCCAAGTTCCCCGGTGTCACCGAAGAGCTGGCGGAGGCGCTCGACGGCCTGACGTTCGAGCAGAAGCGGGAGATCACGTCGGAGAGCGCCATCGCCCTGTACGGCATCGGCTGACGCGATTCGCGCCGGGTCGCTAGCATCCGGCGACCATGCGCCAGCTCCTCAGTGACGTCGCGGTCGTCGAGGTGTCGACCGAACCGGCGGGGTCGTACTGCGCCAAGGTGTTCGCCGACCTCGGTGCCGACGTGGTCAAGGTCGAGCCCCCGTCGGGTGATCCGCAGCGCGGGCACCCCGAGCGGTTCGTCCACCTGAACACGAACAAGCGCGCCATCGCGTTGCGTGACGACGAGTCCGGACGCGAGCAGCTCATGGAGCTCCTGGGGTCGGCGGACGTGGTGGTCGAGAGCCACGGCGTGGGCGACCTGCAGGGCTTCGGCATCTCGCGCGACGAGTTGCGCGCGCAACATCCCGTCGTTGGTCGTCGCGACCATCAGCGGCTTCGGGACCACCGGCCCGTACGCGCTCGTACCGGTGGTCGGACCTCGTGGCGCAGGTCGCGTCGTGGACGACCTTCCCCCAGGGTCGATCGCTCGAGGTGCCGGTGAAGGCCCCACGTGTCGTCGCCCTCTGCTCGATCGGTCACACCGCTGCGCTCGGCGCGCTGGCCGGCGTCATGCGCGCGCGTCAGCTCCGGTGCGGGCGCGCACGTCGACTGCGCGGCCTACGAGGCGCTCGGTGCCATTCCCGCGCGCGTGTGCCGCTACCTCGGCTGGGAGTACGGGGGGCACGAACCCCTGCAGCTCGCGGCCAACGCGGTCGACACGCTTGCTCCCCACCGGGGTCTTCCCGTGCGCCGACGGCTACGTGTCGATGATGTCGACACCGCAGCAGCTCGACGAGATGCTCTCGGTGCTCGACGACGACACCCTCCGCGAGGCGTTCGCCCGTCCCGACGCGTTCGGGAACCCGGAGACCAAGGAGATCCTGGACATCCGTGCTGTACCCGTGGCTGTTCGAGCACACGCGCGCGGAGGTCACCGCGGCGGCGCAGGCCGCGGGGTGGCCGTTCGCCGGCGTGTACTCGCCCGCCGAGGTGCTGGAGGCCGACCACCTGCACCAGCGCGGGTTCTGGGTCGACGTGCGACGACCCGACCATCGGGCCCGTGCTGCTGCCCGGGCCCCCGTACCGGCACGCGGAGGGTGGCTGGCAGCATCACCGTCCCGCGCCGAGCGCTCGGTGCGCCGACCAACGGCAACGGTGCGGCCGCGGTGCCCCGGCGGGCGCTCCGGCGACCGCGCCGGACCCTGCGACCGATCCCGAGGCGCCGCCGCTGCAGGGGGTCCGGGTCCTCGACTTCACCACGGTGTGGTCCGGTCCCTACCTCACCCAGCTGCTCGCCGATCTCGGCGCCGAGGTGATCCGGGTCGAGAACCCGTCGGTGTTCCCGCCCACCACCAAGGGCTACCTCCCGCGGCCGAGCCCGACGATGCTGCTCGGCAGCCTCCTCTCGATGTACGCGCCGCCGGCGGACGGCGTGGTGGACCGGCCGTACAACCGTCACGCGATGAACAACTCGATCGCCCGGAACAAGCTCTCGTGCACGCTCGATCCGCGCCGTCCGGACGGGCGCGAGCTGCTGATGCGCCTGGTCGAGCAGTCCGACGTCTTCGTCGAGAACCTGAAGACGTCGACGCTGCACCAGATGGGCATCCACGAGACCCAGCTGCTCGACCGCAACCCGCAGATGCTCGTGCTGCGCATCCCCGCCGGCCGGCCTCACCGGCGACTGGGCGAACTACACGGGGTTCGGCGCGCAGTTCGACGGCCTCAGCGGGTTCGCGCAGCTCGTCGGGCACCACGACCTCGAGATGGTCGAGACCCCGCCCACGATGTACATGGACGCCGCGACCGGGCCGGCCGGCGCGTTCGCGGTGCTGGCCGCGCTGCACTACCGCGCCGCGATCGGCCGCGGGCAGCTCATCGAGCTCGCCCAGATCGAGAACGTGCTGAACCAGCTCGGCGACGTGTTCGTCGAGGTGCAGCTCGGGGGCGAGCCGAAGCGCACCGGGAACCGCGATCCCGAACGGGCGCCACAGGGCGTCTACCCGTGCCGGGGCGAGGAGCGCTGGCTGGCGATCAGCGTGCGCGACGACGACGAGTGGACCGCCCTCGCCCGCAGGATCGGCCGGGAGGATCTCCTGAAGGACAGCCGCTTCGCGACGACCGCGGGCCGGTACGCGCACCACGACGAGCTCGACCGTGCCATCACCGAATGGACCACCAGCCTCGACGTCATGGCCGCGTTCCACTCGCTGCAGGAAGCAGGTGTGACCGCGGGGCCGCAGTTCGACGAGGAGATGCTGGCGTCCGACCCACACGTGGCGGCGCGCGAGTGGATTCGCCCGCTCGCGAGCCGGGACGTCGGCAGCTACCCGCACATCGGGTACGCGTTCAAGGGCGTGCCCCAGCTCTGGGAGCGCGGCGCGCCGGTCCTCGGCGAGGACAACGACTACGTGTACCGCGAGGTGATCGGTCTCGACGACGAGGAGTACCGCGAGCTCGTCGAGGCGAAGGTGATCGTGGAGGACTACCTCGACCGCGACATGAACCCGGTCTGAGCTGCGCGACTGATGGGTCCGCGATTCGGCCGATAAGTGTCATACCCCTGTGTTTTGATCGGTGCATGTTCGACATCGCCGATCACCTCGACGACCTGCGGTGCTGGCCGACGGATCGGTTGCGCAAGGAACGCGATGCGTTGGTGGACGAGCAGCGCCGGTTGCACACCCGGGAGCTGGCGGTGTTGCGGGTGCTCGACGAGCGCGGGCAGGTCGATCCGACGCTGGATGCGGCTGGCGAGTCGGCGCGGACGGTGCGCGACAAGCTGGAGACCGCGCGGGCACTGGAATCGTTGCCCGAGATCGCCGCGGTCGCCTACGACGGTGACCTGAGCGCGGAGCAGTTGAGCGCGGTCACCAAGCTCGCCGACCAGGACTCGGACGCCGAGTGGGCCCGGCGCGCACCGCGAGTCGCGCCGGTCGAGCTGGCCCGTCTGGCACGCAACGCGGTGAAACCGTCGACGGAGGATTCGCGGGCGCGGTATGCGGCGCGGTCGTTGCGGATGTGGTGGACGCCGGACAAGGGGATGTTGCAGCTGCACGGGCAGTTGCCCGACGTGATGGGGGCGACGTTCGAGGCGACGGTCCAGAAGCTGACCGAGCAGATGAAGCCGGCCACGGGTCAGGCGTGGGACAGCTTCGAACATCGGGCCGCCGACGCGCTGATCAGCTTGTGCGAGCAGCCCGCCACGGAGGACGAGACGCCGTCGTTGGCGTCCCGGCCGGTGGTGCAGCTGCACGTGCCGCCACACGGGCCCGGCGGAGATCGCCGGGATCCCGATCGCCGACTCGCTCCTCGAGCAGTTACGGGCCAACGCGAGCATCGAACCCGTGCTGGTCGACGACGACGGTGTCCCGGTGGCGGTGGGGAAGCGTTTCACCGTGTTGTCACCCAAGATCGTGCGGGCGGTGCTGCTGCGCGACGGGTCGTGCCGGTACGGCAACTGTGAGATCCGACCCGGGCTCCAGGTCCACCACCTCCGACCCCGCAGCTGGGGCGGCACCGACGACCTCGCCAACCTGTCGGCGGTGTGCAGCCCCCACCATCGGCTGCTCGTCCCCCACGGCGCTCGGGTCCTGATCGGCAACCCCAACCAGCCCGATGGACTCCGACTCGTCACGCTCAGCGAGCTGACCGCCGAGCAGGTCCAGCAACTCGGACTGCCTCCGCCACCGCGCCGGACCGACCGCGGCATGAAGGCGCGTCAGGCGACGACGCCGCGGACCTTGAGGTCGACGATGGTGTCCCAGTCGAGCCCGAGCTCGGCGAGGATGGCGTCGCCGTGCTCGTTGAACTCGGGCGCCCGCTCCGGCGACCGGCGGCTCCTCGTCGAACTGCACCGGCGCGGCGACGAGCTGGAACGGCGATGCCGTCGGCGGTCTCGCAGTCCTGGATGTAGCCGTTGGCGACCGTCTGCGGATCGACGGCGGCCTCGAGCGTGTCCTGCACCACCGTCCACTGGCCGGCGAAGTCGTCGAGCCGCTCCCGCCACTCGGCCAGCGGCGCGCTCGGCGAAGACCTCGGTCGAGGATCTCGATGGCGTCGGCGCTGTTGGCCATCGAGCGACGACGTGGTCGGCGAAGCGCGGGTCGGTGGCCAGCTCGGGCCGGCCGATGCACGTCGGCACAGCGGCGGCCAGTACTTGCCGGCCTGCAGGCAGGTGAACGCGAGCGACGCGGCCGTCCTTGGTGCCGTAGTTGCGCGACAGCGGGTTGCCGCGCGATCGCGTCGTCGGGCGGCGGCCGCCACGGGATGTCGAGCAGCAGCGACAGCGCCGATCGCCTGGCCCATGGCCCACAGCCCGGTGCCGAGCAGCGACACGTCGACGATCGTCGCCTCGCCGGTGCGCTCGCGGTGGAACAGCGCGCCCATGATCCCGCCGGCGATCGTCATCGCCGCCGATCGAGTCGCCGAAGCCCGGGGCCGGGCGGGCCGGGCACGAGGTCGTACTCCGGGCGCTTGACGCCCGATGGCGACGCCGGACCGGGCCCAGAAGGCCAGCGCGTCGTACGAGCCCTTGTCGGCATCGGGACCGCGCTCGCCCTGCCCGGTGCCCCGCACGTAGATGATGTTCGGGTTGTGCGGCCCGGATCTCGTCGACGTCGATCTGCAGCTTCGTGCGGACGCTCGGGCAGCTTGTTGGTCAGGAAGACGTCGCGACGGTCGCGGCGAGCTGGTAGAGGATGTCGAGCCCGTCGTCGGTGGTGAGGTCGAGGCCGAGGCTCTGCTTGCCGCGGTTCGAGTGCTCGAGCAGCACGTGGACGTCTGCCGGCGATCGTCGACCACGCCGCTCGAGGCGAGGCCCCGCATGGCGTCGCCCCGCTCGACGTGCTCGATCTTGATGACCTCGGCACCCCAGTCGGCCAGCAGCGCCGACGCGGCGGGCACGAAGGTGTGCTCGGCCACCTCGAGGATGCGGACGCCCTGCAGGACTGCGGTCATGGGTTCCTCCCCGTGAGATCGCGGCGCGATCCGAGAACGCTCTGGTGGGGCACCATTCTGCTCCCCGCGCCGTTGACCGCACCGACCGGCTCCGGGGCGACGAACACCGAGCTCTACGAGGGCGCTTCGTCCTTGAGGTTGGCGCGCAGCCAATCGCGGACCTCGGCGGTGTCCTCGTGCCCGTGCACCGCGATGGCGTGCGCCAGTGCGGCGTCGAGGACTTCGGATTCGGTTCCGGCGATGGTCACGTGCAGTTCGTCTCACTGGGAAAGTCTCGACAGTCGGCGATCTTGCGTGTCATGGGCCCCTCTCCCGCTCTCACGGCTCGAACTGATGGTCTCACGGTCCTCGATCAGCAGCAATGGCGAGACCGGTGGAGCGGCGACGCGCCCGATTCACGTGCGTGGTGCTCGTTCCGCTTCCGCCTTGAGGTTGGCCAACGTCTCCGGCATCCCGGTCTCCGCCATCGCCTTCATGCCGTCGAGGCGCGCGGCGAGGTCGCCCGCGGCGTCTCCCTCGGCCGCGAATCCGTCGGCATACGACGGGAGGACCTCCCAGGACTGCGTGACCTCGGTGCCTCCCGATTCGTCGCGCTGCAAGGTGAACCCCCAGCGGACCAGCGGCTGCTGCCCGTCGATGCCGTGGTTCACGAAGGCGAACTCGCGACCGCGTTCCGCGACCACGACGAGACAACGCGTCTGCCAGGTGAAGTCCCCGATCGCGTTGTCGCCGGTGAACCAGGACGGATCGTCGCGGTCGTACTCGCCACCGGTGCACACCGGGCTCCAGCGGCCCATGGCGGAGACGTCGGCGAGGAGGTCGTAGATCTCGTCCGGCGAGCTCGCGATCGTGGTGCGTTCGCGAAGGCGGTACGCGCTGAGATCCATGGGCCCTCCGGTGTGTCTGACGCGGTCGGGGTGGCGACGGCGTGGGAAGGTACCACGGTGGACGCGATGAAATTCCGGCGGGCGCGCGGTCGGACCACGAGGAACTTCGCAAACCCGTCGTCCGAGGAGGATCGAGATGGACTTCCGTGCCTACCTGTTCTTCGGTGGCGATTGCCGTGACGCATTCACCCGCTACCAGGAGGTCTTCGGCGGTGAGCTCGTGCTGCTGCGGATGGCCGACGTCCCGTCGGACACCCCGGCGCCGGCGGAGCAGGCCGACCTCATCATCCATGCCGCACTGACGCTCGACGGCGCCGTCCTGATGGGGTCGGACGACCCGAGCGACGCCTTCTCCGGGGTGCAGGGGATGAGCGTCACCTGCTCGGTCGCCGACGCCGACGAGGCGCAGCGCGTGTTCGGCGCCCTCGCCGACGGCGGCGAGGCCACGCAGCCCCTCATCGAGACGTTCTTCTCGCCGAGCTTCGGCCTGTGCACCGATCGGTTCGGTACGCCGTGGATGGTCGTGGCCGACGCCCCCGAGACGCGCTAGTCGACGGCGTGCCATCATGGGTGGCTCGGGCTGGAGGTGAGCGATGGCCGGTGGAAGCGGATCGACGGTGCCGGCGGGTCCGATCACGTTCGTGGTCCAGCATCGTGCGCTCGTGCAGGACGGGGTCGAGTCCGGTGGACCGACGGTACGGGTGCTCGGCGGCGACGACGAGCACGAGTACCTGCGCTTCGACCTGTTCAACGTCGGTCCCCACTACCACTACGAGCCGCCGGCGGAGCAGGAGCGGATCCTGATGATCGACACCGTCGCCGAGGGCGACGTGGTCTCGTGGGGCGTCACGCGCCTCCGTGACCGGCTGGTGCCGATGCTGGTCGCCGCCGGCGGACAGGGCCTGGCCGACGCGCTCGACGAGCAGGTGCTGGCGCAGGCGGTCGACGACGTCGAGTCGCTCGTGCGGAACCCGCCCGCAACCGCCGACGACGGCTAGGGCTGGTCCCGCCGACTCGCGCCACCGGCGCGCTCGAGGTCCCGGAGCGCCTTGACCGCGGCGGCGGCGATCCCGGCTCCGTCGAGACCGAGCTGCGCGAGCAGGTCCGCGACCTTGCCGTGCGGAAGGTACGCGAGGGGCGTGCCGAGCACGACGACACGGGGGCCACGGTCGTCCCGTCGTCGCGCCAGCGCGCTCGTGATCAGCGACCCGATGCCTCCTTCCGCGATGCCGTCCTCCACGGTGACGACGAGCGGGAAGCGGGCCGCGGCCGTGAGCATGCGCTCGTCGAGCGGTACCGCCCGCACGTCCCAGATCGTCGGGCGGATGGCGTCGACGGCGAGGATCTCGGCGGCCTCCCGCGCCGCCTCGACCATCTTCCCGACCGCGAGGATGCACAGGTCGCTCCCCTCGAGCACCCGTCGTGCGCGCGTCCCGGTGCCGACCCCGTCGCCTGCGGCGGCGGGCGTCTTCGGCCAGCGCAACGCGACCGGGCCCGAGGTGATCCGCAGGGCCTCCCGCAGCATGACGCCCACCTCGGCGTACGACGACGGCGCGAACACGGTCATCCCCGGGACCTTGGTGAGCAGCGCGAGGTCGTACACGCCGTGGTGGCTCGGCCCGTCGTCGCCGGTGATGCCGGCGCGGTCCACACAGAACACGACGGGGAGCCGGTGCAGGCCGACGTCGTGGACCACCTGGTCCCAGGCGCGATTGAGGAAGGTCGAGTAGATCGCCACGACCGGCCGGAGTCCCTGCATGGCCATGCCGGCGGCGGCGGTCACCGCGTGCTGCTCGGCGATACCCACGTCGAAGCACCGGTCGGGGTGGCGCGTGGCGAAGGGCAGCAACCCGGTGGACCCCGGCATCGCCGCCGTGAGCGCCACCAGTTCGGGGTGCTGGTCGGCGAGGCCCAGCAGCGCGTCGGTGAACGCGTCGGTGTACGTGACCGGGCGCGGCGATCGCAGCTCGCCCGAGTCGACGTCGAACGGGGAGACGTCGTGCAGGCACTTCTCGGCATCGTCCTCCGCCAGTCGGTACCCCCGACCCTTGCGCGTGAGCACGTGCACGACGGACGGCCCCGGGTGCGCGCTCGCAGTCCGCAGCGCCTGCTCGGTGGCGGGGATGTCGTGGCCGTCGACCGGGCCCACGTAGTCGAAGCCGAGCGCGGCGAAGAAGCGGGCCGCGTCGCCGTCGCGCCCGGCGACGAGCCGCGACACCGTGGGCGCGTACGAGCGGGCGTTGTCGTTCACGACCACGATCACATGCCGGCCACTGCAGCCGAGGTTGTTGAGCGCCTCGTAGGCCATGCCGCCGGTGAGCGCACCGTCACCGATGACAGCAACCACGTGCCGATCGGAGCCGCCGGCGTCGCGGCCGACCGCGAGCCCGTATGCGTAGCTGAGCGAGGCCGAGGCGTGGCTGTTCTCGATGACGTCGTGCTCCGACTCGCTGCGCGACGGGTACCCGGAGACGCCACCCGAATGGCGCAGCCGGGCGAATCCGTCCCGCCGGCCGGTCACGAGCTTGTGGGCGTAGGCCTGGTGGCCCGTGTCCCAGACGATCAGGTCGTGGGGGGAGTCGAAGACGCGGTGCAGGGCGAGCGTGAGCTCCACCGCGCCGAGGTTCGACCCGAGGTGTCCTCCGTTCGCCGCGACCGACTCCACGATCGTCTCGCGCAGCTCGTCGGCGAGCCGGTCGAGCGCGGTCGCGTCGAGGCCACGGAGGTCGGCGGGACCGGCGACGGCGTCGAGGACGGCCACGACCGGGCCGCTCAGCGGGTCGACGCCGCGGCCCGCAGCGACTCGCGCAGCGAACCCATCGTCGCGAACACCGCCGTCGGTTCGTAGCCGCAGTGCGCCATGCAGTTGGCGCACCGTTCGTCGTGCCCACGGCCGTAGCGGTCCCAGTCGGTGGTCTCGATCAGCTCCCGGTACGTGGCGGTGTAGCCGTCGGCCATGAGATAGCACGGGCGTTGCCAACCGAACACCGAGTAGCTCGGGATCGCCCATGCGGTGCAGTCGTACTCCACCTTGCCTTCGAGGAAGTCGAGGAACAGGGGACTGTGGTTGAGCCGCCAGCGGCGCCGGCGGTCGCCGGCGAACGCGTCGCGGAACAGGCGCCGCGTCTCCACGACCCCGAGGAAGTGCTCCTGGTCGGGCGCCTTCTCGTACGCGTAGCCGGGCGAGATCATCATCGCGTCGACCTCGAGATCGTCGTTCAGGTAGTCGAGGACCTCGCGCACGGTGCCGGGGGAGTCGGTGTTGAAGAAGGTCGAGTTGGTGGTGACGCGGAACCCCTGCTCCTTGGCCTCGCGGATCGCGCTGACCGCCGCGTCGAACACCCCGGATCGGCAGACCGACGTGTCGTGGCGCTCGCGCAGGCCGTCGATGTGGACGACCCAGCTGAAGTAGGGCGACGGCCGGAAGCGGTCGAGCTTCCGCCGCATGAGCACCCCGTTGGTGCAGAGGTACACGAACCGCTTCCGGTCGATGAACGCCTGCACCATCTCCTCGATGTCGGGGTGGAGCAGAGGCTCACCACCCGCGATGGAGACCATCGGCGCGCCACACTCCTCGAGCGCGGCAACCGCGTCGTCGACGCTGACCCGGCGCCGGAGGATCTCGGTGGGGAACTGGATCTTGCCGCAGCCCGCGCACTCGAGGTTGCACGCGAAGAGCGGCTCGAGCTCGACGATGAGCGGGAACTGCTTGCGTCGTGCCAGCTTCTGCTTCGCGACGTAGGACGCGACGCGGACTTGTTGACGCAAGGGGAGTGCCATCATCGCACCTCCACGGGAAGGGTGAAGCGCATCGACTCCTGCACGACATCGCGCTCGACCACGTCGACGGGGCCGAACGCGGCGAGCGCTTCCACCACCCCCTGCACCAACGATTCGGGTGCCGAGGCGCCGGCGGTGATCCCGATCGTCGAGGCGTCGCGGACGAGCGCGTCGTCGAGCTCGGACGCGTCCTCGAGCAGACGGGCGGTGCAGCCGAACCGTTCGGCCACTTCGACGAGCCGGTTCGAGTTGGACGAATTGCGGGAGCCGACGACGAGCATGACGTCGCACTCCGCAGCCAGGGTGCGGACGGCCTCCTGCCGGTTCTGCGTGGCGTAGCAGATGTCGTCGGCGCGGGGACCGGTGAGCGCGGGGAAGCGCGCGCGCAGCGCGTCGACCACCTCCTGCACCTCGTCGACCGCGAGCGTGGTCTGGGTGAGGTACGCGACGTGCTCGGGGTCGGACGCCTGCACCTGGTCGGCGGCCGCGGGTTCGTCGACGACCTCGATCGCCTCCGGCGCCTCCCCGACCGTGCCCTGCACCTCTTCGTGGTCGAGGTGGCCGACCAGGACGATCCGATACCCGTCCCGCGCGAACCGGCGCGCTTCGGCATGGACCTTGGCGACGAGCGGGCACGTGGCGTCGATCACGCGCAGCCCGCGCTCGTGGGCCTCCTCGTGGACCTCGGGTGCGACGCCGTGCGCGGCGATCACCACCAGCGCGCCGTCGGGCACCGCGTCGAGCTCGTCGACGAAGCGCGCCCCCCGGGCCTCGAGGTCCTGCACGACGTGGGTGTTGTGCACGATCTGGCGCCGCACGTAGACCGGCGCGCCGTAGCGATCGAGCGCGCGCTCGACGATGTCGATCGCCCGTTCGACGCCGGCGCAGAACGAGCGCGGACCCGCGAGCAGGACCGTGCGCCGGCGCGGTCGGTCGCCGGTCACCGCGCTGCTCCGGTGGGTGCGTCCGGCCCGTGGGCGAACCGGCCGAGGGCCATGACCGGGAACACCTGCCGGTACAGGTGGTAGTTGATCGAGAAGTCGCCGGGGAAGCCGGTGCCGGTGAACCACGGCTCGTCCCACGTGCCGTCCGTCCGCTGCGTCGCCAGCAGCCACCGCACTCCTCTGCTCGTCGCGTCCGAGCGCACGCCGGCGGCCAGGAGCGCGAGCAGTGCCCACGCGGTCTGCGACGCGGTCGAGACCCCGCGACCGCGCGCCGCGACGTCGTGGTACGACCGGATGTCCTCGCCCCACCCGCCGTCGGCGTTCTGGTGCGTCTCCAGCCAGCGGACCGCGGCCTGCATCGGCGCCGCGTCCGCGGTGAGTCCGTTGGCTCGCAGCGCGGGCAGCGCCGCGCCCGTGCCGTAGACGTGGTTCACGCCCCATCGCCCGAACCACGAGCCATCGGGCTCCTGCTGCTGCTCGAGCCACGCCACGCCGGCGGCGAGTCGCCGCGGGTCGGCCGCGGTCTCGGCCGCCAGCATCTCGAGCACATGGGCGGTGACGTCGGCGCTCGGTGGGTCCGTCACCTCGCCGAAATCGCAGAACGGGAGACGGGCGCAGGCGCGGCTGGTGTTGTCGACGTCGAAGGCGGCCCACCCGCCGTCGCGGCACTGCATGCCTTCCACCCAGCGCACCGCCCGTGCGATGGCGGCGTCGACCCGGGCGGCGTCGGGATGCTCGACGCGCCGGAGCGCCAGCACGACCTCTGCGGTGTCGTCCACGTCGGGGTAGTTCGCGTTGGCGAACTCGAACGCCCACCCGCCGGGTTCGAGCCGCGGACGGCGCACCGACCAGTCGCCGGCCACCCGCACCTCGTGCCGGAGCAGGAAGTCGGCCGCCCGCACGAGGGCCGGATCGTCGGGCGGGACGCCGGCGTCGGCGAGCGCGACGACCGCGAGCGCGGTGTCCCACACCGGCGACTGGCACGCCTCGAGGCGCCGACCGCGGTCGTCGTCGATCACGAACCCCTCGAGGCCGGCCAGGCCGGCGCGCATCACCGGGTGATCGAGCGGGTAGCCGCGTACCGAGAGGGCGAGGAGCGAGTAGACCCACGGCGGCTGGATCCCGCCCCACGAGCCGTCGGCTTCCTGGCGGTCGAGGATCCAGCGCTCGGCGGCCGCCAGGGCGGACCTCCGCAGGGACCGGAACGGCCGGCGGTCGTAGCGGGCCAGCACGCCGTCGAGCACCCGGAACCCGCCTTCGAGTGTCCACGGCGTGGACCGCTGCCGTGGCACCGGCGCACCGTGCAGCTCGCCGAGGTTGAACGGCAGCGACTGTACGGGCCGCGCGGAGGCGACGATCGTCAGCGGCACGATGGTCTGGCGGGCCCAGCACGCGAAGTCGTACACGTTCAGCGGGCCCCACGACGGGAGGAAGACGATCTCCGGCGGCAGCGTGGGGAGCATCGACCAGTCCCATTCGCCGAAGAGCGCGAGCCAGATCCGGGTGAAGACGCGGGCGCGTTCGATGCCGCCCGCGTTGCGCACGAACGCCACGGCCTTCTGCATGTGGTCGGCGTCGACGGGATCCCCGGCCAGGCGCAGCGCGGTGTAGGCCTCGATGGTCGTCGAGAGGTCGGCCGGGCCTTCGTGGAACGTCGCCCAGGTGCCGTCGGTGCGCTGCTGGGAGCGGATCCAGTGGGCGGCGCGCCGCGTGACCGCCTGGGTGCGGATCCCGAGAAGCTCCCGGAGGAACAGATCTTCTGCGTCCATGGTGACGTTGGTCTCGAGCTCGCCCTTCCACCATCCGGCCGGGTCCTGGCGCGCGAGGAGCGCGTCCCGGCCCCGGGCGAGCGCGGCACCGACGTCGAGGCGGGGGACCGCAGCGACGGTCACGACTGGCGCTCCACCACGAAGTGAGCCAGCTCCACCAGCTCGGCCCGCACCCCGTAGTCGAGGTCGGCGGTACCAAGGGCGCGGAACGCGGCGTCGAGCTCGCACGCGGCGAACGACTCGGTGCACGCGCGACCGCCGCGCGCTTCGATGAGTGCCACGGCCCGCGCCATCTCCAGCTCGGTCGGCGTGCCGTTCGCCAGGAGGTCGTGCAGCTCGCGCCGCTCGCTCACCGTCGCCCGCTCCCACGCGAACACGAGCGGCAGCGCCTTCTTGTGCTGGCGGAGGTCGCTCCAGGCCGGCTTGCCGGTCACGGCCGGTGATCCCCAGATGCCGAGGAGGTCGTCGACCGCCTGGAACGCGAGGCCGAGGTGGCGACCGTACGCGGCGAGCGCATCGACCAACGCGTCGCCGCCACCGGCCATCAGCGCGCCGATGGACGCGGCGCAGGCGAGCAGCGCGCCGGTCTTGCCCGACTCCATGGTGATGCACTCGTCGAGGGAGACCGCGTCGCGTGTCTCGAACGTCATGTCGAGGACCTGGCCGGCGATCATGGCGCTGGTCGCGCGGGTCAACGCGGCCGCGGCGCGGGCGCCACCGGGCGCGTCGGCGTCGAAGAGGACCTCGAGCGCGAGCGTCACCAGCGCGTCGCCGGCGATGATGGCGTCGCCGACTCCGAACAACGCCCACACCGTCGGCCGGTGACGGCGTTCGCGATCGTTGTCGATGACGTCGTCGTGCAGCAACGAGAAGTTGTGCACGAGCTCGAGCGCGACCGCGCCGGGTACCCCTGCGGCGGCCGGCGCGCCCGCGGCCTCGGCCGAGAGCATGGCGAGCGCGGGCCGGACGCCCTTGCCGCCGCCGCCCGCCACCGGGGTGCCGTCCACGTCGGCCCAGCCGAAGTGGTAGCCCACCGGGCCGTGCAGCTCCGGGAGCAGCGTCGCCACCGCGGCGCGCATGGCCGGAGCGGCCACGTCGCGCGCCCGGGCGAGCACCGGCGGGGTCGAGGTGATCACGCGACCACCGGCTCCCGTCGCGGACCGCGCGCCGCGCCCGTAGCCTCCGGCGCGGTACCGAGGTCGGCGAGCACGGCGGCCGCGGCGGCGGTGCCGCTGCGCACCGCGCCCTCCATCGTGGCGGGCCATCCGGTGTCGGTCCAGGCCCCGGCGAGGTACAGGCCGGGCACCGCGGTGCGAGCGGGGGGCCGCAGCCGCCGGGTCCCGGGCACGGCCCGGAACGTCGCCGCGCGCTCGCGCGTCACGATGGTCTCGAGCACCCGCGCGGCACGGGCCGGCGGGAAGAGCTCTCTCAGCGCGTCGAGGATTCGGCGCACGAGCTCGGCGGAGGGCCGGCCGATCTGCTCGTCGGCGGCGGACAACGACACCGCCAGGCACTGGCCCTCCCCGATGCCGGATGCCGCGGTGCGGTCGAACACCCACTGCACCGGCGTGCCGACCCCGGCAGCCAGCTCGAGCTCGGTCACCCGGCGGTCGAAGACGACGTGCACGTTGACGATCGGCGATTCGCCGAGCTCGGGAAGGCGGTCCGAGTCCGGCACCGCGCCGTTCGGCAGCAGCGCGGCGGCGGCGCGGTGGGGGACCGCGAGCACGACTGCGTCGGCGACGACGTACCCGTCGTCGAGGTCGACACCGCAGACCGCGCCGTCGAGGCCGCGCGCGATGCCCACGACCGGTGCGTCGGTGTGGATCGACGCGCCGGACGCGCGAAGGGCGCGCGCGGCAGGGTCCGCGTGCAACGCCGCCAGCGGCACGCGGGCGTAGCCGATGTCGGCCGCGCGGCTGTCCGAGAGCAGCCCGGTGCGGAACACCATCGCGGCGAGGGCCAGCGACGCGTCCGCCGCGGGCAGGTTGAGCGTGGGTCGGGCGATGAGGTCCCAGAGCCCTTCGATGGCCCGGGGCGACTCGCCCTGCGCGGCGAGCCACTCGCCGAACGAGCGCTCGTCGAGCTCCGGCGCATCGGGATCGAGCCGCCGCAGCCGCAGCGCGGTCCGCACGGCCGACCACCGCTCGGGGCCGGTGAGGTGGCGGTACCCCAGGAGCGTCCGCGCCAGATGGAGGGGCGCGGGCAGTGCGTCCCGTGCGATCAGCTCGACCGGGCGGCCGGGCGCGACGACCGGGATCGACAGGCGGTCCTGGAGCACCACACCGTCGGACGCACCGATGCGAGCGAGGAATTCCCGGTACGCCGTGCAGCAACGCAGGAACACGTGTTGGCCGTTGTCGAACCAGGCACCATGACGCTCGAACGACCAAGTGGCGCCGCCCAGGCGGGGGCGGCGCTCGAGCAGCCTGACCGCGGCGCCGGCGTCCGCGCACGTGAGCGCCGCGCTCAGGCCCGCGAGGCCGCCACCGACGACCACGACCCGGGTCCGGCTCACGCGCCGACCCGGTTCGTGACGGCGGGGGCGGACAGATCGAGCCCGGCGATGCTGCGCCCCGCGATCCACACCTTCTCCCACGTCGGGAGCGACACGCGTCCCTCGAGCACGGCACCGGGTCGGGCCGTGATGCGGGTCAGCAGCCGGCGGTAGATGCCCGCCATCGCACCGACGCACGCCCGGCTCCGGTGGTCGAGCAGGGGGAGCAGCTGCAACCCCTCGTCGAACCACTCCCGTGCCCGGACCGCTTCGAAGGCCACCAGCGCCGCGACCGAGTCGGCCGGTCCGGTCAGCCGGGGGTCGGCGCCGAACCGGGCGATGTCATCGGACGGCAGGTAGATGCGTCCCATCTCCCGGTCCTCGACGATGTCGCGCAGGATGTTGGTGAGCTGGAGGGCGACGCCCAGGGCGTCGGCGAGCTCCGGGGCCCGCGCCCCGTCGGTGGTGCCGAACACCGCCAGGGACAGCCGCCCGACCGAGCCCGCGACGAGGCGGCAGTACGCGACCAACGCGGGGAAGGTCGGGTACGAGGCACCGATGGCGTCGTGTTCGCAGCCTTCGACGAGCTCGTCGAACGCGTCCCACGGCACCGGGTAGCGGGCGCCGGCGTCGGCGAGCGCGACGAGCACGGGGTCGTCGTCGGGGGCGTGCCCGCGGCGCAGGCCGTCGACGTCGCGACGCACCACCGCGAGCTCCGCCAGCTTCTCGTCGGGCGCTCCGTCACCGTCGCTGATGTCGTCGATCCGGCGGGCGAACGCGTAGATCGCCGACATCGCTGATCGCTTCGGGGGAGGGAGCAGGCGGATACCGAAGGCGAAGTTCTTCGCTTCGTTGCGGGTGATCTCCTCGCAGCGCGCGTACGCGTCGTCGGATCTCATGCCGCGACCCGACCGGCGACACCGACCTGCGCCGTCCGGTACAGCGTGCGCACGTGCGAGGGCCGCGCGTCGACGGCGAGCACGTCGTAGCGGGCCCGCTCGATCGCGTCGAGGGCTGCGAGACCACCGCCCGCGAACCCGGCGACCGCCACCCGCGCCCGACCCCGGAGGCTGCGACAGAGCGGCGGCGCCGCCCGGTGCAGCAACCGACCGGCGCGGTCGACCTCGTAGGCGACGGCCGCGCGGAGCGGGCCCGATGCCGCGGCGGCCGCGAGATCCGTCTCCGACGCGCCGAACCGGTCGAGATCCTCGGCCGGGAGGTACACGCGGCCGCGGGCATAGTCCTCGCCCACGTCCTGCAGGTGCTCGACGAGCTGCAACGCGGTGCAGACGTCGTCGGACCACGCGACCCGATCGGGCGTGTCGGCACCGAGCACGGCCAGCACGAGACGCCCGACCGGGTTCGCCGAGAGCGCGCAGTAGCCGCGCAACGACGCCCAGGTGTCGTAGCGGGTCACCACCTGGTCGACGCGGTTCGCCTCGATCAGCGCGCGGAACGGTGCGTCGTCGAGGTCCAGCTCGCGGAGCGTCGGGGTGAGGCGGACGAAGGCGGGGTGCGTGGCGGTACCCCGGTACGCACCGTCGAGCTGGTCTTCGAGCGCGTCGAGCGCGCCCATCCGGTCACCGGCCAGCTCGTCGCCCGTGTCGTCGACCACCCGGGCGACGCCGTAGATGGCGAGGAGGTGGCTCCGGACGGGACGCGGCAAGGCCCTGGATGCGACCGGGAAGTTCTCCTGCGCCGAACGCTCGCGCAGGACGGTGTCGTCGAGCCTCACCGTCCACCTCCGTGATGTCGAGTATTTCCGACCCGGTGGTCCAGATCATTGTATGCAACCGCCGCCCGCGCGCAAGCGGGGCGATCGCGGCCGGATCAGGGCTCCGGCGTCGTGGCGACCACGCGTGCCAGGGCGCGGCCGAGGCAGGTCTCGACGAGCTGCCCGGCGGCCACCCGCGTGTTCTCGGTGGGTGCCGCGCGCAGTCGGCGGGCGACTGCGTCACGGAGCGTCGCCGCGGCATCGCGCGCCACGCGCGCGTCCTCCGGCTTGCCGTGCACGCCGCGCAGGGCGGCCTCGACGAGCAGCGGGGCTTCGTCACCCAGCGCGCCGTCGAGGACGGTGGTGATGGTCTTGGCCGCGAGTGGGTGACCGGGCCGGCGGGCGTCGAGGGCGGCGACGAGGTCGTCGACGAGGGCGCGCGCGGCGGCCACGAACAGGTCTTCCTTGGAGGCGAAGAGCTCGTAGAACGTGCCCTTGCCCATGCCGACCTCGTCACAGATGTCGGCCACGCTCACGTTCGCGAACCCATGGGTCGAGAACGCCCGGCGCGCGACGGCGACGATCCGGGCCCGGGCCTCTGTCGTGGTGTCGTCCACGTCGGTGGCGATCACGTTCTCCCACATGCGCGCCCGAAACGCCTGCTCGTCCTGGGCGAGGAGCTGCGGCAGGATCCGCCCGATGGTCGCGAGGCCGAGCCGGCGGCGCTCCCGCAGCAGACGGATCAGCCGCAGCGCCTGGACATGGCGGTCGTCGTAGACGAAGCGGTTCCGCGCCGCGCGATCCGGTGGCGGGAGCAATCCGAGCCGTTGGTAGTGGTGGATTGTCGTGGCGGGCACGCGGGTACGCTGCACCAGGTCTCGCAGGGTGAAGGTCGCATCGACTCCCACGCAGGCACGCCCTCGTCGGAACGATGGCCTGGTCAGGAGGGAGTCGACGTGGATCGCGCGTTGTTGCTCACCGACTCCAACGTGTGCCTCCCCCGCGCCACGACCCGGCGACTCGGCATACGCATCGTGCCCATCACGATCCTCCTCGACGGCGCGTCGGTGGCGGACGACTCCGTCGATCCGACGGTGGTCTTCGACGCCATCGCCCGCGACGATACGGTGAAATCCAGCCCTCCGTCGGTCATCGACTACCTGACTGCCATCGAGGACGACGGCTACAGCGGTGCGCTCGTGCTGACGCCGGCCGCCGAATTCACGTCGATGTTCCTCCACGCCACGCAGGCTGCGGGGCTGGCGAGCAGGCCGGTACGCGTCGTCGACACCCGGACCGCCGCGGCCGCGCAACGGCTGGTGGTGCTCGAGGTCGCGCGTGCGTGCCGGCGCGGTGCCCGGCTCGAGGACCTCGAGCAGCTCGCCCGTGACGCGGCCGGGCGCGTGGAGCTGGTCGCGACCCTCGACCGGGTCGCGACGATCGAGCGGAGCGGGCGCGTTCCGGCGCCGGTGCTCGCCGCCGCCGAACGGGGCGACGGATTCAGCGCGTTCCGGTTCCGCGACGGGAGCGTGATGCCGTTGCGGAGCGCGGGCGCCGACCCGTTGGCCGTGGTGCACGACGCGTGGGCACGGACCGGCGGTCCCGACTCGTCGGCATCGTGCGTGTTCCACGCAGGGGTACCCGAGGGCGCCCGTGCACTGCGCGCCCGACTGACCGGGAGGGAGCCCGTGATCCCGTTCAGCCCGGCCATGGCGATCCACACCGGTCCCGGCGTGGTCGGCGTGGCCTGGTTGCGCACGACCGCACCCGGGGTGCCGGCGTCCGCGGTCGGCTAGGACGCGGACCGACCCGACCCCGTTGCGCACCTCCGACGAGCCCCGGTGGGACGGTCGCATGGAACCGCTCGATCCCTTCGCGGCGGCCGAGGCCGCCGGCCTGCTGTACGTGAACGACACCATCCCGGGCATCCGGCGCGAGCGTGTCGACGCGCACTGGGTCTACCGCCGCCCCGACGGCACGCCGATCGGCGACGAGGCCGAACGACGGCGCATCGACGCGATCGGCATCCCGCCGGCGTGGACCCACGTGTGGATCAGCCCGATCCCGGAAGGTCACATCCTCGCCACTGGCCGCGACGCCAAGGGCCGGAAGCAGTACCGATACCACCCCCTCTTCCGCGCCGTCCGTGACGCCACCAAGTTCCACCGCATGAGCGCGTTCGGGGCGGCGCTCCCGCCATTGCGGCTCCGTATCGAGGCCGACCTCTCCCTCGCGGGCCTGCCACGCGAGCGAGTGCTGGCCGCCGCGGTCCGGCTGATGGACGAGACGTTGATCCGCATCGGGAACGAGGAGTACGAGCGGCAGAACCACTCGTACGGGATCACCACGCTGCACGACGAACACGTGCACCTCGACGGCGACACGATGCAGTTCGAGTTCCGTGCCAAGTCGGGCAAGGAGCAGCACGTGCGCCTGCGCGACCCGCTCCTGGCGCGCATCCTCTACGAGTGCGAGGAGCTTCCTGGTCAGGAGCTGTTCCGGTACGTCGACGATCATGGTCACGTCGTTCACGTCGATTCCGCCGACGTGAACGCCTATCTGCACGCCGCGACCGCCGCGACCTTCACCGCCAAGGACTTCCGAACCTGGGGCGGCTCGGTCACCGCGGCCGACGCGCTCGTCGGGCTCGGGCCGCCGCGCTCACCCACCGATGCGAAGCGCAAGATCGTCAGCGCCATCGACGCCGCCGCCGCTCGCCTCAACAACACTCGCGCGGTGGCCCGGAAGAGCTACGTCCACCCGCGCGTCCCCGAATCGTGGGAGGAGGGAGCGTTGTTCGATGCCTTCGCGCACTCGGAGGCGAGCGAGCACCTCTCGGCGTCCGAAGCCGGGCTCCTGGGGGTCATCGCCGACGAGCCCCGATGACGCCCGCCACGCGCAGCGCGTCGATCACAGTTCCACGACGGCCGCGGTCAACCGGGTGACAGCGTCTCCAACGCCAGGATGAGCGCCTGGGTGCCGTCCTGCCCGTGGCCCTGCGCCTGCAGCGCGACGTAGAGCTGGTGCGCGAGCGCGAGGCCGGGAATTGCCAGCTGCAGTCGCGCCGCTTCCTCCAGCACGATCGTCATGTCCTTCACGAAGTGGTCGACGAAGAACCCGGGCGCGAAGTCGCCGGCGACGATGCGGGGTGCGAGGTTGGCGACCGCCCAGCTCGCAGCCGCACCGCTCGACACCGACCGGAGGACCGACGGCACGTCGAGCCCCGCGCGCGACGCATAGAGCAGGGCTTCGCAGACCGCGACGATGTTGCCGGCGACGAGGATCTGGTTGACCAGCTTGGTGTGCTGACCGGCGCCGGCACCCCCCTGGTGCACGAACGTCGTGCCCAACGCGTCGAAGCAGGGTCGCAGCGCGGCGACCGCCGACGCGTCACCGCCCACCATGATCGACAACGTGCCCTCACGAGCACCGACGTCACCGCCGGAGACCGGCGCATCGACGGCGTGGACGTCGAGCTCGCTCGCGCGCGCGGCGATCTGCTCCGCGAGCGACGGCTTGCTCGAGGTCATGTCGACCAGGATCGATCCCGGTGCCAGCGCGTCGAGGACGCCGCCCGGACCGAGGACGACCTGCTCCACCTCGCTCGGGTAGCCGAGCATCGTGAAGACGATGTCGCTCGCGCCCGCGACCGCGGCCGGAGAATCGGCCCACGCCCCGCCCCGGGCGAGGACCGCGTCGGACTTCGCCGGGGTCCGGGTCGTGAGCGTGACCGCGAACCCGGCGTCGAGGAGGCGTGCACACATGCTTCCGCCCATCACGCCGGTGCCGATCCAGCCCAGGCGGGTCCGGCCGGGCTGCGCGACCATCGACAAGGAGTGGGCGGTCATCGCGCGGGAGGCCTTCCGGCGTGGATCGCGGCCACCACCAGATCGAGCGCCCAGGTGATCGTGTCGGTCGCGTCCCCGGTTCCGAGCCCCCATTGCGAGACCAACCGCTCGAACGACGGCACGCTCCAGAGCACATCGAGCAGGCCGGCGGCCTGGTCGCGTTCGGTGTCGGTCCAGTCGGACCCCACGGCCGCGACCGCGTCACGCAGGGCATCCCGGCGCAGCTGGTCTTCGGCGACGAACGTCGGGTCCTCGACGACCGTGGGCGACACCGCGAACGAGCCGCGGGCCGAGAACACGAGCGCGGTGACGTCGGCGAGCTCGTCGAGCACGAGCCCTTCGTACGACACCCCGGCTTCTTCCTCGAGGTGGCGCATCACCGCGTCCCGGAGCTCCCGTTCGGTGGCGAAGTGGCGGTAGACGGTCCGTTCGCTGACGCCGGCGCGTTCGGCGACGGCCCGGAACGTCAGCCCGTGCCAGTCCCAGCCGGGGAGCTCGTGGACGAGGGCGGACGCGGCGCCGAGGATGCGCTCCCGCGTCTCCGCCACCTGCCGACGCCGGACCGGGCTGTCGTAGCGCCGGCGTTCCGTCGGAGCATCGGCGCCGGGCGCGGGGGCCGTTGACAGCTCTTCCATATTGGTGTCAGGCTACTGTCGCAGTTTGCGAGGGGGGAACATGGGGGAGCACGACGAGCTGATCGCCGACGCCCGCGACCAGACGGGCCTCGGCGACTTCGGCGACGACTCGTTCCGCGAGGGGCTCGAGGTCCTCGTCCGGAGCCTGCAGGGCGAGGCGAAGCTCAACGCCATGGGACAGGAGGCGATGCGGGGCCGTCTCGTGAGCCTGCTCGCCCAACGGCTGCAGATCGAGGACTGGTTCCGCCGGCACCCCGAGATGGGTGAGGAGCCGATCGAGGCGCCACTGATCGGCCTCGGGCTGCCCCGCACCGGCTCGACCGCGCTGTCGTTCCTGCTGGCCGAGGATCCCGCGGCGCGCTCGCTGCGGTTGTGGGAGTCGTCGGCGCCGGCCCCGCCGCCGTCGACCGTCGAGCGCGCCCGATCCCCGGATCGAGACCGCCGAGCTGCAGGTGGCGCAGCAGAGGCTGTTCTCGCCGCGCAGCGCGGCGCTCGTGCCGTCGACCGCCACCGGACCGATGGAGTGCCAGGAGCTCATGGCGCTCGACTTCAAGTCGCAGATGTTCCTGGCCTACGCGTACCTCCCGTCGTACTCCGACTGGTTCCTCTACGACGCCGACCTCACCTCCACGTACGAGTACGAACGGCGCGCCCTCCAGCTGCTGCAGTGGGGCGCGCCGGCGCGGCCGTGGCGGCTCAAGTGCCCGACACACCTGCTCTTCCTCGACGAGCTCGACCGGTCGTTCCCCGACGCGAAGTTCGTGATGACCCATCGCGACCCGGCCGACGTCATCGTCTCGGTCGCCGACGTCTACCTGGAGATCGGGGGCATGTTCAGCGAGGAGATCGACCTTCACTACCTGGGTGCGCTCAACCTCGAGCACTGGTCGGTGGGGATGGAACGGGCGTTGGCGTTCCGCGACCGCGGCAACGACCACCGGTTCTACGACATCGACTTCCGCACCATGCAGACGGACCCGCTCGGCGAGGTCACCAAGCTGTATGCGTGGCTGGGCGAGCCGGTCACGCCCGAGTTCGAAGCCGGGATGGCGACGTGGTGGCAGGAGTTCGCCGCGCACCGCGAGCAGAACGTGCACCCCGACCCGGCGACGTTCGGGCTCGTGCTCGACGACGTGCGCCCCCGGTTCGCCGAGTACACGAGGCGCTCGGCGCAGTGGACGGCGCACTGAGCCGGACCCGTTCACGCGTCGACACCGAGCGTGTGGAGCAGTTCGAGGGAGTGGTCCCACAGCCGCCGCGCGGTGTCCGGGTCGGCGACGCTCGCGTCGAAGCCGCACCACGGATGCGTGTCGGGGCCCACGGGCAACGCCTCGGCGCAGTCCTCGAGCACCAGGCCACCGCGTCCCTCGAGCTCCGGCGCGGTCACCGCCCACAGCGTCGTGGCGGCCGCCTGCGCCGGGGTCTTGAGGATCGGGTTCAGGCTGCCGTCCGGCGAGGATGAAGCCGATCCGGCGCTTGAGCTCGTCGCCGTGGAACCGCTGCAGCCCGGTCAACGCCGATCCGGGCAGCACCGCGTTGGCGAAGATCCCCTCGGGGCTCCACCGCCGCGTCGCTTCCTGCGCGAACAGGATGTTCGCGCTCTTGGACTCCGCGTACGCCAGGCCCGCGACGTGCTCGCGCGACTGCCACTGGAGATCGTCGAGGCGGACCGGCGCGCCCTTGTGGGCGGCGGAGCTGACCACCACGATCCGCGCCCCGCGCTCGCGCATCGGCGCCTGCAACCGCAACGCGAGCAGGAAGTGCCCGAGGTGATTCGTCGCGAACCGCACGTCGAGGCCGTTGGCGAGGTGGGCGTCGGGGGTCTTGGACACTCCTGCGTTCGCGATCAGCAGGTCGACCGGTCCGGTCACGGCATCGGCGAACGCGGAGACCGACGCGAGGTCGCGCAGGTCGAGCGGCACCACGCGGAGCGCGCCTGACGCGCGCGGGCGCGAGCTCGCGCGCGACGCGCTCACCCTTCTCCGGATCGCGCACACCGAGCACGACGTCGGCACCGGCGTGCGCGAGCGCACGCGCGGTCTCCACGCCGATGCCGGACGACGCGCCGGTCAGGACCGCGCGTCGTCCGCGCAGATCGACCGTGCGGGCGATCTCCTCGGCGGTGGTGTCGTACCCGAAGCGAGCCATCGCCCCGGGCCCCGGGTTCAGCTGACCTGGCTGCTGGCCGACGACCGCTCCAGCATGCCGGTCGCGCGCTCGTCGTCCCACGAGTACTGGACGATGGCCTGCTGCAGCCGGAAGTCGCCGACCATGCCGGCCGCGCCCGCGCTCGCGTTCATCACGTGGAACGTCGACAGCGCCGTCTCACCCTGGATGGTCTCCGTCCTCCCGTCCTCGGTCTCGAGGGTGACCGACACGTCCTGGCCCTTGGCGGCCAGCGTCTCCAGCCAGGGCGCGTCGGTCACGCGCGCCGGGATGAGGTCACCGTCGCCCTCGAACAGGAACCCCTCGTTGAACGTCGCCTTGCCGTCGTCGCGCGGGGGATAGAGGCAGAGCCCGAACGCGCGTCCGCTCGGGAACACGGTGGACTGCCAGACGTGACCACGGAAGGTGCCGAGCCGCCGGATGCCGGCGCGGCGGATGCGCAGCCCCGCGCCGTCGAGCCGATGCTCCTCGTCGCCGACGCGCAGGGTCCCGGTCGTCCGGAACAGCTGTTCGAAGCGCGGGCCGCCCATCAGGTCACCCTCCTCCTGGTGGGCGAGCACGTAGCCCGCTTCCTCGAGCAGGCTGCCGCTCTCCCACGGTGGCACCGCCGACCTGATGTCCCACTCGATCTCGATCGGCACGGTCTCGCCGGAGCTGCGCCCGGCCTGCCACCCCTCCATCTGCGCGGCGGTGGAGGTCTGCACCGCCATGCCGTCGACCCGACCGCGCCAGTGGCGGTAGGGCTCGATCAGCTCGAACGACAGCGGGCCGGCGCCCAGGATCCTCGGCTTGCCGTCGGCGCCGCGGGGGTCGTGGACCTTGCCGGGGCCGAAGATGTTGAAGACGCGTCCGTCGGCGAACGCCAGGTTCACCTGCACGTCGTGGGTCTCCCACTGGTCGGCGACGGCCTCCACGCCGATGCGGGGCATGCCGAACTCGGTGCCCCGGTCCCAGACCCAGGTGTTCACCGACTCGCGCATGTCCGGGTCGTCGGGCTGCTCCGCGAACACGAACTCGCGGTCGTCGGTCAAGCCACCGGTCAGGTCGATCGCCATGGGATCCTCCCCGTTATTTCGTGGCAGCACGATGTCACGAATATCCGCCGCCGTCAACGCCGAGGCGGCTCAGCGCATCGGCGCCAGCCGGGCCCGGAGCCAGCGCCCGATGTGCTCGAAGGCGAGGCCGGCGGCCGGGAAGTCGAAGTTGACGAAGCCGTGGGGCTGGCCCGCGTAGCAGACCTCCTCGACGTCGACCTCCTCGTCGCGGAGGCGGGCGGCGTACGCCCGGCCCTCGTCGCGCAGCATGTCGCAGCCGCCGAGCACCACCAGGGCCGGCGGGAGCCCGCGCAGGGTGGCGGCACTCAGGGGAACTGCGAACGGGTCCTGGTCGAGGTCGCGCCCGCCGCTGTACGCGGCCCAGTACTTCGCACCGACCGCGCGGCTGATGACGAGACCGTCGAATTCCTCTGCCGACGGATAGGTGACCGTCCCGGACACCTGCGGGTAGATGAGCACCTGGCCGGCGAGCGGCGTGTCACCGGCATCCCGGAGCCGGAGTGCGACGGCGGCGGCCAGGTTCCCGCCTGCGCTCTCGCCGCACACCGCGACGGACTGCGGTGACACGTCGAAGCGGTCCGCGTTCGCCGACGCCCATCGCGTCACGCGCTCGCAGTCGTCGAGGCCCGCCGGATACGGGTGCTCCGGAGCCAGGCGGTACTCGACCGAGACGACGACGGCACCGGAGGCGTGCGCGAGCTCGCGCGCGACGTTGTCCATCAGCCCGATGCTGCCCATGACGTAGCCGCCACCGTGGAAGTACACGACGAGACCGGTCGGGGCGCCCTCGCCGCGGTAGATCCGGATGGGCACCCCGTCGACGTCGTCGTCGGTGATGGTCGCGATCTCGCGCGTCGGCGGGAAGCCGACCGGGCCCCGCGCCAGCTCGAGCAGCTCGGGCAGCAGCTCCTCGAACGGCGCGGCGCGCTCCGGGTTCGCCGCCGCCCACTCGACGACCCACGGATCGAGCACACCCTCGTCGGGCACCGGCTCGGGTTGTGACGTCACCTGCTACCCCCTCGCCCGTGGCGATGATGAGGATGATGAGGCGGAGCGTACCCACCCCGGACGACCACTGCGCCACGACCAGCTGCTGCCACCCGCAGCGACGCCTTGCGGCTCGGCGCGTGGCGGTACGGAGCCCTCGCCGCCACGCGCGGCGCCGTGCCTACGGTGTACGCGGAGCAGCTGGGGCACGGCAGGCCGCGGCCTCGCCGACGGGGGAATGCATGACGGACGATCCAACTCGACCGATCCCACCCGCGACCCGTGCGTGGTGGGCCTACGAACGGGCCGCCGCGTACGACGTCGTCGGGACGACGATCGCGGTCCCGGTGCGCGACGGGATCACGATCGCCTGCGAGCTGCGCCGCCCCGCGGACGGTGGCGTGCCGGCGGAGGGTCGGTTCCCGAGCGTCGTCGTGGAGTTCACGCCGTACGTGGTGCTGCGCGACTTCTACCTCGGTGAGGCCGACTTCTTCACCGCGGTGGGGTACAACGCGCTCGTCCCCGTCCTCCGCGGGGTGGGCGATTCGGGCGGACGGTGGGACCACGGGAGCTTCCGGCAAGCGGGTCGCGACGCGCACGACCTGATCGAGTGGCTCGCCGCGCAGCCGTTCTCCGACGGCCGCATCGGCATGTTCGGCGAGAGCTTCGGCGGTCAGACCAGCTACAGCGCGGCGGTCGAGTGTCCCGAGCACCTCGTAGCGATCGCGCCCATGCAGTCGCCGTCGTCCCTCTACCACGACGTGGTGTTCCCCGGTGGCATCAAGTCGACCGAGCGCGGCGACATCGACAACTGGCCCGACATCGCGAACCTGACCACCGGCGGCGTGGTCGATGCCGACGCGGAGTACGCCGCCAACCGCGAGCACGCGACCTTCGACGGGTTCTGGCGCGACCGGTCGTTCGTCGGGTGCCTCGCGGACCTCTCGATCCCGGTCCTCGCGATCGGTGGCTGGAAGGACGGCTACTTCCGGTCCGGCACCCTCGCGAACATCGAGGCCGTGCCCCGGCATACCTGGGCGGTGTACGGACCGTGGGAGCACTTCTTTCCGGTCGCGCTCGTCGACGAGCCGGCGTGGTCGACCAGCGCCGCGGACGACGAGCGGGCGCACGTGCCGGCCGAGACCCCGCAGATGGCGCCCGGCGTCCTGCTGGCGTGGTTCGACCGCTGGGTGGCGGGGATGCCCGACGTCCCGGTCCCGCCCGAGCCGACGTTCACGTCGTTCGAGGGCCCGGTCGGTGCCGGCGCCGGATGGCGCGACCTCGATCGCTGGGACCCGACCGGGAGTGCCGTGGTCGAGCTCCGGCTCGGCGGTGACGGCACGCTCGCGGTGGGCGCCGAGCCGGGCGGGACCGTCGCCATCCACCAGCCCGGCGCGCCGGACGAGCCCATGGACGAGGTGACCTTCACCTCCGCGCCGCTCGCCACCGATCAGGTGCTGCTCGGACATCCGAGCCTGACCCTCCGGGCCACGCTCGACGCGCCCGAGGCGCACCTCTACGTCGAGCTGGTCGACGTGGATGCGGACGGCGGCGAGACGACGGTCAACGACGGCTTCCTCGCCGCGACCCACCGCGGGTCGCACACCGATCCCGAGCCGGTGCCGGTGGGGGAGAGCACGGAGCTCCGCGTCCCGATCCGCGCCGGCCACCACCGGTTCGTCGCCGGCCATCGGGTACGCCTCCGGATGAGCGGGGGCGCGCCTTCGAAGCTGACGTCACCACCCGCACCGGTCACCGTGACGATCGGGACCGACGGCACGGCCGTGCTCCGTCTCCCGGGGTTCACCCCCGATCGGTGACCGCCGGCGACTGCTCGATCAACGAGCGCGGATCGTCTCGCAGCGCCTGCAGGGCGAAGCCCGCGGTGCTGCGGTATGACTCGGTCACGGCGTCGATCTCGGCACGAGTGATCACCGCATCGATGTCGTCGAAGCCGTCCGGCGCCCGCTCGTGCACGAGCTGCATCGGCACTTCGGGTCCGAGACCGCGGTTCGCTTCCACGATCGCCGCGGTCGGCGGGAGGCGCGTCGACTCGTAGTGCTCGAGGGCGGCGACCACGTCGTGGTCGGCGCGCAGGCAGCCGGCGAGGACGCGGGCGTCGAGGATGGCCTGGGACGCGCCGTTGGACCCGATCGGGATACATCGGATGGGCGGCGTCGCCGAGCAGCGTCGATCGACCGAACGTCCACCGGGGCACCGGATCGCGGTCGACCATCGGGAAGAGGAAGGTGCCGGGCGCGGAGCGGATGATCGCCGGCACGTCGAGCCACCCGAACGTCCAGTCCTCGAACGCGGGCAGGAAGTCGGCCAGCTCACCGGCGCGGTTCCAGTCCTCAGTCGCACCGAGCTCCGACTCCGGTCGACGGAGCTCGGCGACGAAGTTGAACGCCTGCCGGCCGTCGGGAAGGTCGGCGATCGGGTAGCCCACGAACTTCTGGTCCCGGTGGCCGGCCCAGATCATCGAGCGACCGTCGAGCACCGGCTCGACCTCGGCGATCCCACGCCAGAGCAACGAGCCGTTCCACCGCGGTCGCACCCTCGTCCGGATACCGCTGGGCCCGCGCGACGCTGTGGATGCCGTCGGCCGCGACCACGGCATCGCCCGCCACGACGAGCTCGTCCGCGCCCGGTCGCGCGTCGAACACCGCCGCCGCGCTGGTCGGCGTCGGCATCCACCGTCAGCGAGACGGTGGCCGAGGTGGAGGTGCTCGCGGCCGACCCGCGTCGTCGAACGCGTCGAGCAGCACCTCCTGCAGCACGCCGCGGTGGATCGAGAGCTGCGGCCACGGGTAGCCGGCGGCGACACCGCGTGGCTCACGCCAGATCTCACGACCGTGACGCGAGCAGTACACGAGGCTGGTCGGCTCGACCGAGCGGCGGCGCAGTGGCGCCAGGATGCCGAGCGCGTCGAGCTCGCGCACCGCGTGCGGGAGCAGGTTGATCCCGACGCCGAGAGGCTGAAGGCTGCGGACGCCGCTCGTACACGTCGACGCGCGACACCGATCTCGTGCAGGCTGAGCGCGGTGACCAGCCCGCCGATGCCGGCGCCGACCACGATCACGCGAGGTGTCGGGCGCGGCCATCGCCTCAGGCGACTCTCGTGGACGTCGATGCGCACCGTGTCGCGGCGGCGCTCGCCCGTCGACACCGCGAGGAGATCGTTCATCCAGGCGAGGCGCGCCGACGACGTCGACAGGCGGACGTGCGTCCGGAAGTAGTACTCCGACGGATCGACCGGCTCGCTCCGGCCGATCCGTTCGGCCACCGCCGCGCTCGCCTTGCGCAGCCCGGTCGAGCGCACCTCGATCGGCTCGCCGTCGTCGCTGAGGAGCAGGTAGTGGGCGTCGATCTCGATCACGCCGTCGCCCCGGGCGAGCTGCCAGTCGACGCCGCCGGCGGCGATCGTGCCCCGCAGGCCGTCACGCCCGTCGAACGACCCGCCGTCGAAGACGACGACCCGGCGGCCACCGAGGGGGAAGGCGGCGAGATCGACCAGCGGCTGCACGAGGACGTCGATGGTCATGAGCGGGCGGAGCTCCATGGTGGGGCACGGTACCGACTGCGCCCGGCCCGGATCGCACACGTTGGTGTCATACTTGCGGCACCAATTCGCAGCGCGGACCATGGCCCGAGGGGCGGTCGGTCGGCTGCGCCGAGAGGAGCGGCGAGTGGCTGGGTTCGAGGAGATCGACTTCTTCACCGACGAGGCCCTGCTGGAGGACCCGTACCCGTACTTCGACTACCTGCGCTCGCAGTGCCCGGTGGTGGCGACGCCCCACCACGGCGTGGTGGCGGTCTCCGGGTGGGAGGAAGCGACCGAGATCTATCGCGACCTCGCGACGTTCTCGTCGTGCAACTCGGTGATCGGTCCCTTCGCACAGTTCCCCGTCCCGCTCGAGGGTGACGACGTGAGCGACGTCATCGACCGCTATCGGGACCAGCTCCCGATGAGCGAGCACATGGTGACGATGGACCCGCCCGATCACACGCGCGAGCGCGCCCTGTTGATGCGGTTGTTGTCGCCGATGCGGCTCAAGCAGAACGAGTCGTTCATGTGGCGCCTGGCCGATCGACAGCTCGACGAATTCGCGAGCCGCGGCAGCTGCGAGTTCATCAACGCCTACGCGCAGCCGTTCGCCATGCTCGTCGTCGCCGACCTCCTCGGGGTGCCGGAGGCCGATCATCAGCGGTTCCGCGAGGGGTTCGGCCTGCTCGGCACCGCCGGCGAGCTCGGTGTCACTGAGCAGGGCGAGGTGGAGATGAACGCGCTCGGGTGGCTCGACGACTGGTTCGCGAGCTACATCGAGGACCGGCGGCGTTCGCCCCGCGACGACGTCCTCACCGAGCTGGCGCTGGCGAAGTACCCCGACGGGTCGACGCCGGAGGTGACGTCGGTCGTCCGCACCGCGACCTTCCTGTTCGCGGCGGGGCAGGAGACCACCGCGCGGCTGCTCGCGACCAGCTTGAAGTACCTCGCCGAGTCCCCGCCGCTCCAGGAGGAGCTGCGCGCCGACGCGGGACGCATCCCCGACTTCGTCGAGGAGGCGCTCCGCATCGAGAGCCCGGTCAAGGCCGACTTCCGCCTGGCCCGGCGGCCCACCCGGGTCGGCGACGTCGACATCGCCGCGGGCACGCCGGTCATGCTGCTCAACGGCGCCGCCAACCGCGACCCGAGACACTTCGAGTGCCCCGCCGAGTTCCGGCTCGACCGGCCGAACGCCCGGGAGCACATCGCGTTCGGGCGCGGCGCGCACTCGTGCCCGGGAGGGCCGCTGGCGCGCGTCGAAGCCCGCGTCAGCCTGGAGCGCATCCTCGACCGGATGCGCGACATCCGCCTCTCGGAGGCGCACCACGGTCCTCCGACCGCGCGCCGCTTCGACTACGAACCGACGTGGGTCCTCCGCGGGCTGAGCTCCCTGCACCTCGAGTTCACGCCGGGCGCGCCGCCGTCCTGAGCCGGCGTCCACCTCGTCGGCGGTGCGCCCGGCGCGGCGATCCTCGATGGGCATAGGGTCGGCCGTTCGACGAAGCGTCGTTCGACGCCGCGAGCACAGCCCGGGAGGTGGGTGGTGAAGCTCGACCTGGAGGCCGCGTTCTCGCTCGACGGGCGGACCGCGGTGGTGACGGGGGCGGCCGGCGGCATCGGTCGCCAGACCGCGATCACGTACGCGGCGGCGGGCGCGAGCGTCGTGCTCGCCGACGTCGACAAGGCGGGGCTCGAGGAGACCGAGTCGCTCGTCGAGGGGGCGCTCGTGGTCCCCACCGATGTGACGCAGCGAGGTCAGGTCGACGACCTCGCGCGCGCCGCGCTCGAGGTGAACCGACGACTCGACGTGTGGGCGAACGTCGCCGGGATCATCCGGTACTCCGCGGTCGTCGACACCGATGAGGCCGAGCTCGACGCAGTGCTCGCGGTGAACCTCAAAGGCGTCTTCTTCGGTTGCGCGGCGGCCGGTCGCGTCATGCAGGACGCCGGGCGCGGCGCGATCGTCAACGTCGCGTCGGCGGGAGGTGAGCTCGCGGCGCCGATGATCGGCGTGTACGGCATGACCAAGGCGGCGGTGATCCAGCTCACCCGCACGGTGGCCGTCGAGCTCGGCCCCGCCGGAGTCCGTTGCAACGCGGTGGCGCCGGGCTGGGTCGAGACGGGGATGACCGCGGCGGCGTGGACGGGGCCCGACGGGGTCGTCGACGAGGCACAGCGTGCGCAGGTGCGCGGCTCGCGCCAGGGCGGCAGCCCACTCGGGCTCGCCGGCGAGCCGGCGGACATCGCCTACGCGATGCTCTACCTCGCCAGCGACGCGGCGCGGTTCGTCACCGGTACGGTCGTGCGCCCGAACGGTGGCGTGCACATGGCGTGAGCGTGAGCGAGTGCGAGTGCCGATGTGGAGGCAGTGCACGATCAGCGAGCGGAGGGGACGACGATGACGTTGCTCGACCGGTTCGGGTTGGAGGGCAAGGCCGCGCTGGTGGTCGGTGGCGGGTACGGGATCGGGCGCGAGACGTCCCTGCTCCTCGCCCAGGCGGGCGCGCGGGTCGCGGTGGCCGACCTCGATCCTGTCCGGGCGGCGAACGTCGCCGACGAGGTGGGTGGCGTGGCGGTGGTCGGTGACGTCACCGATCCCGCCGGTGCCCGCAAGGTCGTCGACGACGCGCACGCGCGGCTCGGTGGCCTCGACCGGGTCGCGAACATCGTCGGTCTGGCGACGTTCGTCGAGGACATCTTCGCCATCGACACCGAGGTCTGGGAGCACGACCTCCACATCAACCTCGTCCACCACCTCGACGTGAGCCGGGCGGCGGCGCGCCACATGATCGACGATGGCACCGGTGGCGCGTTGGCGTTGGTCGCGTCGGTCAGCGGCTTCTACGGCGCGGCCGGGCACGCCGCCTACGGCGCGGCCAAGGCGGGTGTGATGTCGCTGGCGCGGGCGATGGCGAGCGAATGGGGCCCGTACGGCATCCGCGTCAACTGCGTCGCGCCCGACGTGATCATGACCCCGCGGCTGCTCGCGGGGCAGGTCGTGCCCCCGGAAGGGACGCCGCCCGGCGACGAGGTCCTGCTCGGTCGGTGGGGGAAACCGCAGGACATCGCGGGACCGTTGGTCTTCCTGCTCTCGGAGCTGTCGTCGTTCATGACCGGGCGCACGCTCGTCGTCGACGGTGGGTCCATGGTCCACTTCCCGCACGGGGGAGTCGGCGCCCGGCGTCCGTCACCCTGACGAGCGTCGCGATCGGATGCCGCCCGCTCGATCACCCCGTGCCGGATCCCTCGTGTGCACACGTCGGCTTGTCATGACGCGCCGCGTACGTTAGGCCTTCGTCCAACGCACGCGCGTGACGCGACTGCGTCGCTCGGAGCTGCGCACGCATCCCAGGAGGTCTCCCGTTGAGTGAAGGTGCGTTCGAGGGCATACGCGTCGTCGAGCTCGCGCAATGGGTCTTCGTACCGGTCGCGGGCGCGTTGCTCGCGGACTGGGGCGCGGACGTCGTGCGGATCGAGCGGCCCGAAGGGGACCCCTATCGCGGCCTCATGACCCAGGGGATCGGCACCGACAGCGGCGGCGTCAACCTGTCGATCGCGCTGGCCAACCGCGGCAAGCGCTCCGTCGCGCTCGACCTCCGACACGAGGAGGGCCGCGCGATCCTGCACGAGCTGCTCGAGACGGCCGACGTGTTCCTCACGAACTTCCGGCCCGGCGCGCTGCGCCGCCTCGGCCTCGACGCCGAGACGCTCACCGAGCGGTACCCGTCGCTCGTGTACGCGCGCGGTCACGGCTACGGCGTCCGGGGCCCGGACGCCGACCAGCCCGGTTACGACTCGTCGGCGTTCTGGGCACGCGGCGGGATGGCGCACGTCCTGACGCCCGCGGAGCTGGACCAGCCGATCGGCCAGCGGGGGGCCATGGGCGACCGGAACGGCGCGATGGCGCTCGCGTTCGGCATGGCGGCTGCGCTGCTCGAACGCACGCGGACCGGGCGCGGTTCGGTGGTCGACGTCTCGCTGCTCGGGATCGCGATGTGGACGCTCTCGTCGGACGTGCTCTCGGCCCTGCAGGGTCAGAAGCCGCGCGCGATGTCGGCGTCGGGAAGTGGGTACGTCAACCCGCTCGTGGGCTCGTACCGCACGAAGGACGGTCGCCACATCCAGCTCGTGTTCCTCGAGGCGGATCGCTACTGGGCCGACTTCTGCGCCGTGCTCGGGCGCGACGACCTGGTCGACGACCCCCGCTTCGTCGATCTGCAGGCGCGGCGCGAGCACGCCGACGAGTGCGTCGCGGTGCTCCGGGAGGAGTTCGCCGGCCGCACCTTCGAGGAGTGGAAGTCGCTGCTCGCCGGCATCGATGCGCCGTGGGCGCCGGTGCAGGCGATCGAGGAGCTGCTCGACGACCCGCAGGTCGTCGCCAACGACTACATCGGCGACGTCGCCGTCGACGGCGGTCCCGCCTACCGGCTGCCCGCGGTGCCCGTGCAGTTCGACGAACGGCCGCCCGCCCTGCGCCGGGCGCCGGAGCACGGCGAGCACTCGGAGATGGTGCTCCTGGAGCTCGGGTACTCGTGGGAGCGCATCGGGGAGCTGCGGGACGCCGGCGTGATCCCGTGACCGTGGCGTCGGGGGTTGCGAGCTAGCACGTTTCGTGATAGGTAGAACGTGGTTCTGCGCGCGCCGGCCCGGCCGGGGCGGAAGGGGGAAGCCACGTTGGGCGCCATGATCGACGAGCGTCGCTCGTACGTCGCCGGCCGCTGGGTCGACGGGCGACGAGGCGCTCGCGGTGGAGAACCCCGCCGACGAGTCGCAGGTCGCCGAGCGTGGCCGCCACGCCGCTGCCGGAGTTCGAGCGGGCGATCGCCGAAGCGCCGCCGCGCGTTCGACGACGGCACGTGGGCCTCGATGGCGCCCGCCGAGCGGGCCCGCCGCGTGCACGCGCTGCGTCGACCACGTCGAGGCGAGCGGCGCGGCGCTCGTCGCGACGATGGTCGCCGAGGCGGGACAGCCGACGATGTTCGCCGAGTACCGCAGCTCGGCACGGGCGTCGCGCTGGCCGCGACGACGATCGACCTCTACCTGTCGATGGCGCACGAGGAGGCGAACCCGGTCCCGGTCGACGAGCTCGTCGCGCGGTCGGGTCGCGTTGAGCGTCCGTCGTCACGAGCCGGTCGGCGTCGTCGCCGCGATCACGCCGTACAACGCGGCCATCATCATGGCGTTCCAGAAGCTGATCCCGGCGCTCATGGCCGGCAACTCGGTGATCCTGCGGCCGAGCCCGCTCACGCCCGATCTCGTCGCTGATCTTCGGCGCGGCGGCCGACGCGGCCGGGCTGCCGCCCGGCGTGCTCAGCGTCGTGGTCGAGGCCGGCGCCGCCGGCGCCGAGCTGCTCACCACCGACCCCGCGGTCGACATGGTGTCGTTCACCGGTTCGACCGCGGTCGGGAAGCAGATCCTGGCCCAGGCCGCGCCGACGGTGAAGCGGGTGGCGCTCGAGCTCGGCGGCAAGTCGGCGCAGATCTACCTGCCCGACGCGGTCGACCGCGTCGGCGCCGGCGCGCGTCGCGGTCGTCGCCGATGACCGCCGGGCAGGCGTGCGTCGCCGCCACGCGCATGCTCGTGCCGCGGGACCGCAAGGACGAGGTGCTCGACGCGGTCAGCGCGGCGTACGCGTCGATCACGGTCGGTCGCGCCCACCGACCCGACCGCGATGATGGGTCCGGTCATCAGCGCCGCGCCAGCGCGAGCGGTGCGAGCGCTTCGTGGCGCTCGCCGAGGAGCACGGCGGCAAGGTCGCGGCGGGCGGGCGGCCGGCCGGCGGCGCTCGACCGCGGCTACTACTTCGAGCCGACGGTGCTCGACCTGCCCGACAACGCGAACCCGGCGGCGCAGGAGGAGATCTTCGGTCCGGTGCATCGGCGTGCTCGGCTACGACGACCTCGACGACGCGGTGCGCATCGCCAACGACAGCGTCTACGGCCTGTCGGCGCAGGTGTACGGCGCCGACGTCGCCGCCGCGACCGCGGTCGCCCGCCGGCTGCGCACCGGCGCGGTCAACGTGAACACCGAGCGTGTTCAGCGCCTACGCGCCGAGCGGCGGCTACAAGCAGAGCGGCCTCGGCCGCGAGCGGGGCCCCGACGGCATCCGCGCGTTCCAGGAGGTCAAGCACATGGCGATCGGAGAGCTGCGATGACGGACACGACGACCTACGACCTCGACTGGCTGATCTCGGTCGACGACCACATCCTCGAGCCGCCCAACCTCTGGGTCGACCGGGTCGCCGGCGAAGGACCGCGACCGTGCGCCGCACATGGAGCCGCGACGGCGACGACGAGTACTGGGTGTACGACGGCAAGCGCATGCCCGACGCTCCGGGCCTGAGCGCGGTCGCGGGCAAGTCGAAGGAGGAGTTCAGCCCCGAGCCGCTGCACGTACGCCGAGATGCGGCCCGGCTGCTACGACCCGATGGCGCGCCTCGAGGACATGGACCGCGCCGGCGTGCTCGCGTCGCTGTGCTTCCCGACGCATCACCGCGCTTCTGCGGGCAGCTGTTCATGGAGGCGAGCGACCGGGAGTTCGGCTTCGTCTGCCTGCAGGCCTACAACGACTGGATGATCGACGAGTGGTGCGGCGCCGCGCCCGGCCGCTACATCCCGCTGACGCTGATCCCGATGTGGGACCCGCCGCTGGCGGCCAAGGAGATGGAGCGCTGCGCGGCGAAGGGCGCGACCGCGTTCCGCTTCTCCGAGAACCCGGCGCCGCTCGGGCTGCCCGACGATCCACGACGCCGACGGCTACTGGGACCCGGTGATGGCGGCCGCGCAACGACCTCGAGATGGTCGTGTGCATGCACGTCGGGCTCGTCGTCGCAGGTGCCGCACGATCGCGCCGGACTCGCCGTTCATGGCCAACCTCGCCTGGGGCGCGAACCGCACCTCGGGCACGATGCTCTCGTGGCTGTTCAGCGGCCTGTTCCAGCGGTTCCCGAACCTCAAGATCGCGCTGTCCGAGGGCGAGATCGGCTGGATCCCGTACTTCCTCGAGCGCGCCGAGCAGGTGCTCGACAAGCAGCGCCACTGGGTGCAAGCGGGGCGTGCAGTTCATGGACCACGCCGACCACCGACGTCGACCTCGACACCATCGACATCCGCGAGCTCGTTCCGCGACCACATCTTCGGCTGCTTCATCGACGACGCGCCACGGCATCGCGAGCCTCGACGAGATCGGCGAGGACAACATCATGTGCGAGACCGACTACCCGCACTCCGACTCGACGTGGCCCGACTGCATCGGCGTCGGCGCAAGCGCCTCATCGAGCACCTCCCGGAGGAGGTGCAGTACAAGATCCTGCGCGGCAACGCCGAGCGGCTGTACCGCTTCACGCCCGCCGAGCCGCCGGTGCTCGGCCCATGCCTGACGCCGGCGCACGCGTGGACGATCGTCGTCGACCGCGAGCTGTGCATGGGCAGCGGCATGTGCATCGTGTACGCGCCGGGCACGTTCGCGCACGACGACGAGACGAAGGCGGTCGTCGATCGACCCGCCGGGTGACCCGATCGACGCGATCCGCATCGCGGTGGAGGCGTGCCCGACGGGCGCGCTGCGGCTGATGACTCGACGACGAGGAGGGGCTGACCATGATGTGCTCGACGGCAAGTCGGCAGTCATCACGGGCGCGGGCTCGGGGGTCGGGCCGCGCCTCGGCGCTGCGCTTCGCGGAGGAGGGCGCCAAGGTCGTCGTCGCCGACGTCGACCTCGACCGCGCCAAGGAGACCGTGCGCCTGATCGAGGCGGCGGGCGGCACCGCCGTCGCCGACCAGTGCGACGTGTCGCAGGAGGCCGACGTCGAGGCGAC
The DNA here is from genome assembly GCA_963809325.1 of uncultured Actinomycetes bacterium. GTDB lineage: Bacteria > Actinomycetota > Thermoleophilia > Gaiellales > JAICJC01 > JAICJC01. The sequence continues at coordinate 112,975 of CAWEIZ010000002.1, forward strand.
GATCGCCGCTCGCGGTCGTCGACCTTCGGTCGGCTCGACATCATCTTCAACAACGTCGGCATCCCGACGCCCCGGCTCGGGACTGATCTTCGAGGAGCACACCGTCGACGACTTCGACCGGCTGTTCGCGATCAACGCTCAGGGCGTGTTCCTCGGCTGCAAGCACGCGATCATGCAGTTCAAGGAGCAGGGTGACGGCGGCGTGATCCTCAACACCGGCTCGGTCGCCGGACTCGTGGTCGTGGGGCGGCAGCGTCTACGGCTCCACCAAGGGCGCGGTGCACCAGCTCACCAAGGCCGTGGCCATCGAGGGCGCGCCGTTCGACATCCGCTGCAACGCGATCTGCCCGGCGGCGATGCCGTACACGAACTTCACGAACGCCGGTGGGCATGACGACGTCCGACGAGGACAGCAGTCGAGCAGATGGCGCAGGGCGTCGGCGTCGATGCACCCGCTCGGCCGGCCGATCACCGGCCGAGGACTGCGCCGAGGCCGCGGTGTACCTCGTGTCGGACACGGCGAAGAACGTCACCGGCGTCGCTCCTGCCGGTCGACGGCGGGTACGTCGCCCGATGACCGCGACGGGCGACGCCCAGCTGCTCGACCGCGAGGAGCTGCGGCGACTCTTCGACCTGCGCAGCAGCTACAACGCGCACTCCGGCGGCGGCTACACCGACGATCCGTACCCGAGGTGGCACGCGCTGCGCGAGCAGGCGCCGGTGCACGCGGGCATCGTGCACGAGCTCACCGGCTATCCGCGGCGACTGGATCGTTCCAGGGTCTGCCGTACCCCGACCGGCCGCACTTCTCGGCGTTCAGCTACGAGGCGTGCGACGCCGCCTTCCGCGACCCCGAGGTGTTCGCCTCGTCACCGCGCCGAGGAGCCGATCGACACCGGCGACATCCGCGGTGATCAACAGCATCCTGTCGATGGGCGGCACCCAGCACCGGCGCTACCGCGCGCTCGTGCAGCCGTCGTTCGTGCCGGCCAAGGCGCAGTGGTGGATCAACAACTGGATCGAGCAGACGGTGCACGCGCTCATCGACAGCTTCGTCGACGACGGTCGTGCCGAGCTCAACGTCGACTTCGCGCCGCCATCCCGGTGCTCACCATCACCGGGCAGCTTCGGCGTGCAGCGTCGAGCAGGCGCTGATCATCCGCGAGTCCCTCATGAGCGACCCGGCGAAGGTCGTCGAGATCCTCGCGCCGATCGTCGCGGCCCGCCGCGAGCGAGCCGAGGACGACCTCATCAGCGTGCTGGTCGAGGCCGAGTACACCGACGAGGACGGCGTCGTCGCACCGCCTGTCCGACGCCGAGATCTACTCGTTCGCCATGCTCCTGCTCGCGGCCGGCTCGGGCACGACGTGGAAGCAGATGGGCATCACGCTGGCCGCGCATCCTCGAGCGTCCCGAGGTGCTCGACGCGGTGCGCGACGACCGCGCGCTGCGTGCGGCCCGCCATCGAGGAGTCGCTGCGGTGGATGCCCACCGACCCGATGTTCTCGCGCCACGTCACCGCGCGACGTCGAGTTCTACGGCGTGCACCTCCCGCAGGGCTCGGTGCTGCACCTCTGCCTCGGCGCCGCCAACCGCGATCCCGCGCGCTGGGAGCGGCCCGACGAGTACGACATCACCCGGCCGCCGAAGCCGTCGCTCGCGTTCGGCAGCGGCCCGCACGTGTGCCTCGGCATGCACGTCGCCCGCGCCGAGATGACCGTCGGCATCAACGCGCTGCTCGACCGCCTGCCCGAACCTGCGGCTCGATCCCGACGCCGAGCCGCCCCGCTACATCGGCATGTACGAACGCGGCGCCACTGCGATCCCGGTGGTGTTCGGATGACCGGCAACGAGCCCGGCTACCAGGCGCCCGACCTCACCCTGCTCGGCGAGGAGCACATCCGCCGGTACCGCGAGACCGACGGCGAGGTGGGCTACCTCTGGAACGGCGTGCCGACGCTCCTGCTCACCACCACCGGGCGCCGCAGCGGCGAGCCGCGCACCTCGGCGCTGATCTTCGCGCCGCGACGGCGACGACTACCTCGTCGTCGCGTCGATGGGCGGCGCACCGAAGCACCCGTCGTGGTACCTCAACCTCACCGCGAACCCCGCCGCCGAGATCCAGGTGAAGGGCGACCGCATCCCGGTGACCGCGCGCACCGCGTCGGACGAGCGAGAAGCCGCGCCTCTGGCAGATCGTGACCGAGGTGTGGCCCAACTACGACGTGTACCAGACCCGCACCGACCGCGCGATCCCGGTCGTCGTGCTGTCACCGTCGTGAGCTCGGCCGCCGCGTCGCGCGCTGCCCTGGGCCGAGCGCGCCGCCGACCGGTCGCCGGCGGTGCAGCGCTCGCGGGCCCGGCAGATGGAGCAGGCCAAGGCCGATCGTCGACGCCGCGCGCCGGCTGATCGCCGAACGCGGCGAGCGCTTCACGACCCAGGAGCTGGTCAAGGAGGCCGGCGTCGCGCTCCAGACCTTCTACCGGATCTTCGCCGGCAAGGACCAGCTGCTCCTCGCGGTGTTCGAGGACCTGATCGCCGAGAGCTGCGTCGGAGTACGAGGAGGCGGCCGCGCGAGCTGCCCGGATCCGGTCGCCCGGCTGCACTTCTACGTCACCGAGCGCGGTGCGGTCCGTCGGCAACGACGGCGCCGGCATCGGGCCCCGCTTCGTCACCGCCGAGCACTGGCGGCTGCACCAGCTCTTCCCGGACGAGATGACCCACGCGACGCAGCACTTCACCGACCTGGTCGCGCGCCAGCTCGAGCTCGCGGCGCGCCGAGGGTCTCCTGGCGCTCGAGCGACCCGCAGCGCGACGCGTGGTTCGTCACCAAGCTGGTGATGGCCGTGTTCCACCACTACGCGTTCGCCGACACCGAGCCCGACACGCCGCGTCATCGCCGACGACCTCTGGGGCTTCTGCGCCACCGCGCTCGGCGCGAGGCCCTGACCGGACATCCGGGCGTGTCCGGCGCTAGACACGACTGAACACAAAGGAGCCAGACCAGCATGGGGGGAAACGAAGTGCGAAGGAACTCACGACGAGGCGTGCGCCTCGGGCTCTGTCTTGCGGTCGCCGCCGCTGCTCGGCGACCGTCGGGCTGACGACGGCCAGCGGCGCGTCGGTCCCCACGGCGGACGAAGGCGTGACCGGCAAGACCATCACGCTGGGCTTCATCTATCCGGCGACCGGTGTCGCGGCGTCGATCTCCCAGAACGGGTTGAAGGCGTTTCAGGCGCGCATCGACCGCGAGAACGCCAAGGGTGGTGTCAACGGGCGCACGATCAAGGTGATCGTCGCGCGACGACGCGTCGTCGGGCGCGAACCTCACCGCGGCCCAGGACCTGGTGGAGAACCAGCACGTGTTCGCGGTGGTCAACGAGTCGCCGTTCGCGTTCCTGTCGTACCGGTGGTTGCTCGACCACAACGTGCCGATGATCGGGAACGGCGTCGACGGCACCTACTACCAGCAGAAGGGCAACGAGGACATCCTGTCGTCGACCGGGAACGGCAACCCCTTCGGTGACCTGACCTACGACTTCCCGGCCCGGATCATGAAGCAGGCTGGGCGCCAAGAAGGTCGGCGTGCTGGCGTACGGAGCGGCGTCGTCGTCGGTCGCCAGCGCCAAGGCGTTGATGAACTACGCCGTCCCCGAGGTGGGCCTCGATCCCGCCTACACCAACACGTCGATCGACTTCGGCAGCTCGGACGTCGGTGCACCCGTGCTCGGCATCAAGAACGCCGGCGCCGACGGCGTCTACCTGCCGATGGCGGCGGCGACGAACGTCGCGGTCGCGCAGGGACTGCAGCAGAACGGCGTGAACATGAAGGCGGTGATCATGGGCACCGGCTACGGGCAGGACTTCCTCGACTCCCCGGCGGCGAAGGCGCTGCCCGACAGCACGTACTTCTCGGTCGGCGGCAAGCCGGTGGAGGTCAAGGACGCGGCGACCAAGCAGTTCCAGACCGACCTGAAGAAGTACGCGAACGTCACGGGCGTGCCCGACTACGGCATGTACACCGGCTACATCCTGGCCGACTACGCCATCGACGGGCTGCAGAAGGCGGGCAACCCGCCGACCCGCCAGGGCCTCATCGACGGCGCGCACAGCATCGGCCTGTACGACCAGGCCGGCCTGGCCTGCCAGCCGGTCGACGTCAGCCTCGCCGGTCGCGGCAAGGTGCCGACGACGGGTTGCGCCTACGTGGTGCAGCTGAAGGGCGGCAAGTTCGTGCCCTTCCCGAAGAACGGCAAGCCGGTCCAGGGCAAGCTGGTGGGATCGGCGGACGCGCTGGCCGCGAACAAGAGCGGCGCCGCCGCCGAGCCGACGCCCACCACCGCCGCCCCGGCCTCGCCGTGAGCGCCACGACGGTCGCCATCCCCGAGACGCTCGGCGAGGTGTTGACGCCGAGCTGGCTCACGTCGACGCTGTCGTCGCGCTTCCCGGGGATCCGCGTCACCAACGTCATCCCGGGCCCGATCGTCGAGCGGGTGTCGACGAATGCCCGGTTCCGGGTCGAGTGCGAGCCCGAGGTCCCGCCCGGGCTCTCGCCGACCCTGTGTGCGAAGGGGTACTTCTCCGAGCCCGGACGCGTGAGCGCGCAGGCGGGTGTGCCCGAGGCGTGCTTCTACCGGGACCTCGCCGACGACACCGGCGTGCGGACGCTCAAGGGGGTGTGGGCCGGCGTGGATCCGGTGACGCAGCACGGCGTCGTCATCACGGAGGACGTGATCGAGGCCGGCGGAGTGTTCCGCGACGCCTTGACCCCGTGCACGGTCGAACAGACCGCGGACCTCCTGGCGGAGCTCGCCCATTTGCACGCGTACGGGTGGGAGAATCCCGAGGTCGCGAGCGTGCCGTGGCTCGAGCCCCGGATCGGCCAGACGGCGAAGGTGCGCGGGGTCAAGGAGATCCGCCACAACTTCGACGGTGCGCCGGGCGTCGGTGTACCCGACGACATGCGAGATCCGCAGCAGCTCGTCGACGCGTTCAACGCACTCGGCGCCGACCAACCTGGTGCGGGGTGGACCGTCATCCACGGTGACATGCACGTCGGCAACACGTTCCTCGACGGCGAAGGTCGCCCGGCGCTCATCGACTGGCAGCTCGTGCAGCACGGGCACTGGAGCATCGACGTGGCGTACCACATCGCGTCGGCGCTCCAGCCGGCCGCGCGGGCCGAGGCCGAGCGCGATCTGCTCCGGCACTACCTCGAGCAGGTCGCGTCCGGCGGCGCCGTCGGCGTGCCGCCCTTCGACCGGGCGTGGGAGCAGTACCGCCGTGCGATGCCGTACGGCTTCTTCCTGTGGGGGATCACGCAGTTCGTCACCCAGGACATCATCGGGGTGCTGCTGCACCGGATCGGCACCGCCGCGTCCGAGCTCGAGTCCTACGAGGTGCTGCTCGGGCACGGCTGACCCGCGCGGTGGCGGACGCGCTCAGTCGAACACGGTGCGAGTGGCCCGGCGCAACTCGGCGGCCATCGCCGACGGCCCGCGTGCGGCGAGCTCCGCGTTGAACACCTCGAGCGCGAAGTACGGGTCGGCGTCGATCTCGGCCAGGACGCCGAGCAGTGCCGCGATGTCGACGCAGCCCTGCCCGGGCGCGGGCGCGCGGTCAACGCCTCGGTCAGGTAGTCATGGGTGCCCGACGGGCCGGGCGCGGCGTCGCACACCTGCACGTAGGGGATGCGATCGCCGGGGATCTGCCGCAGCAGCTCCAGGTTGGGTCCGCCCGGTTGCCGCTGCCAATGGAGCATGTCGATGACGATGCCGCCGTTCGCCGCCCCCGACTCCTGCACGAGCTGCCAGGCGGTCGCGAGGTCGGGGACCGCCGACCACGGGAGGAACTCGATGGCGACGCGGACACCGTGCTCCGAGGCGCGTTCGCACAGCGCCGCGAAGCCGTCGGTCGCGCGGGCGGCGTCCATGGTCGGGGCCATGGTGCAGGCGAGGAGGAGATCGGCTCCGAACGCGGAGGCGACGTCGAGCTGCAGGTCGGCATCGGCGACCGCCGCCTCCGGTCCCTCCGTCCACCGGGTGGCCGCTTCCACCGCCCGCACGGAGACACCGGCGTCGTCGAACATCATCCGGGCGGTGTCGACGCCGTTGCCGGTCGCGTAGAACGACCAGAGCGAGAAGGTGGGGAAGTCGGCCGCGGCGGACGCTCGCGCCAGGTCACGCAGTCCGGTGGCATCGCAGGTCATGGGCTCGGGGAGCAGGGTCGCGGGACAGATGCCCACGGCGTCGGCGCGGAACGGATCGGCGGTCGCCACGCGCTAGCCGTAGAGCTGGCCGCACGGCGAGACCACGTTGCGGCGGCCCCATCGTTCGCACTCCGAGCACCAGGCCAGCGCGAACTGCCAGTGCCGGATCGTGGTGCGGCAGTGCGAGCACACCATCGCCGGCGGCGACCAGATGCGGCTGCCGTCGCGCTTGATCACCATCTCCAACCGCGGTTCGAATTCGCGGTCCGCGGTGCGGAGATCGCAGAGCACGCACGTCGCGTCGCGCGCGACATCGTCGCGGCGGGCCTGCTCGCGCGCCGTGTGCTTCACGTCGCGGGCGTCACCGTCGCCGCGGCCGGAGTGACCCTCCGATTCGCAGGGGTCGAGGAAGACGGTGTCGTCGAGGGTCCCCGCCGGCGCGGGTGAGATGCCGAGCGCACACGACGCGCCCTGCACGAAGGCCCACGCGCGCCGTTGCTCCGCGCGGTCGGGAAGCCCGTCCATGGTGAGGCGGACGGCGCGACCGGCGCGCAAGAGATCCACCACCTCGGTCAGCTGGTCGAACTGCACCGGGCGCAGCACCGCGGAGTCGCCCCCCACCTCGGCGCTCGGCGTCGGCGGCGGAGCCGCGGCCGGTGCGTGGGCGGAGATCACCCGCACCGCGGACGGCGGTTGCGCCCGGTCCAGCGGAGTGGCGGAGCTCCGGCGATCTCGTTCGCTCATCGCAGCACCTTTCGAGCGGACCATCCCCGGGACACTCCCCGCGACCGTACGGGCTCGGCCTCGCCCGTGTCGACCCCTGGACCGGCGGTGTGGGCAGTCGGTCGCGGTGCGCGCGAACGGGGTGGCGGAGCCCGCTGCTGCCCGCGGTCCCGTCGACCGGTCGAACCTCGTGCCCCTCGATCCGGTTGCGGGCACACGACCTAGTGTCGGCGCCGCAGGCCATCCGGAGGGACGAACGTGTGCGCACAACTCGATTCGGACGCGCTCGTGGCGAGGGCGTGCGAGGCCACCGGCCTCGACGATCTCGGTGACATCCCGTACCGGGAGCCGCTCGAGGTCCTCCTGGCCTCGCTGAACCGCGACGCCGGGCTCGACGAGCCGCGGCTCGCGGCTGCCGGCGACTCGATCACCGGCCTGCTCGTCAAGCGGCTGCGGCTGGTCGACGACCGCACGACCTACCCGGCCATCGCCGACGAGAAGATCGTGGCGCCCCTCTTCATCGTCGGGCTCCCGCGCACGGGCTCGACCCATCTCCATGCGTTGCTCGCGCAGGTGGACGGGATCCGCGCGCCGCGGATGTGGGAGATGACGTCGCCGTCGCCGCCGCCCGAGCAGGAGACCTACACGACCGATCCGCGCATCGCGCAGTTCGAGGCGGCCGTCGCCGCGACACCTCCGGAGATGATGAAGCGGCATCCGGTGTCGGCGACGAGGCCGGAACAGTGCAACGCACTCAACGACTGGAGCTTCGTCAACCAGGCGCTCATCGCCTACTACAACATCCCCACCTACCGTGATTGGCTGCTCGGAACCGACTACACAGCGGCCTACGAGGCCCACCGGCGGACGTTGCAGCAGTTGCAGTGGCGGGTCCCGGGTCAGTGGGTGCTCAAGTACCCGAAGCACCTGGTCGCGCTCGACCGTCTGCTCGCGGCGTACCCCGATGCCCGCATCGTGTGGACCCACCGCGACCCGGCGGTCGTGGTGCCCTCGGTGGCGAGCCTGACCGGTTACATCCGCGAGGCGCAGACCGGTTTCGTCGACGAACCGAGCTTCGGCCGGGAATGGGCGGCGCACGAGGAGCTGGTCCTGCTCCGCGGACTGGCGGTGCGCGACCAGGTCGGGAACGACGACGGTCGCTTCTACGATCTGCACTACCAGGAGCTGATGGCCGATCCGCTGGGCGCGATCGTGGGCATCTGCGATCACTACGGGATCCCGTTCGATGACGCCTCGGCCGCCGCCGTCCGCCGCTTCGTCGCCGACAACCCGCAGACGAAGCACGGCAACCACGACTACACGGCGGAGCAGTTCGGGCTCGAAGCCAACGGGTTGCGACGCCGTTTCGCGCCCTACATCGAGCGCTTCGGCGTGCAGACGGGGGCCCGCGCGATGATCTCCGGCGAGAAGATCCTCGTCACCGGGGTGTCCGGCACGGTCGCCGGGCCGCTGGCGCGGTCGCTCGCGGCCGACAACGAGGTGTGGGGTCTCGCCCGGTTCGCCGACGGCACCGCGCGGCAGGAGCTCGAGGAAGCAGGCATCACGACCCACGCCGTCGACCTGGGGACCGACGACCTCGCCGGGCTCCCGGACGACTTCACGTACGTGCTGCACCTCGCGTGGACCAGGGCCGACCTGAGCGAGCTCGACATGTCGCTGCGCACGAACGTCGAGGGGGCCGGCCTCGTGCTCGAGCACTGCCGGCGCGCCAAGGCGGCGTTGGTCATGTCGGGGATGGGCATCTACTCGCCTGCCGCTGACCCCTGGCACGCGTACAGCGAGCGCGATCCGATCGGCCGGGCGGCCACCGCGTACGCGCCGACGAGCCCGGCGTCGAAGCTCGGGCTCGAAGCGGTGGCCCGATTCTGCGCCCGGGCATTCGACCTCCCGGTCACCATCACCCGGCTCAACACGTTCATGGGGCCGCCGGCGTCGTTCCCCGGCATGCACATCGGTGCGGTGCTCGCCGGCCGACCGATGGTCGCGCCGTGCGATCCCACCCCTCACAACCCGATCCACGTCGACGACATGGCGTGGCAGGTCGAGCCGCTGCTCGACGCCGCGAGCACCAGGGCGTGCATCGTGAATTGGTGCGGCGACGACGTCACCACCGCGCAGGAGTGGATGCGGCAAGCCTCGGAGTGGTCGGGTCGACCGGGCACGCTCGAGATCCGCGAGGTGCCCTGCAGCCCACCGGGCGCGCTCGCGGACGCGACCCGGCGTCGCGAGCTCACCGGGCCCTGCCGCACCCGCTTCGAGGACTCGTTCCGGTCGCTGTACGACACGATGACCGCGGGCTGATGCGCTGAACAAGCGTCCTCGCCCGGTCAGCCGGGCGGAGCGGTGGACGCGGGTGGGCACTGCGCCCCGAGGCCGTTGAGCGACAGCAGGTCGCATTCCGTGCGCAATGCCACCTTCCAGTGCCCGTCGACGAGCACGGCGTACCCGACCCGGTCCCTCAGGATCTCGCCGTGCCCCGGAATGGTGAGCGAGAACTGCACGATGGCATGGGTCGAATCGATGAACCTCGTGGCCAGCACGCTGATCGTCGCCCCGGCGAGCTGCTCCGCCGTGTACCCGAAGCGAATCGCGTTCTGCCGCGCCGATTGCGTCAGAGATTCGATGCCGGCGGCGTTCTGGATGGCGTCGGCCTTCTGGCGAGGGTCGACGCCTCCGTCGAAGGCGGAGTGGAACGCCTGGTCGATGGCCGCCATGGCCGCGCCGACGTTCGCCGGCTCGAACCGTGGTGCCGGGCTCGCGAACCGCGGCGCGCCGTCGTCGAGGGCGGCGTTGACGGCGGCGCCGTGCTCGTCGCCGGCATGGCCCACCACGTAGCCGGCGAGCACTCCGATCACCAGCACCGCGACCGCCGCCGCGACGAGCACCCGCCGCTGGCGCGAGAGACGGCGTTGCGTGCGGACCAGAAGCTCCTCGAGATCGACATGGGGCGTGACCGAGCCCACCCGCCGTTCGATGCTGTGCGCGAGGTACCGCCCGAGCTCGTCGTCGTTCATCGTTCGACCACCCGTCGCAGTTGGGCCAGACCCCGGTGCACCAATGACGGCGACCGTGCCCTCACGGCACCGCAGGACCTGTGCGATCTCCGACTGCGGCAACCTTTCGTAGAACTGCAGGACCAGCGCGGCGCGCTGCCGGTAGGGGAGTGTGGCGAGCGCGTCGAAGAGCTCGTCGACGTCGAGGTGCGCGGCGTCGATCAGCGGGACGTTCTCCAGGGTCCGCTCGCGCCGTGCGCGCCGCGACGCGGAGCGGCACGCGTTCACGACCGTCTGCCGCAGGTACGGGCGCGGGTTCTCGATGCGGCTCCAGTGCGCGTGCACGCGGAGGAAGGCGTCGTGGACGACGTCCTCGCCGACGACCTCCGACCCGGTCAGCGCCCAGGCCAGCCGGACCATCGGTGTGAGGCACTCGTGGTAGAGGTCGACGAACGAGGGGAGGAACTCCGTCTCGTTCGCGCTCGTCGATGGATCGTGCTTCGCCGGTTCTGACACGCGTGCCTCTCGAGGACGACGCTCGGAGTGTCGCATACGAACGGACGAGGCGGCGGCCCCGCGTCACGCCCGATCACGCGTGGACCCTCGCCCCGCTCAGATGCATCCTTTCGTACAATTCGGACGCACACTAACGGGCGTCGAGCACGCCGACATTCATCGCCGATTCAGGCGGGGGTCACGCTCGCCGGGGCCGCGCCACGCGACTACCTGACCAAGCCGTTCAGCTTCGCCGAGCTGGCGGCGCGGGTGCGCGCCTTGGTCCGGCGCCGCAGCGAAGCGCGACCACCGATTCTGACCGTCGGCGAGCTCCGCATGGATCCGGCGTTGCACCAGGCGTCCCGCGGTGATGTGGTGTTGGCGCTGAGTCCGAAGGAGATGGCGTTGCTCGAGCTCCTCATGCGACACGCCGGTGAGGTCGTGACCCGCACCCACATCCTCGAGCACGTCTGGGACTTCGCCTACGACGGCCTGTCCAACGTGGTCGACCAGTACATCGCGTACCTGCGCAAGAAGGTCGATCGCCCGTTCGGCCGTCACGACATCGAGACCGTCCGCGGCGTCGGGTACCGACTCCGCGCTACGAACGGCGTCTGAGCGATGCCGATCCGGATCCGCCTCACGGGTGCGGTGGCCGTCGTCACCCTGCTGCTCGTGACGGTGGGCGGCATCCTCTTCCTCCGCTCGTTCCGCCACGGGCGGAGACCTCGCTCGATCCGGGACTGCTGCAGGCCGCCTCTCTTCCACGATCTCCAGGCGAATCCGACGGGTGTCGATCTCCTGAGCGCGCAGACCGGGTTTGCCACCAACGACGCGGTCGCGCAGGTGCTCGATCCCACCGGGCGAGTGCTCGCCAACACGAGGGAAGCCGGCGCGGCGCCCGTCCTCGAACCCCCGGTCGTTCACCGGGCGAGCGCGGCGCCGATCACCGTGCAGGGATTGATCGGACGCGAACGAGAGCCGCACCGGGTGCTCGCGCGGTCCGTGAATGCCGACGATCACCGGGTGGTCGTCGTGGCCACGTCGACCGGCCATCGAGTACCCGGTGTTGACCGGGTTCCTGCTGTACACCGCGTCGGTGGTGTGGACCAGCCCGATCGGCGTGCTCCTGGTGACCGCGGTCGCCGCTTCGGCCGTCTTCCTGACGGTGACGATGCTCCTGGCCCGTCGCTTCGGTGCTCGCGCGTGGCGGTGGGCGATCGCCACCCCCATCCTGCTCTACGCGTTCCAGAACTGGGACCTGTTCGCGATCGCCGCGCTCGTCGTCGCTGTCTGCTGGCGTTAGGGGCGGGCGGCGAGCGCGTCGTCATCTCGCCCGACGATCGACGGCGCTTCGATGCGACGGTGGCGCCGGCGTCGTTCCGGCGGGTCGTCGGCACCTCGTCGACAACGCGCTCGCTATGCGCCCGCGGGTCGACCATCGAGGTCAACGGGCGACGCGAGCGTCTGGACGTCGTCCTCGAGGTCCTCGACCGCGGCGACGGCTTCGCGGTCGTGTACCTGCCGGTCGCGTTCGAGCGGTTCAGCCGAGCGGACGACGCTCGAGCCCGCACGAACGGCGGCACCGGCCTGGGCTTGGCGATCGTGCGCGCGGTCGCCGTCGGCCACGGGGGCACCGCGATCGCGGCGAACCGTCCTGGCGGCGGCGCCGAGGTCGTCGTGCGTCTACCGGCGCCGATCGTGTGACGACCACACATCGTGCTCACACGTTCGCCGAAGCTCGGCGGGCGCATGCTCTTCGGCACCGCACCTCGCGGATGCCGAACCGAGGAGTCGAACCATGAAGCACCGAACGATCGTCACGACCATCGCCGGCGCGGTCGCCGTTGCGTCGTTGGCCGGCGGAGCGGTCGCGCTCGCCAGTGGCGGCGAGTCCGACAGCTCCGTCACCGGTCCCGGGGCCGAGCAGGCCAAGGCGGCCGCGCTCGCCGAGACCGGTGGCGGACGGGTGAACGCCGTCGAGCGCGATTCCGAGCACGGCGCAACCTGGGAGGTCGAGGTGACCAAGCCCGACGGCTCGACCGTCGACGTCCGCCTCGATGCCGCGTTCCACACGGTCGTCGTCGACCCGGACACCGAGGACGCCGGCTCCGCCACGAACGGGAGCCGCGACTGACCGGCTGCTGAGCCTGAACCAGCGTTTCAGCGCCGACGGTTCATCGCCGATTCAGGCGTGGGGGGTCACGCTCGCCGGGTGCAGCGCACGGCGGCACCGGGTCGCGTCGACAGCGGCCGATGGCTCCTCGCGGTCACCGTGCACCGACCGCTCGATCCCTTCGGAGCCGCGGCGGCCGCGGTCGCGATCTTCGTCCTCTGCAACAAGGTGTACTCACCGACCTACGACGTCTGGCTCGTGGCGTTCTTCGTCATGCTGCCGTTGAGTCGGCGGCTCTGGGTCTCGTTCTGCGCCGTCGACGCCGCGGTGTTCGTCACCGTCTACGGCTACTTCGCCGGCATCGACTCGATCGGCTTCGTCCGCACGGTGCTCCCGCTCCTGGTGCTCGTGCGCACCGGCGTGCTGCTCACGCTCATCCGACGCGCAACTGCCTCACCGGCTGCCACCATCGCACCGGTCGTGGCCCTGACCGGCCGCGGCCCTCGGTGAGGGTCAGCCGGTGCCGACGACGAGGTGCTTTGCCTGTTGGAAGGCGCGGATGCCGGGCACGCCCCGCTCGCGACCGATGCCGCTCTGCTTGTGCCCGCCCATCGGAGTGAACGCGTTGGCGGCCCCGGTGTTGATCTGCACCGTTCCGGTGCGAATGCGCGCCGCCAGTTGCGTGGCGAGGGTCAGGTCCTTGGCGTAGACGCCCGCGGAGAGGTCGTACTCGGAGTCGTTCGTGATCGCGATCGCCTCGTCGAGGTCGCGGTAGCCCTGCACGGTCACCACCGGGCCGAAGATCTCGTGCTGCGCCAGCGGGTTGCGGTTGTCGTCGACCTCGACCAGCGTCGGCTCGTAGAAGTAGCCGCGCTCGAGGTGCCCGGGCCGGCGCCCGCCACACGCGACGCGCCCACCGGCGCGTACCCCTTCGGCGACGAGTCGTTCGATCCGCTCGCGCGAGGAAGCCGACACGACCGGTCCGACGACCGTCGACGCCTCCCGAGGATCGCCGACCGTGAGGCCCGCGGCCGCCGCCGCCACCGCGTCGACCACGGTCGCGACCTGCTCCCGGGGGACCAGCATGCGGGTCTGCAACGAGCAGCCTTGGCCGGCGTGGGCGAAGAACACCGCGAGCGCACCGCCGACCGCCTTGGCCGGCCCGTCGGCGACCGCGTCGGGCAGGTACAGCTGGACGCTCTTGCCGCCCAGCTCCAGGATCAACCGCTTCATCCCGGGCGCGGCCTGCGCGGCGATGGCGCGTCCCACCGCGGTGGATCCGGTGAAGCTCACGAGGTCGACGTCGGGATGGGTCGAGAGGCGCTCGGCGCCGGCCGCGCCCTGCTCGACCACGACGTTGAGCACGCCGGCCGGCAACCCGGCTTCGTCGGCGGCCTCACCGAGGACGATGGCCTCGAGCGGGGTCTGCGGGCTCGGCCGGAGCACGACGCTGCAGCCGGTCATGAGCGCGGGCACGACCTTCCAGAGGTTGGTCGTCAACGGGAAGTTGGACGGCGTGATCGCGCTGACCACGCCCATCGGCTCGTACCTCCGGGTCGAGAGCCTGACCGTGTCGCCCGCCAGGTACTCGCGCATCGGCATCTCGTTGTGCTCCCAGTCGGGAAGGGTCCGGGCGAGGTCGACGAGGTCGCGCCCACTGCTGAGGCCCATGCCGATCTGGACCATCTCGGCGAACCCGCGGGGCGCGCCCGCCTCCGCGATCACCGTTTCCAGGAGCACGTCCTTGCGCGCGTCGAGTGCGTCGGCGAAGCGGTGCATGACCGCGGCGCGCTCGTCGCTCGTCGCACGCGCCCACGGACCGTCGTCGAACGAGCGTCGCGCCGCCGCGATCGCGGTGTCGACCTGCTCCACGGACGAGGCCTCGACCTCGGCCACCGGCTCCTCGGTGGCTGGATCGATGATGGCGAACGCTCCTGCATCGCCGGTGACGAACGCACCATCGACGTACGGGCTACGGCTGGCGACGAGATCGCTCATGGATGCGCTGCTCCGGAAGGTCGGTGCACCCAGCGGGTGCGGATGGTCAGAGGGGTTCGCGGCTGTAGAGCACGGCACCGCCCCAGTGCGGCGACGAATGGCAGGCCAGCCCGACGTTGGCCGACGGCAGCTGGCGCTCGCCCGCGCGCTGCGCGAGCTGCAGGTAGCACTCGAGCATCTGCGGGACGCCGTGCATCCGGCCGTTGCCGAGTGCACCGCCACCGGAGAGGACCGGGAGCCCACCGTCGCGTGCGCGGATGCCGCCGTCCTGGACGAACCGGTGCGCCTCGCCCACGGGGCAGTACCCGAGCGCCTCGAGCCAGAAGTAGATGAACGGGGAGAAGCCGTCGTACAGCTGCGGGACGTCGACGTCGTCGACCGACAACCCCGAGTGCTCCCAGAGGCGCGCGCACGTCTCCGCCGCCACGTCCATGATGTCGTCGAGCGGCCAGTGCATCGGCAGGCGGTGCCGGTCCGGGTGACCCTGTCCGTAGCCGGCGACGTACACGGGTGGGTGTCGGAGATCGCGGGCCCGTTCGGCGGTGGTGAAGACGAACGCCGCCACGCCGTCGACGGGGATGTCGCAGTCGTACATGCAGATCGGGTCGGACAGCACGCGGGTGTCGAGGTACTCGTCGGCGGTGATCGGCCGGTCGTACCAGTACGACCACGGGATGCGGGCGCCGTTGGCCCGCGCCTCGACGACGACGTTGGCCATGGACTCGCGCGCGGCGCCGTAGCGCTGCAGGTACTCGTTGTAGGGCAGCGCGATCATCGACAGCGGGCCCCAGAACCCCTGCGGTGCACCCCACTGCGCGCTCCCCGCCGCCCGGGTCATGGGGTTCGTGTGGTAGCGACCGCGCGCGGGGTTGTGCAGCGCGCGGTGCACGAGCACGACGTCGGCGGCGCCGCTCGCGATCGCGTTCACCGCCAGGGTCACGGACCCGGGGATCTGGCCGTACCCCTGGAACCCGGCGCAGAAGCGCGGGTTCACACCCAGGGCCTCGGCCATCCAGTTCGCGGTGACGATCGAGACGCCGTCGACCGAGGCCTGGCCGCCCGACGACGGCAGGATCGAACCGGTGGTGAACCCGTCGACGTCGGCGACACCCAGACCGGCATCGGCGATGGCGGCGCGCGCGGTGTCGACCGCGACCGCGCCGAGCGGTCGGTCGGCGTGGCGCACGATCGGGCTCTGCGCGTAGCCGGCGATCGCGACGCGGTTCTGGGCGGTGAACCGCGGGCTCATGTGGTCTCCAGCGCAAACGCAGGAACGGCCATGCCGTCGGCGAGCTGATCGAAGGTCACGGTGACGCGGTCGCCGACGGCGAGCGGCGCTTCGACGCCGTCGACCAACCGGCCGATCATCCGGACGTTCGACTGTGCGTCGAGCTCGACGTCGACGAGCACGTAGGGCACGTCGTCGGCGAAGCCGGGCAGGAACGAGTCGCGCACGATCGTCCACGACCGCACGGTGGCGCCGCCCTCGACCGGCTCGGTGGTGTAGTCCGGTTCGGTGCTCCCGCAGTTCGGGCAGACCGCGGTCGGCGGCAGGGCGTACCGACCGCAGACCGCGCAGCGGGGGAGCGCGAGAATGCCGGCGGCCGCCGCGGCCCAGTAGCCGGCGGAGAGGTCGTCGGGCACGGGGAGGGGCTTGGTGACCTCGGGAGTCACGGGTGCCGACCTCCGATCCGCTCGGTGGCCACGCGGGCCGCGTCGAGCAGGCGGCCACCCAACGTCGCCACCTCGTCGCGGCTCAATTCGTGGCTCGGGCCGAGCACCATGAGCGCGTACGGCACCTTCCCGGCCGCGTCGAAGACGGGCCCCGACATCTGGTTGACGCGCTGAGGCCCGTCGTTCGCCACCGCGACCGGCAGGTACTCGCGCGGTGAGATCTCACTGATGAGCGCGTCGCGCACGTCGAGGTTGGCGGGGTCGGGAGCGTGGTCGGCCAGGTCTTCGAGCATGCGGAGGAGGTCGGGGTGCACGCCCGCCACCGAGATGGTGTAGCCGCGCTCGCGCGCCGCCGCCAGCGCGGCGACGGTGTGGGCGCGCTCGGCGACGCCGAGCGCCGCACCGGCGCGGTCGAGCCAGCCCTGGATGGCGGCGTCGCCGCCCCATGCGACGAAGACCGCGCCGAACGGCGGCGCGAGAGGTACCGATTCGCCCACCCGGGCCCGGAGACCGAACGCGGGACCGCGGTCGTACACCCGCTCGACGCGGGTCTGGCCCCGCGCGGACGAGGCGATGGCGACGCACGACGCGGTGGCCCGCGCCAGCTCGTCGGCGACCGGCTCCAGGGCGGTGAGCGGCGCGCCCGCGACGCGTGCGGCTTCGCCGAGGGTCCGGCACGCCGGACCGAGCGAGTAGCGACGTTCGTCGTCGCGTTGCACGAGGCCCCGCTGCGCGAGGGCCAGGAGCACCGAGTCGCAGCTGGCCCGGGGCACGCCGACCGATCGCGCCACCTCGGACACCGAGAAGGCGTCCTCGGGGTTCGTCGCCAGGTGATCGAGCACGTCGCAGGCCCTCAGCACGGCGGGCGACGGCGGGACGGGCATGCGGCGCTCCGGAATTGACGGTGTCGAGGCGTTGTCGCTAGCATTCTGTCGAACGCGCTGGGATATTAGCGTACCGCCGCCACGATGCAAGCCCGAGCGCACGACCCGAGCGCACGACGAGGAGTCGCCATGGACGTCCACGCCCCCGAGCTCGACTGGCTGGTCTCGGTCGACGATCACGTGATCGAGCCGCCCAACGTCTGGGTCGACCGCTTGCCCGCCCGGTACCGCGACGCGGGCCCGCGCATGCTCGCCGACGACACGTGGGTCTACGAGGACAAGCGCATGCCGACGTCGGGGTTGTCGGTCACCGCCGGGAAGCGCAAGGAGGAGTTCACGCCGCTCCCGGTGCCGTACTCGGAGATGCGTCCGGCCGCGTACGACCCGATCGCGCGCGTCGTCGACATGGACCGCGCCGGGATCCTGGGGTCGTTGTGCTTCCCGTCGTTCCCGCGCTTCTGCGGCCAGATCTTCTGGGAGGCCAAGGACAAGGACCTCGCGCTGTTGTGCGTGCAGCGCGTACAACGACTGGATGATCGACGAGTGGAGTGGCGCCGCGCCGGGTCGGTTCATCCCGCTGATCATCATCCCGCTCTGGGACCCGGTCGCCGCGGCCGTGGAGATCGAACGCTGCGCAGGCAAGGGTGCGACCGCGTTCGCGTTCTCGGAGAACCCCGAGCCCCTCGGCCTGCCCACCATCCACGATCCCGACCGCTACTGGGACCCGGTGATGGCCGCCGCCCAGGACACGCAGACCGTCGTGTGCATGCACGTCGGGTCCTCGTCGACCATGCCGGTGATCTCGACGGACGCGCCCGGCCTGGCCAACCTGACCTTCGGCGCGGTCCGCGCCGCCGGGACGATGCTCGCCTGGCTGTTCAGCGACTACTTCGAGCGCATGCCCGGGCTCAAGATCGCGCTGTCGGAGGGGAACATCGGCTGGATGCCGTACTTCATCGAGCGCGCCGAGCAGGTGATCGACAAGCAGCGGCACTGGGCCAAGAGCGTCGGCACCGCGTTCTACAACAACGAGGTCCAGACCCGGCAGGTGATGGCCGACCTCGACCACCTCGACGTGCGGGCCACCATCCGCGACCACATCTTCGGGTGCTTCATCGAGGAGTCGTCGGGCCTGCGCTCGCTCGACATCATCGGTGAGGACAACGTGATGCTGGAGACGGACTACCCGCACAGCGACACCACGTGGCCCGACTGCATCGGGGTGGCGAAGAAGCTGCTCGCCGACCTGCCCCCGGAGACGCAGTACAAGATCCAGCGCGGCAACGCGGAGAGGCTGTTCCGCTTCACGCCGGCCGTGCCGCCGCACGCATGAGCGGAGTGTCCGCGAGCCGGGTATCCCGGCGAGCAACGCAGCGGGGGCCGAGCGCCCCGGAGCGGAGCGACGAGAGCGGGCAGGCATGAGCGGAGTGTCCGCGACACGGGTATCGCGGCGAGCAACGCAGCGGGGGCTGCCGGTCGACGGCGGCTACGTGGCGAAATGATCCGGTCGGACGTGTAAGGCTCGCCCCTCGTGCGGGGCGACGGTGCCTCGCCGGCCCGAAGGGATCACCATGGAACTGCAGGGATTGCGCACCATCGCGGTCGGAGGTGCGTCCGGGATGGCGAAGGCCACCGCCGAGCGCATCGTCGCCGGGGGCGGGAAGGTGGCGATCCTCGATCGACCGGCGAGTGACGGCGCCGAGGTGGCGGCCGCGCTGGGCGGCTCGTTCCACCCGTGCGACGTGACCGACTTCGAGGGCACCGAGGCCGCCATCACCGACGCCGTCGCCGCGCTCGACGGGCTCGACGCCGTGGTCAACACCGCCGGCGGCGGGGTCGCGGCGAGGACCGTGACGCGCGAGGGTCCGCTCCCGCTCGAGACGTTCCGCCAGGTCGTCGACCTCAACCTGATCGCCACGTTCAACGTCGCCCGCCTGGCCGCGTGGCAGATGAGCACCAACGAGCCGAACGGCGACGACGAGCGCGGGGTGATCATCAACACCGCGTCGATCGCCGCGTTCGAGGGCCAGATCGGGCAGGTGGCGTACACCGCGGCGAAGGCCGGGATCGCGGGCATGTCGCTGACGATGGCCCGCGACCTCGGCTCGCTGGGCATCCGCGTGAACACGATCGCACCGAGCCTGTTCGCCACCGGACTCACCGCCGGGATCCCCGAGGAGTTCGAGCGCGGCCTGACCGCCGACGCCGCGTTCCCGAAGCGCATGGGCCGACCCGACGAGTACGCCCGACTGGCCGTCGCCATCATCGAGAACCCGATGCTCAACGGTGGGACGATCCGCCTCGACGGGGGCCAGCGCTTCGCGCCGAAGTGATCAGGCGGAGGCGGTCCTGACCAGGTCGTCGGCGACGCGATCGAGGATCCGGGCCAGCTCGGCCGGCACCGAGACCGCGGGCGTGTGCCCGGAGTCGAGGTCGACCACCGACGTCGCCCCGCAGTTCTCGACGAGCTTCGCCTGGAGCGCGCGGGGCTGGATCCGGTCGCGCAGGCAGCGCACGAACGTGCGGCCGGTCCCGTCGCGCACCCCGCGCCACGAGACGACCTGGCTCATGTAGTTGAGCGAGTCGATCGGCGTCGCCACGTCGATGGTGATGGCGGTGACGCCGGGGATGGCCGGGTCGGGATCGAGCATCGCGCCGCGGAGCTCGACGCGTGCCTGCTCGAGCCGCGCGTCCATGTGGTCGGCTGCGTCGGGCCGCACGTCGGTGACGACCCGCTCGCCGTCGGGCGCGCACAGGCCGGCCACGAACACGAGGTGGTCGACGCGGTCGGGGAGGCGGGCGGCGACACCAGGGAGCACCACGCCACCCGCGGAGTGGCCGACCAGGACCAGCGGACCCGTGGTGGCGTCCGCGACGTCGGCGGCGACGCTCGTCGCGGCCTCGTCGATCGTGACCTCGGCGATGGACGCGACGCGGTCCCGCCGTCCGGGGAGGTCGACCGCGACCGACGGGTGATCGAGTCGGGCCTGGACCGCGCGCCACACCTCGGCCGTGTGGCCGGCGCCGTGGACGAGGACGATGGTCGGGCGGTCGGACCGCGGCGCGGACCCGCCGTGCGGCACTCCTCAGCTCCGCAGCGTCTCGCTCCAGGCGACGCCGCGATCGGTGCTCGGTTCCTTGGGGAGGCCGAGCGCGCGCTCGGCGAGGTTGTTGCGCTGCACCTCGTTGGTGCCGCCGCCGATCGAGATGCCGTACCGCGCCAGCAGCTCGGCTTCGACCCAGCGGCCGACCTCGTCGTCCTCGAGCAGGCCGGCCGGACCCGCGATCGCCACCGCGAGGTCACCCGAGATGGCGCGGTTCACGGCGATGAACAACTTCAGGATCGACGGGTCGACGGGCGGTCGCTCGCGTCGGCGCACCGCGGTCATGATGCGGTCGGCCAGCAGCCCGAGCGCCTTCTCCCGTGCGTAGTAGTCGGCCAGGCGCTGCCGTACGACCGGGTCGTCGGTGCGGCCGAACTCCTGCGCCAGCAGGAGCAGGTTGGCGAAGGTGCTGCTCCCCGAGCCGCCGATCATCGCCGACTCGTTCGACATCACCGTGCGGGCGGCGGCCCAACCACCGTCGATCTCGCCGAGCACGGCGGTCACCGGCACCCGCACGTCTTCGAAGAAGACCTCGTTGAAGTGCGCGGCGCCCGTCGCCTGGATCAACGGGCGCACCTCGATGCCCGGGCTGTGCATGTCGACGAGCAGGAAGGTGATGCCGTGGTGCTTCGGGGCGTCGGGGTTCGTGCGCGCCAGCAGCATGCCGTGGTCGCACCACTGCGCGGCGGAGTTCCACACCTTCTGCCCGGTGACGACGAAGTCGTCGCCGTCGCGCACCGCGCGGCACGCGAGGCTGGCGAGGTCGGAGCCGGCCCCGGGCTCGCTGAACAGCTGGCACCAGGCGTCCTCGCCCGACAGGAGGCGGGGGATCAGCGCGCGCTGCTGCTCGTCGGTCCCGAACGCCATGAGCGTGGGGCCGAGCATCATGATGGTCGAGCGGATGAACCCCGACGACGCCTCGTAGCGGGCGGCCTCTTCGTCGTAGATGCGCTCCTGCCAGGCTTCGCCACCCTGGCCGCCGACGTCCTTCGGGTAGGTGAAGCCGGTCATGCCGTGCTCGAACCGGGTGCGCTGCCAGGCGCGACCGGTCTCGAAGGCGCGTCGGGCGCCCTCGGGGTCGGTGTGGAAGGTCACCGCCCACGGGCTGGTCTCCTGCTTCGGATGCGAGTTGGCGGCGAGGAACCTGCGCACCTCGGCGCGGAAGGCCGCCTGCTCCGGCGGGTCGACCGACTGGGCCTCTTCGATGGTGCTCGTCACGCGAGATCAGCTCCCGACCGTGGTGGGTGATGCGGGCAGTCTAGGAACGGGCCCCCGGCCGACCACGGCCGGAGCGGTGACCGCGGTGCGGTCACCCGCACGCGAGGAGGCTGGTCCGGAGGCCGCACGAGGCATGGATCAACCGCGGGTCCACGATGGGGTGGCCGGCCTGCGCGTCGAACCACGCGTCGACGAGCGACCAGTGGTAGCCGTGCATCATGTACGGGCCGGTCAACCCGTCGAGGTCGACGAACTCCTGCTCCCAGACGTGCGTGTACTCGGGACCGAGTGAGTCGGTCATCGTCTCGACCCGGCTCAGCGCCGAGTTCCGGATGCTGTCGATGTAGCGGGGCATGTCGGCCAGGTCGCGCTCGAACCGTTCGACCAGGGCGGGATCCGTCTCCCGGTTCGACGTGGAGCAACAGCGTGCGCTGG
Organism: uncultured Actinomycetes bacterium; assembly: GCA_963809325.1. Taxonomy (GTDB): domain Bacteria; phylum Actinomycetota; class Thermoleophilia; order Gaiellales; family JAICJC01; genus JAICJC01. The sequence goes on from CAWEIZ010000002.1 coordinate 134,845, forward strand.
ATGCCGTCGGTGAGGTCCGGTTGCTGCAGCGTCGCCGGGCCCTGCGGGTAGCGGACCGTCTCGACGTGCGCGGCGCATGCTTCGACGAGCGGGCGCACCACCGACTCGACGTACGGATGCGCCCGCGTCCGCGCCGCGGCCTCCGCGTCGGCGAACGCGCCGAGCAGCATGACGTCGCCCGCTCGGTGGCTCTTGGGTGTGGTCCGAGCGGCATCGACGGCGAGCACGTCGATCTCCCCGTCGGCGGCCCGCACCGACTCCACCAGCCGGTCGACGCACTGCGGGTCGGCACCCGGCTGCAGGTGGACGAAGCTCGTGGTGCGGATCACCGGAGCACCGTCTCGTCCTCGGGATCGCACATCAGCCTGCGCTCGCGCCGCGTGATCATCGGGTCGACCCCGTCCCAGAAGGCGAGCACCAGCGGATCCCCGGCCGCGACCGTCCGCATGCGCCAGAATGCGGCGACGTCGGCCAGGTCCCAGAGGTACAGCAGCTCGGTGGGCCGGTCGAGCAGCTCGACCGCCGGAGTCATCCAGGTGCGCAGCAGGTGCATGTCGAGGTCCGCCATCAACGGCACGAGCTCGTCGCGCACCCGGCGGTGGACGTCGTCCAGGCGGCCGGGCGCGACCGAGAGCACGTCGAGGACGCTGATCATCGCCAGCACTCGAGCACTTTCGCCGCCGGCGCGTCAACCCGGCGCCGGGCGCGACTCAGACCCCGAGTGAGGCGAACGAGTCGTGCGCGGCCGCCGCCGCGCTCAGCCGCTGCAGCAGGACCTGGATGATCGCGGGCTTCACGACGAGGGTGATCGCCCACATGAAGTACCCGTACGCGATCCCGGCGCGGTACGCGTCCATCGCGTCGTCCCACGAGGGCGGGTCGACACCGAAGGACCGCAGCGACTCCAGGTAGTGCTCGAGGAGATCACGCTCGGATCGCTCGCGGTCGGCGGTCGTCAGCGCGGAGGCGATGTGGTATCCGACGTCGATGCCCCAGTGGCCGCGCTGGACGACCTGCCAGTCGACGAGCGCGGGCGCGCCCTGCGCGTCGAGGAAGAGGTTGCCGACGTGCGCGTCGCCGTGGATCACCGTCCAGCCGGGCCCCTCACCGCGCGCGGCGAGCGCGCGCAATGCCGTGGCGAGGCGCTCGGCGTCGGCGACCTCGGGTGCGACGTCGACGCCGACGGGGCCGTCGAAGTTGGCCTGGATGTCGTCGACGCCGCGGTACGCGAAGTAGGTCGAGAGCCGCGACGCGAGCCACGGCTCGTTCATCAGCTCGTTCGGTCCCCAGCTGTGCGCGTGCAGCCGCGCCAGCTCGGTGAGGCTCTGCGCGGTCTGCTCCGGCGAGTACGGCGACAGCGCGTCGAGGAACTCGCCGCCCGCGGCGACCACGTCCTCGGTGATCACCACGCCGTGGCGGTTCTTCGGGTCCACGTCGGCGTAGGCGGCGCGCAACGTGCGGACCCCGGTGGCCTCGGCGAGCAGCGCGTAGAACCGGGCCTCGGGCTCACCCACGTGCACCATCGCACGGCCCTTCTCGCCGAAGTAGCCCTTGACGCAGAGGGTCGGCGCCAGGCCGTCGGGCAGGCCGCCGGCGCATTCGATCCTGAAGCGGGCGTTGGTGGAGAGGCGCTCCACCACCGGGCCCGGGACCACACCGGTGACCTCGATGCCCGGGAAGCGCAGGCCGAGCGCGTCGGTGAGCCAACCGGGGTCGAGCGCCTGCTCGATCGTCGTCGGGCACGGGCGGTGCGGTGTTCGTCATGTCAGTGGCTACTGCCGAGGTACGCGGTGGTGAGGAGGTCCATGTCGGCCTCCTCGCGCGGGCCCGTCCAGACGATGTTGCCGAGCTCCATGAACGCGAGGGTGTCGGCGACCTTCAGCGCGTTCTGCGCGTGCTCCTCGACGAGGAGGACGGCGCAGCCCCGGTCGCGCAGCTCGAGGATGGCGTCCATCACCGCTTCCGGCGGCGAGGGGCGCGAGACCGAGCGTCGGCTCGTCGGCGATGAGCACGATCGGCGGATCGGCGAGGGCCGGCGCGAGGCTCAGCATCTGCTGCTCGCCGCCCGAGAGGAGGCCGGCCACCTGCTTGCGCCGCTCCGAGAGGATCGGGAAGCGCTCGTAGGCGTTGGCGCGAAGCGTCGTCGTCGCGCAGGAGCACGGTCAGGTTCTCTTCCACGGTGAGGCCGGGGAAGATGCCCCGGGCCTCGGGCACGAGGAGCACGCCGTCGCGCGCGCGCCGGAACGACTCGGTGTCGGTGATGTCCTTGCCCTCGAGGAACACCTTGCCGATCGAGGCGTCGACCATGCCGGCGGCGACCGAGCAGAGGGTGGACTTGCCGGCGCCGTTGGCGCCGAGCAGCGCGGTCACCTTGCCGCGGTCGACGCGCGAGGTCGACGCCGTGGAGCACCTCGGCGTCGCCGTAGCCCGCGACCACCCCCCGCATCGCGAACGCGGCCTCGTCGGCGGGCTCGAGCGCGACTTGTCGACCGTGGATCGCGGCGAGCTCCGAGCGTTCCGCCGACTCTTCGGTGCGGTGGTGCCGCTCGTGCTCGGGGACCGCGCCGCCGTGCACCTCGGCCTCGGCCGCGGCGATGCGGGCCAGGCGCGCCTTCTCTCGCTTCTTGCGCAGCTTCTGCTGGCCGGCGAGGGCGAGGATGCCGTCGGGCTCCTGTGCGAGCTGGATGGCACCGAGGCCCGACAGGATCGGCACGAAGTAGACGGACGTGATGAGGGCCTGCACGTCGCCGCCGCTCAGGAACGACCACGACGAGATCCAGTGGAACACGGCGGTGCCGGCGGCGAACGCGAAGCCGGCGAGCAGCGCGCCGCCGGGGCGCCGGATGCCGAACGTCACCGCGAGCGCGAGCCAGATGAGCCCGGGCAGCACCGGCGCGCTCGCGTTGGTGAACTGGAACGAGAACATGCCGAGCATCGCGCCACCGATGCCGGCGATCGCGGCGGACAGGGCGAAGATCAGGATCTTCGACCGGTTGACCGCGATGCCCGACGCCTCGGCCGCGACCTCCGAGCTGCGCACCGCGAGCGTCGCGCGGCCCGACGCCGAGCGCATGCAGCGCGTGGATCACGAGCGTGAGAAACCCGAACACCGCGAGGAACAGCAGGATCTGCTCCTGGAGCAGGCTGAAGTCCATCTTGGGCAGGTGCGCGACCGCGCCGGTCCATTCGAGCTTGTGCACGAGCGAGGTCGTTGAGCCAGTTGAGGCCGGGAACGTCGAGCGTCGGAGCGCGGATCGTCCAGCCGCTCTCGCCGTTGCGAATGGACTCGGTCGACCACGGGACGAGCGCGAGGAAGAACGCCCACGCCAGGGTGCCCAGTGCGAAGTTGACCCCGCCGAGTCTGGTCAGCGGCAACGCCAGCAGCGCGCCGAGCGCGGCGGCCGCCAGCGCGGCGATCACCACCGCCCAGAAGAAGTTGATCTGGCCGTGGTCGAACACGCCGGGGATGTCCACGCCGAAGTCGTGGGTGAGCGCCCACCCGGCCGCGAAGCCGCCGGCGGTGACGAAGCTCGCCTGCATGAGGCTCACCTGGCCGCCCATGCCGGTGACGACCACGAACGACAGGAAGATGATCGCCATCGCGAGGCTCTGCGCGATGACGGTCTGGTCGTAGGTGTCGGCGCGCAGCCAGTCCCACCCGAACCAGCCCAGCGAGAAGGCGATGAGGATGACCGTCCAGATCGCCCACGGGAGCCGGCGGCGCAGCTTCGACAGCCCGTCGCGGTGGTCGGGTGGCGGTACGTCATCGGCGACCGAGCCCGCCGCGGCGCGACCGGTTCGCGGCCGATGAAGAGCAACAGCACGATGACGAGCAGGAACGGCACCGACGACTTGAGGCCGCTGAGGTTGCTCAAGCAACTTGGGGAGGATGTCGTCGCTGTAGCCCGCGACGAGGTTCTGGACCACGCCGAGGAGCAGCCCACCGATGAAGGCGATCGGAATCGATCGCAGGCCGCCGAGGACGACCGCGGCGAGCGAGCCGAGCACGACGAACGTGAACACGATGTCCTGCAGCTGGAAGAGCGGCGCGATGAGCACGCCGCCGAGACCGGCGAGGACCATGGTCATGATCCACGCCGCGGCCGACGTCCGTGCCGCGTTCACGCCGCGGATGTTGGCGAGCGACTCGCGGTCGACGACGGCGCGCATCTCGAGGCCGACACGCGTGCGCCGGATGACGAACCACAGCACGATCGCGGCGAGCGCGGCGACGACGAACACCGCGATCTGGTCGGAGTTCAGCACGACCCCGCCGATCTTGTAGTTGTCGTGGGGCGTGGGACCGATACCGGGGACCGGCACACCTTCGTTGATCGCGTCGTTGCCCTTGAGGCCGAGGTCGAGCACGTCGTTGCCGACGGCCACGACGAGCCACTGGATCAGCGCGGGCAGCGCAACGAGCAGACCGATGGTCCCGACGATGCGGGCGTACACCGGCGCCTTCGCCAACCGCCGGAGCAGGATGCGGTCGAGCAGCAGCCCGAGCAGCGGGGCGAAGATGAACACCGAGATGATCAGCGCGGGCACGATGGGCACGCCGAGGCCCGGTGTTGAGCTGGTAGTAGAGGTACGCGGTGGCGAAGGCCACCGCGCCGTGGGCGAAGTTGAAGATGCCCGACGTGCTGTACGTGAGCACCAGGCCCGACGCCATGATCGCGTAGATCGCGCCGGTGACCAGGCCGGAGAAGGTGAGGTTCCAGAACTGGGTCATGGGCTCAGTCCGCGTCCGTCGCGCGTCCGCGTGGCGGTGTCGGGTGTGACGGTGTCGGGCGTGACGAGCCGGAGTGGTCGGCCTCGCCGAGGTAGGCGTCGCGCACGGCCTGGTTGCGTTGCACCTCCGACGGCAGACCTTCCGCGAGCACGCGTGCCGAGGTCGAGGACGACGACGCGGTCGCTCTGCTCCATCACGAAACCGGCGTTGTGCTCCACCAGCAGGACGGCGCAACCGCGTGTCGTCGCGCACCGCCTGGATCTGCTCGCCGAGACGCACGACCTCGGTCTCGTCGAGGCCCGAGGCCGGCTCGTCGAGCAGCAGGAGCTTCGGCTCGTCGACGATCGCGCGGGCGAACTCGACCATGCGGGCCACCCCGATGGGCAGTGAACCGGCGAGCTCCTTGCGCACCGCGGTCAGCCCGCAGCGCTCGAGCACCTCCTCGACGCGACGGCGACGTTCCTTCTCGCGACGGCGACGGGTGGGGAAGTACGCGAGGTCGGCGACGAACCCGCCACCGCCTCCGTGCCACTCGAGCGCGGCGAGGACGTTGTCCTCGACCGTCAGCCACCCGAACGTCTGCACCCGCTGGAAGGTGCGCCGCAGCCCGCGGCGGGCCCGTTGGGTGCTCGACGTCGACGTCACGTCGTGCCCGGCGAGCAGCACCTCGCCCTCGTTCGGGGCCCGCACGCCGGAGATCACGTCGAAGAGCGTCGTCTTGCCCGCACCGTTCGGACCGATGATCCCGAGGACCTCGCCCCTCCTGGCGTCGATGCTCACCGCCGTTGAGCGCGGTGATGCCACCGAAGCGCACCGTGATGCCTCGGAGGGTCAACATCAGCTCGTCGCCGGACCCTGGGACGCGCCGGTCCTGCTCGGTTGTGACCGTCACCAGTCGTTCCCCCTGGAGGTGCTGGGCTGATCGCAGAGCTTCGCGCACCACACAAACGCCGCGCTCGGACGCGGTTTCGCACGCGGCCGGGAGCAACGCGAGGGCCGGGGTCGGCGGACCCCGGCCCTCGCGCGGATTCACTCCGTTGACGCGTGTCAGGACGGGTAGTTGGCGCCCTTGAACTTCGACGGGATCGGGAAGGTCTTCGTGGTGCACGTGTACGGCTGTGAGAGGGTGAACCCCGAACCGTCGTCGTTCACGTGGTCCAGCACGTTGCACGCCTGATCCGGGATGTTGTACGAGCTCGGGTACTTCGTCGGACCGATGGTGTCCGGGATCTGGTACGTCATCCCCGACGCCGCCTTCTGGACCGACGCGGACGTGAGCGTCTTGCTCGACTTCAACGACAGCTTCACGGCCTGGATGAACATGTCGGCCGCGAAGTATCCGGCCGCGAGCGTCAGCGAACCGGGTGTACCGGGCTTGAACGCCTCCACGTCGGCCTTGAACTGGTCGACGCCCTTCGACTTCGTCTCGTACCCCGCGAACTGCATGAACACGTACGAGCCGGCCAGGGCCTTCTGCAGCAGCTTCGAGTAGTAGGGCGAGATGATCGTCCCCGTGAAGCCCGCGGGCTTGAGCCCGTTGAACAGCTGCAGGGAGATGGTCGGGGGTGCCTGCGAGTAGATCACGTCCGGCGCCTTGCCGCCGTTCGAGGTGAGCATCGCCTGGATGTACGGCGAGTAGTCGCCGACCACCGCGGGCGGGGCCGGAATCGTGCCCTTGGCGTACACGACGTTCATCCCCGAACCCTGGGCGGCGGATGCGCTCTGGGTCACCCCGGACTTGCCGGACTGGGAGTCGGTGCCGATCAGCGCGATGCTCGGCTTGCTGATGCCCTTCGACGCCAACTCCTGCTTCAGCAGCTGGAACGTGCTGCCGTAGGCCTTCGTGGCGTCCAGACGCAGGATGCATCCGTAGGTGCTGAAGCCAAAGCCCTTCACACCCTTGTCGGGACAGTACGTGGCGTCGTAACCGGGCCCGAACCACGGGATCTGCTGCTGGGTCAGGAAGTCACCCGGCGTTGCCAGCGACACGTTCGGGACGAGCGCGAAGATGCCGTCCTGCGTGACCAGACGACGCGTCTCCGAGAGCGCCGTCGCGGGGTCGTTCTTGTCGTCGGCGAACTCCGTCCACTGGAACTTGTATCCCTTGACCTCTTTGGTCTCGTTGGCGCGCTGGAAGCGCGCCTGCGCACCGATGGCGGCGTCGCCGAAGTTCGCCACGTACCCGATGCCGCCGACCTTGATCGTGCCGTCGGTGACGGTCACCACAGCAGGCGTCGACGCTCCGCTCACAGTCGGTGTGAGCCACGCGGCCACGAGGCATATCACCGTGGCGACGAGTACGAGCCCCGCGCCTCGTTTCCTGCTTGCAGTCATGGCCCCCCCTTGGTCTCGGCCGCGGGCGCGGCCGTTCGGAGATGTCTATACCAATCTCGTCGCCAGCAGGGTGCACCTCGCGACCACGGCGTACGGGGCCCGGCCCGAGCCGACTCGACGCCCGCGGTGCTCCGTGGAACGACGCACGGCCCCCCTTGATCACGCCTCGATCACACTGGCGACGCCCAGTGACTGGGCGGCAAGCTACAGCATCGTTCTCGCAGCGGCAAGAGCAGCGTTCTAGTACGGTCGTCGCCGATGACGGTGGCCGCGCGTGCGCAGGAGATCGGCGCCGACGCCGCATGGGAGGGCAAGCGCTGGGAGCTGCGCTCCGCGCTCCGTGCCGGCCGCCGCGCCCAGGAGGCTTCCCGCCGCACCGGGCGCGATCCCGCCGGGCAGCTCATCCGCGCCGCGCAGGCTCTCGTGCTCGACGGGGAGGGGCAGTTCACCGTTCGCCAGCTCGCCGACCGCGCCGGCGTGGCCCTGCAGACCTTCTACCGCCACTTCGGGAGCAAGGACGAGCTCCTGCTCGCGGTGCTCGAGGAGAACGTCGAGGACGGTGTCGAGGAGATGGAGGCGATCGCCGCCCGTCAGGCCGATCCGGTCGAGCAGCTGCGCGTCGTGATCCAGCTCCCGATCCTCATGAGCATGGAGCCGGAGGCCTACCACCGCCTGCGGTTCCACGCCCGGGAACGCCTCCGCCTCTCGGAGCTGGATCCGGCGGAGTCCGAGCTGGTGTTCGCGCCCTACCGACGGGTCGTCGAGGACCACATCCGCCGGGTCGACCGCGCCACCACGCGTGTCGCCGCGGATCCGGCGCGCGACGCCGACCTGGTGATGCGCCTCGTCGTCGCGTACGCCCACGCCATGGGAATCGGTGCGCTGCCGTGGTCGGCCGACGAATGCGCGGGGCACCTCTGGGAGTTCTGCCGCGCCGCGCTCTGGCGCACGCCCGAGGCCGTGCCCGAGCCGGTCGAGTCAGGGGCGTGAGCGGACTCACCTTCGGTGTGGTCCCCGGCGCCGGGCTCGACGCCGAACGTCTGGCGCACCTCGAGGAGCTGCCCGTCGACGCGCTCTGGATGGGTGGTCACGTGGCGTCCACCAATCCGAGCCCCGAGGTCATGATGGCGCTGGCCGTCCTGGCCGCGCGCACCCGTCGAGTGCGCGTCGGCACCAGCATCCTGCTGCTCCCGTTGTACGCGCCCGCCATCATCGCCAAGCAGGTCGCCGACCTCGACCGCGTCACCGGCGGCCGGGTCGCGCTCGGGGTCGGGATCGGCGGCGAGTACCCCGGGGAGTTCCGCGCCTGTCAGGTCCCGATCGAGGAGCGGGGACCGCGCACCGACGAGGCCATCCCCCTGCTGCGCCGGCTGTGGACCGGTGAACCGGTCACCCACGACGGTCGCTTCTACGCGATGGACGACGTCCGCATCCACCCCGCGCCGGCCCAACCCGGCGGACCGCCCATCGTCGTGGCGGGGCGGCGGCGGCCGGCGATGCGCCGCGCCGCGGACCTCGGTGACGGGTGGATGCCGTACCTCTACTCGCCCCGCCGCTACGCCGAATCGGTGGCCGTCATCCGCGACCACGCCGAGCGTGTCGGCCGGTCGCTCGACCGCTTCGCATGGTGCGCGTTCGTGTTCGTCGGGCTCCACGCCGACGGCGAGCAGGCGCGCGCCGACGCCGCCCGCTTCCTGGGCGGGACGTACCGCCAGGACTTCCGGTCGATGGTCGAGCACGTCGCCGCGGTGGGCGACGTCGCCGAGGTGGCCGCGTCGCTGCAGCAGTTCGTCGACGCAGGGGCGCGCCACCTGATCTTCGCACCGGCATCGCCCGACCCGGGCGCGACGATCGAGCGGTTGTTCGACGACGTCGTGCCCCGGCTCCGGGACGCCGCGTGACCCGTCCGTCCGTCGTGCTCCGAGGAGGACCCGAATGACCGAACCCACGTACACGCCCCCCGACCTCTCCCTGTTCGGCGACGAGCACGTCCGCCGCTACGAGGAGACCGACGGCGAGGTCGGCTACCTCTGGAACGGCGCCACCATCCTCGTGCTCACCACCACCGGACGGAAGAGTGGCGAGCCCCGCAAGTTCGCCCTGATCTACGACAGCCGCGGCGACGATCTCGTGGTGGTCGCCTCGAAGGGCGGAGCGCCCGACCATCCGGGTTGGTACAAGAACCTGCTCGCGCACCCGGACGCTTCCGGTGCAGGTACGGGGTGAACGGTTCGACGTCCGCGCCCGAACCGCCGACGGCGCCGAGCGGGAGGAGCTCTGGCGGCTCATGAACCGATCGTGGCCGAACTACGACACGTACGCGACGCGCACCGACCGGGAGATCCCGGTCGTGGTGCTGGAGCGACGATGACGGCGACCAGCGACTACGACGCCCTCGACCGCTCGCGCCTGCGTGAGCTGTTCGACTTGCGCAGCAACGTCTACGCGACGCGCGGTGGCGCGTTCGAGGACGATCCCTATCCGGAGTTCCACCGGTTGCGGGAGACCGGTCCGGTGCACGAGGGCATCGTCGGGGAGCTCGTCGGCTACCACGGCGAGGCGTTCTTCCAGGGCCTGCCCTACCCCGACCGCAGACACGTCTCGTGCTTCGACTTCGCCACGTGCGACGCGGTGTTCCGCGACGGCGAGACGTTCGTGGCCGGCGACCCGATCGGCGACGACATGATCGACGCCAGCATCCTGTTCATGGACGGCGCCCGGCACCGCCGGTACCGCGCGCTGGTGCAGCCGTCGTTCCTGCCGAAGCGCACCGCGTGGTGGCAGCAACAGTGGATCCAGCGGACCGTCGATGCACTCGTGTCCCGGTTGGAGGGCACGGGTCGTGCCGACCTCAACGTCGAGTTCTTCTCGGCCATCCCGCTCCTCACCATCACCGGGAGCTTCGGCATCTCCATCGCCGAGGCGCTCGACCATCCGCGCCGCGGTCACCTCCGACGGTGTCGGGATCGGCGAGTTCCTCCGCATCGTCCAACCGGTCGTCGAGGCGCGCCGGACCGAGCGTCGCGACGACCTGATCAGCGTGCTGGTCGAGGCCGAGATCACCGACGAGGACGGCGTCACGAAGCGCCTGACCGATGCGGAGATCATCTCGTTCGCCTTCCTGCTGCTCGCGGCCGGATCGGGGACGACCTGGAAGCAGATGGGCATCACCATGACCGCGCTCCTGCAGCAACCGGAGCTGCTCGCGGCGGTCCGGAACGATCCGGAGATGCTGAGGCCGGTGGTCGAGGAGTCGGTGCGATGGACACCGACGGACCCCATGTTCAGTCGCTTCGTCGCCCGCGACACCGAGTTGGGGGGCATCGCCGTGCCGACGGGCTCGGTCGTGCACCTGTGCCTGGCTGCCGCCAACCGCGATCCGGCGCGGTGGGACGATCCCGACCGGTTCGATCCCGGCCGGCCGGTGCAGTCGCACCTCGGCTTCGGGAGCGGTGCGCACATCTGCCTCGGCATGCACGTCGCCCGGGCCGAGATCCTCGCCGCGGTGGGCGCGCTGGTCGAGCGACTCCCGAACCTCCGGCCGGATCCCGACGCGCCCGCGCCGCGGATCATCGGGATGTACGAGCGGGGTCCCGACGCGGTGCCCGTCCGCTTCGACTGACATCTCCCCGTCGCTCGCCTCCGCTCACTCCGTCCTACCGGCGAGACGGGCGGAGCCCGCTCTCGCCTGACACGTCCCCGTCGCTCGCGTCCGCTCACTCCGTCCCACCGGCGAGACGGGCGGAGCCCGCTCTCGCCTGACATGCCCCTGTCGCGGAGGCCTCAGCGGCCCCGGAACCGCGGCGGGCGCTTCTCGGCGAAGGCGACGGTGCCCTCCCGCGCGTCCTCGCTGTCGAAGACGACCGCGGCCTTGGCGCGGAAGGTCGCGATGTCGACGTCGAGCAGCCGCGCCGCGTCGAACGCGATCTCCTTCGCCAGCGCCACCGCGAGCGGCGCGTTCGACGCGATCTTCTCGGCCAGGCCGAGGGCGGTCGGCACGACCTCGAGACCGGGGACCACCCGGTTCACCAGGCCGTGGTGCAGCGCGCGGGGCGCGTCCATCAGCTCGCCGGTGAGCGCGAGCTCGAGCGTCACCGCGGGTGGGAGCCGGAGTGCGGCCCGGCTCGTCGCGCCCACGCCGACCAACCCTCGCTTCACCTCCGGCAACCCGAAGGTGGCGTGGTCGGCGGCGACCACGAGGTCGCAGCCCAACATGATGCCGAAGCCACCGGCGACGGCGGCGCCGTTCACCGCGGCGATGACCGGCTTCGGGTACACGCGCTCGACGAAGACCGAGGGACCGGGACCGTCGTCGGCGGTGATGCGATCGCCCGACGCGAAGGCCTTGAGGTCCATCCCCGCGCAGAAGGCCTGATCGCCGGCTCCGGTGAGCACGACCACGCGCACGGCGTCGTCGTGCTCCGCGCTCGTGAACGCTTCGCCGATGCCCCGGTAGGTCGCACGGTCGAGCGCGTTCCGCTGCTCCGGTCGGTTGATGGTGACGAGCCGGACGAATCCGGTGGTCACGACGTCGACAGTCATGGGCGGATGCTCCCACACCGCCGGAGCCCACACCGCCGGAGGGCACGGCGCGTTGCCTAACGTCTACGCCCGCCGACGACGCGGTGTCGGCGACGGCGAAAGGGATGCCATGGACCCCATCAGGATCGGGTGGTTGGGCTCGGCCCTCGACGGCCCCGGCGGCGGATACGACAAGATCCACCGTCTGGCCTTCGACGAGGCGACGGAGGCCGGCGTGCTCGGCCGGCCGTACGAGTTCGTCATCCATCCCGAACGCGGTCTACCGAACGGTTCGGCGAAGAACGCCATCGACGGGTTCAAGGAGCTGGTCGACGCCGGTTGCATCGCGGTGGCGGGGGCGTACAGCTCCGACAACGCGATGGTCGTCGGCCCCTACGCGAACGAGCTCCAGGTCCCGCTGCTGTCGTGGTGCGGGACGGAGCGGTTCTTCGGTGACTACTGCTTCCGGCTCGGCAACGGCGACTGTGGCGGTGACGCCGCGCTCGCCGTCGGCTGGTTGAAGCGCAACGGGTATCAGCGGGTTGCCGTACTGAGCGAGGTGTCACCCAACGGCGAGGAGTACTTCCGGTACTTCCGGATGGAGTGTCGGCGGCGCGGACTCTCGATCGCAGCGGTGGAGACGGTGGAGCAGACGGAGGAGCACCTCGCCGAGCACCTCGAGAACCTGCGCTCGGTCGGCGCCGACGCGCTCGTGTACATGGGGTACGGCGTGCTCGCCGCGAACGGTGAGCTGCGGAAGGCGCTCGACCAGCTTGCGTGGGACCCGCCGCGCGTGATGGGCACCGCGTTCATGTTCTACCTGATGGGCTTCGAGAAGTTCGAGGGTTGGGTCGGCGTCGACCAGCTCTGCCCGGAGAACCCACTCGTCGGCGGCTTCCACGAGCGGTACGTCGCGCGCTACGGCGAGGATCCTCCCATGTGGCCGAACGCGATCCCCGTGCTCGCCTACGACACCGCGCGGGTGCTCGTGGAGGCCATCTTCCGCGCGCCGGTGCTGACCGGCTGGGGCGTGAAGGCAGGCTTCGAGCAGATCCGCTTCATGCCCAGCGCCACCGGTGGTCCCCAGACGCACATCGCGGGCGGGCCCTACGACCACCAGCTGTTCAAGGGCGACTGGTTGCTGTACGGCCGCGTGCCGCGACGCCAACCTCGAGTTCGAAGGACTGTTCGAGCCCTGGGAGTGAGGCGGGCCGGCGCGAATCTGCGATCTCGTAGCCTCAGCGGATGGGCAAGGCGCGGCTCGAGGCGTTCAGCGACGGCGTCTTTGCCATCGCCATCACGCTGTTGGTGCTGACGATCACCACCCCGGACGACTACCACCACCTCGGCTCTGAGCTCGCCGATCGCTGGCCCGCGTACGCGGCGTACGTCGTCAGCTTCGCGGTGATCGGCATCATGTGGCTCAACCACCACACGATCTTCGGTCACTTCGCGCACGTCGACCGCAACCTCGTCTACCTCAACCTCCTGCTGCTCGCGACCGTCGTGTTCATCCCGTACCCGACCGGCATCTTCGGTCAGGCGCTCCAACGCGGCGAGGGCGAGCGGGTGGCGGCGGTCGTCTACAGCGTCGCCATGACGGTGAACGCGTTGGCGTGGGCCGCGCTCTGGCTCTACGGGTCGTCGCGCCGGCGGCTCCTCGACGACGCCTTCCCCGAGGCGCAGCGCCGGACCGCCACCGTCCTCTTCACGATCGGCAGCGGGATCTACGCGCTCACCATCGTCGTCGGTCTGATCAACGCCTACACGTGCCTCGCGCTTCACGGCGCGCTCGCCGTCTACTACGCGCTCGACCCGCTCTCCCGGTGGATCTCGCGGCTCACCGAGTAGGGGGCGGATTGTCAGCCGTAGGCTGCGCGCCATGACGTACGGCATCGTGGTCGAGCTCGACACCGGGGCACTGCTGTTCTACGGCATCCCGTTCATCATCGTCGTCGGTTGGTTCAGCAGCCGTCTCCTCGGGGTGCACCGCGGTTGGGGTCGCTCGTTCGTCGCCGGCTTGTTCGGCTGGGTCTTCGGCGTCAGCATCGCCGCGTTCATCGAGGACGAGAACATCAAGAACACCCACCAGCTGAACCACGTGCTGCTGTTGGCCCTGTTCTTCGGGGTGCTCATCTCGATGTTCGTCGGCCTGATCCTCGACGTCATCTTGAAGCCGCGCACCACGAAGCACCACCGGTACCGCTGGCTCCTGCACCCGATCGCGACCATCAAACGGAAGTTCGCGCCGCTGGGGCGCTCCCGCGAGATCCTGCGCTACGCGCGCAAGCGGGGTCTCACGCACTACGCGTCGGCGTCGAAGCTGGCGACGCCCGAGTTCGCCCGCCGCCTGCGCCTCACCCTGGAGGACTGCGGCGGGATGTTCGTGAAGTTCGGACAGATCGCCTCCACCCGGACCGACCTCCTCCCCGAGGTGCTCACCACCGAGCTCGAGACGCTGCAGTCGTCGGCCCGCCCGGTCCCGGCCGACGAGATCCGCGAGGTCATCGAGCGTGAGCTCGGCGCCACGGTGGAGGAGGAGTTCGCGTCCTTCGACTTCGAGCCGTTGGCGGCGGCTTCGATCGGCCAGACGCACCGGGCGGTGCTCAAGACCGGCGAACGGGTGGTGGTGAAGGTGCAGCGGCCCGGCATCGAGGACGTCGTGCATCGCGACGACGCCGTGCTCCGCCTGGCGGCGGGGGTCATCGACCGGAGGGTGGAGGCCGCACGGCAGCTCGGCGTCAAGCGCCTCGCTGAGGAGCTCATCACCTCGCTGGAGCGCGAGCTCGACTACGGCGCCGAAGCTTCGAGCGGCGTCGCCTTCCTGGGCCACCTCGAGGGCAAGGAGGGCATCGCCGCCCCGATCGTCTACCAGTCGTTGTCGACCCGGCGCGTCCTGGTGATGGAGGAGATCGACGGCGTCACCGTCGCCGACCACGGGGCGGTCGAGGCGGTGCCACCGTCGGCCGACGTCCTGGCGACCCGCCTGCTGCAGTCGTTCCTCGACCAGGTGCTGCGCGACGGCTTGTACCACGCCGACCCTCACCCCGGGAACATCTTCGTGGACCGCATCGGCACGCTCTGGTTCCTCGACTTCGGAGCGGTGGGGCGCCTCAGCCCGATCGTCCTCGAATCGCTCCAGGAGATGGCGATCGGCTTCCAGCTCAACGACCCCGTGGTGCTCGCACGGGCGAGCGTCCATCTGGCCGGGGGCGACGAGGGCGGTGACAGCCGCGCGCTCGAGGCCGACATCGGCCTCGTGCTCAGCGAGGGCCTCGGGTCCGGCAGCTTCGACCCGGCGGCGATGAGCATGATGCTCGACATCATGAACCGTCACGGGCTCGAAGTGCCTGGCGCGATGACGGTGCTGTCGCGGGCGTTGCTGACGCTCGAAGGGACGCTCCGGACCATCAACCCGTCGTTCAACATCGCCAACGAGGCGACTGCGCTGCTCCCCGAGCTCGCCGGGCAGCAGTCCGAGATGTTGCAGCAACAGCTGGAGAAGGAGGTCGTCCACGCGTTGCCGTCGCTGCGGACGCTTCCGGGACACCTGGAGGCGGTCGCCACGCAGCTGCGCAGCGGACGCCTCACGACGCGGATCGAGCGGTTCTCGGGGCACGACCGGGCGGTCGTGGACGCGTGGATCGACCGGGCGACGTTCGCCGCGGTCGGCGTCATCGGGCTGCTCAGCGCCGCGCTCCTGTTGATCGCGGCGGCGATCGTCGGCAAGACCGACCACGACTTCCGGTTGACGTTGCAGGTCTTCGGCTTCTTCGGGATCGTCGTCACCGCGGTGATCCAGATGCGAGTCGTGGCGCAGATCCTGCGCCGTGACGACGGCGCGACCAACCGGCGGGTCTGAGCGCACGCTCTCGCCCGCGCCGCCACGATTGCACCGGTCGTCGTTCGGGTACGTCTAGCGAGATGGAGACCAAAGAGCTCATCGAGTTGCTCAACGACGACCTCGAGACCGAGTTCCAGTCGATCGTGCAGTACGTGCGGCACGTCGCGACGATCAGCGGCGCCGAGTTCACGAGCACGGTCGCCGAGCTCAAGGTGCACCTCGGGCAGGAGCTGCAGCATGCGACGACGCTTGCCGAGCAGGTGAGCTTCCTCGGCGGTGAGCCGAGCACGCGCGTGCCCGACGTCGCCACCGCCGCCGACTCGCGGGAAGCGCTGGAGGCCGACCTCGCGCTGGAGACCCGGCAGCTCGAGCGCTACCGCGAGCGGGTGCAGCAGGCGACCGACCTCGGTCTCGCCGACGTCGCCGAGGCGCTGCGCCCGCTGCTCACCCAGACGCAGGAGCACGTGCGCGACCTCACCGCGGCGTTGGGCCGGTAGCGGCGTCCTTCAGTCCCCGGTGCGGGCGAGGACGAGCCGCACAGGTCGTCATCGCGAGACCCATCACGACGCGATGACGGCGTCCCGAGCCTCACGATGTCGGCCGACACCGCCGCGCCGGCGCAGCGTACCGGGGCCGCGACAGGTACCTTCCACCCCCACACCCACCACGGGAGGCAGCCGAGATGTCGGCGTTCGACCCGGCGCGATGGTCCGACTTCGCACTCGCGCAGCTGGGCGCTTCCGCCGCCCTGCTCGGACTGGTGTTCGTCGGGCTCTCGATCAACCTGCGCGACGTCGTCGGCTCTCGCCAGCTCGTGAATCGCGCCGCGGAGGCGGTGATCGGGCTCGCCGCGGTCCTGGTCACCGCGACCGCGGTGCTGATTCCCGACCAGTCGCGCGGCGTGGTGAGCGCCGAGCTGCTGGTGATCGCGGTCTTCACGTTCGCGGTGACCGCCAGGCTCCAGCGTGGCGCGGGCGGGCAGACCATCGACCCCGAGGGTCACGGGCCGCCGCGCGCCTCGATCGTCATCCGCCGCGGTTTCGGTCTCGGCGCACCGGCCCTGCTCGCGGTTGCCGGGATCTCCCTCGCCGCAGCGGGCGGGGGCGGGTTGTACTGGTGGCCGGTGGCGATCGTCGCCGCCTTCGCCGGCGCGCTGTTCAATGCCTGGGTGCTGCTCATCGAGATCCTGCGGTGACGAACCGCGATGGTTCCGAGCCCCGCGCGACGGGTACGTCGTGACGATGACCGTCGTCGTCACCCATGAACCCGACCACTCGCGCTACACGCTGCGCGTCGACGACGAGCTGATCGGGATCGCCGACTACGTCGTCCGCGACGGCCGGGTGGTGTTCCCGCACACCGAGATCCTGCCGACCCATCGGGGCCGAGGTCTCGCCGCGCAGCTCGTGCGGTATGCGCTCGACCACGTGCGCCGCTCGGGACGACCAGTGGTCGCGAGCTGTTGGTACGTCGCCGACTTCATCGACGATCACCCCGAGTACCGCGACCTCGTCGCCTGATCCGGTCGCCGTACCGCAACCCGCCCGGCCCGCTACGGTGCGACCCAGTGAGCATGGTCCGGGCGGGCGCCGACGTCACCGAGCCGGCGTCGCCGGCGCCGGGTGGATCCCGCGCCCGCGCGCTGGCGGGCGGGGCGCACGCGCCGCGGCGGGCGCACGCGTTCACGGTGTGGGTCGTCCTCGGGGTCCTGGTCGGCACCGCGGTGCTCGTGGCCGTCACCTTCGTCGTGCACGACAAGAACGAGGACCGCCTCCTCCGGCAGCGCGCCCACGGGGTGGCAGCGGTCGCCGAGGGCGGCGCGGCCGACCTCCAGTCGCCGCTCGCGTCGGGCGCGGTCCTGGCCGAGACCACCAACGGGTCACCCACGCCCTTCATGACCCTCATGACCCCGATCGTGAAGACGGGCCGGCCGTTCGTCTCCGCCTCCTTGTGGCCCAAGGGCACCACCACGTCGACGCCGCTCGTCGTCGCCGGCAAGGCGCCCCTGCTCGCGGACGAACCGCCGGGGACCGTGCGGGCGTTCCTCGACGGCGCGACGCAGCGGTCGACGTTCTCGGTCCGGTCGTTGCTCGACCAGCGTCAGCGACGCTTGGGTTACGCGCTCGCGGCCGGGCCCGGCGCGCGCTACGTCGTCTACGCCGAGGCGAGCCTGCCCGCGCACCGCCGGGCCCGGATCGCGTCGGATTCTGCGTTCTCCGACCTCGACTACGCGATCTACCTCGGTCGCGACCAGCGCCCGAGCGCGCTGCTGGCGTCGAACTCGGGGCACGGTGTGCCGGCCGGCGCGCGCCAGGCGTCCTCGGTGGTGCCGTTCGGCGACAACCACCTGTTGTTGGTGGTCTCACCCCGCTCCGAGCTCGGAGGGGGCCTGTTGGCCGCATTGCCCTGGATCCTCCTCGGGCTGGGCATCGTCGTCGCCGCGGTCGCCGGGGTGCTGACCGAGTACCTGATCCGACGGCGCGAGCACGCTGAGGTCCTCGCGGCGCGGCTCGAGACCGTCGCCGACGAGAACCGCCGCCTCTACACCGAACAACGCGAGGTCGCGGAGACGCTGCAACGCAGCCTCCTGCCGCAGGAGCTCCCGACCGTCGCCGGCCTGGAGGTCGCGGCACGTTACGAAGCGGGCGTGGCCGGCACCGAAGTCGGCGGCGACTGGTACGACCTCGTGCCGCTCTCGTCGCGGCGGCTGCTGTTCTCCGTCGGCGACGTGTCCGGGCGCGGGATCGAGGCCGCGGCCACCATGGCCTCGCTGCGCTACTCGATGCGCGCCTACGCGCTCGAGGGCACGGCGCCGGCCGACATCCTCTACAAGCTGAGCCTCTTGATGAACGTCGCCCGCAACGAGCTGTTCGCCACGGTCGTCTGCGGTCTGATCGACGTCGACGACGCGACGATGGTGGTGGCGCGAGCTGGACACCCGGACCTGTTGGTCGTCGAGCCGTCTGGGAGCCGCTTCCTCGATGCCCCGCTGGGACCGGCGATCGGCCTCTTCCGCGGGCGTCAGTACGAGTCGATGACCGTGGCCCTGACCGAAGGCAGCACGTTCGTGGCGTTCACCGACGGGCTCGTCGAACGCCGCAACGAGCACCTCGACGTCGGGCTCGAACGCCTCCGCGTCGCGAGCCGTGCCGGCGCCGACCTCGGTGAGCTGGTCGACGAGCTGGTCGAGCGGGTCGCGCCCGACAGCACCGACGACCTCGCGGTGCTCGCACTGCACTGGAGCGGGCGGAGGGCGAGCTCGGCGACCGACGTCAGCGGCGCGGGCACCGGCGGTTTCCGAGGCGCCGGGAGTGGGCAGCTTCGGGAGGGTCCGCGAGCTGGGAAGGACGCGCGAACGGAACCGAGACCAATGGAAATCATCGAGACCCACCTCCCCAGCTCGACCGAGTCCCCGCTGCTGGCGCGCGCCTTCCTGCGGGCGACGCTGGAGACCTGGAAGCTCGACGGCTTCGGGGAGATCACCGAGCTGCTCGCCAGCGAGCTGGTCTCCAACGTCGTCGTGCACGTAGGAACGCCGATGACCGTGCGCATCACCCGGCATCCCTCCGCCATCCGGGTCGACGTCGAGGATCCGAGCAGTGTCCTCCCGGAGCTGCGCCACCCGGGCATCGACGAGGAGCACGGTCGCGGCGTGCTGTTCGTGAGCGAGCTCGCCGCCGACTGGGGCGCCGAACGCACCGACGGCGGCAAGACCGTCTGGTTCGAGATCGACACTTCGACCGCCACTGCCGAGGCGCACGACAGCTGACCCGGCGGCCGGCTCGGACCGGTCAGTCGTCGATCCAGCCCTCGAGGCCGGTGATCTCGAGCGCTCGCCGGGGGACGTCGGCCGGACGCCGGATGCGGAGGTCGCCGTGGTCGTCGCGCAGCCGTTGGGCAGCGCCGGCGAGCACGCCGATGCAACTCGAGTCGAGGAACGTCACGTCCTCGAGATCGACGACGACGGCACCGGACAGGTCGGAGAGCGCGTCACGCAACGAATCGCGGCACGCGAGGTCGAGCTCGCCGCGCGCGACCACGACGGTCGTCGCGCCGTCGACCGATATGGAGAATTGCGGCACCGTGGACATGAGCTCGATCTTCCGAGGTTCGACCCGGATTCGTACGTGCTCCGGCCGAGCCGGAGAGCGCCGAGAATCTATCGCACTGCGCGGCGCTCAGGAGTGGACGCAGTACACCGCGTAGGGTGTTGATGACCGGGGGATCGCGACGTTGCACGCGTGGTGCCGGATCAGGGCATGGGGAGCGACACCTCGTCGCCCCGGGCCTTCATCGCCGGCGCGTCCTCGGGGCGGGCGCACCCGTGGTGACGAGCGCGTCGACTGCGTCGTGCCATCGCGCCACGTAGGCGGCGCGGGTCGGGAACCGCGCGCGCACCACGTCGTCGTCGAGTGGACGGGCCGAGCCGAACAGCGGTGCGCGGCCGGTGCCGAACGCGACGCCGTGATACTCGTGGGTCGGGGCCTCGAGCTCGGGAAGGCGGATACCGCCGACCACGTTGCCGAGGTCGTCGCGGCGGAGCGTCGGGCGTCGCCCCACGTCGACCGCGATGCGCGGCTGCGACGGCGCGGGCGTGCCGTCAGCGAGCCAGCCGTGCAGCGCGCGCAGCGCGGCCTCGTGGACCGGGCCGATGCTCAGGCGATTGACGATCCGTCCCCGGGCGTCGGGCGGTTCGGTGCGGCTGCGCGCCACGCCGTGCGGCGTCCCCGCCACCTCCCAGATCCGGAGGTGCTCGGTGTCGGTGACGGGCAGCCCGGCGAGGTGGTGCGCCTCGAACTCGCTGTTGACCACCACCACCGGCGTGCTGAGGTCGGTGCGGATGGTGGTGCGCACGCCGCTCGCGATCGCGCCCTCCTCGGGTCGGGGCGCGCGGCCCTCCCACACCGAGAGCAGGAACCCGTCGAACACGGCCGCGTCGCGGTGGAGGGCATTGAGGTACGCGACCAGACGCATGGCGGACTGCGAACCCCCGGTGGCGATCAGCCGGTGCACCTCCAGCCCGGCCAGCGGATCGACGATGGTCGGTCGCCGCGGACCGAGCGCCCGGCCGGCCTGGCGGAAGATGTCGAACGACGCCTGGTCGCCCGGGTGGTGGAGGTCGCGGTAGCGCTCGGGGTCGTGGGCGACGAGGGGCTGCCCGCGCCCGCCGTAGCGTTCCATCCCCGCGGGGAAGCCGTGGATCCGGACCTCCTGCGCGCTCGACCCCGACCCACGCGTAGCCGCAGTACCGCTCGTCACCGGCGGGGGTCCGGGGTTCGGCGCCGGCCGACACGTTCTGCCAATTGACCACGACGGTGCCGTTGAAGTGGCTCGCGCGCTCCGGGCGCACGACGAGGAGGCGGGTGCGGTACGGCGCCGCGGCGTAGGGCGCGACCTCCCAGCGACCGTCGACCGGGGCGCCGTCCGGCGCGGTGAGCTCGTAGCCGTGGGCGATGCCCTCGAGCACGTACTCCTCGACGACGTACCCGCGCGCCGCGAGCTCGTCGGCGTCGGGCGCACCCCACGGCGGGCGTGGTCCGGTCAGCGGCGCGACGACGGTCGGCGCTTCGGTCACCAGGGCATGGTGGCGCCGCCGTTGGGCCGCATCACGATGCCGGTGACGAACCGGGCGGCCGGCGCCGCGAGGTAGAGCGCGGCGAACGCGATGTCGTCGGGTTCGCCGGGAATGCCCATGGGCGACAGCTTGGCGCGCATGGCGATGTATTCCCGCTGCTTCTCCTCGTCGAGGGTGCCGTCGGGACGTCGTGCGTGCCGTTCGTTCATGGGCGTGTCGATCCACCCCGGCGCAATGGCGTTGACCCGCACCTGGTGCGGCGCCAGCTCCATGGCGAGGGTGCGCGACAGCTGCGCCACCGCCGCCTTGGCGGTCGCGTAACAGACCAGTGCGGGCGTGGGGATGTCGATGGCACCCGAAGCCATGTTGATGATCGAGCCCGACCGCTGGTCGACCATGACCCGACCGGCGGCCTGGCAACCGAAGAACACGCCCTTGAAGTTCACCGCGAGCACGCGGTCGAGATCGTCTTCCGAGGTGTCGAGCACCAGGCCGTCGACGATGATCGCGGCGTTGTTCACCATCACATCGAGGTGGCCGTGCTCGTCGACGACGCCCGCAACGAGGTCGTCGACGTCGGTCCGGCGGGTGACGTCGACGGTGCGAGCCGACGCGGTGCCGCCGGCGCTGCCGATCAGCGACGCGGTCTCGGCCGCGCTGTCGCCGTCGATGTCGGCGCACACCGCGGTGGCGCCGGCCTCCGCGAACCGGCTGGCCATGGCCCTCCCCAGGCCCCGTCCCGCGCCGGTGACGATGGCGACGCGGCCCGACAGGTCGAACGCTTCGGAGATCGTGCTCATGGCGGCCGAGCGTACGCCCCCGCCGCCGACCATCCGTCGGTTCGACGTCGTCTACGACCTACTACTGCCGGGTGTTCGCCAGTGCGGCGGCGATCGCGTCCCCGAACGCCGCCGCCAGCACCGCGTGCCCGTGGTCGCCGGGATGGACGCCGTCGGGCAGGTCGTCGGCGCCGAGCAGGTCGCGGCCCTCGACCAGCGCGATCCGCTCGTCGCCTCCGGCGATGCGCTCGCGTACGACCTCCTCCATGGCGACGCGCAGGTCGTCGAGCGTGGCCCCGAGGTCGTTCGGTGTGGTCTCGGCGTCGGGGCGGACGATCGGGCTGGTGACGACGATCGGCGTGTCCGGGTGGCCGGCGCGGACGAGGGTGAGGAAGGCGCGCGTCTGCTCGCGGAACATCGCGGTCGAGAAGGGGATGCGGCTCCAGCAGTTGGTGCCGTGCGAGATCGAGACGACCGCCGCGTCGAGCGCGGCCAGCTGCTGGGCGGACACGATCTCGCCGCGCGCCGACCCGGCGTAGCCCAGGTTCACCACGTCGAGGCCGAGCTGCCGACCGGCGCGCGCGGGCCACGCACCCACCGGCCCGCTCGCGATCCAGCCCTCGGCGATGGAATCGCCGTACGCCAGCCACCGGGGACGCACGGGCGCGGGCTCGAGTGTGCCGCCGAAGGCGCGGACCGCGAGCACCACCGGCCGCATGCCCTCGGGCAGATACACCACCACGGGGTCGTCCGGCGCGCGATCACCGAGCTCACCGAGGGTGAAGCGCGCGGTGCCCGGGCCCAGCCGGGCGGGCACGTCCAGGGTCCGGTCGCCGGCCACGGCCGTGAACGCGGTGCCCGCGCCGTCGCCGCGGTACCCGAGGTCGTCGGTCACGCGTCTCGTAGTCGAGCTCCAGGACGTCGGCGTCGCCGACCAGCTCGAGCCGGACGCCGACCGGCAGCCGCGCCGTCGCCACCGTGTCACCGGGGAGGCGGTCGAGGTCGGTGGGATCGGCCCGCGGGTAGGGGATGGCGTCGGTGCCCGGCCACGCGCAGCCGCGCACGAACGGGTCGGCGGGCGACCCCGCGGTCACAGGTCGGCCATGGGGTAGGGGAACTTCGCCCCGACGCCGCCGTCGACGGTCAGCGTCTGGCCGGTGACGTAGGCGGCGAGGTCCGACGCGAGGAAGAGGAGCGCGGCGGCGATGTCGGCCGGCTGGGCGACCCGCCGCAGCGGGGTGTTGGCGATGTTGCGCTCGCGGCCCTCCTCGCCGAGGAAGGCGGACACGCGGGGCGTCCAGACCACGCCGGGCGCGACCGCGTTGACCCGGATGCCCGCGGGCCCGAGCTCGACGGCACCGGTGCGCACCAGCGACATCAGGCCGGCCTTGGCGGCGCCGTACGCCGAGTGGCGGGGCGCCGACGTGATGCCCGACACCGAAGCCACGAACACCATCGCGCCGCCGTTCGCCTGCATGGCGCGCCCGCCGTACTGCATGGCCAGGAACGCATGCCGGAGCACGATGTCGAAGTGCCAGTTCCAGTCCTCGTCCGACATCTCGGTGAGGTCGGCGTACCGCGCCATGCCGATGATGTCGACGACGCCGTCGATCCCGCCGAGGGCCTCTCCCGCGTCGTCGAACAGGCGAGCCATGTCGTCGCGGTCGTACGCGTTGCCGGAGAGCGGCGTCGCGTCCACCTCGGTGGCGATGTCGGCGGCGAGGTCGGGGTCCTGGTCGACGCAGGCGAGGCGGGCCCCGACCGAGGCGAGCGCGTGCGACGCCTGCCGGCCGATGCCCTGGCCCGCCCCGAGCACGACGAAGCGACGACCGTCGAGGCGCAGCAGACCGGGGTAGTCGGGGACGGCGGAGTCGTCGGTGCGGGTCATCGCGCGCCGACCCGGGCGTCGACGGTCGCCTTCTTCCCGGCGCGGCGCGGCTTCGGCACGGCGATCTCGTACACGACGTCGAGGTTCACGACTGCGCTCCTCACGGTTCCGGGGACGGCCGCCGACGCTATCTCGCGTCGCCATCGCGCTCCGGCGAGCGCTCGACCACGGGCATCGACCCGGTGTCGTACGGTCTCGGGCGACGACGGAGCGGGCGCTCGCGGCACGCCGCTTGACATAAGCCAGGGTGATTAATACGCTCCGCGGTCGCCGGAGCGTCGAGGGGGACGGAGAGCACATGCGAGCAGTCCGGGTCGTGCAGCACGCCGCGCCGCTGGAGGCGCTGGAGCTCCAGGACATCCCGGTGCCCGAGCCGGGCCCGGGCGAGGTCCTGGTCGAGGTGGCGGCGGCATCGCTGAACTTCGGTGACATCGCCCGCTGCCGCGGCACGGTCGCCAGCGTGATGGGTCAGGTGCCGTTCACGATCGGCATGGACGTGTGCGGCACCGTGACCGCGGCGGGCGACGGCGCCGAGGAGTGGGTCGGCCAAGCGGGTGGTCGCCAGCACGAACCAGTCCTTCGGCGGCGTCGCCGACTTCGCGCTCGCCGGGGTCAACGGCGTGTTCGACGCGCCCCCGGAGCTCGACGACGTCGAGGCCGCCGCGTTCACGCTTCCGTTCCACACCGGGTACCTGGCGGTGCACAAGCGGGCGCAGCTGCAGGCGGGGGAGACGCTGCTCGTCGTCGGCGGGGCCACTGCCGTGGGGACGGCGATGATCCAGCTCGGGACCGCGGCGGGCGCGGACGTCATCGCCATCGCCGGCGGCCCCGACAAGGGCAAGGTGTGCCGTGATCTCGGGGCCGAGCCGATCGACTACCAGACCGAGGACCTGTTCGACCGGGTGATGGCGCTGACCGACGCGCGACGGCGCCGACGTGGCCGTCGACATGGTGGGTGGCGAAGGGACCGAGACCATCTGGACGTGCATGGCGCGTGAGGGCCGGTACGTGCCGGTCGGGTTCAACGACGACCCCGAGTCGGGCCTCACCGGCCGTCCGTTGCGCAGGGTGTCGATGGGCAACATCACCGTCATGGGCGTGATGATGGGCTACAACGACATGCCGTTGGAGATGCGCCGTTTCGGCATCAACACGTTCCCGCCGTCGGTCGGGCGCGAGGTGCACGCCGCGCTGCTGGAGCTCGTTGCGGCCGGCAAGATCCGCCCGTACATCGGCCGCGTCATCGTGATGGAAGAGGTCGCGCAGGCGCTCGACGACCACGAGCAGCGGAAGACCAGCGGTCGCACGGTGGTGAGCGTGCAGGCGCGATGACCGAGCTGCGCGCCGAGGCGCTGGTCGCCGACGCGTGCGCGGCGACCGGGCTCGACGACTTCGGGACCGACTCGTTCCGCGACGGGCTCGACGGCGCTCTGCGATTCGCTGAACTCGGACGCACAGCTCAACGAGCTCGGTGACGCCGCCTTCCCGGGCATGCTCACCGGCTCGTTGGCGAACCGGTTGCGGGTCGTCGACTGGATCACGCGGCACCCGGAGGTCGCCGGTGAGCGCGATCGAGCGACCGTTGTCGTGATCGGCATGTTCCGCGCCGGCACCACGTTGCTGAGCCGGCTCCTCGACCAGGATCCCCGCAACCGCGCGCTCCTGATGTGGGAGGCGGGCGACAGCGTTCCGCCGCCCACGCCGGCCGACCATCGCGTCGGGCCCACGCGTCGACGCGGTGCACGCCAGCAACGCGATGCTGGCGCAGATCAACCCGATGATCGAGGTGGTGCACCACGAGCAGGCCGACGAGGCCACCGAGTGCATCACGGTGATGGGCCAGGACTTCAAGAGCCTCACCTACGAAGCGATCGCCAACGTGCCCGGCTACGACGAGTGGCTGCTCGGCGTCGACCAACGATCGGCCTACGAGTACCACCGCTCGGTGCTCCAGGTCCTGCAGAGCGGCGGCGTGCGCGGGCGGTGGACGCTCAAGAGCCCGCACCACGCGATCGCGCTCGAGTACCTCACCGCGGTCTACCCCGACGCCCGGCTCGTGCTGCTGCACCGCGACCCCGTCGTGCTCACCGCGTCGGTCTGCAGTCTCATCACCACGCTGTCGTCGACGTTCTCCGATGCCGACCACCGCCCCTACATCGCCCGACACTGGCCGGCGATGCTCGACGAGTCGATCCGTCGGATCGAGGTCTTCCGCGCCGCCCACCCGGAGTTCCCGATCCTCGACGTGCAGTACGCGGATCTCGTCACCGATCCGAGCGCCACGGTGACCTCGATCTACTCCGCGTGCGGTGACGAGCTCGACGATCTCGGCGCGAAGGCGATCGCGGACTACGTCGCTGCGCACCCGAAGGGCCAGTTCGGCGCCCACCGCTACGACGTCGCCGAGTTCGGGCTCGACGCCGGCGAGCTGGCCGAGCGGTTCGCGGGCGTACATCGAGCGCTACGACATCCCGCGCGAGTCGTCGGGCTGACCGGCGTGCTCGGCGTCCGGCAGGCGCAGCTTCCCGCGCAGGTCGACGGGACCGCGGTACAGCAGCTCGAAGTCGCGGCGGGCGAAGCGCAGCTCGCCGTCGGTGCCGATGACCATCGTGTCGTCGTAGACGCCGAGCAGCTCGCTGCCGGTGCCGTCGGCCCGCCACTGGAGCTCGCGCACCTGCCAGGTCGCGAGCGCACGATCGGCGTCCACCGACGTGATACGACCGTTGAGGATCTCCTGCACGCACAGGCGAAAGTTGCCGCGACTCTCGCGGAAGCGGCGGGCGATGTCGTCGCGGCCGACGATCGTGGGCGCGCCCGGCATCGACCACACCGCATCGTCGGCCCAGGTGTCGGCGAACAACGCGGGATCGTTGCGCAGCACGGCCTCGGCGTAGCTCCCCACCAGGTTGCGCACCCGATCCGTCATCTCCATGGCGCGGACATGATCGCACGCGGGTACGTTCGCCTCGTCGAGCCGAGGAGGAGCAGGTGACGGACCCGGATGGAGCGGCGGTGGTGGTCGGGGGCGCGTCGGGCATCGGGGCGGCGGTGGCCGACCGGTACCACGCCGCCGGTCGCACGGTCGTGGTGTGGGACGTGAAGGGTGAGGCCGACGTCGACTGCGACGTCACCGACGAGGAGCAGGTCGACGCGGCAGTGGCGTCGACGCTCGAACTCGTCGGTGACGCACCCACCGAGCTGACCGTCACCGCCGGCGTCGGCCACTCGGGGCTCCTCACCGACGTCGACCGGGCCGAGTGGGACCACGTGCTGGCGGTGAACCTGACCGGCCCGTGGCTGGTCATGCGGGCGTGGGCCCGCCACTACGCGGCGCACGAGCTGGCGGCGTCGATGGTCGCGACGTCGAGCGTGAGCGCACGCCTCGTCGACCGGAGCATGGGCGCCTACTGCACGTCGAAGGCCGGGCTGAGCATGACCGTGCGCGTCGCCGCCGCGGAATGGGCGCCCGCGATCCGGGTCAACGCGGTGGGCCCGGGCGTCACCGTCACGCCGATGCTGGGTGGCGCGCCGGTCGGCTCGGGATGGCTCGAGGACGTCGCCCAGCGCACGTCGCTCGGCCGCCTCGGCACCGCCGACGACATCGCGGACGCGATCCTCGCGCTGCACGCGCTGCCGTGGGTCACCGGGCAGGTGCTCGAGGTCGACGGCGGCCTCGGTCTGCACAGCCCGATCAACGCCTGGGGTGCCGCGCACGGTTCGTGATCGTCGAGTCCGGGCCCGGGGCCCGAGTGACACCCCGCAGGGCGGACCACGCAACGATGCTCAGGGAGACCTCGACCAGCCGCAGGAGCAGCGCGAGGAGCTGCTCCTCCGACTCGCTGATCCCGGTGAACTCGAGCCCGACTCTCTTGGCTCCTGACGGCAGCCGGGTGGAGTGACGGACCTCGCCGCTGACGGCGATGTTCCGAGGCGTGTCGCCGAACGCGTAGAGCTCGAGGGCCACGATCCCCTCGACGGTGTCGTGGGGCGCGATCTCCAGCGCCGCACCACCGCGTGAGATGTCG
The DNA here is from genome assembly GCA_963809325.1 of uncultured Actinomycetes bacterium. GTDB lineage: Bacteria > Actinomycetota > Thermoleophilia > Gaiellales > JAICJC01 > JAICJC01. The sequence goes on from CAWEIZ010000002.1 coordinate 162,543, forward strand.
AGCACACGGCAGTCTCGCCAGCCGAGATCCGACGAGCCCTGCTCGAGGAAGCGGGCCGCCCACGTCGACGGGGCCTCATAGCGCGGGAAGGCCCGGCGGTCGGTCGGTGTCATCGGAGCCCTCGGAGTCTTCGCCGCGGCGGCGGGCGCTGGGTCCATCGACACTCCGGTGCAGCAGCTTGAGCGCTCCGGGTGCTGACCGTGGGTCAGGCCAACATCGAGTCCGCCACCCGCTCCTCGTAGTAGCGGGCGTCGCCGAGGTGGTTCTCCCAGAACTTCGAGCGTCGCGAGTAGAGCGACAGGTCGTGCTCGAGGATGAAGGCGACGCCGGCGTGGACCTCGTGCGCCTGTCGGTGCAGGTGCGCGGCGGCTCGCTTGCCGAACGCGACCGCCAGCGCGGCTTCGCGTTCGAACGGCCTGCCGGCGTCGATGCGGAACGCGGCCTGCTTCGCCAGCAGGTCGGCGCGATGCATGTCGATGAGGATGTCGGTGACGAGGTACTGGACGGCCTGGTAGCGGCCGATCGGGCCTCCGAACTGCTCACGGTCCTTGGCGTACTGGTTCGTCATGTCGAGCACCGCACGCGCCGCGCCCACGATGGTGGCGACCTGCAGCACCGCGGCCTTCAGCGTCGCCTCCGACAGGGGCGCCCACCCGCGACCCTCCGCACCGACGAGCTGCGCGGCCGGCGTGGACACCTCGTCGAAGGTCACCGCGTACAACGCGTGGCCGGCGATGTTCGGGATCTCGTCGCAGGTGATGCCGTCGGCCTGAGCGTCGACGAGCAACAACGAGATGTCGTCCGCGCCCGCGGCGCGGCTGGTGCGCACCGCGCAGAGGAAGTGGTCGGCCGAGCGCGCGTACGGCACGAGCAGCTTCGTCCCTCGGACGACGAAGTCGCCGCCGCGCGGCTCCGCCGAGCACGTGATCGCGTCGAACCCGAACGAGCCGTCGCCCTCGACGATCGCGGGGCTGATGATGCAGTTGCCCTCGCGCGATCTCCGGCAGGAGCACCTGCCGCTGCTCCTCGGTTCCGGCACGCGAGGATGATCTCGCCCGCGGTCGCGACGGTGTCGAGGTGGGGGCTCGGCACCAGGAAGCGCCCCATCTCCTCGTAGATGGGGTAGAGGTCGAGGAAGCCGCCGCCACCCCCGCCGTACCGTTCGGGGAAGCTGATGCCCAACCAGCCCAGCTCGGCCAGCTCGTGCCAGCCCTCGGGCGAGTACCCCAGGCCGCCGTCCTCGATGGCGCGCACGACCTCGGACGGGTAGCGCTTCCGGAAGAGCTCGTTCGCGGACCGTTGGAGCAGGAGCTGGTGGTCGTCGAGCGTGAGATCGATGGCCATGGCGCGGCGCTAGCGGGGAAGGCCGAGCGCGCGTGTCGCGACGACCATCCGCTTGACCTGTGACGTGCCGCCGGCGTGGTTGCCGAACGACCGGCGGTAGATGCGGTCGATCTCGCCGGCGAGCGGCGCCCACTCACCCGACTGGATCTGCCCGAGCGGTCCGAGGATCTCCATGCACCGTCTGCGCGAACTCGGGTTGGAATTCCTTCGTGATCGCCTGGTGCAGGTGACCGCCGTACCCGCACGCGCCCTCGTACTGCAACAGCCGCTCGACCTCCACGCCGATGGCGAGGTCGGCGAGCTGCATGCGCACGACGGGATCATCGGCGAGGGGCCGTCCGTGCCGCGTCGTGGCCCGGCAGTACTGCACGAGTTGGTCGAGCACCCACGCCCGGCCGGTGGGTCCCGGCTCGTACTCCTCCTCGGGCCCGGGGTCGTCGTCGGCGAACGTCGGGATGGGGTTCCCGCCGAGCCCGAACCAGACCTGCTGCCACCCCTGGTTGAGCTCGCCGAGCATCCGGTCGGCCGGCACGCGGAGGCCGTCGATGAGCACGAGGTTCTGACGACCGTCGGCCAGGTTGTCCAGCGGCCGGAGCTGGAGCCCCGGGGCGTCGGTCGGGGAGAGGAAGTAGCTGATGCCCTTGTGGCGCTTCGAGGCGTCAGGATCGGTGCGGGCGGCGATGATCATCCAGTTGCAGTGGTGGCCGGCCGTGCAGAACGTCTTCTGGCCGTCGATCACCCACTCCTCGCCGTCGGGCACCGCGCGCGTCCGGAGCGACGCCAGATCCGAACCGGAGTCGGGCTCGGTGTAGCCCTCGGCCCACATGATCTCGCCCGCCGCCATGCCGGGCAGGAACGCGGCCTTCTGCTCCTCGGTGCCCAGGCGCAGGATCGCCGGGCCCACCTGCATGCCGATGCCGGCGAAGCCGCCGGCACGCCGGCGATCGAACTCCTCCTGCACCACACGCGCTTGGCGCGCCGACATCTCCGCACCGCCGTACTCGCACGGCCACGTGGGCTCGAGCCAACGCTTCGCCCCTTGCTTCTTCCAGAACTGGCGGTAGAAGGCCCACCGGTCGGGATCTTCCTCGAAGTCCCACTGGAACCCCTCGAGCTCCGGCGGGAGCTCGTCGTCGAGCCACGACCGCACCTCGTCGCGCAGGACCTCGAGCCGGGGCGTCGTCGTCAGCGTGATGTCCATCGGCTCAACCTATTCCGAACCCGGCGCGGCGCTCCACCGAGGACTGTCGCCGTCGTGCAGATGATTCGCGGGCGAGAACGGGTACAGGGAGCAGGACGGTTGCGACTCGGGAGGACGAGTCACCATGGCGAAGCTCACTGCGAAACAGCGCGAGCAGCTGCCGGCCAAGGCGTTCGGCCTGCCGGAGCGAGCGCGCTCGAAGAAGGCGAGGAGGGAGTCGGGCAACTACCCGATGCCCGACCGGGATCACGCCATCAGCGCGATCCGACGCTCGGAGAGGGAACGCCGACGCGGCAACCTGACCAAGGACGAGTTCGAGCGCATCAATCGGAAGGCCCGCAAGATCCTCAGGAAGAAGAAGCGCAGATGAGCGCGAGCATCCCGCGCTGAGATCGGGCACACTTCTCTCCGATTGCGTCCGAGGGGGGCCTCATGAGTGCGCCGAAGATTGGCAGTGTCGTTCGGGGATCATCGGAAAGCTACGAGAGCGAACAGGGACCCTCGTACGCGCCGGGGGTGAGCGCGGAGACGGTCGGCGCGAAAGCGTTGTTCCTCGGTGTGGTGACGATGGACCCAGGTGCGCGGACGAAGTCACACATCCACGCGCTGGCATGAGTCGGCGTTCTACATGGTGAGCGGCGACGAGGTCGAGGTGTATACGGGTGATCGGCTCGAACACATGGAGATCGCACACCCTGGCGACTACATCTTCGTGCCGCCGCAGGTGGCGCACGTCGTGGTGAATCGCAGTGACACCATCGCGGCCGTGTTCGTCGGCGCACGGAACGAGCCGACGGCACAGGAGAGCGTCATCATGCTCCCGGATTTGAACGCACTGGTTCCGTAGCCCGAAATTGAAAACGCCGTTCGCGTATCGTGGTCGGGATGAGCGCGGACGCCGCCCCGCCGACGGGGGTCCCGGCGCGCCAGGTCTCGCCCGCCCGCCGGGCCAAGTACCGGGCCGAGCGGGAGCAGATCATGCGTGCCGCCTACCGGCTCATCCAGCAGAACGGCTCCCGCGAGACGTCGGTGCACGACGTGCTCCGCGAGACCGGCTTCTCGACCCGGGCCTTCTATCGCCACTTCCGCTCCAAGGACGAGCTGGTCATCGAGATGTACCGGGTCGACAGCGACCGCGTGACCGACGCTCTGGTCGCGGCGGTCGCCTCGGCGCCGACGCCGCTCGACGCGCTCACCGCGTGGATCGATCAGAGCCTGGCCGTCGTGTACGACGCCCGCCGGCTGCGGCACGCGGCGGTGCTGGCGTCCCCTGAGGTCGCGAGCGCGCACGGGTTCACCGAGGTGCAGGTCGCAGGGCTCGAGGCCCAACGCGCACCGCTCGTCGAGGTCCTCGGTGAGGGAAGGCGGCGAGGAGTCTTCCCGCTCGCCCAGCCCGACGCCGACGCGTTCGCCATCCAGGCCGTCGTGCTCGCGCACATGCGCTCACGCCTGTTGGGGAGGGACGGACTCACGCGCGCCGAGGCACGAGACCACACCGTCGAGCTCTTCCGGCGCGCCCTCGGCGCCTGAGGTCCGATCGGCCCGGGCCGGATGCTTCAACCGGCCGAACGGACCTCCACGGTGCCGTCGACCGATCGGCACTCGTAGGCCGGCAGTGGGAAGGTCGACGGACCGCGCAGGAGTGCCCCGTCGGGCACGTGGAACCGGCTGCCGTGCCACGGGCAGGTGAGCACGTCGCCGTCGAGGTCAGCCTCGGCCATCGGCGCGCCGCGATGGGGGCACTGGGCGTCGAGGGCGACGATCGTGCCGCCGTGACGGAAGACGATGACCGGTGCGCCGTCGACCATCGCGCACCGCGGGTCGTCGGAGACCTCCGAGACCGGCATCACCGCCGTCCACTCGGATGGCGGGTGCCGGAACGTGGTGTGGTCGACGCCGAGCCCGGCGCGCCCCAGCAGGTGACCGCCCAGGTAGCCGCCCACCGTCGCTGCGGACGCGCCCACGAGTCCGAGCGCGACGCCGCGCCAGTGGCGGCCGCGCTTGCGCTCCACCCACGACGCGCCGTAGCAGAGCAACGCGGCCGTGTTCGCCGCCGCGTGCACGAAGCCGACGCGCCGGTTCGGACCCATCTCGTCCGACCAGTCGGACGCGCCGGTGGCCACGGTCGGCAGCGCCGCGAGCACGCCCCACGCGACGAGGCGGGTGGCCGCCCGGCGTGAGTGCCGTCCGCCGAGGAGATCGAGAGTGAACGCCGACGTCCAGAAGCCGATCGGGAGGTCGGTGAGCACCGGGTGAACCGCGTGGCCCAGCCACGTGCCGCTCAGCAGGTCCTTGACGGGCCCGGTGCCGATGACCCCGGCGACGCGTTCGCGGACCGCGCCCGCCACGCCGTCGAGGGCCGACTGCTCGCCCAGCTGCTCGACCAGGCGGGCCAACGTGGCGCCGGGTGCAGCGAGTTCCCTGTCGTCCATCGCAAGTGCGCCTACCCGGTGGTCGGGGCCGGTGAAACCTGGTCGGCGCCGCTCAGCGTCGCACGCGCTCGCGCCGGGCGCCGGCGCGGCGCAGCAGGAACAGGATGACGACCCCGAACCCGGTGCGCCGCAACCGGTCGAACCGACCCGGCGCGGCCGATGCCGGTGCCGGTGCCGGTGCCGGTGCCCGTGCCGGTGGGGAGACGTCGATCGACGGCGGCTCGTTCGGCCCGATCGGCGGTTCGGCGGCGGCCGCGGCCCGGGCCGCGTGCCGGTGGCGTTCGAGGTCGCGGCAGAACTTGTAGGTGAACGCGCCGAAGACGACCGGGAGCACGAACACCAGCACCCGGAACGTCCACAGCACCGCCGACAACGAGACGTCGAGCTGTTGCGCCCAGATGTCCTGGCCGCCGGCGAGGAGGAGGACCGCGTAGAAGGTCAGGACGACCACGCCGAGCGCGGTGCGGACCGGACGTTCGCTCGGTCGGTCGAGCACGTGATGCTCGCGGTGATCGTGGGTCATCCGCTGCTCGAGGAAGGGCCAGAGGAAGAGCAGGCCGAAGGTGATGGTCGGGAGCGCGATCGCGGGCCAGAAGAGCTCGGACACGTTGTACGGACCGAGGTGGAGGTACACCGGCGGCATGATGCGCAACGCACCCTCGATCCACCCCAGGTACCAGTCCGGCTGCGCGGCGGTGCTCACCGCCGACGGCGAGAACGGGCCGTACAGCCAGACCGGGTTGATCTGCGCCAGCCCGCCGAGCAACGCGAGCACGCCGGCGATGACCGCGAACAGGCCGACGCTCTTCGCGGTGTACGTGGGCCAGAGCTTGGAGCCGACGACGTTGCGCTCGGTGCGCCCCGCGCCCGCGAACTGCGTGTGCTTCTGGCGCCACACGATCGCCAGGTGCGCGGTCAGCAGGATCGCGATCGCGGCCGGGACCAACAGGACGTGGATCACGAAGAGGCGCGACAGGATGTCGTGGGCCGGGAACTCACCGCCGAAGAGCAGGAACGCCACCCAGGTGCCGATCACCGGGATCGCCAGCGCGATGGAGTACGCGATCCGGAGGCCGGTCCCCGACAACAGGTCGTCGGGGAGCGAGTAGCCGGCGAAACCGTTGAAGATGGCGAGGATCAGGAGTGTCACGCCGATGACCCAGTTGATCTCGCGTGGTCGTCGGAACGCGCCGGTGAAGAAGACGCGGCAGAGGTGGGCGACGATCGTGGCGAGGAACACCAGCGCGGCCCAGTGGTGGATCTGGCGCATGACCAGCCCCGCGCGCACGTCGAAGCTCAGGCGGATGGTCGACTCGTAGGCCTGCGACATCTGGACGCCGCGCAACGGCGCGTAGCTGCCGTGGTACACGACGGTCTTGTCGCTCGGGACGAAGAAGAACGAGAGGTAGATCCCGGTGAGGACGAGGAGGACGAAGCAGTACATCGCGATCTCGCCCAACATGAACGACCAGTGGTCCGGGAACACCTTGTCGAGCGACGACCGCGCGAAGCGCGACGCACCGAGCCGGTCGTCGAACCACCGGACGAGGCGCCGGATCACCACGGCTCGACCGCTGACTGTGGACGCCGCGCCGCTTCGATCCGGTCCATGTTGGTCAGCCAGCTCGCGAACAGCGCCGCCGCTCCGACCACGAGTGCAGAGCCGCCGAAGCCCCACATGAGCGCGCCCGCGACCTGCTGGTCGCGCAACGCGGTGGCACCGTGTCCGTACGGCGCGTACCAGGGCGTCCGGGCGAGGGTGAGGAGGATCCCCAGCGCGGTGGCCGGCAGGGTGGCGGCGAACACCGCCAGGACTCCGAGGCCGCGTCGGGACCGCCGGCTCGCCCCCAGCGCCATCCACCAGAACAGCGTGGCGGTGGCGACGAAGGTGACGTGCTCGAGCGCGTGGACCTCCGTGTGCGCCACCGCGGCGTCGTAGAGCGCGGGGACGTGCCACAACGCCAGCGCGGCGGTGCTGAGGAAGAAGGCGACGACCGTCCAGGCGAGCCAACCCCGGGTCGACGTCTGCGAGCGGTTGATCCGGCGCACCACCGGCCGGACCTTGCGGCGCATGTGGTCGGGGAGGGCCTGGGTCATGACCGTCACCGGCTCGCCGACGGCGAGGAGCGGCGCCGCGACCGCGAGCAGCAGGAGGTGCTGGACCATGTGCCAGGGAAGGTCGCGCGCCGCCGCGCTCTCGAGGGGCGACTCCAGGGCCACGAGCAGGGTGACCACGGCCGCGCCGAAGGCGGCGGCCTGCGCGGAGCTCACGAGGCGGACGGTGCGCGCATTGGCCCACAGTCGGCGGATGCCGACCGCGTAGGCGAACGCGCCGACGAGGATCACGAGCGGCAGGAGGCGGTCAAGCACGGCCGGTCCCGATGAAGAAGATGTAGCTGCCCTCGAACAGGATCAGCAGGAGGTTCACGCCGTTGACCGCGAGACCGACCAGGCCGAGGAAGCGCATCCGGCCCTGCGGCGTGGGGGCCTCCTCGTCGTCGCCGTTGCCGGCCTTGTACAGCAGCCACGAGAGGTACAGCGCGAGGACGGCCAGCGCGATGCACACCACGTTCCCGACGTGGAACAGCCAGAAGTAGCCGTTGTCGTGCACGAACTCGACGATCGAGGCGAAGAACACGAGGTGCGCGATCCACGCGAGGATCCCGGCGGTGACCGTGAACCACACGAGGGCACCGCGGTCGGGGAAGTCGCCGACGCGGAGGTTCATCGGAGGTGGGGGGAGAGGAAGAGGGCCGCGAACACGAACAGCCACACGCCGTCGACGAAGTGCCAGTACAGCGCGAACACCTCCGGCGTCACGTGGTGCTCGGGAGTGACCCTCCCGGTCCACACCTTCACCTGCACGGTCGCGCTCATGAGCAGGCCGACGAACACGTGGATCGCGTGCAGGCCCAGGATCACCCAGAACAATGACGCGTACGCGTTCTCGCGCAGGCCGAACTCCTGGTTGAGGTAGTCGTACGCGGTGTTGCCCAGGAACGCGAGGCCCATGAGGAACGCGATCGCGAGCGTCACCGCCACCTGGCGCATGTGACCTCGCTCCAGCGCGTGCTCCATCCAGAAGATCGGGATGCTGCTGGCGAGCAGGACGACGCTGAACACGACCGACCGGTGGAGCTCGGGCAGCGGGATGCCCGGGGGAGGCCAGCGCGGCGAGCCGGCGCGCACGAAGAAATAGGCGGCGAGCAGGCAGAGGAACACCATCCCCTCGGTGGTGATGAGGACCACCATCCCCCACCACGCGGTCGGATAGCCGCGGGTGGGCGGGACCGGCTCGATGCGGATCGCCGGTGAGCTCACCGGAGGTTCTCCGAGGTGCGCCAGAGCCAATGGACCACGGCCGCGGCGCCGATGAGCACGCCGACCACGCCGATGACCGCCGCCTCCACCAGCAGCCCGACGAAGAGCAGTGCGATGCCGACCGCGGTGATGAACGGCAGGTAGGTGGGTTCGGGGATGCCCAACACGTCCTGCGGTCGCGCGTCGAGGCCCTCGGTCACGGGCATCTGCTTCTCGAGCGCGCCGACGACCCCGAGGGCGCGGGTCGCCGGTTGCCCGTCGACCACCTCGACCGACGCCGGCGGCTCGTCCCAGAGCGGGTGGCGCCCGTTGACGACCGGAATGGCGGCGAAGTTGTACTCGGGTGGCGGCGACGTCGTCGACCACTCCAGCGAATCGGCGTGCCACGGGTCGGCGGGCGCGCGGGCACCGCGGAACCGGCTCCGCGCGAAGTTGAACAGCGTGAGGAGGGTGCCGACGGCGAAGACGAACGAGGCGATGCTGATGATCAGGTTCAGCGTGTCCCAACCGAGCCCGGAGTCGTAGGTGTAGATGCGACGCGGCATGCCGAGGAAGCCGAGGATGTGCATCGGGAAGAACGCCACGTTGAACCCGATGAACATGGTCCAGAAGCTGATCTTGCCGAGTCGCTCGTCGAGCATGCGCCCGGTCATCTTGGGCAACCAGTAGTAGAGCGCTCCGAAGATCGGGAACACGACCGCGCCGTTGAGCACGTAGTGGAAGTGCGCGACGACGAAGTAGCTGTCGGTCACCTGCCAGTCGAACGGGAGCACCGCGACCATGACCCCGGTGATCCCCCCGAGCAGGAAGATCAGCAGGAAGCCGATCGAGAAGAGCATCGCGGTGGAGAACTGCACGACGCCCTTCCACATGGTTGCGATCCACGCGAAGAACTGGACGCCGCTCGGCAAGGTGATGATGAGGCTGGCGGCGGAGAAGAACGACAACGCGAGGGCGGGGATGCCGGTGGCGAACATGTGGTGCACCCACACGCCGAAGCTGATGAACGCCACCGTCACGAGTGCGGTCGCGACCCACACGTAGCCCGCCAGGCGCTGGCGTGAGAACACCGGGATGATCATCGAGACCATGCCGGTGGCCGGGATGAACAGGATGTACACCTCGGGATGGCCCCAGAACCAGAAGAGGTGCTGGTACAGCAGCACGCTCCCGCCGCCGCGCGACCGAGTAGAAGGCGGTCCCGAACAGCCGGTCGAGCTCGAGCAGCGCGGCCGCCACCGTGACCGCCGGCACCGCGAAGATCACCATGAAGGAGAACACGAGCATCGACCACACGAAGATCGGCATGCGGTTCAGGGTCATGCCCGGGGCGCGCAGCTTGAAGATGCTGACGATGAAGTTCACCGCGCCGACGGTGGTGGAGATGCCGACGAAGATCACGCCGAGGCCCCAGAAGTCGATGTTGATGCCGCTCGAGTACGGCTTCGACGTGAGCGGGGTGTAGGCGAACCAGCCGCCGTTGGGCGGGTGGCCGACGACGAAGCTCGACAGCAGGAACAGCCCCGAGAGCAGGAAGATCCAGTAGCTGAAGGCGTTCAGGCGTGGGAACGCCATGTCGCGGCTGCCGAGCATCAGCGGGATCAGGTAGTTGCCGAAGCCCGCCAGCACCGGCGTGTTGAACAGGAAGATCATCGCGGTGCCGTGCATCGTGAAGAACTCGTTGTACGTCTCCGGGCTCAACACGCCTGCGTTCGGTTGCGCGAGCTGGACGCGCATCACCAGCGCGAGCGCACCGGCGAGGAAGAAGAAGATGAAGGCGGTGTAGATGTAGCGCAGCCCGATCCGCTTGTGGTCGACGGTGTTGAAGAAACCGGGGATGCCGGGCGCGTCCTCCCAGCGTTCCTCGAGCTCCTCGACGACCTCGGGAGTCGGCTTCTCGGTGACCGCCATCGCGCTCCTACTTCAAGCTCTCGAGGTACGCCGCGAGCGTCGGCGACATCACGGTCGGGCAGCGACTGGAACGAGGGCATCTGGACGCCGGGCTTGATCGCCTGGGCGTCGCGGATCCAGGCCCGCATGTTCGGGGGCGTGTTCTCGATGGCGCCCGCGCCGAGCAGCCGGCGCGAGCCGACGTCGGTGAGGTCGGGGCCGACCGTGCCCTGCGCATCGGTGCCCCCGATGGTGTGACACCCCGCACACGCTTCGCGCTGGAACGACCAGCTCCCCGCGGGCCGCCTCCTCCGACGCCGGCTCGAGCGGGACCCGCTCGCGACGGGCCAGCCAGCGTCCGTAGTCGGCCGGCGTCTCGACGACCACCTCCACGCCCATGTGTGCGTGTTGCAGCCCGCAGAACTCGGCGCACCGACCCGGGTACCGGCCGACCTTGTCGGCGGTGAACTCGAGGTTGTTGGGCTGGCCCGGGATCGTGTCCATCTTCCCCGCGAGCTGGGGCACCCAGAAGCTGTGGATCACGTTGTCGGAGGTGAGGTGCAGGCTGATCGGCGTGCCGCGCGGGATGTGGATCTCGTTGGCGGTGACGACGCCGTGGCCCGGGTAGCGCACCTCCCACCACCACAATTTCCCGACCACGTCGATCCGCACCTCGCCCGGCGACGAGCGTGCGCAGCGCGCTCGTGGTGTCGACGGTCACGACCGCGAGCACCACGAGGATGAGGAACGGCACGATCACCCCGCCGATCCAGATGAACCAATTGTCCTGCAGGCGCGACGACGGGCGACGCGCGTCGACCACGCGTGGCGGCATAGAGGATGCAACCGGCGACCACGACGTAGACCGCGGCGGCCAGCCCGAACATCAGCCACCACACGCCGGCCACCCGATCGGCTTCCGAGCCTTTGGGATCGACGATGGAACGCCCCCCGCCACAGCCCGCCGCGGCGATCCCGACCGCGACCGCGATCGCGCCCAGCCGGCGCCGGTGGCGCGCGCTCACGGGCGGTTCCAGAAGCTCGGGCCGATCGGCTCGTGGAAGTCGCTCTGCGCGACGACGTAGCCCTCGTCGTCGATCGCGATCGGCAACTGGGGCAGCGCGCGCGCCGCGGGCCCGAACACGGGCTGGGCACCGTCGAGGACGTCGAACGCCGACTGGTGACACGGGCACAGCAGCTGCCCGGTGCTCGGCTCGAAGAGGCCGACCGGACAACCGGCGTGCGTGCAGACCTTCGAGTACGCGATGAGCCCGTTCGGGGCCCAGTCGGCGCGCTCCGGTGGAAGGTGGAGGCGCTCGGGCCGGACCCGCATGAGGACGACCTGGCCGTCGGCCGAGTCCGGGTGGCCGGCGGGGAACACGGTGACGAGTCCGTCGAGGGGCACGTCGCGGGCGCGCACGGCCCGGCCGTCTTCGGTGATGGCGCGGCGGCCGCGACGCCACGGTGTGCGCAGCAGCGTGTTGCCCGGCGCGGGCCCGAGCGATCGGATGGGGAACAGCGCCGCGATCCCGAGCGCGCCCAGCGCACCGACCAGCCCGCCGATCAGCAGCCGCCGCCGGCTCATGCCCTCCGGACGCTCGAGCGTCTCCTCGAGTGCGGCCAGCTCGTCGTCGGAGCTGGCGAGCTCGTGGCGTTCCTGGGCGAACGGGCCCCGGGGCATCAACCAGTGGGCCCAGACCACGAGCCCGGTGCCCAAGGAGAGGAGCCCGACGCCGAGGAGGGCACCTTCGGCCTGTGGTTGGCCGCCGAGCGCGTAGACGACGGCCAACGACAGCGCGCAGAGCATGGTGACCACGAAGCAGGCGAAGGCGATGCGCGTCGCCGACACCGCGTGCCGGGGGTCGCTCACGAGCGCGTCCCGATCCAGCGCACCGCGACGACGAGCAGCCCCAGGCCGACGAAGACGGCCACCGCACCCTCCGCCAACGGGCCCAGGTGCCAGAGCGGCGCGCCACCGCGGTCGTCGGCGTGGTCGAGGTACCGCACGTACCGCACGAGCGACTGCAGCTGCTCGTCGTCCACTGCCGCGTGACCGAACGCGGGCATGTTGCCCGGGCCGGTCCGCACCGCCTCCGCGATCTCGGTGGGCGTCGCCGGATGGGTCGACGGCGCCTCGCGCCCGAGCAGCGCGCCGCCATCACCGGACCACGCGTGACAGGCCGCGCACTGCGATCGGTAGACCGTCCCCCCGGCCGCGAGGTTCCCGGCGTTGAGATCGACGTGCGGAATGGTCGGGTCGCCGCCGGTGAGGCCCACGGTGTAGTCGACGAGGGCGCGCCGGGTGGCGGCGTTGTACTTCGGTGGGCGACGAGCCTGCGCCTCGGAGGCCGAGACCCGGTGCTGCTGCTGCGCGGTCGGCATCGCCGGTCGGCACCGGCATGCGCCCGGTCGACAGCTGGAAGTCGATCGCGGCGGCGCCGACGCCGTGCAGATCCGGTCCGAGGGCCGTGCCGCGCGCATCGGCGCCGTGGCAGGTGGCGCAGTCGCGCAGGTAGATCTGCTCGGCCGACTTCGGAGGGCCGGCCGCCACGACCACGTGCTCGGTCGACGTCCCGGGACGAGCGAGGACGGCAATGAACAGCACCGCACAACCGGCCGTGAGGACCCCCGTGAAGGCCGTGATCCGATCGCGCACGAACCCCCCTCGGGCCGGCCGCTGCTGTGCCTCTACCCCGGCGCGCGACCCAGCAACCCTCTGTGATTCGCGGCCGTTCAGCGTCGTCGCCGCCCCGGTGACCAGGTCGTCCGTCGCCACCGCCCGTACTCGCGTAGCGTCACCACGCAGCCACGCACCACCCACCATGGGGGCCATGATGAGCAACCACGACACTGGCGCCGGCGCCTCGCCGGTCGAGGACGGTGGGGGACCGATCGGGCTCGGACGTCGGCCGCTCATCGTCGTGATGGGTGTGACCGGGGCGGGCAAGACCACCGTGGGCCGGCTCGTGGCCCGCGAGCTCGGAGTTCCGTTCCTCGACGCTGACGACTTCCACTCGCCGACGGCGATCGCCTCGATGCGTGCCGGCCACCCGCTCGGCGACGAGCAACGGCTGCCATGGCTGCGGCGGGTCAACGCCGCGCTGCGCCGGCAGCCCGACGGCGTCGCGTCGGCGTGCTCGGCGCTCGAGCGGTCCTACCGCGACGTGCTCCGCGACGGGGTCGACGGTCTCCGCTTCGTGTTCCTCGACGTCGACGCGAACGTGCTGGCGGAGCGGCTGCGGTCGCGCGTCGGTCACTTCGCCGGCGCCGACCTCCTCCCGAGCCAGCTCGCCACGCTGGAGCTCGGGGACGACGTGCTGCCGGTGCGCGTGCCCTCGACCGCAACACCGCAGGTGGTCGCGTCCTCGGTGCTGCACGCGCTCGGGCTCACTCCACCGTCGACACCGCGGGAGTGACGCGCGATCCCGCTACGGGCGGGGCCGGTGGCTCCTGCGTGCATCGGCGTGGGATGCTCCTCGGGTGAGCGGTTGCGGTGTCCGTACCCGGCGTTTCTCGCCCCGTATCCCCGGGTAGTCGGCGAGCATGGCGCGGGGACGCAGCGATTCGCTGCAGCGCTACCGGCAGAAGCGAGACTTCGAACGCACGCCCGAGCCGGCCGGCGAGGTGGCCGACGGCGACGGACGGCCCCGGTTCGTGGTGCAGCGGCACCGGGCTCGCCGTCTCCACTACGACTTCCGGCTCGAGATCGGTGGCGTGCTCGTGAGTTGGGCGGTGCCGAAGGGCCTGACCCTCGATCCCCGCCAGCGGCACCTCGCGGTCCGGGTGGAGGACCACCCGCTCGCGTACGCCGACTTCGAGGGTGTGATCCCGCGCGGCGAGTACGGCGGCGGAGACGTGATCGTGTGGGACCGCGGCACCTGGGACCTGGACCGCGACGAGGACCCGATCCAGGCGCTGGCCGACGGTGAGCTGCACCTCGAGCTCTTCGGCGAGAAGCTCCGGGGCCGCTTCGTGCTCGTGCGCACGGACCGCAAGGACGGCGGTCGTGAGAGCTGGCTCGTGCTGCACAAGCGCGACGACGCCGCGCGCGACGGATGGAACCCCGAGGACCATCCGCGCTCGGTGCTGAGTGGACGCGACAACGACGAGGTGGCCGCCGACCGCGACCGCGTGTGGGACGGTCACGGTGAGGCGGGCACCGCGGCCGCCGTCCCCGAAGGGTTTCGCGCCGCCACGGCCGAGGAGTTGGCTGCGCTCGACGCGCTCCCGGCGAAGGGCACCTGGACCCTGCAGGGCCACGAGCTCGCGCTCACCAATCTCGACAAGGTGCTCTTCCCCGCGCGTGAGGGAGGTGTCGACGTCACCAAGCGCGGGTTGGTGCGCTACTACGCGCAGATGGGCCCGTGGATCCTCCCGTACCTCGCGGAGCGTCCGCTCAACCTGCACCGGTACCCGGACGGGGTGACGCGCAAGGGCTTCTGGCAGAAGCAGGCGCCGAAGTACGTGCCGGCGTGGATCAGGCGGTGGCGCAACGACGAGGCGGACCCTGATGAGAGCACCGAGTACCTCGTGCTGGACAGCACCGCGGGGCTGGCCTGGCTGGCGAACCACGCCGCGGTCGAGCTGCATCCGTGGACGTCGAAGATCCCCGAGGTGCACCACCCGACGTACGCGCTCGTCGATCTCGATCCGGGCGAGGACACGAGCTGGGACGACCTGCTCGTGCTGGCCCGTCTGCACCGGACGGCCCTCGAGCACCTCGGCATGCGCGGCTACCCGAAGACCACCGGACAACGGGGTCTCCAGATCTGGATCCCCATCGAACCGGGCTCCACGTTCGACGAGACACGGGAGTGGGTGGCGCAGCTGTCGCGGGCGGTCGGCGGCGTCGCGCCGGACCTGGTGAGCACGAAATGGGAGAAGCGGTCACGTGAGGGTCGGGCGCGCCTCGACTACACGCAGAACGCGATCAACAAGACGCTGGTGGCGCCGTACAGCGTTCGGGCGGCACCGGGTGCGCCGGTGTCGGTCCCCATCACCTGGGAGGAGTTGGACGACCCCGACCTCCGCTCCGATCGGTGGGACGTCCACAGCGCGCCCGAGCGCGTGTCCGCGATCGGCGACCCGATGGCGCCGATCCTCACCGACCCGCAGCGTCTCGTGCCGCTCACCTGATGTTCGGACAGGTTTTGCAATTCGCCCCTGAGGGTTAGCTTGAGGGTGTGGATGCGGGACGCATCGTGCTCGCCGAGGACGACCCGGCGCTGCGCGATCTGCTCGCGCGCCGCCTCACGTCAGAGGGGTACGACGTGCGGCTCCTCGACACGTCTCGGCGTCTGGCGGAGTGCGGCGACCTCGACGCCGACCTGGTGATCAGCGCCTTCTCCGACCACGGACCCACCATTCACGACGTGCGGCAGCACTCCGACGTGCTGTTGGTGGCGATGATGCCCACCAACACGGGGGTCATGGACGCGCTCGACGTGGTCGACGCGGGTGCCGACGACGTCCTGGTCAAGCCGTTCTCACCCCGTGAGCTGGTCACCAAGACGAAGGCGTTGCTCCGACGCCGGGCCGCGGGCCAGACGCGGTTGCGCCCGCTGATGTTCGACGGGCTCGTCATCGACCTCGCCGCCCGCGAGGTGTCGGTGAACGAGAAGCTGGTCGACGTGCCCGCCCGCGAGTTCGACCTCCTCGTGTTCCTGGCCTCGTCGCCGCGGCAGGTGTTCACGCGCGTGCAGATCATGCAGCACGTCTGGTCGGTCGACGACGGCATCGGCACCGCGACGGTCACGGAGCACGTGCGCCGGTTGCGGGCGCGCATCGAGGCCAACCCGGCCGAGCCCCGCTGGATCCACACGGTGTGGTCGGTGGGCTACCGGTTCGTCCCGTAGGCGGGCCCGAGCGATGGCCGGGGAACGCGGGCGAGCACACGACGGCCACGAGATCGTCGTCGTCGGTGCGTCGGCCGGTGGCGTCGAGGCGCTGCGCCGACTCATCGCGGCCGTACCCGCCGATTTCGCCGGGACGATCTTCGTGGTCCTCCACCTGCCGACCAACGCGCACAGCTTCCTCCCCACGATCCTCAGCCGGGCCGGCGCGCTGCCGGTGCACCACGCGGTCGACGGCCAGGTCCCGGCGCGTGGCACCGTCTACGTGGCGCCGCCGGATGTGCACCTCCTGCTGAGGCGGTCCGGGATGCAGCTGCTGCGTGGCCCGACGGAGAACGGTCACCGCCCGGCGGTCGACCCGCTGTTCCGCAGCGCGGCCGAGGCGTTCGGGAGTGGCGTCGTGGGCATCGTGCTGTCCGGCGTGCTCGACGACGGGACGAACGGGTTGCTCGCCGTCAGTGCGCACGGGGGCCTCACGGTGGCACAGTCGCCGGAAGACGCGCTGTATCCGTCGATGCCGCAGGCCGCGATCGACAACGTCCCGATCGACATCGTCGCCTCGGCCGAGGAGATCGGGTTGGCGCTGCCGCGGCTGGTGGCCCATCGCACCGCCAGGAACGATGCCACACCGGGCGAGCCGGCCGACTCCACCGAGCGTGCGCTCGAGGGCAACGCCGCATCGGAGATGCGGGGTCGGCCTTCGCGCTTCACGTGCCCGGATTGCGGAGGTTCGCTCTGGGACGCCGATCCGCACGAGCCGGGCAAGTTCCGCTGCCGCGTCGGCCATTCGTGGACGGCGCTGGGACTGCTGGAGGAGCAGGCGTCGACGCTGGAGCAGGCGCTGTGGACCGCGCTGCGCGCGCTCTCTGAACGGGCCGACCTGGCGCGCCGCATGCGCGACCAGGCGGCGCGCTCGCGGCACGGCTACGGCCAGCGTCTCTTCGAACGCCAGCTCGAAGAGTACGAAGCGCAGGCCGATGTGGTCCGTGGGGTGCTGCGCGGCCCGGAGCCGTTGCGCCTCGCCACCGAGGAGCAGTTGGCGGCGGTGTTCGCGGCCGTCGACCTGCAAGCCGTCGACCCCCGGGGAGACGCGCCACCATCACCGTAGGATGAAGCCGACCAGAGACGCGGGCCGGGAGCGGAGTTGTGGCGGACAGCACGGCGACCGACCCGGGTGACCTGGACCAGCTGCTCGAGTACGTGAAGCGGACCCGCGAGTTCGACTTCACCGGGTACAAGCGGCCGACGCTGGCGCGACGCATCGGCAAGCGGATGACCGAGGTCCACTGCGGGTCGTACGCCGAGTACGAGGACTACCTCGAAGTCCACCCCGACGAATTCGTCATCTTCTTCAACACCATTCTGATCAACGTCACCAGCTTCTTCCGCGATCCACCGGCTTGGGACTTCGTCGCCGAGGAGATCATCCCGCGGATCGTGAGCGGCAAGGACCCGGGCGAGCCCATCCGGGTCTGGAGTGCCGGCTGCGCGTCGGGGGAAGAGGCGTACACGCTCGCCATCGCATTGTGCGAGTCGCTGGGAGACGATCAGTTCCGGGCCCGGGTGAAGATCTACGGGACCGACGTCGACGAGGAGGCCCTCGCTCAGGCGCGGGCAGCCACGTATGACGCCCAGGCGATGGAGTCGGTGCCGGAGCCCCTGCGCGAGCACTACTTCGAGACGAACGGGCGCGGCACCACGTTCCGCGGCGATCTCCGCCGGTCGGTGATCTTCGGTCGCCACGATCTCCTGCAGGACGCGCCGATCTCGCGGCTCGATCTCCTCTCGTGCCGCAACACGCTGATGTACTTCAACGCGGAGACGCAAGCGATGATCCTCGATCGCTTCCGGTTCGCGCTCGACGGTGGTGGTTACCTCTTCCTCGGCCGCGCCGAGACGCTGCTCACGCACTCGAGCGTGTTCCGCCCGTTGCAGTTGCGCCTGCGGGTGTTCGAGAGCGTCTCGCGGCCGAAGGAGCGACGCGGCGCGGTGGCTCGGGCACCGGAGCCGGCCGATGCCGAGTGGCCTCGGGGCAAGCTGCGCGATGCGGCGTTCGACGCCGCGGACCGCGCCATGCTGGTCGTCGACGTCGACGGCACGGTGCAGTCCGTCAACGCCGCGGCGCGGTCGCTGTTCGGGATCGCGCCGATGCACCTGGGCCGGCCGCTGCAGGACCTCGAGATGTCGTACAAGCCGCTCGAGCTGCGGTCGGTGATCGAAGAGGCCTACCGCGAGCTCCACCCGGTCGAGCGGCGGGGCGTCGAGTGGGTGCAGCGCGACGTCGTCACCGGTGTGTTCGACGTGCTCGTCACGCCCCTGCTCGACCGCCCGAGCGGTTCCGTCTGCGGGGTGAGCGTCGCCTTCGACGACGTCACCCGCTATCGGCGCCTGGAGGCCGAGCTGCATCGATCGACCGTCGAGCTGCAGACGGCCTACGAGGAGCTCCAGTCGACCAACGAAGAGCTCGAGACCATGAACGAGGAGCTGCAGTCGACCAACGAAGAGCTCCAGGCGACCAACGAGGAGCTCCAGTCGACCAACGAAGAGCTCGAGACCATGAACGAGGAGCTGCAGTCGACCAACGACGAATTCCAGGTCGTCAACGACATGCTCAACGCGCGGCGGGGAGGAGCTCGACCGCGTCAACATCTACCTGCAGTCGGTGCTGACGGGGATCAACTCGGGCGTGATCGTCGTCGACCAGGACCTGGTGGTGCAGGTGTGGAACCACTGGTCGGAGGACCTCTGGGGGCTGCGGTCGTCCGAGGTCGAGGGCAAGCACCTCATGAACCTCGACATCGGCCTCGCCGTCACCGAGCTGTTGCCCACGGTGCGTGCCGCGCTCGACGGCAACGGGGGCGCCCCCCGGATCGAGCTGCCGGCACGGAACCGGCGGGGGCGCGATTTCGTGTGCGCGGTCAGCGCGTCGTCGATGGTCGCCGACGGCGCGGTGATCGGGGCGATCCTCCTCACCGACGACGTCGAGGCGCGCCGGACCGCGTCGCCGTAGGCAACCGGCGGCTGCTCAGTCGGCCGGCGTTTGTGGCGTGACGGGGTGTTCCAGCATGCGCGCGCCGGCGTCCCTGATCCCGTCGAGGAAGAGCACGGTGTCGAGGCCGGTGATGTGGAGCACCTTGCGCTGGTGGGCGTCGAGGCCGCGCCACACCACCGCGGTCCCGATCGCGGTCCCTCGTTCGTGGACCCGGTGCATCATCGCCAGGCCCTGCGACTCGAGAAAGCTGAGCTGCGCGCAATTCACCACGACGACGGCCTCGGGGCACTGGTCGACGATCTCGCACAGTCTGTCCCCGTGCCGTTTGGCGTTCGACATGTCGACGTCGCCGGCCAGGTGCACGATCCGCGCCGGGCCGCTGAGCGCGTCGTTGGCGGAGAGCGACATGACGACCCGTCCCGCTCGGAGGTTGTGACCATCCCAGCGAACCCGCCCGGTCACACCGCCCCGGCGCTGAAATCACAACTTTCGGCGGTGAAGGGCGTTGGGTCGAACGTGCGGCTCGAGCAGTGTCGCTCGCGGTCGGCGGCAGGTCACTCAGCCGCCGCGACGTCGAGCTCGAACCAGAGGCAGGTGCCGCGGCTGGTGTGGTCCCCACCCCAGCGGCGGGCGAGCGAGTCGATGACCGCCAAGCCGCAGACGATCTGGCCGTCGCCGGAGGGGGCCACGTCGATCGGGAGCGCCACGTCGTCGAGCGAGAGCTCCGCGTGCAATGTGTGCGCGGCGAGATCGAGCGCGAGGACCATGTCGCGCGATCCTGACCACCGTGCTCCATCGCATGGGTCACGAGCTCACTCGTGAGCAGCAATGACCTGAACTGTAGATCGCTCGCGTCGCCGTTGGTAGCGCCGTTCGCGGTGAGGAACTCTCGGACGTGCGCGCGAGCGACGCTCGGGGCACGAGTGCTGGGAACGAGTTGGAACGACAGCGTCGGGCTCATCGAGACCTCAGGCGTTCGCGCGTGTCGACATCGTTCCCTCCAGTCGCGCACCCGAATCACAACTTTCCTGCGTCATGCGTGAATGCGCGCCGTCACCGACGGGTACGCGGATGGACGTGACGATCGTCGATCACGCGCGTACCACTGTCGTCGGGTCCTGGCGCGAGGTCGGTGCGGTGTGCGGCGCCGCCCTTCGCTACCGGCGCGACCTTCCGCCGGGTCGATCGACGACCGCGGCGCGAGCACCGGTCGTCCTGGTGCACGGGTTCGCGCACAACCCGAGCGCGTGGCTCGCGCTCGCCGACCGCCTCCGCGCCGAGGGATTCGCCGATCTGTGGGCGGTTCGCTACGGCTGGCGCGACGATGTGCCCACCATCGCCCGGGCGGTTGCGACCCAGGTCGACGCGGCCGTGGACGCGACCCGTTCCGGCGGCGGGCGCGTGCATCTGGTGGCCCACAGCCTGGGTGGGGTCGCGGTGCGGTACTGGCACGACGTGCTCGGCGGCGTCGACCGCGCGGCCGCGGTCGTCACCCTCGCCGCGCCGCACGCGGGGACACCGTGGACCCGGCTGCCGTTCCCCGGCCCGGGCCACGACCTGCACGAGGGGTCGGTGGTCAGTCGGCGCCTGGCGGCGTCGCGCTGTCCGCACGACCGATGGACGACCATCAGCGGCACCTACGACCTGGTGGTGCCCGGGGTGCGGGCGCGGCTTCCGGGGGCGCGGCACGTCGAGGTCGCCGAGGCGCACGTCGGGTTGTTGACGTCGCCGCTCGTCGCCGATCACGTGTGCACCGCGCTGCTCGCCGCCGAGGATGCCGATGATGCGTCGTCGCGTCGCCGCGGCCGTTTGACCATGCAGGACGCCGGGTACCGCGGGCTCGATGCTGGACGTCCGCACCAACGGACCGGTGTTCGAGGTGAGCGGCTCGCTCGATGCCGACACCGCGGCGCGGTTCCCCGAGGCCCTGCGACGGACGGACGGCGACATCCGGGTCGACGGTTCGCGGCTGCAGCGCCTCGTTGGTGCCGGCCTCACCGCCCTGGTCGTGGCGCGCCGGGTGCGCCGGGAGCGCGGGCGGGAGCTCGTCGTCGTCTCGGTGTCCCCGAGGCGCTGCGCCGCCTCCGCGCCCGGCGCGAGATCCTGCGCCTGTTCGCACAGCCGGTCGCCGCCCCCGCCGCGACACGCCGACGAGCCGCACGACGCCCTGTCGCCGGCGCGACGGACGCGGCGGCAGTCCGTGCTCTTCCTGGGTCTGCGCCGCCCGCGTCGGCCACCGCCCGGCACATCGGAGGACGACCATGGCTGACGGCTATGAGATGCTGAGCGAAGACCATCGGGAGCTGGAGCGCCTCTTCGACACCTACCGGCACGACCCCGAGGATTCGATCGCGACGACATCTGTGCCCGCTTCAGCGTCCACACCCGGGTCGAGGAGGCCGCCCTGTATCCCGCGCTCCGACGCTACGTCGACGGTGGCGACGACCTCGCCGACGTGGCCGAGCAGGAGCACGCGGTGGCCAAGAGCATCATCGCCCGCATCGACGGCTCGTCACCCGAGCAACTGTTCGACCTGGTGACCGAGCTGCGCAGCGAGGTGGAGCACCACGTCGAGAGCGAGGAGTCGGAGCTCTTCCCGCAGATGCGCGAGTCCGGTGTCGACGCCGGCGTGCTCGGTGCCGAGATCGCCGGTGCCCGCCGCGTCGCGGAGGCGAACACCGCGCGCTGACGTGGGTGGTCCCCGAGACGTCGCCCTGCATCGCTCGTCCTGAGCGGCGATGCGCGTCTGGAGGTCTGTCGTGGCGACAACGACGAAGAAGAAGAGAGCGGGATCGAAGGAAGCGCCGCAGTCCGCGAAGCACGGCGTGGCGGCGCTGGCGCGGATGGCGGATGCCGCGCTCGCCAGCGCGAGGCGGCCGAACCGGCGCGGTTGATCGTGGCGCTCGCCGGGCGTGGGGGCGGTCGCTCCGCGAGGAGGTCCCCGCGCGCTGCAGGGGGAGTGGGCGCCGGCGAAGGATCGACCCGATCCGGTCTCGGTCCTCGAGGTCCAAGGTGAGAGCCGTGTCCAGGACCTGTTGCCGATCCGCTACGGGCGGATGTCAGAGTCGCCGTTCGGCTTCTACCGCGGTGCTGCGGCCGTGATGGCGGCGGACCTCGCCGGGACGGCGACAACGACGATTCCCGTGCAGCTGTGCGGGGACGCCCATCTCGTCAACTTCGGAGGGTTCGCCACGCCTGAGCGGCGGCTGATCTTCGATGTGAACGACTTCGACGAGACACTGCCCGGACCGTGGGAGTGGGATCTCGAGCGCCTCGGTGCCAGTTTCGCGGTTGCGGCCCGAGCGAAGAGCCTCGACGACAAGGACGGCCAGAACGCGGTCGAGCGGGTCGTGTTGACGTACGCGGACATCCTGAGCCACGTTGCGTCGGTCCCGACCTTGGACGCGTGGTACTGGAGCATCGACGCCGACGTGGTCGGGTCGCTGATGAAGACCTCCGGAGCGAAATCGAAGCGACTGGCCGACAAGGCCGTCGAGCGCGCGCACGCGCATGATCGGCTCCAAGCCGTCAGCAAGCTCACCGAAGTTGTCGACGGACACCGTCGCATCATCGATCAACTCCCGTTGGTGGGACACGTGCCCGGTGACGACGAGCTGGGCCGCATCACCGCGCCGTTCGCCGACTACCGGGCCGGCCTGCTCGACGACCGCAAGCACCTCCTCGACCGTTACCACCTCGTCGACGCCGCCCGGAAAGTGGTCGGCGTCGGCAGCGTCGGCACCCGGTGCTGGATCGCCCTCCTCGAGGGCGGCGACGACGACGACCCACTGATCCTCCAAGTGAAGGAAGCCGACGCGTCGGTCCTCGAAGCGCACCTCCAGCCCTCCGGTTACCGAAACCACGGACGCCGAGTCGTCGAAGGACAACGGCTCATGCAGGCAGCCAGCGACATGTTCCTCGGCTGGAGCAGCGACCCCGACGGCGGCACGAACTACTACTGGCGCCAGCTGCGCGACATGAAGGCCTCCGCCGACCTCAACGCCCAACCGCTGAGCACCTTCCTCGCGTACGCGGAGCTCTGCGGGATGACTCTCGCCCGCGCCCACGCACGCTCGGGCGACGCCGCCGCGATCTCCGGATACCTGGGAACTGGCCGCGAGTTCGCCCACGCCCTCGCTCGCTTCGCCCTCACCTACGCCGACCAGAACGAACGAGACCACGCCGCTCTCCAACAAGCGATTAAAGACGGCCGCGTACCCGCCCAACCCGGCGTCTGAACCCGCGGAGGCCGGCGCGACCTGACGGCGTCAGCTGGCGCGCCGTTGCGCGGTCGACGCGGCGGCGTCGGTGGCGCCGGCACGCGTGCGCCGGGTCAGGAGGGCGCGGGTGCGGCGCTCGTCGGCGCTCAGGCGGGCCCGAGGTGGCGGTGTCGTGCGACCAGACCTCGCGCAACTCGCCGGATCCGAACGCGGAGAGCACCTTGGGGTGGATGTAGGAGGTGCGGCAGACCGTGGGAGTGTTCCCGAGGTCCTGCGAGACCGCGCACACCACGTCCTTGACCACCGCCTGCTGGTCGCGCTCCACCGCCGGGGGATCGAGCGGACCGAGCGCGGCGGCGGCCGACACGGTCGCCACCCACGTGCGGAAGTCCTTGGCGGTCACCTCGGCGTCGGCAGCCTCGCGCAGGTAGTCGTTCACGTCGTGCGAGTGGACCGCCGCCGGTGCACCGTCGTCGTCGAGGTACTGGAACAGCCGTTGCCCGGGGATCTCCTGGCACTCCCGGAGCACGCGGGCGACGCGCCGGTCCTGGGCGTGCACCTCGTGCCGCAGCCCGCTCTTGCCGGTGAACACGAAGGTGATCTCGGCCCCGGAGACGCGCGCGTGCTTGTTGCGCAGGGTGGTGAGCCCGTACGCGCCGTTGTCGCGTGCGTACTCGTCGTTCCCGACCCGGATGAGCGTCGTCTGCAGCAGCTGCACGACGGTCGCGAGGACCTTCTCGCGGGGAACGCCCTTCAGGGCGAGATCGGCATCGACGCGTCGCCGCACCGCGGGCAACGTCGACGCGAAGAGCGGCAGGCGGTCGAACTTGACCCGGTCGCGGAACGTGGTCCAGTCCGTGTGGTACCGGTACTGCAACCGTCCTCGTGCGTCGCGACCGACTGCCTGCAGATGCGAGTTGGCGAGGTCGCTGATCCGCACGTCGGTCCACGCGGGAGGGATGACGATGCCGCGGATCCGTTCCAACGTCGCGTCGTCGCCGACCCGCGAGCCGTCGGCATGGTGGTAGCTGAAGCCACGGCCCCGTCGTACCCTCCGGATGGTGAGGTCCTCCGCCGACTGGTGCCGGAGCGAAGGAACGGCGATGGGGCTCATGGCTCGGGATCGTGCCCTCGCGCCGGACCGCCGAAACGCCGTACCCACGCTCTTTGCGCGGTGCAACCACGGTCGACAGAATGACCAAGCTCTGCCCCCGACGCGCAAGGACGACCCGATGGCTGCCGAACTCGACGCTCGACGAACTCGCGGCGCGCGCGACCGCGGCCGCGCAGACCTGGGCGCCCGGGTGCACGATCTCCGACGTGCAGCCCCTCACCGGCGGAGCCTCGAGCCTGACGTTCACCGGGCTGGTGACCGGCGGGCCGACCGCAGGGCGAGCGCATCGTGTTGAAGGTCGCGCCGCCGGGGCTCGAGCCGGTCCGCAACCGCGACGTCGCCCGGCAGGCACGGCTCATGCGGGCGCTCGCCGGCGCGCCCGGCGTGCGGGTCCCGACGGTCTACTTCGAGGACGACGGCGCGCCGCCCGAGGTGTCGCCGTTCCACGCCATGAACGTGGTGCCGGGCGAGTGCCTCGAGCCGATCCTCACCGAGGTACCACCCGACCGGCTGCCGCTGATCCCCGAGCGCGCCTTCGGCGCGGCGCGGATGCTGGCGGCGCTCCACCGCGTCGAGCCGGACGCGGTCGGGCCTCGGAGCGGAGAAGCGCTACACGCTCGAGGGCGAGATCGAGTCGCTGGACGCGCGCGTTCGAGACCGTCGACGAGCGCATGAACGCCCGCTACCACGAGGCCGAGCAGCTGCTGTTCGACACGATGCCGCCTGCGCTGCCGGATGCGGTGTGTCACGGTGACTACCGCCTCGGCAACATGCTCTGCGACGGCGACCGAGGTCGCCGCGCTCATCGACTGGGAGATCTGGTCGCTCTCCGACCCCCGTCTCGACCTCGCGTGGTTCCTCTTCTTCACGACGGAGGCGAAGCACCCGATGGCGTCGAACCCGGGCCCGACCGGGATGCCGGCAGCCGAGGCGTTGCTCGACGCCTACGTCGAGGAATCCGGCGCGGTGCCCGCCAACCTCGAGTGGTTCCACTGCCTCATCCGCTACAAGGAGGCGGCGGCCACCGCGCTGCTCATGAAGCGACTGGTCAAGTCGGGCGGCGACGCCGGGAACGCCTACGAGACCGATCCCGGCGCTCACCGTCGAGTGCATCGAGCGTCTGCAGGGATTCACACCGGACGCTGACCGACGAACCGGCGTCGCGATCGGGCGGCTCCGGGCTACGCGGCGACCGGCACCGTCATGATCGGTACCACGGCGATGCGCTCTACGACCGAGCGCACGGTGGACCTTCATGATGCGGTTGAGGTTGCCGCCCATGACCTTGGCCTTGTCGTCTTCGGGACACGTCACTGTCCGAGTTGGTCGACGAAGCCGATCGGGTCGTACATGCCCTCGGTGACGGGGAGTCGGACCCGAACAGCACGTTGTCGGCACCGATGAGCTTCACGAGGCCGATCGGGTCCTCCTCGTGGAAGGGCACGTCTTGCTCATTCCCTGTCATCGTCGTCGTCGCCGCATTCGGGCTCCCGCGCAGGCGGCGAACCCGATTGGATCGCCCGATGACGCGATGGCGTCGAGGAAGCTGGGTCTCGACCTGCATGCATACGGGTCGCAGCAGCACATCTCTTCGGGCCGTGCGCGATGAAGACATCGCGTTGCTGATCGGTGTGCTCAAAGAGACCAAGGGCACCGCTGCTGGTGCTGCTCACAAGTGGGGTCGGAAACTCGTGGAGGCCTGACGCGAGCGGCGCAGCTGGCGGTAATCGGCGACTTCTTCCGCGATTGCTCACGTCGGCACTACCTCTAGATCGGTGTGCGGTGCCGCGTCCCTTTCCTACGGCATCCGCGGCGCCGCTCGCCGTTAGCAGTCGTGGAACAAGCTCTGGATCGAGCTCGACGGTGACGGCACGTCCACGACGACGGTCAAGCACTGCGGCCACGCGTTCACGCCGAGCACGGCGCCACGACTGTCGCGCCCGTCAAGGACGACGAGGTCATGCCGGACGTCACGTGCATGAACCTCCAGGACGCGCAGGACCTCATCCAGGAGCACGGCGTCGGTATTCCCGCAGCGTGGACGCGACCGGCCAGGGCCGCGGACAGTGGCTCGACCGCGCGCTGGACCGTCGTCAGCCAGATCCCCGTGGCCGGCACGCCGATCGACGAGGGTGACGCCGTCCTCTCGGTCGTTCGGAACGGAGAGCCCGACGACTCGGCAGCGTAGTTCCCGGGGCGGCCTCCCGGCAGGTCTCGGTTCTACTTGATCCACAGCACGTCGCATGGCTACCGCTCACCAGGTATTCACGCAGTCGGTCGCGACGAGCAGGTCGATCGGTGTCACGGCGCGAACGGTGAGCCTCGAGCCAGGTCGAAATTCCAGCGTGTGGCTACATCATCGTCCGCGTCGACGCCCATTGACCCGTCGCCATCATCTGGCGGCTCGGGCTCGAGTAGTCGGGCACATCGAATCGGTGCGACGACACGCGCCCCGCCGCCCTGTAGCTCGACGGGGCGGGCGGTACCCGCCCGGAGCCGGCTTCAGGCCATGCCGTCGACCACGAACATCCGCGCGTCGCAGGCGGCCTCGCGCAGCTCCCGGGCGGCGGTGTACTGCTCGCCGCGGTACCACTCGCGGGCGGCTTCGAGGGTCGGGAACTCGAGCACGACGACGCGCGCCGGCGTCGCGCCCTCGAACGTCTCCACCTCACCTCCGCGGGCGAGGTAGCGGCCCCCGGCGGCCGCGACCGAGGGGGCGGCGAGCGCCTTGTACCGCTCGTACTGCTCGGCGTCGGTGATCACGGCCTCGTAGACGACGTACGCGCTCATGGCCGGTGAGGTTACGGCGCGCATGGCCCCGCCGTTTTGACGCCCAACTTCTGAGAACACTATTTTCAGTTTCATGAGCATCAAGGACCAGGCCGCAGTGGTGGGCGTCGGCGCGACGCCCTACTACAAGCGGGGCCAGTCGTACCCCGAGACCGAGCTGTCGATGATGTGCACCGCGATCCTGGGCGCGCTCGACGACGCCGGGCTGACGGTGAACGACCTCGACGGCTTCGCCATCTACTCGTTCGCGTGCGACCCCGCCGAGGTGGCGTCCGTGCTCGGGGTGCCCGAGGTGCGCTTCGCCGCCAGCCTCACCTCCGGCGGCGGCGGCTGCGCCGGTGCGCTCGGGCTCGCGGCCGCGGCCATCCACGGCGGCATGGCCGACGTCTGCGTGACGCTGATGTCGCTCCAGCAGCTGCACAAGCGCCTGGGGGGCTCCGAGATCGACGGGGTGCTCGCGTACGCCGTCGATGTCGGAGGGTGGAGGCAGTCCCTACGGCGGCAGCGGCATGCCGCCGAGCACCGCGTTCAGCGCCAACGCCGGATTGCTGTCGCCGGGGCACAGCTTCTCGGTGCTCACCCAGCGCCACATGCACCTCTACGGCACGAAGCGGGAGCACTTCGCCGAGGTCGCGATCTCGCGAGCGCGCGAACGCGATCAGCGTCCCACCTCGCTGCAGAAGCAGCCGCTCACGCTCGACGAGTACTTCGCGGCCCGGATGATCTCCGAGCCGCTCTGCCTGTTCGACTACACGCAGGAGACCGACGGCGCGGTGGCGGTGATCACCACGTCGGCCGAGCGGGCCAAGGACCTGCGGCAGCCACCCGTCGTACATCCTGGCGTCGGCCAACGGCGGCAGCGGCCGCTGGGGGCCGGCCATCTTCCGGTACTTCCAGGCTCCGGACGACGAGTTCGCGTCGTCGGGTCACCGGCCGGTGGCGAAGCGGCTCTACGAGATGGCCGGCGTCACGCCCGCCGACGTCGACGTGGCGCTGCTCTACGACCACTTCTCACCGCTCGTCGTCATGCAGCTCGAGGACTACGGGTTCTGCCCGATCGGCGAGGGCGGACCCTTCGTGGCCGAGGGCAACATCCGCTGACGGCACCGGCACCATCCCGGTCAACACCCACGGCGGGAACCTCTCGGAGGCCTACATCATCGGCATGACGCACGTGCGCGAGGCGGTCGAGCAGATCCGCGGCACCGCGATCAACCAGGTCGAGGGCGCCGAGGTCGCGCTGGTCACCGGCGGTCCCGCGGCGCTGCCCGTCAGCGGCACCCTCCTCGCGACGAGCGCAGCATGAGCGAGCACGGGCGTGTTCCCGTCGATCCTCACCCACAGCCATGCCGACGACTCGACGCGGCCGTTCTGGGACGCGGCGAAGGAGGACCGGCTGGTCGCGCCGCGCTGCACGAACTGCGGCACGTTCCGGCTCCCGCCGCCACCGTTCTGCTTCGTGTGCCAGCACCGGGACGTCGAGTGGGTCGAGCTGCCGGGCACCGGCACCGTCTACAGCTTCACCGTGGTGCGTCACCCGCTGGCGCGCATGCTGCACGACGTCGTGCCCTACGCCTCCGGCATCGTCGAGCTCGACGGCACGCAGGGCGCCGGCGCGCGCATGATCGTCAACATCATCGACTGCGACGTCGACACGCTGGCGATCGGCGATCGGGTCGAGATCGTCTGGGAGCACGTGAGCGACGACATGTCGGTCCCGCGCTTCCGACCGGTGTCGGCGTGACGCGCATGGCGCAGGCCGAGGACCTCGACGCGATCACGACGCTGCTGGCGGCGTACTGCATCCGCATGGACCGCGGCGACGCCGAAGGGTGGGCCGACCTCTTCACCGAGGACGGTCAGTTCTTCGCCTTCGGGCGCAGCTTCGACGGCCGCGAAGGTCTGACGAACATGGCCCGTGAGGCGCGCGGCGGGGTGCACCTCGCCTCGGCGCCGCTGATCGAGGTCGGCAACGACGAGGCCACTGCGCAACAGAACTTCGTCTTCGTCGAGCAGGTCGGGCACAAGCTGCGCATCGGCTTCTACGACGACGTGCTCGTGCGTACGCCCGACGGATGGCGGTTCCGTACCCGCCGGTGCACGTTCCTCTCGGCGACGGGACCCTCGGAACGGCCCTGAGGGGCGCGGCGACACGGCTCGGCGGGTGCGTACGCGTCTCGGGTCCGGCGACGGCGATCCTTCACCGTCCCTTCACCCAGAATTCGCCCAGGTCATCGGCGGTTCATCCTGCCCTCCGTCACCATCGACGGAGATGCCTCGACAAGGAGCGTCCGTGGATGTGACGACCGCGTCACCAGCTCCTCACACCGTCCGCCTCGTCGACCTGCTGGCCGAGCTCGAGGCGGCCGACGCGACCGACGGCGCGTACGAAGAAGTCGTACTCGACGGCCAACTGTTCCGGGAGATCGTGTCGACGCTCCGCTTGGTCGCGTGCAATGGCGACATCCCGAACGACAGCGGCGCCTCGTCGTACTCCGTCGCACCGAACGTCGGGCCCCTGATCGCAGCCTCAGAGTCGGAGTTCCTGCTTGCCGTCGGTCGCGCGCTCGAGCACGAGGAGACCGCCACCCACCGCAAGGCCGCGGTGCAATGGGCCGAGATCCTCGGCGCGCTCCGAGTGATCTCCGACGGAGGCTGATCGCGCCGCTGTCCGAGCTCCGCGCGTCAAGCGCTGGTCGGTGCTCATTCGTCGAGCTCGGGGAGGACGGCGCCTGTGCCGTGGCGGTGGGTCGTCAGCGGTCGGGTCGCGAGCCCTGGGACCGCCTCGAGCTCCGGTGTGCTCGCGGCGAGGGCGGCGACATGTTCGCCGTATCGGCGTGCCAGTGGCGCGGCGGTGAACCCGTGCGCGACCACGCTCAGGAGCACGGTCAAGGTGACCGCGGCGAGCACCGCGTTGGCCTCCGATCCCTTCAGTGAGTCGAAGGCGATCACCGCGAACACGACGGATGCCAGGCCGCGCGGCCCGAACCAACCGATGAAGGCGACCGTGGTGCGCGTGAACCCCTCGCCGATCAAGGCGAGCGCCACGGGAACCATGCGCACCACGGTGAGGGCGAGGATCGCGAAGACCGCGGTCTGCCAGGTCACCGCGTCGAGAGCCGTCACCATCACCGCGCCGAAGAGGAACCAGACGACGAGGGAGAGGAGCTTGCCGCTCTGCGAGTCGAACTCGAGCGTCGCCTCCTGCTGGGTGGGCCCTTGGACCACGGTCCCGAAGGCGAGCCCGCCGACGAACGCGCTGATGAACCCGTTGCCGCCGAGCTCGATCGACAGTGCGTAGGCCAAGAGCGCCAACGCCAGGACTCCGAGTCCCCGATACGACGGCGACGCGAACCCATGGCGCATGCTGAGCGTGAGCAGGAAGCCCCCACCGAGGCCCACGGCCGTGCCGACGAGCACCCCGATGCCGAGATCGCCGAGCGAACCGCCGAGGCCGGTCGACGAGTGTGCGACGGTGTCCGCGACGGCGCCGGCGATGAAGAAGCTCACGAACGGTGTGGCGATGCCGTCGTTCAGCCCACTCTCGACGTTCAGGATCCGTCGGATCCGCGCCGGCACGTGCTCGTCCTCCACGACCTGGGCGCCGAGCGCGGCATCGGTCGGTGCCACGGCCGCGGCGATGACCGCCGCCGCCCACGGGTCGAGATGCGGAAAGAGCACGACCGCCACGGCCGTGCCGACGGCCATGGTGAGCGGGAGTCCGACGAGCAGGAGGCGCAGCTCGACCCCGGCGTCGCGGCGCAACAACACGCGGAGATTGACCCGCGCCGCGTCCGAGAAGAGCAGGAGTGCCAGCGTCACCTCGGCGAGGCTCCGGAGCGTCTCCGCGTGCACGTTGACGTCGATCGCCGACACGGGGTCGTTGGCGAGCACCAAGCCGACGACCACGAATGCGATCGGCGCGCTGATGTTGAGCGCCTCGAACTTGGCCGAGACGAGCCCCCAAGCGATGAGCGACGCCGCGATGGCAACGATCAGGCCCGTGTCGAGAGTCTCCACCGGCTGCTCCTTCTGCGTGCTCAGGATGCCGAAGGCAGGACTGCTCGACGTCGTGACCGATTCGTCGCTGAACTCGCCCCTCCCCATACATTGCCCGCTCCGGCGTATTTGGGCGAGCGCCGCGCGGTGCCTCGCGGTCGCGTCGCGGAGCTACCGGCTCGGGAGCGAGCGTGGGAGCCCGAACCACGGGAACACGCTGTTCTCGAAGCGGGTCATGGCGCAGATCCGGTCGCCGGTGAGGGTGAGGACGAACAGGCCGGTCCCGTGGCGGATACCGCTGGGGGCGCGCAGGTAGGTGCCGAACGCGGGCTGACCGTTTGCTCGCGTCGGGACGAGGTCGAATCTGCGGCCGGGGCGGAGGATGCCGGCGAGGAAGCGGGCCACCACCTCGCGACCCTCGTATTCGAGGGGCATCGGTGGCATCGACACGAAGACGTCGTCGGTCAGCAGGGCCAGCAGCGTGTCGAGATCGGCGGACTCGTAGGCGCGGACGAACTCGGCCACGAGCGCCTGCTCGGACGCGGAGTCGGGCGTGGGAGCAGCGTCGCGCGCGTCGGCCGGCGAGCGCCGGCGCTGCAGGCCGGCACGCGCCCGCTTGAGGGCGCTGGTGACCGACTCGACGGTCGAGTCGAGCATGTCGGCCACCTCGTTCGCGTGGAATCCGAGGACGTCGCGCAAGACGAGCACGGCGAGCTGGCGAGGCGGAAGGAGCTGGAGCGCGGTCACGAAGGCCAGGGAGATGGACTCGGTCTGCTCGTAGCGGGCCTCGGGGCCGAGCGGCACGCCGATCGCGTCCTCGAGGAGGGCGTCCGGATAGGGCTCGAGCCACACCACCTCGCCGAGCCCGGTCGGGTCGGGTGGATCGACTCCGGGAATGTCCCATTCCTTCGCCGGGCGTCGGCGGGCCGAGCGGAGCGCGTCGAGGCACCGGTTGGTGGCGATCCGGTAGAGCCAGGTGCGGATCGAGGCGCGGCCCTCGAACCCGCTGAGGCCCTGCCAGGCGGAGAGGAGCGTGTCCTGGACCGCGTCCTCGGCGTCCTGCAGCGAGCCGAGCATCCGATAGCAGTGCACCTGGAGCTCCCGGCGGTGCGGCTCGGTCAGCGCGCGGAACGCCTCGCCGTCCCCGGCCCGCGCCCGGGCGATCAGCTCGGATGGCATCAGCTCCACTCTCGCGTCACCTCTCTCCCACGTGCCTGCCACCGCGTGTCGCGCTTCCTCCAGAGATGGACGCCGGCCGCGGCGCGAACTGGGCGGTCGGTCGACGCCCAGTTCGCCGACGTCGCGGCGTCGGCACCGTTGGAAGCTGACGACACCAACAAGGAGAGACCGAAATGGGAAAGATCGTGATCAGCACGAACGTCTCGCTCGACGGAGTGGTGCAGGACCCGGACGGTGGGGAGGGCTTCGAGCGGGGCG
Source organism: uncultured Actinomycetes bacterium (assembly GCA_963809325.1). Taxonomy (GTDB): domain Bacteria; phylum Actinomycetota; class Thermoleophilia; order Gaiellales; family JAICJC01; genus JAICJC01. The sequence goes on from CAWEIZ010000002.1 coordinate 195,135, forward strand.
GCTGGTTCGGCCGGTTCGGGGGCAAGGACCTCGAAGCGTGGGCCAAGGTCTCGTACGACGAGACGCTGGGCACCACGGCCCTGTTGCTGGGTCGGCGGAGCGACGAGTGGTTCGCCGAACGGTGGCTCTCCCGGTCCGGCGAGCGGGCGGACACGTTGAACGGCCTGCCCAAGTACGTCGTGTCCTCGACCCTCGAAGCGCCCCGCTGGAGCAACGCCACGGTCCTGTCGGGCGACGTGGTGACCGAGGTGTCGAAGCTGAAGCAGGACCTGGACGGGGACATCGTCGTCTACGCCAGTTATCAGCTCGGACGCACGCTCATCGAGCACGACCTGGTCGACGAGCTGCGCCTGGTCGTCTTCCCGGTGGTGCTCGGGGCCGGCGAACGCCTCTTCGGCGAGACCAGCGACATGAAGCCCCTGCGCCTCGTCGACACGCCGGACCATCGGCGACGGGCTCGCCCACCTCACCTACGAGCTCGTCCGAGAGGCGTAGCACCGAGCGACGTCGGTCGGCGAACGACTCAGCGGGCACCGCCCTTCCCGGGGCGGTGCCCCGGCGCCGACCCGCGCGACCTCATCGGTCGACGAGCGGAGCGAGCTGGTCGGCGGCGAAGAACTGGTGCAGCAACTGGATGGCGACCGACCCCTCGCCGACGGCGGACGCCACGCGTTTGACCGAACCATGTCGAACGTCGCCCGCGGCGAAGACGCCGGGCATGCTCGTCTCGAACAGGAACGGTCCGCGCTCGAGCGACCAGTCGCGCTCGGCGATGTCGGGGCCACTGAGGACGAAACCCTGTTCGTCTCGGCGAATCGTGGACGGGAGCCACTCGGTGTGAGGTCGCGCGCCGATCATCAGGAAGAGTGCGTCGGCGGCGACGACCTCCTCGCTGCCCTCGGCGTGATTGCGAAGCGTGAGGTGCTCCAGCCGCAGGTCGCCACCTCCGCCCACGACCTCGGTCTGGAGGCGCACCTCGACGTTCGGGTCAGCCTCGACCTGTTGGACGAGGTAGTGCGACATCCCTGCGCTGAGCTGTTCGGCTCGCACGACGAGGGTCACGTGTGCGGCGAAGCGGGAGAGGTGCAACGCAGCCTGCCCCGCCGAGTTCGCTCCGCCGACGATGAACACCTCTCGGCCGACCACGCCTTGCGCCTCCGATGCCGCCCCGCCGTAGTAGACACCGGCACCGTTGAGGTCTTCGAGCGCGGGGATCCCCAGTCGCCGGTAGCTGACGCCCGTCGCGAGGAGCACCGCGCGCGCGGTGACCGGACCGCTGTCGGAGAGGACCACCGAGAGCTCACCGCCGTCGTGCCCGAGGTCCGTCACCCGTTGCATGAAGGCGAAGTTCGCCCCGAAGACCCACGCCTGCTCGTAGGCGTTCTGCGCCAGGCGACTGCCGCTCACACCCTGCGGGAAGCCGAGGTAGTTGCGGATCAGCGAGCTCGAGGTGGCCTGCCCGCCGAGGCCGCCTTCGTCGACGACCAGGGTGCTGAACCCCTCGGACGCGCCGTAGACCGCGGCGGACAGACCCGCGGGCCCGGCACCGACGATCACGAGGTCGAAGTGCCTGCGGCCCGGGCTCACCGGCGAACCGGCCGCCAGGGCGAGGTCCGCGTTCGTGGGGTTCTGCAGGACCGTCCCGTCCGGGAAGACCACGAGCGGAAGTGCCGTGACCTCGCCGGCTTCCGCGACGAGCTCGCGTCCGAGATCAGAGTCGGTGAGGCAAAAGGAATGTGGCAGCGCGCAGCGCCCCAGTGCTTCACGGAGCTCGTACGCACGCCCCGACCATGATTCACCGACCACGAAGACGGTGTGGGGCGACGAGCGCTCCGCGTCCGCCCATTCGAGCAGCAACGCCGAGATCTCGTGATGGAAGAACTCGTCCGGTGTCGACGCCGGCCGGATCACGTAGTGGTCGATGCGTCCACTGGCGATGGCGTCGAAGAGCGCTTGACCAATGGTCGGATCGCCCTGCTCACCCCACGCGATCATGATCGCTCGTCGCGCGTGCGGGTGGAGACGGCGAGCCTCGTCGAGCAGTTCGTCGCCCGTCACTCCCTCGAGCCGTAGTCCTGCGAGCACGAGTGCGACATCGTCATCGGACTCCGCCAAGTTCCTGAGCAGCGCACGAGCCTCGTGCGCGGTACCGAGGCACTCGACTCGGTACTGCCGCTCGTAACGATCGCGCAGCTCGACCTCGACGCTGCGCAGGGCTTCCTGGTCGCCGTCGACCGCGAGCAGCACCGGTTTCGCCATGGCGGGGAGAATACCGCCGCGGTCCCGTCCGAGCGCTCGCTCACGTCAGTGGTGGACTGCGGCAATGGTGCTCACGTGGTGGTCTCCTCAGGTGTGGGTGACGATCAGGTCCGGCACGCGGACAACACGACCGCGAGGCCGGGGAGCTCCAGGGCGCCTTCGGCTTCGAACGGCGTCATCGCGTCACGGAGCAGGTCCTGCAACCGTCGCGCCGTCGCGTCGTCGAGCCCGTTGAGGACCGCGACGACGGGCCCGGCGATGGTGAGGTTCCGCTGCCACCACGCTTCGAACGACGGTGATCGCAATGGCGCGGCGACGCGTTCGAGCGTGATGTCCGTGAATCCGGCGTCGATGAACAGCCGCCGCAGCCGGTCACCATCGGAGAGCCCGAACGGGCCGGGGACACCGGGTGGCGGCAGGACGATGCCCGTGACCTCGGTGACGGCGTCGAGGAGCAGGCCGAGCCACGGGTTGTCCTGCTTCGGGCCCCAGACCGACACCGCGGCGCGCCCGGTCGGGCGCAGCACGCGGTGTACCTCCCGGACTGCATGGGCGGGGTCGAGGGCGAACATCAGGCCCTCGCGGCAGAGCACGACGTCGTAGGCGCCGTCGGGCTGCTCGATGTCCTCCAGGTCGAGCACCTGGGTGCGCACGTTCGCGAGCTGCCGGGCCGTCGCCCGCGCTCGCGCGATCTCCACCATCTCCTGGACCACGTCGGAGATCACGACCTCACCATCGCGATCGACCCGCTCCGCCGCCGCGAGCCCCAGGCCTCCGGGCCCGGACGCAAGCTCGAGGACGTGGTCACCAGGACGAAGGTGGATGGCGTCGAGCATCGACCGCGTGATGGCCGCGGTTCGTACGGTCGACGTCGTCGGCGCTCGCGCCCCAGGCGCCGGCCACGTTGGCCCACATCCCGTGGATGAAGGCGCGCACCTCGCTCCGCTCACGTGTGTCCGTCATGATTCGCTCCTTCGCGTTGATTCGCTACTCGTAGAGAGTATTGAATTATGCGGTAGAGTTGTCAAGTGGCAGCAGCGAACACCGGCCGGCGCCCCTACAACTCGCCGCGTCGACAACAACAGGCGGCCGCGACGCGGCCGAGCGATCCTGGAGGCCGCCGAGCGGCTCTTCCTGCGCGACGGCTACCCGGCGACGACCATGGAGGCGATTGCGGGCGAGGCCGACGTGTCGCTGAAGACGGTGTACCTGCCGTTCTCGACCAAGAGTGGGCTGCTCCGCGCGCTCTGGGACCTGCGCTTGAAAGGCGACGAAGGCGAGGCCCCCGTCAACGAGCACGAGTGGTTCCGCGAGGTCCTCGCCGAGAACGATCCCGTCCGGAAGCTGCGCCTCAACGCGCGCAACTCCCGCGCCGCGAAGACGCGCATCGGCGCGATGTTCAAGGTCATCCGGGGCGCGGCCGAGATCGATCCGGACTGCCGGGCGCTCTGGGAGCTCATCCAGGCTGACTTCCACGCCAACCAGCAGACGATCGTGGAATCGATCCATCGCGGCGGTGGACTCCGCCGCGGCCTCGGCGTGGCCCGGGCCGCCGACATCCTCTGGACGCTCAACCACCCCGACGTCTGGTTGCTCCTGGTCGGCGAATGCCGCTGGTCACCGCGGGCGTACGAGACCTGGCTCGCGCAGACCAGTTGCGCGCAGCTGCTCGGGACTCCGATCTGACGCGACTCGAATCGCCGGGACCAGGACGTTCGGAGTTGCGGCGGTGGGCCGAGTGTTGCAGCGTGGAAGCATGACCACGACGCCGTCCCACGCGAATCCTGCCGTCAGGCCGCCCACGTTCACGCCGGGCGCGGGGCTCGGCGTCGAGCGTCCGCGCTGAGCGATCGCTCGCGATGGCCGGCACCAGCAAGGACGAGTCGCGGGCCGGGGTGCCGCTGACCAACCTGGACCAGTCGTTGTTCGATGGCGCCGACGCCACCAAGCGCGATCTGGTCGACTACCTCGACGGCGTGCGCGACCTCATCCTGCCGGAGCTCGAGGAGCGGCCGCTGTCGGTCATCCGGGTGCACCGCGGTCAGGAGGCGTTCATGCAGAAGAACGTCCCGAAGTACACGCCCGACTGGGTGCCGACCGTGCAGCTGTGGGCGGAGGCCTCGAAGCGCGAGGTCGCCTACGCGCTGTGCAACGACCGGCGCACGCTGCTGTGGTTCGCCAATCAGCGCGCGGTCGAGTACCACCCGACGCTCACCACCGTCGAACGGCCCGACCGCGCCACCCACCTGGTGCTCGACCTCGACCCGCCGGAGGCGGACGCGTTCGCGAAGGTGGTCGCGGTGGCGCGCCTCGTACGGCAGGCGCTCGACGACGTCGGGTTGCGAGGCGCGGTCAAGACGAGTGGTGCGAAGGGTCTGCACGTGTTCGTCCCCGTCGACGACGCGCTGCCCCTCGAGGACTCGGCTGCCGTCACCCGTGCCATCGCCACCCGCGCGGCCGGCCTGGACCCCGACATCGCCACCACTGCGTTCATCAAGGAGGACCGCGAGGGCAAGGTGTTCGTCGATTCCACGCGGGTGGCCGGCGCGACCGTCGTCAGCGCCTACAGCCCGCGGGTGCGGCCCGGGGTGCCGGTGTCGTTCCCGGTGGAGTGGGACGAGCTGGACCGCATCGCTCCCGGCGACTTCACCGTCCACACCGCGCTCGAACAGCTCGAGGGTCGGACGCCGTGGAACGACCTGATGGCCGATCGGCAGTCGGTACCCACGTCGCTGGTCGAGGAGGGTCACGAGATCCCGGTCGCCCGGGTGCACGCCATGCACGAGGGCAAACGCCGGGCGCGGGCCCGCCGCACCCGCGGCTGACCCTTGGTTGGCCCGCCGAGGAGGCGGGTAGCTCCGAGTGGTCCCCCGAAGTGCAAAGGAGCAGGCGATGGTCAACGTTGCCCTCTACGTCCCACTCGAAGCCAAGCCCGGCAAGGAAGCGGAGCTCGAGCAGTTCCTGCGCGACGGTCAGGCGCTGGCGGAGCAGGAGCCCGGCACCACTGCGTGGTTCGCGCTCCGCATGGGCCCGACGACGTTTGCGATCTTCGACGCGTTCCCCGACGACGACGCCCGGCAGTCGCACTTGAACGGTCAGATCGCCGCCGCGCTCATGGAGAAGGCCGACGACCTCCTCGCGACGCCTCCGTCGATCAACTCGCTCGACGTGATTGCGAGCAAGCTGCCCAGCTGACCCGCGGGCGCGACCGCTACGCGTCGAACGGTCGTCCGGTGGCGCGTTCGATGGCGTCGGGGATCTTGAACACGCGGAGCGCGTTCTCACGCAGGAACTTCGGCCACACGTGGTCGCGGAAGGGCACGTTCGGCAGGTCGTCGAACTGGCGCTCGAGCGTGAGCCCGGCGGGGAAGTAGCCGCAGAACATGATCTTGTCGGCACCGCGGGTGTTGGCGTAGTCGATGATCGCCCTCGGGTAGTGCTTGGGTGCGAACGCGCTGGTCATGTAGTGCAGCCCGGGCCACTTCAGCATCAGCTTCACCGCGAGGTCCTCCCACGGCTCGCCGCCGTGCATCATCACGATGGTGAGGTCGGGGAAGTCGTAACAGACCTCGTCGAAGCGGAACACCTGTTGTGGCCAGCTCGGCATGCGCGGACCGACGATGCCACCGTTCACGCACATCGGGATGTCGAGCTCGACGCACTTCGCGTAGAGCGGGTACATCTTCGGGTCGTCGATCGCGACCTGCGGCACGCACCCGGACGGGAACACCATCGCCGAGACGACGTCGTGGTCGGCCTTCGCGTCCTCGATCCGGCGGATGGCCCCCATGACGTCGTTCGGATCCACCGACATCCCGATCACGAAGCGGTCGGGGTACCGTCGCTGCGCCTCGATGCCGTTCGGCGACAACCCGACGCGCGCGATCCGGATGCCGAACTCGTCCATCTTGTCGACGACCCATTCGACGACGTCGGTCCCCTCGGGGACGATGTCGGGCACGCCCTTGAACATGTACTGCACGGGGAATTCCATCTCCCGCACGCTCTCCGCGTCCTTGAGGTTGGCGCGGAAGAAGTCGTAGGACGCCACCTTCTGCTCGATGGAGGTGTGCGGGAAGCCGATCCCGAGGTCGACGATCCCGAGGTCGGTCGGCATGGTCACGCGACCACCCCCGCAGCCCGCAGGTCGCTGATGTCGTCGCCCATGCCCAGCTCCTCGAGGATGGCGTCGGTGTGCTCGCCGAGCCCGGGTGATTGCTTGCCGAGCTGCGCGGGCGTGCCGCGGAAGCGGGTGGGGTGCCGGGGTACCCGGGTCCGCCCGACGATGTGATGGTCGTCCTCCTCGAACAACCCGATCGCCACCGCGTGCTCGTCGCGGGTGAGCTGCTCGGGCGTGAGGATCATGGCGAAGGGCACCCGCTGGGCCTCGAAGCGGGTGGTCGCCTCCGCCTGGGTCAGGTTGGCGGCCTGCGCGTACACCATGTCCATGATCGGCTCCATGACCTCGCGGTGCTTGCGCCGCTCGCCGACGGTCGCGACCCGAGGATCGTCGTAGCCCTCGACGTCGAGCGCACGACACATTCCCGCGAAGTCGCCGTCGGACGTCGGTGTGACGATGCCCCACCCGTCCACGAAGCGCATGGGCCGGAAGCCGGCGACGAACGACGAGTTCATCGACCGGTCGGAGTCGAGGAGCATCTCGTTGCCGGCGGAGTCGGCCCAGAGGAACGACACCACCGCGTCGGCCATCGACAGCTCGAGGTGCTGCCCGTCGGCTCCGTTGGCCCGCGCCAGCAGCGCGGCGGTGATCGCCTGGCACGCGTAGAGCGCGGTGACCTTGTCGGCGGCGGTCTGGCGCAGGAACACGGGTACGCCGGTCTCGGGGTCGGCCTGGTTGGTCGCGAACCCGCCGTACGCCTGGATGACGGTGTCGTACGCGCTGCGGTCCCGGTACGGGCCCTCGGAGCCGAAGCCGGTGAGCGACGCGTAGACGACGTCGGGGTTGAGGGCCCGTACGTGCTCGTACCCGAGGCCGAGCTTGTCCATCACGCCCGGCCGGAAGTTCTCGATGACCACGTCGGACTCGGCGGCGAGGCGCAGCGCGATCGCGGCGCCCTCGGCCTGGTGGAGGTCGAGCACGATCGACCGCTTGCCCCGGTTGCACACGAGGAAGAGCGCGCTCATGTCGTTCACCGACACGCCGATCCAGCGCGCGATGTCGCCGATGCCCGGGCGCTCGACCTTCACGACGTCGGCGCCCTGGTCGGCCAGCAGGGCGGTGGCATAGGGCCCGGTCAATGCGATCGCGAACTCGAGGATGCGGATTCCCCGCAAGGGCCCGGGTGCGGTGCTCACTCGACTGCTCCTCGTGATGATGACATCGGCAACGGCAGCGAGAGACTACGGCGACCGGCTCATTCCGCGCCGAGCAGCGTGCGGCAGGGGTCGAGGCCGGCGATCTCGATGTCGTCGCGCCGGCGGGCCTCCCACCGGTCCCGGGTCAGGATCCACTTCAGGTTGCGGGCCGGGGCGCCCTCACGGGCGAAGAGCACCGAACCGTTGGGCTCGTACCCGTTGGCCCGGCTGACCGCCGCCGACGCGGGGTTGTCCTCGAACGACGCGCTGTACGCCTCGGTCGCCCCGAGTCCCTCGAACGCGAGGTGCAGCACCGCGGCCCGCATCTCCGTGCCGAGACCGCGGCCCTGGGCGCGCTGGACGAGCCAGGAGCCGGTCTCGACCGTTCGGGTGACCGCGAACTGCTCGGCCATGACGTCCTGGATGCCGACCGGGTGTCCGTGCTCGACGACCACCAGGGGCAGGGACCAGCGCGGGGGAGAGGGCACCGCGCTGCGACCAGTAGTACTGGAGCATGTTCCGCTCGAGCAGGGGCGACTCCGCGCGCGTCCACGGTACGTAGAACGGCATCGCGTCGCGGTCGTGGATGCCTTCGGCCGCCAGTGCCACGACGGCCTCGTAGTCGTCGTCGGTGGGATATCGCAGCTCGAGTCGGGGTGTGCGGACCCGCAACCCGAAGAGCGGCCAGTGCTGCTCGGACACGACGCCCATCATCCCATCGCCGGCGTCGGTGATGCGCCGACTTTCGCCCGCCGTGTCGCGCGGCGCTCAGTCGAGCTCGGTGGCGGCGCCGGCGAACTGGCTGTTGTAGAGCCTGGCGTACGCACCGTCGCGCTCGAGCAGGTCGTGGTGGTTGCCCTGCTCGACGATGGCGCCGTTCTCCATCACCAGGATGGTGTCGGCGTCGCGGATGGTCGAGAGCCGGTGGGCGATCACGAAGCTCGTGCGATTCGTGCGCAGCGCGGCCATCGCCTTCTGGATCAGCACCTCGGTGCGCGTGTCGACCGAGCTGGTCGCCTCGTCGAGGATGAGGATCGTCGGACTGGCCAGGAAGGCGCGCGCGATCGTGAGGAGCTGCTTCTCGCCCGCCGACACGCTGCTGCCCTCGTCGTCGACCACGGTGTCGTATCCGTTCGGGAGCGAGCGCACGAAGTGGTCGACGTGGGTGGCCTTGGCCGCCTCGACGATCTGCTCTTCGGTGGCCTCGGGATTCCCGAACGCGATGTTCTCGCGGATCGTGCCCTCGAACAGCCAGGTGTCCTGCAGCACCATGCCCACGTTGGCGCGCAGGTCGCGGCGGCGCATCTGGGCGACGTCGTTGCCGTCGAGGGTGATGACTCCACCGTCCAGCTCGTAGAAGCGCATCACCAGGTTGACCAGTGTGGTCTTGCCGGCACCGGTCGGGCCGACGATCGCCACCGTGGCGCCGGGCTCGGCCACGAGCGAGAGGTCTTCGATGAGCGGGCGGGTCGGGTCGTACGAGAACTGCACCCGGTCGAACTCGATGCGACCCCGCGGGTGGTCTTCGGTGAGCGGCTCGGCGGGGTCGGGGCTCTGCTCGTCGACGTCGAGGAGCTCGAAGACCCGCTCGAGCGACGCGATGCCCGACTGCAGCACGTTGGCCATCGCGGCCAGCTGCGTGAGCGGCTGGGTGAACTGGCGCGAGTACTGGATGAACGCCTGGATGTCGCCGATGCTGATCTGCCCGGCCGAGTAGCGCAGACCGCCGACGACCGCGATGGCGAGGAAGTTGAGGTTCCCGAGGAACATCATCGCCGGCTGGATGGTGCCGGAGATGAACTGCGCGCCGAAGCTGGAGACGTAGAGCTCCTCGTTCTCCTCGTCGAACCGGCGCTGCACCTCGTCCTGTTGGCCGAACACGCGCACGAGGTTGTGGCCGGTGAAGGCCTCTTCGATCTGGCCGTTGAGCGTGCCCGTGTACCGCCACTGGGCGATGAAGCGCTTCTTCGACCGCGAGGTGATGAGCCTTCATCGTGAGGACCGAGATCGGGACGGTGATGAGGGTGATGATCGCCAACAGCGGCGAGATCGAGATCATCATGATGACCACGCCGATGATCGTGAGGCCCGACGTGAGCATCTGGCTCAGCGTCTGCTGGAGGCTCTGCGCGACGTTGTCGATGTCGTTGGTGACGCGGCTCAGCAGATCGCCACGGGGTTGGCTGTCGATGTAGGCGATGGGCAAGCGGTTGAGCTTGTCCTCGACGTCGCTGCGCAACTTGTGCATCGAGCGCTGCACGACGCCGGCGAGGATGAAGCTCTGCGTGTAGGAGAGAGCCCCGGCGCACAAGTAGACGACCAGCGCCTCGAGCAGCACGCGGTTCAGGTCGCCGAAGTTGATGCCGGCGGGGGTCTGGATGCCCGCGACGATGATGTTGGTGGCGTGGCCGAGGATGCGGGGCCCGATGACCGTGAGCGTCACGCTCACGACCGCGAGCACCAGCACCGCGATGACGCGGAGGCGCTCCGGTCGCATGCGGCGCAGGAAGCGGCGGACCACGTTGCCGAAGTTCTCCGACCGCTCGACCGGCATGCCGACGCCGAACCGGGTTCCGGCGTTCACCGCCACCCGCTGGCCGGCGACGGGGATCTCGTCCTGCTTGCGCTTCTTGCCGTTGCCGTGCGACGCTGCCGTTGCCGCTCGCGCCGTTGGTGCCGTTGGAGGTCATGCCACCTCCTCCTCGGCGACGAACTGGGATTCCACGATCTCCTGGTACGTCGGGCAGGACTCGAGCAGCTCGCGGTGGGTGCCGAGCCCGACGATGCGTCCTTCCTCGAGCACGAGGATCTGGTCGGCGCGCACGATCGTGGAGACCCGCTGGGCGACGACGACCGTCACCGCTTCAGTGGTGACCGGTCGGAGCGCGGCGCGCAGTCGCGCGTCGGTGGCGAGGTCGAGGGCGGAGAACGAGTCGTCGAACAGGTAGATGGCGGGCTTGTGCGCGAGGGCACGTGCGATGGCGAGCCGTTGCCGCTGCCCACCGGACACGTTCGTGCCGCCCTGGGCGATCGGCGCGTCGAGCTGGTCGGGCTTCGCTTCCACGAAGTCGCGCGCCTGCGCGACCTCCGAGGCCTCCCACACCTCGGCGTCGGTGGCGTCCTGGTTGCCGAAGCGCACGTTGGTGGCCACCGTGCCCGAGAACAGGAACGGCTTCTGCGGGACGAAGCCGATGAGCCGTTCGACGAGGCGCTGGTCGAGCTCGCGCACGTCGATCCCGCTGATGAGCACCTGCCCGTTGGTCGCGTCGAACAACCGCGCGATCAGGTTCGAGCAGGGCGGTCTTGCCCGAGCCGGTGCTGCCGATGATGGCGAGCGTCTGGCCCGCCTCGACGCGGAAGTTGAGGTCGTGCAGCACCGGCTGCTCGGCGCCGGGGAACGCGAACTCGGCGTGGCGCAGCTCGAGCGACACCGCGCCGGGGAGCTCGGTGACACCGTCGGTGGGGTTCACCACCGACGACGAGGTCCTGAGCACCTCCTGGATGCGCCCGGCGCACACCGAGGCGCGGGGGCCCATCATGAGCACGAAGGTGCTCATCATCACGGCCATCAGGATCTGGATGAGGTAGCTCAGGAAGGCGACCAGCGAGCCCACCTGCATCTGGCCGGCGTTGATGCGGTCGGCACCGAAGTAGACGGCGGCGACGCTCGAGATGTTGATGGTGAGCAGCACGGCCGGGAACATCACGGCCATCATCCGGCCGGTCTTCAGCGACGTCTCGGTGAGATCGGCGTTGCCCTTCCCGAAGCGCACCGCTTCGTCGGGCTCGCGGACGAAGGCCCGCACCACCCGCATGCCGCTGATCTGCTCGCGCAGCACCTGGTTCACGCGGTCGATGCGGTTCTGCATCTTCGTGAACTGCGGGTGCATGCGGATCGCGACCTGGCCCACGCTCAGCAGCAGGATCGGGACGGCGACGAGGAGGATCAGCGAGAGCGGGCCGTCTTCCCGGACCGCGAAGATCACGCCACCGATGATCATGATCGGCGCGGTGACGAACAGGGTGAGCGTCATCAGGGTGAAGACCTGCACCTGGGTGACGTCGTTGGTGAGGCGCGTGATCAGCGACGGGGCGCCGAACTGGCCGACCTCGCGAGCCGAGTACCCCATCACGGTGTGGAACAGGTCGCGGCGCACGTCGCGCCCGAAGCCCATCGCCGAGCGGGCGCCGTAGAACGTCGCCGCGATCGCGAAGCACGACCTGGACCAGGGTGACGGCGAGCATGACCGCGCCGACCTTCCAGATGTAGCTCGTGTTGCCCTTCAACGCGCCGTTGTCGATGATGTTCGGCGTTGAGCGTGGGCAGCGTCAGCGTCGCCACCGACTGGATCGTCTGGAAGATCAGGACGAGGATCGAGCCACTGCCGGTACGGCGCAGGTAGTCGCGCATCAGCCGGATCAGCACGGCGACTCCTCGGCGCACGGGCGGCGGATGCCGTCGAGGAGCACCGCGACGATGTCTTCCGACGTGAGCGGTTCGTCGGTGCCGAAGGCTGGGTGCACGCAGGCGAAGGTGAGCCCGCGCAGCACGCGTGCGGCGTCGGCCGGTGCGCGCGAGAGCTGCTCGGCTTCGGACTCGAAGATCGCGGTGAGCGCGGGGAGCTCGGTGCTGCGTTGCTGCGTCGCGCCGCGGGTCGTGCCCGACGCCACGCTCAACACGTTGAACACGTACAGCACGCGCTGGCGCAGGATCCCGACCGCGGCGATCAACCGGTCTTCGAACGAGAGGGTCGGGTCGATGGAGCGGATGGCGGCCTCGGTGGGCGAAGGGTCGAGCGCAGCCTCGATGACCGCGTCGAGCAACGCGGTCTTGTCCTCGAAGACGCGGAAGATGGTGCCTTCGGCGATGCCGGCCGCCTGCGCGATCTCGCGGGTGGTGACCGCCGCCCCCTGCTCCAGGAAGAGCGGAAGGGTGGCGGCGACGATCGCCGAGCGTCGCTCCTCGAGCGGCAGGGCCGCGGCCCGTACCCGTCCGGTCACCTGGGTCATGGGCCCGAGCATAGCTGAGTGAGGACTCACTCAGTCGCGGAGTTCCATCGGAAACGGTGTCCTCGGGCCCGACGTGGCAGGGTGCGGGATATGGGCGACGTTCGCTGGATGTTCCACGCCACCGCCATGGGGCCCGACTACGACGCCATCCTCGGGCCGCTGGAACGCCTGTTCGGGTGCCGGGTGCTGCACCGCCAGCAGCTGGAGGAGCCGGTCGGGCGGGACGGCGGCATGACCTGGATCGGCGACAACTCGATCGAGATCGGGTCGCCCTACGGCGAGGGATCCTCGGTCGGCAAATTCGTCGAGCGCTTCGGTGGCGGGATGCACTCGTTCGCGGTCCAGGTCGACGACCTCGCCGCCACACTGCGCCGGATCGAGCCGCTCGGGGTGGAGGTGGCCGTGCGCCTCGCGCCCGACCTCGCGTTCACCCGCCCCGGTGGCACCGCGGGGCTGGTGATCGAGTGGGGAAGTCATGTGCAGGACGACGACCCGCGCTTCGGCGCGCCGGTCCCCGCGTTCGTGGTGCCACCGGTGGTGAACGTCGAGCTCATGGCCTTCGTCGCCGCGCTGGTGCGCGATCCCGCGCGCGACGGCGAGCGGCTCGCCGAGGTGCTCGACACCGACCTGGTGGCCTACGACCACGGGACGGCACCCGACGTACCTCACTTCGCCCTCGATCTGGGCGACTGCATGCTCGCGCTCTACCCGGTACCGCCCGACGAGACCACCAGCCGCGCGGTCTGGGGTGGCCATCACGACCGGCCGCGCTGCGTCGCACTGGCGTTGACGGTGACCGATCTGGGCGCCGCGGAGCGCGCGCTCGCCGCCGAGCAGGTCGTCGTCCACCACCGCACCGGCGACGGACGGGTCGTGCTCGATCCGAGCGTGCTGCCGTTCCCGGTGCTGCTCACCGAGGAGCTGCTCCCCGGCGATCCCCGCACCCCGACGTCACTGGAGGACTGATGGCAGAGCGCGACGAACGGCTGTGGAACCTCCTCGAGCCGTCGACCACCGCGGTGCTCACGATGGAGCTGCAGAACGGCATCGTCGGTGCGGGCGGCATGCTCCCGGCGTTGCTCGAGGAGCTCGCGCGCGCGGGCACGCTCGACACCGTCCGCCGGGTCTGCGACGCGGCACGCGCCGCCGGCGCGCGCGTGGTGCACTGCACCGCGGTGTCACGCGCCGACGGCGCGGGTGCCAGCGGCAACTGCAAGATCTTCGCCCTCGCCGCGCGCCAGCGCCGTGAGCAGGGTTACGGCGCGACCGATCTCGGCACGTCCGGCGCCGACCTCGTCCCGGGCCTCGAGGACCCCCGCGACATCGTGGTGAGCCGGCTGCACGGGATGACGCCGTTCACCTCGACGTCGCTCGACCAGATCCTGCGCAACCTCGGGATCCGCACCGTGGTGGCGACGGGTGTCTCGGTCAACCTCGGTGTGTTGGGCATGGCGATGTCGGCCATGGACCTCGGCTACCAGGTGGTGATCCCCCGCGACGCAGTGGCCGGCGTCCCGCGTGAGTACGCCGATGCGGTGCTCGACAACTCCCTGTCGTTCATCGCCACGCTGGTCAGCTCGGAGCAGCTCCTGGACGTGTGGCAGTCGGGTCGCTGACCTCGCCGAGCAACGGCGCGACCTGTTCGGCCATCTCCAGGTCCTCCCGGGCCTCCACCACGAAGGTCCGCACGGACGCGCCTTCGCCGGTGATCTCGCGCACCGGTTCGGCGCTCGGCCGGTCGTCGAGCGCCAGGCCCAGCCACTCGAGCCGCGCCGCAGCCAGCTCCCGCACCTCCGGCGCGTGCTCGCCGACACCGCCGGTGAACGCGAGCCCGTCGAGCCCGCCGAGCGCGGCCACGCAGCTGCCGATCGCGGTGACCAACCGGTGCACGTACACGTCGACCGCGAGCAGCGCGTCGGTGTCGCCCGCGTCGCAGCGCGCGAGCACCGCGCGCATGTCGGCGTCGCCGCACAGGCCCAGCAGCCCGCTCTCGTGCTCGAGCACGTCGTCCGATGTCCTCGCCGTGGTCGGCGTGCTCCGCCATCCACAGCACGGCGCCGGGGTCGAGCGCGCCCGAGCGGGTCGCCATCACGAGCCCGTCGAGCGGGGTGAAGCCCATGGTGGTCAGCACGCTCCGCCCGTCGCGCACCGCGCAGAGCGAGGCACCGCCGCCCAGGTGCGCCACGACGAGCCGGCGCACGCCGGGGGCGAGGGCACCCACGCGCCGGGCCGACCAGGCGTGCGAGATCCCGTGGAACCCGTACACCACGACGCGCTCGCGCCACCGCGCCGGAAGCGCGTAGGTGCGCGCCGCGCGCGGCACGGTGGCGTGGAACGAGGTGTCGAAGCAGGCGAACTGGGGCACGTCGGGGCACGCGGCGCGGCAGCGGTCGATCAGCTCGAGCGCGGGGGGTTGGTGCAAGGGCGCGAGCTCGATCAGCGCGCGCAGCTCGGCGACGAGTTGATCGTCGAGGAGCGCCGGCGCCGTGCGCGCCCCGCCGTGCACGACGCGGTGGAGCACCACGTCGAGGTCCTCGGCGCGGGCCAGGGCGGCTTCCAGCGTCTCGAAGGTCACGGTCGCGGGAGGATCGAGCAACGACACCTTGAGCGACGTCGAGCCGGCGTTGACGACCAGCGCGCGCACCGATCAGCCGGTCCAGGACCAGTCGACGACGTCGGCGATGTCCTCGCCGTGCTCGCGCGTCCATTCGCGCGCGCGGAGCCGGGCGTCGACCAGGCCCTGGCGCAGCGCGGCCGCCCGTGTCCCCAACCCGGGGACGCGGTCGATCACGTCGATGGCGAGGCGGTAGCGATCGAGGTCGTTCAACATGACCATGTCGAACGGCGTGGTCGTCGTGCCGTTCTCCTGGAACCCGTGTACGTGCAGGCCGTCGTGGTTGCGGCGCCGGTAGGTGAGCCGGTGCACGAGCCACGGGTAGCCGTGGAAGGCGAAGATCACCGGGCGGTCCTCGGTGAAGAGGTTGTCGAACTCGCGGTCGGGGAGCCCGTGCGGGTGCATGTCCTCGGGCAGCAGCCGCATGAGATCCACGACGTTGAGGACCCGGACGCGCAGGTCGGGGAGGGCGTTGCGCAGGATCGACGCCGCCGCCAGCGTCTCCAAGGTCGGGACGTCGCCCGCGCAGGCGAGCACGACGTCGGGGTCGAGGCCGGCCTGCTCGGTACCGGCCCACTCCCAGATGCCGATGCCGCGCGCGCAGTGCGCCAACGCGTCCTCGGCCGAGAGCCAGTCGGGGCCGGGCTGCTTGCCCGCGATGACCACGTTCACGAAGTGGCGTGACCGGAGGCAGTGGTCGAACACCGAGAGGAGCGTGTTGGCGTCGGGCGGGAGGTACACGCGCACGATCTCCGGCTTCTTGTTGAGCACGACGTCGAGGAAGCCGGGATCCTGGTGGCTGAAGCCGTTGTGGTCCTGGCGCCACACGTGCGACGACAGCAGGTAGTTGAGGCTGGCGAGCGGGCGGCGCCACGGGATCTGCGCGCTCGACTCGAGCCATTTGGCGTGCTGGTTGAACATCGAGTCGATGATGTGGATGAACGCCTCGTAGCACGTGAAGGCGCCGTGACGGCCGGTGAGGAGGTACCCCTCCAGCAGGCCCTGGCAGAGGTGCTCGGAGAGCACCTCCACCACGCGCCCTTCGGGATCGAGCCGCTCGTCGTACTCGCCGACCGCCAGCTCCCACCGCCGACCGGTCACCTCGAGCACGTCCTGCAGGCGGTTGCTCGCCAGCTCGTCGGGTGCGAACAGCAGGAAGTTGTCGGGGTTGCGGCGCGTCACCTCGCGCAACCAGCCCCCGAGCACGCGGGTGGCCTCGTGCGTCGAGCCTCCGGGCGCGGGCACCGCGACGGTGTGATCACGCCAATCGGGGAGGTCGAGGGCGCGCAGGAGCACACCGCCGTTCGCGACCGGGTTCGCGCTCATCCGTCGCGTCCCGCTGGGGGGGAAGTCGCGCACCTCGGGGCACGGTCGGCCTTCGTCGTCGAAGAGCTCCTCCGGCCGGTACGCGCGCATCCACGCCTCGAGCACCCGCCGGTGCTCGTCGTCGGTGCGAGCCGCCGGGAGCGGCACCTGGTGCGCCCGGAAGGTTCCCTCCACCGGCTGCCCGTCGACCACCGGTGGGCAACCCCAGCCCTTGGGCGTGCGCAGGACGATCATCGGCCACGCGCCGACGTCACCGTGGCGGCGCGCCGCGATGGCGTCGAGGCAGGCGTCGACCGCGGTCGCCATCTGCTGGTGCACGTGGGTCGGGTCGTCTCCGGCGACGACGCGCGGCGCGTAGCCGTACCCGCGGAGCAACGTGAGCAGCTCCCCTTCGGGGATGCGGGCCAACAGCGTCGGGTTGGCGATCTTGTACTGGTTCAACGCGAGGATCGGCAGCACCGCGCCGTCGCGCTCGGGGTGCAGGAACTTGGCTGCGTGCCAGCTGGTCGCCAGCGGCCCGGTCTCCGCCTCGCCGTCGCCGACGACGCAGAACGCCACCAGTCCCGGGTGGTCGAGCACCGCGCCGAACGCGTGCACGAGCGAGTACCCGAGCTCGCCACCCTCGTGGAACGACCCGGGCGTCTCGGGCGCGCAGTGGCTCGGGACACCGCCGGGGAACGAGAAGCGGCGCATCAGGGTCGTCATGCCGCGCTCGTCGCGGCTCACGTCGTCGTCGACCTCGGACGTCGTTCCCTCGAGCCACGCGCACGCGTTGGGACCGGGCCCGCCGTGGCCCGGTCCGGCGACGAACACCGCGTCGAGGTCGCGGGCGACGATGGCGCGACTGGCGTGCGCGTACGAGAGGTTGAGGCCCGGGACGGTGCCGAAGTGCCCGAGCAACCGCGGCTTCACGTGCTCGGGACGCAGCGGCACGCGGAGCAGCGCGTTGTCGACGAGGTAGATCTGACCGACCGCCAAGTAGTTGGCGGCGCGCCACCAGGCGTCGAGGTGTCGCAGCTCGTCGGGACCGAGCGGGCCGGGCACGTCGCCGAGCGTGTAGGGCGTCGGGGCGATGGTCGGACCGCCGGTCGGGCGCTCGTCGTCGGCGCTGGTGTCGTCGCCCGTGGTCCGGAGCTCGGTCACCAGCCGAGGGTAACCAGATCCGCGGGGGGTGCGAACCGGGCGACCGCCGCCCGGCGAGGTCAGCGCGCCGACGCCAGTGCGACGAGGTTGTTGGCGCTGGCGGTGAGCCAGCACGAGACCGAGAAGGTCACCGCGAGCGCCGTCCACACGAAGAGCCGTCCGTCCCGTCGCGCGGCCCAGTACATGACGTAGGCGAACAGCACGAACGGGAGCACCACGCGGGCCACCAGGGTGACGCCGACGCCGAGCTCGGCGAAGGCCAGGCGCGCCAGCGGGTTGGTCTCCCGGAGGCCGGCATGCAAGCCCGCCAGCGTCGTCAGCGCGTCGAGACACCCGGAGACGAGCACCGCCGCGGCCAGCACCGGCCCGACGGTACGGACGCGCACGTACGCGGGCGCTGGACTGGTCACCCCCAACCAGTCCCCGCCCGGCCCAGGTGGAAAACCTCCCGGCTCCGGGTAGAACGCGGCGATGGAACCCGTGGTCCCGTCGCCATCCCGGCTCAGCCGGGAGGTCCGGCGCCTCGACCGCGTCGTCGGGAGCTCGGCCGCCGCCGGAGTGGTGGGCTTCGTCGTCGGTGGGTTCGTGGTGGCGCTCGTCGTCGCCGGGTTCCCGGAGTCGTGGGAGGTGGCGTTCTCGACCGTGGCGGCCGCGGTCACGTTGGTGATGGTGTTCGTGCTGCACCACGCCCAGCGCCGGGAGCAGGCGGCGACCCAGCTCAAGCTGGACGAGATCGTGCGCGCCATCCCGCAGGCCGACGACCACTACGTGCACCTCCAGGCCGCGCCGGACGACGAGCTCCGCGAGCTCGAGGAGCGCCACATCGAGCAGCACCAGGCGGCCCGGGCCGACTGACGGCCGGGGCCGGCGTCACGGGGCCCTCTCCGGGTCGGGTGTACTGGAGGGGTGACCGAAGCGACCCGGCGCCGTCCCTTCCGCGGGCTGCTCCGCACCCTGCGCCGCACCCGCGACCTGGTCGTGGAGCCGGGGCTCCCGCCCGGTGACGCGACCCGCGTCGCCAAGGCGATCGACGAGGTGCTCGCGCAACCGGAGACCAACGCGCAGCGCGCCGCGGCCGAGCGGCTGGTGGTCGCCTATTCGGGCCTCGACGCCGTCGGCCGGCGGCGCTTCCTCGAGGTGCTGGCCGGCGAGTTCGGCACCGACCCCGTTGCCCTCGACCGCGCCGTCGACCGGGTTCGGGCGGCGCGCACCACGACCGACCGCCTCGCGGCCGAGCGCGAGCTGCGCCGGGCGGTCATCCCCCGGTACGCGGCGTGGCTCCACGTGATCACCGGCCTCCCGGACGGCGTCGCCTTCCTCGTCGGCCTCCGCGGCGACCTCCTCTCGATGCGCGGCCGCGATCCCGCCCTCGGCCTGCTCGACGACGAGCTCACCGGGCACCTCTCGACCCTGTTCGACGTCGGCCTGCTCGAGCTGCGCCAGATCACGTGGGACTCCCCGGCGTCGGTGCTGGAACGGCTCATGGCCACGGAGGCGGTGCACGCGATCAGCGGCTGGGACGATCTCCGGCACCGGCTCGACGGCGACCAGCGGTGCTACGGGTTCTTCCACCCCGCGCTCCCGAACGAGCCGATCGTGTTCGTGGAGATCGCGCTCACCCACGGCCTGGCCGACAACCTGCCCGAGCTGCTGAACCGCGACGTCGCGATCGACGACGCCGACACCGCGATCTTCTACTCGATCACGTCGGCGCAGCCGGGACTGGCGGGTGTGCACCTCGGCAACGAGCTCATCAAGCAGGTGGTCGACGAGCTGCGCCATCACGCCGACCACGTCCGCACCTTCGCCACCCTCTCGCCGCTGCCCGGCTTCCGCGCCTGGCTGGTCGCCCAGGTCGAGGCGGGTGCGCTCACGCCGGCGGAGCTCGAGGCGCTCGGCGCCGGCGCGCGGACCCTCGTGACGCTCGCCGACCGCTCCTGGCTCGAGGACCCGACGGTGGCCGACCGCGTCCGCCCGGGCATCATGTCGGCCGCGCGCGCGGTACCTCACGACGGTGCAGGACGGGCGGGCGACGGACCCGGTCGCGAACTTCCACCTGTCGAACGGCGCCTCGCTCGAGCGGCTCGACTGGCTCGCCAACCCGGCGCCGTACGGGATCGAGGAGTCGCTCGGCGTGATGGTCAACTACCGCTACGACCGGTCGAAGATCGCCAGCAACGCCGCGTCGTACCTCGCCGACGGATCGGTGAGCGCGTCGGGTCACGTGCGGAACCTGGTGAAGACCACGAAGCTCTAGACCACTGAGCGGAGATGCACGGCCGTGCAGGCGGACGGCGGACGGCGACCATGAGCCAGGTGACGGAGCGCATCCGCTGGCGCCCGCCCCCGACGGCGGAGCATCCTCTTCCGACGAGTGGCAGCAGGGGGACCGACCGGATGACGACCGACACGGGTGCAGGCGCCGCCGTCCAGGACTTCGACGCGATCGTCGTCGGCGCCGGCCTCTCCGGCCTCTACGCCCTCCACCACCTGCGCGAGCTCGGCTTCTCGGCGCACGTCGTCGAAGCGGGCGACGGGGTGGGCGGCACCTGGTACTGGAACCGGTACCCGGGGGCCCGGTGCGACGTCCCGAGCATGGAGTACTCCTACGGCTTCTCGCCCGAGCTCGAGCAGGAGTGGGACTGGTCCGAGGTCTTCCCGGCGCAGGAGGAGCTCGAGCGCTACTTCAACCACGTGGCCGACCGCTTCGACCTGCGGCGCGACATCCAGCTCGGCACACGCGTCACCGCCGCGACCTACGACGAGGACCGCAGCGCGGTGGCTGATCGAGACCGATCGGGACGACCGCTTCCGCTGCCAGTTCCTCGTGATGGCCACCGGGTGCCTGTCGCAGCCGCTCGAACCGCAGATCCCGGGACGCGACACCTTCACCGGCCTGTCGCTGTTCACGAACGCGTGGCCCGAGGAGGAGCCCGACCTGCGCGGCAAGCGCGTCGGGCTGATCGGCACCGGGTCGTCGGGGGTGCAGGCCACGCCGGTGATCGCCGACGAGGCCGACCACCTGTACGTGTTCCAGCGCACCCCGTCGTACGCGTGGCCGGCCGGCAACAAGCCGCTCGACCCCGACCTGCAGCGGACGGTGAAGGCGCAGTACCGCGAGCTGCGCGGAGCAGCAGCGGAAGATCTACGGCGGCGTCGTCGGGACGAGCGGCGCCATCGCGGTGCCGCTCCCGCGGGACGTGGCGATCCTCGACGCGACCGCGGAGGAGCGCGTCGCCGCGGTCGACGAGCTCGGATGGGCGGCGTGCCGGGCCTGGAGCGATGTCCTGCGCGACTACGAGGCCAACGAGCTGGGCGCCGAGCTCTACCGGGAGATGCTGCGCCGCGTCATCAACGATCCCGAGACCGCGGACGGCCTCTCGCCGCGCCACCTGCCCATCGGATGCAAGCGGCCGATCCTGCACACCGACTACTACGAGACCTTCAACCGCGACGACGTGACGCTCGTCGACCTGCGACGGGGTGGGATCGAGGAGATCACGCCCACCGGCATCCGCACCGGGCAGGGCGACTTCGCGCTCGACGTCATCATCTTCGCCACCGGGTTCGATGCCATGACCGGCGCGCTCGACCGCATCGACATCCGCGGACGCGACGGTCGACTCCTGCGCGACGCGTGGGCCGACGGGGCCCGCACGCTGCTCGGCATCCAGACCGCCGGGTTCCCGAACTTCTTCACCATCACCGGTCCGGGCAGCCCGTCGGTGCTCGCCAACATGGTCGTGTGCGCCGAGCAGCACATCGAGTGGATCGGTGCCTGTCTCGTCCACCTGCGCGAGCACGGGTACCGCACGGTGGAGGCGACCGTCGACGCGCAGGACGCGTGGGTCGACACCGTGAACCAGGCCGCGGTGGGCACCATGTACACCGCGCCGACCTGCAACTCCTGGTACCTCGGCGACAACATCCCCGGCAAGGTCCGGGTGTTCCTGCCCTTCGTCGGCGGGCTCGACAAGTACATCGAGCACTGCGACGAGGTGGTCGAGGCCGGGTACAAGGGCTTCGCGTTCTCGTGACCGACCGGCCCACCGTCGACTTCGACCTCTTCGCCGCGGTCACGCGCGCCGAGTCCGACGAGTCCTGGCGAGTGCCACGCGAGCGGTGCCCGGTCGCGTGGACCGAGCACCACGGCGGGTGCTGGGTGATCAGCGGCTACGACGAGGTGGCGGCCGCGTTCCGCGACTGGGAGCACTTCTCGTCGGCGCGCACCGATCCCGAGATCAGCTCGATCGTCCTCGGCGACAGCCGGCTCCCGCTCCTGACGCCGGAGGAGATCGATCCGCCGGACTGGTACCCGCTGCGGCGGATCCTCTCCGAGCTGCTCGCGCCGCGTGCCGCCGAGCGGCTGCGTCCTCGCGCCCGCCACTGGACCACGCACTTCGTCGACGCGTTCATCGAGACGGGAGCGTGCGAGTTCACCCACCAGCTCTCGGTCCCGGTGCCCGGCGCGGTGACGCTGGAGTGGTTGGGCTTCCCGCAGTCCGATTGGACGATGATCGCCGGTGCCTTCCACGACGTCGCCGCGTACTCCCGGGGCACGCCCGAGCACCGCAACGCGCAGATGGAGTTCGGCATGGTGATGGCGCGCATCCGCGAGGAGATCGCGCGCGCGCGAGCTCGAGCCACGCGACGACGCCATGACGGCGATCTCGCACCACGAGATCGACGGCGCGCGGATCCCGCGCGAGGTGGCGGAGTCGATCGTGTTCATGACCGTGGGCGGCGGGGTCGACACCACCACTGCGCTGATCGGCGCCGCGCTGCTGCACCTGACGCAGTTCCCGGACGACCGCCGTCGCCTGCTCGAGGAGCCCGACCTCCTGGTGACCGCGACCGAGGAGTTCCTGCGCTACTACCCGCCGGCGCGCACGCACGCCCGTACCGTCCGCGAGGACATCGAGTTCGCCGGGTGCGCGATGCGCAAGGGCGACCGGGTGCTCCTCAGCGAGGTCTCGTCCGGGCGCGACGAGGCCGCGTTCCCCGCCGCCGAGCAGTTCGTGATCGACCGCAACCCGAACCGTCATCTCTCGTTCGGCGTCGGCATCCACCGGTGCGTCGGATCGCATCTCGCCCGCATCGAGTTCGCCGAGGTGCTCACCGCGGTCCTCACGCGCCTCCCCGACTTCGAGATCGACGAGGATGCGGTGGTGGAGTACCCCAACTGGGCGAGCATCGGCGGCTGGGCGAAGCTGCCGGCCACGTTCACGCCGGGTCCGCGGCTCGCAGGAGGGAATCAGCGGTAGACCCCTTCCGCGAACATCCGTCAGAACGCTGACGTATGCGCACCTCAACTGACGGATGCTCGAGGTGGCGCGGCGCGGCGCACTCGTCCGCGGCCGCACTCGTCCGCGGCCGCGCTCCTGAGCCTCGTCGCCGGTCAGTGACCGGAGTTCGTCGAGGTCGAGGCGGTGGTCGACGTCGCCACGGTCGGCGTGTCGTCGGAGGAGGCCGCCTTGACCGCGTCCTGGGCCTGGTCGCGGACGTCGCCGGCGCGCTGCTTGGCGTCCTCGACGACCTGCGACGCCGCGCCCTTGGCGGTTTCGGACACGCCGCGCGCCGCTTCCTTGGCGCTGTCGAGCACGCCACTGACCGGCTCGCGCAGGTCGGCGGCCTTCGGGGCGAACTTGTCGTACAGGGCCTTGGCGCCGAACGCCGCCAGACCGAGCACGACGAGACGGAAGAGGAATCGCATGGAGGCACTCCTTGGACGGGATGGCCGTGGACGGGATGGGTCGAAGCCTGGTCCTACCCGACGAGACGGGTTCTCACGCCTCGATCCGGAGGTACTCGTCGAGACCGGAGAGATGGATGGTGCGCAGCGCGTGGAGGGGCAGGGCGCGCCAGGTGAGCCGGCAGCCGGACTCGTTGGCCAGGCGCTGCACGCGCGCCATCATCGCCAGTCCCCGGGACTCGATGAAGGTCACCGCGCGGCAGTCGACCTCGATGATCAGCTCGCCGACGTCGACCAGGCCGCAGAGCTGGTCGCCGACCGGACCCGCCGACACGACGTCGAGGTCCCCTTCCAGTTCCACGACGAGTCGGTCGTCATCATCCACTCCGGCCTCGGGCGGCTCAGTGTGCATCGGGGCTCGGGCGATCCAGACCCTCGAGCGCGGCGGAGTCCTCCACCGTCGCCGTGGGGCCGTAGTTGAGCACGAGCGTCCCGCGTGTCGCACAGTTCGGACAGGTGAGCGCGACGACGGCGAGCATGTCGTCGGGGTCGGACGCGCCCTCCAGGCGTCGCAAATCATCCACTACGGCCGCATCGGCCGCGAACGCCTGATGACACGCAGAGCACGCGATGCGCCCGTGACCGGTGCCGTCGACCTCCCTGGCGGCGAACTCGCCGGAGTAGCCCTCGTCGGCCAGCGCGCCGAGCACGTCGAGCAGGGTCTCCGCGCCGCGGGCGACACCGGTGAGCTCTTCGTCCACGGCCCGAAGATGCCCGCTCGCGCGCCGGTGCAAACGGTCGCGACCGCGTCGGTTCAGTAGTCGGTGTCGCGGTGGCCCAGGCGCGGCAGCACGAACCACAGGACGAAGTAGGTCCCGCCGGCGACGCGCGGCGATCACCGTGGCGATCAGGCCGTCGTACACGACGCTGACCACGAGCAGGATGGCGCCGCAGATCGCCAGGGCGACGGTCACGAGACCCGCCAGAGCCAGGACGTTCGCGACCCGGAGCAGGTCGTGCTTCATGTGCTTCCGGAAGACGATCCGGTGGTAGGCGACGGGCGCGGTGAACAGCGCGGTCGACAACGCGGCGAGGAGCAGCACGGCGACGTACAGCCGGTGTTGCTCGGGGTCGAGTGACGAGAACGCGTTCGTGAACGGCATCGCGAGGAGAAAGCCGAAGAGCACCTGCACGCCGAGCCCGGCGACCCGGAGCTCCTGCAGGAGCTCGGCGAGGTTGCGGTCGATGCGCTCTGCTTCGGTCTCGTGCCTGCCCGGCTCGGCCTGCTGCTCGACGGCGGGCGGTCGCGGTGCGTCGTTCGTCGACGTCATGGCCTTCTTTCTACCCCGGACGGGCGCACACCCGTGCAGCCCCGGTAGCGTGCGGCCGTCCGCGAACGGGGGGAGTGGCATGAGCGAGCTGCCGGCAGTGCTGAAGGTCGAGAGCCTCGGAGAGGGCCGCTGGTCGGCCCCGCACCCGGCCGACGACCCCGAGGGTCGCGACGTGGTCTTCAGCGGGCAGGTCCTGGCGCAGATGATCATGGCGTCCGACGCCGCGGTCGAGAGCCAGAAGGAGGTGAAGTCGATCCACGCCATCTTCGCCCGGGCGGGGACCTACAGCGCCGGACTCATGGAGCTGCGGCTCGAGCCGATGCACTCGGGCCGGGCCTGGGGGAGCGACACCATCACCGCCTACCAGGGCGACCGGCTGCTCTCGCGCGGCCTCGTGCTGCTCAACACGGTCGAGCCCGACCTGATGCGCCACTCGCCGTCGATGCCCGACGTCCCCGGGCCCGAGGACTCCGCTCCGAGTCCGTCGATCACGGTGTTCCCCGGCGCCGAGGCGCGCCTGGTCGACCGGCCCGACGCGGTCGGGGCCGACGGATCACCCGCCATGTACTTCTGGACGCGCATGCCGGAGTCGTACGACTCGGTGGCGGCCAACCAGGCCGTGATCGCGTGGACCCAGCCCGGCTTCCTCATCGGGCTGGCCATGCGTCCGCACTCCGACACCGTGAACATCGGCGATGCGCACCGCTCGATCTCGACCGGGGTCATCTCGCACACCGCGCACTTCCACGACCACGGCGACGTCGGCGAGTGGATGCTCGTCGCGCAGGAGGCGAGCTACGCGGGGCAACGGTCGCGTGTTCGGGTCGGGCGCGGTGTTC
Organism: uncultured Actinomycetes bacterium; assembly: GCA_963809325.1. Lineage (GTDB taxonomy): Bacteria > Actinomycetota > Thermoleophilia > Gaiellales > JAICJC01 > JAICJC01. The sequence goes on from CAWEIZ010000002.1 coordinate 220,665, forward strand.
ACCCAGCGACGGGCAGCTCGTGTCGACGTTCGCGCAAGACAGCATGGCGCGAGGCGTCGAGAGCCCGATCGATCCCAAGCGCGGCATGTAGCGCGCCCGACGGTCCGAGGAGACACATGGCAGGGTTCGACGTCGGGGTGCAGCTCCACCCGCAGGCGACCACCATCGACGAGCTGCGCGCCGCGTGGCGCGCCGCCGATCAGCTCGGCGTCGACAGCATCTGGACGTGGGACCACTTCTTCCCGCTCTACGGTGATCCCGCCGCGCCGCACTTCGAAGCCTGGTCGCTGCTGGCGGCGATGGCCGTCGACACCAGCCGGGCCCGGCTCGGCCTGCTCGTGGGCTGCAACTCGTACCGGAACCCCGACCTCGTCGCCGACATGGCGCGCACCGTCGACCATCTCTCGGGCGGGCGTCTCTACCTCGGGCTCGGCGCCGGTTGGTTCGAGCGCGACTACCAGGAGTACGGCTACGAGTTCGGCACGCCCGCGAGCCGCCTGCGGGCGCTGGGTGAAGCGCTGCCGCGCGTGAAGGCGCGCCTCGCCCGCCTGGTGCCCGGACCGGTGGGACCCCTGCCGATCCTCGTCGGTGGCGGTGGGGAGAAGGTCACCCTGCGCCTGGTCGCGGAGCACGCCGACGCGTGGAACACCTTCGGGCCGGCGGAGAGCTTCGCCCACAAGAACCGGGTGCTCGACGACTGGTGCGACCGCGTCGGCCGCGATCCGAAGGCGATCGAGCGGACGGTGGGGATCGGCGCGCAGGAGATCGGAGACGCCGAGCGGTATGTCGACGCCGGCGCGTCCCACCTCATCGTGATGCTGGGTCACCCGTACGACCTGGCCAGCGTCGAGCAGCTCCTCGCCGCACGCGGGTGACCGGCAATACGCTGCCCGCGGTGAGCAGCACCGAAGACGACGCAGGAATCGGCGACGAGCTCCAGGCATGGCTGGAGCGCAACTGGGACCCCGACCTCGCGGTGAGCGAGTGGTGGGAACGGGTGGGGGACGCCGGGTGGACCGCGCCCCACTTCCCGCTGGAGTGGGGCGGGCGCGGCTACACGCGCCGGGCGCAGGTCACCGCGTACCGCGCGTTCCGCGCCTTCGGCGCGGTGCCGCCCCCCAGCGGTCTCGGGATGATGATGGCCGCGCCCACGATCCTCACCCACGGGACGCCCGAGCAGATCGAGCGGCACGTGACGCCCGTGTACAACGGGAGCCGGGCGTGGTGCCAGCTGTTCAGCGAGCCGGGCTCCGGGTCCGATCTCGCCGGCCTCACGACCCGTGCCACCCGCGACGGGGACCACTGGGTGATCTCCGGGCAGAAGGTCTGGAGCTCACAGGCGATGGAAGCCGACTACGGCATGCTCATGGCCCGCACCGACTTCGACGCGCCGAAGCACGCGGGCATCTCGTGGTTCGCGTTCCCGCTCGACCAGCCCGGGGTGACGATCCGGCCGCTGCGGGAGATGACCGGACGCGCGCTGTTCAACGAGGTCTTCTTCGACGACGCCATCGTCGACGACGCCGACCTCATCGGGGGTGTGAACAACGGCTGGGCCGTCGCCAACACCACGCTGCTCTTCGAGCGCACCGGCATCGGCGCGGGCGGCGGCGGTGGCGGCTTCCCGCCTCCGGGCACCAAGGGCGGCTTCCTCGGCATGCGCGCCGGCGACGCGGCGCAGGTCTCGCCGCCCGAGGAAGGTCGGGGCCTGGTGGTCGTCGGAGCTCATCGACCTCGCCCGGCGGTACGACCGCACCGACGACCCACACCTGCGCCAGAAGCTCGCGCAGGTGATCTCGCTGTCGCGCATCGGGGAGTGGAGCGCAGCTCGCATGCGGGCGGGCGCGGCGCGCGGCGGCAACATCGCCGGCGTCCCCAACATGGCGAAGAACCAGCAGACCATCATGATGAAGCTCGCCGCCGGGACCGCGCTCGACATCCTCGGCCCCGAGGGTCTGCTCTGGGGTGCCGACGCGCCCGAGGACGGCCGCTACTCCGAGCTGTTCAACTTCGTGCGCTGCATGTCGATCGCCGGCGGCAGCGACGAGATCAACAAGAACGTGATCGGCGAGCGCGCGCTCGGCCTGCCGCGCGAGCCGAACCCGGACAAGGGCGTGCCGTTCCGCGAGGTGCTGGCGCGCACCAAGCCGGGCTCGCCCGCGTGATCGGGCAGGTGGGTCGACCCGCGCCGCGGTGGTAGAACGAGTTGGAGTCGAACCGGTACAGGGGGAGTAGCCGCATGGGACGCAAGTACCAGGTCATCTCCGGTGACGGTCACCTCGAGACGCCGCCCGACTTCGTCGCCTTCCTGCCCGAGAAGTACAAGGACCGGGCGCCGAAGCTGATCACGCTGCCCGACGGTGGGGGCGACGCCTGGCTGATGGAGGGCATGCCGCTCACGTACGCCAGCCAGAACCTGCGGGGCCGCGGCAAGGTGAAGTTCGCGGGGCAGAGCTACTTCAAGGACGACGGCTCCCGCACCGACGGCGCCGGCGACGGTGTCCAGCGTCTCCGCGAGCAGGACGAAGACGGCATCGACGCCGAGCTGCTCTTCGTCCCGGTGTTCGCCAGCCGGTTCCTCGAGAAGATCCCCGACCACGACGCGTACCTGGCGATGGTGCGTGCCTACAACGACTGGCTCGCCGACTACTGCGCGATCGCGCCCGACCGCCTCATCGGCAACGCGCTGATGCCCGATCTCCGGCATCGACGACGCCGTCGCCGAGCTCGAGCGCGTGCACGCGCTGGGCTTCAAGTCGGTGCAGCTGCTCAACAGCCCCAACGGCGGCAACGCGCCCAAGCCCGAGGACGACCGGTTCTGGGAGAAGGCGCTCGAGCTCGACATGCCGCTGTCGCCGCACATGTCGTTCGGTGGCGTGATGAACATCGGTGGTCCCCGCCACGACACCGTCGCAATGGCCGGTCGAAGCGGGCATGACCCAACACTCGCAGACCGCGCCGGCACCCACGATGGCGCAGCTCATCGTGAACGGCACCTTCGAGCGGTTCCCCGAGCTGAAGCTTCTACTTCGCCGAGATCAATGCCGCGATCTTCCCGGCGTCGCTCTACTACATGGACCGCGACTACCTGGAGTACAACAGCTGGTTCCAGCTCGAGCTCCCGAAGATGCCGTCGCAGTACATGAAGGACCACGCGATCTACGGCATGGTGCGCGAGCCGCTGGCGGTGAAGATCGGCCACGAGCTCCCGAACGAGATGCCGCTCGAGCTCTTCTGGTGGGGCAGCGACTTCCCGCACTCGGTCGGCACGTTCCCGCACTCGCGGAAGTACATCGAGGAGACGTTCGCCGACCTCGACCCCGAGCTGCGCCACACGCTGCTCGTCGGCAACGCCGCCGAGCACCTGCACCTCGACCTCGACGCCGACATCACCGAGACCCCCGCCGCGGCCTAACCCCCCACCCGATCATCCGGCAGTTCCGGCGGTCGTATGCGCGCCTGTACTGACGGATGTTCGGAGGGGGATCAGGCGCTGGGGCCGAACCGCTCGACCTTCACCCGCTCGGCGCGCACCCCGAGGTCGAGCACGAGATCGCCGACCGCGTCGGTGAACGGCGCCGAGCCGCACACGTAGACGGTGGCATCGGCGCGCAGGTGGGGTTCGACGTCGGCCGCGGTGAGGCGCCCGGCGGGACGGGTCGACGACGGCGGCGCCTGGCGGGTGTAGACGACGGTGGCGTCCGGACCGCGGGAGCTCGGCCGCGTAGTACAGGTTCTCGGGCGACCGCACCGACACGACGAGGTGCACGAGGTCGTCGCGCCCGGTGGCACGCGCCAGCCGCAGCATGGCCATCAGGGGCACCAGACCGGAACCGCCGCCGAGGAGCACCGCGGGCGTCGGCGCCGTCCCACACGAAGTAGAGGCCGATCGGGCCCCGGACCTCGAACTCGTCGCCGACCTCCACGACGTCGTGCAGGAACATCGACACCTCACCGTCCTCGAGCCGCTCGACCGTCAGCTCGATCTCGCTGCCGCCGTCGGGCGCCGAGGCGACCGAGTACGAGCGCGACGCGGTGTAGCCGTCGGGGGCGGTGAGCCGCACCACGTAGTGCTGCCCGGCGCGGTGCCCGGTGGGGACGCCGAGCGCGAGGCGGAACGTCTTCGCGGTCGGCGTCTCGTCGCGGATGGCGAGCACCGTCGCCGTCTGCCACGTCGCCGGCACGGTCAGTCGCCCTGGTAGCGCTGCTCGAGCCAGGGATCGCCGTGGTCGTGGTACCCGTTGCGCTCCCAGAACCCGGGTTCGTCGTGGTCGAGCAGGCGGAGCCCCGACACCCACTTCGCGCTCTTCCAGAAGTACAGGTGCGGGACCAGGAGGCGGGCGGGCCCGCCGTGGTCGCGCGGGAGCGGTTGGCCCTCGGCCGTGAACGCGACCCACGCCTTGCCGTCGGTCACGTCGGCGAGCGGCAGGTTGGTGGTGTAGCCGGTCGACGAGAACGCGAGCACGTGCGTGGCCGTCGGGAGGGGGCGGGCCGCCGCGAGCAGCGTGTCGACCGACACACCCTCGCACTCCATGCCCAACTTCGACCACGTGGTGACGCAGTGGATGTCGCCGTGGTACGCCGACGGCGGGAGCGCGTGCATCTCGTCCCACGTCCACGTGGTCGGCTGTTCCACCAGGCCCTCGACGGTGAAGGTCCAGTCGGCGGGTGCGATCTTCGGCGTCACCTCGGCCGTCAGGACCGGCCACTGCCGCCCGGTGTCGTACTGACCGGGCGGGAGCCGCGGGTCGCGCGTTGCCTGGCCCCGTCCCTTGAACCCACGGGTGAGTTTCATGCTCGACTCCTCACGTCGACGCGGTCGACGGGCGCGGGGGTCCCGCCTGCGTGTGCTCCGCACCGGGCGGGTCCACCGCCCACTCGGGTGGTTGTTCCCACGCCTCGCCGTAGACAAGCTCGCGGATCGGTCGGCGACGGACCGGTCCGTGGTGGCCGGCGGGCTTGCCGATGGTGATGGTGGCGGCGAGGAAGATCTCCTCGGGCACGCCCAGCAGCTGCTTCAGCTGTGCCTCGACCGCGTAGTGCCAGCCGGTCAGCACCCCGCCGTAGCCGAGGGCGCGGGCGGCGAGGAGCAGGTTCTGGCACGCGGGGTAGACCGACGCGCCCTCGAACGGTGTCGGTTCGCGGTACCGCACGAGCGCGGGGAGCACGAGCACGGGCACGTGGTCGAACTCGTCGACGTAGCGCTGCATCGCGCGTGCCATGCGTGCCTTGGGGGAGTCGTCACGCGCGCCCGACCCCTCGTCGTAACGGTCCGTGACCCGCTTGCCGCCCCACGCGCGCCGCGCGCCCTCGGCGATCATCGCCTTGGCTTCACGTGCGTTGGGCCCGTCGGTGAGCACGAGGAAACGGAACGGCTGGCGGTTCGAGCCGCTCGGCGCGCGGGTCGCCGCGAACAGCATGGCGCGCAGGGCCTCCGGGGGCACCGGGTCGTCGGTGTAGTGGCGGATGGCGCGCGTGCTGGTGAGCCCTTCGAGCATGCCGACGATGTCGGCGGGCAGCGGGGTCGCGCTCAGGTCGTCGCTCATGGGTGCCACTCCGGGTCACGGCGCTCCAGGAACGCCCGGGGTCCTTCATCGCTGTCCGGGTGGGCCCAGTGACGCTGTACCCAGTCCCACCCGTCGGCCATGGCGTCACCCACGACGTCCTCCTCGAACTTGCGGTACACCGCCCGGGAGCGCCGCACCGCCTCGGGCGACGCCTCCGCGATCCACCCGGCCAGCTCGTGGGCGCGCGGGAGGAGCCGGTCGGGGGCGAGGACCTCGCTCACCAGGCCGACCCGCAGGGCCTGCTGGGCGTCCCAGCGCTCGTGGCGCCCGAGCAGCACCATGCGGGCGAGCATGCCCAGCGGGACGCGCAGCCCGAGGGACGGGGCCTCGATCCCGCTCACCTGCCCCACCCCCACGTGGGGGTCGGTGAACCACGCGTCCTCGCTCGCGATCGCGATGTCGGCGTCGGCCACGTAGTGGAGCCCGCCGCCGGCACAGACGCCGTTCACCGCCACGACCACCGGCACCTCGAGCCGCCGTCCCGGGAGGAAGCTCAGCTCGTCGTCGACGCCGTCGCCGAACGGGCGGCGCTCACCGTCGAGGTGCTCCATGTCGGCACCGGCGCAGAACCCCTTGCCGGCACCGGTGAGGACCACGCAGCGGACGGACCGGTCGTCGCGCACCTGCGTCCAGAGGTCACGCATCTCGCTCCGCATCGGGTCGTCGAAGGCGTTGCGCTGCTCCGGTCGGTTGAGCGTCACGGTCAGCACGTGGCCGGTCTGCTCGACGAGGACGGTCTGCAGGGTCATCCGACGGCACGCTACAACGCTCGGGTGGGGCCGATCCGGGGCGCGGTGGTGGCTGGCGGCGTCCAGCCCCGGACGTGGCTAGTGTCGCTCGGCAGGCAGCGAGGGGGCCGCATCGATGGAGCTCATGGAGGCCAGCGTCTACGTCGGCGACGGCGCGCTCGAGGTCCGCGACGTGCCGGTGCCGGAACCGGGACCGGGTGAGGTGCTGATCGAGATCGCGCAGTGCGGCATCTGCGGTACCGACCTGCACTTCGTCCTCGAGCGCATCGCGCGCCCGGGCTCGGTGCTCGGTCACGAGTGGTCCGGCACCATCGCCGCGGTCGGCCCGGACGTCGAAGGTTGGTCGGTCGGCGCCCGGGTGGTGTGCGGGCCCGAACCCGGGTGCGGCGAGTGCCGAGCGTGCGTGCGGGGCCGACCGTCGGTGTGCCTGCGGCGGCCCCCGGTCGACCACCTGTCGTTCCGCGGCGCCTTCGCCCGTTACGTGGTGGCCCCCGCCGAGCAGCTGCTCGCGGTCCCCGACGAGCTCCCGTCGCGCGCCGCCGCACTCACCGAGCCGACCGCGGTCGCCATGCACGCGGTGACCCTCTCGGGCGCGACGCCCGCCGACCGGGTGCTCGTGACCGGGGGCGGACCGGTCGGGTTGCTGGTGACCGCGGTGCTGCACGCCCAGGGCATCGACGACGTCACCGTCTCCGAGCCGGCGCCCGCCCGCCGCGAGCGCGCGCTTGCAGGTGGGCGCGGCCCGTGTGGTCACGCCGGACGAGCTGCCGACCCCGAGCATGGGGTCGCCCGTGCCCGAGCCCTTCACCGTGGTGTTCGAGTGCTCGGGGAACGCGGCCGGCGGGCGAGTCGGCCATCGAGCAGCTCGACTTCGCCGGCGTCTGCGTGCTGGTGGGGACCGGTCACGACTTCCCCCGCCTCAACCACAATCGGGTGATCGTGCTCGAGAACACGATCCTCGGCTCCTACAACTACGACGCCGACGGCTTCGCGGCGGCGCTGGCGCTGTTGGCGTCGGGGGCGATGCCGCTCGACGCGCTGGTGGAGCCGGTCGACGTGTTCCTCGACGAGCTCCTGCCCGTCATGCAGCGTTGCGCGGCCGGTGAGCTGCCGGGCAAGGTGATGGTCCGTCCGCGACGATCGGGGGAGTCATGAGCGACGACGAGAGATTCGCACCACGGTTGAACCACGTGGCGATGACCATGGCGCCCGAGTCGCTCGACGACGCCGGTCGCGCCGAGATCAAGGCGTTCTACGGGGACGTCTTCGGATGGACCGAGGGTGACAACAGCGGCGAGTCCGGGAACCCGCTCATCATGATGACGGGGGAGGTCATGCAGTTCGTCTACCTGCTCCCCGGCGATCCGGCCCTCGCGTGCCCGACCCTCGACCACTTCGGCCTCCAGGTCTCCTCGGTCGACGAGATCGAGGCCATCGTCGCCAAGGCCAGGGCATGGCAGGAGAAGGACGACCGGGTCACGATCATCGACGTGAAGGCGCGGGAGTCCGAAGGGCCGCGTGGCGGCTACGTGCTCACCAGCGCGTACATCGGCTACCTCCTCCCGATGATGGTCGAGCTGCAGCACCTCGCGCTCACGTCGTGACCGTCTCACCGGCGCGGTCGATCCCGCGCACCGTCGCCGACGTCTTCGCGCCCGTCGTCGCCGACGACCCCGGCCGGGAGGCCCTGGTCACCCGCTCCGGCCGCTGGTCGTACGCCGAGCTCGACCGCCTCGCCGGCCCGCGCCGCGCACGCGCTGCACGCTCCTCGGCGTCGGGCGCGGCGACCGCGTCGCCGGCGCGCTCCCGAACGACCTCGACGTGATCCTCGCCTTCCACGGCGCGATGCGCATCGGCGCGATCTGGGTGGGGATCAACCGCGCGCTGGCGCCGCCCGAGAAGCGGTACCTGCTCGACGACAGTGGCTCGTCGCTCCTGCTGTGCGACGACGCGACCGCGCGAGCAGGTGGCGGGAGGCGACGCGCCGCGCGTCGTGGTGGTCGAGGACGGCGCGGGCGAGTGGTACGACGCACTCGCCGCCGCACCCGATGCGCCGTTCGATGCCGAGGTCGACCCGTACGCGCCCGCGGGCATCGCGTACACCAGTGGGACGACCGGGTACCCGAAGGGCGCGGTGCACAGCCAGTACAACCTGTTGCTCCCGGGCGCGATGCTCGTCGCCAGCCGCGGCTACGGGCCCGCGCTGCGCAAGGGCGACTTCCTCCCGCTCACCATCCTCAACATGCAGGTGCTCACGACGCTGCTGACCGCGCAGGCCGGTGGGTGCTCGGTGATCTTCGATCGGAGCGACGCGGCGGGCGTGGCCGAGTGGATCCGCAACGAGCGGGTCGACACCTGGAACGGCCCGCCCGCGCTGGTCCACTCGCTCGCCGGTGACGACGCGGTCGCACCCGACGATCTCGCCACGCTCGACGAGGTGTGGAGCGGCGGCGGCGACTGCCCGGAGCCGGTGCGCGCGGCGTTCGAGCGGAAGTTCGGCAAGCCGGTGCTCACGACGTACGGGCTGAGCGAGGCGCCGACGGTCGTGTCGATCGACCCGACGCGACGGCACGCACGCAACCGGGCGGCAGCGGGCGGCCGCTGCCCGCACCTCGCGGTCCACGTCGTCGACGACGAGATCTGCGTCGCGCCCACGACCGACCGGTGAGTGGGCGGGCGTCTACCGCCCGATGCTCGGGTACTGGCAGCGGACGACGCCACCGCCGAGACGCTGCGCGACGGTCTGCTCCACACCGGCGACCTCGGGTTCGTCGACGACGACGGCTTCGTGCACATCCGCGACCGCAAGAGCCTGGTGATCATCCGCGGTGGCGGCAACGTCTACCCGGCCGAGATCGAGCGGGTGCTGCACGAGCGGCCCGAGGTCGAGGCGTGCGCGGTCGTCGGCCATTCCCGACGAGCGGCTGGGCGAGCGGGTCGCGGTCGCGGTCCAGCTGCGCGACGGCGCGACCGTCGACGAGGACGAGCTGCGTGCCTACTGCCTGGCCAACCTGGCCCAGTACAAGGTGCCCGAGCGCTGGCTGTTCGTCGACGACTTCGCCCGGAACTCGATGGGCAAGATCCAACGCCGCGAGCTCCCCGCGCTCTTCACTCCCTGAACGACGCGGTCAGACGCTGCGGAGGGTGCCACCGTCGACGGCGAGGGCGGCGCCGGTGATCCAGCTGGCGGCCTCGCTGGCGAGGAACACCACCGCGGCCGCCACCTCGCGCGGGTCGCCGAAGCGGCCCATCGCCACGGGGTCCTTCTCCATCATCTTCGCCATCACGTCCTCGGGGGTGACGCCCTGGGCCTCCGCGGCCGACGCGGCGGTGTCGTTGATCGCCTCGGTGATGGTGACGCCCGGGATCACGCAGTTGGCGAGCACGCCCTGGGCCGAGAACGCCTTCGACAGGTTCTTGGAGTAGTTGAGCAGCGCCGCCTTGGCCGCCGAGTACGGGCCGAAGTAGCTGCCCGGCTCGACGCCGTACGTCGACGAGAGGCTCACGATCCGGCCCCACCCGCGCTCGAGCATGATCGGCAGGCAGGCCGTCGTCATCCGCACCGACGAGAAGAAGTTGAGCTCGAACCCCTGCGCCCAGTCGTCGGGCGTCAGCTTCTGCAGCCGGATCGGGTCGCCGCTGCCGCCGGCGTTGTTCACCAGGATGTCGAGCCGCCCGAGCTCGTCGACCGCCCGCTGCGCGATCAACGCCGCCGCGTCGTGCTCGAACAGGTCGGCCACGACCTGCACGACCCGTACGCCGTGCGCGGCAGCCTCGTTCGCGGTCGCCTCCAGCATCGACTCGGTGCGGGCGTTGAGCACCAGGTGTGCGCCCTCGCGCGCGAAGTCGAGCGCGATCTGGCGACCGATGCCGCGGCTCGCACCGGTGACGATCGCGACGCGGTCGTGCAGCCCGAGCTCCATCAGCCCTCGGTGGCGACGCGCTCGGCGTAGGCCATGGGCAGCAGCTCGATGAGCTGACCGTCGGGGTCGCGCACGAAGATGCCGCCGCCGATGTCGGTGTCGGTGAGCACCTCGCCGCCGTGCTGCTCGACGAGCGCACACGTGGCCGGGATGTCGTCGACGCTCAACGAGATGTGCGTGAGGCCGATCTCGTTCATGGTGCGCGGCCGGTACGGGGCCGGCGCCGCGCCGGAGCCGGCGAAGTGCAGCAACTCGAGCACGAAGGTTCCCTGCCGCAGGTAGCAGGCTCGGAACCCGAGCGGCGCGTCGAGGCGCAGCAGCTGGTTGCTGGGCTCGTCGTCGAGCTCGAGGATGCGCCAGAACTCGAAGCCGAGGGCCTGCTCGTAGAACGTGCGCGACCGTTCGAGGTCGGTCACGCACTGGCCGAGGTGGTTCATCACGTTCGTCATGACGGCTCGATCACCACGCGCAGGGCCCCCGTCGACTTGTCGGCCGCGACCCGGAACGCTTCCGCGGCGTCGTCGATCGGGAACCGGTGCGTGATCGAGCGCGTCGACGAGGCTCGGGGTCGACGCCAGGAGGTTGGCGGCGTCCTCGAAGTCGCGACCGCCCGAGTGCCGGCAGTAGCCGAGCGTGGGCACCGTGCGCAGCTCCTTCATGAAGCACTGCAGCTGCGGCCAGGTGGTTTCGGGACCGAACACGCCGAGCACACCCATCGAGCCTCCGGGCGCGGCCAGCTCGGTGCAGCGGTGCAGCGCGCTCTCGGAGCCGGCGGCCTCGATGACGACGTCGTACACCCCCGACGGCTCCGTGGCCCCGAGCCGCTCGCCCAGCTCGATCTGGTGCGGATAGCGGGCCTCCAGGGACACCTCGGCGGCGCCCATCGCCCGCGCCGATGCCACCGCCATCAGCCCGATGGCGCCCCCGCCGACCACGCACACCCGCTGGTCCGGGCCGGCGCCGGCGAGGCGACAGGAGTGCCAGGCGACCGCGGTCGGCTCCACCAGGCAGGCGTCGGTCGCGGCCAGGCCTTCCGGCAGGTCGACCAGCGACCGGGCCGGCGCCCGGAACCACTCGCTCATCCCGCCGTCGGCCATCACCCCCAGGGCGGTGGTGCCGGTGGTCGCGCACAGGTTGTAGCGGCCCTCGAGGCAGAGGTCGCACTCACCGCAGCCGAAGATCGCCTCGATGGCGACGGCGCGCCCGTCCTCGGTGGTCCCCGCCAGCTCGTGGCCGAGCAGGAACTGGCTGCCCATCTCGATGTAGCCGAAGTCCGACGCGCAGATGCTCGCCGAACGGATCGCTGATCAGTTCACCGGCGCCGTCGGGTTCGTCGACGTCGACGACGGCGACACCGGGTGGGGTGGAGCGGACCGCGCGCATGTGGGACTCCTGGCGTCAGGCGACGACGTAGTCGTCGGGATCGGGGGCGAGGGTGCGCTGCCAGTACTCGAGCAGCGTGAACGGCCAGTTCTGGGCGACCCGACCGTGTTCGTTCTTGTACCAGCTGTTGACGTCGGACCAGCCCCACGCCATCTCGCGGTTCTCGGCGTCGACGCGCTCGTTGAACTCGTCGTGGACGTCCTTGCGCACCTCGAGCGACGCGTGGCGACCGCGCGAGCAGGAGCTCGAGGCACCCGAGGATGTACCGGACGCCGCATTCGGAGAAGTAGATGATGCTGCCGTTGATGACGATGTTGGTGTTCGGCCCGTAGAGGCAGAAGAAGTTCGGGAAGCCGGGGATCGTGACCCCGAGGTAGGCGCGGGCGTCACCGTCCCACTGCTCGTGCAGGTCGACGCCGCCGCGCCCGGTGATCTGCATCGGCGTGAGGAAGTGCGACGCCTGGAAGCCGGTGCCGTACACGATCACGTCGACGTCGTGCTCGACGCCGTCGGCGGTGACGACGCCCGTCGGCGTGATCTCGCGGATCGTCTCGGTGACCAGGGTGACGTTGTCACGCTTCAACGTCGCCGCCCAGACGCCGTTGTCGCGGAGGAGACGCTTGGCGCCGGGCGGGTAGGTCGGGACGACGTGCGGCAGGAGGTCGGGCCGGTCGGCGAACTGCTGCTCGAGGTACGACGCGAGCATCGTGCGCATGAAGTCGTTGATCGCGCTCGACGGAGCCGTTCGCGGTGTCCCACTCGGGATCGACCCTCACGCCCGGCGAGCGACGCCGTCGCCCATGCGCCAGAACATCCAGAAGCGGTTCCACTCGCTGTACGTCGGGACGTGTGCGTACAGCCACTGCTGCCCGTCGGAGACCGGGTCGTGGTAGTCCGCGGTCGGTCCCATCCAGGGCGGCGTGCGCTGGAAGACGAAGAGGTGGCCGGCACGCGGGCGCGATCTCGGGCGTGAACTGCACCGAGCTCGCGCCGGTACCGATGACGGCGACGCGCGCACCGTCGAGTCGGACGTCGTGGTCCCAGCGCGGCCGAGTGGAACGGCGGCGCCGGCGAACGGTCGCGACCCGGGATGTCGGGGAAGCTCGGCCGGTTGAGCTGGCCGACCGCGCTCACGACCGCGTTGCGCGACGACGGTGTCCTCGGCCCCGTCGGCGGTGCGGACGACCAGCGTCCACGCGCCGTCGGCGTCGTCCCAGGTGGCCGAGCGCACCTCGGTGCCGAACCGGATGTGCTCGCGCACGCCGAACTCGTCGGCGCAGTCGCGGAAGTAGTCGAGCAGCACGTCCTGGGTGGAGAAGTGCAGCGGCCAGTCGTGCCGTTGCGCGAACGAGTAGCTGTAGTTGTGGTTCGGGTTGTCGACCCGACAGCCGGGATACCGGTTCTCGTACCAGGTGCCACCGACGTCGGCGTTCTTCTCGAGCACCACGAAGTCGATCCCCGCCTGGGCGAGCCGGTGTGCGGTGAGCAGGCCGGACATGCCCGCGCCGATGATCGCGACGCGGAAGCTCGACGTCGGGCGCGACGTCGGCCTTGCGCCACTGGGGCGCGCGACGGTCGTCACCGCGGAGCGCGAGCTCCTCCTCGAGCAGCGGGAGGTACTCCTCCATGTCGGCGCCGCCGACCACGTGTTCCATGATCCGCAGGAGATCGGCGCGGCCCGGCGGGGGCGCGGCCCGGCACCCGCCGTCGCGGAAGCGGACGAGGGTCGCCGAGCGCGAGCTCGCGCGCGGTGGCGAGCTGCGCCGCGCTCAACCCACCCTGGGGGAGCGCCATGAGGGTCGGGTCGGGGCGCAGGTCGTCCCGCAGCAGCGAGAGGTCGCCGGTGACGTACGCCAGTGCCGGCAACAGCGGCGGCACCTCCGCCTCGGCCACGAAGGCGCGGATCTCGTCGTCGGACGCGGTGATGGGATGCACGCGCGGACCGCCCGTCACAGGTCGGCGATGGTGCAACCGCCGTCGACGACCACGTGGGTGCCGGTGATGAAGCTGGCGTCGTTGCTCAGGAGGAAGCGGGCGGTCGTGCCGATCTCGTCCGGGCGCCCGAGGCGGGCCATGGGCGCGTGCCCGGCGAGGCGCGTCCGGAGGTCGCCGAGTCGGGGAGCATCGGTGTGTCGATGAAGCCCGGGCAGATGGCGTTGACCCGGATCCCCTCGGTCGCGAATCGCACCGCCATCGAGCGGGTCAACCCGAGCACCCCGGCCTTCGACGCCGCGTAGGCGGGGTTGACGCCCTGGGCGATGATGCCGTGGATCGACGCGATGCCGACGACCGCGGCGTCGGGCGCGTTGGCCCGCAGCTGCGACAGGAACGCCTGCACCACCATCGCGTAGGCGCGCAGGTTGACCTCGAGCAGCGGGTCCCACGTCTTGTCGGTGAGGTCGGGCAGGTCGACCGCGTCGGGGACGCCGGCCGCGTGCACCAGCCCGCCGACGGCGCCGACCGCCGACGACGGTCTCGTCCGCCGCCTCCTGCAGCGTGTCGGTCTCGCGCACGTCGACGGCCATGCCGACCGTCTTCACCCCGTGCGCAGCGGCGACCGCGTCGGCGGCCGCCGACGGCCCGGTCCTGGTGCAGGTCCCAGACGGCGACCGGCCGGCCGACCTCCGCCACCGCGTGCGCGGTGGCCAGGCCGATCCCGGAGGCGCCCCCGGTGATCACGACCCCGGACTCGGGCTGCAGGTCGAGCGCCGCCATGTGTGGTCCCCTTCGGCTGCGCCGGTGGCAGCCCGGACGCGATCATGCCAGGAGTGGGCGATGTCGGCCCGTCCGCGACAAGATCCCCGCATGACCGAGACCTTCCTGCGTTCACCGCCGAGAAGACCGACGACGGGTTCCGCCGCGGGGTCACCGAGCTGACCGTCGACGATCTGCCCGCCGGCGACGTGGTCGTCGACGTGGAGTGGTCGAGCGTCAATTACAAGGACGCGTTGGCCGCGACGGAGAAGGGGCGGGTGGCCCGGATCTCGCCCTTGGTGCCGGGCATCGACCTCGCCGGCACGGTGCGCGAGAGCAACGTCGCGGGCGTGGAGCCGGGCGACGCGGTCATCGCCCACGGCTACGACCTCGGCGTCTCGCACCACGGAGGGTACGCCCAGGTCGCCCGGGTCCCCGGCGGAGTGGATCGTCCCCCTGCCCGACGGCCTCACGACCCGTGACGCGATGCTCGTCGGCACCGCCGGCTACACCGCGGCGCTGTCGGTGCTCGCGCTGCTCGACCACGGGATCGTCGCCGGAGGCGGGCACCGTGCTCGTCACCGGCGCGACCGGAGGCGTCGGCAGCATGGCGGTGGCGATGCTCGCCGGTCTCGGGTTCACGGTTGCCGCCGGCAGCGGCAAGCCCGACGCCGAGCGCTTCCTCCGCGGGCTCGGCGCCCGCGAGGTCATCGCCCGCGACGAGCTCACCGACCTGAGCAAGCCGCTCCAGCCGCCGGCGTGGTCGGGCGCGGTCGACGTGGTCGGGGGTGCCACGCTCGCCCACGTGCTGGCTGCGTCTCGCACCCTTCGGCGCGGTCGCCGCCAGCGGCAACGTCGGCGGCGCCGACCTGCCGACGACGGTGCTGCCGTTCATCCTGCGGGGCGTCACGCTGTACGGGATCGACTCGGCGCACACCCCGATCGAGCGTCGCCGCGAGGTGTGGGGGCGCATCGCCACCGACCTCAAGCCGGCCGGGCTCGAGCGGATGGAGCAGGTGGTCGACCTCGCCGGGCTCGAGGGCGCGCTCGACGAGATCAGCCGCGGCGGCGTGACCGGGCGCTATCTGGTGCAGCTGCGCGACTGAGCACCACGGTCAGGGTCCTGTCCTCGAAGCGGTCGCGTTGGGGTTCGGCGCGGCCGCGATGCCGGCCGAGCCCTTGACAACCCGTGCTGCGGGTACCGACGATGGGCGATCCCCCTGGCAGACCTGGAGGTTGGCGCACGCGGTGTACGGGAAGCGGAGCAAAGGAGTTGCTGATGTACGCAGCCGTCCGGAGGTACGAGGGCATCACCGACGATGCCGAAGCGGGACGCCTCGTCGGTGAGAGCTTCATCCCGCTCCTCGAGCACGTGCCGGGTTTCATCGCCTATTGCTGGATTGACGCCGGCGCCGGCGCGATGGCATCCCTCAGCGTGTTCGACGACCAAGCCGGAGCCGACGAGTCGGTCAGGCTCGCGCACGAATGGGTTCAAGAGAACGCCGCCGCGCTCATCCCGAACCCGCCGCAGGTCACGGAAGGTCTCGTGGTGGCGAGCGGTACGAAGTAGCGCGGCGCCGGTCATCCTCTGCGCGGCGGTCATCGGACCGCGTTGCTCACGCGGGGAACGGTTCGAGGCCCATGCGGGCCCGCACCTCCGGGCGGCGCAGCGGCGGCACCGTCTTCGGAGGTTGCCGGCGGGCAGGGAGCCGCTCGAGCAGATCGGTCGCGAGGGACGCGATCTCGAGCGACACCGCGCGCATGTCCTCGGCGGTCGCGCCCGTCGGCTTGGTGACGCCTGTGATCTTGCGGACGAACTGGTAGGCGGCGGCCTCGATCTCCTCCTGCGTCGCAGGCGGCTCGAGCCCTCGGAGTTCGGTGATGTTCCGGCACATGTCGAGCAGCCTACGACGCGCCGTCGAACGCAGCCTGGAGTGCGGCGATGTCGAGCTTCTTCATGCCGTACATCGCCTGCATGGCGCGGTCGACCGCCTCCCGGTCGGGGCTGGTCAGCATCTGCTCCCAGCCGGCCGGGCAGACCTGCCACGACAGGCCGTACTTGTCCTTGAGCCAACCGCAGGGGCCCTCTTCGCCGCCGGTCCGAGAGCGTGTCCCAGTAGTAGTCGATCTCCGCCTGGTCGGCGCACTCGATCAACAGCGAGATCGCCTCGTCGAACGTGAACTGCGGACCACCGTTGATCGCGGTGTACTGCTGACCGTCGAGCTCGAAGTTCACCGTGAGCACCGCACCGGCGGGCTGCGGTCCGCCCTCGCCGTAGTACGTGATGTCGGTGACCTTGGAGCCGGGGAAGATCGACACGTAGTACTCGGCGGCCTCGAGGCCCTGCGTGTCGAACCAGAGGTTGGGCGTGATCCTGGGCATCGCACTGCTCCCGTCGTCGGTGGTCACGGACGTTGTAGCAACCACGACCGCGTCCGACCATCGAACTCATCGGCCGCACCGAGCGTGACGGGAACGAGTCAACGAGCGCGGCGCCGTGCCGCGGCCCGCCGTTAGCGTTTCCGCATGTTGCCCCAGACGACGGGCGAGATCTTCCTCACCGACGGCGGGGTCGAGACCGACTTCATCTTCAACCGTGGGATCGACCTGCCCGACTTCGCCAGTTTCGTCCTGCACGACGACCGCGAGGCCGAACTGATGGTGCGCGAGTACTTCCGCGGCTACCTGCGTCTCGGCGAGGCCTACGACCGCGGCCTCGTGCTCGAGACCCTGACGTGGCGCGCCAGCTCCGACTGGGGCGAGCGACTCGGCTTCGACGTGACGCGGCTGCGCGACGTCAATCGCCGGGCCGTCGACTTCCTCCTCGGGCTCCGGGAACGGGAGGCCGGGTCCACCGTCGTCGTCAGCGGGTGCATCGGCCCGCGCGGTGACGCGTACACCGATCTCGGATCCATGGATGCCGACGCCGCCGAGGCCTATCACCGTCCGCAGGTCGAGGCGCTCACCGACGCCGGCGCCGACCTCGTCACCGCGCTCACCCTGACGAACCCGACCGAGGCGATCGGTGTCGTCCGCGCCGCCCAGGCGTGCAACGCGCCGGTCGTGATCTCGTTCACGGTCGAGACCGACGGCGTTCTGCCCGACGGCACCGCGCTCGCCGAGGCGGTGGCCGCGGTCGACGCCGCCACCGATGCGGCGCCGAGCTACTTCATGGTGAACTGCGCGCATCCCGACCACTTCGGCTCGGTGCTCGAAGCCAGCGATCCCGCGCTGGCCCGCATTCGTGGTGTCCGGGTCAACGCGTCGCGTCAGAGCCACGCCGAGCTCAACGAGAGCGAGGTGCTCGACGCCGGGGATCCCGAGGAGCTCGGCGCGCAGTTGGCCGGGTTGCACGAGCACCTGCCGCACCTCGACGTGCTCGGTGGCTGCTGTGGCACCGACGACCGGCACATCGAGGCCATCGCCGTCGCGTGCCGCGGTCGCTGACGGTCACCAGGGCGCGTCGGGCCAGGTCTCCCTGGTGCGATTGCTGGTCAGCCATTCGCGTTCGGCCTCGACGTAGTCGGCCGGCAGATCCGTCGGGCGGGCGCCGAGGTCGAGGTCGATCCGGTGCACGAGCAGCTCCCGCCGGCGCCGTAGGAGCGTCGTCGTCACCGGCTGCGGCCCGTTCCACAGCCAGATGCCCGGCCGCGACCACGCGTCCGCCGGGAGCTGCCGCCACGCGTCCACGAGCGCGTGGTGCGCCGACACGAAGTCGGCGACAAGCGTCGCGGTGTCGCGGTCGGCGCCGGCGTCGATCTCCGCCACCCGTCCCGCCATGCCGTCGGGGTACTGCTCGCGGGGTTCGTCGGCGAGTGCGCCTTCCACCATGTTGCGGAGCCCGTCGGCGTTGCGGGCGAGGTGGGTCACCAGGTGCCCGCGGGTCCACCCCGGAGGCGCGACCCGGCGCGCGCCTGCTCGTCGGTGATCGGGGTGAGGGTCGCGAGCACCAGTGAGCCGGCGCGGTCCGCGGCGTCGATCCCCGCCTGCATGGAGTCCACGGCGCGGAGCGTACCGCTCGATCACCGCGCCGGTTCGAGGGTCCGCCGGTGACGAAACGTCCGGATTCTCCGGACCGGCGAAGTGGGGCATGCGCCAAGCGTCACGCTCAGTGAATCCGCGTGTGCGCGCGGCGGGCGCGGGCCGTACGATCACGAGATATGGCAGGAGTTCCCGAGGGTCCGATGCCCGAGACCAGTGGCTCCGGGATGGTGGGCGCCGACCGCTCAGACGACGAGGGCGTCGCCTGGAGCGCGGCGACCCTCATCCAGACCGGAGACGCGGAAGGTGGCACGGTCGCGCGCGATCCGGAGGCGGGAGACGAGATCGAGGAGCGCGCCGCCACCGACGAAGCGCTCGACGAAGCGGTCGACGAAGCCCTCGAGCTCGACCTCACCGCCCCCGAGCTCGCCGAGGCCAACGGCAGCTCGCCCGTGTCCGAGCGGGCCGCCGAGCTCGAAGGCGGGCACTGGCGCGAGCGGGCGGTCGTGTGGCGCGAACGAGCCATGGCCGCGGAGCTGGTGGCGAAGATGCTGCAGCGGAATCTCGACGACCTCCGCGCCAACCTCGATGATCTCCGGCTCAAGGTGGAGAGCGCGGAGGCGAAGCGCACCGAGCTCGCGGCCGCGGAGACCCCGTGGCGCCGCTTCGTACGGGACATGTACGCGAAGTACATGGGCTGACCGCGGTGGGAAAGAAGTCGAAGGCTCCGAAGCAGTCACGCAAGCAACAGCTCGCGGAGCAGATGGTCGTCGAGCAACAGCGAACGGCAGAGGTGCTCCAGTCGCTCTCGACCGCAGTCGGCACTCAGCAGTCGTCGTCGGGAGATCGGTTGCTCGAGGAGATCCGCAAGTTGCTCGACGACGTGCTCGTCGCGCAACACCGCACCAATCAGCTGCTCGAGCTCGCGTTGCGCGCCGGATTCGACGACGACGAACAGGCCCGCAACCCGTAACGCCCGCGCTCTGCGTGCAGGGTGTCCTGGCGCGCGGTTGGCGGTGGGCGTCGAGAGTCGGTCAGGCTGCGGGCGCGTTCGGGGCGGGGAGGGGGCGCGATGACCATCCAGACGTCGAGGAGCGTGACCGACGACGCGACGGGTCGAGCGCCGGTGCTCGTGGTCGGTGCCGGCCCGACCGGACTGCTCCTCGCCGCGGAGCTCAACCGGCGTGAGGTCCCGTGCGTCCTGATCGACGAGCGGTCGAGACCGCAGCACTGGGACCGTGCGACGGTGGTCCATCCGCGCTCGCTGGAGCTCTTCGAATCCCTGGGAATCAGCGAGCAGTTTCTCGACGTCGGCACTCCACAGCGCGGCGCCAAGATCCATTCGGGCGGCGAGGTCCTCGGTGCCTTCGACCTCACCAGCTCCGGGAGCAGCTATCCGTACAGCCTCGGCGTTTCCGAGGAGGTCACCGAGTCGATCCTCATCGAGTACCTGGGCGCGCAGGGCGGCGAGGTGGCCAGATCGTCTCGCCTGATCGGCCTGACCGCTCGTGCCGATGGGGTCGCGGCCGAGATCGAGCGCGACGGCGAGCGCATCCAGATGGACGCCAGTTGGGTGGTGGGTGCGACGGCTTGCACAGCCCGACCCGCGAGGCGAGCGGCATCGGATTCGACGGCCACGACCTCGCCGCGCCGTGGGCGGTCTTCGATGCGACGCTGGACGGTTGGACCGAGACGTTCGACCTCACTTTCGTCTATCTCGAGGCGGTCCCGGTCATCCTCACCGCGCTGCCCGGGCGACGCTGGCGTGCCTACCTGCGGCCGAGCTCGCCGACATCGGATCTGGTCGCCGATGCGACCTCGACGATCCGCCGGTACTTCCCATCGGTGTCGTTCGTCGACGTCGAGAACCCGACGCGTTTCCAGTGTCACACCAAGTTCGCGACGAAGTACCGCGCCGGGCCGGTCCTCCTCGCCGGCGACGCCGCACACCTGTGCTCGCCCGCCCAGGGCCACGGCATGAACACCGGGCTGCAGGACGCGGCGAACCTGGCTTGGAAGCTGGCGCTGGTCCACCAGGGTCGGGCCGAGCCCGTGCTCCTCGACAGCTACGAGGCGGAACGGCTTCCGGTCGCGCGGACGGTCGGCCTCGAGGGCGACGACTTCGAGCTCGCGCAGATGGCCACCGACGCGAAGGAACGGAAGGACCGTGACCGGTCGCTGCGCGCCATGCTCGCCGACCCGGCGGCACGCCAGCACGAGATCGTCGCCGAGGCCGAGCTCGACGTGGAGTACTCGGACTCACCCATCGTGATCGGCGACGCCCATCGGGGCCTGGCGCCCGGACAGCGCCTTCCCGACACCATCGCGACGCGATGGTCGGAGACGGAGTCCGGACGCCTGCACGAGCACACGCGTCACGCCGGCCACACGATCGTGCTCCTCAGTGGCGCGGATGCGGACCGTGGCGCGGTCTCCGAGCTGCTCGTCGCCCTGCTCGACGTCGTCGCGGGCTCACCCATGCTCGACGCGGTGATCGCGCTCGGGATCGGTGAGCACCCGTCCGAGGCGGCAGGGCACATCCAACCATCCGCTGCCGCCCTCCTCGACGTGGACGAGATCACCCTCTTCGCGGTGCGCCCCGACGGATACATCGGCCTGCGCGCCGACCACGATCACCTCGCCGCGCTGGCGCGGTACCAGGCACTCGTGCTCGGGCATTCGTGAGGTCGAGCGACCACCGCCGTCGCCGGCGTCACCGCCGCGGCGCTTGACCGCCGCGGCACCGGCGCGTCATGGTTCGTCGACACACCTACCGCGAGAGGGGAGCGGGCCGTGGACTATGTCGCCCGTCTGACGTTTCAATCCGCCGCGAGCGCCCAGGACCGGGATGCGGCACTGGCGAGACGAGCATCCTGGAACTACCCGGCCGGGGTCCAGGTGATCGCGGAGTACTGGCCGCTCACGGCCGACCTGTCGGTCGTCGCGATCTTCTCCGCCGATGATGTCGGCGCGATCTGGGAGCTCCAGGCGGAATGGAGCGACGTCTTCGACATCGACATCGCACCGGCCGTCTCGGCCGAGGAAGGGCTCCGCATCGGGCCCGACGTGTTCGGTCGGCTCCAACGTCTCCAGCAGTAGGGTCCGCCGCCAGAGGTTGCAGGACCGCTCCGATGCCGATGCCGAGTCCGGTGCCGTTCGAGATCGCGGTGCCGGCTGACGCGCTCGACGACCTGGTCCTCCGCCTCCGTCGTACGCGCTACGCCGACGACTTCGGGAACGACGACTGGACCTTCGGGGTACCTCGCTCGTACCTGAGCGGGATCGTCGACCACTGGATCGAGCGATTCGATTGGCGTGCCCAGGAGCGGGCCATGAACGGCTACGCCAACTTCCTCGTCGAGATCGACGGGATCCCGATCCACTTCGTGCACGAGCGCGGACGCGGTCCTGCGCCCATGCCGTTGATCCTCACCCACGGGTGGCCGTGGACCTTCTGGGACTACGAGCGCCTCATCGGACCGCTCTCGGATCCGGCGCGATTCGGTGGGGACCCGAACGACGCCTTCGACGTGGTCGTGCCGTCACTCCCGGGCACCGCGTTCTCGAGTCCGTTGCGTACCACCGGCATCGGGGTCGTGACGACCGCCGAGCTGTGGCTGCGGCTGATGCGCGACGTCCTGGGCTACGACCGCTTCGCCGCCGGTGGTGGCGACTCCGGCGCGTTCGTCAGCGTGCGGCTGGCCCACGCGCACGCCGACCAGGTGATCGGCGTCCACCTGAACTTCCCGGCCACGGTGTCGATGGGCGAGTTGGCCGCGATCGCTCGTGAGGACTACACGCCCGAGGAAGCGCGGTGGCAACAGCAGGCGCCCCCACAGGCCCGGGGCACCTCCGCGCACATGGCGGTGCACATCGAAGATCCACAAACGCTCTCGTGGGCGATGAACGACTCGCCGGCCGGGCTGGCCGCGTGGCTCATCGAACGTCGCCGCAACTGGAGCGACTGCGACGGCGACGTCGAACGCAGCTTCACCAAGGACGAGCTGCTGACGGGTGTGAGCCTCTACTGGCTGACCGGAACGTTCCACACGTCGGTCCGCTTCTACGCCGAGTCGTTCCGTGAACCATGGCCCCTCGTGCACGACCAGCAGCCGCCGGTCACGGTCCCGACCGCCGTTGCCGTCTTCCCACGTGAGCTGCTCCGCGTGCCGCGACGCTTCATGGAACGCCAGGTGAACCTGGCGCGCTGGATGGTCATGCCGCGTGGGGGCCATTTCGCCCCGTCGGAGGAGCCGGAACTCATGGTGGACGACATTCGGGCGTTCTTCCGCGAGCTGCGCTGACCCGGCCGCGCACCCCTCGGTCCTACGACCGCTGGTGCGCGATCTGGAAGATGTTGCCGAACGGGTCGCGCACCATCGCCCGCCGATCGCCGTAGGGCACGTCGACGGGTGCCTCCATGCTCTCCGCGCCGGCATCGATCGCTCGGCGATAGACCTCGTCGGCGTCGTCCACGTAGACGTAGAGGAACGCCGGGAAGCGGTCGCGATCGGTGGCCGGACTCACCATGACGATCGAGTCGCCGACCAGGATCTCGGCGGGGCGGCCGGCGTGGACCTCACCGGTGGCGCCGAACACCGCGCGCAGGAAATCGACCTGGGCCGCGACGTCGGGCACGACGATTCGTGGCGTCACCGTGTGGAACCCCTCCCGCGGACCAGTGTTGGACGCCACCGAGCTGTCCTTTCGTCGCCCGGTCGGTACCGATGATCCCGGTGCCGACCAGGACGTCATCGGGTGCCGACGGGACCGAGCACCGGTTTCACGTCGAGCACGGGCGTACCGCTGATGGCTTCCAGGTTGCGAACGCGGAGCCGGGGGCCGTCGATCGCGAGGATCTCCACCTCGTGCAGTCCGATGGGGTTCGGGCGATCCGGCGATCGGGTGCTGAAGACGCCCAGCCGCGGTCGGGTGGGGTCGCCACGGGGATGCACCTCGAGCACGTCGCGATCCCCGCGGTCGAGCCACGTCAGCACGATCACCCGCTCGCCGACCACGAGGTCGCGCATCGCCGGGAGGTACTGCGATCCCATCGCGATCCAGGCATCGAGCTCACCTTCGTCGCCCTGTGCCGGAGCGGCGGCCGGGTCGACGAGTGGAGACTCGACGATCCCGATGACCCGAAGCTCGTAGTGCATGGGCTCCAGCATGCCCGGAAAGCGAGGGTCGGTCGGGAGTTCGAGGTGTTGGTGAGTCTCGCCGAGCGGGTGGCTCAAGCGAGTCGGCCGCGACGCCGACAAACGAGGGATGCAGATCTCCTTCGACATCGCCGGTACGCCCGCGGAGTTCCGCCGCCAGAGCAGCACGGGTAAGGCCGAACTGCTCGTCGGGGACGACGTGGTCACGTTGCAGAGCCCGCTTCGCGTCTCCACGCACTTCAGCTTCAAGACCACACAGAAGTGGCGCTGCGAAGTCGGCGGACATGTCGTCGAGGTCGTGAAGGTCCGCCCGCGGTTCGTCGGTGGGCTCCGCGAGAACTCGTACATCATCACGGTGGACGACAACCAGGTCGCCGCCGCCGCCGGCATCTGAGCGCCGACGCCCGGAAGCTTCGGGGGCGGTGGCGCGGCGCGCTCCCGCTCATGTTCCGCTCATTCGATCGGTTGCTCCCGGTGCCCGCGGAACGGTGTCGACGGTACCGGCATAGCCTGGTGTGGCGTGATGGATCACCGGGAGCTCGCACGACGGCGCACGTCGTTTCCGCAGCCGTCAGGCCTCCTGGCGGTCACCGCGGTGCTGCTCGCCGGGCTGGCGCCGCTCGCCGTTCGTGTGCACTCCATGATCGGTCCGCTCCACGTCGATCGCTGGGTCTCCGGACATCTCGCCGAGCGACTGCCGGTCGCCGGGTTCCGGCCGGGTTACTCGGGATATGACGCGATCGCGCGGGCGGGGGCTCCGGCGTTCGTCGTGATGGCGATGGTGCTCGCGCTCGGTTGGGCGATCCATCGGCGCGACGTCGAGGGCGGGCTGCTCGCGGTGGCGGGACCGGGCGTCGCGTTCGTGCTGGCCGAGCTGGTGGCCAAGCCGGTGATCGGTCGCCAGGACCCGGCCGGCAGCTGGAGCTTTCCTTCCGGGACGGTGACGGTCGTCGCGGCGTCCGTGGCCGTGAGCGTCATCCTCGTGTACCGATGGGCCGGTCTGACCCGAGCGATCACAACCGCGCTCGTGCTGGTGGTGATCCCGATCGTCATGTGCGTGGCGGTGGTCGAGGTGCATTGGCACTACGCCACTGATGCCGTCGCGGGTCTCGCGCTGGGCGCGGCAGTGGCGTGCGGCCTCGCCGCGGTGCTCGCGGCCCTCGAGGACACGTACCGCCGCCCTCACCTGGCCGATCTCAGTCCGTAGCGCGCGTTCGGTCGTCGTCCGTCCGTCGCTACGGAGACACGGTCAGCGTCGCCTTCATGCCCTGCGCTTCGTGGCTGTCGACGGTGCAATAGAGGGTGTACGAACCGGGCGCCATCTTGGCCTTGCCCGTCTTCTTCCCCCCGGCATCGGTGGTGAGGAGGAAGCCCGCGAACTTCGGGTCCTGGATCGCCAAGGTGTGGCCCGTCGCGCCGCCATAGTTGAACTGCACGACGCCTGCCTTGGCCGCGAACTCGGTTGCGTTGAATTTGATCGACGGCTCGGCCATCACGTCGACACTGCTCGTGGGTGTTCCAGTCGCATACTGGAACCCGGTGGTCCCGGCCTCACCCGTCTCGAGGCTCGGGCCCAGCGACACGAGACTGCCGATCGACAGCACGAAGAACGTCACGCCGAGGATCACCCCCAGCGAGGCGGTCTTGAGTCGCGGCGCGGCGGCGAGGAGCGACGCACCGCCGAGGATCGTGAGGGTGATCACGATGCCGAGCACGAGGGCCGAATCCTCGTTCCCCGCGAGGAAGACCCGCGAGATGTCGAGCACCAGGACCGCGACGATGAGGATCGCGAACAGGGGAACGAAGAACGGCAACAGCGCTCGGGCCTTCAGCGGCGTGTCCGCCGCCGGGGCGTCCGCCCCCAGGGACTCGCTCTCGACGAGCTCGGGGAGCTCCTCGGACTCGGGGAGGTCGCCGGGTGGGGCAGTGTCGGTCATCGCGGGGCCGATCTCTCGACGCATGGCGCGCAGCCGGTGGTGACGACACCCAGAGTGCCCGATCGGCGATGTCCGGTAACCATCGGCCCGCCGCGAGTCAGACCAACCGTCGGCCCGCGTACCGCTTGATCAGCCACGAAGCGAGCGCGACCACGATGATCGAGCCGATGAGCGCCCCGATCACCCCACCCCAGTCGAACTTGTCCTCGTCACCGATACCGAGCAGCTCGGTGAAGATGAAGTAGCCGACGAGCGCACCGAGCAGCCCGAGCACCGTCGACGCCACCCAAGACCTCCACCCGCTCATGGCCCGGAAGGCATCGTTGGGAACCAGCGCCCGTGCGATGGCTCCGCACACGAAGCCGAGCGCGAGTGCGGCGATGAAGCTGCCGATGTCCATGAACGTCCCCCCCGTTCGGATGTCCTCGATGCCATTGTTTGCCACCGGGCGCCGCAACCGAAACCCGTGGACCGGATCAGGCTGTCCGGTGACGAGAGGAGACGACGTCGGCCGACGGCGCAGACCTCTCAGCGACCGGCGTCGAGTCGTCGGCGGATGTCGGCGCGCAGCTCGCCCTTGGCCACCTTGCCGCCCGACGCGCGGGGCAACGCGTCGAGCACGACCAGCCGCTCGGGGAACCACTCGGGTGACACCCCCTTCGTCGCGGAGGAAGTCGACCAGGTCGTCGAGCGCGAGGGTCGCGCCCGGCTCCAGCTCGGCGTACAGGCACACGCGCTCGCCGAACACCTCGTCGGGCATGGCCACCGCGGCGGCGACGGCGACCGCCGGGTGCTCGGCCACCTCGGCCTCGACCGCAGGGGCGCTGATGTTCTTCCCGCCCCGGATGATGATGTCGGACGTGCGCCCGACCACCCGCAGGTAGCCGTCGGCGTCGATGGTGCAGAGGTCGCCGATGCGCATCCACCCGTCGGCGGTGAACAGCTCGTCGTTGGCGCGCCGGGTCGTCGAGGTAGCCGAGGCAGGTCGCCGGCCCCTTGCACACCGGGTGCCCGGGCGTGTCGGGGGTGGTGATGTCGCGTCCGTCGTCGTCGAGCAGGCGCACGTGCATCTCGACGATCAGCCGGCCCGCGGTCTGGAGACGGTGCTCGCGGTCGTCGCGCATCGTGGTCCGGCTCAGCGCGCCGGTCTCGTTCGACCCGTAGAACTGCAGCACCCGCGCGCCGGTGACGTCCTCGAAGCGCGCCGCCCGCTCGTACGGGCACCGCCTCGCCGCCGGTGAACATGCAGCGCAGCGACGAGAGGTCGTGCCGCTCGATGTCGGGCGACTTCAGCATCATCAGGAACTGGGTGCTCACGCAGGCCAGCACGGTGACCCGTTCGCGCTCGATGGCGGCGATCACCGCGTCGGCGTCGAAGCGCTCGTGCACGACGGTCGGCGCACCGAGCACCGACGGGGTCACGTGCGACGTCCAGATGCCGAAGCCGAACGGGGCCGGGATCGCGCTGAGGAAGACGTCGTCGGTCGTCATGTCGCCGGCTTCGGCGGCGAGCTGGTGGAAGTACATCCACCGGTTCTGCGGTGTGCAGCACGCACTTCGGCATGCCGGTGGTGCCGGACGTCGAGTTGATCAGGAAGAGGTCGTCGGGCCCGTAGGCGCGCCCGGCGACGTCGCCCTCGGCCGCGCCGCGGATCGGCCGGCGCGCCCGTCGTCGTCGACCACCACGTGGTGTTCGAGCGCGCACCCGGCAGTGCGGAGCACGTCGACCAGGTCCGCGGTGGGACGTCCCCGGTGCTCGGTCGAGCGTGACCAGCGCGTCGGCGCGGGTGAGGCCGACGAGGTGGCGGATCTCGTCGTCGCCGGCCCGGTGCCCGAGCCCGACGACGGTGAGGCCCGCCCGCTCCGCGGCGACGAACGCGACGTGGACGGCGACGCCGTCGGGGAGGAGGACCGCCACCCGCGCCCCTCGGGGGAGCCCGGTGCCGACCAGCACGCGGGCGAGCGCGGTCGCCCGCTCGTCGTAGTCGGACCAGGTCGCGCGGCGGCCGTCGGCCACGATCGCATCGCCGGCCGGTCGCTCACGTGCCCACGACGCCACCGCGTCGCCGACGGTGGTGTCGCCCCACCATCCGGCGGCGCGGTACTCGGCGGCGACAGCGGGATCGGGCGGCACCGGATCCTTCTACTACGCCGCGTCGTAGTGTGCCGATGGACGAGAGGAGCACCGATGACGACGACACCGACCGAAGCGGCCCGGGTGCGTAGCCGGGTCGACCACCCGATCATCGACGCCGACGGCCACTTCGTCGAGCTCGGGCCGCTGCTCCACGACGAGGTCATCAGCTACGTCGAGGACGCCGGCGGCGCGGCGCTGCGCGAGCGGTTCCTCACCACCGCCGCGAGTCGTTCGACACGTCGTCGAGCCTCGCCGACCGGGGCGACCCGACCGTGCGGCGACCAGTGGAAGGCGATGCCGTCGTGGTGGGGCTGGCAGACGGCCGGGCGTGCGCGACCGCGCCACCTCGCACCTCCCGGCGCTGCTCTACGAGCGGCTCGACGAGCTCGGCATCGACTTCACGATCCTCTACCCGTCGATGGCGCTCGGGTACTTCGAGGTCGACCGACGAGGAGCTGTCGTCGGTGCTCTGCCGCGCCGTCAACCGCTACCACGCCCGCCTCTTCGAGCCGTACCGCGACCGCTGCACGGTGGGCGCGCTGATCCCGATGAACACGCCCGCGCAGGCCGTCGCCGAGGTGGAGTACGCGGTGCGCGAGCTCGGCGCCAAGTCGGTGCTCATCGCCGGGTACGCGCGCCGTCCGATCGGCGCCGGCGGCTACCGGCTCGACATGTTCGGCCTCGACAGCGACTACGACTACGACCCGCTGTGGGCGACGTGCGTCGACCTCGGCGTCGCGCCGGTCGTGCACAGCGCGCTGCAGCAGCACCGCGTGACCCGGTCGATCTCCAACTACGTCTACAACCACGTGAACGGTCTGGCCGCCGCGCACGAGTCGCTGTGCAAGTCGCTGTTCCTCTCGGGCGTGACGCAACCGGTTCCCCGAGCTGCGGATCGGGTTCCTCGAGGGTGGGGTGGCGTGGGCGTGCGCGCTGTTCTCGGGGCTCGTCGGCCACTGGGAGAAGCGCAACCGCGACGCCATCGTCGAGCTCGATCCCGACCGGCTCGACGTCGACGCGCTGCTCGAGTACTTCGCCGAGTACGGCGACGACGTGGTGACGTCGCGCATCGGCGAGCTGCGCGAGTACTTCACCCGCCCGGCGGCCCGTCCGGCGCAGGTCGACGAGTTCGCCGCCGTCGGCATCGAGACGGCCGACGACCTGCGCGCCCGGTTCGAGCCCAACTTCTACTTCGGGTGCGAGGCCGACGACCCGCTCGTGGCGTGGGCGTTCCGCGACGACGTGAACCCGCTGGGCACGCGCCTGCGCCCGGTGCTCGGCTCCGACATCTCGCACTGGGACGTGCGCGACATGACCGAGCCGGTGGCGGAGGCGTTCGAGCTGGTCGAACACGGTGTGATCACCGAGCGCGACTTCCGCGACCTCACGTTCGTCAACCCGGTCCGCCTCCACGCCGGGCCCAATCCCGATGTTCTTCGCGGACACGGTCTGCGCCAGCTGCGGCCGCCGACGCGCTGGCGGAGGTGGGCGGAGTGAACCGCGACGACGCCCGTCCGCTGCGATCGGTCGTGTTCGCACCCGGCGACGACGCCGACGCGCTGGCGTCGACCCGGGCGTCCGGCGCCGACTCGATGGTCGTCGACCTCGAGGAGCCGCAGACGCCGTATCCCGAGTCGGCGCGCGAGCGCGGCCGCAAGGTGGCCCGCGAGTTCTTCGACTCGCTGGTGCCGGGCGAGCGCCCGCTGGTGTTCGCGCGCGTGCAGCCGCCGTCGACCGGGCAGACGCTGAAGGACCTCAGGGCGGTGGCGGGGCCGGGCCTGGCCGGCGTCCTCCTCCCCAAGATCCAGAGCCCGGCCGACGTGCACGCGCTCGACGCGCTGCTCACCTGCACCGAGGTCGACTTCGAGCTCGAGCCGGGGCAGCTCGCCATCTACCCGATCCTCGAGACCGCGCAGGCGATCCGGCTCGCGTACGAGATCGCGACCGCGTCGCCGCGGGTGTCGCACATGGGCGGCGCGCTGTCGCGCTTCGGCGACATCCACCAGGCGCTCGGCTACCGCTGGACCGCGGAGGGCGAGGAGACGCTGTTCCTGCGCTCGAAGGTGCTCGTCGACGCCAAGGCCGCCGGGATCCGCTACCCGATCAGCGGCATGTGGGGCGGCGCGCTCGACGACCTCGACGGGCTGCGCGCCTTCGCCACCGGCGCTGCGCAACCTCGGGTACTACGGGATGATGCTCGGCAGCGCCGAGCACGTGCCGCTCGTGCACGAGGTGTTCACACCGACCGCCGACGAGATCGCCTACTGGCGGGAGCTCGACGAGCTGGCGAGCGAGGCCGAACGCGTCGGCAGCGGCCCGATCCGCCACGGCGATCCGCGCCAGGGCGAGGCGCACGTGGTGCACATCGCCCACGTCGGCTCGGCCCGCAAGAACCTGGACTGGGCCCGCGACCTCGGCGTCCTCGACTGAGCACGCGTCGGCGTCACGACTGGCGGGATGCGGACCACGGATGACGCCGGTTCGCTCAGTGGACGGGGGCGGTGATGGCGCCGATGAGCTCGAGGATCCGGGTGGGCGGCAGGTGCTGCTCGAGCACCTCGGCGCCGAACGGTCGCAGCGCGTCGGCGACGGCGTTGCACAGCGCGGCGGGCGCGCCGATGGCACCGCCTTCCCCGACGCCGCGGAAGTCGAGTGCGCCCTGCGGTGCTGACTCGAGGTGGTGGATCTCGATCGGAGGGATCTCCGCGCTGGTGGGCAGGAGGTAGTCGGCGAGGGTCGACGTGAGGAGCTGACCGTTCTCGTCGTAGACGGCGCGTTCGTACAGCACGCCGCCGATGCCCTGCGCGACCCCGCCCGCGATCTGGCCCTCGACGATGGTGGGGTTGATCAACGCGCCGCAGTCCTCCACCACGAGGTAGCGGTCGATCGCGACCCGTCCCGTGCGCGGGTCGACCTCGACCCAGCAGCAGTGCGTCGCCTGCGACCAGCCGCCCTCGGGGATGGCGAAGTCGAAGCTCGCCTCGATGCCGGGGGCGGTGCCGGCCGGGAGGAGCGCGGTGGCGCGATAGGCGACGTTGGCGATCTCTCCGAGGGGCCGGCGCGAGGCGGGCACGCCGCGTACGGCGACGGTGCCGTCGACGACTTCGACGTCGGCCGGGTCGGCTTCGAGCAGGTGGGCGGCGAGCCCGGTGACCTGCTCTCGGATGTGGGCCACGGCGCCGATCACGGCACCGCTGGCCAGCGTCGCGGCGCGGCTGCCGCCGGTCCCGACCAGGTTGAACGGCGTCACCTGGGTGTCGCCGGCGACGATGCGGACGCCCTCGAGTGGCACTCCGAGCTCGTCGGCGGCCAGTTGCGCCAGCGTGGTGTGGTGACCCTGGCCGTGGGGCGACTGGCTGGTGAAGACGGTCAGCGAGCCGTCGGGCTCGAGGCGGGCGGTCGCCCGCTGCGCGCTCCGGGGCGCGGCGCCCGCGCCGAGCGCCCGGGTGTAGTCCGGTGGACCGGGAGAGGGCTCTACGAACGTGGCGAACCCGAAACCCCGGTAGCGCCCCGCCGCCCGCGCCTGCTCCTGGTCGCGCCGGAACCCGTCGGGATCGGCGCGTGCCATGGCGGCCTCGAACGTCTCGCGCGCGGTGACGTGAGCGAAGGACACGTCGGTGGCGAGTCGGGTCGGGAACTCGTCGGACGTGAGCAGGTTGCGCCGCCGGACCACCTCGGGCGGGAGGCCGATGTCGGCGGCGATCTCGTCGAGCATGCGTTCGCGAACGAATGTCTCTGCTTCCCAGGGGCCGCGGTACGCCACGTAGGTGGCCTTGTTGGTGGCGACGACCTTCACGTCGAACTCGAGGTCGCGCAACCGGTACGCGCCCGGGAACAGCACGCGCACGATCGTCGGGAAGATCGTCGGCGGCAACGTCGTGAGCTGGTACGCGCCCTGGTCGAACACCATGGCCACGCGTACCGCCCGCACCGTGCCGTCGGCGTCGTACGCGGCCTCGACGTCGAAGCGCTCCTCGCGCGCCTGCCCGGCCGCCTGCAGGTTCT
Organism: uncultured Actinomycetes bacterium; assembly: GCA_963809325.1. Lineage (GTDB taxonomy): Bacteria > Actinomycetota > Thermoleophilia > Gaiellales > JAICJC01 > JAICJC01. The sequence goes on from CAWEIZ010000002.1 coordinate 252,201, forward strand.
CGAGCCGGTCCTCGATCCACTTCACCGGCCGCCCGAGCACGACGCCCGCCGCGCACACCGCGACGTCCTCGCGGCTGACGTAGGCCTTCTGTCCGAAGGAGCCACCCACGTCGTCGGTGCGAACGTGGAACCGGTGCGCGGGGATGCCGAGCAGCTCGGCGACGAACAGGCGGAGGCCGTGGGGGTTCTGGTGCGCGGCGTGGTAGGTGAGGTCTCCCGTGTCGGGGGAGTGGTCGACCAGGCCGGCCCGGCCCTCGAGGGGAGCGTTGCATTGGCGGTGCTGGGAGAAGCGCCAGCGGCCTTGCCGCTCGGCGCGAGCGAACATCGCGTCCGGTTCGCCGTAGACCCAGTGGCCTTCGAACATGACGTTGTGCCCGACCTCGTCGAAGATCGCGGGTGCGCCGGGGGCGACCGCGGTGTCGGTGTCGGCGAGCACGGGGAGCGGGTCGTACCGCACCTCGACGAGCTCGCACGCGTCCTCGGCCACGGAACGGCTCGACGCCACGACCAGCGCGACGGGATCGCCGACGAAGCGCACGCGGTCGCTCGCCAGCGGGCCGAACGACGGCGTGCGCAACCCGTCCGGTCCGGCGCCGCGCATGACGCCCACCACGCCCTGCAGGTCGGCGGCGGTGAAGCACCGCGTCGACGCCCGGCACGTCGCGCGCGCTCGGGTCGTGTCGACGGCCGTGACGCGTGCGTGCGCGAACGGGCTCCGGGTGAACGCGGCGTGCCGGAGCCAGGGAGGGTTCACGTCGTCGACGAAGCGCCCCCGCCCTCGCAACAGCCGGGCGTCCTCCACCCGTGGCACCCTCGCCCCGACCAGCCGGCTCATGCGCCCGCCGTCTCCCAGTGCACCGCAAGTCCCCCCGTGCGCTCGTCGACTGGCCGGGACCCACGGTATCTGTACCAAGATGGGCGACCGGTGAGGTCGAGGTCGGCGTTGGTGGTCGGGGGATCCGGCGGCATCGGGTTGGCCGTCGCCCGCGGCTGCGTGGAGGAGTCGCTCGGCGTGACGCTGGTCGCCCGCCGGCAGGGCCGGCTCGACCGGGCCACCGCGTCGCTCGGTGACGCGGTCAAGGTCGCGGCGGTGGTCGCCGACGCCGGGAGCCCGGTCGCCCTCGACCGGGCGGTGGCGGAGCACGAGCGGGTGCACGGTGGGCTCGACGTCGTCGTGGTCGCGGTCGGTGGCGGACGCCCGGGCACCGCGGTCGAGACCTCGGCCGAGGATCTGACCGCGGCGCTGGCGCGCGACGTCGGCGTGCCCTGGCAGGTGCTCCGTTCGTCGATCGGTGCGCTCCGCGACACCGCGCAGGCTCAGGGCATCGCCCGGTTCGTCGTGGTGGGATCGGTGGCGGGACTCGTACCGGTTTCGGGCTTCGCCGGCGTACAGCGCGGCCAAAGCCGCGTTGCGGTCGCTGGCACTGTCGGTCGAACGCGACGAGGGTGGGGCGGGGATCCGTGCGACCGTGATCGAACCCGGCTACGTCGAGACCCCGCTCACCGCGACGATCGCGGTGCCGCCGGGCGACATGCTCGTGCCCGACGACGTCGCGCACGCGGTCAGGTTCCTGTTGCACCTGTCGCCGCGTGCGTCGGTCACCGAGCTGGTCCTGGGTCGCATCGGCGCGGGGCGGCACGAGCCGTGAGCAAGCTGCGCAACCTGGTGACGCCGGACCGGCGCCGCCTGGCGTACCTCGCGTCCGGCGCCTGGGATGGCACCACGCTGCCCGGACGGGTCGCCGCCCACGCGACGGCGCGACCCGACGCGCGCGCCGTGCTCGACGAGCACGGCGCCCACCTCACCTACGGGGACCTGTGGGCTCGCGCGACCTCGGTCGCCGGCTTCCTGGGCGAGCAGGACATCGGTGCCGGCGACGTCGTGTCGGTCCAGCTGCCGAACCGCCTCGAGACCGTCGTGGTGGCGCTCGGAGTCCTGGCATCGGGCGCGGTGATCAACCCGCTGCTCCCGAACTACCGGAGCCGCGAGCTTGCGCACGTCTTCGAGACCGCACGGCCCCTCGCGATCTTCGCTCCCGGTACGTACCGTGACTTCGACCACGAGCGGCTCGTCGTCGACACCGCAGCACGCACCGGCGTGAACCCGGTGCACGTGGTGTGCGACCGGTCGCCATCGGTCGGCATCGCGATCGACGACGTGCTGGCGCGGGGGGCCGCCTTCGGCCCGATCCCGGAGCGCGACGCCGCCGCGGTGTCCGAGCTGATCTTCACGTCGGGCACGGAGGCGACGCCCAAGGCGATCATGCACACCGAGCAGACGACCAACTTCAGCGTGCGCGTCGCGGCCCGCGACATGCAGATCACCCGCGAGGACGTGGTCTGGATGCCGTCGCCGCTCGGGCACAGCACCGGGTTCAACTACGGCCTCCGGTTCGCGCTCTATCACGGTCTGCCCCTCGTGCTCCAGGACCGGTGGGACGCAGCGGCGGCGGCTGACCTCGTGCAGCGGGAGCGGTGCTCGTACACCCTCGCGGCGACGACGTTCCTGCGCGAACTGGTGGCCGAGTCGGCGCGTCGTGGCGCGCGTCTCGACGTGCTCCACTGCTTCGGTTGCGGCGGCGCACCGGTCCCTCCCGCGCTGGTCGAGGAGGCGGCGACCCAAGGGATCCGCGCGCTGCGCCTCTATGGCTCCACCGAGGCGCTCGTCGCGACTTGGAACCGTCCGGACGCGTCGCGTGACGCCCGCGTGCACACCGACGGCACTCCGATGAGCGGGGTCGAGGTCGAGCTACGCGAGGAGGAGATCTTCGTCCGCGGACCGAACACGTGTGTCGGCTTCTTCGCCGATCCGGAGCGCACCGCCGCGACCTTCGACGACGAGGGATGGGTGCGCTCGGGCGACCTCGCCACGCTCGACCACCGGCAGCAGCTCACCATCGTCGGCCGCAAGAAGGAGCTGATCATCCGGGGCGGGATGAACATCACGCCGCGCGAGCTGGAGGATCTGGTCAACGGGTTCGCCGAGGTGGCGACGGTCGCGGTGGTCGGCACCGCCGACGAGCGGCTCGGCGAGGTCGTCTGCGCGTGCGTGGTGTTGCATCCGGGCACCGCCCTCGACCTCGAGACCGTGGTCGCGCGGCTCCGCGCCGCCGGCGTCGCCACCTACAAGCTCCCGCAACGGCTCGAGGTGCTCACCGAGCTGCCGACCACCGCGTCGGGCAAGATCCAGAAGCACGAGATCCTTCGTCGCCTCGAGGAGCGCGCATGACCCCGCCCGAATCCGGCCCGCTCATCACCCGGCGTGACGCCGTGGAGGGCACTGATCATGTGGCGGCGACGCTGGTGCTGAACCGACCGGAGCAGCTCAACGCGATCGACTGGGCGATGCTCGACGCGATCGACGCCGCGCTCGACGAGCTCGCCGGCGACCCCTCGGTGCGCGGCGTCCTCGTGACCGGCGCCGGCCGGGCGTTCTCGGCGGGCGGGGATCTCGTCGGCTATCAGACGCTCCAGCGCGACCGCGAGCAGTTCCCGCGCTTCGTCGGCGAGCTGCACCGAATCTTCGGCCGCCTGCGCACCTTGCCGGTGCCGGTGGTGGCCCTGGTGAACGGCGTCGCGGCCGCCGGCGGCCTGGAGTTGGTCCTCAACTGCGACTTCGCCCTCGCCGCGCGCTCGGCCCGCATCGGCGACGCCCACCTCAACTTCGGGCAGATGGGCGGTGGGGGCGCGCTCACGCTCCTGCCGCGGGCGGTGGGCAGGGCGCGGGCCAGCGAGCTGGTGTTCACCGGCCGGTTCCTCGACGCGACCGAAGCCGCGGAGTGGGGCCTGGTCAACCGGGTGGTCGACGACGACGCGCTCGACGACGCCGGCGCCGAGCTGGTGGCGAGGTTCGCGAGCAAGAGCCCACTGGCGATGGCCAACGCCAAGGACGTGATGACCTCGCTCTGGGACGACAACGGCAGCGTGGCGGCCGGGTTGCGCTACGAACGGGAACGGAACTCGTACTACTGCCTGACCTCGGACGATGCCGTCGAGGGGCTCGCCGCCTTCGCGGAGAAGCGACCACCGGAGTTCCGGGGCTCGTGACGCTCCCCGCACCGGTGCCCGATGAGGACACCCGGCCGTTCCTCGATGCGCTCCGCCGCCACGTCGTCGTCGTCCAGCAGTGCGACGCGTGCGGACGCGTCCGCTTTCCGCCGATGCCTGCGTGTCCGTGGTGCGGCGCGCCCGATGGTCACTGGATCACTGCCTCGGGGGAGGGGCGCGTGTACTCGTGGGTCGGTGTCCGGCGCGCGCTCACTCCCGGACTCGAAGCCGAGGTCCCGTACACGATCGCCACCGTCGATCTCGCCGAAGGCGCCCGTGTGTTCGGCCGGCTCGAGGGCCCCGAGCCGAGATCGCCCGGTGGCGCGGTCACCGCGAGCTTCGTGGATCACGACGACTGGACCGAGCTGCGCTTCCGCCCGGTCGAGGTGGACGAGTGAGTGATGGGCGCACGGCCGCGGTGGTCGGCGTCGGCTACACGCCGTTCTCCCGCGATTCCGGACGGTCGGTGCTCGACCTCGCGCGCGCGGCGTCGGCCGATGCGCTCGCGGACGCGGGTTTGCGGGGCGCGGACGTCGACGGGATCGGCAGCTTCATGGTCATGCACGACTCGGTGAAGTGCCAGGCCGTCGCCACCACGCTGGCGGTGCCGGGGCTGCGGTGGTCTGTCGACCTCGACTTGGGCGGGCAGGCACCCTGCCACCTCGTGGGCCTCGCGGCCTCGGCGATCGAGTCGGGGCACGCCGACGTGGTCGTCCTGTACCGGGCGATGAACGGCCGATCGGGCCCAAGGGTCGGCACCATGGCCTTCGACGGACCGGCGGCGTCGTGGCGCTACCCGATCGGGTACGACGCGTACCTCATGTACGTGGCGATGTGGGCCCAACGGTTCCTCGCCGAGACCGGGCAGGGCGGCGAGGACCTCGGTGCGGTGGCCGTGGCCCAACGCGGATACGCCGTCGACAACGAGCGCGCGGTGCGCCGCCGTCCCTTGACCACGGACGAGTACGCGGCCGCGCCCCTCGTGGTGTCCCCGTTCCGTGCCGACGACTGCACCATCGAAGTCGACGGGGCGTCGGCGCTCGTGCTCACGACCGTCGACCGGGCGCGGGACCTCGCCCGTCCGCCGGTGCTGGTCGCGTCCTCCGTGTACCGCGCCGGACCGCGCTCAGGGCTCGACATCGGGGACCATCTGCTGTGGGACGACTACACGCGCAACTACACCGGCCTACTGCGCGATGAGCTCTTCGCCCGCGCCGGCCTGGCGTCGGGCGACGTCGACCTGGCTGAGATCTACGACTGCTTCTCGAGCACGGTGCTCATGGGACTCGAGGGGCTGGGCTTCTGCGAGCGGGGCGGCTCCGGTGCGTTCGTGCGGAGCGGTGCAACCCTCCGACGACGGCGCGCTCCCGGTGAACACGCACGGCGGGCTCTTGGCGGAGGGCTACCTGCACGGGATGAACACGGTCGCGGAGGCGGTGCTCCAGGTGCAGGGCCGAGGTGGGGTTCGTCAGGCGCCGAGGCACGAGGTGTGCGCGGTCACGTCGGGAGCGCTGATGGACGGCTCCGCGCTCGTGTTGACGGCGGATCGATGAGCGCGCTGCTGATCGTGGTGATCGACGTCGATCCCGAGCACGAGGACGAGTTCAACCGCTGGTACGACGAGGAGCACGTCCCCGAGAAGCGGGCCACGCCGGGCTTCCGGTCGGCGCGCCGCTACGCGAGCCATGACCGCCCTGGGCGGTACCTTGCGGTCTACGAGGTCGACGACGCCGACGTCGTCACCAGCCCCGAGTACATGGCGCAGCCGATGAGCGCGTGGGCGCAGGTCGTGATGGCCAGCTGGAGTCTCGTGGAGCGCTCGGTGTGGACCGAGCTCGACGAGTCGTCGACGCCGATTCCTACGACACCACCTCCGCCCGCGCGGCCATGATGGCGCCGAGGCGCGACTCGACCTCCGGGATGTGGTGGTCGTCGGTGAACACGTACGGGCGACCGAGACGGATCGCGTCGACCACGTTCGCGGCCACCTGGTCGGGCCCCACCGTCCCGAACGGGTTCAGCGCGGTCTTGATCATGCCGGGCATCACCACGCTCACGCCGACGGGCGCGTCGATCGCTGCGAGCTCGGCGCGGAGGCCGTCGGAGAGGCCGAGCACCGCGTGCTTGGACGCGGTGTAGGGCCCGATGCCCGGGATCGGCGGTCACTGCGGCCATCGAGGCGGTGTTCACCACGTGTCCGGGCTCGCCCGACGCGAGGATGCGGGGGACGAACCAGTGGATCCCGTGGATCACGCCCCAGAGGTCGACGTCGATCACGCGGTGCCATTCGGAGAGCGGCAGCTCCCAGGAGTTGCCCTGGACGACGATGCCGGCGTTGTTGACCGCGACGTGCAGCTTCCCGAAGTGCTCGATGGCCGCAGCCGCGGCGCGCTCGACGGCATCGGGATCGGTGACGTCGACGGTCATGGCCCGGACCGCGGCGCCGCCGTCGGCCAGGCGTTCGGCGTGCGACGCGACGAGCGCGTCGTCGCGGTCGGTCATGAGCACCCGCATGCCCGCGGCGACGAACGCCTCGGTGACCGCGAGGCCGATCCCGCTCGCCGCGCCGGTGACCACTGCGTTCCGGTCCGTGAGGTCGTTCAGATCCGTCGTCATCGCGGGCGCCCTCCTCTGTGACGGCAGGGGCGGACGCTAGCCCAACCCGGTCTCCGTCCATGAGGCCGCAGCTCTGCAGCTGGGTACGTTTGACGATGACGTGGCTGCTCAACCAGGTGTGCGTTCATGGCTGACCGGGACGACCTCGAGTTCACCTATTCGTTGATCGACCGCGTCTTCCGCCTGAGCATGGGAGAGCTGGCCGACTTCAGCGGCGCCATGTACGACGGTGACTTCTCGCTCACCCTCGAAGAGGCGCAGACCCGCAAGCACGACTACATCGTCGAGCGGCTCGGCATCGGACCGGGCCGGCGCGTGCTCGACCTCGGTTGTGGTTGGGGCCCGTTGCTCGACGTCGTTCGGCGTCGCGAAGGCCGCGGCGTCGGGGTCACGCTCTCGTCGGCCCAGGCGGAGGCGTGCCGTCGCAACGGTCTCGACGTCCACCTGTTCGACGGCCGGCGCCTCACTCCCGGGACCTTCGGTCCCTTCGACGCGGTGGCGAGTCTCGGCGCCTTCGAGCACTTCTGTTCGCCGGAGGAGTACCGCGCCGGGCACCAGGAGTCGGGCTACCGCGACGTCTTCGCCCGCGTCGCGAGCGTGCTTCCCGACACCGGCCGCTTCTACCTGCAGACGATGGTGTTCGGACGGAACATGATCCCGCTCGACGACGTCGACATCGACGCCCCGCGCGAGTCCGACGCGTGGTATCTCGCACTGCTGAGCCGCCAGTTCCCCGGCTCGTGGCTCCCGATGGGGCTGGAGCAGATCGTCGAGTGCGCCGAGCCGCACTTCCGCCTCGTGTCGAGCTCGAACGGCCGGCTCGACTACCTCGAGACCATCCGGCAGTGGCGACAGCGGTTCGCGGCGCCGAGCATCAGGAAGTCGCTGCTGAAGCTCCGGCTCGCCCCCCGCTGGCTCACCAGCGCCGACTTCCGGCTCGCGTTCACCTCGGGCGTCAGCGCGAACAGCGTGTGCTTCGAGCGGGAGCTGCTGGACCACTATCGACTCGTGTTCGAGAAGCACTGACCCGGGGCGATCACGGCGCTCGCAGTGAAACACCCGAGCCTGAGACGATCCATAGTTGGAAGGCTCGAATCCATGTCCATGCGTCTACGATGCGGCGATGGACGCACTCGTCGGCCTGCTGGACGGACCGAGGGCGAGGAGCGCCTTCGTGCTGCGCTCGATCATGAACCCGCCGTGGTCGGTGCGGGTGCAGGACGAAGCGCCAGTCTCGCTGGTGGCGATGGTCCACGGCGAGGCGTGGGTGGTGTTCGACGACGGTGACCGCACCCGGGTCGGTGCCGGCGACATCGTCGTCACCCGCGGGCCGGAGCCGTACCTCTTCGCCGACGACCCGGGCACGCCGCCGCAGGTCGTGATCCATCCGGGCGAGCGCTGCACGACGCCCGACGGTGAGGATCTCGCCCAGACGATGGATCTCGGTGTGCGCACCTGGGGCAACGACCCCGATGGCTCGGTGATGATGCTCATCGGCACCTATCTCGACCCGGGCGAGATCGGTCAGCGGTTGCTGCGCGCGCTCCCTCGACTGGTCGTGCACCGCAGCGACGTCCGGGACTCGCCGCTCGTTCCCCTGTTGGCGGCCGAGATCTCGAAGGACGAGCCCGGCCAGGAGGTCGTGCTCGACCGCCTGCTCGACCTGCTTCTGATCGCGGTCTTGCGGGCGTGGTTCTCGCGTCCGGAGGCGGAGGCGCCGGCGTGGTACCACGCCACCAGCGATCCGATCGTCGGTCCCGCGTTGCGCATGTTGCAGAACAACCCTGCGCACCCCTGGACCGTCGCATCGCTCGCGGCCGAGAGCGGTGTTTCGCGCGCCGCGCTCGCGCGCCGGTTCACCGATCTGGTGGGCGAGCCGCCCATGACGTTCCTGACCGGCTGGCGGATCGCGCTCGCCGCCGACCTGCTGCGCGAGCCGGATGCGACTGTTGGTGCCGTCGCGCAGCAAGTGGGCTACGGCAGCGCGTTCGCGCTCAGCAGTGCCTTCAAGCGCAGCCGTGGCGTGAGCCCGAGCGAGCACCGGCGAGCAGCTCGTCCCTCGCAGCCCGGCGGGTGAGCGATCGCCGGCGCCGAGTGGCTCAGCGCAGCTCGGTGTGGGTCTGCAGGAACGCGGTCGCGTCGTCCCAGGAGGCCCGGTCGGCGTCCTCGTTGCGCATCTCGCCCCACGGTGCGGTGAAGGCGTGCGTCGCACCCGGGTAGCGGCGTACCTCGGCGTCGACGTCCCAGCGATCGATCCGAGCCCGGAGGTCCGCGAGCAGCTCCGGCGGCATCACGAAGTCGTCCTCGCCGTAGATGAACAGCGTGGGGCAGGTGAGCTGCCAGAGCAGGTCGACGGGATGGACCGGCGTGGTCGGCCCGAGCTCGTCGAACACCGGTTGGCTCGGGAAGAACAGGACCGCGGCGGCCAGGTCGCCACGGAGGCACGCCGCGAGCCAGGCGAGGGTCCCCCCGGTGCAGTAGCCCCACACCGCCACGCGTCGCGGATCGATCTCCGGCGATGCCTGCAGCGCGTCGACCGCACCTGCGAGCTCACGGGCTGCCCGGGTGAAGTCGAGTCGGGCGATGTGCTCGATCACCTCGTCGAACTGGTCGTAGCTCTCGCGGTTCGTCGGACCGTGGCCGTGGTAGTAGTCCGGCACGACCGATGCGTAGCCGAGCTCGGCGAGACGCCCTTGCACGCCATGGATGAACGGATTCGGGCCGTAGGCCTCGGCCCCGAGCACGACCGCGGGATGCGGCCCGCGACCGGCGGGCATGACCAAGGAGAGCGAGCCGTCGAGCAGCGGAGCGGTCAACGCGGCACCATCGCTACGGCAGGTGGACCGGAACGTTGGCGAACCCGCGCACCGTGCTGGTGTGCACCCACTCGAGCTCGTCGTCGACGACGTCCCAGGTGGGGAAGCGGGCGAGTGTCTCCTGCAGCGCGATGCGCGACTCGAGCCGCGCCAGCGCGGCGCCGATGCAGAAGTGCGTGCCGTAGCCGAACGAGAGGTGGCGGTCGATCTTGCGGTGCACGTCGAAGCGGTCCGGGTCGGCGAAGTGTCGCTCGTCGCGATTGGCGGCACCGTTGAGCAGGATGAGCTTCGACCCTTCCGGGATCGTCGTGTCGTGGAAGCGGACGTCTCGCGTCACCCACCGAGCGTTCACGGGGGACGGCGCCTCGTAGCGCAGGAGCTCTTCGATCGCGTTCGCGGCGAGGCCGGGATCCGCGGCGACCAGCGCCCGCTCGGCGGGGTTGCGGGCGAGGATGACCGCGGTCCAGCTCAGCAGGCGCGCCACCGTCTCGGTGCCGGCGATGGCGAGCATCTGGATGAACATCTCGAACTCGAGCGCGGTGACCGGCCGCGTCGTGCCGTCGTCGTCCTCGATCTCGCTGTTCACGAGCGCGGAGATCAGGTCATCGGCGGGATGGCGGCGCCGTTCCTCCATGATCTCGGGCAGCATCTCCAACATCACCGTGCCGACCGAGCCGTCGCTGCGCAGGTCGGCCGGGATGCCTTCCTCCGACACCTTGAACCCGGTCTCGCCGCGCTCGTGATGGAACATCTCGTCGATTCCGAGGCGCCACTCCCCGGCGTGTCCTTCGGGGAAGCCGAGCAGCGCGAGGATCACCGTCGGGGGCAGGAGGGCGCCGAACCGGTCGACGTAGTCGAAGCCCTCGCTCCCGACGAACGGGTCCAACAGCGTGCCGCACAGGCGTCGGACGCGGTCCTCGAGGTCGGCGATGGCGCGCGGCGTGAATGCTCGGCTCACCAGCTTGCGGAAGCGGGTGTGGTCGGGCGGGTCCATCCAGATCATCATGGGTGCCGTCACCGGCTTCGAGCCCATGAGCTCGATGGTGGTGGCGTGCGCCGAGCTATAGGTCTCGGTGTCGAGCATGGCGGGCAGGACGTCGTCGTACCGAGTGAGCGCGTAGAAGTCGAACTGCTCGTTGCGGTAGACGGGCGCCTCGTCGCGCAGCCGTTTCCACACCGCCTGGGCGTCGACGTCGACGTCGTAGTCGTACGGGTCGTAGTAGAGGTCGGGAGCGGTGGTCGAGGTCATGCCGTCCTTCCGTCCAGGGCGCCTTCGGCGAGCAGCTCCATGGGGTCGCGCATGCGCACCATCCCGAGGTAGCCGCCGCCGTCGGCGATGGCGTCGTGGACCGCGTAGCCGAGGAGCTCCTGGGCGGCCGGCGACAACGTCCGGGCGACCGCGGGTGGTACCGCCAGGGAGTTGTTCTCCTCGGTGCGCAACCAGCCGAGCGTATAGCTGACGTGCACACCGAGGCGCCATTCGTCGGCGGTGGCGTTGGTACCGGCGAAGTGGATGGTCGAGCCGAGGTAGATCACCGCGCCGCCGGCCGGCAGCTCGGCGGCGACGATCTCGTCATCGAGGGGCTGGCGCCCGCGCTGGCCACCGGTGACTGCCGGGCACCACACGCGTCGCGCCGTTGTCGGCGCGGAAGTCGACGAGCGCGACCAGCGATGCGATCTGCAGCTCGTCGTGCGGGCGCGGGAAGTGCGGCCACACGTCCTCGTCGCGATGGGGGATCTGGGCTTCCGCGCCGGGACCCCGCGCGATCAGGTGACCGAGGTTGAGGCGATACCGCGAGCAGGACGGCAGCAGGATCTCGTCGCAGACGTGCCGGTAGGTGTGATGGGTCATCACCTCGTCGGCGAACGTCGGCGAGACCGCGGCCAGCGCCGAGACGTGCTTGGTGTAGCGGCCCGAAGAAGGCCTGGATCATCGGGTTGATGGTGCGCATGCCCGGGCTCGGCGGCGGCGACCGCGTCGGCGACTTCGGCGTTGACCGCGTCGACGGTCGCCGTCGGGGACGAATCGGTCGACGAGGACCGCGCCGTCGGCGCGGAGGGCGTCGGTGATGGCCGTCGTCGTCGGTGGTGTCGGCGAAGCGGGCGATCGGAGCCACGGGCTACTCCTGCGCCCGCGGGAGCACGACGTTGGCGACGTGCTCCAGGTACGGCCACGCGATCTCCGGCGGGATGCCACCGCAGAGCGGCATGAGCATGAGCATGCCGCCGTTGCGCACGATCTCGGCCGCTTCGTCGGTGCTGTAGATCTTGTGGGCCGGCGACGTGGCCCGCAGCTCGTCGACCGTCTGCGCGTGCGAGATGCTCGCGGTGGTCTCGTCGCCCGGGTTCCAGGCCCCGTACATCTTCACGTCGTGCAGGATGTACTCGCCGATCTCGTCCCACGCCTTGTCGACGTCGTCAGCGACGAACATCGTGGTGGGCGTGTCGTGCGAGGGCAGCTGGGTGATCCCCGGCTCGTGCCCGTGCTCGCGACACGACGCTTCGTAGGCCTCCAGCATTCCCGGGAGGTTGCTCTGGGCCAGGAAGCCGAGGCCGTAGCGGCCGGCGCGCTTCGCCGCCGCGATCGAACCGCCGCCCCACATGACCGCGGGTCCGCCGGGTGTCACCGGCGGCGGCGTGACGTGGATGCGCCGACCCTCGTGCTCGAACGGCTCACCCGTCTTGCCTCCAGCAGCAGCTGCAGCTTCTCCTCGGCGATGCGGCCGCGCTGCTTCAGTCGAGGCCGTACATCTCGAACTCCTCCGGGCGGTAGCCGATGCCGAACACGTACGACACCCGACCGCTGCTGATGATGTCGAGGACGTTCATGTCCTCGGCGAGACGGATCGGGTCGTAGAACGGCAGCAGCGCGGCGGCCAGGCTGATGTAGAGCTGCTGCGTGCGCGCCGCCATCGCCGACGCCAGCAGCATGCGGCGACGGGATGTAGCCGTCGGACGAGGTGTGGTGCTCGGAGATCACCGCGGCGACGCCGCCGCGGCTCTCGGCCCACGCTGCCATCTCGATCGCAGCCCGGTAGAGGTCGGTGGTCGAGCCGCCGAACTCCGGCGCGCGCATGTCGAAGCGCATCGTGAACATGCGGAGCAGGCTTGCGCGCCCGATGCCTGCGCGTCAAAGCGCGGACGCAGTGGGTCGCGGGCGTCTCGACGTCGGGACCCGAACCGATCAGAACGTGAGCACGCCCCGGGCGAGGGTGCCGCCGTGCATGTCCTCGACCACGGTGTGGAACTGCTCCATCGGATAGGTCTTGCTCACCATCCGGTCGAGGTCGAGCAGGCCCTTCTTGTAGAGGTCGACGATCACCGGGATGTCACGCTGGGCCCGCACGCCGCCGGCCCGGCTGCCGATGATGCCGCGGTCGACCTGGGTGAGGTGGGTGATGGGGATGTCGTAGGTGACGCCCGGCGCCGGCACGCCGACCTGCACGCACACGCCGCCCCAGTCGAGGACCTGCACCGCCTGCGACGTGACCGCGGGGTGGCCGACGCACTCGAACGACCAGTTCACGCCGCCGGCGCCGAAGGGCCCCTCGGGCATCTCGGGCGTGAACGGCAGCAGCTCGTGGATGGCCTCGCACCGCGTCGGTCTCGGCCGCGTTGATGAAGTGCGTCGCCCCGAGCTCGAGCGCCAGCTCGCCCTTCGACGCCACGGTGTCGACGGCGATGATGTGGTTGGCAGCCTTGATGCGCAGGGCCTGGATGGTGGAGAGGCCCACGCCGCCGGCGCCGAACACCGCCGCGTTGTCGCCCAGCTGCACGTTGGCCCGGTTGAACACCGAGCCCATGCCGGTGACGACGCCGCAGGCGATGAGGCACGCCGAGGTGAGCGGCACCTCCGGGTCGATCGGGACCGCCTGCACCTCCTTCACCAGGGTCATCTCCGCGAACGACGAGGTGGCGGCGAAGTTGCCGGCGGGCTCGCCGCCGACGGTGAAGATCTCCCGGCGGTTGCCGAGCGTCTTGCGGCACCACGTGGGCTTGCCGACCGAGCACTGGTCGCAGATGCCGCAGTTGGAGACGGTGGCGATGACCACGTGATCGCCCGGCTTCACCCGGGTGACCAGGGAGCCGACCGCTTCGACGACGCCGGCGCCCTCGTGGCCCATCAGGGAGGGGGCGGGCCACGGGATGGTGCCGTCGAGGAGGCTCACGTCGCTGTGGCAGACGCCCGCCGCCACGACGCCGCACCAGCACCTCGTTGGGGCCGGGATCGATCACCTCGACGTCGTTGCGGACCTCGGCACCTTCACCTGTGAACACGATTCCACGCATGAGCAAGACCCTACCGCCCGGACCTGACGACCCGTCAGAACTCGATGGAGTGGCCGCAGCACCGACACGTCGGCTGCCCGCTGTTGGTCGATGGGCGGAGGACCTACGTTGGAAGCTTCCAGGGTGCCCTGGCGTATCGGGAGGTGTTCGGCTCGCATGTCACCGCGCGTCGCGACACTCGTGTCGGTCAACGTCGGCATGCCACGGGAGGTCAGTTGGCAGGGCCGGACCGTGTTCACGGGAATCTGGAAGGAGGCGGTTCAGGGTTCGCGACTGGTCCGGCGGCTGAACGTCGACGGCGACGGCCAGGGCGATCTCGCCGGGCACGGAGGCGAGCAGCGCGCCGTGTACGTGTATCAGCTCGACTCCTACGACTACTGGCGCGAGCAGCTGCACCGCGACGACTTCGTCTTCGGCCAGTTCGGCGAGAACTTCACGGTCGACGGGCTCGGCGACGACGAGGTGTGCATCGGCGACCGCTACCGCATCGGCTCGGCGTTGTTCGAGGTCACCCAGCCGCGGGTGACGTGCTACCGGGTCGGTATCCGCATGGACGAGCCGCGCATGCCCGCGCTGCTCACCGGTCACGGTCGCCCCGGCTTCTACCTCCGGGTCCTCGAAGAAGGTGCGGTGCGAGCCGGCGACGACATCGTCAAGGTCGCGACCGGGACGGAGCGGATGACGGTCGCGACCGTCAACGCGCTGCTGTACGTGGACCGCCGCCCCGACCCCGAGCAGCTCGAGCGCGCGCTGCGGATCCCTGCGCTCAGCCCGGGCTGGCAGGCCTCGTTGCGCGCGCTGCTCGAGCAGCAGCGCCGCGGTGCGCCAGGCGGCGGGAACGCGGGCCTGACGTCGCGCGGGTCCGCCACCGGCATGGCCCGGCTTCCGGACCCTGCGGGTGGCCGCGAAGCGATCGGAGAGCGCCACCGTGCTCTCACTGGAGCTCGAAGCCGACGACGGCGCGCCGCTGCCGCGCGCGCGTCCCGGGACAGTTCGTCACCCTCAAGCTCGAACCCGGCGGCGACGCGCGCCCCGCTCGTGCGCAGCTATTCGCTGTCGGGACCGCCGGGCAGCGCGCGCTACCGGATCACGGTCAAGGTCGAACCGCACGGAGCGGCCGGCCGGTACCTCCGCAGCGACGGTCGACGTCGGTGACCACGTCGAGGTCGCGGCACCGCGCGGACAGTTCACGCTCGACGAGGGCGCACGGCCCATCGTGCTGGTCAGCGCGGGCGTCGGCGTGACGCCGGTGCTCGCGATGCTGCACGCACTCCACGACAGCCGGTCGACGCGCGACATCTGGTGGCTCCACGGCACGCGCAACGGCCCCGAGCACGCCTTCGCCCAGGAGACGAGGTCGCTGCTGGCGACGCTCGCCCACGCGCACAGCCGCGTCTGGTACAGCCGACCCGGTCCTGACGACCGCCTCGGCACCGACTACGACGAGGTCGGACACATCACGCCCGAAGGCATCGCGGCGACCGGGAGCGCCGATCGACGGCGAGTTCTACCTGTGCGGCCCGGCTCCGTTCATGGACTGCGATCCGTGCGGGCCTCGATGCGCTCGGCGTGCCGCCCGCGCGCGTGCACACCGAGGCGTTCGGCGCAGAGGCTCCGATCACGCCCGGCGTCGTCGCCGCACGCCACTCGGCCGCCACACCCGCCTGAAGGCGACGCCGGGCACCGGACCGCTCATCTCGTTCGTGCGGACCGGCTTGAACGTCCGCTGGGACGACACGTTCGCCAGCATCCTCGAGCTCGCCGAAGCATGCGACGTGCCGGTGCGGTGGTCGTGCCGGACCGGGGTGTGCCACACGTGCGAGACCGGGCTGCTCGACGGCGCGGTCGCCTACGCCCCCGAACCGCTCGAGCCGCCGGCGACGGGCAACGTCCTGGTGTGCTGCTCTCAGCCGGGTACCGACCTCGCGGTCGATCTCTGAACGAGCGCCGTCCACGACAAGGCTCGGTTCAGAAGGCCATGAAGCCGCCGCCGTCGACCATGAGGGTCTGGCCGGTCATGTAGCGCGCCAGGTCGCTGGCGAGGAACACGGCGACCGGGCCGATGTCGGGCTCGGGGTCGCCGATGCGGCGCAGCGGTGTGCGTCCGACGAGGAGTCCGTCGGTGAAGACGGGGCTGGTCTCGGCCACCGTCTCCATCGCCGGGGTCATGGCGACGGGCCCGATGCAGTTGACGCGCACACCCGCGGGGCCCCATTCGCGGGCCAGGCTCTTGGCCAGCCCGCGCTGCGCGGCCTTGGCCACGCCGTAGGCGGGGAGGTACGGGCTGCCCTCGACGCCGGCGGCCGACGTCAGCAGGATCAGTGATCCCTGCGCCGCGCTCGAGGTGCGGGTACGCAGCGTGCGCGCACAGGTACGACGCCCGCACCGCGGTGCCGAGCATCGCCTGCCAGGTGTCGTCGGGGACGTCCTCGATGGCGCGGGGATCGCCGACGGGCGCGAGCGCGTTGTGCACCATCACGTCGAGCGCGCCGAACTCGGACACCGCGAGGTCGACCGCGGCGTCGACGTCGGTCCGGTCGGTCACGTCGCAGCGGATCGACCGCGCCTCGCCGCCCCTCGCCGCGATCTCCGCGGCGACGACGTCACCGGTCTCCGTGCGCCGCGCGGCGATCACGACCCGAGCGCCGTGCGTCGCGCACGCCAGCGCGATGCCCCGGCCGACGCCGCCACCGGCGCCGGTCACGAGCACGGTGCGGCCCTCGAGCAGCGCGCGCCGTGCGGTCACAGGCCCATCCAGGTGCCACCGTCGGCGACGAGGGTGCCGGCGGTGAGGAAGTGCGCGTCGGGGTCGTCGAGCAGCGCGATCAACGGTGCGAGGTCGGTCGACGGCGTCGCCGGCGTGCCCGAACGCCGGCGTCGACAACGAGATGGCACGGGTCAGCGCATCGGCGGTGCCCGGCTCGACCCAGTGGTGCGGGGCGGCGGCGATCGTGTTGACGGTCACGCCGTCGGCGCCCCACTGGCGGCCACAACCCTTGGCCAGCACGCGCACGCCTTCCGCGACCGCGGCCAGCATCGAGAACTCGGCCGCGCCGGCCATGCCGACGGTCGGGACCACGAACACGAGGCTGCCGGCGCTGGCTCGCAGCGGCTCGGCCGCTGGCGCGGGCCAACCACCACGCCGCGGTCAGGCTGCGCTCGCACCCGGCCGCCCACGCGTCCTCGTCGAGGTCCATGAACCGGTGCGGCGCCACCGTGCCCGGCGCCAACCAGGTGTGCACGACCTGGTCGATGCCGCGCAGCGCGGCGGTGCGCGGTCGCCAGCGCGTCGACGCACCTCCGCTTCGGACCCGAAGTCGCACTCGAGCGGGAGGGCGGCGACGCCGAGCTCGTCGAGCCCGTCGAGCAGCCCGTCGGCGAGCGCGCCGGTCCCGGTGACGACCGCGCTGCGGCCGGTGATGGGTCGCACGTCAGGCGAGGGCGGGCTCCGCCCGCCTCGCCGGTGGGACGGAGTGAGCGGATGCGAACGACGGTGACATGTCAGATCAGCATGATGGCGCCGCCGTCGGCCATCAGGGTCTGGCCGGTCATGTAGCGACTGGCGTCGGACAGCAGGAACTGCACGACCGGTCCGATGTCGTCCTCGGCGTCGCCGTCGCGGGGGATCGGCTGGTTCGCGTACGTCTCGGCGAACATCTGCGCGCGCACCGGGATCGTCGTCCTCGGGCGGCATGCGGTGCGCGGCCGACACCGGGCACAGGCAGTTCACGGTGATGCCGAACTTGCCCCACTCGCGGGCGGCCGAGCGGGTGAGGGCGCGGATCGCCTCCTTCGACGACGCGTACGGGCGCGTACCCCACCGCACCGAGCAGCGCGGCGTTCGAACCCATGGTGACGATGCGTCCGCGCCCCTGGTCGCGCATGTGCGGGAACACCGCCTGCATGCCCCAGAGCGTGCCCTTGGGCCCGGTGTTCAGCAGCACGTCCATGTCGTGCTCGGTGATCTCGGCGAACGGCGTGACCGAACGGAAGGTCTGCGCGTTGGCGACGAGACCGTCGACGCGTCCGAACTCGGCCAGGGTGCGCTCGACCAGCGCGAAGGCGCCGTCGCGGTCGGCCACGTTGAGGGTGGTCGACAGGTGCGGCGCGCCGATCTCGTCGAGCTCGGCCGCCGTCTCCTCGAGCGCCTCCGGCTTGCGGGCGGTGATCACGAGCGTCGCGCCGCTGCCGGGCGAGGTGCAGCGCGATGCCGCGTCCGACGCCCTTCGACGCGCCGGTGACGATGACGACGTGCCCGTCGACCGAGTTCGTCGATCGCTCATGTGCGGTACCTCCAGGCGACGTGCGCGCTGCGGCCGCCGGATCTCGGCGGCGCGCGCGTCGGCGTCGACCATCGGGTGACCGTCGGGCAGGTGGTCGGCGCAGCGTCGCGAGCGGCACGACCTCGGCGCGGATCGGTCGGCGGCGCCGGCGGGCGGAACCAGCGCGCGGTGGTGAGCACCTCGGCCCGGCCCTCGGTGTCGAGCCAGTTCGCGGTGCCGGGGTCGCGCCCGGCGATCACGACCCGCACGACGCCCGTCGGCGTCGGCGTGACCTGGCGGTGGTTGCGACTGGTGACGCGGGTCGCGTAGTCGAGCGGCTCGTACCACGCGCGCGAGTAGCGAGCCGATGCCCCACAGCGCGGCGGCGTGCGGATCGAGCTCGACGACGATGGCCTCGTCGTCGCGCAGGCTACACGAAGCCGTGGCTGTAGATGATGTCCTGCACACCCCGGCCCGGAGACGTCGGGCATCGCCGAACCGGTTGCGCTCCTGCGCGTCGCGCATGCGTTCCTGCAGGTCGCGGAAGTAGATCACCGAGTGCTCGACCTCGTGCGCCGCGGTCTCCAGCATCGCGGCGACGCGCTCGGCGGTGACGGTCGGCGCCGACGTGCCCTCGGTGTCGAGTCGCTCGATGACGAACGTGGCCGGTTCGGCCGGCGCCCAGTCGAAGTAGTAGTCGCGCACGTGCACGAAGCCCGGGCCCGGCGCCGAGCGGGCAGCCACGCGCCCGACTGCTCCTCGCCGCCGAGCAGGATCTCGAACGCGTCACCGGGCCGCAGCCCGAGCGACGACGCCGAGACCTCGGTGCCGATGTTGGCGCCGCCGCTCTGCGTCGTGCCGCCCTTCAGCTGGAGCACGAACTCCTCGCACGATGCCCATGCGGCCCGACACCCGGTACGTGCCGGCGCCGTCGACGGTGGCGCGCCGCGCCACCTGGTCGACGTTCGGACCGCCCCACGCGTAGGTGGGGTCGGCGCTGCGGAAGAACGCCGGGTAGTCGGCGTCGCTGTAGCCGGTGGCGTAGGTGAGCCAGCACGCGATCTGGGTGGCGAGGTGCCGCATGCCCTCGGCGCGATCACGGGCATCCCGCGGGAAGTCGTCGCCGAGGATGCGGTCGCCCAGCGCGGCGAGGCGCTCGCAGAACGCCCGCCACGCGGCGCCCGACACGACGTCCGACGCGTCCATCAGCGGCGTTCGCCCACGAAGATCGCGGTCGCCTCGACGGTGACCTTCCCGTCGACCACGACCTCACCCGACGCGTAGCTCTTACGCCCCTCGCTGCCCGGTGTAGCGGCCGACGATGTCGACCGGGACGCCGTACGGCGTGCCGCCCTTCAACGACGTGGTGAGCGCGACCGTCATCCCGGTCGCGCCCGACACGAGCACGGCGACGCCGAGCACCTCGTCGAGCGCGCACGCGAGCACCCCGCCGTACACGCGCCCGGGTGAACCCGCCGTGCTGCGGGCCGAAGGTGCACCGGGCGCGGACCTCGACCGGCGTGGGCGGCGAACCGGGCGGTGGCTCCTTCGGCCGGTGGATCCACTCGATCGGGGGCGCCTGCGGGTTGAGCCGACCGGACCCGGCCTGGGTCAGGCTCTCCACCCGACCATCGGCGTGGCGAGCCAGGAACAGTCGCTCGGCGCGTCGCGCGGCGCCCAGCAACGCGGTCAGCCGGCGCAGCTCCGCGGCCGCGTCGGCGCGCGTCCGCGGCGTCGACGTCGGTCATGACCACCGCTTCCACGAGCTCCCGGGTGGCGGCGACGAGGTCGAACGCCTCGGCCGGGATCCGCGCCGGATCCGGGAGGGAGTCGCCGAGCAGCTCGGCGACACGCGCGGCAGAGACCGGCTGGTTCATCTGGCCGACGTTACACAGGGGCCGGTAGCGTGCGCCGATGACGCTGCCGGCCGACGTCCGTACCATCCTCGACGACCTCGTCTTCGGCGAAGGACCCCGGTGGCACGACGGTCGGCTCTGGTTCAGCGACATGCACGACCACCGGGTGGTCGCCACCACCCTCGATGGCGATGCGACGACGATCGTCCGCATCGACGGACGACGAGCCGTCCGGTCTGGGCTGGTTGCCCGACGGTCGCCTCCTGGTCGTGGCCATGGAGACCCAGCGCCTCCTCCGCGTCGAGCCCGACGGCGAGATCGCGGTCCAGGCCGACCTGTCGTCGGCGGCGCGGGGCTCGCTCAACGACATGATCGTCGAGCGCCGACGGCACCGCGTACATCGGCGACATGGGCAGTGCGCATCCAGGACCTCGGCACCGACCGACGGCCCGGCCAGACGTTCCGGGTGGGCCCCGACGGCAGGTGGGAGTGCGCGGCCGACGACCTGCAGTCGCCCAACGGCCACGTGCTCACCGACGACGGCCGCACGCTGATCGTCGCCGAGAGCGGCGGCGATGCGCCTCACCGCCTTCACCGTGCGCGCGGACGGCACGCTCACCGACCGGCGCACCTACGCCGAGCTGGTGCCCGAGCGCGACGACGTACCGGTCGCGCCACCCGACGGCATCTGCCTCGACGCCGACGGTGCGGTGTGGGTGGCCGACCCGATCGGCGCCCGCGTGTTCCGGGTACGCGAGGGCGGCACGGTGACCGACTCGATCGCGTACGACGACGTGATCCCCGTCGCGTGTGTGTTGGGTGGGCCCGACCGGCGCACGCTCCTCATCTGCGTCGCGGCCGATTGGAAGGCGGACGCGCTCGCCGGTCGCCGCACCGGTCGCATCGACGCGTACGACGTCGCCGTGCCCGGCGCCGGCCGTCCCTGACCGCCGCGACCGCGCGCGTCAGCGCGGGAACAGGTGGCGCAGCGCGCGCGGCGCGCGTGAACGGCTTCCACTCACCTTCGGGCTGTGCGAGCCGGTCGGTGATGGCGATGACCGCCGCCGGGTTGTGCCCGAGCCCGCAATGACTGCCGTACACCTCGATGTTCTCCGAGCACGGACCGTCGTCCTCGAGGCACCACTGCCAGCTGGTGACACCGTCGGTGCGCGTGTAGATCGCGGTGGCGGGAACCTCGAGCAGTGGCTCGCGGTACTCCGACGCGGAGCATCGGCTCGGTCGGCGCCGCGTGCCACCGCTCCGCCAGCTTGTAGAAGAACGCGGCGTGGGTCTTGTAGCGGTCGTCGAGCAGCAGACGGAACGGCGAGCCCAGCGTGATCACCTGCCGCACCGCCTCCGGATGGTGCCGCGCCGCCTCGCGCCCGAGGATCCCGCCCGCGCTCCAGCCGATGACGCTGACCTTCCGGCCGGTGCGCTCGGCCAGCTCGAGCAGCCGCTTCGGGCCGCCGTCGAGGATCGCCGCGGTCGGGCCCAGGTTCTGGCCCAGGCCCCAGCCGTGGCTGGAGTACCCGAGCACGCGCAGCACCGCCCGCAGCGGGCTCGTGTACGCGTCGGTCGCACCGAACGGTGGGAGCACGAGGACGGGATGGCCGTCGCCGCGGGGTTGCGCGAGCCAGAGCGGCCACGAGGCCAGGAACAGCCCGAGCTCGGGCCAGGCCCGCATCTCGAGCGCCAGCAGCGCGAGGGACGGCGCCCCGGCCACCGGATCGTCGTCCACCGCTGCCACTGCGACGAGCGTACCCCCTCCATCTCGTACGCTGCGCGCCACATGATGGTCGATTCCGCTTCGCCGTCCCGCCTCCGGCAACGGCTGCGCTGCATCTCCGCGTGATGGTCGAGCTGCGCGGCATCTCCGCATGATGGTCGATTCCGCTTCGCCGTCCCGCCTCCGGCAACGGCTGCGCTGCATCTCCGCATGATGGTCGATTCCGCTTCGCCGTCCCGCCTCCGGCAACGGCTGCGCTGCATCTCCGCATGATGGTCGATTCCGCTTCGCCGTCCCGCCTCCGGCAACGGCTGCGCTGCATCTCCTGATGGCCGTGACTCTGTTGCACGTCCACCACACGACGTCACCGTCGGTGCACGCGATGTTCGACGCGGTGCAGTCGGGCGCGACCGATCCCCAGATCGAAGGTGTCGACGTGGTGACGCGCGCCGCGCTCCAGGCCTCGGTGCAGCGACGCGTTGGCGGCCGACGGCTACCTGCTCGGTACGCCGGCCAACCTCGGCTACATGTCGGGCGCGCTCAAGCACTTCTTCGACCAGATCTACTACCCGTGCCTCGAGGCGACGATCGGTCGCCCCTTCGGCGTGTACGTGCACGGCAACAACGACACCACCGGCGCGCTGCGCGCGATCGAGGTCGTCACCACCGGACTCCGGTGGCGCGGGGTGCAGGCCCCGGTGTCGGTGATCGGCGCGCCGACGAGCGCGGACCTCGAGGCGTGCTGGGAGCTCGGCGCGCGCGGTCGCGGCGGGGCTGGCGCTCGACTGACCCGGCGCGTCAGCGCAGGCTGTCGACCGGCACGACCTCGCACTCCGCCATCACCGGGTCGCTCTCCGGCAGCAGGTAACGCCAGAAGATCGTGCCGACGCGGTGGCCGCCGGTGTCGAGCCAGTTGGGCACGCCCGGATCGCGGTGCGCCACCACGATCGCGTAGGAACCATCGGGGTCATACGAGATCTGCGCGCTGTTGAGCGAGCTCTGGCGGTGCACGTACTCCAAGGTCTGCATGTGCCGGTTCCACAGCATCACGTTGGTGAAGCGCGACGGCGGGATCGTGCCCCGCATGACCAGCGCGTCGTCGGGGCCGAGGTCCCAGCGGCCCATGGAGTAGAAGATGTCGACGGCACCGGCGGCCTCGACGCCCGCGTTGCGGAAGCTCCACGGTTGGCCGACGTGGTTGGGTTCGCTCGCCATGAACGGCGCCGGCGACGGCGTGCCGGGCAACGGTTGCCCGACGGTGCATCTGGCGCAGGAACGCGACCCCGTCGCGCAGACGGCCCGCGAACGTGGCGTCGTCGAGGGGCGGTGGGGGCGGGACGTCGTCGAGGCACTCGATCCCGATGCGCACCGCCACGGTGGGGTCGTTCTGCGCCGACCGCTCGCGCAGGAAGTAGCTGCGCACGATGATCATGCGGGCGTCGGGATCGAGCTTCACCCAGTTGCCGTCGTGGGGCTCGGCGCTGAACACGATCTCGTAGGAGCCGTCGGGGGCGAACGTGAACTGGCTGTCGTTGATGTCGGCGAGCACGCGCCCGTTGAAGCCGCCGTCGACCGCCGCCGAGTGGACGGTGAACGAGATGTACGCCTCCTCGCTCCGGACGCCGTACACGCGGTACGACCGACCGCCGTCGATCCGGGCGAAGTGGTAGATGGAGTCCGGGTTGTCGCCCTGGAGCTTGCGCGCCGGGGTGACGATCGACGCCATCCGCGGGTGGTCGGGATCGGCCTCCATGAAGAACTCGGACGCACCCGACAGGACCTCGGTCACGTAGCGGAAGCCCTCCACGACGTCGAGGTCGTCGGTGAAGCGCTGATCATCGAGGACGTAGCCGTCGCGGATCTCCTGCAGCGCGGCGATCAGCTCGTCGAACGCCTCGGTCGACTTGGGTGCACGGTTCATGCGGAATCTCCTTGGGTACCGAGCGCGACGGCGCGGGCATCGGGCACGGGGACGACGCTCGCATAGTCGATGAACGACCGCAGCGTGTTGCCACCGTCCACCGTGAGCAGCTGCCCGGTCACCCACGACGACTCCGGGCCGGCGAAGTAGCGCACCGCCTGCGCGATGTCGTCGGGCTGGCCGTGGCGCTGGATCGGCTGTTCGGCGAGGAACGCATCCCTCATCTTCGGGTTGCGGAACATGCCTTCCGTCGCCGCGGTCTGCGTCAACCCCGGTTGCACCGAGTTGACGCGCACGCCGAGCGGCCCGAGCTCGTCGGCCGCGACGCGCACCAATTGGTCGACCGCGGCCTTCCCCGCGGCGTACGAGGCGAGGTACCGGGTGGAGAACACGGCCGCGGTCGACGAGATGGCGACGAACGAACCGCCGCCCGACCGGACCATCGCCTGGCCTGCGTACTTGAGGAAGAGGAACACCGGGCGCACGTTCCCGTCGACCTCGCGGCTGAAGGTGTCGTCGTCGAACAGGAGCACCGGTGACATCCCACCGCCGCCCGGGACCACGACGGCGATCTGCAGCCGGCGTTGGTCGTCGGACGCGGCCTCGACCGCGTCCCGCACCGAGGAGCCGTCGAGGGCGTCGCACACGCAGTACGCGACGTCCAGGCCCTCGCCGGCGAGCGTGGCCGTCGCGTCCACGAGCTTCTGCTCGGTGCGGCCCGACGATCGTCACCCGCGCGCCGTCCCGCGCCAGGGCGCGGGTCGAGGCGAGGCCGATGCCCGAACCGCCGCCCACCACCACGGCACGCTGCCCTGCGAGTGCTCCGTCCATCGGCTCCTCCTAGCGGGGCTGCGGGTTGGCCGCGCGCGTCTCGGTCCAGTCGACCCGCAGCCGGCGCTCGGCGAACTTCCAGACGCCGTCGTCGTCGGTGCGGTAGGTGTCCTCGTAGCGGATGAACATCACGTAGTCGGTCCCGCCGTGGTCGTCGGGGGTGAGGTGGTGCGCGATGCAGTAGACCTCGCCCGTCGCCTCGCCGTCGCCGATGTCGTACGTCGACTGACCGAGCATGTGGAAGGTCTTCGGGTATCGCTTGATCGCCTCGGGGACCTTCGCCAGCCGCTCCGCGCCGCGGATCCGGCGGGGCTCCTCGGTCTCGCTCGGGTCGTGGATCGTGATGACCGCGTCGGCATGGAACAGCGCGATGAAGGTGTCGACGTCGCGCCGGTCGACGCCCTGGGCGTAGCGCTCGGCCAGCGCGCGCAGCTGCGCCTGCGTCGCGGCGTCGTCAGCGGTCGGCATGCGTCCTCCCCAGGGTCAGGGGGAGACTACGTGCTTCGTCCCGCGTACACCCGTGGGTGCTGCTCAGAAGTGCAGCTGGCCGTAGGTGTTGCAGAGCCCCGCCGCGTTGATGGCGAGGAACGAGGCGACGATGAGCACCACGTTCCACCGCACGAGGTGCCGGCGCCAGCCCGTGAGCACCCGCGCCCGCATCGGCGGGGGCATGTACCACTCGGGCAGCGCCGCGGTCGTTCCCGGATCGGTCAGCGTCCAGAGCGAGACGGCATCCGGTGGTACCGGAGCCTCGGGGTCGGCGGCGAGCGCCTCCGCGACCAGCTCGGCATCGGCCACGGCGACAGTCGGGTCGGATTCGGTGAGCTCCACACCCGTGGTACGGAGGCGGACACCCGGGCGGATGAGGCGTACCGTGAATCGGTGCAATTCAGCCCGGAGCTGCGGGCCCCGGTGTTGGCGGGCGAGGTCACGCTCTCGTTCCGGCTCTGGACCCGCCCCAAGGTGAGGGTCGGCGGTCGGTACCGCGTCGGGCCGGCCGAGATCGAGGTCGACGACATCGAGCTCGTGCCGTTCTCCACCGTCAGCGTGCGCGACGTCCGGCGTTGTGGCGAGGCCGACCGTGAGTCGTTGCGACGACGCACCGCCCACGCGGGGCCGGTCGCCGACGACACGCTCGTCTACCGGATCGAGTTCCACGTCGTCGACGGTTGAGCTGTGAGCTGGCACGGCGATGGCCCGGTGGTCAGGGCTTCTCGAGCCGGGCCCGCAGCTGCGCCAGGCGTTCCTGGAACGCGGGCTGCTGCATCGACCAGTCCTGGTGCGGGAACTCCAGCTCGAACGCCTCCGCCGAGGTGTCGACGCCGGCCGACGCATCGAGCACCGCCTTGGCCCGCGCCACCAGCTCGCGTGGCCGGTCGGCCGCCCGCCGGGCCAGGGCGACCGCGGTGGCGAGCAGCTCGTCGTCGTCGATGCAGCGCCACGCCAGGCCGACGCGCGCGGCGTCCTCGCCGGACAGCGATTCGCCGAAGATGACCAGCGCGGCGGCGGCCTGCCGTCCGACCAGCCGTTGCATCCGCCAGAGGTGGCCACCGCCGGGGTGGATCCCGAGATCCATGAACCGCGGATCGAAGCGCGCCTTGGGCGAGGCCAGGATGACGTCGCAGGCGAGGGGCAGGTTGACGCCGGCGCCGATCACCGGCCCGTTCACCGCCGCCACCGACGGGATGGTCAGCCGGGTGAGGGCGAGGAACCCGGCGTACATCTCCCGCAGCGACGCCCGCGGTTCGAGGAGGTCGTCGACCGATCCGCCGGCGCAGAAGGCCGGGGGAGTGGCGGTCAGCACCAGCGCCCCGACCTCGGGATCGGCGGCGGCCTCGTCGACCGCCGCCGCGAGCTGGGTCGTCACCTCGAACGACGAGCGCGTTGCGCCGCGCCGGGTCGTCGAGCACGACGACGGCGACGTTGCCGTCACGCTCGAGGCGGACGCGGGGCTCGTCGGTGTCCATGGGTGGTGCATCGTACGGCGGGCCCTCCGGTGGCGGGCCAGAATGACGCGATGCCCTACCTCCCGAGCGACGACGGTCACGCGCATCAAGGCCGGACTCGACCACCCGGTGATCGACTCCGACGGTCACGCCATCGAGTACCTCCCATTGGTGCGCGACATCCTGCAGGCCCAGGCGGGCGACGACGCGGTCGCGGCCATGGACCTGGTGACGAGCGGCGGGTCGGCCGTCCGCGGCCTGTCGCCCGAGCAGATGCGCGGCGCCGGACTCGTCCGCACGTCGTGGTGGGGCCTGCCCACCCGCAACACCCTCGACCGTGGGACCGCGCTCCTCCCGGAGCTCCTGGCCGAGCGACTGCCGGAGCTCGGCATCGACCACGCGGTGCTCTACCCGACCTACGGGTTGGTCCCGGCCGCGCTCGACGACGCCGCCATCCGACTGCCCGCTCGCGCGCGCGTTCAACACCTTCTACGCGGAGGCGTTCCGCGACCACGCCGACGACGCTCACGCCTGTCGGCATCATCCCGATGCACACGCCCGACGAGGCGATCACGGAGCTCGACCACGCGACCGGTGAGCTCGGGCTGAAGGCGTTCATGTTCGGTGGGCCCATCGGCCGCCCGGTGCCGGGCGTCGACCCGCCGTCGCGCGCGGCGCGCTGGCTGGACTCGCTCGGCCTGGACTCGCAGTACGACTACGACCCGGTGTGGCAGCGGTGCGTCGACCTGGGCGTGTCGCCGACGTTCCACACCGCAGCCATGGGGTGGACGATCCGCGCGTCGGTCAGCAACTACGTGTTCAACCACATCGGGATGTTCGCCATCGCCGGTGAGCTGCTCGCGCTGTCGCTGTTCCTGGGTGGCGTGCCCCAGCGGTTCCCCACGTTGCGGTTCGCGTTCCAGGAGGGCGGTGTCGCGTGGGCCGCGGCGCTGTACGCCAACCTCGTCGAGCCACTGGGAGAAGCGCAACCGTGACGCGGTCGAGCACTACAACCCCGCGCACCTCGACCGCGGCCAGCTCGCCGATCTGTTCGAGCAGCACGGATCGCCCCGCTACCGGGACCGGCTCGATCGGCTCGACGACGGCCTGCGCATGCTGAGCCTGCCCGACGAGGACCCGGCGACGCTCGACGAGTTCGCCCGCTGCGGCATCCGCGACGCCGACGACATCCGCGACGTGTTCACCACCGCCTTCCACTTCGGGTGCGAGGCCGACGACCCGATGACCGCCCTCGCGTTCGACACCCGCCGCAACCCGGGTGGTGCCCGCCTGAAGGCGTTGTTCGCGTCCGACATCGGGCACTGGGACGTCCCCGACATCCGCGAGGTCCTCCCCGAGGCGTGGGAGCTGGTCGAGGACGGCCACGCCAGCGCGGCCGACTTCCGGGCCCTGACCTTCGAGCACGCGGTGTCGCTCTGGGCCGGCACCAACCCGTCCTTCTTCGCCGGCACCACGGTCGAGGCTGCGGTGCGCGACGAGCTGGAGCGCGTCAGCGTCCGGGGATAGCGTCGCCGCCATGACGACGATGGTGCTCGTGCACGGAGCGTTCCACGACGCGTGGTGCTGGGAACCGGTTCGCAGCCTGCTCGACGAGCAGGGGATCCCCAACCTGGCGCCCGAGCTGCCGCTCACCGGGCTCGAGGCCGACGCCGGCGCCGTGCGCGCGCTGCTCGACGCGGTCGACGGGCCGGTGGTGCTGTGCGGCCACTCCTACGGAGGCATGGTGATCTCGCGGGCGGCGAGCGGCCGCGACGACGTCGACCGGCTCGTGTACCTCTGCGCGGTGCAGGTGGCCGACGACGCCGAGATGGCCACGATCATGCAGCCCACCCCGTTGATGGAGCATCTCGTGCACGGTGACGACGGGTCGCTGGCGGTCGATCCCGAGCACGCGGCGGCGGACTTCTACCACGACTGCGCCGCCGACGTCGCCGACGCGTCGGTGGCGAAGCTGCGCCCCATGCCGAGCGGGGTGGACACGGACGCCATGAGCGGCGCCGACGTCCCGCCTCCGGCGTGGACCCAGATGCCGTCGACCTACGTGGTCTGCACCGACGACCGGGCCGTGCATCCGGATACGCAACGCGAGATGGCGAAGCACGCCGACGACCGCGTCGTGTGGGACACGAGCCACTCGCCGATGCTGTCGCGACCCGGACCTCGTCGCCGACCTGCTCGCGGCGCTCGCCGCGCAGTACGAAGGAGTGCGCTGATGACGACCGTGCAGACCGTCACCGGTCCCGTCGACGCCGCCGACCTCGGGCGTACGCTCGTCCACGAGCACATCCGCATCTCGTACTACGGCGAGGAGCTCGACCCGACGTACTCGTGGGACCGGGCCGAGACCGTGGAGCGTGCGGTCGACAAGATGGGTGAGCTGCTCGACGCCGGCTTCCGCACGTTCGTCGACCCGTGCCCCATCGAGCTCGGGCGCGATCCCGAGCTCTACGCGGAGATCTCGGCGCGGTCGGGGATGCGCATCGTGTGCACCACCGGCTTCTACACCGAGCACCTCGTCGTCCGGGCTGCCGTTCTACTGGCGGGCCCGCGACCCGGAGGAGATCGCCGAGCTCTACGTGCGGGAGCTGGTGGAGGGCATCGCCGGGACCGGGCGGGATCCGCGCCGGGGCGATCAAGGCGGCCACCGGCGTCGAGGTGACCCCGGCCGAGTCGCGGTGCCTGACCGGCGCCGCGCTCGCCCAGCGCGAGGTCGGGTGCGCCATCATCACCCACACCGAGAACTCCAAGCACGGCGACGTGCAGCAGGACCTCTTCGCCGACGGCGGCGCCGATCTCGGTCGTGTCCTCATCGGTCACCAGGACGAGCAGACCGACGTCGCGCCGATCCGCAAGCTCGCCGAGCGCGGCACGTTCGTCGGTGTCGACCGCATCGGGCTCGAGATCCTCGCGCCCGACGAACGTCGCGCCGACCACGTGGCCACCCTGGTCCGCGAGGGCTTCACCGACCACGTCTGCCTGTCGCAGGACCACATCTGCGCGCTGACCGCGCCCCGGTCGTCGTTCTGGGTGCCGCCGGAGTACCGCGACGCGGCGGCGACGCGGCGCGAGGAGATCGAGTGGCAGGTGTGGAAGCGGCCGTACACCTACATCCTCACCGACTTCGTTCCCCGGCTGCTGGAGCGCGGCGTCACCGATGCCGACGTCGAGACGATCTTCGTCGACAACCCACGGCGGTTGCTCGCCGGCGCCTGACCCGCCAGGGTTCTGGATGGCCCGGAATGGGCACCCCCTGCCCGTGGCCACCGATTCGGTCCGAGCTGGCGCCGAGTCCGTGCTCGGCGACCGCAAGCACCGCGTCGCCATCGTCGCGCTCGCCGCGGTGCTCGCGCTCGATGGCGCCGACCGAACCGCCCTGGGCGCGCTCGCGCCGGCGCTCAAGTCCGAGTTCGGCGTGGGGAACACGGCGATCGGGCTGCTCGCGAGCGCGTTCGCGATCGTGGGCGCGCTGGCGATCTTCCCCATCGGGATCCTGACCGACCGCGCGCGTCGCATCACCATCCTCGTGGTCTGCATCGGCATCTGGTGCCTGGCCATGGGCGTCGCCGCGGCGGCGATGTCGTTCGCGGTCCTCTTCGCCGCGCGCGTCAGCCTCGGTGTCATGAGCGCGGCCGGCGGTCCGCCCGTCACGTCGCTCGTCGGCGACCTCTTCCCGGCCGACGTGCGCGGGCGCGTGCTCGGTTGGGTGAAGAGCGGCGAGCTGGTCGGCGCCGGGGCGGGGTTCCTGGTGGCCGGCGTCGTGGTCGCGCTGACCTCGTGGCGCGGTGTGTTCGTCGTGCTGGCCCTCATGGGCCTGGCGGTCGGTTGGGCCATCGCGCGCGTGCCGGAGCCGCGCCGGGGCGGCGAGAACGATCTTCCCGGACCCGGCGGCCGCGGCATCGACGCGCCCACGCACCTCGCCGAGCTCGTCGAGGAGCAGGGCGTCGAACCCAAAGAGGACGTGATCCTCGAGGGCGACGTGTCGGCGATGCCGCTGCGCCCGGCGATCGAATACGTGATGCACGTCCGCACGGTGGTGATGATCATCATCGCGTCGGCCCTCGGCGACGTCTTCTTCACCGCGCTGCAGGTGTTCGGCGTGCTGTTCCTGGTCGACCAGTTCGGAATCTCCGCCTCGACGGCGTCGATCCTCATCCCGCTCGTCGGCGTGGGTGGTTTCGTCGGTGTGCTCGCGGGCGGGCGCGGCGGCGATCTGCTGATCGAACGCGGCGTGCTCACAGGCCGGATCAACATCGGCGTCTGGAGCTACCTCGCGGCCGCGATCACGTTGGTGCCGGTGTTCGTGGTGTCGTCGCTCGCAGTGGCCCTGCCGTTCCTCGTGGTGTCGGGTGCATTGCTGACCGCGCCCATCGCGCCGCTCGAGGCGGCGCGCCTCGACGTCGTGCACCCGCAGCTGCGGGGCCGCGCGGAGAGTGCCCGCATGATCGCCCGGGTCGCCGCGCAAGCCGCGGCGCCGCTGCTGTTCGGCCTACTCTCGAGTGAGCTGGGCGGCGGTGGCGCCGAAGGGCTGCGGCTCGCGTTCCTCCTGCTACTGCCGTTGCTCGGTGCGAGCTCGATCTTCCTCATGATCGCCGCTCGTCACTATCCGCACGAGGTCGCCGCGGTGGAGGAGTCCGACGTGGAAGTGATCGACGATGCTTGACGTCGGTCCCGACGCCCACGACCACGCGCAGGAGGCGAGCGTGCCCCCGTCCGACCCCCAACGCCAGGAAGCGCCCGCGGCGCACGAGGAGCACCACGGGCACCTGCGCCACGAGCACCCCCGGTGGTCGGTCGGGCGGGTGGCGTTCCTGGCCATCAGCGCCATCTGCATCTACCTGTTCGCGCCGAGCATCGCGGAGGTGTTCTCGGCCTACGACCGCCTCGGCGACGTCGAGCCCATCTGGCTCCTGCCCGCGGTGCTGTGCGCGCTCGGCAGCTTCGCCTGCGTCTGGCTGGTGCAGGCGATCGCGCTCGGCACGCGCGACTGGTTCTCGGTGGTCACCACCCAGCTGGCGGGGAACGCGTTCAACCGCATCACGCCCGGCGGTGGCGCGACCGGCACCGCGTTGCAGGCGAACATGCTCGCCGATGCCGGCTTCGGCGTCGCGTACGCGGCAACTGCGCTCACCGTGCAATCGGTGCTGAGCACCGCGGCCATCGTCGCCCTCCCCGTCTTCGCACTGCCGTTCGTGCTCTTCGGCACCCAGGTCCCCGACGGCCTGCTGCAGGCGTTCTGGATCGGCATCCCCGTGTTCCTGCTCATGGTCGCGATCGGCATCGCGCTGTTCGTCGCCGATCGCCCGCTGCTGTTCCTCGGGCCGGGTCATCGCGTGGGTGCGGTGCAAGTTGAAGCGCGGCGCGTCGATGGACCGCACGCTCGGGACGCGGCTGCTCGAGAGCCGCGATCGCATCCGGAGGGAGATCGGACCCCGGTGGGAGGTCGCCCTGGGTGCGTCGCTGGCGCGCTGGTTGTTCGAGTACGGCGTGCTCGTCTGCACGCTGTGCGGGCTGTCGGCGAACCCGAACCCCACGTTGGTGCTGCTGGCCTTCGTGGTGGCGTCGGTGCTCGGCCTGCTGCCGTTCACGCCGGGCGGCCTCGGCTTCGTCGAGGCCGGCTTGGCCGCGACGCTGGCCGTCGCCGGCATCTCCACCGGCGACGCGCTGGTGGCGACGCTGGTCTACCGGATGCTCACCTTCTGGCTCCCCATCCCACTCGGCGGCGTCGCGGCGTACGTGTTCCGCCGGCGGCACCCGCACCAGGTGCCCGCGGGCGCGGCACCCGCGACGCCCTCCTGACCGCGGGGCGCGGACCGCGGACTGCGGTGCGGTCGGCGGTCAGACGGCGCGGCCCAGGAAGCAGAGCAGCTTCGTCTGGGTGTCGGCGCCGTCCGGCGGTTCGACCGCGGGGCCGAACGCGCCCGACGCGCGGAGGGTCTCGCCGGCCGGCTGCATCCAGGTCCACGCCACCGCCACCGCGTGTTCGTCGAGGTGCTCGTCCTGACCTGTGGCCCGGGCGAGGTCCCAGGTGTGGACCAGGGTGTCGCTGCACACCATGCGGCTCACCAGGTCCTCGAACGGCATGTCGCCGAAGCGCGGGCTGACGATGCGGGTCGCCCGTTCCGGGTCGCGCAGGACCTGGCGCATGGCCGTGGTGACGGTCGTCCAGGCGCCAGCCGCGTCCTCGCCGGCTTCCGGCTCGGCGGCCGCCTCGTCGAGCAGCGCCAGGGCGACGCGGTGCACGCCGACCACGTGCTCCAGGATGTCGCGCACCGTCCACTCGGGACACGGCGTCGACGCAGCCCAGTCGGCGGCGGCGCACCCGGCGACCCGGGCGTTCAGGCCTTCGGCGATGGTGGTGTAGCGGTCGGCGACCTCGCGTGGCTCCATGCCGGCAGCTTCTCATCACCGGTCCACCCGCCCGCAAGCACCTCGCCGTGTCCCGCCACGACCGGCAAGGCAGCGCTGGTCGAGCTCTCCGGCGCCTCCGCTCGGCTCCGCCTGACCGCCTGACCCCTCCGGCAGGCGCCTGACGCGGCAGACTTCGTCACGAACCCTGGCAGCGGCCGATCTTGTCGGTGTTGAAGGTGCCGTCGGCGCAGCGCAGGTTCGGGTTCTCGTGGGAGAAGACGCCCTGAGGGCTCTCCCACCCGGGCACGACCCATGCGTGCACCATCCAGCCGGTGATCTGCATGAAGAACCCGCCGAGCGCCGTGCACTGCTCCCGGGTCACGTCGGAGTCCGGCGGGAAGAGGACCTCGGCCCCCCTCGTGCACACGTTGCTGTGACGGTGCCAGTGGTCGTTCGGGCCGGCGAAGCCTTCGGGTGCGGTGTTGCCCATGCCGTAGTACATGAGCCCGACCATCTGGGAGGTGGGGCTGGTGCCGTCGTAGATCAGCGCCAGTGGCCGGCTGGGATCGAAGCCCCCGCCGAAGATTCCGGCGAAGCCGCCGATGTAGTGCGCGCCACTGCCGGGACCGAACCCGCCGATGACGTGGTAGCCGGCGGCCACCGCGCTCGGCGACGGTCGGGTAGCGCATCGCCGTCGCGCGCGCGACCACGAGCTGCTGCTGCAGCAGTGGCGCGCGTCGCGGCGTCGAGCGGGACGTCGGGCTGGCTCTCGGCGGCGATGTCCTGCGCCTTCACGCCGTGGATCTGGTGGCCGTTCAGGTCGGTCGCCCCGGTCGAGCCGTGGACGTGCGCCGCCGGCGCGGCGCTGCCGGCCGCAGGCGCGGCGATGGCGGCAGTCGCTCCGTGGGTGTGCCCGCCGCCGCTGCCGTCGGCGATCGCGGGGCTGAAGCCGAAGCTGGAGAGCGCCGCGACCACGATCGCGATCACACCCGCGATGGCCCAACCGGCGGACAGGCGGATCCGCTTGCGGGCGATCCCGCCGCAGATGACGAGCAGCCCGAGCCCGATGGCGAGTGCCTCGAACGCCGCACACAGCGCGTCGGCGAACCCGATCGACTCCGGTGTCCCGTCGGTGCCGATCGCGATGCCCACGGTGCGCGACACGATCCACACCAAGATCACCGCGAAGTTGAACACGATCATCACCTGGATGGAACGCCGCGCCGGTCCGAGCACGAGGAGCGCGGCGAGCATGACCTGAGCCCATGCAGTGAGCCCGAAGAAGAGGCCGTGCGTCCACGACACCCCGGCGTGCTCACCCATCGCCGCGAAGTGGATGCCCGCCGCGCCGAGCAGCAGCACCGCCATCGACCACCGCAACACCCACGCGACCGCGATCGTGCGGCCTCGGGGGTGCGGCGCAGGTTCGGTGCGGACGGGACTCGGGTCGAGCTCGGCGAGCGTG
Source organism: uncultured Actinomycetes bacterium (assembly GCA_963809325.1). GTDB lineage: Bacteria > Actinomycetota > Thermoleophilia > Gaiellales > JAICJC01 > JAICJC01. The sequence continues at coordinate 286,346 of CAWEIZ010000002.1, forward strand.
GCCTGTTGGTCGCGATCGAGAGTCTGCACTGAGGCCCCCCTCTGCAGGATCGCGGGAGCGTAGCCCAATTCACCCGAAGTGGCCGCTCCGCCGGCTGATGGTGCTCCGGGACCGCTCCACCACGCGTCGGCGCTCGTCAACGATTCAGGAGCTACTCCGGCGCGGGCTCCGCCGAGCGCCGGGGCCACCGGCGCTCGCTCACGCGATCACAGGTAGTCGTCGTGCAGGAGGTCGTTGGTCGCCCACCAGCCCGGGCACCGCGGGGAGGAAGCTGGCGACGAGCTGGTCGGCGAGCACCGCCGCGACCGCGATCTCGGTGGGGACACCCGACGGCGACGAGCGCGCCCGACATGCCGACCGACGACACCGCGGTGTTGCCGCCGGGGATCGGGTACCAGCGACGCGAACGTCGAGATGATGATGTTGAGCGAGAGCAGCGTCCAGAAGTTGATCGAGCCACCGAACGCCTCGATGCACGCCCAGTAGACCGCGGCGTACATGAGCGCGTTGATCGCGTTGCCCGCCGAGCAGCAGGGCGACCCGGCGCGGCGAGCGGACCGCTGCCCACAGCGTCGTGGCCGCCGCTCTTGATCGGCGGCATCACCACCTTCCGGAGCTTCGGGATGCCGAGGACGAGACCGACGACGACCACGATCACGACGATCGCGACCAGGAGCACGAGCGTCACGAGCTTCTGCGTGTCGATGGGTTCGATGTGGATCTTCGTCGGCGCGAGCAGCGAGCGCGACGCCGAGCAGCAGGACCTGGGCGACGATGTTGCCGACGTTGATGAGCAGCCCACCCGACGCGACCGCGGAGGCGAGGTCGACGCCCTGCTTCTGCAGGAACCGGATCTGCGCGGCCATGCCGCCGACCGCCGGGACGGCGAGGTTCGAGAACGACATCGACAGCTGCAGCTCGGCGGTGCGGATCAGCGGCAGGTTGATCGGCACCGTGCCCATGAGCGCGATGGCGGTGGCGAAGTTGGTGAGCAGCGAGATGATCATCGCCACGATCAGCCAGCCAGATGTCGGCGCTCGTGATCGTGTCCCACAGCTCCTGCGGGCTGCCGACCTGGCTCAGCAGGGCGAAGATCGCGATGAGCGTGCCGACCGCCATCATCAGGTTGGTGCCGCTGACCCGGTGGAGCTCCTGGAGCGGAGGCAGGTCGCTCCCGGTCGCCGACGCCGGCGGCCTCCCGGAGCGTCGGCCACCTGCTTCGAGCGCTCCTTGCGGTGGCGGCGGTCGGTCCGCATCTCGCGGCTGAGCGCCGCCGGCTGCAGGTAGGGGAGCGCTTCGACGACCGCGTCGTCACCGAGCCGGCGCGCGCGGCGGCGACGGCGCGGTCGTCGCCGACGACCACTGCCGTGCTCACGAGCAGCTCGGCGACGTCGGCGGCCCGCCGTCCCGGCGCTGCGGCACCGGTCGCGAGCTCGAAGCCGTCGATGCCGACCGTGGTGCCGTCGACGACGACGTGGTTGTGCGTTGAGCCGGCCGTGCGCGACCCGCGCCGCGTGCAGCGACGCGACCTGCTGCCAGAGGTCGTCGAGCATCGCGTCGGTGACGTCCGCCGGGTCCGACGTCGCACAGGCGGACGTCCCGGCGAGCGGGCGGCTGACGATGAGCGCGGCGCCCGGCCCGGCGGTGCCGGCGACGACCACCGGCGGCACGGTGACGTCGGCGCGCTCGGCGAGCAGCATCGCGTAGGCCTGCGCCTCGACGTCCTCGAGCCGGGTGGGGTGCAGCGTCGGGACCGCCGTCCTTGTACGCCAGCGACGCGCCAGAACTTCGACATGAGCTGCGCGTCGGCCTCGTCGCGACCGAGGACCCGCACCAGAGCTCGCCGGTCGCGTCGCGGGCCGACATCACGGTGCCCGTGCTGCGGTTGCTTCGGCAGCGAGGTGCACGTCGTCGGCGTCCACGCCGAGCTCGCCGAGCGTCGCCGCCACCTGCGCGGTCGTCGGTCGCCCACCCGGCGACCCGAAGGCGAGGTGCACGAGCGCGGCGAGCGCCCACCCGAGCGCGACCGCGGCGAGCGCGCCGTCGGGCAGCGTGGTGCCGAGGTAGAGCGACGCGATCGCGATGAGCAGCACGAGCAGCTGCCCCAGCCGCCGCACCGGGCGGGTCAGGTACGGCGACGCGACCGAGATCACGGCGACGATCACCGCCAAGCCGCACGGCCGGGAACGCCGCCGAGTCGTTCCCGACGCGGGTGACGACGTCGAGCGTCTGCTTCACGCTCGCGTTCTCGACGACCACCGCGCCGATCGACCCGACCGACCACCCACGCCAGCACGCCGCCGACGGCCATGTCGCGGGCGAGCCGCCAGCGGCGGGCGACCAGCGCAGCCACGACGACCAGTCCGAGCGCCCACAGCGCGCCGAGCGCGTACAGGAGACGGAAGAACGACTCGAGCTGGTTCGGGCAGGCCGTTGAGCGTCGTGAACAGGTTCTGCTCGAACGCCCCGGGGTCGTCCTGGTGCCAGATGGCGAAGACCAGGATGCCGACGCCGATCGACCAGGCGGATCCAGTCGCTGGTGCGCCGGCGGTACGGCTGCTCCGACGCCGGGCCGAACGAGTGCGAGCGCCACGTCGCGACGCGCGACGGGCGCGGGGCGTCGGCGGGCGGAGCCTCGGTGGCGGCGGTCATACCCGGCGTAGCTTCGCAGACCGGCGCCGCCCGGTCACGGAATGCGGCCGGTCAGCGTGGGAGGACGACGTCCGGCAGAGGGTGCCGGTACAGCTTGGCTGCGTTCTCGCAGCACATCATGCGCAGCTCGTCGTCGGGGATGTGGCCCCACAGCTTCTCGATCACCAGCTGGGTGTCGGGCCACGTGCCGTCGCCGTGCGGGAAGTCGGTCTCCACCATGATGTTCTCGACGCCGATGCGGTAGCGCGTGTCGATGGTCGACGGGTCGTCGAGCGTGCAGAACCAGAAGTTGCGCTGCAGGACGTCGGCGGGGCGCTCGTCCCACCCGGCGCCGTAGCCCGAGCGGTCGATGATGTTGTCGAGCCGGTCGAGCAGCATCGCGACCCAGCCGATGCCGCCCTCGCTCATCGCGATCTTGAGCGTCGGGTGCTTCACCGGGTACTCCGACCACAGCCACTCGCGCAGCCGCGTGCAGCGAGAGCTGACCGAAGAGCGTGGCGCCGATCTGCAGCCCGGGTGCGTCGGGCGGCCCCATGACCGAGCCCGAGCTCCCGACGTGCAGCGACACGACGGTGTCGGTGTCGACGCAGGCCTGGATGATCGGGTCCCAGTGGTCGCGCTGCCACAGGTCGGGCAGCCCGATCAGGTGCGGTCGCTCGGGCATGGAGATCGCCGGTGAAGCCGCGCTCGGCGTTGCGGTGGATCTCCGCGACCGCGGCCTCAGGGTCGGCGAGGAACGCGATGCCGAGCGGGACGATGCGCGTCGGGTGCGCGAGGTACCACTCCTCGTAGAGCCAGTCGTTCCAGGCGCGGATGCACGCCTGGCCGAGCTCGGGGTCCTCGGCGTTGAAGAACACGCGGCCGCAGAACCCGGTGACCATCGACGGGAAGTTCACCGCCGCCCACACGCCGTTGATGTCCATGTCGCGGACGCGGGCGTCGACGTCGTAACAGCTCGGCCGCATCTGGTCGAAGCGGAACGGCTCCTTCTTCTGGGTGGGCTTGCGGCCGGCGATCGCGTTCATGCCGACCTGCGTGAACTTCTGGTCCTCGAACTCCCAGATCTGGAGACCATCGGCGTCTCGACGACCCGCGGGGCGCGGTCCTGGAGGTGCTTCGGGCAGCCGACCCTCGAACGTGTGCGGCGGCTCGACGACGTGGTCGTCGACCGAGATCACCGTGTACTTCAGCTCCTTCGGGAGCGGCTCGGGCAGGAACAGATCCTCGGTCTCGCTCATGTGCGGCTACCCCCTCGAGGTCGTCTCAGACGTACTGCCAGCGCCGCTCCGGTGCGGGCCCGCTGGTGCGCTCGATGCACTGGACGTCGAACCAGATCGGCAACAGGTACTTCACGTAGAAGGCGTGCGTGGTCACTGTAGGTGAGACCAGGTCGTCGTAGACCTTGAGCCGCAGCCGGTCGTCCTTCTCGGCGAAGCGCTGGCACTCCTCGAGCACCGCGTCGACCTCCTCCCGCGTGTCCATCAGGAGACCGAGGTGGTCGTAGCCGGGCGACGAGATCGGGTCCTTGCCCTCGGCCAGGAGGATGAACTGGCCGTCGTCGGGAAGCAGGAGGTGGCAGAGCTGGCCGATGACCTCGGTGTCGAGGGAGCGCCAGCCGAGCACGTCGCAGTAGAAGGAGTCGACCTCGTCGCGGAACTGCTGCGTGAGCGTTCCCTTCGCGAACGAGAGCTCCATGTGGTTGAAGCGCATGTTGGCCATGACGACCTCCCGGTCAGCCGATTCCCATCAGATCAGAGAGCCCGGTGCGGGTACCGGCGAGGTACCCGCCGTCGACGGGCAACGCGACGCCGGTGACGAACGATGCGTCGTCGGACGCGAGGAACAGCGCGGCGGCGGCGATCTCGTCAGGACGACCGAACCGACCCAGCATGTGGTCGTCGCGGTACTCGATCGCGGAACTGGGCCATGTGGTCGCTGCCCATGACCGCGCGGAACATGGGTGTGTCGATGAAGCCGGGGCAGATGGCGTTCACACGGATCCCGGCCCGCCCGTAGTCGATGGCCATGTTCTTGGTGAGCATCACCACGCCCGCCTTCGACGCGTTGTACGAGCTCCCGCCTTCGGTGCCCTGGAGGCCCTCGACGCTGGCGATGTTGATGATGCTGCCCGACCGCTGCTCGAGCATCGGTCGCAGCGCGTGCTTGTTCGACGAGGAACGTGCCCTTGAGGTTCACCTCGAGCACGCGGTCCCACTCGGCGCTGTCGACCAGGTGCACGGGACCACCGCCGGCGACGCCCGCGTAGTTGACCACGACGTCGAGCCGGCCGTGGTCGGCGACGATCGAGTCGACGAGCGCGGCGATGGCCGCTTCGTCGCGCACGTCGAGCATGCGCACGCCGTCAGCCGCGGTGACATCGGCGCCCACGACGACCGCGCCCTCCTTGGCGAAGCGGTCGGCGGTGGCGAGGCCGAGCCCCGACGCCGCGCCGGTGACCAGCGCGACCTTCCCGTCGATCCGGCCGCCTGTCACTCGAACTCCGGCAGCACGTGCTTGCCCATCAGCTCGATGGTCTGCATGACCTTCTCGTGCGGGATCTTGTACGGGTTCACCAGGCACAGCAGCAGGTCGCACCCGACCGCCTCGTAGCGCTTGGCGGCCGCGATGCACGCGTCCGGGTCGCCCATCACCGCGGAGCCGGAGTCGCGCAGGTAGTCGATGGTGAGCTGACCCATCGCGCCCTCTCGCTTGTGCTTCAGCGCTTCACCCGTGTACTGGTACGTGCCGAGCTGGCCGCCGGTGATGCCGCGCTCCTCCTGCCACTCGGCGACCGACGCGATCAGGCCGCCGCCGTGCTTCGGGTACCACTCGAACGACTCGCGCGCGACCTCGGTGGCCTCTTCGTTGGTGGGCGCGCACAGGCACCATCGTGAAGGTGGCCGCGGTGTCGTTGACGAACTTGCCCGCCGGCTGCGTCGCACGCCGCGAGACCCTTGCGGTACATCGCGATGTTCTCGGCCAGCTGCTCGGGCGGCAGGCCGACGGTGAACGAGCAGCAGCCCGATGCCGCGCTGGCCGATCTCCTCGTGGCCGGGGAGGCTGCTGGTGGCACCGAAGATCGGCGGGTGCGGCTGCTGCAGCGGCTTCGGCAGCACCCGGCGCGGCGCGCCCATCTGCCAGTACTCGCCCTGCGCCTGGTACTCGTCCTCGGTCCACGCGCCGACGATGTGGCCGAGCGCCTCGCGCCACATCGCGGCGCGTCTCGTCGGGATCGACGTCGAAGCCCTCGAGCTCCGCGCGCGTCGACGAGCGCCCGGTGCCGAAGTCGACCCGGCCGTCGGAGACGAGGTCGAGCACCGCCACCGACTCCGCGGTGCGGATCGGGTGGTTGTACGGCTTGGGGAGGAGGCGCACGCCGTACCCGATGCGGATGTTCTTGGTGCAGGGCCGCGACCGCGCCGTAGAGCACCTCGGGGTTGGAGCAGTGCGAGTACTCCTCGAGGAAGTGGTGCTCCACCGTCCAGAAGGCGTGGAAGCCCATCTGGTCACCGAGCACCGCCTGCTCGATGGTGTCCTTGTACGCCTGGTGCTCCTTGCCCGGCGTCCACGGCCGGGCGACCGGGATCTCGTAGAAGAGCGCGAACTTCACGGGCGGACCTCCGGGCCGGCGTTAAGCACCGGACATTAACGCGCCCGGGGTCCGGGCGAGTCAGGTGAATCGGGGCCGGCGGGGCATGCCGCTGTCGCCGTCGGTCGGTCGCGGTGGCGAGCACCTGGTGCACCTGGTTGTCGTCGTGCTCGAAGCCCACCGCGGCCGCCGCCATGTAGAGCCGCCAGACACGCGCCCGGCCCGGGCCCGACCTCCGCCACCGCGTCGTCCCAGTGCGTCCTCGAGGTTGCGGACCCAGCACCGCAGGGTGAGCGCGTAGTGCTCGCGCAGGCTCTCCATGTGCCGGGCCTCGAACCCGGCGCGCTGGATGGCGGACACCACGTTGCCGATCTCGTGCAGCTCGCCGTCGGGGAACACGTAGCGCTCGGTGAAGTTGCGATCCAGCCTCCCTGGCGCCCAGCGGTGGTGGTGCATCTTCCCTGCGTGATGGGGACGGCTGATGCCGTGGTTGAGGAGACGGCCCTGCGGCCGCAACAGGCCGCGGCAGCGGGTGAAGTAGGCGTCGAGCTCCGACAGGCCGACGTGCTCGAACATGCCGATCGAGCTGATGGCGTCGTACGGACCGTCGTCGACGTCGCGGAAGTCGGCGAAGCGCACCTCGATGCGGTCGCCCAGGCCGCGCTCGGCGGCCCGCTTGCGGGCCAGCTCGGCCTGCGGACGCGACAGCGTGACGCCCACGGCGTCCACGCCGTGGTGCTCGGCCGCGTGCAGCAGCATGCCGCCCCACCCGCACCCGACGTCGAGGAGGCGCATGCCGGGCTGGAGGTCGAGCTTGCGGCAGATGAGCTCGTGCTTGTTCGCCTGGGCATCCTCCAGCGTGGTGGTGTCGTCGTCCCACACCGCGCACGAGTACGTGAGCGACGGCCCGAGCACCATCCGGTAGAAGTCGTTGGAGAGGTCGTAGTGGTGCGCGATGGCGGCGGCGTCGCGCTCGCGCGAGTGACGCCGGCCCTGCAGCCGCGCCTCCTCGGGCGGCGGCGGGAGCGGCTTCAGGCCCTTCCACCCGACGAGCTTGGCGGCAGCCACGACCTGTCGGGGGCCGAGCCGCAGCTCCTCGATGTAGTCGGCGACGGCCATCACGTCGAAGATGTCGCCGTCGACCTCGAGCTCACCGGCGACGTAGGCGCGCCCGAACCCCAACTCGTCGGGGGCGGTGACGATGCGGCGGAGCGCGTCCGGGGAGCGCACCACGATGGTCGTGCGGGCATCGGACGGCCCGAAGCTCGACCCGTCGTAGGCCCGGAACGCGACCGGCACCTCGTCGCCGAGCACGTCGGACAGGAGATCCGCAACGCTCATGATCACCCGCTCTCGTCGGGCGCGTCCCATGGAGGGCATTCGCGCCATCGCCGTGCGGGATACCCGCCCCGCAGGTCCTCTGCACATGTCGGGCCACGAGGATTGCAGACTCGGGCGTCGCCTGCACGCAGCGATCAGGCGCGGACGAGCATCGCCACCAGGGTGAAGTGGCAGGCCGCGGCGGCGACGGTCATCGCGTGCCACACCTCGTGGTACCCGAACACCAGCGGCCGCGGGTTGGGACGCTGCAGGCGCAGCCCGATCGCCCCCAGGGTGTAGAGGATCCCGCCGGCGAAGAGCAGCAGGAGCTCCTGGGTGTCGAGCGACCGCACGACCGCCGGCAGCGCGATCACCACGATCCAGCCCATGCCGATGTAGAGGTACCCGCCGGCCCGGCGCAGCGCCCCGAACCGGGCCAGGGCGAGCGTCACCCCGACCACCGCCACGGTCCAGACCACCGCCAGCAACGCGATGCCCCACGCCGGTTGCAGCGCGAGGAGGGTGAGCGGCGTGTAGGAGCCCGCGATGAGCACGAAGATCATCGCGTGGTCCATGCGCTGCAGGCGCGCCCGCACGCCGCGGCGCCCAGTTGCCGGTGTGGTACGTGGCGCTGGTGCCGAACAGGCCGGCGAGCGACAGGGCGAAGAGCGCGGCGGCCACGTGGGCCGACACGCCCTGGCTCCAGAGCACCAGCGCCAGCCCGGCCGGGATCGACACGACGAAGGCGGCCAGGTGGATCCGACCCCGCCACTGCGGCTTCGGCGAGGACGCGTCGGGCTCGATCGGCATCACGTCAGGCTACGGGCCTGGGGAAGGGGCCCGCGCGCGCGACAATGGTCGCCCCCCGTCCGCAATTCCCTGGAGCTCTCCCCGTGTTGACCGTGCGGACCTGGTGGTCGAGGTCGGCGGGCAAGCGGATCGTCGACCGTGCGTCCCTGCAGGTGCGACCGGGCGACAAGGTCGGCCTGGTCGGTCGCAACGGCGCCGGGAAGACCACGCTCCTGCGGGTGCTCGGCGGCGCCGCGCCGCCCCGGGCCGGGGTCGTCCGCCGTGGCGGCGCCACCGGGTACCTCTCGCAGGACCCCCGGGCGACGCGGTGCCCGACGACACGACGGTCCTCGCCCACGTGCTCTCCGGGCGCGGGCTCGACGAGCTCTCAGCCGCGGCTCGAGAAGTTGCGGGTCGCGATGGACGAGAACCCCTCGAGCCGCAACATCGAGCGCTTCGGCGCCGCGCAGGAGCAGTTCGAGTCGGCCGGCGGGTACGCCGCCGAGGCGGAGGTGCGCAAGCTCGCCGCCGGCGTCGGCCTGCGCGACCGACCGGCTCGACCTCACCCTCGGTGCGCTCTCCGGCGGTGAGCGGCGACGCGTCGAGCTCGTGCGCATCCTGTTCGGCGGCAGTGACCTGCTCCTCCTCGACGAGCCCACCAACCACCTCGACGCCGACGCCCGCACCTGGCTGCTCAAGTTCCTGCGCGCGTACCGCGGCGCGCTGCTCGTCGTCAGCCACGACCTCGACCTGCTCGACGAGGCGATCACGCGCGTCGTCCACATCGACCGCGAGTCGGAGGAGGGCACCGGCACGCTCGTCGAGTACAAGGGCACGTACTCGCCAGTACCTCGCCGCGCGCGAGCGCGACGAGGAGCGTCAGACCGCAGGTCGCAGCCAGGCAGAGCAAGGAGATCGCCCGCCTCAGCGACGCTGGCCGACGCGATGCGGGGCCAGACGGCCAAGCGGGCCCGAGTGGCGCAAGAACCTCGACGGCAGGGTCGCCCGGCTCGAAGCCGACGCGCGTCGCGGGACCGGCGCGCAAGCGGGCCATCGCGGTGCGGTTCCCCGCGCCGCCGACCGCGGGTCGTACGGTGCTCACCGCCACCGAGCTCTGGAAGTCGTTCGGCCCGCTCGACGTGTTCGCCGACGTGTCGTTCGACGTCGGTCGCGGCGAGCGGCTGCTGGTCATGGGACTCAACGGCGCGGGCAAGACCACGTTGCTCAAGGTGCTGGCCGGGCAGCTGGCGCCCGATCTCGGCGACGGTCGAGCTGGGACTCCACGTGTCGGTCGGCTACTACGCGCAGGAGCACGAAGGGATCGTCGACGGGCCGCACGCTCCTCGACCACATGCGCGACGCGTCGACGGTCGGCGACGGCGCGCTGCGCAACCTGCTCGGCATGTTCGGGCTGAGCGGCGACAAGGTGTTCCAGGATGCAGCCACGCTGTCGGGCGGCGAGAAGACCAAGCTCGCGCTCGCGCAGCTCGTCGCCGGGCGCCACAACGTGCTGCTCCTCGACGAGCCCACCAACAACCTCGATCCTGCGTCGCGGACGGCCACCGGCGAGGCGCTGGCCGCCTGGCCGGGCACGATGGTCGTGGTGAGCCACGACGACGAGTTCGTCCGTTCGCTCGCGCCCGATCGCGCGCTGCTGATGCCCGACGCCACGCTCGACTACTTCGACGACGACATGCTCGACCTCGTCGAGCTGGCCTGAGTTTCCGGTACCGCCGGACCGGGTAGCTGCGGCGGGTGACCGACAACGGCGCCGCCCGGGCGTTCGACTGCATCGTCGGCGACCTCGAGTACCCGATGTTCGTCGTGGCCGCGGCGGCCGACGGCGACGCCGACGCCTGCCTCGTGGGCTTCACCACGCAGTGCAGCATCGAGCCGCCACGCTTCGCCGCGTTCCTCTCGAAGATGAACCGGACCTACGAGATCGCGACGCGGGCCACCGTGCTCGTCGTGCACCCGATCCGCCCCGACCAGCACGAGCTCGCCGAGCACTTCGGCGGCACCAGCGAGAAGGACGATCCCGCCAAGCTGTCCGAATGGCCATGGCGCCCCGGGCCGGGCGGCGTGCCCGTGATCGAGGAGTGCGACTGGTTCGCGGGCACCATCGAGGCGCGCCTCGATGCCGGTGACCACGTGGCGTTCGTGCTCACGCCGTTCGACGGGCGGTGCCGGCACGACGGCCAGCTGGGCCACCAGGAGGTGCGCGACATCGACGCCGGGCAGCCGGCGGGCGAGCCCGACTGACCCCGGGAGCCGTGCCATCCGCTCGGTTACGTTGTGGCGCCATGGCCGAGCGCACCGAGCGGACCCTCAACCTCGCCGACCTGTTCGAAGTCGTCGTCGACGCCGCTCCGGCGCGGCTGGCGCTGGTCGCCGGCGACGAGCGCCGCACCTACGCCGAGCTGGAGGCACGCGCCAACCGGTTGGCCCACCACCTCATCGCCCGCGGCATCGAGCCCGGCGACTGGGTGGGGATCTACTCGTGGAACCGCGCCGAGTGGGCCGAGGCGATGATCGCCTGTTACAAGGCCCGCGCGGTGCCGATCAACGTCAACTACCGCTACGTCGAAGCCGAGCTCGCGTACCTGTTCGGCAACGCCGACCTCCGCGGGCTCATCTTCGAGCGCGAGTTCTCGCCGCTGGTGGGGAAGGTCGCGCCTGAGCTGCCGCAGCTCGACGTGTTCGTCGTCATCGAGGACGGCACCGAGCCCGACGGCTCGCTCGCCGGGCTCGACGTGGTCTCGTACGAGGACGCGCTCGCCGAAGCCGACCCCGCACGCGAGTTCGCGCCGCGCAGCAGCGACGATCTCTACGTGCTCTACACCGGCGGCACCACCGGCATGCCCAAGGGCGTGAAGTGGAGGAGCGAGGACATCTACCTCGGCGCGATGAGCGGTGCACGCGGCAACGCGCCGCTCGACTCACCCGAGGACCTCGCGCAGTACGCCGAGCAACCAGGCTCGGTGTCGTTCGCGCTGGCACCCTTGATGCACGGTGGCGCGCAATGGAGCCTGTGGTCGTTGCTCACCACCGCGGGCACCGTCGTGCTCTGGTGCGGTCGGGGGTTCGACGCCGATGCGATCCTGCGCATCACCGAGCAGGAGCACGTGATCGGCATCTCGCTCATCGGCGACGCCATGGCGCGTCCGCTGGTGGAGACCTACGCCGCCGACCCCGCCCGCTACGACCTCTCGGGCCTGGCCCTCATCGGGAGCGGCGGCGCGATGCTCTCGCAGGGGGTGCGCGAGCAGCTGGAACAGCACCTCCCGCACGTCCGGATCGCCGACAGCTTCGGCGCGTCGGAGACCGGCTTCAACGGGACGAGCAGCGGGGTCGCGACCAGGTTCGCGGTCGGTCCGGGCACCACCGTGCTCGACGACGCCCTGCGCCCGGTCCCGCCCGGCTCCGGGGTGGTCGGCCTGCTGGCCCGCTCGGGGCACATCCCGCTCGGCTACCACAAGGACGACGCCAAGACCGTGACCACATTCCTGGTGGACCCCGACGGCAAGCGCTGGGTCGTGCCCGGCGACCTCGCCACCGTGGAGGCCGACGGGGAGATCACCGTCTTCGGGCGGGGCAGCCAGATCGTGAACACCGGGGGTGAGAAGGTGTACCCCGAGGAGGTGGAGGCGGCGTTGAAGACGCACCCCGAGGTGTTCGACGCGGTGGTGGTCGGTGTGCCGGACGAGCGGTTCGGCGAGCGCGTGGCCGCGCTGGTCGTCTGGCGCGAGGGCCGCGAGCCCGACGTCGACGCGTTGCGGGCGCACGCCCGCACGCTCGTCGCGGGATTCAAGGTGCCGAAGGAGATCCACGTGCTCGACACGATGCAGCGCACACCGGCGGGCAAGCCCGACTACCGCTGGGCGAAGGCGCGGGCGACCGCGCTCGCCGTCGAGGCGGGGTCGTGAGCGCGCCCGAGTTCCACCTCTACCTCCCCCAGATGCGTCTCGGTCTCGACGCGATGGTCGAGAAGGCTCGCGCCGCCGAGTCGGCCGGCTTCGTCGGCATGGCGGGGATGGACCACCTCGCGCCGCCGATGGCCGAGCAGCACGACATGTACGAAGCGCTCACGACGAATGCCTGGTTGCTGGCCCACACCGAGCGGCTCGTCCAGGGTCAGCTCGTGTTGTGCGACGCGTTCCGGCACCCCTCGGTGCTGGCGCGTGAGGCCGTCACCCTCGACCACGCGTCCGGGGGTCGGTTCGAGCTCGGTATCGGGTGGGGCTCGGTGATCGAGGAGTTCACCACCTACGGCGTGGGCCCCACCAGCGCGCGCGAGCGGGTGCAGCGCCTGTCCGAGACCCTCGACATCCTGCGCGGGCTCTGGTCCGGTGAGGCGATCGACTACGACGGACAGTTCTTCCGGCTCGAAGCGGCGCGGCAGGTGCCGACGCCGCTCACGAAGATCCCGATCGTGATCGGCGGCACCGGCAAGCGCACGATGGAGCTCGTCGCGGCGCACGCCGACTGGTGGAACGTGCCCATCCACCAGCTCGACCGGCTCGACGCGATGCGACCGTCCGCCGGCGCCGCCCGCGTCTCCGTGCAGCAGATGTTCGCGTTCGTCCCCGAGGGCGTCGAGCGCGCCGCGATCGAGGAGCCCGCCCGCCGGCGCTTCCGCCACCAGACCCTCGTCGTCGGTGGTCGCCAGGAGATGATCGACCACTTCTCCGCCATGCGTGAGCGCGGGGTCGATCGCTTCTACGTGTGGTTCGCCGACTTCGCGCCGCCCTCAACGCTCGAGGCGTTCGGAGCCGAGGTGATCAGCGCCTTCGACTGACACGCCCGGCGCTCACCTGACCGTCACACGTTCGGGCCCTCGGCGAGCATGTCGTCGGGCCGGTCGTCGTAGTCGCGGATGAGACCGCGATGGCGGAAGGCGACCGGCGCCCGCGCCGCCTGCATCGAGAAGCACAACGGCCGGAGCCCGGGCATGTCGGCCAGGGTGGGGTACTGGTCGAGATCGAGGCCACGGCTCATCCCGATGCTGGAGGCGCGCCGGAGCACCACCGCCGCCTCGGCGTCATCGGGCGCGAGGGTGGCGTCGGCCCACTTCGCGAACCCGCGCGGCGCGTCGGCGTACGGGCTCGGAGCGACGATGGCGCCTCCCTGCAGGACCCACTCGAGGCGCCGCTCGCCGTCGCGGTCGAGCGTGATCGTGTGCTCCTCACCGTCGAGCAACCCGAACGGCACCACCGCGTCGTACTGGCGCGTGCGCGCACCTCCGGCGACGACCCGGGCGGCGTGCGCGACCGCGAGACCGGCGAGGTCGAGCTGGTGCGTGCAGTGCTGCACCGACTCGGTCCAGCGCGTCACCGCGAGGCAACGGTCGGACAGTGGCATCCCCGCCAGCGTCCGCAGCGGCTCCGCCGCGGCCGCGCACGTCGACCACGGCGCCCGCACGGACCCGCTGGTCACGAACTGCACCTTGGTGTCGTCGTGGTGCAGTGTGACGGTGAAGTAGTGCTGATCGTCCTCGAGCCCGCCCTCGACGACACCCGGTTCCCGTGACACCACGCGGATGCGACGGCGGTAACGCCCGTACGGGAAGAACGTCGGAGCCCCGGACGACGGCACGGTCCCGAGGGTATCCGCGGCATCGCTTGGTGCCGACCGCGGGTCGGTCATAATGCGCAGGCGCGACGCGCGCAAGCCCGGTACACGGAGGGGAGCACCGGCATGAGCATGCGCAGCACGTTGTCCGCGGAAGAACAGCGCGCCGTCGCACAGGCGTACGCGAGCTCGTGGTGGCTGTGGCTCGTCGCCGGGATCCTCTGGCTGCTGCTCGGATTCATCGTCCTGTCGCTCCGGCCCGTCTCGATCTCCGTGTGTGTGATCCTGATCGCGGTCGCGTTCTGGCTCGGCGGCGTCACGTCGTACACGTTCGCCATGGTGCTGACCGGTGGTTGGCGGTGGGTGGCCATCATCGGCGGCACCCTCGCCATCGCCGCCGGCATCGTCGCGCTGGTGTGGCCGGAGCCGACGCTCGTCGTGATCTCCATCTTCGTGGCCTGGTACCTCCTCATCCGCGGGACCCTCGACGTGGTCATGGCGCTGTCGCACACGCACGTGCGCGGATGGTGGATGCCGTTCATCGCCGGGCTCATCGGCATCTTCCTCGGAGCGTGGGCGATCGGGAACCCCGACCGCTCGGTGCTGCTGTTCATCTCGATCATCGGGATCTGGTCCATCTTCAAGGGGGCCGCCGACCTCGTCGCCGCGTTCGCCTATCGCAGTCTGCAGGAGGACGTCGCCGCGTGACCGATCCCGAACACATCGAGACCGCCGACACCGCGGGGAGGACCGACGTGGTGTCCGGCGGCCCGAGGCGCGCCAAGCGGTGGCAGCGGATCCTCTCGGTCGTCCTCCTGGTCGTCGGATTCATCCTCGTGCCGCTGTCGGCGATCGCGATCTGGTCGCACAACCAGCTCACCAACACGGATCGCTACGTCGAGACGGTGTCGCCGCTCGCCGACAACAAGGACATCCAACAGACCGTCGCCGCCGTGGTGGTCAACGCGCTGTTCGAGCGGGCGAACGCACCCCAACGCATCGAGAACGCGTTGCCGAAGCGGGCCAAGTTCCTCGGTGAGCCCATCGCCACCGCGATGAGGAGCTACGCGACCGACGTCACCGAGAAGCTGCTCGCGTCCAGCCAGTTCGAGAAGCTGTGGGACGGCGCGAACCGACGAGCGCACAACCAACTCGTCGCGCTGCTCACCGACGACCCGAGCAAGGCACATGGCGCGGTCACGCTCGACAAGGGCCAGGTGCAGCTCGACCTCGGCGTCGTGGTGAAGCAGGTGCAGGCCAAGCTCGTCGGCGCCGGGCTCACCTTCCTCAACAGCGTGAACGTCCCGCCCGTGTCCACCACGATCGACATCATCAACACCGAGGGGCTCGCCGAGGCGCGCAGCTACCTGAAGATCCTCGACACGTTGGCGTGGGTGCTGCCGTTCCTCGCCATCGTCTGCCTGGTGGCCGCCGCCGTCGTCGTGCCGACGCGACGGCGGGCGACGATCCGGGCCGGCGTCGTGCTGACCGCGTCGTGCGCGTTCACGCTCGTGCTCCTGGCGATCGGCCGATCGCTCTACCTCGACGCCGCCACCAGCCCCCACGTCTCGAAGGACGCCGCCTCGGCGGTGTTCGACATCCTCGTGCGCAACCTGCGGTACGGCCTCATCGTGCTCGGTGTGGTCGGCCTCGTGATCGCACTGGTGGCGTACTTCGTGGGGCCGTCGGCGCCGGCGGTGAAGGCGCGGGCCCTGGCCGCCGCCGGGGTCTCGGGCGCCCGGCGGAAGGCAGGGGACCTCGGCTACGAGAGCAACCCGTTCGAGCAGTGGGTTGCGGCCCATCGGCGCGGCCTCGAGCTCGCGGTCGCCGGGATCGCGGTGCTGGCGCTCATCCTGTGGGACCGGCCCGGCCTCGGCGCGGTGCTCTTCGTGGTCGTCGTCGCGCTGATCCTCGTCGGGTTCATAGAGTTCTTTGCGCGTGGCGCGACTCCGGAACCCGTCGACGAACCCACTGCCGCCTGACCGTCGCCCTCCCGGGAGCCGACGGTGACCCGGCAGGTCGAGGTCTGCATCGTCGGTGCCGGGCTCGCCGGGCTCGCCTGCGCCCGGGCGTTGCACTTCCGCGGCGTCGAGTGCGCGGTGCTCGAAGCGTCCGACGGCGTCGGCGGGCGTGTGCGCACCGACCACGTCGACGGCTTCCTCCTCGACCGCGGCTTCCAGGTCGCGCTGACCGGTTACCCCGAGCTGCACCATCAGCTCGACGTGCCGCGACTGCGTCTCCAACGGTTCGAACCCGGCGCGCTCGTGCGCGTCGGGCGCGCTTCCACCGCGTGTCGGATCCGCTCCGCCGGCCCGGGCACCTGTTCTCGACGCTCTTCGCGCCGATCGGGACGCCACTCGACCGCGTTCGGCTGCTCCGCCTCCTCGTCGACGTGCAGCGGGGCACCGCCGCCGACCTGTTGCGCCCGCCGTCCCCGCCGGAACGTGACCGGTCGACGCTCGAGGAGCTGGACGCGCGCGGCTTCTCCGACGGCATGATCGACGAGTTCTTCGTGCCGTTGTTCGGTGGCATCCAGCTCGACCCCCGCCTCGAGGTGTCGAGCCGCCGCTTCGCCGTGGTGCTGCGCATGCTCGCGGGCGGCGATGCCGCCGTCCCGGCCGCCGGGATGGGCGCGATCCCGGAGCAGCTTGCGGCCGACCTCCCCGACGGGGTCGTGCAGCTCGGCGCCCGGGTCGTGGCGCTCGCGGGCACCACCGCGGAGGTCGACGGGGGCGAACCGGTGCAGGCCCGGGCACTGGTCGTGGCGACCGAAGGCCCGGTGGCGGCGCAGCTGCTCGATCTCCCCGACCCCGGCTCCCGTCCAGTCGCGTGCGTGTACTTCGGCGCCGATCGCGCCCCTCGCCCGGAGTCCCTGGTCATGCTCGACGCCGACCGTTCCGGGCCCGCGAACGACGTCGCGGTCATGAGCAACGTCGCCCCCACGTACGCACCCCCGGGTCGCGCCCTGATCGCGACGCAGGTCATCGGCACCATCGAGCGCGACGACCTCGAGCTCGACGTCCGTCGTCAGATGCGCAACTGGTTCGGTGCCGAGGTCGACGATTGGGAGCACCTTCGTACGTATCGGATCGCGCACGGGCATCCCGACCAACGGCCTGGGTTCTCGGCGCGCCGTGCCGTACGCCTGGGCGCGGGTCGCTTCGTGTGCGGCGACCACCGTGACACCGCCGCGATCCAGGGGGCGCTCTTCTCCGGGAAGCGCACCGCCGCCGCAGTGCTGGCCGAGCTCCGGGGCGATGCCGCCGCGTAGCTCGACGGCGCGGGTACTCGACCGGCTGCGCGGTCGACGGTGGCTCGTCGCGGTGTGCGTCGGGGTCGCGGTGGGGGAGACGCTGCTCGTGTCGTCGCTACTGTCGGCGTCGAGCGTGGCCCTCGCGACGCAGGCGTCGGCGCCGCCACCGTTCGACCTCTTTCACGACCTCCGGTGGCTCGTCGTCTATCACGAGAGCTGGTTCGGCTTCGCCTTCGAGCTGCTCCTCGTGCTGCTGCTCCGGTCGGTGCTGCTCACCGTGCTCGTGCGCGCCGCGTGGCCGCGGGACGTCGTGCCCGAGCCACTCGCGGTCACCGCGCGGCGCAGCGCGATCTATGTCGTCGTGGTGTCGTTGCTGCTCGCGCCGTGGGTCGGGTTGATGTTCGCGATGGCGGTCGTCTCGCTGTCGTGGTTGTTCTTCGTCGCGGTCCCGGTCGTGTTGATGCTGGCGGTGCTCGTCGCCGGTGGGGCGATCCGTTCGAGCTGGTGGCGGGGGCCGGTGTCGTGGCCGGTGGCCGGGGTCGTCGTCCTCAGCTTCGTGGCCATCACCGGCTTCGGGAGCGTGTTGAGCACGTGTCCAGCGGGCTGGCGGCTGCCGGTGGCCGCGGTGGCCGGGCTGGTCAACGCGTGGCTGTGGGTGCGCCTGGTGCGCGCGGTCGTGGTCAGGCCGGTGACTCGCTTGCGGGTGCCGGTGGTGCCGGTCGGCGTGGCCGGGGTGTTCGCGCTCGTGATCGTGGGCACGGTCGCCGGGTTCGTGTTTTCGAGCCACCCGGTGACGCGGCTGGTCGCTCCGGCGGCGGAGGCCGCGACCGAGTGGACGCCGGCGGCGGTCGCGACGGCGACGACGCCACTCATGGTCGTCACCGGGTTCAACACCCAGTGGGACGGCGTACCGTCGCAGTCGGTGCACCTGGCGGTGCCGCAACGCCGGTTCTCGTACCGTGGCTTCGACGACGATCGTCCGCTCCCGTACGGGCGCGACGACACGCACCGTTCCATCCGCGCGCTCGTGGGCGAGCTGCGCCGGCAGGTCGACGCCTACCACCGCGACACCGACGAACCGATCACGCTGGTGGCCGAGAGCGAGGGTGCGCTGCTCGCCAAGGCCTACGTGGCGGCGACGCCGCACGCGCCGGTGCGCAACCTCGTGGTGGTGAGCCCGCTCGTCGAGCCGGGCCGCGTCTACTACCCGCCCGCCGACGGCGAGGGGTGGGGCGTCTTCGGCAGGTTCGAGATGGAGGGGTTGTCGTGGGCGCTCGGCGGCCTCTCGCCGGTGGCGATCACGCCGGACACGCCGTTCCTGCGCTCGATCGTCGACGACGCGCCCGCGTACAACACCCTGATGTCATGCCCGTTGCCGGGCGTGCGCCAGGCCGCCGTCCTCCCGCTCGACACCGGCGTCAGCGCGCCCGCGCCGCGGCGGATCGGGATCCCCTTCACGGTGGTGCCCGGGTTCCACGGCGGCATGCTCGACGACGCATCGACGGCGGCGGTCGTCGAGCGCGTGCTCGAGGGCCGTCCCGTGCAGGAGCACGAGGGGTGGTCGTTGACCGAAGGCGTGATCCAGGCGGGTGCGTCGGCGTGGCAGGTCCCCGCGCTGGCCACCGACGTCAACCACGAGTGGGATCGGGAGCCGGCCGAAGGCGACTGCGCCGCGGTGCGTCGCCACCTGCAGTCGTCGCTGGCGCCCACGCGCTAGCGGTCGCGTGCGCCCGCGGGCGGGCGTGCTACTGGGCCTTCGTCTTGCCCTTCGCCTTCTGGGCCTGCTTCCAGGCCCGCACGCGCTGCAGGTTCTCGGGCGAGTCGATGTCGGCCACCGAGCGCGGGCTCGGAGTCGGAGAACGGCACTGCGCACGCCTCCCAGCCCTTCGGTGCGACCCGCAGCCGCTTGCCGAGGATGGCGAGGAAGATCTTGGCCTTCTCCTCGCCGTAACCGGGCAGCGCCCGGATCCGGTCGAACAGCACCTGCGGGTCGTCGACCCCGGTCCAGAGCTTGGCCGCGTCGCCGTCGTACTCGTCGACGAGGTGCACGCACAGCGCGTGGGTGCGCTTGGCCATCGAGCCGGGGTAGCGGTGCAGCGCGGGCTTCTCCCGGAACACCGCTTCGAGCTCCTCGGGTGGCATCGCCGCGATCTTGGTGGCGTCGAGCCCGCCGAGGCGGTCGCGCAACGTCGACGGTCCCTGGAACGCCCACTCCATCGGCACCTGCTGGTCGAGGAGCATGCCGATCAGGAGCGCGAGCGGATCGGTGACGAGGAACTCGTCGGCGGCAGGGTCACCGGTGATCGGCATCGTCGCAGTCGCCATGAGGTCAAGCCTACCGAGGGGACACCAAATTCGACCTGGTTGTCGGTAGTGTTCCCCCGATGTCCGCCCAGGAGCCGCCCGAGGATCCGGACGCCACCAGCGCGGTGCCGGTCGGGCCCGAGCCGGAGCCGACGGGGGCAGGCGGGTCCGGGGGCGCCGGCGGCTGGGGCCGGGCGCCGCGGTCGAGCCCTTCGCGGTGGCCGCGTTGGTGTGGGCGGTCGTCAGCATCGTCGTCCCGGTGCATCGGCACCATCGTCGCGTTCGTGCTCGCGGCGCGCGCCGCCGACCTGATCCGGCGGTCGCACGGGGAGAAGTCCGGGTCGCAGTACGTGACCGCGGCGCGGATCGTCGCCGGTGGTGTGCTCGCGCTCTGGATCATCGGGTTGGTGGGATTCCTCGCCCTGCGCGACGACTCGTCGAGCAACAACGTGGCGGTGCCCACGCAGCCTCCGACCACCTCGATCGCACCGGCCACGTCGACGACGGTGCCGCTCACCACCACGAGCACCAAGCCGCCGCTCACCACCACGAGCACCAAGCCACCGCCCACCATCACGGTGGTGCCGCCGCCGCCGACGACCGCCCCGCCCACGCAGCCGCCGACCACCGGGCCGCCGCCCACGACGGTCGCCCCCACGACGGTCGCGCCCACGACCGAGGCGCCGACGACCACGGAGGCGCCCACCACCTCGAAGCCGCCGCCCACGACCACCCCCGACGAGGCGAAGGCGGCGAAGGTCCAGGCCAAGCTGGAGCAGCGGGTCGGCCCCAGCAACCGCGGGGTGCCGGCCGACGAGCGGTTCGTCGTGACCTACACGCAGGGCAAGGACCTCCTCGTCACCTGGGCGATCAACAACGGCGCGGTGGGGGAGCACCCGACGGGCACACCCACGTGTTCCGCCCCACCCACGGAAGCGCCGGCATCGTCCACCTCGACCAGCTCGACGAGCTCGACGACCACGACCACCACGACGACCACGACCGTGCCCGGCCCGCCGCCGTCGAGCGCGGCCGGTCGCACGACGCCGGAGCAGGCGCGCTTCGAGGCCAAGCAGATGCTCGCGTCGATCAAGGGCGCAGCTCACGTCGCTGAAGCTCGACGTGCCCGGCGTGCAGTTGATCGGCACGTACCCGATCGAGGGCACGTCCGAGTCCACCGTCGTCCAGGTGCTCTACTCGAAGGCCACCGTGCAGGCAGGGATCGGCGACTACAAGAAGGCCTTCGACGTACCGCCGGCCGAGGCGGTGCAGTGCCTCAACCCCGCGTTCGACCTCTAGGCGCGCTCGCGTAGGAGATCACGGATCTCCGACGCACCGCCTGCGCCAATCGTGCGCGCTCTCGGTCGCGGGTGATCAAAAGCGCGTGTGAACGGCGCGAGACGATGACGGTCACACCCGCGCGCGACACTCGGCTCGCTTCCTCGACCGCCTCACGATCCCGGGGAAGAACCGTGTCCGTTCACGAACCACTGCGCCGAATCGCGCGCCGGCAGCACGGCGTGTTCCTCCTCCGCCAAGCGGTCGCGCTGGGCATTCCCGATCATCGATCCGGCGTCGGGTCGATCGAGGGCAGTGGGAGGAGCTGCTCCCGCGCGTCTATCGCTCGTCGATCGCCCGGCCGGTCGACTGGCGCCAGATCGCGATGGGCCTGACGCTCGTGACGAACGGCGTTGCGTCGGGCATGACCGCCGGCGCGCTCTTCGGCCTGGTCGCGCCGCCGCTCGAGCACGAGGTGACCGCCCGCCGGCCCTCCCGACTCACGCTGCCCGCCGTGGTCCGCACGTCGGTCGCTCTGCCGGCGGCCGATCGGACGACTGTCGACGACATCCCGGCCACCGCGCCCGCTCGGACCGTGATCGACCTTGGCGGTGTGATGCCGGCACACGCATTCGAAGACGTGCTGGACACCGCGATCGTGCAGCGGACTCGTCGACGCGAGGCGCCTCGAGGTACGGGCCCGCGAGCTCTGGACACCTCGACGGAGAGGGTGCGCGGTCGTGCTCCAGCTGCTCGGCGGTGCGCCGGCCGGAGCTCGCGCGGGCCGCGAACCTCTGGGAGGCTCGAGTCCTCCGCGTCGTCCACGACCTGGGACTGCCGCCGCCGCGGGTGAACCACCGCGTCCACGTGGGCGGCCGGCGCCGCTACCTCGACCTCGCCTGGCCCGACGAGAAGGTCGCGGTGGAGTTCGACGGCTTCGTGCCTCACTCGACCCGGCGCGTGTTCGACGACGATCGTGCGCGACAGAACGAGCTCGTCGCCGACGCGCTGGACCGTCTTCCGCGTCACCAAGACCATGCTCGACGCCGACCCGGCCGGCGCGTTCCGTCCGATCGTCGCCGTTGTTGCGCGCCGTTCACCGGATACAGCGAAAAGCGCGTAGTAACGGGCGGTGGCGCGGGCGCGGGGCCCGATTCGAAGGGTCAGGTGAGGCGTTCGACGACCATGGCCATGCCCTGGCCGCCGCCGACGCACATGCTCTCGAGGCCGTACCGGGCGCCGGCGTCGTCGAGCCCGTTGAGCAGGGTGGTCATGATGCGGGCCCCGGTCATGCCGAACGGGTGCCCGAGCGCGATGCGCGCCACCGTGCACGTTGAGCTTCTCCCACGGGATGCCGAGCTCCCGGGCCGACGGCACCACCTGCGCCGCGAACGCCTCGTTGATCTCGACCAGGTCGATGTCGTCGATCGTCAGCCCCGCCCGTCCGAGCGCCTGCCGGCACGCCTCGATCGGACCGAGCCCCATGATCTCGGGGTCGAGCGCGGAGACGCCACTGGCGACGATGCGCGCCAACGGTTGCACGCCGAGCGCCTCGGCCCGCGCCTCGCTCATCACCAGCACCGCGGCGGCGCCGTCGTTGAGCGGGCACGCGTTGCCGGCGGTGACGGTGCCGTCGGGCCGGAACACCGGCTTCAGCTGCGACAGCCCCTCGACCGTCGTGCCCGGCGCGCGGGCCGTCGTCCTTGCCGACGACCGTGCCGTCGGGCGTGGTGACCGGCGTGATCTCACGCTCGAAGAACCCGTTCTCCTGTGACGCGACCGCCCGCTGCTGCGACAGCGCGGCGAACTCGTCCATCTCCTCGCGGGTCACCTTGGCGTACTCGGCGACGTTCTCGGCCGTCTGGCCCATCGCGATGTAGATGTCGGGCAGGCCCGACAGCGGCTCCCACGAGCTCTCGCCACCGCCGCTGCGCGACTCGGTGCGCGCCTCGGCGTCGGCGAACTTGGCGTTGTGCGTTCCCGGCCCGCCGTCGGACATGCCCGACGCGAACCGGCTCACCGTCTCGACGCCCCCGGCGACGAACACGTCGCCCTCGCCGGCCTTGATCGCGTGCGCCGCCATGCGGATGGTCTGCAGCGACGACGAGCAGTAGCGGTTGACGGTGACGCCCGGCGCCCCCTCGAGCCCGGCGAGGAGCGCGGTCACCCGCGCCACGTTGTACCCGGACTCGCCCGCGGGCTGCGCGCATCCCCAGATGACGTCCTCGACCTCACCCGGGTCGACGGCCGGCGCCTTCTCGAGCAGCGCCTGCACGATCGTCGCGCCCAGATCGTCGGGCCGCAGATCGACCAGCGAGCCCTTGTTGGCCCGTCCGATCGGGCTGCGGGCGGTGGCGACGATGACAGCTTCCATGCTGGCCCTCCTGGCCTGGGCCCAAGGGAACGGCCGACACCGGACGTGGTGGGCAAGACTCTCTCCGTGGGCGCGGCTCGGCATCCTACTGCTGTCGTTTCTGGTCGGCTCCGTGCCGACCTCGAACCTGGTCGCCCGCGCCGTCGCGGGGCGTCGACCTCCGCGAGGTCGGCGCCGGCACCGTGTCGGGCACTTCGCTGTACCGCGTCGCCGGGTTCCTCCCGCTCGCCGCCGCCGGCATCCTCGACATCGCCAAGGGCGCGCTCGGCCCGCTGCTCGCCGGCACCGATCGGCCGGTGCTGGCTGCGTTCGCCGGCGGCGCCGCGGTGATCGGCCACAACTGGTCGCCGTTCCTCAAGGGCGCGGGTGGTCGGGGCATCGCGCCCGCGGTCGGCGCGCTCCTCGTGAACGCGTGGCCCGGCGCGGTGCTGCTGCTCGTCGGCCCGATGGTCGGGCGCTGGTTCGGTCAGACGGGTCTGGGTGGCTTCGTCGCCGAGGTCTCGCTCACCCCGGTGCTCGCGATCACCGACGGGCGCGACGGTGCGCTCGCGGGCGCCTGCATCGCGGTGCCCATGATCGTGAAGCGAGTCGCTCGGCAACTCCCGGCCCCCGCCCGGCGACGGCCGCGGCGCCGGGCGCGTGTACCTCCACCGGCTCTTGTTCGACCACGACCCCTCGGCGGGTACGCAGGGACTGTCGTGAGCTTCGTGAGCGCTCGTCCGCCGGCCCGGCTTCCGGGACCTCCTCGTCGGGCAGGGCGTCTCGTCGCTGGGCGACTGGATGGGCACCGTCGCCCTGATGGCGCTGGTGCTCCAGCTCACCGACTCGCCGCTCGCGGTCGGCGGCATCCTCACCCTGCGCCTCCTCCCGGCGGCGGTCGGCGCCCCGCTCGCGGCCAAGGCCGCCGGGCGCTGGGACCGTCGGCGCACCATGCTGGCGATGGACCTCACCCGCGCCGGAATGGTCTTCGCGATCCCGTTCGTCCGCGCGCTCTGGTGGATCTACCTCTGGGGCTTCCTGCTCGAGGTGGCGAGCATCGTGTTCCTCCCCGCGCGCGACTCGTCGATCCCCGATCTCGTCGACGGCAACGAGGATCTCGCGCTCGCCAACGGGCTCATCCTCGGCACCTCGTACGGCAGCATCCCGATCGGCGCCGCGCTGTTCGCAGCCGTCGCCGCGCTCCCGGTGCAGCTCGCCGGCCGTCCGTACGCGCTGGTGTTCTTCATCGACGCGGCCACATTCGTGGTGTCGTTCCTCTGCATCGCGCGCCTCACCCAGCTCGGCCCGTCGACGGCGGCCGAGGCGGACGGCGACGCAGCACACCGACCTCCGCTTCCGTGACGCGTTCGCGATCCCGCTGGTGGCGGCGGTGATGCCCGCCGCGCTCGCGGTGTCGCTCGGACTCGGCGCGCTGTTCTCGCTCGGCATCGTGTTCGTGCGCGACGTGCTGCACGCGTCCGACGCCGAGTTCGGGGTGCTGATCGCGCTGTTCGGCGTCGGGGCGGTCCTCGGGCTCGTCGTGTTGCAACGCCTCCCGGTCGGCAACCTCCTCGCCCGCACGCGCGTCGGCGTGCTCTGGATCGGGGTGGTCGTCGCGCTGTTCAGCCTCGCGCCCGCGCTGTGGGTCGCGCTCTTCGGCGCGGTCGCCTTCGGCGCCGGTGCCGCGTTCTCGCTCGCCGCGGGTATGGGCGCGATCCAGTCGTCGCTCGACGGCCGTCAGCGCGTCCTCGCCTTCACCGCGTTCCACGTGGTGCTGCGCGTCGGGCTCGCGATCTCCGCGGTCGGCGCCGGCATCGCCGGGGACCTCCTGACCAACGTGCACTGGCCCGTGGTCGGCACATTGCAACCGGCCCGCCTGGTACTGCTCAGCGCGGGCATCCTGGTGTTCGCCAGCGCGAGCCTCGTGCGGGTCCGAGGTGAGGACGCATGACCGTCGCCATCGTCACCGACAGTGCCGCCGCCGTTCCGCCGCCGCTCGCGGCCGAGTGCGGCATCACGGTGGTGCCGATGTGGCTCGTGTCCGACGGCGAAGCCGTGCGCGAGGGTGAGCGCACCCTGGGCGAGCTGCTCGGCGACGCCCGGATCACCACGTCGGCGCCCACCCCGGGCGAGTTCGAGGACGCGATCCGGGCCGCGCTCGAGCGCGGTGCGTCCGACGTCGTTGGTGCTCACGATCGCGTCGGCGATGAGCGCGTCGCACGACGCCGCCGCGGTCGCGGTGCGCGACGTCGGCGAGCACGCGCGCGTCGTCGACACGATGACCGCGGCCGGTGCGCAGGCGCTGGTCGTGTTGGCGGCGGCCCGCGCCGCCAACGCCGGCCTGTCGCTGGACGACGTCGCGCGCGTCGCGACCGACGTCGCGGCGCGAGTCCGGCTGGTGGCGACGGTGCCCGACCTCGAGCATCTGGTGCGGAGCGGCCGGGTTCCCGGGATCGCGGGCTGGGCCGGGCGCACGCTCGGGCTCAGCCCGTTGTTCGAGTTCCGCACCGGCAAGGTGCACCGGCTCCGTCCCGCGCGCGGGGTCGACGCCGCCTACGACCGGCTGGTCGCACGCTTCCGTCGGGACGCCGTCCCCGATTGTCGCCCGCACGTGGTCGCGCTCCACGCCCTCGCCCCCGAGGCCGCGCAGGCGCTGCTCGACCGAGTCGGCGACGCCGACCCGGTGGAGTCGTTCACCAGCGAGTTCGGCTCGGTGATGGTCGTGCACGCCGGCCCCGGTCTCGTCGGCCTGGCGTGGTGGTGGGAACCGGTCAGTCCCGACGCGTGACCGTCGCCATCACCCAGTCGACGGCCGCGGTGATCACCGGCAGCGCGGCGTCGTCGTGCGCGTGCCACGCGCCCGGCACGAGGTCGAGCCGGCGAGGCTCCGCCGCCGCTTCGTAGAGCGCTCGGGCGTTGCTGCTCGGCAGGAACGGGTCGTCGATGCCGTGGACGACGGCGAGGGGGACGTCGAGGTGCGTGACCAGGTCGATCGGCGGCGCGGGCCGTCGCCGCGGCGAGGCCAGGCGCACGCCCAACCGGCGGGCCGCGAACGCGCGGCCGGGCGGGGTGGACGTGATGCCGGCGCTCAGCACCCCGCGTGCGTTCCGGGGGAGCTTCCAGCGCGCGGGCGCGCTCACCGTGACCACCCCGGCTGCGGGCCGGACGCCGGACTCCGACTGCTCCGCCGCGTGGCGCAACACCGCGATCGCGCCCATCGACATCCCGACGAGCACCACCGGCCCTGACGCCGGGTTGGTCGCCTGTACCGCAGCGGCGACGTCGTGACGTTCGAGGTCACCCAGCGTGCACTGGCCCTCGGAGTCACCGTGGCCGCGCGCGTCGTAGGTGACGACGTCATAGCCGGCGGCGCCCAGTGCGGCGGCGAGCGCCTCGACGTCGGCGTGCGTCGCCGATGCGCTGAACCCATGGGCGACCACGACGCTGCCCCGGGGTGCGGCGACGCAGTGAGTGTGGGCGGCGAGGCGGATCCCGTCGACCGTGGTGAGGATCGTGGCCGCCACGCGGCCACGATACGTGGTCGGGCAACGGTGCGCAGCCGCGGCGGGGGTCGCCCCTAGCATCGGCCGGATGCCCGCCCCGCCCGACGACGACACGTCCGCGGCCGACGCCGCACCCGCGCTCGACGTCCCGGCCGAACGGGCCCGTCGGCTGGCCGACCTCGACGCGCTGCGGGCACGCGGCGTCGACCCGTACCCGGTCCGCTTCGACCGCGACCGCACGCTCGCCGAGCTGCGGGCCGAGTTCGGCGACCTCGAGCCCGGCGTCGAGACCGACGTGCACGGTCGCGGGTGGCCGGGCGCATCCTGCTGCTGCGCCGGCAGGGCAAGCTGACGTTCGCCACCATCCGCGACCAGTCGGGCACCGTGCAGCTCTTCGTGTCGCAGCGACGAGATCGGCGAGGAGGCGCACGACGCGTTCGACGAGCTCGACCTCGGCGACTGGGTCGGCGTCGAGGGCACGGTGATGACCACCCGCAAGGGCGAGCTGTCGGTCAAGGTCACGCGCGTTCGAGCTGCTGGCCAAGGCGCTGCGCCCGCTGCCCGACAAGTGGCACGGACTCACCGACGTCGACACCCGGTTCCGCCAGCGCTACGTCGACCTGATCGTGAACGAGGACGCCCGCCGGGTGTTCGAGATCCGGTTCGCCGCGGTCGCCGCGATCCGGCGCGAGCTCGCCGAGCACGGCTTCGTCGAGGTCGAGACCCCGGTGCTGAGCCACGAGCTCGGCGGCGCCACCGCGCGGCCGTTCGTGACCCACCACAACGCGCTCGACGTCGACCTCTACCTGCGCATCGCGCCCGAGCTGCACCTGAAGCGGCTCGTCGTCGGCGGGTTCGAGCGAGTGTTCGAGATCGGTCGCGTCTTCCGCAACGAGGGCATCGACACCACGCCACAACCCCGAGTTCACGATGCTCGAGGCGTACCAGGCGTTCGCCGACTACCACGACATGATGGAGCTCACCGAGCGCCTGGTCGTCGCCGCGGCCGCGCGCCGCGCTCGACGGCGACACCGTGCTCGAGATCGGCGGCGACGACCGTCGATCTCGCCGAGCCGTGGCCGCGCGCCACGATGGTCGATCTCATCCGCGAGCACGTCGGCGTCGACATCCATCCGTCGATGACCGGTCGAGGACGGCACGCGCGGTGCTCGACGGGCTCGACCTCACGTACAGCGACGAGTGGGGCGCGGGGCGGCTCACGCACGAGGTCTACGACGAGCTCGTCGAGCCGAAGCTGATCCGGCCGACGTTCGTGCTCGACCACCCGCGCGAGACGTCACCGCTGGCACGGGTCCACCGCGACGACCCGACGCTCGTCGAGCGGTTCGAGGTCGTCGTCAACGGCACCGAGCTCGCGAACGCGTACAGCGAGCTCAACGACCCGATCGACCAGCGCGACCCGCTTCGAAGCCGAGGCGCGTGCCCGGGCCGCGGGCGACGCCGAGGCGGGCACCGTCGACGAGGACTACCTGCGCGCGCTCGAGTACGGGCTGCCGCCGACGGGGGGCATGGGCCTCGGCATCGACCGGCTCACCATGCTGCTCGCCGGGGTCACGAGCATCCGCGAGGTGATCCTCTTCCCGACGCTGAAGCCCGAAGTCTGAGCGTTCCGACCAAGGAGTCGAGTGTTGTTCCGTCGTCTGTTCGTGACCATCGGTGTCGTCGTGGCACTCGTCGTCGTGCCGCTGGCTTCCGCCCACGCGGCCACGTCGCCGAATACGTGGGCACCCAAGTTCTGCCAGGCGCTGCAGCAGTGGCAGACGACGCTCACCTCGGAGTCGAAGACCGCGAACACCGCGCTGGGGAAGGCCGCGGCCGGTGATCTCACCGGGATCCGCAACGAGTTCGTACGGTTCCTCGGGAAAGACGTCGCGGCGACCCAAACCGCGATCCGGAGCATCAAGAAGGTGGGCGCGCCCTCCTCGGCGAACGGCAGCAAGATCCAGCGGAAGGTCATCGCGTCCTTCCAGTCGGCGTCGGACGTGTTCGCCGAGGCGAAGACGTCGGCCTCCAACCTCTCGACGACCGACGCCACGTCGTTCGTCACCGACGCGACGAAGATCCAGCAGGACCTGAATGGTGCGAGCGACGCCTTCCAGACGAACTTCTCCACGGTGCAGAAGCTCGACTCGAAGGGCGAGATCGGGCAGGCCATCACCAGCGCCAAGGCCTGCAAGTTCCTCACCGGTTGATCAACGGCTCAAGCGCGACGGTCGATCGACCGATCGTCTGCGTCCGCGCTCCAGTCAGGCAGGGAGGTTCCTGATGGTCCGTCGTCTCCTCGTACCCGCGCTCGTCGCCACCGGCCTGGTCGCCACCTCGTTCGGCACCGCGCGATGCGGCCACCGTGTCGCCCGCGACGTGGGCGCCGAAGTTCTGCACCGCGGTCATCGACTACCAGACGACGATCTCGCACGACGGCGAGTCGTTGACGTCGCAGCTCGAGAACGTGACCGATCTCGCGAGCGGACGCGACCAGATCGAGTCGTTCCTCGGTGACATGGTCACCGCCGCCAAGACCGCGAAGCGTCAGATCCAGTCGGCCGGGGCGCCGTCCACGCCGAACGGCGGGAAGATCGCGACGGTGTTCGCCGCCGGCCTCGACGCGTCGGCCAAGGCGTTCGCCAAGGCCCAGGCCGAGGCGGCAAAGCTGCCGACGACCACTCCCGAAGCGTTCAAGATCAAGGGCAAGCAGCTCGGCCGGCGCCTCACCGCCGCGGGCGACGAGCTGAGCAAGAGCTTCAGCGGCATCGGCAAGCTCGACAAGGGCAAGAAGCTGGAGGCCGCGGTCAAGGCGGCGCCCGAGTGCGAGTCGCTCACCTGATCAGCCGACCAGCTCCTCGCTGACCTCCCAGAGCCGTGCCGCGGCGGCGTCATCCTGCGCGGCCGCGCTGGGCGTGGCGGGGGCCGACTTCACCCAGTACCCGCCGGTGATGCCGGCGAGCTCGGGCGCGGAGGCCACGTAGACCTGGGTGCGCGCGCCCTGTTCGGGGGACAGCGCGAACGGCTTCAGCAAGGGGAACAACAGTGCGCCGAACCGGCCGGTATCGCCGTCGCGACCGAAGCTGCTGGCCACGAACCCGGGATGCACCGCGTTGGCGGTGACGCCGGTGTCGTCCCAGCGCCGGGCCAGCTCGCGCGTGAACAGGATGTTGGCGAGCTTGGTCTTGCCGTAGACGCGGAAGCCCCGGTACTGCCGCCTCGACTGCAGGTCGTCGAAGTCGAGACCCCGGCGCGCGCTCGAGTGCGCGTCGGAGGCGACGTTGACGACGCGTGCGTCGTCGCCGGCCACCAGCTGGTCGCGGAGCAGCTGCGTGAGCAGGAACGGACCCAGATGGTTCACCTGGAAGGTCATCTCGTAGCCGTCGTCGGTCTCGCGCCGGGAGTTGAGGATGAGTCCGGCGTTGTTCACCAGGACGTCGAGCTGGTCGTGCTCGTCGCTCCAGCGCTTCGCGAACTCGCGTACGGACGCGAACCGGGCGAGATCGAGCGGCATCACGTCGACCGCGTCGTTGCCGCTGCGCGTCCGGATCTCCGCCAGTGCGTCGGTGCCGCGCGCGGCGTCGCGCGCGGTGAACACGACCTGCGCGCCCATTGCTGCCAGAGCGACCGCGGTCTCCTTGCCGATCCCGGCATTGCCGCCGGTGATCAGCACCACTCGGCCGTCCAGCACCTCGGTCATGGCCCGAATCTAGAAGACGCAGCGGAGCCGTCTCGGAGAGTGGGACGGCGCCGCGGAGTCGACCAGTTGAGAGAAGACGCAGCGGAGCCGTCTCGGAGAGTGGGACGGCGCCGCGGAGTCGACCAATCGAGAGGAGACGCAGCGGAGCCGTCTCGGAGGGAGGCACGCCTATGATCCGCCGGTGTCCGGTCTCCCCCTCGAGGGTGTGCGCGTCGTCGACCTCACCACCGTGGTGTCCGGCCCCTACGGCACGTTGCTGCTGGCCGACTTCGGTGCCGACGTCGTCAAGGTCGAGGCGCCCGAGGGCGACCTCGCCCGCGACCTGGGCCCGCGCGTCAACCCCGGCATGGCGGCGGTGTTCCTCAACTGCAACCGGGGCAAGCGCAGCGTCGTGCTCGACCTGAAGTCCGACGCCGGACGCGCCCAGCTGCTCGAGCTCACCCGAACCGCCGACGTGGTCGTGCACAACATGCGCCGGGACGCCGCCGAGCGGTGCGGCGCCGATCCTGCCACCCTCACCGCCGACAACCCGCGACTCGTGCACTGCGCGATCGTGGGCTTCGCCGAGGGCGGCCCGTACTCCGACCTCCCCGCGTACGACGACACCATCCAGGCGGTGTCGGGCATCGCCGGCGCGCAGGAGTGGATGACCGGCGCGCCGACCTACATCGCCAACGCGATGGCCGACAAGATCGCGGGGCTGACCGCCGCGTTCGCCATCGCCGCCGCGCTGCGCAAGCGCGAGCTCGACGGCAGCGGTGCGGTGATCGAGGTGCCGATGGCGGAGCTGTTGGCGTCGTTCGGGCTGGTGGAGCACCTCTGGGGGCGCACGTTCGTGCCCCCGCGGGGCGACGCTCGCTATCCACGGGTGTCGTCACCGGCGCGCCGGCCCTTCCCGACCGCCGACGGTCACCTCGCGGCGGTGGTCTACACCGACCGCGACTGGGCGCGCTTCTTCGCCATGATCGGCCGGCCCGAGCTCGCCGACGATCCGCGCTACGCGACGCTGTACGACCGCACCCAGCGCCTGGAGGAGCTGTACACGCTCGTGGCCGAGCACCTCGCCGGCGGCACCACCGCGGAGTGGTTCGCGCGCTTCACCGAGGCGGGCATCCCGTCGGTGCCGTACAACCGCGTCGACGACCTCTTCGACGACCCGCACTTCCGCGCCGTCGGTCTGCTCGAGGAGATCGACCATCCCTCCGAGGGGCGCCTGCTGCAGTGCCCGACGCCGGTCACGTTCGACGGCGTGCGCCGCGGCGCATCCGCGGCCCGCTCCGTTGCTGGGCGCCGACACCGACGCGCTGCTCGGCGAGGTACGCGGGACCGCCGACGCGTCCCGCGAGCGCGCCTAGCCGATCGCCGCCGGCATCGGGCTCAAGGTGCGGAGTCCTCCCGCAGCCACTGGTCGACGGGCGCGAAGTCGTCGGTGATCACCGGCGCGTGGTCGATGAAGCGGTCGAGCGCGGCACCGTCGACGACGACGTCACCGTGCACCGCGGCAAGGTTCCGAAGCGGTGTGCGGTCGATCGGGCGGTGCGCGGCGACCAGCACCACGTTCGCACCCGCCTGGTCGTCGAAGACCGACCGGGGCGCAACCGCGGCGACGTACTCGAAGCGCTCGCGCAACGTCGCGAGCTGCGCGCGCGCGAAGCGGAACGACGGGTAGTCGATCACGTTCTGCACGTACACGCCGCCGGGCCGCAGCACACGGTCGACCTCGCGCGAGGAACTCACGGGTGGTCAGGTGCCACGGGACCGAGAGGCTGCCGAACGCGTCGCCGACCACGAGGTCGCGCGAGTCGTCCGGTTCGTCACGGATACCGAGGCGGGCGTCGCCGATCCGCACCTGCAAGGCGCGGGAGGTGCGCAGCCCGAGCTCGTCGCGCCCGAGGTCGAGCACCGCGGGGTCGATCTCGAGCACGGTGCTGCGGCTGCCGGGCCGGGTCGCCGCGAGGTAGCGCGGGAACGTGAACCCGCCGCCCCCGATGTGCAGCGCGTCGAGCGGACGGCCCGCGGGGAAGGCGGTGTTCACCGCGTCGGCGAACGAGCGCGTGTAGTCGAACTCGAGGTGCTCGGGATCCGCGAGGTCCACGTAGCTGTGACGGACGTCGTCGAGCCAGAGGATGCGGCCGCTGGCACGGAACGGATCGTGCTCCACCCGCATGCAGTAGTACGCGCTCTCGACCTGGCACGGCTCGGCGCTGGTGACGCCCCAGCGTGAACCCACCGGCTGCCAACACCACGATCAGCGCCATCACAGGGA
This sequence comes from uncultured Actinomycetes bacterium, assembly GCA_963809325.1. Classification (GTDB taxonomy): domain Bacteria; phylum Actinomycetota; class Thermoleophilia; order Gaiellales; family JAICJC01; genus JAICJC01. The sequence continues at coordinate 318,927 of CAWEIZ010000002.1, forward strand.
GGTGGCGTCGCCACAGCCCGACCGTGAGCACGAGACCGAGCACCACGAGGGTGATGCCGATGACGTCGATGATCGTCCGCGTGGGCGTCGTCGCCACGAGCACGAACCCGGTCACGAAGGTGCCGACCAGCGCACCCGCGGTCGAGATGCCGCTCAGGCGGCCGACGATCCCACCGGTGCTCGAGAGGTGATGGAGTTGCAGCTTCACCACCATGGGCGTGACCGAGCTCAGCACGACCGCGGGCAGGAAGAACGCGGCGAAGCTGAGGGTGAGGGTCGACGCGCTGACGCCCTCGCCGGTCGACCCGCCGAGGTGCCGGACGATGGGCACGGTGCAGATCGCGAGGACGCCGCCGAGCGCGATCACCGGCCCGAGGAGCCGATGGGGGTCGATGCGGTCGGCGACCCGGCCACCGGCCCACGCGCCGAGGGCGATGCCGGCGAGCACGGTGCCGATGATCGACGTGTAGGTCTCCAGGCTGATGCCGACGTACGGCGCGAGCAGTCGCCCGGCGAGGATCTCGAGCATCAGCACCGCGGCCGAGCACACGAACACGATCGCGCCGGCGAGCAGCGGCCGGAGCCTCGCCGGTCGACCGTCGGCGGGCGGGCCCGGGTCGTTCACGGGTCCGGGCGGAACCGGTCGCCGTCGACGATGACCTCGCGGCCACACCACTCCTCGCCCGTCATCGCGGCGGCGACCTCGGTGTCGTCACAGCGCACGACCACGCGGCGGTCGTCGCCGGTGCGACCGAGCGCGGTCGCGTAGCGAGGCTCACCACCCTCGTGTGCCACCGTGTACGCATCGATCGAGGCGAGACCCCGGTGGTCGCCGACCACGTCGAACGCCGGCGTGGCCGCGGCGACGTCCGCGCTGATGTCGGCGAAGGTGAAGCCCGCCTCCGGCGGCGTGGTGGACCACACGGACGTGCCGTGCTTGGTGATGATGCCGCTGATGAAGGTGAGCAGGCCCGTCGTTCCCGGCGCATCGCGCAGCATCGCCACCATGCGGGCGAGGGCCTGGAAGGAGGCGTTGTTGAGCGGGCCGCCGCCGAAGGTCATGCCGCCGCCGACGCTGAGCGGTCGACCGTCGTCGTCGAGCGGAAGGCCGAGCTCGCGGGCCTGGATGCGCACCGCCGAGGGGAAGCAGCTGTAGAGGTCGACCACTTCGCAGGCCGCCACGTCGATACCGGTGAGGTCGGCGATGCGCTCGGCGGCGAGGCGCGCGGCCGGTGCACGGTGGAGCTGCGCCCGCCGCGAGATCGGCGACCATGTGGTTGGACTCGACCGCCGCCAGCGGATAGACGCGGCGCTCGGCGGGGACACCGGCGCGGTCGGCGGCCTCGGTGGAGCACAGCACGAACGCGGCGGCCTGGTCGACGTTCCACTGCGAGCAGTGCCACTTCGTGTACGGGGCCGCCAGCATCGGGTTCTTGGCCGACGGGTGCTCGAGGAACGCCGGCGCGACCGGGTCGCGGCGCCACGCGTCGGGATTCGACGCCGCGACCTCGCTGAACTGCGACCACAGGTTGGCCGTTGCCGCGCGCGTTCTCGGCCACCGATTCCCCGAGCGACGACCGCAGCGCCGTCTCCAACGCCGAGTACATGAGCGGTGCGCTCATGAAGCCGGCAGCGCGTTCGGGCGCCGGGATGATCTCGTCGGCGGGACGGATCGCCTCGTCGGGCACGACGTTCTCGGCTTGGACGGTGTCGACCGGCACGGTGCCGAGGATGCGGCCGCGCAGGTCGCGGTACTTCGCTTCGCCACCCACGACGACGGCGACGTCGAGATCGCCGCTCGCGATGGCACCGCACGCCCGAGTGAACGGGGTGAGCTGCAGCACGCCGAGCTCGGCGATCACCGTGCGCGCGTCGGCGCCGATGCGTTCGGCGACGATGCGACCGGGGTCTCGATAGCGCCAGGAGCCGCGCGGTACGAACACCGCGTCGGCCGCCGCGAGCAGCGCCGGAGCCTGGGCGTCCTCACCGGCACGCTGGACTGCGGTGGTCATGAGCGCGAGGGCCTCGGCGGCGTCGGCGGGGTCGTCGAAGCGCTGGTGCGCGATCCCCGCTCCGACCAGCACCGGCGTCCGCGCGTCGAGAGCCACGGTCTACTTCCGCTGGAAGTTCGGCGTGCGCTTCTCGGCGAAGGCCTTCGGGCCCTCCTTGGCGTCGGCCGACGCCATCACCGCCATCCCGATCGGCTGCTCGAAGGCGAACGCCTCCTCCTCGCTCATGTGCTCGGTGGCGCGCAGCGTGCGCAGGATCGCCTCCACCGCCAGCGGCCCGTTGGCGGCGACCTGCGCCGCGACCTCGCGCGCCTGCTCGAGCGCAGTGCCGTCGGGGACCACGTAGCTGACGAGTCCCAGCGCCTTGGCCTCGGGGGCGAGGATGTGCCTGCCGGTGAGCAGGATGTCGGCCGCGGCCGCGTACGGGATCTGCCGGCGCAGCCGCACCGCCGATCCGCCCATCGGGTAGAGCGACCACCGTGCCTCGGACACGCCGAAGCGCGCGCTCTCGCCCGCGACGCGGATGTCGGTGCCCTGCAGGATCTCGGTGCCGCCGGCGACGGCCACACCCTCGACCGCGGCGATGACCGGCTTGGTCGGTCGGTAGGTCTTCAAGAGGCCGCGGTAGATGAAGCCGGGGTCCTCCTTCATCCGGGTCTCGGTGTCGATGGCGTCGGGCTCGGCGACGTCACCGGCCAGGGCACGAAGATCCATGCCGGACGAGAAGTCGCCCTCGGCGCCGGTGAGGATGACGCACCGGATGTCGTCGTCGGCCGTGACCTCCTCCCACGCGTCGGCGAGCAGCGCGAACATGGTCAGCGTCATCGCGTTCTTGCGGTGCGGGCGGTTCAGCGTGACGATCATCACCGCACCGTCGCGCTCCACTTCGACCTGGGCCACTGGGTCTCCTCGTCTCGACCGGAACGCGTGGAGCCTGCCAGGATCAAGAGCCGATCGACAACACGGGGGAAGCATGAAGTTCTGGGCATCGACCGCGTTCTCACCGCCCGAGCACTACGTCCCGCTCGCGAAGGCGGCCGATGCCGCCGGGATCGACGGCATGCTGATGTCGGACCACGTCTTCTATCCCCGGGACCTCACGACCCCGTACCCGTACTCGGGCGACGGATCGCCGATCTGGCCGCCCGACACCGCGTGGCCGGACAACTGGGTGACGATCGGCGCGATGGCGGGCGCCACCGAGCGGATCCACTTCGCGACCGCGGTCTACATCGCTCCCGCGCGCGACATCTTCACCGTCGCCAAGGCGGTCGGCACCGCGGCGGTGATCTCGGGGAACCGGGTGCACCTCGGGCTCGGCGCCGGGTGGATGCGAGAGGAGTTCGAACAGACCGGCCAGGAGTATTCGAACCGCGGCCGGCGCCTCGACGAGATGATCCCCGCGTTGCGCGAGCTGTGGCGCGGCGGATGGGTGGAGCACCACGGCGAGCACTACGACTTCGGGCCGCTCCAGATCGAGCCGGCCCCGAGCACGCCGGTGCCGATCTGGGTGGGTGGGCATTCGGAACCGGCCCTGCGCCGGGCGGCGACCTTCGGCGACGGGTGGATCGGGAACGCGTACCCATTCGACGAAGCGGAACGGCGCATCGGCGACCTGCGTCGGCACCTGACTGCCGTGGGACGGGCCGACGAACCGTTCGAGATCGTCATCGGGCTCTATGACCCGCCCACCCCCGACGTGGTCGCCCGTGCGGAAGCCCTCGGGATCACGGGGCTGATGTGCGTGCCGTGGTTCACCGACGCTCGTGACGACGACAGTGGCGTTGCGGGCGCGAACGCCGGTACCGAGCTTCGCGCGCAAGATCGAGGCCACCCACGAGTTCGTCGACACCTGGGTCAAGCCGCTCACCGGATGACGTGCTGCGTGGTGCCGGGCGGCGCTCAGTCCTCGAGCTGGCCGACCGGGATGGAGCGCTCCATCATCCCGTAGGTCTCTTCGCCGTCCCACCGGTAGCGGACGCCGGCCTGCTGGAGCGCGGGTGCGAACTCATGGTGCGTGCCACCGGCCATGCACGCCGACACGATGGTCTCGCCCTCGATGCGTAGATCGCCGTCGGCGGTGCGCAGGGTGACGACGACGTCCTCGCCGAACGGCTGGAGGCGCCGCAGCCACGGCGCGTCGACCAGGGTGGCCGGGATCATGCGCTCGCCGTCGAACACGTAGGCCTCGTTGTAGGTGGGCTGGCCGTCGGGCCGCTCGGGGAACGCCAGGCCCCCGAAGCCGCGCCCACTCGGGAACAACGCGCTCGGCCAGCAGTGGCCCCAGAAGCCGCCGACGTCGCGCACGCCCTGGCGGTGGATGCGCAGGCCGGTGCCGGTGAACGACCATTCGTCGTCGCCGGCGCGCACGGTGCCGCGGGAGGTGCACAGCTGCTCGTAGCGGGGGCTGATGAACGCGCCCGCGAACCCTTGGTGGAACACCTCGGCGGCGTCGTCGTTCATCGTCCCCGGCACCCAGGGTGGCGCGGCGATCGTGAGCTCGACGTCGACCCGCAGCCGGATGCGGGGGCCGTCGAGATCACCGCGCGCCAGCGCGTGGGCGGTGGTGTCGAGCGCGGTGCCGTCGTAGGTCACGGTCAACGTCTTGAACGGCTCGACGTGACGGAACTCGAGGCCACCGGCCGCGAACGTTCGGCAGATGCCGTCGGCGTCGACGGGGGAGCGGCCCTCGCCCGATTCGCGTACGACGACCGTCCGCCCGTCGGGGAACCCGAGGTTCACCTGGAGGTCGCGCTTGTCCCACGACTCCGCCACCGCTTCGATGCCGATCCGCGGGAGCCCGATCAGTCCCGCATCGTCGGAGATCCAGGCCGACGCGCTCTCGCGGAACTGGGGATCGTCGGGCCGTGCCGCGAGGAAGTGATCGCTGGACGGGTCCACGCCACCGGTGAGATCGATCGTCATGCGCGGACCTTAACGACGCCCGCGCCCGCGGGCCAACGCCCTTCGGAGCGAGGTCGGTTCGGCTGCGGTCGCCGCGGCGCCCTTCGACGAGAGCGGGCACGGCGGGCGCGCGGCCATCGGCTCATAGGGTTCCTCGGACTCGAACCGCCCATCACCGTGCCGAGGTCGAATGCCGGCTCGGGCTCTCCAGGGAAGGAAGCGGCGCATGGACCTCATGCTCACGGACAAGGTTGCGGTCGTCACCGGCGCAGGCAAGGGCATCGGGATGGCAGTCACGCGGGAGCTCGCCGACGAGGGCGCGTGCGTCGTCGCCGGGTCACGGTCCGCGTCCGCCCTGGAGGGCCTGGACCGCGTCACGGCCGTCGCGCTCGACCTCTCGACCCCGGATGCCCCCGCCGCGCTCGTGCAACGGGCCCTTGACGACCACGGCCGGGTCGACGTCCTCGTCAACAACGTCGGCGCGGTGAAGCTTCGACTCGACGGCTTCCTCGCCACGACCGACGACGACTTCGCCTGGGCGATGAACATGAACTTCTTCACCACGCTGCGCGCCACCCGCGCGGTGCTGGGGCCGATGGTGGCCCAAGGCGGCGGATCCATCGTCAACATCTGCTCGGTCAACGCCTTCTTCCAACCCGACGGCGGCACCATCGACTACGGCGCCGCCAAAGCCGCGGTGCTCAACCTCTCGAAATCGTTGGCGCAAGAGTTCGGCCCCCACGGCATCCACGTGAACTGCATCTCTCCCGGCCCCGTGGCCACCGATCTCTGGTTGGGCGAGCACGGCGTGGCCGAGACCGTCGCCGCCGCGACCGGCGTGGACGCCGACACCGCCCGTGACGCGGTGGTCGCGGGCATCGGCGGGTTCGCCACCGGTCGCTTCACGACTCCTGAGGAAGTCGCGACGCTCGTGGTCCTGCTCGCATCGGAGCGCACGGCCAACGTGACCGGTGCCGACTACGTCATCGACGGCGGCCTCATCAAGACCACCTAGCCGTTCACTCTGGAGGCCGACGACCTCGTGCCGTGCGGCGCTGAGGCGGCGCTGAGCGCGCGCAGTCTTTCCTCACACTGTCGCGGCGGCACCGGAGGTCGCCTGCGCCGGCTGCGAGCGCGGTTGTTACTTCGTCGCGGGGGGCGGACGGCGTGCCACCGATGAGGTGTTGGTGGAGTTGTTCGGTCATCTGGTTGATCGCCCGGGTGAGGTTGGTGTTCTCGACCAGGAGGGTGTTGACGTCCTGGTAGTCCCGGTCGGACTTCACTTGCTGGAACGCGGCCTGGCGGTTCTGGCCGATCATGACGAACGTGGACAGGAAGATCGCCTCGAGCGACACCGCCAGCGTGAGCGTCGGCCACGGACTCTTCTCGAACACCAGCATCCACACTGCGAAGAGTGCGATGTGGAGGTAGACGAAGTTCATGGAGCCCGCGAAGGCGGTGATCTTGTCGGCGACGCGAAGCTGCGCGTCCGCAGCTCGCTTGTTGAATTGCTCGACGACGGCGGGATGGTGCAGGACGTTGGGATCGAGCGTGCGCATCGGACGGACCTCCTCAGGTGACGAGCCAGAGCGCGAAACACCATGGGCGCGCCCAGAGCGCTCAGGGCGCGGTGAGATCTTCTCGTTGTCTGTATCGCTGCTGAGGGTGCGCGGGGTGCGCCGGGTCAGGTCTTGGCGCCGGCCGCCAGCTCGTCGGCTTCCATTCGCGCCAGGGTGGCGTCGAGCACTGCGTACTCGGCTTCCTCGATTGCCCCGTACGCGTAGTCGATTGCGAACGAGGCGTCTTCCTCGGCACTGTCGGCGTCTCTCTGGGCAGTCTTCAGATCGTGTGTGGCTCGCCGCTCGTCCACGTGCTTGCGGATCGTGTCGAGGTGCTCGTGCCACGAACGCTGCATGTCGTCCCACCAAGCCGAGAGAGTTCCCTTGTCGGTCTCGGCGTTCTTGTGGAGCTGGTCGGCCTGCGCCTGCGCCGATTTGCGCGCCTGCTTCACATCCTGCTCGAGCTCGGCCTTCGCCTTGGTCTTCGCCGCCGCGGCTCGATCCTCGGCCTCCTTGGCTTTGGCGGCGAGCTTGGTCAATTGCTCTGAGAGCGTCATCAGCAACGTCCTTTCACGGGGAGGACGGAACACGGGCTGGCGATCGTCAGATCGCGGCGCGGAAAACCCTTAGCTCTCTGATCCACTCCAGCCGCTCCCAACACAATGCACGTCGGCACACCTGAACGCCAGCCCCAAATCGGCTCGACCGCGAGATGCCGCGATGAGGTCCCGGGTTCGGGCCGGGATTCGTGCGTCGGCAGCCCTGAGCACCGGGTCGCCGTGAGTCGGAGTTGTGCGTTTCGTCAGGCGACCGACTCGGCGGCCATCTTCAGGTGACCGAGCCACGACGCCAACGAAGCATCGAGCATCGCTTGCATTCCGCTGGTGTCGGCGTTCACGGGCTCGCCCGCGAACGATTCATTGGTTTCGACTCGCACGCCGGTCGGTGTCGCCCGGAACAGCCACTCGTGGATCCCGGTGATGCCGTCAGCCGTTCCGCCCCAGAGAACTCGTGATCGTGGGTTGACCTCGTAGATGGTCGAGGTGACGGTGAAGCCGTAGCTCGTCCACGTGAACGCAGATCCCGGAACGAACGCGCCATCGGCTCGAGCGGCGGTGATGTCCGTTTGCCACTCCGGCCAGTGGTCAACGTCCGTATGCAGGTTCCAGACCGTTTCGAGCGTCGCCGAGATGTCAATCCCGTGGTGCGCGACCACAGGGGCCCCACTGTCGATGTCGCTCGGATTGCCCATGACGCTCCCCCGACGTCCTCGTGGCGGCGCGGACGCGACGGCTCGCGGCCCAGGGCACACCGGAGTGGAGCTGAGGGGAATCGAACCCCTGACCCCTTCCATGCCATGGAAGTGCTCTACCAACTGAGCTACAGCCCCGAGAACGAGCGGGGGTCAAGGATAGCGGGTAGGTACAGCCCTCCAGGAGACGGACGCTGGGACGCCCGAGTCTTCTGGCCACGATGGACGGGTTGCGCTTCTCCGAGGTGGGCGCACTCGCGTGCACTCGCGTGCACATCGGGCACCTATATGTCGTCGCGGTGAGATCTCCAGGCGTCGGCGCGAAACGCCACATCGACCGTGACTTCGCCTTCGATGCCGAGCAACTCGCTGAGGAAGCGTCGCGCGGCGGCGAAGACCTGTTCGCGTTGGTCGTCGGGCAGGGTGATGATCCAACTCAACGTCCCGAGCAGGCCGATCAACTCGTCCGCGTTGAGCGCTACGTCCCACGAAAACACGTGCTGCTCAGGTGTGCTGAACGGCATCCCGGCCGGGATCTTCAGCACGAACTCCGGGCGTAGCGAATCGCTGAAGATCAGATCACCGAGGTCACCCGCACTCGGACCAGCACTCGGACCAGCATCCTGCTCGGAGCTGACATCCGCATTCTCGGTCGTCCGTTGCGCAAGCAATTCGCGGGCGTGAGCCATGAACCCGCCATCCGGATCGGGTCCCGACCAGACGGCTCCGAGCAGCCCTCCCGGTACCAGAACGCGAGCGGCTTCGGCGACGGCCGGGACCGGATCGACCCAGTGCCAGGACGAAGACGCGAGGATCGCATCGGTGGAACGATCGGGTAGCGGGATCGATTCGGCTCGTCCGTTCACCGCGGTCGCGTGTGGTACCTGTGCGCGGAGGACGGACCGCATCCTGTCGTCGGGCTCGACGGCCACGACTTCATCGGCTCGGTCGATCAGGAGTCGGGTCAATGCCCCGGTGCCGGCTCCGAGATCGACGACGCGTGCGACGCGAGTGGGAAGCAACCAGTCCACCGCGGAGGTGGGAGGCCCCGGCCGAAACCGTTCGTACTCCGCCGCGACGGCGCCGAAGCTGCCGGCCCGCTCGTCCTTGCTCAGCCCAGTCCCGATCTCCGCGGCTGGTCGCGCATCGTCCATGGTCCCCATCGCCACATGCTGCCTGATCCAAAGGGTCCGCCTACTCGTCGGGATCCCAGAGGGTCACTGCGCTTGGCGCCAACTCGGTGATGCTCGTGCTATCGATCGTCACCATGGTCTCGGGGATCTCTGCGTCGTCCCACTCCACGTAGACGTTCATCGGGCCGGGGGCCGGGAGTGGGAAGCACCAGAAGCCCATCGAGTATCGGTCACTGCCACCGCCACCACCCCGGGAGACGAGGATCGGTGTCGTCGGGATGCCTTGCGGATCCTTCTGCGCGGTGAGCGTCATCACGTGGCCGGGGAACGGCATCGGCCCGCCTTCCGCGACTCGGGTCCCGTCCGCGAACTCGAAACCGACTCGCGGGCCGCGACGCATGCCGGGACCACCCATCAGCCCCATCCGGTGCGACATCGGGTCGCGAGGCGTCATCGGATTTCCGATGATCACCAGATCGAACGCGAAGCCATTGGGATACGCGGAGACATTCGCCAACGCGATCCGCGACTCGTTCGGTCTTCGCCAAGAGCGCGTTGATCGGCACGGGTGCTCCGAGGATCGCCTCGGAGGGGCGATCCCACAGTGGTGGACGCCATCCGGTCGGCTGTTCCTGCGGCTCGGGGAGCGGCGGGAGCGGGGCGAAGAAGGGCATGAACCACCGTATCGGGACGGCGAACCGCGCGGCGCGGCCATCGTTTGATGTGCCCGAGTCGGGCAGGCTGTGGAGGTGAGCGAAGCGAACGAGCATGAGTCGACCAAGGTCGAGGCGTACATCCCATTGCCGGACGATCCGCGGTACTCCCGCGTCGCCGCCCGGCAAGGCTTCGAGGACATCGCGCTTGCGTATGACCGGGCTCGCCCCGGATATCCAGGTGCGCTCTTCGACGCGTTGGAGACGGGTTGCGGGTTGCGCGCGTCGGATCGAATCCTCGAAGTGGGTTCCGGCACTGGACAGGCCACTCGCTCACTCGCAGAGCGCGGGTACGAGATCACGTGCGTCGAGCTCGGCGAGCACCTTGCCTCCCTTGCCCGCGAGAACCTGGGGCACTCCCCGAACGTCGCGATCGAAGTCGGGTCATTTGAAGACGCGGATCTCGGTTCGGAGCGCTTCGACCTGGTGTTTTCCGCGACCGCGTTCCATTGGGTGGATCCCGAGATCGGCTACGCCAAAGCCGCTCGTGTCCTCGAGCCGGGCGGGCACCTCGCGCTGGTCACCAACGCGCATGTTGCCGGTGGCACCCAGGACCTGATTGCGGACGCGGTGCAGGACATTCATCGCCGCATCGCACCCGAGGTCGGACCATGGCAGTTCGCCACCGTGAGCGAGGTCGCGGGGCGGGCGTCGGCGACCAGTGACATCGCGGAGTTGTGGAGCAGGGTGGATCGAAGCTTCGTGCCGCCTCCTCCGGTCGATCACCTCTTCGAGTCGCCAACGGTGTCGTGGTTCCCCTGGACGGCGGTGTACGACCGTGACGGGTACCTCGCAATGCTGGCGACGCAGTCGATCTACGTCCTGATGGAACCTCAACGGCGCCGCGAGCTCCTCACCGGCATCGGTGACGTGATCGATGACCGTCTCGACGGCCACATCACCAAGCAGTACCTGGCCATACTCGCGGTTGCACGGAGGCGAGCGTGAAGCGGTTCGGACGCCGTCCTACGGCCCCGAGGAACGGACACGAACATCGGTGAAGGAGCGCGCGATCCCGGCCCGGTACGCTCGCCCGAGCATGACCGACACCTCGCCCTCGTCGCCCGAAACGCCCCGCGTTCCGCTACAACGCCGCGCTCGCGAACGAGATCGAAGCGAAGTGGCAGGACCGCTGGGACGCCGAGCGCACCTTCTGGACGCCCAACCCCACCGGCGCGCTGGCGCGGCGGGTTCGCCGAGGTCGCCGACCGCCGCAAGCTCTACGTGCTCGACATGTTCCCGTACCCGAGCGGCACCGGCCTGCACGTCGGCCACCCCCTCGGCTACATCGGCACCGACGTCTACGCCCGGTTCATGCGCATGCGAGGCCACAACGTCCTGCACGCCATGGGCTACGACGCCTTCGGCCTGCCCGCCGAGCAGTACGCGGTGCAGACCGGCCAGCACCCGCGAGCCACCACCGAGGCGAACGTCGCCAACATGCGCCGCCAGCTCCGAGCGCTGGGGCTCGGCCACGACCCGCGGCGCAGCATCGCCACCACCGACGTCGACTACTACCGCTGGACGCAGTGGATCTTCCTGCAGCTCTACGACTCCTGGTACGACGACGACCAGGACCGGGCCCGGCCCATCGCCGAGCTCCTCGCGGAATTCGAGGACGGCAGCCGGCCGGCCGAGAGCGACGGCCAACCCCGACGGCGCAGCCGTGGCGCGAGCTCGACGGCGACACCCGCCGCGCGGTCGTCGACTCGTACCGGCTCGCGTACCTCGACGAGGCACCGGTCAACTGGTGCCCCGCGCTCGGCACCGTGCTCGCCAACGAAGAGGTCACCGCCGACGGGCGCAGCGAGCGCGGCAACCATCCGGTGTTCCGCCGCCCGCTCGAAGCAGTGGATGCTGCGCATCACCGCCTACGCCGACCGCCTGCTCGCCGATCTCGATCTGCTCGACTGGCCCGAGTCGATCAAGCTGATGCAGCGCAACTGGATCGGTCGCAGCGTCGGCGCCGAGGTCGCGTTCCCGGTCGAGGAGCACACCGACGTCGACATCGACGTGTTCACGACGCGGCCCGACACGCTGTTCGGCGCCACCTACATGGTGCTGGCGCCCGAGCACCCGCTGGTCGACGCAGATCGTCCCCGACCAGTGGCCCGCAGGACTCGCCGTTCGAGTGGCGGGGCACGCTTCGGCCTCGACAAGCTGCCGACCGAGGCGGTCGCCGTCGTACCGCGAGTTCGTGGCGCAGAAGTCGGAGCTCGAGCGCCAGGCCGAGGGGAGGGAGAAGACCGGCGTCTTCACCGGCGCGTTCGCCAAGAACCCCACCAACGGCTGGAACATCCCGGTGTTCATCGCCGACTACGTGCTGATGGGCTACGGCACCGGGGCGATCATGGCCGTGCCCGCGCACGACCAGCGCGACTTCGAGTTCGCGCACGAGTTCGACCTGCCCGATCGTCGGCGTCGTACGGCCGCCCGACGCCTGGTTGCGCGAGCGCGGGCTCACGGCCGACACGCCGGCCGACGATGGCCCGAGGCCTACGCCGGCGACGGCGTCGGCATGCACTCGGCCAACGACGAGGTGTCGCTCGACGGCCTGCCGACGGCCGACGCGAAGGATCGCATCATCGGCTGGCTGGAGGAGGTCGGCGCGGGCGAGGCGGCCGTCACCTACAAGTTGCGCGACTGGCTGTTCAGCCGGCAGCGCTACTGGGGTGAGCCGTTCCCCGATCGTCTACGACGCCGACGGCGTCCCGCACGCGCTGCCCGGAGTCGATGCTCCCGGTCGAGCTGCCCGACATCACCGACTTCGAGCCCCGCATCCTCGCCGACGACGACACCGCGCTCCCGGAACCGCCGCTCGCGCGCGCCGACGACTGGGTGCACGTCGAGCTCGACCTCGGCGACGGCCCGCAGCGCTACCGCCGCGAGACCAACACCATGCCGCAGTGGGCCGGGTCCTGCTGGTACTACCTGCGCTACCTCGACCCCACCAACGCCGACGCCCTCGTCGATCCCGAGGTCGAGCGCTACTGGATGGTCGGAACCGGGCGCCCGCCGCGGGCGGCATCGACCTCTACGTCGGCGGCGCCGAGCACGCGGTGCTGCACCTCCTCTACGCGCGCTTCTGGCACAAGGTGCTGTTCGACCTCGGCCACGTGTCGACCCCCGAGCCGTTCCACCGCCTCTTCAACCAGGGCACGATCACGGCGGCCGCGTTCACCGACGAGCGCGGCGCCTACGTCGAGGCCGCCGAGGTCGAGGAGCGTGACGGCTCGTGGTTCCCGACGGCGTCGAGGTGGTGCGCCACGACGGGAAGATGGGCAAGAGCCTGAAGAACGCGGTCGCGCCCGACGACATCTACCGCGACTACGGCGCCGACACGTTGCGGCTCTACGAGATGTTCATGGGCCCGCTCGACGCCAGCCGACCGTGGAGCACGCAGGACATCGTCGGCGTGCACAAGTTCCTGCAGCGGTTCTGGCGCAACGTCGTCGACGAGGACACCGGTGAGCTGCACGTCGTCGACGTGCCGGCCGACGACGAGACCCGCCGGTTGCTGCACCGCACCATCGACGACGGTCGGCCACGACATGGCCGACGCTCGAGTTCAACACGGCCATCGCCGCGCTGATGGAGCTGAACAACCGGCTGACCCGCGTCGTGCAGGAGCAGGGGAGCGCGCCGCGCGAGGTCGTGCGGGCGATGGTGCTCATGCTGTCGCCGCTCACGCCGCACGTCGCCGAGGAGCTGTGGGCGCGCCTCGGCGAGGCGGGCGCGCTGCGCGTTCGCCGATTTCCCGGTGCCCGATCCCGCGCTGCTCGTCGACGACACCGTCGAGATCCCCGTGCAGGTCAACGGCAAGGTGCGGGCCCGGGTCACGGTCGCCACGGGCGCGTCCGAGGCCGAGCACGAGGCGGCGGCGCGGCCGGACCCCAAGGTCGCCGAGCTGCTCGCCGGCGCCACCGTCCGCAAGGTCGTGGTGGTTCCGGGCCGCATGGTGAACTTCGTCCTCGCCTGAACCCGCGCTCTCTCCGGGCAGATCGCCCTTCCGCGGGGCACGGGACGCTGGTACCGTCACGACCGCTCCTCCCCGGCACTTCCTCCGGTTTCGCCGCGCGCTCCGGCGCGCCGTGCCCGGAGGTCCGCTCGTGGCCGAGCTCTCTCCACCATCGTCACCGTCGTCCACCGAGGAACGCGAGTTCTGGGAGCGTGCAGTTCCACGACGAACCCGAACCGCCGCGCCGCGCGCGCCCGCGCCCATTGCCGCGCCGCGAGCGGCGGCTCGCACGCGTGGCCGATGGTCCGCTCACCCGCCTGATCGACCGGGTGCACGACTGGCGGGCCGACGCCCGCTTCGGCGTGGTGGTGCTGGTGCTGGTCGCGGTGGTCGCCGGCGTGGTCTGGTACCGCATCGGCGTCGGCGGTGCGAGCGCGGGCGAGTCGGCCGCGCCGCCGCGCGGTCACGACCACGGTGTCGACCACGACGCTCGACGACCCCACGCCGTCGACGGGGCCGAAGGGCACCCCTGCTCGGCTCGCGGTTCACGTGGCCGGCGCGGTGACCCACCCGGGGGTGGTCGAGCTGCACGCGGGGGCCCGGGTCATCGACGCGGTCGAGGCGGTCGGCGGCGCGTTGGCCGACGGCGACCTCGACCGGCTGAACCTCGCCGCCAAGGTCACCGACGGCGAACGGGTCTACGTGGCCAAGGTCGGGCAGGCCGACCCGGGAGTGGTCGACGGCGGCGCCGCCGGCGCGTCCGGCCCGGATGGCGGCACGGGCACCGGCGGCGGCGTCGGGGCGAAGGTCAACCTCAACACCGCGACGCAGGCGCAGCTCGAGGAGCTGCCGGGCATCGGGCCCACGTACGCGCAGTCGATCATCTCCGAACGTGAGCGCCGCGGCGGGTTCACGTCGGTCAACGACCTGCGCAGCGTCCGCGGCATCGGCGACAAGCGCTTCGCCGAGCTGGCGCCGCTCGTCACCGTGTGAGCCGTTGAACCGTGCGCTGCCGTACGGGCCGCTGGCCGTCCTCGGCGCGGTCGTCGTCGGCATCCTCGCGGGCGAGGCCGCCGGCGGCGGGCCCGCGGTCGGCGCGCTCGTGGTCGGCGTCGCTCGGCGTCCTCGTCGCGTGCGTGGCTCCGCCCGTCGCCGGCGCGGATCGGCGTGGCGCTGGTCGCGTTCGCATTGCTCGGTGGCGCCGTCATGCAACGGGCGCTCCACGGGCTCGACGCGTCCCCGCTCGGGCCCGCGATCGTGCGACACGCCGACGCGCGTGTCGTCGCCACCCTCGTCGACGATCCCGACGCGGCGCGGTTCGACGCGCGGGCGCTGGTCCGAGTCGACCGGTTCGACGGCCGCGGCGGCGGCCACCGGCGCGTCCTGGTCGAGGCCTCGGGCGACGTCGCCGGCCACCTGCGCCTGCTCGCGGCGGGGGAGCGGGTGGCGCTGCGCGGGCTGGTTCACACCGCTCGAGGGCTTCGACGAACGCTGGCGGTGGAAGCACGCCGTCGGGGCCTTCCACGCCACCGACGTGCTCGGTGTCGCACCCACCCGGTCGCCCCTCACGAGGCTGGCCAACGACGCCCGGGAGCTGGTGCTCGCCGGTTCGGAGCACCTCGGGCCGACCGATCGCGCGTTGCTCGCCGGCTTCCTCCTCGGTGACACCCGCGGCGTGCCCGAGGCGCTCACCGAGCAGTTCCGGGCCGCCGGCCTCACCCACCTGACCGCGGTCTCGGGCGAGAACGTCGCCTTCGTGCTCGCGCTCTTCGCGCCGCTGCTCCGCCGACTCGGGCTGCGCGGTCGGCGTGCTCGCGGCGCTGGCGGTGCTCGTGCTGCTTCGGCACCATGACCCGCTGGGAGCCGTCGGTGCTCCGGGCCATCGCGATGGCCGTGCGTCGCGCTGGTGGCCGGGCACCTCGGCCGTCCGACCGTCGGGCTGCGGGTGCTCGCGCTCGCCGCGACCGCGCTGCTGCTCGCCGACCCGTTCCTCCTGCACCAGGTCGGGTTCCTGTTGTCGTGCGCGGCGAGCCTCGGCATCACGCTGCTGGCGCGCCCGATCACCGCGCGGCTGCGCGGCCCGGCGTGGATGCGCGAGGTGCTCGGCGTCACCGCCGCCGCGCAGATCGGGGTGGCGCCGGTGCTGATCCCGGTGTTCGGCTCGATGCCGCTGGTCGCGCTGCCCGCCAACCTGGTCGCGGTCCCGCTCGCCGCACCGCTCACGATGTGGGGTCTCGTCGCCGGCGTGCTCGGCGGCCTGGCCCGGCCGCTGTCGCCCGCGATCCCGCGCCTGCTCGAGCTGCCGACGGTCGGTCTGCTCCACGCGCTGATCGCGGTGGCCGACCTCGCGTCGCGGGTGCCGGTCGCCGTCGACGGTCGGGCGGCGTGGGGTCTGGTCGCCCTCGGCGCCCTCACGGCGGCCGGATGGCGCGCGCGTAGGCTCCGCACGCATGCCCGCGTCCCGGTACCGCCTCGGTGACGAGGTCCACGACCTCACCACCCGCACGCTGGTGATGGGCATCCTCAACCGCACGCCCGACTCGTTCTACGACCACGGCGCCACCTTCGAGCTCGACTCGCTCCTGCAGCGCGCCGACGGTGCTGGTCGACGACGGCGCCGACCTCCTCGACGTCGGCGGCGTGAAGGCCGGTCCCGGTCCCGAGGTCGGCGAGGCGGAGGAGCTCGACCGCGTCGTCGCGCCCATCGCCGCGCTGCACGAGCGCTTCGACGTCGCCATCTCGTGCGACACGTGGCGCGCCGCGGTGCTCGACGAGGCGTGCAAGGCGGGCGCGGTCGTCGGCAACGACATCAGCGGCTTCGGCGACCCCGACTACCTCGCCGTCGCCGCCACGCCACGGCGCGTCGGTGGTGGCGACCCACATCCGGCTGCAGCCGCGCGTCCCCGATCCCGAGCCGCACTACGACGACCTGCTCGCCGACGTCACCGCGTTCCTCCTCGACCGCGCCGCGGCGCGCCGAGGCCGCCGGGACTCGCGCCCGAGCAGATCGCGCTCGACGCCGGCCTCGACCTCGGAAAGACCCCGCCGCAGAGCGCGGTGCTGCTGCGGGAGAGCGATGCGCTGGCCGCGCACGGCTACCCGCTGCTGCTGTCGGCGTCGAACAAGCGGTTCCTCGGTGAGCTGCTCGCATCTCGACATCGACGCCCGGCGGGCGGCCTCGCTGGCGGCCGTCGCCTACGGCGTCGCCCACGGCTGCCGGATCGTGCGGGTCCACGACGTCGCCGGGTCGGTCGCGGTGTGCCGCATGATCGAAGCGCTGCTGGAGCCGTGAGCGGATGAGCGCCGGCGCCTACCTGGTGAAGGGGACCGACCCGTCGTTGCGCGACCGCGTCGTCGACGACCTCGTCGCCGAGCTGCTCGGCGACGACGACCGCAGCCTCGCGCTCGAGGAGATCGTCATCCCGGGCCGCGCCGGGCCGGGCGACGAGTCCGACGCAGCCGCCGGCGCCGAGGGTCGCGAGGCGGCGGTGGCGGCGCTGCTGAACGCGGCCGGGAGTCCGCCGTTCATGACCGCGCACCGCGTGGTGGTGGCGCGCGACGTCGGCGCGCTCACCGCCGGCGACGTCGACGGCATCGTCCGCTATCTCGACGACCCGCTCGACACCACCATCCTCGTGTTCGTCGCCGGCGGCGGCACCATCCCGGCCGCGCTCAGCAAGCAGCTGAAGGCGGTCAAGGCCCAGGAGCGCGCGCCCGAGAGCGAGAAGACGGACAAGGTCCTGATCGGCTCCGCGCACGAAGCAGGGCTCCTGCTCTCGCCGGACGCGGCGACGTTGATCTCGTCGCACCTCGGCGAGGACGCCGGGCCGCGTCGCCGCGCTGGTCGACGTGCTCGCGGCGGCGTACGCGCCCGACGTGCGTCTCGGTGTCGACGAGGTGACGCCGTATCTCGGTGAAGCGGGCGCGGTGCCGTCGTACCAGCTCACGAACGCCATCGAAGAGGGCGACCCGGCCGGCGCGCTGGAGACCCTGCACCGCCTGCTGACGGTGTCGAGCGCGCAGCAGCCCAAGCCGATGCACCCACTGCAGGTGATGGGCCTGCTCAACGGCTACTACCGCCGCATCCTCCGGCTCGACGACCCGTCGCTGCGTTCCGCGCGCCGACGCGGTGGCGGCGCTCGGCGGGAAGGTGAAGGAGTACCCGGCGCGCAAGGCGCTCGACGCAAGCCCGGGCGCTGGGTGCGGGCGGGATCCGCCAGGCGTTCGACGCGCTGTTCCAGGCCGACCTCGACCTCAAGGGGGCGCGGGGCATCCCCGAACAGGCGGTGATGGAGGTGCTGGTCGTCCGCCTGACCCGGTTGGCCGCCCGCAGCGGCGGCGGAAGTGGAAGTGGAAGTGGAAGTGGAAGTGGAGGTCGCCGTCGATGAGCGTTCGTCTCCGCGATGTCGGGACGAGCGGAACGTCGCCCATCCCGCGACCCGTTCCACCGCGTCGACATCCTGCGCAGCTCCCGTCACGTGCGGATCGAGCTCGGGGGCACGCTGTTGGCGGAGAGCACCGCGCCGTACCTGCTGTTCGAGCCGCCGCTCCCGGTCCGCTACTACCTCGCGGCCGACGACGTGCGCACCGACCGGCTCGCACCGAGCGATCACCTCACGTACTGCGCCTACAAGGGGGAGGCGTCGTACTGGTCGGTGGGGGACGAGCAGCACCTTGCGTGGTGCTACCGGCACCCGCTCCGCGACGCGTCCGAGATCGTCGACCGGATCGCGTTCTTCAACGAACGGGTGGACCTGATCGTCGACGGCATGCGGCCTGACCGGCCGATCACGCCGTGGTCACCACCTGCCTGACCGGGTTGCTCGACCGCTCAGGTGGCGCTGGCCTTCTTCATCAGGCGCGAGGTGCGGCGGGCGGCCTGGTTCTTGTGGATCCGGCCCTTGGCCGCGGCCTTGTCGAGGCGCTTCTGGGCGAGGCGGACGGCCTCGGGGGCGTCGTCGCTCCCGGCCTCGAGCGCCTGGTCGCGCCGTCTTCACCCGGGTCTTGAGCTCGGAGCGCACGCGCCTGGTTGCGCAGCCGCCGACGCTCGTTCGAGCGGTTCCGCTTGATCTGGCTCTTGATGTTCGCCATGGCGCGTGCGGTGCTCCGGTTTTCGAGATCGGGAGGGGGCGTTCGAGCGAGCGATCAGGGTAGCAGCAGCCCAAGGGTTTCGTCCGTCCGGCTCCCGGGCGTGGAGAATGAGGTGTGCCCGGGCTCGATCGGTTCCGCAATTTCAGCATCATCGCCCACGTCGACCACGGGAAGTCGACCCTCGCCGACCGCCTCCTGGAGCTGACCGGCGCGGTCGACCCCCGCGACATGCGGGCCCAGTACCTCGACTCGATGGACCTCGAGCGCGAGCGGGGCATCACCATCAAGGCCCAGAACGTGCGCCTCGAGTGGAACGACCACGTCCTCCACCTCATCGACACGCCCGGCCACGTCGACTTCGGCTACGAGGTGTCGCGCAGCCTCGCCGCGTGCGAGGGCGCGCTCCTGCTCGTCGACGCGTCGCAGGGCATCGAGGCCCAGACGCTCGCCAACTGCTACCTGGCGCTCGAGCACGACCTCACGATCGTCGCCGCGCTCAACAAGATCGACCTGCCCGCGGCCGAGCCCGACCGCGTGCGCCGGCGAGATCGAGCACGTGCTCGGCATCCCCGCCGACGAGATCCTGCGCATCTCGGCCAAGACCGGCGAGGGCGTGCCCGAGCTGCTCGACGCGGTCATCGAGCGCATCCCGCCGCCGACGGGCGACGCCGACGCGCCGCTCCAGGCGCTGATCTTCGACTCGTATCTACGACACGTACCGCGGCGTGGTGAGCTCGGTGCGCGTGTTCAACGGCACGCTCGCGCAGCGGCGCCCGCCTGCGCTACGTGCAGGCGAAGCGCGACCACGACGCCGAGGAGATCGGCGTGCGCCTCCCGGTCCCCACGCCCGTCGCGCGCGCTCGGCCCGGGCGAGGTCGGCTACCTCATCGCCGGCATCAAGGACGTCGGCGAGGCCCAGGTCGGCGAGACCGTCACCACCGCGGCGCATCCGGCGCGAGGCGCTCGCCGGCTACCGCGACCCGAAGCCGATGGTGTTCTGCGGTCTCTACCCGGTCGACGGCGACGAGTACGCCGACCTGCGCGAGGCGCTCGAGAAGCTGCGGCTCAACGACTCGTCGTTCACCTACGAGCCCGAGACGTCGGGCGCGCTCGGCTTCGGGTTCCGCTGCGGCTTCCTCGGCCTGCTGCACATGGAGATCGTCCGCGAGCGGCTCGAGCGCGAGTACGACCTCTCGCTCGTCGCCACCGCGCCCAACGTCGAGTACCAGCGTCGAGCTCGCCGACGGTCGCGTCGAGATCGTCGACAACCCGTCGTCGATGCCGCACGCCGAACGAGATCGACGCGCATCGAGGAGCCGTACGTCAACGTCACCGTGCTCACGCCGACCGAGTACATCGGCACGATCATGGAGCTCTGCGCAGCAGCGGCGGGGCGAGATGACGACGCATGGAGTACCTCTCGGAGGAGCGCGTCGAGCTCGTCTACGTGCTGCCGCTCGCCGAGATCGTCATGGACTTCTTCGACCAGCTGAAGTCGCGCACCCGCGGGCTACGCGAGCCTCGACTACGAGCCGACCGGCTACCGGCCGTCGAACCTCGTCGAAGGTCGACGTGTTGCTCAACAACGTGCCCGTCGACGCGTTCTCCACGATCGTGCACCGCGACAAGGCGTACGACTACGGCCGGCGCATGACCGAGAAGCTGCGCGAGCTGATCCCGCGCCAGCTGTTCGACGTGCCGATCCAGGCCGCGATCGGCGGGCGCATCATCGCCCGCGAGACGGTGAAGGCGAAGCGCAAGGACGTGCATCGCCAAGTGCTACGGCGGCGACATCACGCGCAAGCGCAAGCTGCTCGAGCGCCAGAAGGAGGGGAAGAAGCGGATGAAGCAGATCGGCCGCGTCGAGGTCCCCCAGGAGGCGTTCGTCGCCGCGCTCCGGCTCGACGACTGATGCCGAGCGCCGGATCGCGCCTTCGGCGTCTACGTGCACATCCCGTTCTGCGCGTCGCGCTGCGACTACTGCGACTTCGCGACCTGGACCGACCGCGCCCATCTGGTCGACGAGTACGTCGACGCGTGCGTGCGCGACCTCGGACGGCGGGCGCTGCGCGCCCGCGACGCAGCGTGTTCTTCGGCGGCGGCACGCCGTCGCTGCTCGCCGCCGCCGCGCTCACCCGGATCCTCGACGCGATCCCGCGCGCGGCCGACGCCGAGGTGACGGTCGAGTGCAACCCCGACTCGGTCGACGTCGCCAAGCTCGCGCGCGTACGCGGCCGCCGGGCGTGAACCGCGTGTCGTTCGGCGTGCAGTCGATGCGCGCGCACGTGCTCGCCGCGCTCGGCCGCACCCACGACCCCGACAACGTCGCCCGCGCCGTCGACTGGGCGCGCGCCGCCGGGCATCGAGCGCCTCAACCTCGACCTCATCTACGGCACGCCGGGCGAGCGCGTCGCCGACTGGGAGGCGACCCTCGACGCCGCGCTCGCGCTCGAGCCCGGGCACGTGAGCGCGTACGCGCTCGACCGTCGAGCCGGGCACGCCGCTCGGCCAGGCGGTCGCGGCCGGGCGAGCGGGCCGCGCCCGACGACGACGACCAGGCCGACGAAGTACGAGGTCGCCGACGACCGCCTGACCGCCGCCGGCCTCGCCTGGTACGAGATCTCGAACTGGGCCCGCCCGGGCGACGAGTGCCGCCACAACCTCCTCTACTGGGCAGGGCGGCGACTACGCCGCGATCGGCTGTGCCGCCCACGGCCACACCGCCGGCCGCCGCTGGTGGAACGTGCGCACGCCCGAGCGCTACATCGCCGCGGTCGCCGCCGGGCACGTCGACCGAGGCCGGCGACGAGATCCTCGACCCGGCCGCCCGCGCCGGCGGAGGCCGTCGTCGCTGGCGCTGCGCACCGCGCGGTGGGATCAAGCTCCCGCGCGCCGGCGGCCGATCCTCCCGGGATGGTCGCGTGCATCGACGAGCTCGATCGACGCCGGTCTCCTCGACACGGGCGGGCGACCGGGTCGTCCTCACGCGCCGCGGCCGGCTCCTCGGCAACGAGGTCGCCGCCCGGCTCCTCGCTGGCGCTCGGAGCAGCCGGGCCGCGTCCCGGCTGGCACTCGGTAGAATCGAGTGCCAAT
This sequence comes from uncultured Actinomycetes bacterium, assembly GCA_963809325.1. Taxonomy (GTDB): domain Bacteria; phylum Actinomycetota; class Thermoleophilia; order Gaiellales; family JAICJC01; genus JAICJC01. Next base: position 340,639 of record CAWEIZ010000002.1, read on the forward strand.
GGAGCTCGACGAGCGCAAGGCGGCGATCCTCCGGGCCATCGTGGAGGAGCACATCACCACCGCGCAGCCGGTCGGGTCGCAGACCGATCGCGCGCTCCCGCGGCCTCGGCGTGTCGAGCGCCACGGTCCGCAACGACATGACCGTCCTCGAGCGCGAGGGCTACCTCGTGCAGCCGCACACGTCGGCGGGCCGGGTCCCGACCGACCGCGGCTACCGCTTCTTCGTCGACAACTTCGAAGCGGCAGCCCGGGCTCGCGCCCGGCGCAGCGCCGGGTCGTCGCCGACTTCTTCACGCTCTTCCAGTCGGCGCACCAGGTGCTCGAGGACCTGCTGCACGAGACGAGCCAGCTGCTCGCCCGGGTGAGCACGCACACCGCGGTGGTCGTCGGGCCCGCACGTCGAGACCGGCCACGGTCCGCAGCGTGCAGCTGGTCAGCCTGCAGCCGTCGCTGGTGCTGCGCTGGCCGATCCTGTCGAACGGCAACGTCGAGAAGTGCGTCCTGCACGTCGCCGACGACATCGACGACGCCACGATCGCCACCGCCGGCGCGCTGCTCGACACGCAGCTCGCCGGCTCCCGCTGGGCCGAGCTGCCCGAGCTGCGGCCCGGAGGCCGGCCCGGCGGCCGACTCGCCTGGCCGCGCGAGGCGCGCGACGCGCTCGCGGCCCGCGCCGAGCAGGAGCTCGTGGAGCCGCTCTACGTCGGCGGCGCGAGCCGGCTCGCGGCCGAGCAGGAGGCGTTCCCGACCTCCGACCAGCGCGGCCCGCCTGCTCGAGCTGCTCGAGCACCAGGTCGAGGTCGTCTCGCTGGTCCACGACCTGCTCGACCAGGGCCCCACCGTCCGCATCGGCTCCGAGAACCCGATCGACGAGCTGCGCGACTGCTCGATCGTCGTCGCGCCGTACCGCGTCGACGGCGAGGTCGCCGGCACCGTCGGCGTGCTCGGGCCCACCCGCATGGACTACCGCCAGGCGCTCGCCGCGGTCGAGGCCATCTCGCAGCAACTCGGCGACGTCCTGCTCGTGACCGAGCTGACGGACGCGCCATGGCTGACTACTACGAGGTCCTCGGCGTCGCCCGCAACGCGACCGACGACGAGATCAAGCGCGCCTACCGCGCGCTGGCGCGCGCAGTACCACCCCGACAGCAACCCCGACGACCCGACGCCGAGGCGCAGGTTCAAGGAGATCAACGTCGCCTACGAGACGCTGCGCGATCCCGAGCGCCGGCGCCGCTACGACGTGTTCGGCGAGGACGGCACGCGTGCGGGCGCGGTGCGCGCGGCCGGCCGGGCGGCGACGCGTTCGGCTTCGGCGACATCTTCGACGCGTTCTTCGGCGGCGACCCGTTCGGCAACGGTCGCGGCCAGGCCGGGCCGCCGCGCGCGCCCGACGCCGAGGCCGTGGTCCACCTCGATCTCGCCCAGGCCGCGTTCGGCACCACCGCGACCGTCGACGTCCGCCTGCCCGTCGCGTGCGAGCGCTGCGAGGGCTCGGGCTGCGAGCCCGGCACCCACCCGGCGCGCTGCGACGTCTGCGGCGGCGCCGGCGAGGTGCGCGAGGTGCGCCGCTCGATCCTCGGTCAGATCGTCACCGCCGCGCCGTGCGTCGCGTGCAGCGCGACCGGCAGCCGCATCCCGACGCCGTGCCGCGAGTGCCGCGGCGACGGTCGCGTCCGCGCGTCGCGTCGATCGACGTCGAGGTCCCGGCCGGCGTCGACGACGGCCAGCGCCTCCGGCTCTCGGGCCGAGGTCCGGCCGCGCCGCGCGGCGGCGTGCCCGGCGACCTCTACGTCACCGTGCGCGTCGCGCCCGACCCGCGCTTCGAGCGCCAGGGCGACGACCTCGCTGCACGTGCGGACGCATCGCGTTCACGCAGGCGGCGCTCGGCACGCACCTCGACGTCGACACGCTCGAGGGGCTCGAGGAGCTCATCGTCCCGCCGGGCACGCAGCCGGGTCACGTCTTCCGGCTCAAGGGCCGGGGCGTGCCCGCGCTGCGCGGCCGCGGCCGCGGCGACCTCCTCGTGCGCGTCGACGTCGAGGTGCCCGACGCGGCTCTCGGCCGAGGAGGACGAGCTGCTGCGGTCGTTCGCCGGCGCTCCGCGGCGAGGAGGTCGCCGCGCCGCAGGACAAGGGCGTCTTCTCCCGGCTCCAGTCCGCGTTCCAGTAGCCGCGTGACCGGGTGGCCCGCCGCGGCCGCGCGCCGACGTCGCCGCCACCGCGCACGTCTACGTCGACCGGCTCGACGACCGCATCACCGTCGACGGCGACGACGGCCACCACCTGCAACGGGTCGCGCCGGCGTGCGCGCCGGGCGAGACGGTCACCGCGGCCGACGGCTACGGGCGCTGGCGCGTGCTACACCGTCGCGGCCGCGCGACGCGGGTCGCGTCGAGCTCCAGGCGATCGTCGGCGCTCGCGCACGAACCGCCGCTGCGTGCCACGCCTCACCGTCGCGTGCTCGCTGACCAAGGGCGAGAAGCCCGAGCTCGTGGTGCAGAAGCTCACCGAGCTCGGCGTCGACGCGATCGCTGCTCGTGCGACGCGGCGCGCTCGGTCGTGCGGTGGGACGACGCCAAGGCGGCGGCGGCGGTCGACCGGCTGCGCGGGTCGCCCGCGAAGCCGGCGCGCAGTCCCGCCGGGCGCGGCTGCCGGTCGTCGACGGCCCGGTCCGGGTCGCCGAGCTGGCGGAGCTCCCGGGCCTCGTGGTCGCCGCGGCCGACGGCGGCGACGCCGCCGCCGCTTCCGGCGCCCCGGGACGGCGGCGAGTGGGTGGTGGCGGTCGGTCCCGAGGGCGGCTTCGACCCGGCCGAGCTCGACCGCGTTCGGCGCCGGCGCCCCGCCTGGCGGTCGGCCCGTTCGTCCTCCGCGCCGAGACCGCGGCGATCGCGGCGGCCGCCGCGTTGCACGGCCGCGGCGTACGTTCTCCGACCTTCGCCCGAGATTGCTGACCGCAGAGAGTGGTGACGCGGCGTCACTCAGTGATATGGTCGCCTGCGGCGAGACCAGGGGGCGAGCGGACGCGTGGCTGGGGACAGCGATGGAACACATGGATGGACGGCACGTCGGCGAGCGGCTGCGGGCGATCCGCCGCCAGAAGGGCCTGTCGCTCCACGACGTCGAGGCGCGCTCCGACCAGGAGTTCAAGGCGTCGGTGCTCGGGGCCTACGAGCGGGGTGAGCGCGCCATCTCGGTGCCCCGCCTCCTCCGGCTGGCCGAGCTCTACCGGGTGCCACCCGACCAGCTGCTGCCGCGCGGCGGCGCACGACCTCGAGATCGACCTCACCGATCCGATCGGGGTCGCTCGGCGACGGCTTCACCATCGACCTCGTGCGGCTGCACGAGATCGACGACGCCGACGCGGCGGTGATCGCCCGGTACGCGGCGACGATCCAGCTGCAGCGCCAGGACTTCAACGGGCAGATGCTCACCATCCGCCGCGACGACCTGCGCGTCCTCGCCGCGGTGATGGGCCGCAGCCCCGAGGACCTCGGCAGCCGGCTCGACGAGCTCGGCCTGCGCGCCATCGCCGCCTGACCTCGGCGTCCCGATCCGCGCCCGAGTCCCGTCAGTCCGGCGCGCGCGATCGCCCGGCTACGCTCGTCTCGACGTGCCAGCACCGTCGCCGACCCAGGTCAAGATCCTCGTCCCGGGCAACCACCTCATGGTGGGCCTGCTCGGCCAGCGCGACGAGTTGCTGCGCCTGGTCGAGGACGCGTTCCCCGTCACGATCCACGTGCGCGGGCAACGAGATCACCATCCGCGGCGACGAGGTCGAGGCCGAGCGGGTCGGCCGGCTCTTCGAGGAGATGGTCGCGCTGCTCGAGGCCGGCCACGTGCTCGACCGCGAGGGCGTCGGCCGGAGCATCGAGATGTTGAAGGCCGACCAACGGCCGACCGAGGTGCTCACCACCGAGGTGCTGCGCGGCCGCAAGCCGGTGCGCCCGAAGACCGCGGGGCAGAAGCGCTACGTCGACGCGGTGCGCACGCACACGGTCACCTTCGGGATCGGCCCGGCCGGCACGGGCAAGAGCTACCTCGCGGTCGCGCTCGCGGTGCAGGCGCTCCAGGCGAAGGAGATCAACCGCATCATCCTCACCCGCCCGGCGGTCGAGGCGGGCGAGCGGCTCGGGTTCCTCCCCGGCGACATCCTCGCCAAGGTCGACCCGTACCTCCGGCCGCTCTACGACGCGCTCTACGACATGCTCGAGCCCGAGGTGGTCAGTCGCGGCTGATGGAGCGCGGCACCATCGAGGTCGCGCCGCTCGCGTTCATGCGCGGCCGCACGCTCAACGACTCGTTCATCATCCTCGACGAGGCGCAGAACACCACGCCCGAGCAGATGAAGATGTTCCTCACCCGGCTCGGCTTCGGCTCGAAGATCGTCGTCACCGGCGACGTCACCCAGATCGACCTGCCCGAGGGTCGCGGCCGCTCGCGGCCTCCTCGCGGTGCGCGACATCCTCGACGGCATCGCCGACCTCGCGTTCGTCGAGCTCGACGCGCACGACGTCGTGCGCCACAAGATCGTGCAGGACATCGTGAACGCGTACGAGCGAGCGAACGAAGCGGTCGAGGAGCCGCGACGTGCCCGCGAGCCGGGTATCCCGGCTCGCGACGAGTGAGCGCAGTCGTGACGGTGTTCGCTCGGACGAGCAGTCGACGATCGCGGTCGACCTCCCGCGGTGGCTGCGCCTCGCGCGGCCTCGTGCTCGGCGGAGGAGCGCGTCCCCGGCCGACGCCGAGGTGTCGCTGATCTTCGTCGACGAGGAGGCGATCACCGACCTCAACGGGCGGTTCCTCGGCGGCGACGGCCCCACCGACGTGCTCGCGTTCCCGATCGACGACGACCACGTGCCCGAGCGGGCGCCAACCCGACGCAGGGGGCCGCGGGCCCGGGTACGCCGACCGAGCCGGTCGACCCGCCGGTCGTGCTCGGCGACGTCGTCGTCTGCCCGACGGTCGCCGCGCCGCCAGGCGCCCGAGCACGCGGGCACGCTCGACGACGAGCTCGCGCTCCTCGTCGTGCACGGGGTGCTGCACCTGTTGAACTACGACCACGCCGACGACCACGAGGCGGCGTCGATGCAACGCCGGGAACGTGAGCTGCTGGATCGCTTCCGGCAGCTCGAGGGAGGGCCTGAAGGCCGGTCACGATGAGCGGTGCCGACTGGGTGATCCTCGTCGTCGTCGTCGTGCTCTTCGTCCTCTCGATCTTCTTCGCCGCCGCCGAGACCGCGTTCATGCGGATGAGCCGCATCCGGGCGATCGCGCTCGCGGAGGAGGGCGACAAGCGGCGCGGCGCGGCTCGCGGAGATGCTCGAGCAGCCCGAGCAGACGCTCAACGTCGTGCTGCTCATGGTGCTCGTCGTCGCAGCTCACCGTCGGCGACGCTCATCGGTGTGCTGCTCGAAGGCACGGCGGGCGCGCTCGGCGTCGTCATCGGCATCGTGCTGCAGATCTTCCTGTTCTTCGTGATCGGCGAGGTCGCGCCCGAAGACCTTCGCGGTGCAGCACACCGAACGCGCCGCGCTGCGCGGTCACGCCGCTGCTCTGGTTCCTCACCCACTTCGCGCCGCTGCGCTGGCTCTCGAACCTGCTCATCGGCGTCGCCAACGTCGTGCTGCCCGGGCAAGGGCCTGAAGACAGGGCCCGTTCGTCACCGAGGAGGAGATCCGCACGATGGCCGACGTCGCGGCCAGCGAGGACGTCCATCGAGGGCGAGGAGCGGCGCGCTCATCCACTCGATCTTCGAGTTCGGCGACACCGTCGTGCGCGAGGTGATGCTGCCGCGCCCCGACATGGTCGGCGGTCGACGCCAACGACACCATCGAAGACGGCGATCGAGCGCGGCGATCGAGCGGCGGGTTCTCGCGGCTGCCGGCGTGCGAGGGCTCGACCGACAACATCATCGGCCTCGTGTACCTCAAGGACCTCGTGCGCCGAGCGCGCGCCGGCGAGGGCGACGCAACCGGTGCGGGTCGCGGTGCGCCCGGCGATCTTCGTGCCCGAGCAGAAGCGGGTCGCCGAGCTGTTGCGCGAGATGCGCACCAAGCAGTTCCACATGGCGATCGTGATCGACGAGTACGGCGGCACCGCCGGGCTCGTGACGCTCGAAGACCTGCTCGAGGAGATCGTCGGGGAGATCGCCGACGAGTACGACGTCGAGATGCCCGCGATCGAGCGGCTGGGCGACGGCTCGCTGCGGGTGCCCGGCAGCACGCCGATCGACGAGGTGAGCGAGGAGCTCGGCATCGAGCTGCCCGACGCGGAGTGGGACACGGTCGGCGGGCTCGTCTTCAACCTGCTCGGCCACGTGCCCGACGAGGGCGAGGTCGTGCGCTTCGAGGACCTCGAGTTCCGGACCGAGCGCGTGCAGGGTCACCGGATCGTCTCCGTGCGCATCACGCCGCTCGCGTCCGCCGTCCGACGACGCGGTCGACGAACACGCGGAGTCGGTGGCCGAAGCCCCGCCCGCGGGCCAGTGACCGAGTACCGCTCGGGGTTCGTCTCGCTCGTCGGTCGGCCCAACGTCGGCAAGTCCACGCTGGTGAACCGCATCGTCGGGACCAAGGTGGCGATCGTCTCCGACCGCCCGCAGACCACGCGCACGCAGATCCGGGGCGTGCGGACGACGCCCGACCTCGCAGCTCGTGCTGCTCGACACGCCCGGCATCCACAAGCCCCGCACGCTGCTCGGCGAGCGCACCAACGACCGGGCCCGGGCGACGCTCGCCGAGGTCGACGTCGTGTGCCTGCTCATCGAGGCGACCGGCAGCGATCGGGCCCGGCGACCGGTTCGTCGCCGAGCTGGTGCAGCAGGTCGACGACCCCGAAGATCCTGGTGGTGAGCAAGACCGACCTCGCGTCCGCGTGCCGCGGTCGGGGAGCAGCTGGCCGTCGCCACCGGCGAGCTCGGGGAGTTCGACGCCTACGTGCCGCTGTCGGGTCTGACCGGCGAGGGCGTCGATGCGCTCGTCGGCGAGCTCGAGGCGCGCCTGCCCGAAGGGCCCGAGTACTACCCGGGCGGCGTGGTCAGCGACCAGCCCGAGACGTTCCTCGTCGCCGAGCTGGTGCGGGAGAAGCTGCTGCGCGTCGCGCGCGAGGAGCTCCCGCACTCCATCACCGTCGTCGCCGAGGAGATCGAGCCCGAGCGCGACGACGACGTGCTGCGGTACGAGGTGAAGGTGCTCGTCGAGCGCGACTCCCAGAAGGGCATGGTGATCGGCAAGGGCGGTCGGGTCATCAAGGAGGCGGGCACCCTGGCCCGCGAGGAGCTGGAGGCGCTGCTCGGCGCACCGGTGTTCCTCGACACGTCGGTGAAGGTGGAGCGCGACTGGCAACGCCGCGCCCACGCGCTCGACCGTCTGGGGTACTGATCCGGTCGTTCGCGATCGTGTTGACCGGTCGGCGGGCGCCCGCGAGAGTGAGGCGGGACCCACGACACCGCGACGACGGGGGGACGACGTGCGAGGACTGCTGTTCGGCGTGGCGCCGCGTGGCGGCGAGCCGGCCGACGCCGACAACCCGCTCCTGGCCGCGCTCGAGCGCACACCGATGGACCTGCTCGAGCTGCCGGATCCCGGCTTCCTCCTGCCGGACTGGGTGGTCACCCGCCCGCTGCTCACCGGCATCTGCGGCTCCGACGCCAAGCAGGTGTTCATGGACTGGGGCGAGGGCGGCGGCGACAACCCGATGCGTGAGTTCTCGTCGATGCCGCAGGTGCCCGGTCACGAGGTGGTGGCCGAGGTGGTCGCGCTTGGGACCCGAGGCGGAGGGCGTCGACGTCGGCGACCGCGTGGTCCTGAACCCGTGGCTGTCGTGCGTGCCGCGCGGCGTGTCGCCCGTGTGCCCCGCCTGCGACGTGGGCGACCTCAGCTTGTGCTGGAACTTCCAGACGCCGCCCATCGCGCCGGGCATCCACACCGGCACCTCCAGGGACGCGACCGGCGGTTGGGCGACGCTCATGCCCGCGCATCCGTCGATGCTGTTCCCCGTGCCCGACGACGTGCCCGACGAGGTCGCGGTGTTCGCCGACCCGTTCGCGGTGTCGCTGCACTCGATCACCCGGCACCCGCCGACGCCGGGTGGGAAGGTGCTCGTGTACGGCGCGGGCGCGCTCGGGTCGTGCGCGGTCGCCATCCTCACCGCGCTCTACCCCGACGTCGAGGTCGGCGTCGTCGCGCGCTTCGGCGCGCAGGCGGACCTGGCCCGCAAGCTCGGCGCGCACGAGGTGTTCCCGCACGAGCCCGCGGAGGCGGTGATCGAAGCGGCCGCCGAGTGGTCGGGCGGCGTGCTGGCGTCGCACACCGGGCTGCCGATGGCCTTCCCCGGCGGCATCGACGTCGTGTACGACACGATCTCGAAGCGCGAGACGCTCGAGGTCGGCGTCCGGCTGCTCAAGGCGCACGGGACGCTGGTGAAGGCCGGCGTCCACGGCACCACCAACTGGGAGTACACCCCGCTCTACTTCAAGGAGCTGAGCTGGGTCGGCTCGAACGCGTTCGGCATCGAGGAGGTCGACGGCGTGCGCGAGCACGGCATCCACCACTACCTCGAACTCGCCCGCTCGGGGCGGGTGAGCCTCGACGGCCTGCTCACCCACACGTTCCCGCTCGACGAGGAGTGGCGCGACGCGTTCACGGTGCTGGCCACCCAGGACGGCTCCGGGGCGATCAAGGTCGCGTTCGACCAGCGCGCCTAGCGTGCCGCTGGTCAAGCCGGTGGCGCGCTGGAAGGTGGCGGCGATGGTGCCGCCGGGGCGGTAGAGCGTGAGGGAGCTCCCGGTGACGCGGTACCGCACCGCGAGCTGGAGCGCGGCCAGGTACCTGGTCTCCTGGTCGTTCAGCGCCGAGTCGGCGCAGGCCCGGAGCGTGGCGGCGAGCGGACCGATGTGGATGCGGTCGACGCCCCGCACCCGATAACCGCCGTCGAACGTGTTGCAGCCACCGTTGCCGGACACTCGTGCGTCGGCGAACTCGAGCGTGAGCGCGCTCCCCGGCTCGACCGACTGGACCGCGTTCCCGGTGTAGTAGCTGGTGGCGTTCCACCCACCGTGCAGCGCGGACTTGCCGATCGAGGCCCGGTACGACAGGAGGCTCCGACCGGCGCGGTCGCGCAGCGTGAGCGTCGTCCCGCGGATGCGGAACGACACCACCTTCACGAGACGGGCCTCGTAGTCGGGGTCGGCATCGGCACAGGCGACCTTGGTCGTCACGACGTCGGGGCCGATCCGCAGGCGTGAACCACTCGCCGTGTACGGCGCGCTGTACGCGTTGCACGCGTTCGCGCCCTGCACCCGAGCGCCGTCGAACACCGCGTTGACCGAGGAGGATCGCCGGAGCACCCAGTTCGTCCCGCGCAGCGACAGCGGTGCGGCGGCGGCGTGCGCGGCCACCGGCACCAGCGCGCAGAGCGACCGCGACGAGCACGAGGACCCAACCTCTTCGCCGCATCGGTGGAGAGTAGGGTCCGCGAGGTGAGCGCACCGGGCACCCGCGACGAGCGCCGGGACGCCGGGCGCGCTCTCCGCGCCGAAGTGCCGCGCTCGGCCCACGCCGACTGGAGCGCGTCGGACCGCCGCGCCGATCCCGTCGACATCCTCGAGCAGCAGGCGTTGACGCGCGTCGAGGAGCTGGTGCCGGTGCGCTACGAGCGCATGACCGCGTCGCCGTTCGCGTTCTACCGCGGTGCGGCGGCGGTGATGGCCGCCGACCTGGCGATGACGCCGGTCACCGGCCTCACCGTGCAGGCGTGCGGCGACGCGCACGTCGCCAACTTCGGGACCTTCGCCACCCCCGAGCGCAACGTGATCTTCGACGTGAACGACTTCGACGAGACCGACCCCGGCCCGTGGGAGTGGGACGTCAAGCGCCTCGCCGCCAGCCTCCATGTGGTGGCGAGGGAGCACGGCTTCGCGCGCCGGGACCGCGACGAGGTCGTGACGACCGCGGTGCGGGTGTACCGCGAGTACATGCACCAGTACGCGGACATGAAGACCCTCGACGTCTGGTACGACCGCACCACCGCCGACGACCTGGTGGAGCACTTCCCGAAGCGGTACCGCGCCCAGGCGCAGCGCGACCTGACCCGCGCCCTGCGCAAGGACCACCTCCGGGCGGTCACCCGGCTCACCGCCGACACCGACGGCCGTTCCCGCTTCGTCGAGGACCCCCCGATCGTCGTGCACCTCGAGGCGGCCGGCCACGACATGGACGAGGTCGCCGAGATGGTCGACGACTACCGGGCCTCACTCGCCGACGACCGTCGCTTCCTCCTCGACCGCTTCCGGGTGGTCGACGTCGCCCGCCGGGTCGTGGGGGTCGGCAGCGTCGGGACCCGGTGCTGGGTGTGCCTCTTCGAGGCCACCGGGCACGGGGCGGACGACCGGATCGTGCTCCAGGTGAAGGAGGCGCAGCCGTCGGTCCTGGCGCCGTACGTCGGCGCGTCCCGCCTCGGTCACGAGGGCCGCCGGGTCGTCGCCGGCCAGCGGCTCACCCAGGCCGCGAGCGACATCTTCCTCGGCTGGTGCGAGGCGCCCGGCAGCGGTCGCCAGTACTACGTGCGCCAGCTGTGGGACGTGAAGGGCCAGGGCGACCTGACCCGGATGGACCTGGGCAAGCTCACGCACTACGGGGCGCTCTGCGCCCGGGCCCTCGCCCGGGCCCACGCCCGCACCGGCGACGCCGCCGCGCTGGCCGGCTACCTCGGGACCGGCGCGGTCTTCGACGAGGCGGTCGCCGGCTTCGCGGCGGCGTACGCGGCCAACAACCTCCGGGACCACGCCGCCCTCGTCGAGGCGATCGCGGCCGGGCGGGCGCCTGCCAGAAGTCGGTCGTAGAAGTTGCTGCGCCGGAGAGTTCGTCCATGTAGAGTGCCGACGCGCCGGGGTGAGGCTCACCGATCGGACAGGGGACAGGGGCTCGTGGGAGACCCGGACAACCGGATTTCGGAAGGGGACATGACGCCACGCCGCTCTCGGGGACGCCGGCTCGTCCTCGCCGCCGCCGCTGCCGTCGTGGTCGTCCTCGCCGGCTGCTCCGAGGTCAAGAACAACGGCCAGAACTCGCTGCAGCCCAAGGGTCCCGCAGGCCCAGAAGATCGACAACCTCTTCATCCCGATCCTGATCATCGCGATCATCGTCGGCATCGCGATCATCGTCGCCACGGTCGTGCTGGCGGTCAAGTTCCGCTACCGCCCGGGCAAGAACGAGAACCCGAAGCAGATCCACGGCAACACCCGGCTCGAGATCGGCTGGACGATCCTGCCCGCGCTGCTGCTCGCGATCGTCGCGGTGCCCACGGTCGCCACCATCTTCGACCTCGCCGCAGAACCCCGGGCCCGAGGCGCTGCAGGTCACCGTCGAGGGCAAGCAGTGGTGGTGGCAGTTCTACGTACCCCGACGCCAAGGTCGTCACCGCCGACGAGCTCGATCATCCCGACCGGGCGCGACGTCTTCGTGCACCTGAACGCGTGTGACGGCACCGACGACCGCGAAGACCTGCAACGTGATCCACAGCTTCTGGGTCCCGGAGCTCGCGGGCAAGAAGGACGTCGTCCCCGGCCAGACCAACACGCTCACGCTCGACGGCCGACAAACCGGGCACCTACCTCGGGCAGTGCGCGGAGTACTGCGGGCTGTCGCACGCCAACATGCGCTTCCGGGTGATCGCCAAGAGCCCCGCCGACTTCGAGCAGTGGCTCGAGCGAGCAGCAGCAGGGCCCGGTGAACCCGCTCTACGAGTCCGACGGCACCACGCCGGCCGGCCCGACCCAGGAGCTCATCGTCAAGACGTTCCAGTGCACCAACTGCCACATCTTCGACGACTCGTCGAAGGCCGACCTACGGCCCGAACCTCACCCACCTCGCCAGCCGCACCGTCGTTCGCCAGCGGCTCCTACCCGCTGAACCACGACGAACCTCGTCAACTGGGTGCATGAACGCGCCGTCGATGATCCCGATGTCGTCGCAGGACTGCCGCCTCCCACCAGGCAACGGGGATCTGCGTCGGCATGCCGTCGTTCACCGAGAACACGCCGCCGGGCATGCAGTCGATGACGCACGCAGCAGGCCGACGAGATCGCCGACTTCCTGCTGGAGCAGAAGTAGATGACGCAGCGGAGCGCGCCGATGACGACCGTCCCCGAAGTCCTCGACCGCCGCCGCGCCGCCGGTGCCGCTGCGCCGACCGAAGGCGACCACCGGCTTCTGGAGCTGGTTCACCACCGTCGACCACAAGAAGATCGGCATCCTCTACGGCGCGCACCGCGCTCGTGTTCTTCGTGTTCGGCGGGGTCGAGGCGCTGCTCATCCGCCTGCAGCTCGCGCGGCCCGAACGGCACCGTGCTCACCGCCGCGCAGTACAACACCATGTTCACGATGCACGGCACCACGATGGTGTTCCTCGTGGGCATGCCGCTGGCGGTCGCGTTCGGCAACTACTTCATCCCGCTGCAGATCGGCGCCCGCGACGTCGCGTTCCCGCGGCTCAACATGTTCGGCTACTGGGTCGTGCTCTTCGGTGGCCTGTTCATCTACTCGAGCTTCTTCCTCGGCGGCGCGCCGAACGGCGGCTGGTTCGGCTACACGCCGCTGACCAGCACGCCGATCTCCGGCGGCGCGCTGCCCGGGCACGGGCCCCAACTTCTGGGCGTCGGCATCGTCATGCTCGGCATCGGGTCCACCACGTCGGCGATCAACTTCATCGTCACCATCCTCAACATGCGCGCGCCGGGCATGACGCTCATGCGCATGCCGGTGTTCACGTGGATGATGCTGGTCGTCGCGTTCCTCACCGTGTTCGCGATGCCGATCATCACCGCGGCGATGATCATGGTGTTCTTCGACCGCAACTTCGGCACCGTGCTTCTTCGTGGCGTCGAAGGGCGGTGATCCGCTGCTCTACCAGCACCTGTTCTGGCTGTTCGGCCATCCCGAGGTGTACATCCTCATCCTGCCCGGGCATGGGCATCGTGTCCGAGGTGCTGCCGGTCTTCTCCCGCAAGCCGCTGTTCGGCTACTCGGTGGTGATCTTCTCCGGCATCGCCATCGGGTTCATCGGCTGGGGCGTGTGGGCGCACCACATGTTCGCCACCGGGCTCGGGCCGGTCGCGATCTCCGCCTTCGGCCTGTCGACGATGCTCATCGCCATCCCCACCGGGGTGAAGATCTTCAACTGGCTGGGCACCGTCTACGGCGGCGCGGTGAAGCTCACGACCGCGATGCTGTTCTCGCTGGGCTTCATCGCGATGTTCACCCTCGGCGGGCTCTCGGGCGTGCTCGCACTCGATCGTCCCCGCCGACACGCAGCAGACCGACACCTACTTCGTGGTCGCGCACTTCCACTACGTGCTGTTCGGCGGTCTGTTCTTCGGCGATCTTCTCCGGCTTCTACTACTGGTGGCCGAAGATCTTCGGGCGGATGCTCGAACGAGACGCATCGGCAAGTGGAACTTCTGGTTGATGCTCATCGGGTTCAACCTCACGTTCTTCCCGATGCACATCCTCGGCCTCACCGGCATGCCGCGGCGCACCTACCGCTACCCGAGCGGGCATGGGCTGGGACACGCTGAACCTGATCGAGACGATCGGCGCGTTCATCATCGCCCTGTCGGTGCTGATCTTCTTCGTGAACATCATCTACAGCACCAAGCGGGGCAAGATCGCCGGCGAACGACCCGTGGGACGGCCGCTCGCTCGAGTGGTCGATCCCGTCGCCGCCGCCCGAGTACAACTTCGCCGAGATCCCGGTGGTCGAGGCCCGTGACGACTGGTGGCACCGCAAGTACACCGAGGACGCCGAGGGCCGGCTGGTGCGGCTGCCGTCCGGCGGGGCCGACGACGGCGAGCCCGCCGAGGTCACCACCACGGGCACCACGACGACGACCACCGACGTGGCGGTGGCGAGCGCCGGCGGCGTCGCGGTCGCCGAGCCGGCGACGCACGGCGACGGGCACGGCATCCACATGCCGTCGCCGTCGTTCTACCCGCTGGTCGTCGCCGCTCGGCCTGCCGTTCCTCGGCTACGCGGCGGTGTTCACCGAGACCCTGGCTGGCTGATCCCCGGGCTGCTCCTCCTCCTGTTCGGCGTGTTCGCGTGGGGCCTCGAGCCCGGGACCGAGCCGGCGAGGCATGGCGACCATCGACCGGATGGCCGGCGACTGCCGAGCGACGATGCGACCGACGGCGCCCGGCGAGCTGGCCCCCGGCGCGCGCCGGCGAGCTCGTGCCCGCGGCGCACGACGTCACGACGCACGGCGACCAGCACACCGGCGTCGCCAACCCCAAGCTGGCGATGTGGCTGTTCCTGTCGTCCGACTGCCTGTTCTTCGGCGCGTTCATCGCCACGTACCTGCTCTACCGCGACCGCCCCGGGCAGACCGGGCCCGACGCCGCAGGACGTCTACAACATCCCGTTCACGTCGGTGACGTCGTTCATCCTGCTGATGAGCAGCCTCACCATGGTGCTCGCGCTGGCCGCGGTGCAGCGGGGCGACTACCGCCGGTTCCGCATCTGGATCATGGCGACGGCGCTGTTCGGCGCGACGTTCATCGGCGGCCAGATCTTCGAGTTCACCGAGTTCACCCGCAAGGGCCTCAACGTCGACACCAACCTGTTCGGGTCGAGCTTCTTCGTGCTCACCGGCATCCACGGCACCCACGTGCTCATCGGCATCGTGTGGCTCGTCTCGCTGTGGGGCCTCTCGATGCAGAGCCGGCTCTCCGCAGGGCGACTCCGAACGGGTCGAGATCGCCGGGCTCTACTGGCACTTCGTCGACGTCGTGTGGATCGTGATCTTCACCGTCATCTACCTGCTCCCGAAGTGAGGCGCCGAGATGAGCGACACCGACGCGAGGTCGAGACCGAAGCGATCGAGCGCGCGGCTCGAGCGCGCACGAGGTCGACCTGCCCCAGGGCGACCTGCCGTACCGCATGTCGCACCCGGCTCCGAACCTGCTGCCGGGTGAGGTCCGGGCCCACCCCGACCCCTGGCAGTACGTCGTGGTCGCGGTCGTGCTCGTGGTCATCACCGCGGTCGAGATCGCGGTCTCCTACATCGGAGGGCGACATCCCCGACGGTCTCATCGTCGTGCTGCTGCTCGCGATGATGGTCGTGAAGTTCTTCCTGGTCGCGTCCTGGTTCATGCACCTGCGCACCGACCAGCCGGTGTTCAAGCGGCTCTTCATCGTCGGGGCGATCGCCGCGCCCGCTGCTCTACCTGTCGTGCTGGCGACCCTCCACGGCGTGCTCGCCAACTGAGCGGCGTCGTGTTGGCTGCGGCGGTCGCCTTCCCGCCTGGACGCCCCACCCCGACGTCTGGCTGCTCGTCGGGCTGTTCGCGCGCCGGCTACGCGATCGCGATCGTCCGCCTCGGCCCCGCGTGGGCGGTCGCCGGGCCAGGCGGTCGTCACCCGCTTCCAGGTGACGTGCTGGTCGCTCGGCGTGCTGCGCCATGTGGGTGGCGTCCGACTACCCGATCCACGACATCGCCGAGCGTTACAACTACAGCGTCCACATGGTGCAGCACCTCATCTTCACGATGGTGGTCGCACCGCTGCTGCTCCTCGGGCTCCCGGCCTGGCTGCTGCGTCTGGCTGCTGCGGCCCGCGGTGGCTCTTCTGCGCACCGTGCGCACGCTGGCGCGCTTCATCCCCGCGCTGCTGATCTTCAACGTCGTGCTCGTCTTCACGCACTGGCCGTTGATGGTCGAACGCCGCCTGCACTCCGGGCTCGTGCACTTCTCGCTGCACGCGCTGCTGCTCGTGTCGTCGCTCATCGTGTGGCTGCCGATCGTGAGCCCGCTGCCCGAGATCCCGCGGCTCGCAACCGGTGCTGCGGATGCTCTACCTGTTCGCGTGGTCGGTGGTGCCGACCGTCCCCGCGTCGTTCCTCACGTTCGGCTCGTCGCCGCTGTACAAGTTCTACGAGCACGTGCCGCACCTCTTCGGCATGTCGACGCTCGAGGACCAGCAGACCGCGGGCCTGATCATGAAAATCGGGGCCGGACTCCTACTGTGGTTGATCATCGCCGTAGTGTTCTTCCGCTGGGCCTCCGAGGAAGAGCGCGCGAACACGCCACGGCACGGACTCGACGAGATGGATCGTGAGCTGACTCAGATGGGGCTGAGGAGATGACCGACACCACCACGTTGGACGGGACGCCGGACTCCGAGGAGGAGCTCCCCGAGCTCGTCGCGAGCGAGTCGCTGGGCGCCGACGGCGCCGGCCGAGGACACGCCGCTCAAGACGCGGGTGCTCCTGCCGTTCCTGGTGCCGCTCCTCTCGATCGCCATCGTCGCCGTGCTCGTGCTCAACATCTCGCGGGTGTTCCTCGCCGGCGACGAGGACGCCGCGCTGGTGATGGGCATCGTCATCACCCTGACGATCCTGGTCGGCGCGTCCATCATCGCCGCCGCGCCCCGGCTGAAGACGTCGTCGTTGGCGATGATCCTCTGCGGCCTGTTCGTCGTGGTGTCGCTGGCGGGCCTGGTCTCGCTCGGGCCCAGCCTCAACGAGGGCGAGGGGGGCGCCGCCGGGTACGTGCAGCCCACCGGCCCCGCCACGGGCACGGTCGACGGTGCAGGCCGAGGCGTCGATCAAGTTCAACGCCACCGAATTCACCGCGCCGGCCGGGATCGTGCAGATCAACTACAGCGGCGCCACCGGCCACACCCTCGCCATCCAGGACCCGAAGTTCGACGGCTTCCTGCTCACCACCGACGCCGGTGGCCCGAAGTCGGGCAAGGTCGAGCTGACGCCCGGCAAGTACACCATCTACTGCACCGTGCCGGGCCACGAAGCGCAGGGGATGAAGGCCACCATCACCGTGTCGGGTTGAGCGGGCCCCGATGACGAAGACCACCCGCCGCGTCCTGCCGGCGCTCGCCCTCGTGCTGGTCGCCGCGGTCCTGTTCGCCGCGTGCGGCGGCGGCGGTGGCGGCGGAAGCAGCAGCAGCGGCTACGCAGGAGCCCAAGGGCCCGGCGACCGAGACCATCACCATCGAAGCCGGCAACTTCTACTTCAAGCCCGACACGATCACGGCCACGCCGGGCATCGCCAAGATCACGCTGACGGCGGCCAACGGCATCCACGACCTCGTGTTCGACGGCGCCTACCCCGGCTTCCTGCTCGAGGCCGACGGCGGCGGTGGCGCGCAGTCGAAGAAGATCGACCTCAAGCCCGGCAAGTACACCTTCTACTGCGACATCCCCGGCCACCGCGCCACGGGCATGGAAGGCACGCTCACCGTCAAGTAGGCGATGCCGCGGTAGCGCGCCGGCACCATCACCGCCAGCGCGCCGGCGACCGGCTCGATGCGCGCGGGCAGCGGCCCGGCGTGCTCGCCGCTCGCCCACAGCTCGACGGGCGCGCGCGGCGTCGAGCACCTCGACGCGTCACCGTCGGCGCCGCGCCACGTGCGCACCTGCGGGATGCGTCGACGTGCGTCGCCGCGGAACACCGACGGGAACGTGCGCAGGAAGTCGACGCGCGACACCGGGCCGACGACGCACACGTCGAGCAGGCCGTCGTGCACGCTCGCCGCCGGGCGTGATCATCATCCCGCTCGCGTAGCGTGCGCGTGTTGCCCACCGCGACCAGCCACGCGTCGGTCTCGATCGACGGTGTCGTCGACGGTGACGCGGAAGCGCCGCGGTCGGTAGGTGGCGAGCGTGCGCAGCGTGGCCAGCACGTAGAGCGGGCGTGCCGCTCGTCCAGGTGATCGTGGTTGGCCCACGGTTGGCGTCGGCGTCGAAGCCGGTGTTGGCGACGGTGGTGAACCACGTGCGTCGCGCCGTCGGCGGTGTGCGACGCGCCCGAGGTCGGCGCGCGACGACGTGCCCGGTGCGCAGCACGTCGATCGCGGCGTCGAGGTCGTCGCGGGGGATCTCGAGCTGGCGGGCGAAGTCGTTGCCCGAGCCCGACGGGCACGATGCCGAGCACGCCGTCGTGCGTCGGCGGCGACGCCGGCGAGCGCGCACACCGTGCCGTCGCCCCCGCAGGCCACGACGCCGCGGCCCCGGTCGAACGCGTCGCGGGCGCAGCGTGACGAGGTCGGTCGGCGTCGGCCGACAGCGTGGATCTCGACGTCGAGGTCGGCGCCGGCGAGCGCGTCGAGCGACGTGGGGGAGCCGGGCCCGCCCGCGACCGCGCCCGGCCGCGGGGTTGATCGACCGCGGTCCAGGCGCTCGGGTACCGGTCGCATCGGCGGGAGCGTAGCGGTGCGATTCGGGCGGGACGAGCGTCGACGGCGATAGGTTGCGCGCGACGTCCGACCGATGCTCGACCTGCACCGGGTCGCCGGGCCACGTCGCGATCGTCGGCGCGACGGCGACGGCTGCACGGTCGGGCGAGGCGGCGCTGGTCGACGTCGGTCGACGGCGCGCTCGAGATCGGCCTGCGGTGGCTGACGGTCGACGTCGTGCTCCGAGCGCGCACTGGGGCGAGCCGCTCGACGAGGTGCGTTCGCTGCTGCGCCGACGTCGAGCGCCTGCTGCTCGCCCGGCGCGACGACCTCCACGCCCGTGGCGTGCGCGATCCGCGTCATCGGCCGTCGCGGCGGCCGGCTGCCCGCGCCGGCTGCGGCGACACATCGACGACACCGAGGCGCTCACCGCGGCCAACCACGGGATGACGCTCACCCTCGCGTTCGACTACGACGGCCGGGCCGAGCTCACCGACGGCGATGGCGGCGATCGCGGCGGAGGTGCGCGACGGCGCCCGCACGGCTCGTCGGCGATCGACGAGCGACGTCGATCGCCGCGCCACCTCGACGCCCCCGACCTGCCCGACCCCGACCTGCTCGTGCGCACCGTCGGGCGAGTACCCGCACCTCCAACTTCCTGCGTCTGGCAGTCCGCGTACTCCGAGTTCGTGTTCACCGACGTCGCGCTGGCCCGACTTCCGCCGCGCCGACCTCTTCGACGCCGTCGCCGAGTTCCAACGCCGCGAACGCCGCTTCGGCGCCGTCGACCGCCACCTAGCTCGAGCATCCGGCAGCTCGACCGTGCGCATACGTCAGCGTTCTGACGGATGCTCGGATGGGGCGGGCGAACTACACTGGTGTAGTGAACCTGTACCGGGACCAGGGGGTCGTGCTGCGCACGATCAAGCTGGGGGAGACCGACCGCATCGTCACCATCCTCACGCAGGGTCACGGCAAGATCCGGGCGGTGGCCAAGGGCGTGCGCAAGCCGGGGAGCCGCTTCGGCGCGCGGCTCGAGCCGATGACCCACGTCGCGTTGCAGTGCTACCGGGGCCGCGAGCTCGACGTCGTCACCCAGACCGAGACCATCGACGCCAACCGCGCGCTCCGCGAGCACTACGGCTGCCTCACCCACGCGGTCTCGATGCTCGAGGCCACCGACCAGGTCGCCCAGGAGCGCGAGCCCAACCCCGCGCTCTACCGCATGCTCGTGGGCGCGCTGCGCACCCTCGCCGAGCACCCCACCCCGCTGGTGAGCGCGGCGTTCTTCTGGAAGCTGCTCTCGCTCGAGGGCTTCCACCCGCTGCTCGGCGGTAGGCCGACACTGTGGCTTTGTCGGGCCCCGCCGGGTTACCCCGCTCGTTTCCGAGTTGAGGTCGCCCTTGTTCCCACCCTCGTGATCGCTGGGATGTCTGACGACGACGGAGAGTCTGTCCCGTTTGCAGAATGGCTCGATCGGCTGGCCCGGCGGTTTGGTGTCTTCTTTGGGCCGCATGAAACGAGTGCCGGCACATGGTGCCGCGAGCCTCGGAGGAGGAACTCGTGCAGAACGGATCCGACCTGGCCGCGCTACTTGCCTCGCTGGGACTCGCGCGGCGATACAGCGATCGGGTCACCGAAGTGCTGAACCCGCTACAGCTATGGCAGCGATGACCCTCTCTCCGTTAGCTGATACGCGACTCGCAGCCGCGCTGGCGGATGCGGTCACCGAGAAGCTGAACGCGGGAATTGGATTTATCCGAGTTCCCGAGTTGGTGAGCCCGCTGCCGGTGGAACCGCTGCTCGACCATCTCGCCGGCCGACCCGGCGTGCGTGCCGCAGTGTTCATCGAAGGTTGGGCACCGACCGACAAGGCCGATCTTACCACCACTACCGAGGTGCATGTCGCGATCGATTGGCGAAATGACCCGGCAGTCACAGACGACCTGATCGTTCTGGGTGACCTAGAACGAGACCGTGCGTCCGGTCTGGCCGAACTTCCGGACTCTATCCGGCGATCGAGTCCGAGAGATGCTCTTCCGAAAGTTGGTCTCGGATCTTCAGCAGTCGGATCCCGCAGCTCTGTTGGTACGGCTCCTCCAGTGCCTGAGCACCCAAAGGGCCATCACCGATCTGCGCGCGGCCGCTGAATACTGTGAGGCTGTCGCGGCCGACAGCCGGCAGCCGGCGGACTGCGCTCGCCAGGAATTGTGGCGCCTTGGGCTGTTCCCGGACACCGGGTCGCCTGAGATCGACACGGCTCAGTTGCGCAGGAATGCGGATTTGGTGGCCCGAGTACGGTCGATGGACGCCACGAATCTGCAGAGACTTGTGGGACACCTAAGCGACGTCGACGCAGGAGACTACGAACGCTTGCGGAGATTCGCTTCTACCGGGAACCTGTCGCACCTGGCCGGCCTGGAAGTCCAGAGCGTGGCTGACGCCTTCCGTGCTGTCAGTGAGCGTGGGCCCCGTCAGGGACCAATCTGGGAGGAACCGAAGGAGACGATTGCTCAGGTGATCAGAGACTCGGCCTTCGACGAAGTCGACTTTCTGAAACAGGTCAGCGAAGGCGGCGACGCGAACTCAGCCGACCGAACTATTCGCGCGGCTGGAGAGACATTCGAGTGGGAGAGGGTGAATGTCGGTCGATTTGCTGACCTCCTTGCCGATGCTCAGGGCGAGACGGACTACGCCGACACCGCCGGCTCGCTTGAGCGACTTTCTGATGACGAGCCCGCGTTCCAGCCCGGGCGAGGGGAGGCCGGGTGGCGCCAACTTACGTCGGTCATCTCCGACCTCGAGAAGTTGGAGGCGCGCGTTACGGATCCGCCAAGTTGCAGCGGGGTGCTCAACAGGATTGTCAAAGACCGAAGGGCCCTGCAGCCTTTCCTCGACTCAATCGCCGAAGAGGGGGTGAGCCTGTTCATTGGGTCCGCGACCCTGCGTGCTAGTGCCGAGTCGGTTGTTGGGGGTTGGGTAGAACTGTGGACGCTGCTGCACGATCTGGCTGATCGACTGCCTGAGAGCGAGAGGAACTACGTCATGCGCGTGGCGGAGGCGCTCTCGCTCACCGACCTGCGGGTCGTCGCGCAAGGGATAGAGGTGACGGCCTATATGCTGCCGCTCCATCCGATTATCCTCGAGCCGCGTGTCCGAGCCGCGCGGCTCTTCCTGCGGACCCCATACCTGCCTCAGGATTTCTTCGACCTGGTTACCGCCTCTCTCGATCCGGGCATGCCGTCGATTACAGTCGAGAATCGATGAGAGCTCCGTCTCCCTAGGATACGCAGGGACATGGAACAGCCTCCCGATCTACTCACGTCGGCCACACGAGGCCGACTCCGGGGATATCCCACGCACGTTGCAGCAGATCATCGGGCGCTTCATCTCCGTCCATCCGTATGCAAGCTCGAGCCTCTCCGTGGCATTGGTAGATCCTGCCCCGCGCGTGGCGAAGGAACTGTTCAGGTGGCTGGGGTCGAAGGGGCGGGTACAACGTGCCAGGTTGGACGTCTTTCTCGCTCGGCAAGACGCCGATGAACTTCGTGGCTCTCTGGACGCCGCGGCTGAAGAACTGGTGAGCGGGGAGATCGTTGGTGCAGCCGAGCGGTTCTCGTACACCGTGCACCGGGTTGCCAGACCGGCGGACATCGCATCGAGTTTGGACGAGGTCGAAGGCTCGCCCCATCTGCTGGTCCTGTTCGACCTTGCGGACGTAGACCAAAGTACTGTGGGTGCGAACGCTGGCGAGCCATCCGTCGGCAGCCTTGTGACAGAGTGGGAGTTCAGTACGAATCCTCTCGAAGATTTTCGTCCCGTTATTCGACCGAGGTCAGGCTCAAACCAACTCACCGACATGCTGTCAGGACAAGCGGCGTTGTTCGGCTTGAGTATCCCGACGCAAGAGAGGTCGCCGCTGCTGTCCGAAGAATCAGAAGCGGCGCTGGAGGCCCTGGCTGACCGTGCGACCTGGGTGGTGGTTTGCGAGGGCGTTTCCGCGCTCGTTCCGCCCATCAGGATCGGCGAATTGGATCTATTGGGCCGACTGCGCGGTGCGAGGTCATGTTGCCTTCACGTACTCAAAGCAGGTGGCGCTGCTCCTTGAGCCGATCCTGCGATATCTCCAACGGAGCACATGGATTAATCCAGAGCGAGATGCGTTGGTGGAGTTTCTCATGGGCACAGTGCGACGGGCTATACCGGAGGGATTGCTCGGCTTCTTCAAGGCACAAGGCGCACTGTCCAACGAGGCAGTGCTCGGACGAATCGGACTCGCCGCGGTGCTCGCGTACATCGACGAGACCGGCTCGCCCGGTCGACTGGTGGTCAGTTTAGATACGGAGGGCGCACGGCGCTGGCTTGGCCTGCGAAGAGGTCCTGAGATCCGCGCGGATCTGCTGGGTGTCGAGATCGACGGTGATGACTGCATCATTGAGGCGATTGAGATCAAAGCGAGGACTGAACCGTTCGAGTGGACTGGTTCACCGCCCGATGCCCTAGCTCACGCACGCGAGCAGGTTCACGAAATGGAGCGCCTGATTCGGCAGATGTTCAATCTCGACCCGCCTGACGCATTCACCCCGTCGCGTCGAGAGATCCTCAAGCGGCAGGTGTTTCTCGAGGCGCTCCAGCAATGGGAGCACCTACGGCTCGTTCAGCCAGGAGAATACGAAGACAGAATCGATCGACTGAATCGGCTATTTGACAACCACTTGGTGACACGGGTTAGTAAGCGGATCTTCGCCGTCAGTCCCAAAGGGTCGGAGGCGCCAAGCGAACGAAGCATCGGGGATACGCCTGTGACCCTGCTTGGGGTCGACTGGTTCAAGCGCGCTCTCGAGATAGGACCCCAGGTGCTGCGGTTGAGATACCGACCTCAGTCCTCGATGAACTTGGAGAGTTGTTCGTCGACCAGACTAGCGACGCCATCCGGGGAGCGGCCGGACCGGTCGGGTCGAGGGCCCAGAGGGTGTTCAAGTTGCGGCCGAGCATAAGGGCGCAGATGCTGAGCCCGCGGAACCCTCCGCTGACAAGTCAGATCATCGAGATCGGGCCGCTGACGCCGAGGCTGCCGCCGAGGCCGAGGCACACGAGGTTGCGGGCAGGTTCCGAACTGCGCTTCTGGCCGGAAGGCGCCATTCACCGCCATTCGAGACGACCGGCTGGTCGTCGGTCCGAGCGTCATACAGGTTCCGTTCAGCGTGCCAGCCGGAGTAAAGCTAGCAGTGATCGAGAATCAGGAGGCGGACATCGCTCGTGACCTTGGTGTTGAGGCGGTGCGCATTTCGAACTGGCCGGGCGAGCCCGGGCTAGCGGTCGCGGAGTTCCCGCGGGAGGGACCGGTCGTTTCCCGACGTTACAAGTCTGGAGCGACCAGGTCAGATGATCTATCCGGCGGTCGCGATTGGGGCGCAAATCGACTACGCCCCGCTCTGGGCCTACCTTGACGAACTGCCCCATTTACTGGTCGGTGGCACGACGGGCAGCGGAAAGAGCGTCTTTCTTCGCAGCGTCCTCTGGCAACTCACATCGCTGTATGGGCCCGAGGAACTCGATCTCGTTCTGATCGACGCCAAGGGGCTCGCCGACTATCTCGACTTCGTCAATGCGCCGCACTTCAAGGCAGCCACCGATTTCCACCTCGGCGTTCCCGGCGCACTCGAACTGCTTGAGCGCATTGTCGACGAGGAAATCCCTCGACGGACCATCGTCTTCCGAAACTACGCCGCCGAAGCGCTTCACAGCCTGACGCCCAACATATCACTCGACTACGCGACCTCATCGAACGGGCCCGTGTCGACGATGTGCCACCGCCAGTGCGCCCTCTCGTCGTGATCATTGATGAGTTTGCTGAGCTCGTGCTGGCGTCCGTCGATCGTCGCCGCTTTGAAACGGCTGTAACCCGGTTCAATCAGATCGCCCGAAGCCGTGGGAGGGCGCCTGATTGCTGCGACGCAGCGTCCGAGCACCGATGTGGTGACCGGCCTCATGAAGAGCAATTTCGCGCGCGGGTGGCTCTGCGCGTCCAACAAGAGCGTCGACTCCCGGGTGATCCTCGATGAGAACGGCGCGGAGAGCCTCCTTGGCAAGGGCGACCTGCTTTTCAAGTCGACAGATCGGGGCCTAGTCCGGTTGCAGGGGTATTCGGCTCCCGGCCCCTACACGTTCTAGGGTCGGACAGCGTCGGGTCGCTCTGATAGGCAGGACGATCCGGATGTCTGGCCGTCCTACATAAAGAGAGGCGAACGCGTAAACGCGCCACTCCAGTCGCGGCATCCGCATAATGGTGCACGCGAGCACTTGCGCGTCGCCGAGCGTCGCGGACAGGCGGCCGTCGGGTAGAGTTCATTGCTCGAATTCATCTCGGTCAGGCCAAGTACCGCGTGCAGATGCTCCGGTGCGAGGCGTCATGGTACGGATCAAGCGCTGCGGTGGGCGACGGACGAGGCTCTACGGCGGTCGTTTGTGAGGACGCGGTCGTGCGACAGCTAGCATCGACCCGCACCATCGTGGTGAGTTCCGTGGACAGCCTTCGCCGACGACCCACCAAACCGGGCCGCAGGCACCAGACCTTCGATCCCTGCCAACCGGCGGACTCGGTTTTAGCTGCTGCCTGTGGTTGGTGCGAGATGCGGAGCGGCGTGAACAATTATTCGGGCCTTGGAGGCGTGGTTCTTGTCGATTCACGGGCTATGTGGAGGCCAGCTCATACCCGCCTGCCCGGTCACAAGGCCTGCACAGCCGTCCAGCTAAATCAGCCGCCCGCCGAACTGGACATGGGCGTCCGAGGGTGTAACATGCGAGCGTCCGCATCATGCCCAAGCGCCCCCGATCCAAGGCACAACGGCCGCGCCCCTCGCCGGCTCACTCGGAGCGGCCAATGGGAACCGCTCCGCTTTCTCCGATAGAAGTTATCGATCTTCACCTATCGGAAATAGGTGCCCGGTCGCATCACACGAGTCCGAGCCCGGTCGACCTGGACGCGCTTGCGTCCGCTATTCTTTTGCATCCCGACATTGACGTCCGGGCTCCGGACCCGGCATTCTCGAGCCTGTTGTCTTATGACATCCCAGGCGGCGCACGAAGACTGATCGCGGTGTGCCTGCTCCGCCTACTCAACGCATCGCCCCCGTCTTCGACGATTCTGAGTTGCAGTATAAAGTGTGCGACCTCTTCGACGATGCCTTCGCGGAGTCGCTCTACGACGCCAAGCAGCTTCCCAGAGACTTCATCGGTAGGGAAACATATAAGAAGCTGAGCGGCTTGGGTGACTTAGTCACGACCTATCAGTCGGGCCTTCGTCAGGACATTGAGAGCCTTGAGACAAGCAACGCGTTCCGGGGCTTTCGTCAGGCCCTTATGAATCGGCTGGCATCGCCGGTGGCCTCGGTTGTGTTCGCCCCGTTCCTGCCTGCGAACTTTATCGGTACTAGCGTCGCACCTGCACTCGCTGCCTGTGACGACTACCTCTCCTCGTCGGCCCTGTCGTCGTTTGACCGCTATGCCAAGGCAATGGACGAGTTGGACCGGTTTGAGCGACGCGCCAAATCGCTCCAGACCACGTATCTGGTTGAGTACTTCACTCCCCTCTGCGCGCGGCTTAAGACAGTCGTGCAGGAGCGCTTCTCGACAGACCCCGCCAACGCGCCTGCGCGGCTTTCGGTACAGCAAACCGAAAAGCGCTATCCGATCAGAGCCGACGGATCGGAGACCGAGATACAGCTCATCCTTCGAAACGAAGGCCCGGGCACAGCGAGGGAGGTCGAAGTCACCGTCATGGCGGATCGAATCGACTTTTCTGAACCCACGCGACTCTTTCCTGAGGTGGCACCGGGGAGGGTGTCTCTTCGTTTCGCCGGTCGAGTGACGGATGCCGATGTCGCCGAAAGCAACCTCTTTGTTGGGCTCAAATGGCACGGAGGAGACGGGAGGGATCAGGAAGAACACGCACTTCTTCCGCTTCTTACTCAGGATCGCGACATCGACTGGGAGGCCCTCGAGTTTGAACACCCTTACTCGCTCATGCCGATTGATTCCAGTCGCGACCTCGTGGGCCGACGCCGGGTCTTTCGAAAGTTGGTGGGATTTGCGCAGACTGACGCGCCGATGGCGGCAGTAATTCAGGGTCAGCGTCGCGTCGGGAAGACCTCGATCGCCGTTGCATTAGAGTCCGAACTGCGTTCCGGCTCATTTCCCGGTGTAGTTGTCGTGAGGCTCCTCGCAGGGCGTTTCAATGCGGCGAACGCGTCTGACGTCGTGCCCCTCTTGGGAGAGGCGATCTGCCAAGAGATCCTTCGATCAGAGGCGAGGTTGGCAGCCGTCGTGATCCCCTCCTTCACTGACACCCTGGCCCCTCTCGTGGAGTTCGCTCGTGCATGTATCGAGCGAAGTCCGAACTTTAGACTTGTACTAATCATCGACGAGTTCGATGGCCTCCCCGTGGATCTGTATAAGCGAGGGCCGGTCGCTAACGCCTTCTTCTCCGCCCTCCGCGCGCTTACGTTCGAGGCGTGGCTCCGTCTGGTCCTCATAGGCTCCGAGAAGATGAACGATGTCATGCTCGAGCAAAGCGAGCAGTTGAACAACCTCGAGGTTGAGCGCATTGACTATTTTCGCCGCGACAAGGGCTTCGACGACTACGCCGAACTGGTGCGAAGGCCGGCCGACGGCACGCTCGAGATTACGGACGGTGCGGTAAGCCTTTTGTATGAATGGACCGACGGTCACCCCTATTTCACAAAGCTCATATGCGCAGTCATTTGGGAAGGCGCGCTCGAGCGGCACGATTATCACGTGACCGACGACGACGTGCGATCCGCGATCGGCGCCACAGTCGCGCGGACTGACCAGGGCAAGTTCGCACACTTCTGGAGCGACGGAATCTCCGAAGACCAGTATGAACGGTACGAGAGTGTGGCGCGCACACGGCGGATCCTCTTAGCCTCCGTCGCTCACTGTTTCCGGAACATACACCAGTCCAGAGGCGACGCCGACAGGTTTCTGCTCCGGCGTTCCTCGGTTCGGATCAAGGACGTTATTGCATGGGCGACTGATCACCTTGGGGCCGACTCGGACCTCAGCAGACGCGAACTGAGGCGATTCACCGAGCGGGACATCCTTACGTCCGAGGGCGATGGGGTCGGGGTTCGCGTACCGCTCTTTGGTCTGTGGTTGATTGAAAGCTCTGAACAGCTTCAGGTAACGTCCATCGACGAGGACGCCATCGAGCGCCATCGAATCTACGTTACGGAGGCGCGGGTTTCCGACAGTGAGGTCGCACCGCTTTTGGCCGGTTGGCCGACGTTCCAAGGCGCGCACTTAGATTCCGATCGCGTACGTGCTTGGCTGAATCAGTTTGGCGAGCCGAGTACCCAGAGGATTGCGTTTCGCCTCCTCCAAGGGATTACCTGGGTACACTCTGAGCAGGAGGCGTCATGGATTCGCGCTGCCCATGAGCGGGCTGAGGTGCTGGCCGCTGCGCAGCGAAGAGGTGCCGGAAGGCTCCGACGAGTTGAGATCGATCGTGGCCGCGTGGATCTCCGAATGGAGCGTCGTCGGGGATGGGTAGTCTCGTCTCTGTCTCCACCAGTTCAGCAAGGTGGGGATCCCGCCTTAGTATACGTAAAGGAAGCGGGTCTCCTCCGCAGTTCAGTCGTGCCTTTGCAAGGTGTAGTCGCCGCAGCCGAGCAAACGGAGGGTCTGAAGGGCATAGTACTCGTCGACCGATTCCTGGGTTCGGGCGACACGGCGATGGCGACGTTCGAGCGGATCGCTGCCGACGGGAACCAACTGATGCAGCTTGCGGAGGCGCGGCAGGTGCCGGTAGTGTTCACGCCGCTTGTCGCCTTCGAGCGGGGGCTTCGACGTGCCGAAAAGCGGCTGCGAGAAGCCGGGGCATCGCGATCGACATGCGTGCGGAAACCGTGCTCCGGGAAGAAGATCGGGCATTTAGCGAGCAGTCCACCATCTTCCCCGACTCTGATGAGCGGTATGAGGCACAGCGGCTTTGCGAAGGTTTGGGCAGTCGGCTTTATGACACCGACAACGCATTGGGGTGGCATGGCACAGAGGCTACGGTCGTGTTCCAAGCGTTCTGTCCGGACGGTTCTCTTCCGATACTTTGGTGTGCCGGCTCGGCAGATATCCCTTGGCGGCCCGCTCTTTCCTGGGATATCAAGGGCGTCGCCATCGGACGGTGTCGTGGCCGGATCGAAGCCGGGCGAGGCGAGCGTCGGGCACCTGAAGGGGATGGTCGCTGGAGGGGAGAACGAGGGAGTGGAGTTCAAGGCTTCGTTCCGAGTCGATCGAGAGACCGGGCGGGTCAACCGGGCCCTGAGCGGAGTGATCGCAAAGACTATTGCCGCATTCATGAACGGCAACGGAGGATACTTGCTAATCGGGGTCGGTGACGATGGATCAGTTTGCGGGATCTCCGAGGACTTGGCCAGCCTGAAGAGGGCGAGTAAGGATGGGTTTGAGTTAGCTGTTCGTGAGGCGATCGGAAAGTATCTTGGTTCAGAGATATCGCCGCATGTTCGTATTGCCTTTGCTACGCTTGATGATGAAGTCATAGCCGTGGTCGAGTGCCCTCGACACGCAGAGCCTGTTTACTATCGGGAGAACGACGCTTCACTATTTTACGTCAGAGACGGGAACTCGAGCCGACCGTTGGACGTAGCGCAGGCGACGAAGTATATGCGGTCACGTCAACCCTGACCTCTCGGCCGCTGCGATGGAAGTCGACGACGCGGACGCGTGGGAGGTGAACAAAGCGACATACAGATACTTCACGGTATCAAGCCTACGCGGACGCGCGGACGCGCGGATGGCGGGTGCGGGCACGATGGCGAGGTGCGAAACGGGTGTACGTCAGAGCCGCCAGCGAAGCTCACGCGAGTCAACGCTACGGACACCACGGCCGATGTGCAGGTACATTTCCCCCAACGTGACCGCAACTGCACCGCCGTTCCGGCCCCTGAGCACGGTGGTAAGAACGGGGGGCATCGAGTCCGCCGAACCCCTGCTCGTGTGGCTTCCTCAGGGTAGGCGTCGCCGAGTCCCGGCGTCTCGAGGCGATACTCCGCCCGATGCAACTCCGCGACGGCCACCTCTGGCTCTCGCCGTCCGATCTCTCGGCCCACCTCGCCTGCCCGTACCTGACGAAGCTCGAGCTCGAGGCGGCCCGCAAAGAGCGACAGCCGCCCCCACGGCCGGGACAAGCTCGCCGACCTCGTCGCCAGGAAGGGCGACCAGCACGAGGAGGCGTTCCTCGCGCAGCTGCGCCACGATGGCCGCGACGTCGTCGACATCGCCTTCGACGACGGCGGGTTCGCCGCAGGCCGCCACGGCGACCGAGAACGCGATGCGCGCCGGCGCCGACGTCATCTACCAGGCCACCTTCGCCCGCGACGGCTGGCGCGGGCGGGCCGACTTCGTGATCCGCGTCGACGAGCCATCCGACCTCGGCCCCTGGAGCTACGAGGTCTGGGACACCAAGCTCGCGCGGTCGGCGAAGCCGGCCGCCGTGCTCCAGCTGACCTTCTACTCGCAGGAGGTCGCGCGGATCCAGGGCCGGCTGCCGGAGCGGCTCCACGTCGTGCCCGGCACCATGATCGTCGAGACCTACCGCCCGGCCGACTTCTCCGCCTTCCTGCGCACCGCGCAGCGCCGGCTCCGCACGTACCTCGCGGCGCCGCCCGACATCTACCCGTGGCCGTGCGGCCACTGCTCGCGGTGCGACTACATCCCCGTCTGCCGCGACGCGCTGGGAGGCCGACGACCACCTGACGCTCGTCGCCTCGATCCGGCGCGACCACGTCGAGAAGCTGAACGGCGTCGGCGTCCAGACGCTCGTCGGCCTGGCGCGAGTCGCCGCCGACCCTCCACGTCCCCCGCGTCGCCCCGCCGATGCTCGACGCGCTGCGCGACCAGGCCGGCCTCCAGCTCCACCGCCGCCGCACCGGCGAGCTCACCCGCCGCCTGCTCGAGCCGGAGAACGAGCGCGGCCTCGGCCTCCTGCCCGCCGCCCTCGCCCGGCGACCTCTTCTTCGACATGGAGGGCGACCCGTTCTTCGAGGCCGCCGGCGGGCTCGAGTTCCTCTTCGGCGTGCTCGCCCGCCGGCCCGACGGCACGACCGACTACACCGCCATCCGGGCCCGCGACCGCGCCGGCGAGCGCGCAGGCCTTCGAGCAGTTCATCGACCTCGTCCACGCCCGCCTCGCCGAGCACCCCGACATGCACGTCTACCACTACGCCGCCTACGAGCCCTCGACCCTCTCGCGGCTCATGGGCGCCCACGCCACCCGCGAGGCCGAGGTCGACGACCTGCTCCGCCGCGAGATCCTCGTCGACCTCTTCCGGGTCGTCCGCCAGGGCCTGCGCGCCGGCGTCCGCTCCTACTCGCTGAAGGAGATCGAGCAGTTCTTCTTCACGCGCACGGCCGACGTCAAGTCGGGCAACGACGCCGTCCTCAGCTTCGAGCGCTACCTCGAGAACGGCGACGAGACGCTCCTCGCCGACATCGAGGCCTATAACGAGGAGGACTGCCTCGCGACGCTCGAGCTCCGCGACTGGCTGCTCGAGCAGCGCGAGCGAGGCCGAGGCCGAGTTCGGGGCCGAGATCCCGTTCCGGACGCCGCCCGAACAGCGCGAGCCGAAGATCGAGTCCGCCGAGGAGCTCTCGGAGACGACCCGCCTCAGAGCCGCCCTCCTCGAGACGGCGGACGGCCGCGACGAGCGCTGGCTCCAGGCGCAGCTCCTCGACTACCACCGCCGCGAGGCGCGGCCCGGGATGGTGGTGGTACTTCCGCCGGTTCGAGATGACCGACGAGGAGCTCATCGAGGACTCCGAGGCGATCGCCGGCCTGGAGTGGGACGGAGCGCCGCCCGAGGTCGTGAAGCAGTCGCTCGCGTACCGGTTCACGTTCCCGCCGCAGCAGCACCACTTCGACCCCGACGACACGGGCGACGACCCCGTCGAGGGCGGCACGAGCTGGACCGTCACCGAGATCGACAACGCCGCCGGCACGGTCGTCCTCAAGCGCGGCAAGGCGGTCACGCGACAAGCGCCTCCCGACGGCGCTCGTCCCCGGCGGCCCGTACGACACGAGGGTGCAGCGGGCGGCCCTCCGCCGCCTGGCCGGCTCGATGATCGCCGAGCGACGGCCGCTACCTCGCCCTGCGGCGGCTGCTCCGCCGCGACCCTCCCCTGGGCGGCGCGCCGGTGCAGCGGATGGACATCGACGAGCAGCGCGCGCTCGCCGTCGGCCTCGACCAGCACCTATCTGTTCGTCCAGGGCCCGCCCGGGTCGGGCAAGACGTATCGCGGCGCCAGGCTGATCACGGCGCTCCTGCGCGCCGGGAAGCGGGTCGGCGTGGCGTCGCAGAGCCACAAGGCGATCCACAACCTGCTCGACGAGGTGGAGCGCGCGGCCGGCGAGGAGCGGCTCGACTTCCAGGGCCTGAAGCAGGGCCAGGAGTACGACGGGCGGTTCATCCGGCACGGGCCTGAAGCACGAGTTCGCCGATCCCGAGTTCGCGCTGATCGCCGGCACGTCGTGGCTCTTCGCGCGCGAGGATCT
Source organism: uncultured Actinomycetes bacterium (assembly GCA_963809325.1). GTDB lineage: Bacteria > Actinomycetota > Thermoleophilia > Gaiellales > JAICJC01 > JAICJC01. The sequence continues at coordinate 372,412 of CAWEIZ010000002.1, forward strand.
CGACCAGACCCTCGACGTGCTCGTGATCGACGAGGCCGGCCAGATCTCGCTCGCCGACGCGCTCGCGATGGGCACCTCGGCGAGGTCGATCATCCTGCTCGGCGACCCGCTCCAGCTCGCCCAGGTGTCGCAGGGCGTCCATCCGCCCGGCTCGGGCGCATCCGTGCTCGAGCACCTGCTCGCCGAGAACGGGACGATCCCCGAGGATCGCGGCATCTTCCTCACCCAGACGCGGCGCATGCACCCGGCCGTGTGCACGCTACGTGTCCGAGGCGTTCTACGAGGGCCGGCTCGACCCGATCGCCGAGTGCTCCGAGCGGTCGACGTCGCTGGGCGTCGGGATCCGGTGGCTCCCGATCGAGCACGACGGGAACCGGGTCGAGTCGGTGCAGGAGGCCGGCGCGATCGCCGCGGAGATCGCGCGCGTGCTTCGCGGGACGTTCACCGACCGCGACGGCCCCCGCGCCGCTGTGCGAGAAGGACGTCATGGTGGTCGCGCCGTACAACGCCCAGGTGCGCCTCCTGACCGAGCACCTGCCGCCCGGAGTCGAGATCGGCACCGTCGACAAGTTCCAGGGCCGCCAGGCGCCGGTCGTCTTCTACTCGATGGCGAGCTCGAGCGGCGAGGACGTCCCGCACGGGCTCGAGTTCCTGTTCTCGCGCCACCGCCTGAACGTCGCGATCTCGCGCGCCCAGTGCCTGGCCTACCTCGTCTGCTCGCCGGGGCTGCTCGAGGTGAACTGCAACACGATCGAGCAGATGCGGCTCGCGAATGCCCTGTGCCAGTTCGCGGAGCTGGCGTCAGACGGCGAGGCAGGCGCGGCGTCCTGATGCACATCCTCTTCCTCGACGAGTCGGGACGGCCGAGCGATCGCACCTTCGCGGTCGGCGGCGTCGCGATCGCGGGCGACCGCTGGGCCGACCTCCGGGCGCGGTGGGAGGCGGCGCTCGAGGCCCACCGCTGGCCGCTCGACCGCGAGGCGAAGTGGCACGGGATCCGCACCGGCGAGGTGCCGCCCGCGCTCGCCGACGCCCTGTTCGCCGCCGTCGCCGGCTCGCCCATCACCTGCTTTGTGGTCGTCCTGCGGCCGCTCGCCGGACGGAAGGAGCACGCCGAGTGGTTCGCGACCGACGAGGACACCTACGCCACGGCGCTCACCTTCCTGGCGGAGCGGTTCCAGCGGTTCCTGGCGACCGAGGACAGCCACGGCGTCATGGTCGTCGACAGCCGCCGGCCCGACGTCGACGACCGCACGCGGCGGTTCTTCGAGCGGCTCCAGCGCGAGGGCACGCCGTACCAGCGGCTCGAGCGGATCGTGGACGCGCTCTTCCTGGGGCCGTCGCACTACTCGGTCGGGCTGCAGGCCGCCGATCTGGTCGTGGCGTCGACCCTCGCGTCGAGCGGCGGTCAGCTCGGCGACGCGAGCCGGTGGCACAAGCAGCTTCGGCCGCGGTTCGCCCGCCACCCCGCGACCGGCGAGATCGACGGGGTCGGGTTCAAGGTGTTCCCCGGGCGGATCAAGGGCGCCGAGGAGCCGCCGACGAAGCTGTTCACGGCGTGAGGCCTACGCCGCGTACGCCGACAGCTGCAGAACCTCGCCGTCCAGCTCGAGCCCGCTCGCCATCACGCCGGCCGCCTTGATCCGCAGGTCGGCGCCCAGCGCGGCCGACGGCTGCCGCACCGCGGCGGCGCCCGACACGGCGGCGACCAGGACGTCGGCCCGGGCCGTCTCCGCGGCCGGCCGGTCGAGCTGCTCGATCGCGTCGAGCATGTAGCCGTCGAGCAGCTTGCGGTGGTGGCGGGCGTACGCGTCGGGCCGCGAGAGGTAGTCGAGGCAGGCGCGCCCGTCGGGGAGGACGAGCGCCATCCCGCACTGGCCGGGCTGGGCGGCGAACGCCTCCGCCAGCTCGCGCATCGCGCCCCTCCGCGCCTCGAAGCAGGTCCGAGTGCGCGCCGGTCGGCGAGTGCACGCCGAGGCGGTGCGACTTGGCCGCGATCGCGTCCCACACGTCGGACTGGGCGGCGCCGCGGGCCAGCGCGTTCGACTCCAGCGCGACCGCCTTCCGGTGGCGCAGCTCGGGCCCGGCCGTGTGGCCGGCCGCGGCGAACGTCGCCGAGCGGCGGTGCCAGCGGCCCACCTCGACGCAGCTCACCGGGATGGCCGTCCGCGAGCCGGCCGCGACGAGCACGGACAGGTTGAGGATGCGGTTCTGCTTCGCGCCGATCAGCTCCTCGCCGTCGTAGAGCAGCACGTGCTCGTCGAGCGGGTTCTCGACGACCAGCTCGGGCACGCTCCCGGCGTCGCTCGTCTCGGCGATGCGAAAGCCGCGCGGCAGCGCGTCCTCGAGCGTCGTGTACGCCGCGGCCGGGTTCTCGAGCGGGAAGACGGGGAGGATCGTGATGCCCCGGTGGGTCGCGGGCTGGCCGAGCTGGAGCGGAAGTGCGATGGTCATGCGGTCTCCTCGAAGTGGTGTCGAGGAGGATGTCCGCGGCGCGGGCTCCGGCCTTACACCGTGCTCTTCCAGCGCTGGTGCTCGGCCTCGATGTCGGGCGGGATGACCTCGAGGTAGCCGAGGTTGACGAGCCGGAAGGCCATCGCGATCGGCGACACGTCGAAGGTGCGGGCGAGCGCCGCCGCGTCGGCGCCGGTGCGATCGGCGTGCTCGCGGACGAGCGGCTCCGGCATCAGGAGCTCGGCCGCGAACCGGTTGGCCTGCCGCTCCTTGGCCCGCTCGGCGTCGTCGGCCTGGTCGACGTCGGCCGGCCGGCACAGCACCTTCACGCCGTCGGAGTGCAGGAGGTGATGGCCGACCTCGTGCGCGATCGTGAACCGCCGCCGCGCCTCGGACTCGTCGCGCCGCACCCAGATCTCCCAGGTCGCCGGCAGGAGGACGCCCGAGAGGTGGGTGCCGGGCGCCGCGCCGGCGATCGCGCACAGGTCATCGCCGCGGCGCACGCGAAGCCGGCACAGGCTCCCGGCCAGCTCGGCCACGTCGACCGGGGGAGCCGCCAGGCCGTACGCGTCGGTGAAGCGGCGAAGGGCGCCCCGGGCGGCCTCGATCTCATCCATCGGCGCCGGTGAAGAGGTCGTCGATCTCGGGATTCCGGGGCAGCTCCTCGGGCGCGTGCTCCAACGAGGTCGGCGCCTCGAGCGGCTGCGCCTCCCGCAGGAACGCCCGCATCGCGGCCGGCTGGGCGCCCGCCGCGGGAGCCATCCGGCGGCCGGCCTCGAGCAGCGACTCGGGCACCTCGAGGATGCGGGCGAGGGCGGCGACGACCTTCGGGCGCACGCGCGCCGCAGGCAGCGCGCCGGTCTCGAGGCCGTGGACGTGCTCCTCGACCTGATCGGCCGCCTCCGGGTGCCCGAGCGCGGCGGCGAGTCGCTTCACCAGCGCCGATCGGGTCGTCCCGGTGCGCTGGCGTAGCTCCGGCAGAAGGTCGGGCCACGCGAGCGGCGGCTCGCTCGCCGGGTCCGCGGCGCGGGCGAGGACGACGTCCTCGGGCACGTCGGCGCGCGGGTTCGCGGAGAGGTAGGCGGCGATCATGCCGCCGAGCGCCGGGCGCTCCTCCTCCGGCGCGTCCGCGACGGCGGCGGCCGGGTCGGGCTCCTCGCCGCGCTCCCACGCCGAGGCGAACGCCTCGAACCGCTCCTCGACGGCGCTCATCGCTCGATCACCTCCCGCAGCTTGCGCATCGCCCGGAAGAAGATCACGTCCACGTTGCCGGCGGTGGTCTCGAGGCGCTCGGCGATCTCGGCGCTCGAGCGGCCCGCCATGACCCGGTCCCAGACCACGTCACGCTGCCGGGGCGTCAGACCCGACAGGAGCTGCTCAACGGACTCCGAGACCATCGCCTCGTCGTACCCGTCGTCCAGCACCGCGATCTCCGGGACATCGTCGTGCGGCACGGGGTCGGTGCTCGCCTTCTCGAAGTACGAGGCGATCACGTTCCGGGTCATCTTCACGAGAAGACCGGAGGGATTGACCATCGGCGCCGTCTGCGTGTAGACCGCGCGGACGAAGCGCTCGTAGACGAGCTGCTCCAGGTCGTCGACGACGCCGCGCGGCGCCCTCGCCGCGCAGCACGCCCGGACGAGCCCGCGACGGCGCTCGTACACCAGCGCGACGCAGAGCTTTGCGGTCTCGCGCCCCCCGTCGCCGTCGGCGAACCGCTCGCGCGCGTGCGCGACGAGCTCGGCGTCGGACATCCGCTCGAGCTCGGCGTACGGAGTCGGCCGCCCATCCACGATGCGTACATGCTACGGCTAGCGTCGAGTGCCGGGGAGCGATCCTTACGCGGCGCTCACGCCGCCGACGCCGTGAGCCGCTCCGCCAACTCGCGGACGCTCTCCCGCAGCTCGTCGGGCCGCCGGATCGCAAACGGGCAGTCGAGCCCGGCGAGGACGCCCGCCATCCAGTCGAGCGAGCCGACCCGCATGCGAAGCAGGGTCCCGTCCTCGGTCTCGATCAGCTCGCCGAGCGTCGCGGGGATGCGCTCCGCCGCCTTGTCGACGGCGAGGTCGAGCAGCACCTCCACCTCCCAGTTCCACGGCACCCGCGCGAGCGAGCGGCTGACCTCGGCGACCGCGTCGAACCCGTCCGGCGGCGGGAGCGCCGGATCCTCCGTGACGGCGGCGCGTGACATCCGGTCGACCCGGAACGTGCGCAGGTCGTCGCGGCTGTGGTCGAACGCGGCCAGGTACCACCTCCCCGAGTGGACGACCAGCCCGTGCGGGCTGAGCTCGCGCTCGCTCTCCTCGCCCGAGAACGTGCGGTAGCGGGCCCGCAGGCGCCGGCGCCGGCGGATGGCCTCCGCCAGACGGAGCGCCGCGTCGCCGCTCACCGGGACGGCGGAGGGAGGAGGCTCGGTGAAGGCGAGCGTCGCCTCGAGCGCCTCCACCCGGCGGCGGAGCGCCTCGGGGAGGACGCGGTGGATCTTGGCGAGCGCGTCCTCGACGTCGGCCCCGAGCCGCTGCGCTGCCAGCAGGCCGAGGACCACCGCCACCGCCTCGTCCTCGGTCAGCATGAGCGGCGGGAGCCGGAAGCCGGGGCGCATGCGGTAGCCGCCGCCGACGCCGCGCTGGCCCTCGACCGGGATGCCGAGCTCCTGGAGCGCCTCGATGTAGCGCCGCACCGTGCGGCGGTCGACCGCCAGGCGGTCGGCCAGCTCCCGTCCGGTGATGAGGGGCCGCGCCTGGAGGAGCTCCAGCAGGTCGAGGAGGCGGGCGCTGGGTGCGAGCACACCGGGAGTGAACCACAGATAGCGGGCCTAAGTCGCCCTATTTCGCGACTACCGTGGGTTCGTCACGCCGACCGAGGAGAGACGACATGTTCGCCACGGAGACAGCGCCGCCCAGCGCCCGCGACTTCGACTTCTGGATGGGCCGGTGGAAGGTGCAGAACCGGCGCCTGCGGGCCCGGCTTGCGGGCTCGGACGAGTGGGACGAGTTCGAGGCGACGAGCGTCGCCCGCCCGATCCTGGGCGGGCTCGGGAACGAGGACGAGTTCCGGACCGACCACGCCGGCGGCTTCACCGGCATGTCGCTTCGCTTCTTCGACCCCGTCAGGGCGCGGTGGTCGATCTACTGGGCGGACAGCCGCCGCCCGGGCGAGCTCGACCCGCCCGTCTTCGGCACGTTCTCGGGCGACACCGGCGTCTTCGAGGGGCGTGACGTCTTCGAGGGCCGGCCGATCCTCGTCCGCTTCATCTGGTCGGGCATCACCACGCCGACGCCGCGCTGGGAGCAGGCCTTCTCCGACGACGACGGCGAGACGTGGGAGACCAACTGGATCATGGACTTCAGCCCGGCTGACGATCCGTGACCCGCGACGTCGCCAGCCCCTCCGCCCGCATCGCCCGCCGGTAGGCGACCGCCACCGCGTCGAACTTGAGGTGCAGCTCGTCGGCGAGGTCGAACGGCACCTGCTCGGGCCGCTGCGACTCGACCACCCGCTTGTCCTGGTTGAAGATCGTGTCCTCGAAGTCCTGCAGCACCTGCGGCGGCTGGTCGCGGTCGTAGTTCCGTGCCATCACGACGTAGCCGGAGCAGTGCGACTCGTCGATCGGCTGGGAGGCGAAGAAGTAGACCATGCCCTTCTCGCCGCCCCAGCCCAGCCGGAGCACGATCGTGTAGGGCAGGTGGAGCTCGTAGCGCGAGCGCCGCATCGGCGCCTCGGTCTCCTCGTTCCCGAAGACGGGGAAGTCGTCCGAGTTCGGGGCCTCGGGGCGGACGACCTGGTAGCGAAGCACGTTGCCGTCGGTCTCGACCGTGTGCTCGGGGACGACCGGCCGGCTGGGGTCGCCCAGGAGGCCGGGGTGCACCCAGGGGAAGTGGCCGAAGTCGGTGAAGTTCTCGAGCTGGCGGGAGGCGTCGGCCGACCACGTGTACGGCCCGGCGGTGACGACCGTCCAGCCGTCGTCGGCCAGCTCGGGCACGTCGGGGAGCGGCCACCGCGGCTCCTCCAGCGCGACCCAGATCAGGCCGTGGCTCTCGACGCACCGGAAGGCGCCGATCCTCGCCTTCTTCGGGATGCGGGTCGGGTCGGCGAGCTGCGGGATGAGCGTGCAGGCGCCGTCCGTCCCGTAGTGCCACCCGTGGTAGGGGCAGACGATCTCGTCGCCGTCGACCCAGCCGAGCGAGATCGCAGTCCCGCGGTGGATGCAGAGGTCGGAGACGGCCCGCGCCGTCCCGGACGAGTCGCGGTAGAGCGCGAGCGGCTCGCCGAGGAGCATCCGGCCAAGGGGCTTGTCGTCCAGCTCCGCGGCGAACGCGACCGGGTGCCAGCAGGCGCGCAGGGCGGCAATGTCGGGAGCGGCGGTCGGGGCCTCCATCGCGCAACCAGCCTACCGCCGTAAGGTCGGCGCGGCGCGGGCGGACACCACGCGTACAGCTAGACGGGGAGCTCGACCTGGCCCGAGATGCAGGTGACCGTCCCGCCGCCCACCCAGATCGTCCCGTCCGGGTCCTGCGAGATGTGCGCCCGGCCGCGGCGGCCGAGGACGGTGCCCTGGGCGGCGACGTAGGGCGCCTGGGCGTAGCCGGCGCTCAGGAGCCACTGCGCCAACGACGCGTTCAGGCTGCCCGTGACGGGGTCCTCGACGGTGGCGCCGTCCTTCGGGAAGAAGGCCCGCACCTCCCAGGCGGCCTCGCCGCCGTCCGGGTGCCGCCCCACGACGCCGATGTCCATGTCCTCGATGAACCCGGGCGTGAGCGCGAGCACGGCGTCGGCGTCGGCCAGCATCACCGCCACCCAGCCCGGGCCCGTTGTCGGCCCACTGCGCGTCGACGATCGCGCCGCGGTCGATCCCGAGCAGCCGCGCCACGCGCTCGACGTCCGCCTCGTCCACCGGCCCCGACCGCACCAATGGCGGTGCTGCGAATGCCAATTGGCTCTCGCCCCGCCGGATCCGCACGAGCCCGGCGGCGCACTCCTGGACGACGGCCGCCGCGTCCCGCGGCGAGCCGCCCATCGCAAGCCAGGCGTGGCACGTCCCGAGCGTCGGATGCCCCGCGAAGGGCAGCTCGGCCACGGGCGTGAAGATGCGCACCCGGTAGTCGGCCTCGAGGCTCCGACGGCGGGAGCACGAACGTCGTCTCGGACAGGTTCGTCCAGTGCGCGATCTGCTGCATGTCGGCGTCGCTCAGGCCGCTCGCGTCGAGCACGACCGCCACCGGGTTCCCGCGGTAGGGCTCGGTCGTGAACACGTCGACCTGGGCGAACGGACGGTGCACGGCGCCAAGTCTGCCAGACGTGACGCGTTTACTAGATCGTTACAGCTTGCAGGGACATTCCAAGTAGCATCCCTAACATGGGTCGGGGTCGGGCACTCCGGTTGGGTGTGAGCGCAGCGGCGGGCGGCGTGCTGCTCGGAATCGTGATCGCCGACGTCGCCAAGGCCGGTGACGGGAGCGGCGTCATGGCGACCGTGCGCGACGCCGACGTCGCCCTCATCGTCGCCGCGGCCGCCGCCCAGACCTGGCGATACCTGCTCTCGGGCGCGCTCCTTCGCATCCTGACCGAGCTTCAGTACACCCTGAGCCTTCAGATCTCGACGGCTGCGGTCGCGATCGGTGCGCTTCTGCCCGGGGCGAACCTCCCGGGTGGGGGCATCGCCTACAGGGAGCTGCTGCGCCGCGGCATCCCGCGCCGGCGCGCACTGGCCGTCTCGACCGCGCTCATCCTGGTCGTCCCCGCGGCCTCGATGGCGCTCCTCGCCGGGCCGGCGCTCCTCATCTCGGGCCTCGCCTCGCCGCTCCCGGCCGGCTGGCGCCTCGTGATCGACGTCCTCGCCGTCGCCGCCTGCTTCCTCGCCGCCGCGATCCTCCTCGTCGTCGCCGTCGGGCGCCGGGCACACCACGCCCCCGCGTCCCTCGCGCTGGGCGCCTGCGCGTGGTTGGCCGACGGCGCCTGCCTCTGGCTCACCGCCGAGGCGCTCCACATCCATCTCGACCCCGCCTCGATCCCGGTCGCCTACGTCGCCGCGGCCGCGATCATCGCGATCCCGGCCATCCCGGGCGGCGTCGGCCTGGTCGAGGCCGCGGTCCCGTTCATCCTCGCGGCCGGCGTCTCGACGAGCTACGCCGAGGCCGCGCTCGCCGTCCTCGCGTGGCGCGTCCTCTCGTTCTGGATCCCGACGCTGGCCGGTGCCGGCGCGTACGCGTCGCTCCACCACCCGTTCCACCTTCGCACCGCCTGGGGGCGTACCATCGTGCCGTGAACCCGGAGGCGCCCATCGGCATCCTCGGCGGCGACTGGGCTGGACTCGCCGCCGCCGACGCCGTTCAGCGGACGCTGCCGCACGAGGACGTTGTCTACCTGGCCGACCAGGCGTGGGCGCCCTACGCCGGCCGGCCGGGAGCCGTGGTGCAGGATCGCGTCGGCCGGATGGCCGCCGACCTCGTCGAGCAGCACGGGTGCAAGCTGGTGATCCTGGCCTCGCTCCAGGCCACGCTCGACGGGCTCGAGGCGGCGCGGGCCCGGCTCGGCGCCGTCCCGGTCGTGGGGATGGAGCCGGGGCCGGCGCTGGCCCGGGCCGCGGCGCTCGCGGGCTCGGGGACGGTGCGGGCTGTGGTCGGGACCGGGTGCGTGCGCGGAGCGCAGCTTCGGGCCGAGCTCAAGCGCGGCCGCGACCGGTCGCTCCCCGCCGGCCTCTCGGCGACGGACGCCGACGTCGTCGCCCTTCTGTGCGCCCACGCCTGCGCGGACCCGCCGCCGGATCGGACGTCGGTGAGCGCGCTCGAGCTCGCGGCGGCGTCGGCCTGCGCGACCGTCCGCGCGATGGGCGGCGTCGCCCGCCGGAAGCGGCGCGGGCGGCGGATCCTCGTCAGCTCGGCACCGTCGGGCCGGCGACGATCGCCGGATGAATCGGCTGAACGACGGCGCCGATCCCGAACGGGGCCTGGCCAGGGGTCGCCGTGTCGCTCACCGTCACGTGCGAGCTGGTGCCGCCCCGAGGCGCGGACGCCGACGCCGTGCGCGTGGCCGCGAGCCGGTGGGGGGCGATCGCCGACGCCGTGAACGTGACCGACGGCGCGCGCGCCTCGGTGCGCATGTCGGCCCTCGCGACGGTCGCGATCATGCGGGCCGAGGGCGTCGAGACGATCCTCCAGATGACGGTGCGCGACCGGAACCGGATCGCGCTCGCCGCCGACGCGCTCGGGGCTGCTGCGCTCGGAGTGCGCGGGTTCCTGGCGCTCTGGGGTGACCCGGTTGCGGTCGGCGAGAACCCCGACGCCGCCGAGGTGCGCGATCTCGAGACGGCCGAGCTCATCGCGCTTCTGGCCGGCATCCGCGAGGGCCGCCTGCCGGGTGGGCGCGAGCTCGACGGCCCGCCGCCCACGTATCTCGTCGGCTCGGCCGCGAGCGCGGGGCCGGCTCCGGTCGACGGGCTCGTGGCGAAGCTCGACGCGGGCGCGGATCTCGTCCAGACCCAGATCGTGCTCGACGGCGAGGGGTTTGCGGAGTGGTTCGGGCGCTGCCGGGAGGCGGGCATCGCCGACCGCGCGACCGTCCTCGCCGGAATCGCCGTCCCGCGTTCGGGCGAGTGGATCGCCCGGATGGAGAAGATGGGCGCCCGCGCGTCGGCCGAGCTGGCCGAGCGAGCCGAGCGCGGCGAGGGCGCCGAGGCGGTCGCCGACCTCATCGAGGAGCTGTCGCGGATCGAGGGGCTGGCGGGCGTCCACCTGATGCCGCTCGGGTCTCCGCCGGAGCTGATCCGCGACCTGGCGGCGCACGCCCGCCGGGCTTTCGGCGCGCGAGAGGCGTAGCGGCCAGAACCGGCCTATGCTTCGGCGCATGCGTTGGCCGGGTGGGTTGGGCCTTGCCGTCGCGGCGCTTGTCTGCGCCGGATGTGCCGGAGCCGGGGAGTCGTCGCCTGCCGACGCGGCGAAGCCTGCGAAGCAGCTCGAGCCGGTGGAGGTCGCGAACCGGGCGGCTCCGCCGGCGCCGGCCGCGCCCAAGCCGCGGGTCGTGCCTCCGGCGCCCGCCCACGGCCCGGCGTACCTCGTGGCCGAGATCGGCCGGCCGCTCCACACGCGCTTCGGGACGGTGGCGGCGAGGAGCCAGTTCGGGCAGCCGGTGTGGGTGCCGGTGGTGTACCGCCACGCGGAGCACGGGCGGCTGCTCGTCCCGATCGGGAAGCGCGGCCGGGTCGTGCGTGCCGACCTGTCGGCGTTCCGGCTCCAGTGGAGGAAGGTCAGGGTCGTCGTCGACCTCTCGACCGATCGGATGGTCGTCCGGGACGGCCGTCGCAAGCTGGGATCGTTCCCCGTCGGCAAGGGCTCGCCCTCCACGCCCACGCCGACCGGCCGCTTCTTCGTCACCGACCGTCTGCGGTTCGGGCAGGGGAGCCCGTACGCTCCGTTCGCCGTCGGCCTCTCGGCCCATGTGGCGCAGCTGCCGGCATCGTGGATGGGAGGCGACCAGGTCGCGATCCACTTCGGCGCGGTGGGGCCGGTCAGCCACGGCTGCATCCACGCCGGGCTCGACGCGATCCGGCTGCTCGAGCGCAGGGTGCCGCTCGGGAGCCTGGTCGTGATCAAGGCCTGAAACACCGGTGCCTGATGCCAATGTTTCACGCTTGACGGTCCCAAACGCGGGTCGGTGAAACATTGGCATCAGGCACCGCTGTTGCACTGGTACGCTCGCCGCACGTTCACGCCCGCGCCCATCCTCCAGACCGTCGTCGCACTCGTTGCGATCGCGGCGTTCCTGGCGACTGACAACCCCACCCCGGCGGCCATCATCGGCTTTGCGGGCGTGGTCGCCTGGGTCGGCTACTTCATCCGCCGGCGGAGGGCGTGAGCCGGATCGCGGTCATCACCGGCGCCGCGTCCGGGATCGGGGCGGCGACGGCCCGGCGGCTCGCGGCCGACGGCCTCGAGCTGTGCGTGGTCGATCGCGACGCCGAGGCCCTGCGCCAGTTGGCGGTGGAGGTGAACGCCAATTGGGTGGTTGCCGACGTGACGGAGCCCGGCGCCGCCGAGCGCGTGCTCGCGGAGAGCGGTGGCGCCGACGTGCTCGTCACCGCGGCCGGGGCGATCGTCCGGCGGACGGCGGAGGAGACATCCGACGCCGACTGGGACGCGGCGCTCGCCCTCAACCTGACCGCCACGTTTCGCTTCTGCCGGGCCGCGATCCCCGCGATGCGCGGGCGCGGCGGCGGGGCGATCGTCACGGTCGGCTCGGGCTGGGGCCTGGTCGCCGGGCCGCGCGCTGTCGCCTACGCCGCCACCAAGGCGGCCGTCGTCAACCTGACCCGCGCCCTCGCCATCGACCACGGCCCCGACGGCATCCGCGCCAACTGCGTGTGCCCGGGCGACACCGACACGCCGCTCCTTCACGACGAGCTGGCCCAGCTCGGCCAGGAGGCGGCCGCCGGGATCGCCGCCTCGGGCGCCTCCCGCCCCCTGGGCCGCGTCGCCGCGCCGGCCGAGATCGCCGCGGCCATCGCCTGGCTCGCCTCGGCAGACGCCGGCCACGTGACCGGGACGACGCTCGTCGTGGACGGCGGCGGCCTCGCGGGTGGGTAGATCATCTAGCCTCAGGCCGTGAAGATCGCGACCTGGAACGTGAACTCCCTCCGCGCCCGCCTGCCGCGGGTGCTCGAGCTGCTCGAGCTGCACAAGCCCGATGTGCTCCTGATGCAGGAGACGAAGCTCGACCCGGGCAAGTTCCCGAAGCTCGACTTCGAGACGGCGGGGTACGAGGCCGCCGACCACTCGGCCGGGCGCTGGGCGGGCGTCGCGATCGCCTCGCGGCACGGCATCGCGAACGTGGCGAGCGGCCTTCCGGGCGAGCCCGACCCGGCGGAGGCGCGCTGGATCGAGGCCGACGTGGGCGGGCTGCGCCTCGCGTCGGTCTACGTCCCCAACGGCCGGGCGATCGGCACCGACACGTTCGCCGCCAAGCTCGCGTTCCTCGACGCGATGGGGCCGCACGTCGCCGGCCTCGACGTCGTCGGCGGCGACATGAACGTCTGCCCCACCGATGACGACGTCTACGACCCGGCCGCCTTCGCCGGCGAGACCCACGTCACCCCGGACGAGCGAGAGCGCCTGGCCGCCGTCATCGGAGCCGGGATGGTCGACGCCTACCGCCGCTTCGCGCCGGACGTGCAGCAGTTCACGTGGTGGGACTACCGCCAGGGCCACTTCCACCGCGGGCTCGGCCTTCGCATCGACCTGCTGCTCGTGAAGAGCGCGCTCGCCCCGGGGATCGCGAGCGTCGGCATCGACCGCAACTTCCGCAAGGGCCCGAAGCCGTCCGACCACGCGCCGCTCCTCATGGACCTCACCCTTTCGGGGGGTTGACACCCCTCGGGACGGGCGGACAGTGGAGGCAGGATTCGTTCTTCGAGGAGTGCAGAGGTGGGTGAGATGAAGTTCACGCGTATCTTCGGGCGGGAAGACGAGCAGGAGCTCGAGCTGGTCGAGACGGACGAGGACGTGCGCCGGGCGATGGCGCGCCTCGACCACTACGGCTCGGCCCGGCCGGCCGACCGGCGCAAGCCGTCGGACTCCCAGGTTCACCCCCTGGGCCAGGTCATCAGCCTCTGGCCGCGCTGATCCCGCGGCGCCAGGGCGTTTCGGGCGGGTAGGATCGCCCGCGTGCCTCTGCTGCTCGCCGCCTCCGTGACGCCGCTTCGGGACGGCGGCGCCGTGCTGGACGAGGCCGCGATCGGCCCGATGGTCGACTTCCTGGCCGCGGGCGGCGTCGACGGGCTCTTCGCGCTCGGGACGACGGGTGAGGGCGTCATGCTCTCGCTCGACGAGCGCATGCGCGCGGCCGCCGCGTTTCGCGAGGCCTGCGACGGCACGCTGATCGTCCACTGCGGCGCGCAGTCGACCGCCGACACCGTCGCCCTCGCGGCCCACGCCGCGTCGATCGGCGTCGACGGCGTTGCGGTGATCCCGCCGCCCTACTACGCGTTCGGGCCCGACGCGGTCCTCGCCCACCTGGCCGCCGCGGCGTCGGCGTGCGACCCCGTGCCGTTCTACCCGTACGCCTTCGCCGCCCGCAGCGGCTACCGGCTCGAGCCGTCGGTGGTCGAGCGCCTGCGCGACCTCGCCTCGAACCTGGCCGGCCTCAAGGTGTCGGAGGCGCCGTTCGACCGCGTCGCCCCGTACCTCGAGCTCGGGCTCCCGGTCTTCGTCGGGTCGGAGCCGCTCATCCCGCAGGGGCTCGCGGCCGGCGCGGCCGGCTCGGTCTCGGGGCTCGCGGCGGCCTTTCCGGAGGTCGTCGCGGCCGTCGTTCGCGCGCCCGACGAGGCGGGAGCGGCCCGGCTTCGCGAGCTGCGCGGCGCGATCGAGCGCTACCCGTTCCAGGCCGCGCTCAAGGTCGCCCTCGGAGCCCGCGGCGTCCCGGTCTTGCCCGACGTCCGCGCCCCGCTCGAACGCCTCGACGCCGCGGGCGTTGAGGCCGTTCGTGAGCTCGCCACGGCGACGTTTGTTAAATAAGTTGCCAATGCGGTGAGAGCGTGGTATGTTGGCCACGCGTAGTAGTCAGCGTCCCCGCCACCCGGAAAGGAGGCAAACAGATGAAGACGATCAGCACGGATATGTCGTTTGCCCTCCCGGTGTGGATCGGCCTCTCGGCCGAGGCGACGCTGGCGCCCTGTGCGCACGTCGCGGCGTAGAGCCTCACCGCTCCACCCGGCGTAACGTCAGTCCTCGGCCCTAGCGGCCGCGCTCGTTCGTTAACTCCAGTCCCCATACGGGAGGGCCGCCGCATGTCCAGAAACGCTCGTTACGTAACAGATGAGAGAGGAGGTGAAGACATGAACACGCATCCCGATATCCGCGTCGCACTGGCCTGCGCGTACCTGGCCGAGGTACTGGAGCGCGCCCGTCAGGAGGAGATCCGGCGCTCGGCTTCGAGCACACGCTCGGAGCGCCAGAAGGTCGAGCGGCGCCGCCTGACGCGTCGTGCCCGGGTCCCCCAGGAGGCAGCATGAGCAGGGAGCGCGCTCCCCCCGGCGGGCTCGGGGCGCTACAGCGGGAAGCACAGACTTGCACGACGGGCCGGCGGCCCTCCTCCCTTGCGGAGGGCCGCCTGTCCGAACCACAGCGGGCCGGCCGGCCGCGTTGCGGTTACTGATCGGATACCGTCTGTGGCTGGCAACTCGATGCCGTCGCCGCTCCAGCCCCTTCCAGATCAGAGCCTCGCCGATGCGGTCGCAGATCGCCTGCGCGAGGCGATCCTTCAGGAGGAGTACTCCCCGGGCGACCGGCTCGTCGAGCGGACGATCTCGGCCCGCCTCGGCGTAAGCCACATCCCGGTGCGCGAAGCGCTCACGAAGCTCGAGGACGAGGGCCTCGTCGTGCGCCTCCCGCGCCGCAGCGCCCGGGTTGCCGAGCTCTCGCCGGTCACCATCGCCGAGATCTCGAGCATGCGCGTGCTGCTCGAGGGGTTCGTGGTGCGGCGCGTGACCGAGCGCTGGACGCCGCGGGTCGAGCGCGACCTGCTGCGCCTGTCCGACCGCATGGTGGCGGCCGCGCGCCGCGGCGACGCCGCGACCGTCCTCGAGCTCGACCATCGCTTCCACGAGCGGCTGTGGCAGCAGGCCGACCACTCCATCCTGATCGAGGTCGCCACCACGATGCGCGGGCGGATCAACGGCTTCCTGCGCGCCACGATCCAGACGCTCTCGCCGGACGAACTGGTTGCACACGCCATGACCCACCGCATCCTCACGGAGGTGATCGCCGCCGGCGATCCCGACGCCGCCGCCGAGGCGATGCGCGAGCACATCCAGGCCGCCCGCGACCGCATCGAGGATCGTCCGACAGGCAGTCGTTAAACTCGGGGGATGGCGGACGCACCGACAGCACCCGGCCCGCGGCCGGAGGGCAATCGCGCCCAGGGGCTCGGCCGCCGGATGGGCTCGATGCCCGGCGGCAACCGGTTCTGGATCGTCCTCCTCGTCCTGCTCGCGGTGAACTACGTCATCGCCTCGCAGGCGTCGAGCGGGCCGTCGCGCCTCCAGGTGCCGTACAGCTTCTTCCGCGAGGAGGTCGGGAAGGGCAACGTCGCCGAGGTGACCTCGACGGGCGACACGATCGAGGGCGACTTCAAGCACGAGACGGCGCCGCCGAAGGGTGTCGACGGCTCCCCGTCGACGCACTTCAAGACCGAGCGGCCCGCCTTCGCCGACGACGGCCTCATCGACCTCCTGCTCCAGAAGAACGTCGTCATCAACGCCCACCCGATCGACGAGGGCCAGCCGCTGTGGCAGACGCTCGTCTTCGGGTTCGGGCCCACGATCCTGCTCGTCGGGCTCTTCGTGCTCCTCATGCGGAGGGCGCAGGGTGCGGCCGGCGGGGCGCTGGGCGGCTTCGGCCGCTCGCGGGCCAAGCGCTACGACGCCGCCGAGACCAAGGAGCAGGTCGACTTCGAGGACGTCGCCGGCATCGACGAGGCCGAGGACGAGCTGGTCGAGGTGGTCGACTTCCTGCGCAACCCCGGGCGCTATACGAAGCTCGGCGCGAGCGTGCCGCGCGGCGTGCTCCTCTCGGGCCCTCCGGGCACCGGGAAGACGCTGCTCGCGCGGGCCGTCGCCGGCGAGGCGGGCGTGCCGTTCTTCTCGCTCTCCGCATCGGAGTTCATCGAGGCCATCGTGGGGGTCGGCGCGAGCCGCGTCCGCGACCTGTTCAACCAGGCCAAGGAGGCCGCCCCGGCGATCATCTTCATCGACGAGCTCGACGCCATCGGACGGTCCCGCGGCGGCGGCGTCAGCCTCGGCGGCCACGACGAGCGCGAGCAGACGCTGAACCAGATCCTGACCGAGATGGACGGCTTCTCGGGATCGGAGGGCGTCATCGTGATCGCGTCGACCAACCGGCCCGAGGTGCTCGACTCCGCACTTCTGCGCCCGGGCCGGTTCGACCGCCGCGTCACGGTGAACCCGCCCGACCAGAACGGCCGCCGCCTGATCCTCGAGGTGCACACGCGCGGAGTGCCCCTGGCCGGGGACGTCGACCTCCAGGCGATCGCGTCGAGCACGCCCGGCATGGTCGGGGCCGACCTGCGAAACCTCGTGAACGAGGCCGCGCTGACGGCGGCCCGGCGGAACCACGAGAAGGTCCAGCTCGCCGACTTCACCGACTCGCTCGAGAAGATCGTGCTCGGCGCCGAGCGCCGGATCGTGCTGTCGCCGGCCGAGCGCGAGCGCACGGCCTACCACGAGTCGGGCCACGCGCTCCTCGGCATGCTGCAGCCCGGCGCCGACCCGGTGCGCAAGATCTCGATCATCCCGCGCGGGATGGCGCTCGGCGTCACCTTCCAGAGCCCCGAGAATGACCGCTACGGCTACTCGGCCGACTATCTCAAGGGGCGCCTGATCGGCTCGCTGGGCGGGCGCGCCGCGGAGCTCCTGATCTACGGCGACCTGACGACCGGCGCCGAGTCCGACCTCGAGCAGGCGACGAGGATCGCCCGCGCGATGGCCGGACGGTGGGGCATGTCCGACGCCGTGGGGCCGGTCTCGGTGCTGCCGGGGCCGAACGACGAGCCGATGCTCTTCCCCGGCGTGGCCCAGCCCTCGGAGCGCACGCGCGAGCTGGTCGACAGCGAGGCCCGCCGCATCCTCGAGGAGTGCGCCGACGCGGCGCTGGTACAGCTGCGCGACCACCGCGAGCAGCTCGAGGCCCTCACCCGAGCGCTGCTCGAGCACGAGACGCTCGACGAGGCCGACGCCTACCGGATCGCGGGGGTCGACCGGGCCGCGCCGGCGCCCACTCCAGCTTGACGGATTCCGGCGTGCGTGCGAGCATGCTCACCGTGCGACCATCGAGGTGGATCATCGTCCTCGCGGCGCTCGCAGCCACGGCGCTCACGGCGCCGTCCGCCGCGGGCTCCGAGGCGACCATCAGCGCGACGCTGGCCGCCGGCCCCGATCCCGTGACGGTCGGCCACACCGTCGCCTTCACGACGACCTTCACGAACACCGGCCCGGTGGGCGTGCACGACGTCGAGCTGCGGCTGGACATCCCCGACGGATCGACCTTCCTCCAGAACATCCCGGGCGATGCCAACTGCGTCCTCGAGCACGGCACCACGGTCGAGTGCAAGTTCGGCGCCGTCGACCCCGGCGGCGAGATCGACCTCGCGGTGCTGGTCACCGCGCCGGGCACGACGGGCCCGATCACGGCCACGGCCCACTGGGGGGCCGAGCACGCCGACCCGCAGTTCCCGACGGCCTCGATCGACGTCGTGCCCCCGTCGGCCGACGCGCTCTCGGAGTGGGCGCTTCCGGCCGGCGACACCGTGACGACCGACCCGGGCACCGGCGCGACGAAGACGAACCCGCAGGTGACGACCGCCGACGTGCCCGCGACCGACATCGGCACGGCGACGGAGCTCTCGGAGGCGAACGCGGCTGCCGGCCAGTTCTGCGCCCCGTACGCCACGTGCTTCGGCCAGGTCTCGACGATCACGATCGGCCAGACCTTCTCGCCCGGCGATCCGCTCCGGTTCTCGTTCCTGCTCGACAAGTCCGAGCTCCCGAAGAAGATCAAGATCAAGAAGATCCCGATGTACCACGACGGGGTCGCCGTCGCGGACTGCACCGGCTCTCCGGGCGTCGCGTCGCCCGACCCGTGCGTCGTGAGCCGCACGAAGCTCAAGAAGGGCGACGTCGAGATCGTCGTCCTCTCCTCGACGAACGGGCGCTGGCGGCCCTAGCCGGCGAGGCCCGCGTTCCCGGCCTCGGCCGCCGCTCGTCTCGTAGCAGTCACGTTTCTGTCACGGCCGCCGATGCGGGGTCTGACCCCACGCTCCGCCGCTGGGCCTGGATCTCGGCTACTACATCGCCTCTGGCCCGGCGTTCGGCCGCCGTTCGTCCGGTAGCAGTCACGTCTCTGTCACGGCCGCCGATGCGGGGTCTGACCCCACGAGCCGCCGGGCCCGCCGCTCGGCGACCACGTAGCCCTTCGCCCTGCACTCGGCCGCCGCCCGGTCGAGCACGGCGGTCGCCCCGTCCGTGTCCCCGGCAGCGTCGCAGGCCTCCGCCAGCGCCAGGAGCGCCTCGGCGCGGGTGACCGGCGCATCCGCGTTCTCGAGGAGCGTCGACCGCGCGGCGGGCCTCGGCGACTCCGCCGGCGACGTCGCCGGCCCGGACGAGGAGTCCCGAGCGCACGCACGCGAGCAGGACGTCCGACTCGACGTCGTCGTCGCCCGTTCGCCGCTGGCCGGCCTCGACCAGCTCCGCGGCCTCGGCGTCGCGGCCCTGCGCCGCCACCGCCTGCGCAAGCAGGGCGGTCGTCGTGCTGAGGAGGTACGTCGACGCCCATCCGCTCGAGCTCGGCGACGTCGCGCCGGATGAGCCGCTCGGCTTCGGCAGGGTTGCCGGCGAGGAGCTCCACGGCGCCCGACTCGAGCGAGGTGGCGGCGGCGAGCACGCTGTTTCCGAGCTCCTCCAGCGTCGAGCGGGCCTGGGCGGAGAGCTCGCGGGCGCGGTCGAACTCGCCGCGCATCGCCTCGAGGTGGGCGAGGGCGCCGAGCACGAGCCCCTCCGTGCGCCGGTCGCCGGTCGCATCGGCGACGATCCGCGAGCACTCCTCGATCGCGGCCTCGACCGGCGTCGGCCCGTACACCGCCGCGACCGCGAACGACGACGCGTTGCGGCGCTCCTGGCGCAGGTCGCCCGCCGCTCGGGCGTGATCCGTCGCCCGCGCGACGGCCTGGGCGGCCGCCCCGTAGCGAAGGGCCATCGCGTGGACTGCGCCCGAGCACGCGCCACGCCTTCGCGAGGCCGGCGTCGTCGCCGAGGAGCTCGAAGATCGGGATCGCGGCGTTGGCGACGCGGGCGGCTCGCTGCGACCAGTCGGGCGGCGCCTCGGCATAGAACTCGACGAGCACGAGCACCAGCGACGCGTCGGCGCGCAGACGGTGGTCGCCGGCCTCGTTCCCGGCCGCGATCGCCTGGCGAAGCACCTCGCGGGCCTCGGCGAACTCGCCGACGTCCATCAGCGCCTCGCCCAGGTCGGGCAGCAGGTCGAGCCGGTCCTGGTCGAAGGCCGGGAGGAGCACCGCCGCACGGCGGAGCAGGTTCGCAGCGGCGGGCATGTCGCCGCGGGCGAACGCCCTGTGGCCGGCGGACCGCAGCCGCTCGGACGCCTGCCGTCCGATGGCCCGGCCGCGGTCGTCGAGCGGGCCCAGCTCGGCGAGGTAGGCGTGCGCCTGCTCGAGGTGGTAGCCGAGGATCTCCTCGTACTCGCCGGCGCGGTCGCCGTTCACCTCGTCGGCCCACGCCACGAAGCGCTCGTGCAGCTCGGCCCGATGCCGCTTCAGGAGCCCGGCGTAGGCCGCGTCGCGGATCAGGATGTGCTGGAAGGTGTACGCCGCGCCGGCGGTCATGACCGCCGGGTGCGACTGCACGAGCCGCCGCCGCACGAGGCCGCCCAGATCCTCGGGAACGGCCGGCCGGCGCGCGTCGGGAACGAGCTCGACGACGGCCGCCTCGGGGAAGACCTGCCCCACGACCGACGCGGTGCCGACGACCTCGCGCTGGCCGCCGTCGAGCCGGTCGAGCCGGGCCGAGAGGAGGGCGTGGATCGTCGGCGGGACGGCGACGTCGCCGCCCGGCGCGTCCTGGATCATCGCGAGCATCTGCTCGAGGAAGAGCGGGTTTCCGCCTGCGGTCTCGACGATCGTCCGGAGCGTCGCCGGCGGCACCGCGCTCCCCACCAGGGCGGCCGCGAGCTCCGCCGCCTCGTCGGCCGAGAGCCGGTCGAGCTCGATGGTGGTTCCTCCGGCCTGCGTCGCCCAGCCGTCGCCGTCCTCGGCGAGCTCGTCGCGCGCCGTGCAGAGGAGGAGGAGCGGGGCAGCCGTGGCGGCGAGGTGGTCGACCAGGTCGAGCATCGTCGGCTCGGCCCAGTGCAGATCCTCGAACGCGACGACGAGCGGCCCGCGGGCGGCGATGTTCGTGAGCACGCGGCGAAGGCCCCAGAAGAGCTCGTCGACGGGGTACGCGGCGTCGGTCAGGCCGACCGCCGCCGCCGCGCGCTCGGCGGCGGCCGTGTCGCCCTCCGCGAGCGCGTCGAGCTTCGCCCGGGCGAGGTCGAGCGGGTCGTCGTCCAGCACGCCGGCGAGGTCACGAAGCGCCTCCGCGATGGGCCAGAAGGTGATCCCCTGGCCGTACGAGAGGCAGCGGCCGCGCGTCACGGTGGTGCCGTCGGGCACCGTGCCGAGGAACTCGGCGACGAGGCGCGACTTGCCGGCGCCCGCCGCGGCGACGATCTTCACGAGCCGGGTCGAGCCGGAGGCGACCGCGGCATCGAGCTCCCCGCGGAGGGTCACGAGCTCCTCGGCCCGGCCCACGAGCGGTGAGGCGGCAACGGGCACGGCGGACGCGGCCCGCATGCCCATCAGCCTGAACGCCGGCATCGGCTCCGACTTGCCCTTGAGCGCGAGCGGCTCGACGGGCTCGAGGTCGGCCACGGCCTCCACGAGGTCGCGGGTGAGCGGGCCGATCAGCACCTCGTTGGTGCCGGCGGCCTGCTCGAGCCGGGCCGCGACGTTGACGGCGTCTCCGGTCACGAGCCGCTGACCGGCGGCCGGGTCGCCCGACACCACCTCGCCCGTGTTGACGCCGGTGCGGTTCTGGAGGGTCACCCCGAAGCGCTCGTGGAGCTCGGCGTTCAACCCGGCGAGCGCGGCCTGCATCCCGGCCGCCGCGCGCACCGCCCGCTCGGCGTCGTCCTCGTGCAGGTGCGGGAGGCCGAACACGGCCATCACCGCATCGCCGATGAACTTCTCGACCGTGCCGCCGTGGCGCTCGAGCTCCTCGCGCATGACGTCGAAGTAGCGCGACATGACCGCGCGGAGCGATTCGGAGTCGAGCCGCTCGCCGATGGCGGTCGACCCGACGAGGTCCGAGAACACGATCGTGACCGTCTTTCGGATCTCGCGCGCGGGCTCGGCGGCGTGGAGCGGCGTGCCGCAGAAGCCGCACAGGCGGAACCGGTCGGGGTTCTCCTCGCCGCAGCTCGGGCAGATCGCCATGCTGTGAGTCTAGGGCTGGGTGCCGCGGGCGTCGTAGCGCCAGAACGCGGGCAGGAGCGCGACGCAGACCGCGACGCCGGCCACGCACATGATGCCGCCCGAGACGATCGAGAACGGGACCGACGTGAGCGACGCCACGCCGCCGGCCTCGACGTTCCCGAGCAGCGGGCCGGTCGAGTAGCTCACCTGCTCGATCCCGGCGAGGCGCCCGCGCAGCTCGTCGGGGATCGTCTGGTTCCAGATCGTCGAGCGGAAGACGCCCGAGATCATGTCGGCTCCGCCCGCGAGGACGAGGCCGGCGAGCGCGATCGGCAGGCTGGGTGCCAGGCCGAAGATGACGATGCCGACGCCCCAGCCGGTCGCGGCGATGCAGACCGCGGCGCCGTGGCGGTTGACGCGGCCGGTCCAGCCGCTCGTGACCGTCGCGAGGAGCGATCCGACGGCGGGCGCGGCGAAGAGCAGCCCCAGCGCGCCGGCGCCGCCCAGGTCGGAGGCGACGGCCGGGAAGAGGGCCTCGGGCATCCCGAAGAGCATCGCCACGATGTCGACGGCGTAGGTGCCCACGAGCTCGGGACGCGAGCGGGCGTAGTGGGCGCCCTCGAGGATCCGGCGCATGCTCGGGGGCTCGGCGTCGGCCGGCGGAGGGACGGCCCGCATCATCCTGAGGGCGATGAGCGAGACGACGAACGTCGCCACGTCGACGCCGTAGGTGGCGGCGAGGCCGATCGACGCGATGAGGATGCCCGCGATGGCGGGGCCCGCGACCATCCCGATCGTCATCCTGAAGGAGGAAAGCGCGCCCGCGGCCGCCATCTCGTCCCGCTCGACCAGACGGGGCGTGAGGGCCTCGAGCGAGGGACGCTGGAGCCCGTCGAGCATCGCCATGAGGGCGGCGAGCACGAAGATGACCCACAGCTTCGGGTCCGGCAGGAGCGCGTTTGCGACCAGGGCGGCCGAGGCGGCCGCGAACGCGAGCTCGGTGATCTGCATCATCCGGCGGCGGTCGACCGCGTCGGCGATGGCGCCGCCCACGACCGCGCTCCCCAGGAGCGGCACCAGCTCGACGACGCCCAGGAGGCCGACGACGAACGACGAGTGGCTGATCTCGTAGGCCTGGAACGGGAAGGCGACGAAGGTGATCATCGAGCCCAGGAACGAGACGCCCTGCCCGATGAAGAGCAGCCGGAAGTCACGGTGCCGCCTGAGCGGCCCGATGTCCATCGCCGCGCCTGTGACGAGGCGGCGCAGGCCGCTCGGCCTGATCGGCGGGCCGGGCCCGAGCCGCTCGGCCTCAGCCTCCCTGGAGTCGAGGTCGTCCTGGGTCACGGCCGCGCAGGATATGCGCGGCCGCTACCCTGTTGTGGTGTAGCCGAGAAAGCCGTACGTCTGCGCGAGGCAGGCCAGGGCGCTCACGGCAAGCGCGGCCGCAAGCAGGCGGCGGCTCGGGCTCCGCAGGGCCGCGAGGCCGAGCGCGATCGCCACGGCACCGGCGGCGGCGGCGAGGGCGAGGTTCGAGCCGGTCATGTGGTCGAGATGCGTCGAGCCGTCGTCGTAGCGGGTCGCATCCGAGAGCAGCCACAGCCAGAGGCCGGCCGCGGCGAGCGCGGTGAGCCCGATGCCGACGACCGCGATGCGCCGCGCCGCCCGAATGGGAGCGGTGAGGACGACCACCGTCGCGACGGCGAGTGCAACCGCGGCCCCGAGCGGCCACAGCGCGACCACGTCGACGAACGTGCCGGAGTCAGACGGCATCGTGCAACGACGGGGTCAGACCCCGATGGTGCATCAGTCGTCGCCGTTCGCCGTCGGCGGCGGGATGGTGCGGACGTGCGCGACGCAGCCGGCGATCGGCCGGCCGACGAGGCCCTTGCGCGCGTACCGGTACGAGGACGTCCATCGGCGGGACGAGGCGGCGGGAACGTCGACGTCCGTCGCGCGCTGGATCGCCCCGGCGCGGCCGGCGATCCGCACCCGGCTCGTGATCTGGAACTGGGCGTCCGACGCGCCGAGGTCGGCCACCGCACCCGAGACGACCAGCGTGGATCCGTGCCACGCACAGCTCGTCCCGAGGGGCGCTCCCTGCGGCAGGCTGGCCGGGAACACGGCGGCGGCACCGAAGAGGGCGAACGTCGCGGCGATCACGGCGACGGCGTGCTCGGCCCGGAACCTGGGGTCGGTGGTCGTGGGGGCGGAAGCGGCGTGCGCGCTCATCGGACCGCCATCAGTTCCGCGAAGCGGGCCACGCCGACGTTGCCGCCCGAGATGACGACGCCCACGCGCGCGCCGGCGGTGTCGGCGTGGCCGGCGAGAAGCGCGGCCGCGGCGCTGGCGCCGCTCGGCTCCGTCACGAGCTTCATCCGGTCGAACAGGAATGCCATCGCGGCGACGATCTCGGAGTCCGACACCGTGACGATTGTATCGACGACATGACGGTTTACGGCGAAGGTCAGCTCGCCGGGAATGTCGGCCTGCTGGCCGTCGGCGATCGTGCGCGGGACGGGGATGCGGACGCGCTCGCCCGCCTCGAGGGAGCGGCGCGTGTCGTCGCCGGCCTCGGGCTCGACGCCGATTACGCGGATGCCGGGGCGGATCGCCTTCGCCGCAGTCGCACAGCCGGCGATGAGGCCCCCGCCCCCGACGGGCACCAGGAGGACGTCGAGGTCGGAGGCGTCTTCGAGGAGCTCGAGCGCCGAGGTGCCCTGGCCCGCCATGACGAGCGGGTGCTCGTACGGCGGGACGAGCACGAGGCCGCGCTCCTCGGCGAGCGCGGCGCCGAGCGCCTCGCGGTCCTCGGTGTAGCGGTCGTACGTCACGATCTCGGCGCCGTAGCCCCGGGTCGCGTCGAGCTTGGCGGCGGGGGTGTCGGCGGGCATGAGGATCGTGGCCGACGTGCCGACGATCCGGGCGGCGAGCGACACGGCCTGCGCGTGGTTCCCCGACGAGTAGGCGACAACGCCGGCCGCCCGCTCATCGGGGCCGAGCGACGAGATCATGGTGTAGGCCCCGCGGAACTTGAACGACCCGCCGCGCTGGAGGCACTCGGCCTTCAGGAACGCCGTCGCGCCGGTGCGCTCGTCGAGCGTGCGCGAGGTGAGGACGGGCGTGCGGTGGGCGACCCCGGACAGGCGCTCGGCGGCGGCGCGGACGTCGTCGAGGCTCAGGATCACACCGGCCATCGTACCGACTCGTCTGCGCGGTTGACGTTGTAGGTAGTTAGTGCTAACTTACTTTGCCCATGGCACGGATGAAGGCAGAAGAGCGACGACAGGCGATCATCGACGCTGCGGTCGTCGAGTTCGGGGCGGGTGGGCTCGACGGGACGAACGTCGAGTCGATCGCGCGCCGGGTGCGTGTGACCCAGCCCTACGTCTTCCGGCTCTTCGGTACCAAGAAGGCGCTCTTCCTGTCGTGCGTCGAGGTGTGCTTTGCCGAGACGCGCGACGCGTTCGAGAGCGCTGCAGCAGGCCGCACGGGCGAGGACGCCCTCCGGGCGATGGGCCTCGCCTACGGCGAGCTGATCAAGGACCGGTCGCGGCTCAAGCTGCAGCTCCAGGCGTACGCCGCGTGCGATGACATCGATGTCCGCCGGCTTGTCCGTCGCCGCTACGGCGAGCTCGTCGAGTTCGTCGAAGGGATCGCCGGCGGCGACCAGGCGCGCGTCAGCGCCTTCTTCGCCACGGGGATGATGCTGAACGTCCTCGCGGCGGGGGATCTGCTCGGCGCGAAGCAGGGTTGGGCTGCCCGTCTGCTGGCCGGATTTGGGATCACACCGTAGAGGCCGTGTCTTTTTTCACTCCCGATGTTAGTTAGCACTAACTACCACCTTTGAGGAGGATCGCATGAGCCGCCGAGCTCACATCGTCTGGACATTCGCGATCACCTCGATCGCCCTCTTCATGACGACGCTCGACAACCTCGTCGTCACAACGGCGCTGCCGACGATGCAGCGCGACCTGCACGCGTCGATCTCGGGTCTCGAGTGGACCGTGAACGCCTACACGCTGACCTTCGCGGTGCTGCTCATGCTCGGCGCCGCCCTCGGCGACCGCCTCGGCCGAAAGCGCGTGTTCCTCGCCGGCCTCGGCATCTTCACCCTCGGGTCGGCGGCCGCAGCGATGTCGCCGTCGATCGACTGGCTCGTCGCCGCCCGCGCGCTCCAGGGCGTCGGCGGTGCGATCGTCACGCCGCTCACCCTGACCATCCTGAGCGATGCCGTCCCGGCCGAGAGGCGCGGGCTCGCGCTCGGGCTGTGGGGCGGCGTCTCCGGCCTCGGGGTCGCGCTCGGGCCGCTCGTGGGCGGCGCGGTCGTCCAGGGGCTCTCGTGGCAGTGGATCTTCTGGCTGAACGTCCCGATCGGCCTTGCGGTGATCCCGCTCGGCATGTCACGGCTGCGCGAGAGCTACGGCCCGGCCGCACGGCTCGACGTGACCGGAGTCGGCCTCATCACCGCATCGGCGCTCGGCCTGGTGTGGGGCCTCGTCAGGGCCAACTCGCGTGGCTGGACGAGCCCCGAGATCGTGCGTCTCGCTGATCGCGGGCGCCGTGCTCCTCGTCGCGTTCGTCGCCTGGGAGCGCCGCGCACGCGAGCCGATGCTGCCGATGCGCTTCTTCCGGAACCGCGCGTTCGCGGCCGCGAACGCCGCATCGCTCCTCATGTTCTTCGGGATGTTCGGGTCGATCTTCCTGCTGACCCAGTACCTCCAGAACGTGCAGGGGAACTCGCCGCTCGAGGCCGGCCTGCGGATGCTGCCGTGGACGGGCATGCCGATGATCGTCGCGCCCATCGCCGGCGCGATGACCGACCGGATCGGCGGGCGGCCGCTGCTCATCGCCGGCCTGGCTCTTCAGGCGACCGCGCTGGCATGGCTCGCGGCGATCACCGCGCCCGACGTGGCGTACATCGACCTCGTGCCCCCGTTCGCCATCGCCGGGGTCGGGATGGCGCTCTTCTTCGCACCCGTGGCAACGGTCGTCCTCGGCGCCGTCGGCCCGCGCGAGGCGGGCAAGGCGTCCGGCGCCAACAACGCCATCCGCGAGCTGGGCGGCGTGTTCGGGGTGGCGGTGCTGGCGTCGATCTTCACCCACCAGGGCGGGTACGGATCGGCCGGTCTCTTCACCGACGGCATCATCCCGGCGCTCTGGGTCGGCGCGGCGGTCGTCGGCGTCGGGGCGCTGGCTGCGACGCTCCTTCCGGGTCGCGGCGAGAACGACGTCCGGGTCGGCGAGCCCGCGCTTCAGGGGGCCGACTAGACACCATGCCAATCCCTCCGTCGAGGACCTCGAGCGATCCGGGTGGCTCCATGCTCACCGCAGGATCGCTGCGAGGCCCTCGGCGGCTCCGAGGGGCCTCCGCGCCGGCCCTTCGACGGGCGTGATGTCGGCGCCGCTGTGCAGGGCCCGCTCGATCAGATCCTCGGCCGGATCGCGGCCGGGCCAGCGGTCCGGAGCCGGCGGGGGCGGGCCCTGCGACCAGCGGTGGTCGTGCTCGGCATCGATGAGGAGATGCCTCACCAGTCGCTGATCGAGCGCCCAGCGCGTCCTGGCCGGCCCGAGCACGGCATCCTGATCGCTCAGCCCGGCGACGATGACCCGCTCGACCAGCCTCCACTCGTACCTGCGCTGCGCCTCGCTCAGCACGCCGCTGAGCGCGGTCGCCAGGCCGCGCGGGCCGACGCCCGCGACCGAGCGTGTGAACACCGACACCTCGCCTTCCGGGGGCGTCGCCGACCTCGCCAGGATGTGCGCGAGCCGGCCGTCGCCGGCCACGACGACCCGCGTCCAGCCCCGCTCGCGTGCGACCGCCCGCACCTCGCGGGCGAGTGCCCTCGCAGGGCGCGTTCTCGGCAGGGCGGACGACCGGTACGTGCCGACCTCCTCCATGACGCCCATCCGCCACGCGAGCAGTCGCAGCGACGGGCCGTCGTCCACGAGCACACCCGCCGGCCGGCCCTCGTCGATCGCGGCGACGAGCGGGCGGACGTACGCCGTTTCCTCGACGACAGCCGCCAGGCCGACCGGCATGCCCACCGCCACCTCGAAGACCTCGCCGCTGGAGAGCGGCGCAAACACGGCCCGTCCCGGCATGCGGCCCTCGAGCATGCGGGCCAGCGCCGGCCGGATGTCCTGCATGCGCCGCCGAAACGCCGTTGCCGTCTCGCCGTCGGCGGCCGCCAGGTCGGTCTCCAGCCGCCGCAGCTCTCCCGCCAGCGACACCGCCCGCACCAGCCGGCCGCTCGTGTCCTCCGGACGGTCGGCGTAGATCGAGACGACCCCGAGCGGGTCGGTGATGGCGTCGATAGCGCGAATGTCGTCCCAGGTCAGCATGGCTCCTCCTTGAGGGTCGGGTGCCGGAGCGAGGCGAGCACAGCGGCGCCGAGCGCGGCGGCGATCGCCGTGAGCGTCACCCACACCGGCGGGTGGTAGAGGTCAACGGCGGCCATCTGCACGCCGGTCAGCACCAGAACGGCGGCGAGGCCCAGGTCGAGGTGGACGAAGCGGTCGCGCAGGCCCGCGAGCAGCACGAAGAGGGAGCGCATTCCAAGCAGCGCCATCACGTTGGCCGCGAAGACGATCTGCGGGTCGCGCGTGATCGCGAAGATGGACGGGATCGAGTCGGCCGCGAAGGCCACGTCGGTGGCAGCCAGGACGAGCATGACCATGAGAAGTGGCGTGGCGTGCACGCGGCCGTCGTGCCGGAGCAGGAGCCGGCGGCCGTGGTACGCGGGCACCATCGGGATGACACGCCGCATGGCGCGCACGAGCCGCGTCCGCTCCGGATCCGCCTGCGCCGGCGTCGACCGTGCCAGGCGCACACCCGCGGCGATAAGGAACGCCCCGAACAGGTAGACCGTCCACTCGGCGGCGTCGAGCGCCGCCGAGCCGGCGACGATGAAGACGCCGCGAAGCGCGAGTGCGGCGGCGATCGCCCAGCCCACGGCCCACGTTCGCAGGGGCTCGGGCACGGCGAATGCGCCCAGAGCGAGGGTGAACACGAACACGTTGTCGAGCGACAGGCTGCGCTCGATGATGTACCCCGCCAGGTACTCGCCTCCCGGCCCGGGCCCCTCGGCCACGCCGAAGACGAACGCGAAGCCGAGCCCGGCAGCGGTCCAGACGGCGGTGACGGCCGCGGCGCCGCGGATCGTGCGCGGTCGCAGCACGGCGAGGTCGAGGGCGAGCAGGGCAACTGCGCCGGCGATGAGCGCAGGGGACTGCCACGAATCGAGCAACAGGATCTCCTTCGGCGTTGAATTCCGAAGGTCTCACCCGCCTCTGGGGCCGGCGGCACCGGGCTCGAAAGCCGTCCTGACGGCACCGCCGCTTGCTGGGCTACTCCCCTTCTTGCCGCGACTCTAGCCGTGATCGAGCACACCACGAGCCGCGGGTCCAACACGCTCCCAATCACGGGTGACGGGCGCAATGCTGTGCGGTAGTGCTCAAGCCGGTCGAAAACGCGTCCGATAGAGCCAGAATGGCTACCCCTGGCCGGTTGGACGCGCTCTTCGACCTGTCTCGAAAGCTCGCATCGTGTCTCGATCTCGACGACGTCCTGCGCGAGGTCGGGCTGTGCGCATCGGCTCTTACGGGCGCGCATGCCGTGTCGCTCGAGCGCTACGACCGCGACGCCCGCGCGCTGGTCGCGTTCGGCAGCGGCGCGCCGGCGGTCGGGGCCGACTCCGACGTCGCCCGGCGCGTCCTGAAAACGCACGAGCCCGAGGTGATCGAGGGCGACGCCGGCTCCTCGCTGGTGGCCGCGCTCGTCTCCCGCGACGAGTCGGTGGGCGTCATGCGGATCCGCTACAACGAGCGCCACGAGTTCGCCGGTCACGAGATCGAGTTCTTCCGCTCCCTCGCCGACGTGATCGCGAGCGCGGTCGCGAACGCGCTCCTCTACGCCCGCCTGACGCGCGACATCGCCGAGCGCGAGCGGGCCCAGAAGGAGCTGCGGGCAGCCGAATGGCGCTACCGCAAGCTCGTCGAGGACATGCCCGTCGGCACGTACGTGAACTCGCTCGAGGGCCGGGTGACGTACATCAGCCCGCACATCGAGCCGGGGCTCGGCTACACGCCGGAGGAGTGGATACGAGACGGCGGCGCGCTCTTCCCGACCATCCTTCACAAGGACGATCGCGAGTGGGTCGAGGCGCGCGCGGCGGCGTGCCGCGAGGAGGGAGCGGTGTTCGAGGAGGAGTACCGGCTGATCGCCCGCGACGGCCGGGTGGTGTGGGTGCTCGACCGGACTGTGCAGGTGTGCTCCCCCGACGGCACCCCGCTCTTCCGGCAGGGATTCCTGCTCGACATCACCGAGCGCAAGTGCGCCGAGGATCGGCTCGCGCACCTGGCCTACCACGACCCGCTCACCGGGCTGCCCAACCGGGCGATGTTCAACGAGCACCTCGAGCTCGTGCTGGCCCGGGCGCGCCGGACCGGCTCGGGCGCCGCGGTGCTCTTCATCGACCTCGACGACTTCAAGCTCGTGAACGACAGCTTCGGGCACTCCGCCGGCGACGAGCTCCTGCGCCAGGTCGCCGACCGGCTGGGGTCGGTCACGCGCTCGGGTGACCTCGTGGCCCGCCAGGGCGGCGACGAGTTCCTCATCCTGATCGGCGACTTCGACGGCCATCGCGCCGAGCCGGAGTGGATGCGCACGGCCTGCGACCAGATCGCCCGCAAGGTGCAGACCGCGCTGCACGCCCCGTTCCTCGTGGCGGGCACGGAGCTCCACACGAGCGCCTCGATCGGCATCAGCGTCTTCCCGGTCGACGCGACCGACGCCGAGGGGATGCTGAAGAACGGCGACATCGCCATGTACAAGGTGAAGGAGTCGGGGCGCGACGGATACCAGCTCTACGCGTCCGACGGCCACGACCGCGTCGCCCAGCTCTCGATGGCGGGCCGCCTGCGCGGGGCCGTCGGCCGCGGCGAGATGGTGCTCCACTACCAGCCGCTGATCGAGCTCGCGACGGGCTGTGTCGTCGGGGTCGAGGCTCTGGTGCGGTGGAACGACCCCGCCCGCGGGATGGTCCCGCCCATGGAGTTCATCCCGCTCGCCGAGCGCACGGGCGTGATCGGGCCGCTGTCGGACTGGGTCATCGAGGAGGCCTGCCGCCAGGGCGCCGAGTGGCGCGCGCAGGGCCTCGACCTGTACGTGTCGGTGAACATGCCGCCGGCGCTGTGGCAGCCGACCGCGATGCGTCACGTCCTGAAGACGATCGAGCAGTTCGGGCTGCACGCCGGCCGCGTCATGATCGAGATCACCGAGTCGGCGGCGATGGCCGACGAGGGCCGCGTCGAGCCGATCCTGACCGAGCTCCACGAGCGCGGCCTGCGCCTCGCGATCGACGATTTCGGCACCGGCCACTCCTCGCTCTCGCGGCTCTCGCAGATGATGGTGACGACGCTCAAGATCGACCGGTCGTTCGTCCACGACCTGCCGGGCGACTCGAGCGCCACCGTGCTCGTCTCGGCGATCATCCAGCTCGCCCGCAAGCTCGGCCTTCAGCCGCTCGCGGAGGGCATCGAGACCGAGGCGCAGCGCGACTTCCTCATGGCCGAGGGCTGCACCTTCGGCCAGGGCTTCCTCTTCTCACCGGCCGTGCCGGCGGTCGAGGTCGCCCCGCTCGTGCGCAGCCGCGCGCGCCGCGCGGCCTGATCGGGTACCAGGTATGGCACCTCTCGGTTTGACGGGTACCAGGTATGGCACCTCTCGGTTTGACGGAGTCGTGGCCGATCTGGCACAGACGGCCGGCCGCGACCGGTGCATCCTGGGGGCAGGATGGATGCACCGACCTTCGACTGCGCGATCTGCGCCGGCCGCACGTTCGGGGTCACACAGCCGTTGGCGCTCGGCTACGGCGTCACGATCTGGGTCTGCGAGGAGCACGGCTCTCCCGAGTTCCAGCGCTTGCACGACGGCCGCGAGCTCGTCCGTGCGCTCGAGCGCATCTGGGCTGCCAACGGCTGTCTGACGGCGGCGCGAAGCAAGGCGCTGCATGCCCACGCTCGCGCACTGCGGCCCACTGAAGCTCGCTCGCGGCCGGGAAGCTACACCTGGGCCAGTCTCCGCGACGAAGCGGAGCGGCTGTTCGCGGCCGGCGAACCAGCGCGGCCGACGATCGACCTTCTGAGGCGGGCCGTGTCGGTGGAGGGCGCGCGGCCCCCGAGCGTCCGCACCATGATGCGCTGGCACAGCGAGCGGCGCTGGCTCGCGGCCGCTCAAACCTGAAACATTGGTACCAGGTACCTGTGTTTCATCGCCTGAAACCACGACTGTCGAAGGGTGAACAACCGGGGCCAGGCCCCGGATGGGGCCTGGCCCCACGGGGTTCAGGGTGAAACATTGGCATCAGGCAGCGGTGTTTCAGCCGCGGCTGAAGAGGCGCTTCAGCCTGGCCATCAGGGCCTTCCAGAGGAGCGGGAGCGCCTTGACCTCGCTCGCCGCCTGAGGCGCCGCGGGAGGCGGTGGCGGCGCGTCGGGAGTCGGAGCGGGCGCCTCCGCCGGCGCTGGAGTCATCCGCGCGCTCAGGCAGGCCGCGAAGTCGTCGACCATCGAGGACGCCACGTCCTGCATGATCCCCGCGCCCATCTGGGCGACGCGGCCCGTGACCATGAGGTCGGTCGTGACCGTCGCCCGCGAGCCGCCGTCGCCGTCGGCGACGACCGCCAACCCCAGCGTCGCCTCGGCCGTCCCCTGGCCGCGCTGCTCGCGGGCCCGCACGCGCATCGACGCCGTCCGGGCCGCGTCGTCGCGCTCGATCACGTGGACGGTGCCGCCGTAGCTCATCCGGATCGGGCCGACCTTGACGGCGACCGTTGCCTCGAGGCCGCCGTCCTCGGTGTCACCGCCGATCGAGGCCCCGGGCAGGCACCCGGCGACGCCGCGCACGTCCATCAGGGTCGTGAAGACGTCGTCGGGGGCCGCCGGGGCCGCGAACTCGTTCGAGAACTTCATCCGCTACCGCGCGAGCGCGGCTTCGAGGGCCCTGCGCACCAGCACCTTCGCCAGGTGCGCCCGATACTCGCCCGAGGCCGCCGTGTCGGACGGCGGGTCGAGCCCGTCGGCGGCGTGCTCCGCGGCCTCGGCCGCGTTGGCGCCCGAGAACGCCGCCTCGGCCGCCGTCGCCCGCACAGGCGTCGCCGCCACGCCGGTCAGCGCGATCCGGGCCGAGGTGCCCTCGACGACGACCGCCGCGCCCACGACCGCCCAGTCCTGCGCACGCCGGTTGAACTTGACGTACGCGCTCTTCGCCGCCTTCGGCACCCGCACCGCGGTGATGATCTCGTCCGCCGAGAGCGACGTCTGGAGGTAGTCGACGAAGAGGTCGGCCGCGGAGATCGTCCGCTGCCCACCCGGGCCCTCGGCGGTCACGTCGCCGCCGAGCGCGAGGAACACGGCCGGCAGGTCGCCGTGCGGGTCGGCGTTGGCCAGCGACCCGCCGATCGTCCCGCGGTTTCGCACCTGCGAGTCGCCGATCCCGGCCGTGGTCTCGGCGAGGATCGGGCAGCCGCCCGCGACGACGTCCGACGCGGCCACCTGCGCATGGGTCGTGAGCGCGCCGATCGTGATCGCATCGGGCGTGTCGGTGATGCCGCGCAGCGACGCGATCCCGCCGATGTCGATGAGCGCATCCGGGGCCGCCAGGCGCAGCTTCATGAGCGGCACCAGCGAGTGCCCGCCGGCGAGGATGCGCGCCTCGCCGCCGTGCTTTCCGAGCATCGCGATCGCGTCGGCGACCGAGCTCGGGTGCTCGTACTCGAACTCCTGCGGGATCACGCCCGGCCTCCTTCCTGCATGGCGCGCCAGACCGTCTCCGGCTGGAGCGGCATGTCGATGTCGCGGACGCCGAGCGCGTCGCACACGGCGCCGACCACGGCCGGCGTCGATGCGATCGTGCCCGCCTCGCCGATCCCCTTCACGCCGAGCGGGTTCGTCGGCGACGGCGTCACCGTGCGGTGCGTCTGGATCGACGGCGCCTCGACCGCCGAGGGGATGACGTACTCGACGAGCGACCCCGTGAGGAGCTGGCCGTTCGCGTCGTAGACGGCGCCCTCGTAGAGCGCCTGGCCGATGCCGTGCACGACGCCGCCGTGCACCTGGCCTTCGACGATCGCCGGGTTGATGACGTTGCCGCAGTCGTCCACGGCGATGTAGCCGGTGATCTCGACCTTGCCGGTCTCCTTGTCGACCTCGACCTCGCAGCCGTGAGCGCCGAACGGGAACACGCAGTTCGGCGGGTCGAAGAACACCGTCTCGTCGAGCCCGGGCGTTACGCCCTCTGGCATGTCGAACGCCTGCCAGGCCCGGAACGCCACCTCCTGCATCGTGACGCTCTTGTCGGGGCTGCCCTTGACCGTGAACGTGCCGCCCGAGAACTCGATGTCGTCGGGCGACGCCTCGAGCATCTGGGCCGCCACGAGCTGGGCCTTGTCACGCAGCTTGGTCGCGGCGAGATGGACGGCCGTTCCGCCGACGGCCAGGCTGCGGCTCCCGTAGGTGCCGAGGCCGTACGGCGCGAACGCCGTGTCTCCGTGGATCACCTCGACGTCGTCGAACGGGATCCCGAGCGCGGTCTCGATGATCTGCGACCACGATGTGGCGTGACCCTGGCCGTGCGGCGAGGTGCCGGTGATGACCGTGACCTTGCCGGTCGGGTGCATCCGCACCGTCGAGCTCTCCCATCCGCCAGGCGTGAGGCCAAGCGCGCTTCGGGCGACATCCGACGGCACGAAGCCGCACACCTCGACCCACGTCGAGAGGCCGCGCCCGAGCAGCTTCCCGCGCGAGGCCGCCTCGGCCCGCCGCCGCTCGAACTCGTCCTTCGAGTCGCTCTCCTCGAGCAGCTTGTCGAGCGTCTTGTCGTAGTCGCCCGAGTCGTACATGAGCCCGATCGCCGTCGTGAACGGGAACTCGTGGGGGAAGTTCCGGCGCCGGATCTCGGTGCGGCTCATGCCGAGCTCGAGCGCCAGGATGTCCATCATCCGCTCGATGGCGTGGGTCGCCTCCGGCCGGCCGGCCCCGCGCAGCGCGTCGGTCGGCACGGTGTTCGTGTAGACGTTCGTGACGGTGACGTCGACCTCCGGGATGGCGTACGCGCCCGGCGACATGAGCAGCGTGAGCTGCGAGATGAGCGGCGTCAGCATCTGGAGGTAGGAGCCGTAGTCCTGGACGTAGTGCACCCGCATCGCGAGCACCTTGCCGTCCTTCGTCGCGGCCAGCTCCATGGTGGCGTCCTGCGCGCGGCCGTGGCAGGTCGCGAGCATCGCCTCGGAGCGCTCCTCGATCCACTTCACCGGAGCGCCGACCTTGCGCGACGCCGCGGCTGCGATGAACTCCTCGGCATAGGCGTTCAGCTTGGAGCCGAACCCGCCGCCGACGTCGGGCGCGATCGCCCGCACCTTGGCCTCGCTCACGCCGCATACGATCGCCAGGAACGTCCGCAGGAAGTGCGGCACCTGGGTCGAGCTGTGCACGACGAGCTCGTCGGAGGCCGTGTTCCAGTCGGCGACCACGCCGCGCGTCTCGATCGGGACGTGGATCAGCCGCTGGTTTCGGATCGTGTGCTTGACGACGACCTCGGCGTTCGCGAACGCCTCGTCGACGCCGTCGGTCTTGTGGGCGAGGACGAGCCCGACGTTCGAGTCGAGCTCCTCGTGGATCCTGGGAGCCCCGTCCGCCAGCGCCGCCTCCGGGGTGATGACCGCGGGAAGCGGGTTGTACGAGACCTCGACCGCCGCCGCGGCGTCGGCCGCCGTGTAGCGGTCGGCCGCGATCACGACGGCGATGGGCTCGCCCGCGTGGCGCACGCGGCCCTTGGCGAGCGGCGGGCGCACCGGGTGCACCATGTCGCCGGTGGGGTTCGATGCGCAGGGCACGCCGGCCGCGAACTCGAGGTCGTCGCCGGTGAGCACGGCCATGACGCCCGGCATCGCCTTCGCCTTGGACGTGTCGATGCCGGTGATGTCGGCGTGCGCGTGGGTGCTGCGCACGATCGCCATGTGCTGCATGCCCGGGAGCTTCAGGTCGTCGACGTACCGGCCCTTGCCGGTGAGGAGCTTCTTGTCCTCCTTGCGGTGGACGGCCTGCCCGATGCCCTTCGACTGCTCGGTTGCGATCGCCATCACACCGTCACCCCCGCCGCCGACCGCACGGAGGCGACGATGTTCTCGTAGCCGGTGCAGCGGCACAGGTTCCCCTCGAGGCCGCGCCGGATCTCGGCGTCGGTCGGGTCGGGGTTCGATTCGAGCAGCTTGATCGCCGTCATCACCATGCCCGGCGTGCAGTAGCCGCACTGGAGGCCGTGGTTCTCGTTGAAGGCGCGCTGAACGGGGTGCAGGTCGCCGTTTGCGGCGATGCCCTCGATCGTCGTCACCTCCGCGCCGTCGACCTGGACGGCGAGGACCGTGCACGACTTGACGGCCAGGCCGTCGAGCCACACGGTGCACGCGCCGCAGTTCGACGTGTCGCAGCCGACGTGGGTGCCTGTCAAATTCAGGTGCTCACGCAGGAAATGGACGAGCAGCGTGCGCGGCTCGACTCCCGTGGTGTGAGACACCCCGTTCACCGTGATGGTGACCGCCCGTTTCACCGAGACTCCTTCCGCGGGGAGCGTGTCTGTGAGTGCGGCGATGGTCTACACCCTGGGCGACGCCGCTGCAAGGGGTGCACGTGATCTTTCCCACCCGTAAAGGAATCGTATGGACTCCGGGAAACTCGTTGACGCCCCTCCAGGCGTCGGCTATCTGGAGAGTATTGGGCACGGCGCCGCCGACTGTACGGGGGTCACGAGGCGGCGCCGCCCACTAACTTCAGGGGGTCGTCACATGCTCATCGCACCAATCGCAGCAACGGATCGCACCACAGACGCCAGGCTGGCGGCAAAGCACGCGGATGCCGCGCTCCGCCGGATGACCGTGGTCTCCGCTGCGGGCGATCGGCCGGCGGCGCGTGACGGCAGGCGCTTCGAGTTCGCGCTCGTGCGTCGGATCGCCTCCGCGCAGTAGGAGTCCCTTCCCCCTCCTACAGGCGGAATGCCTTGGAAAGGCCTCGAGCCGAGCAGGCCTTTCCGAGGCATCTCCGCAGGCCCAGCACGCTCGCCGTCGTCCGCATCAGCGAGAAGTGCGTGTAGCGCCGGTGTGACACGGTGCCGGCGCGGGTGTAGGGGCTGACGACGACCGTCGGGATGTGCCCGACCCGGTTCGAGCCCTCGTCGAAGGTGAGGAAGATGGCGGTGTGGCCGGCGCGGTAGGCCCGGCTCTTCACGATCATCCGCACCCACGCCGAGACCCACGCGTCGCCGACCGCCACCGAGCAGTCGTGCATGTCGTGGCACAGGTTCGGCGTCACGAACATGTAGGCGGGCGTGCCCCTGTGGTTCAGGGCCCGGTTCAGGGCGCCCGACCCGCGCGGGCCGAGCGGGACGACGTGACGGCGGCACTGCCGGTGCCCGATCCGGCGGTAGTAGACGGCCGGGTTGTGTCGCGCCGCGTAGAGGCCCGACGACGCGCGCGCGCACCGGCCCGGCATCGACTCCTGGTAGGCCCGCCACGTCTTTCGGTGGTTGGCGAGCTGGGTGAAGATGCTCGGCCCGCGGATGTGGCACTGGTTCGGCGTGCAGTTCCGGCGCAGGCCGTGGGTCGATCCGCTGGTCATCGCCAGGTAGTTCGGCAGGCTGACCCGCGCGTTGTGGTGGTAGTTGGCGGCGAGGCCGCAGCGGTGCGCGAGCGAGGTGATGAAGGGCGCGCGGCCGATGATCTTCGGGTACGGGTGGTTCTCGAGCACCATCACGATCACGTGCCGGATCCTCGGGCGCCTGTGGGGCGTGCGACCGCACGCATGCGGCGCGCGCAGATGCGGCGTCGCGGCCGTGTCGGCCAGGCCGGCGGGCGCGGTCGCCGCCGCCGAGAGCGCCGCGACGCAGATCGAGACGAGCGAGATGCGGCGCGTCACGCGGGCGCGGCACCGACCTCGGCCGTGCAGTACGCGCAGCGGCGCGCGGCGAGCGGGATCTCGCTCAGGCACTCCGGGCAGTCGCGGGTCGTCGGGGCCGGCTCGTCCTTGGCGCGCCGAGCGGCCATCGCGTTCACGGGCTTCACGACGACGAAGAAGACCGCGGCCGCGATGAGCACGAACGAGATCACGGCGTTGATGAATGCCCCGTACAGGAACGTGCTGTTGTTGATGGTGAACGTCAGCGCGGAGAAATCGTGGCTGCCGAAGATGGCGGCGATGAGCGGCGTGATGATGTCGGCGACCAATGCCGTGATCACGGCGCCGAACGCGATGCCGATCACCACCGCGACGGCGAGGTCGACGATGTTCCCGCGGAACAGGAATGCCTTGAATTCCTTGAGCATCGAGAGCCCTCCCCGGTTGCTTGGCCGCTAGACGCTAGCGCGTTGCCGCGCCGAGCGGAGGCCCGCGAGGTAGGCCCGGAGCGCGTGGTGGAGCTCGGCCGGAAGGGCGTCGTCGTCGGCCAGGGTCGCCCGCAGGCCCGCGGCCGAGGCGAGCGCCGTCCGCATCAGGCGGCCGCCGCCGCCCTCGCCCAGGTACGGGAGCGCGCGCTCGAGCGCCGGCGCGGCCGGGGTCTCGTCGAGCTCGGCCGCCGGGGCGAGCCCGCGCGCGGCGAGCGCGAGCAGGTCGCGCCGCCCGGCGAGCGACTCGACCAGGAGCCGGGCCGCGGTGTCGGGGGCGGGCGGCCCGGGCAGGCGGGCCAGGCGGCGGTCGAGGTCGTCGGCCCAGCGCGTGAGGTGCTGGCCGGCGAGCGCCCGGCCGAGATCCTCCTTCGTCGGGAAGTAGCGGAAGACCGTGCCCTTGGCGAGCCCGGCCCGCCCGGCCACGTCGGACACGGTCAGCTCCTCGTAGCCCGAGGCAGCGCAGACGGCGGCCGCGCACCCGAGGATCTGGAGGCGCCGGTCGGCCTTGGCCTGGTCGCTTCGCGCTCGTAGCTGACCCACGGTCAGTAACATAAGTGACCGGTCGGACGACAAGCACCGAAGCCGAGTCCCCGCCTATGATCCCGGCCGTGGCAGTTGCGCCCGACGCCCCCCGCCCGCACCGGCTCTGGCTGGCCGCGGCACTCGTCGTCTTCGCGCTCGTGTCGCTCAGCGTGGGCGTCATCGCCAAGCACAACACGGCCGCTCCGGGCCTCTACCCGCCCAGCGACCTGAAGCTCTTCTTCTCGGACCCGATCCACCTCAAGGTGTGGCTCGCGACCGCGGCCGTCGTGCTCGCCTGCTTCCAGGTGGTCACGGCCGCCCATATCTACGAGCGCCTGCGCCTGCCGGTGGGAGCGGGGGTCGCCGCCGTCCACCGCTGGTCGGGCCGGCTGGCCATTCTGCTCACGCTGCCCGTCGCCTACCACTGCATCTTCCTGCTCGGCTACAGCGACACCTCGACCCGCGTGCAGGTGCACTCGCTGCTCGGCTCGGTCATCTACGGCGCGTTCATCGCCAAGGTGCTGATCGTCCGCGGCGGGTCGCGCTTCCCGGGATGGGTGCTCCCCCTCGCCGGCGGCACGCTCTTCGCGATCATGCTCGGGCTGTGGCTCACGTCGAGCCTGTGGTTCTTCCAGAATGTTGGGGTGGGCATCTGAGCCGGCTCGCCGAGGCGCTCGCGTGGGCCATCGACGCCCACGGCGAGCAGCGCCGGAAGGGCACCGACGTGCCGTACCACGCCCACCTCCTGGGCGTCGCCTCGCTCGTCCTGAGCGACGGCGGCTCCGAGGACGAGGCCGTCGCGGCCGTGCTGCACGACCTGGTCGAGGACACCGACGCCACGGTCGACGACGTCCGCGACCGGTTCGGCGAGCGGGTGGCCCGGATCGTCGACGCCTGCACCGACGCCCACGAGCGGCCGAAGCCCGAGTGGGGGGAGCGCAAGCGGGCGTACATCGAGCGGATGCGCACGGCCCAGCCGGACGAGCTGCGGGTGTCACTGGCCGACAAGCTCTACAACGCGAGCAGCATCGAGTGGGACCTGCGCCTGCGCGGGGACGACCTGTGGCGGGTCTTCGGCGCGGGTCGCGACGGGCAGATCTGGTACTACCGCTCGCTCGCCGACATCTTCCTCGAGCGGGCGCCGGGGCCGATGGCCGACGAGCTCGACCGCGTCCTTCGCCGGATCGAGGAGGACGGCGCATGAGCCTCGTCCTGGTCGAGGAGCACGGGCCGGTCGCGCTCCTTCGCCTCAACCGCCCCGAGAAGCTGAACGCCCTCTCGACGGCCCTCGAGCGCGAGCTCGACGCGGCGCTCGACGATCCCCGCGTGCGGTCGGCCGGCGCGATCGTGATCGCGGGCGGTGAGCGGGCGTTCTCGGCGGGCGCCGACGTGGGCGAGATCCAGGAGGCGGGAGCCGCGGAGGCGCTGGCCTACTATCGCGACACGGGCGGCGTCTACGAGCGCATCGCCGCCCTTCCCCAGCCGACGATCGCGGCGATCCGGGGGTGGTGCCTGGGCGGGGGCTTCGAGCTGGCGCTGGCGTGCGACTTCCGCATCGCCGACTCGGGGGCGACGTTCGGGCTGCCCGAGGTCGAGATCGGCATCATCCCGAGCTCGGGCGGCACGGTGCGGCTCGTGAAGGCGATCGGCGCGCTCCGGGCCAAGGAGCTGATCCTGCTCCGGCGCCGCCTGCCGACGGCCCGGCTCGCCGAGATGGGGCTCGTGACCGAGGTGGTCGACGGCGATCCCGAGCCGCGCGCGCTCGCCGTCGCGGCCGAGCTGGCGGCGCTCCCGCGGCTCGCGGTCGAGCTCGCGAAGAAGGCGGCCGACGCGGCGGCGGACGCCTCGCGCGACGCGGCCCTCCTGATCGAGCAGCTCGCCTACGCCGCCCTGGCCGAGGCGGGCGGCACACGGCCTGAGCAGTAGGGAGGCGGACCCCGTGGGGCCTGGCCCCATGCGGAGCCAGGCCCCGGTCGTCAATCGCGGAGGGAGAGCATCAGCGAGCGGTGCCCCTCGACCGCCGTATAGCCGCTCCCCTCATAGAGCCGCAGCGCAGCGGAGTTGTCGGTCTCTGTCTGTATCGCGAGCCGTACCGCACCCGCCTCTGTCGCGGTCTCGCGCACCGCATCCAGCAGTGCACGCGCGATCCCCGTGCGGCGGTGGCTGGGTGAGACGTACAGATCGCGGATCTGCCAGAAGCGCGCAAGCCGAAGCGACGCCGGCACCACCGTCGCCGTGGCGAATCCCACCATCTCGCCGCCGGACTCCGCCACGAACGCCTCGAGCCGGCCGGCGTCGATGTTTGCGTCGAGCCACCTTGCGGCTCTCGCCGCGTCGGGCGCCTCGCCGTAGTGGACGCGGTAGCGGTCGAAGATCTCCGCGAGCCGGTCGACATCGATCGGCGTCGGCGCGGTCAGCCTGCGGATGGTCACGGCGCTGAGCGTAACGCGATCCGCTCTCGGGCATACAGTGGCGCACATGC
The DNA here is from genome assembly GCA_963809325.1 of uncultured Actinomycetes bacterium. Lineage (GTDB taxonomy): Bacteria > Actinomycetota > Thermoleophilia > Gaiellales > JAICJC01 > JAICJC01. The sequence goes on from CAWEIZ010000002.1 coordinate 413,333, forward strand.
CAGGCGACGTCCTCATCATCGGCGGCGGCTCGACCGGCGAGGCCTTCGCCGGAGCGCTGCGCGGGTTCGAGCCCGACACCCGGATCACGCTCGTCGAGCGCGGCCTCGTCGGCGGCGAGTGCTCCTACTACGCCTGCATGCCGTCCAAGGCGCTGCTCCGCCCGGCCGAGGCGCTGGCCGCGGCCCGGCTCGCCCCAGGCGCCGCCGAGGCGGCGACGGGCGAGCTCGACGCCGCCCGTGTCCTGTGGCACCGCGACCAGGTGACGGGCGACTGGGACGACTCGTCGCAGGAGGAGTGGCTCGCCGATCGCGACGTCGAGCTCGTGCGCGGCCAGGCCGTCGTCCGCGAGCCGGGTCTCGTCGAGGCCGCCGGCCGCGAGCTTCGCTACGAGCGGCTCATGATCGCGACCGGGTCGGTGCCGTCGATCCCGCCCATCGCGGGCCTCGACGGCGTCGACTACTGGACGAATCGCGAGGCGACGAGCGTCCGCGAGATCCCCGAAAGCCTTGTCGTCCTCGGCGCCGGGCCGGTCGGCTGCGAGCTGGCCCAGTTCTTCAGACGCATGGGCGCGAGGGTGGCGCTGGCCGACATCGCCGATCGCCTCCTGCCGCGCGACCATCCCGACGCCGGAGCGCTGCTCCACGACGTGCTCGCCGGCGAGGGCATCGACATCCACCTCGGCTGCACGATCGAGCGCGTCGAGCCCGGGATCGACGTGCATCTGGAGGGCGGCACGACCCTCTCGGGCGAGCGGCTGATCGTCGCCACCGGCCGGCGGGCCGCGGTCGAGGGTTTCGGCTTCGAGGCGCTCGGCCTCGAGATCTCGCAGCGCGGCATCGAGGTCGACGGGCGCATGCGCGCCGGCGACGGAGTCTGGGCCGCCGGCGACGTGACCGGCATCGCCATGTTCACGCACGCCGGCAAGTACCAGGCGCGCGTGGCCGCGGCCGACGCGGCCGGAAGGCCGGCCCGCGCCGACCACCGCGCCGTCCCGGCCGTCACCTTCACCGACCCGCAGGTCGCCTCGGTCGGCAACACGACGGGCGACGGCCTCGTGGTGGGCGAGCGCCGCGGCACGGCCCGCCTCTCGACCTACGAGCGCCCGAAGCGCCCGGGCTTCCTCAAGGTGTTCGCCGACCCCGAGAGGCGGGTGCTGGTCGGCGCCTGCGCGGTCGGCCCGGAGGCGGGCGAGTGGCTGGGCCAGTTGACGCTCGCCATCCGCGCCGAGGTGCCGATCGACGTCCTGCTCGACACCATCCAGCCCTACCCGACGTTCTCGGAGGCCGTGTTCTTCGCCGTCCGCGACCTCGACCTGTGACGCTCACGCCACGCTGATCTGGAACGCGGCGCTGTAGGCGTCGCCGGGCCGAAGCCGCGTGAGCGAGTCGCCGGAGGTGATCGCGTTGGTCGGCGCGGTCATCGGCTCGTAGGCGATGAACTCGCTCCCGGCCGGGGAGTAGACCTGTGCGAAGCGGTAGCCCTCGAGGAACGTCACCGAGACCGTGCGGCCCGACCCGCGCACGACGAAGGCGCTGCCGTCCTCGACGTCCGCGAAGGCGTCGTCGAACACGCGCTCGCCGAGCGGGCCCGGCGAGATCGCGGCCCGGACGCGCTCGCCGGTGGGGATCCCGCGCTCGTCGAGCAGGAGCCGCGTCGGCACGGGCACCTCGATCTCGACGGCCGATCGCGACTCGGCCGGCAGCCGCAGGTACGGGTGGTAGCCGAAGGCGATCGGGACCGGCCGGCGGCCGAGCGCGAGGAGCGTCGTTCGGATCTCGAGCGCGTCGTCGGTGAGCGACGCCTGCACGCGCAGGCGGTGCGGGTACGGGAACACCTCGAGCACGTCGGGGTGGTCGTCGGTGGCGAACACGGCGTCGAGGCTCGAGGCGGTCTCGTGCTCGACCGCGAACGGGAGCGCCGTCGGCAGGACGCCGTGGATCGGCATCCCGTTCGCGTCGGTGTGCAGGAGCGGCGAGGCGGCGACGGGGCCGGCCAGCCGGTTCGCCCAGGGGTGAAGGAGCGGGATGCCCATCGTCGAGCCCCGCTCGGTGTAGGCCTCGAGCCCGCCGCGGAGCCCGAGCAGCTCCTCGCCGGCGTGCACGAGCGAGCAGCACACCATCGCGAGCTCCGGCGCGAACTGGGCCACCATCCCGGGCGCGGTCAGCGTGCGGATGCCGGAGCCGGCGATCTCCATCAGCCCGGGGGAGCCTGAACGAGCTCGACCGTGACCCCGTCGGGGTCGACGGTGTAGACGACCCGGCTCCCGTCCCAGCGCGGCCCGGAGTCGGCCAGCGTGACGGGTTTCGACCGCAGCGTGACCCCGGCCCGCTCGAGCCGCTCGCAGGTCGCGTCGATGTCGTCGACGGCGATGGCGACGTGGCAGGCGCCGGGGTCGCTCGTCCGCTGCGTGAGCGGGCGCCCGCCGCCGGCGGTGTACTGGATCAGCTCGAGCACGCGGCCGTCGGGCAGGTCGAGGTCGGCGATCGAGACGCGCGCGCCGGGGATTCCGGTGACGTCCTCGGCGGCGACGTCGACGGCCCGCGCCTCGATGTGCAGGCCGAGCAGGTCGCGGTAGAAGGCGAGCGAGCGGTCGAGGTCAGAGACGGTGATGCCGACGTGGTGCAGCCCGCCGATCACGCGAGCCGCTCCGGGACGACGTCCCGCGCGAACACGTCGTCGACCGTCTCGGGCCGCTTGATCCACTCGGCGCTCGCGCCCGAGACGAGCACGGTGCCGGGCCGGGGGAGGCCGTTGAAGTTCGAGGCGCAGGCGTCCTGGTATGCGCCGGTGTCGAGGAAGGCGAGCACGTCGCCCGTCCGGAGCTTCGGGAGCTCGGCGTCGGGCACGAGCACGTCGAAGCCGCACGACATCCCCACCACGTCGGCCGTCTCGGTCGTGGGCGAGTCGGCCCGCGAGGCGTCGATCACGCCGAAGCGGGCGTGCTCGATGAGCAGGTCGGCCATGAACATCTCGGTCGTGTCGGTCTCGACCCAGCGCATCGCGACCGGGGCCGCCTGGTGCTTCAGGTTGCGGACGGTGGCGAGGTGGATGCCGCAGTCGGCGTAGAGCGCGCGGCCCGGCTCGGCCTCCAGGCGGATCCCGGCCGGGTCGATCCCGGCGGCGGTGAGGCCGTCGCGCAGGCCGCTCGTGATCGCCGCTGCGATGTCCTCGATCGGCGGGGCGGGGTCACCGGGGCCGGTGGGGTCACGCGGCGCCGCGAAACCGCCGCCGACGTCGATCTCGGCGGGCCGCCAGCCGTCGAGCTCCGCCGAGAGCCGGGCGATCGCCGCCGCGAAGCTCCCCGCCATCGCGCGCCACACCTCGGGGTCGGCGCTGTGGCGGCCGAGGTGGGCCATGACGCCGGCCAGCTCCACGCCGTCGTCGGCCAGCGCCTTCCGGGCGACGTCGGCCGCCTGCTCGAGCGGGATGCCGGGCTTGTAGCGGTGCGCGCCCTCGCGGATCGACACCGAGGCGTCGAAGTCGGACGGCATGTCGAGCCCGTCGTAGTCGGGCCGCAGGCGCAGCCGCACCGTCGCGGTGCGGCCGGCGGCGCGCGCGGCCTCCGAGACGAGGTCGAGCTCGCCCCGGCTGTCGAGCGTGACCCGCGCCCCGGCCTCGACCGCGCGCTGGACGAGCGCCGCGTCCTTGGCCGTGCCGTTCACCGAGACGAGGCCCGGGTGGATCCCGGAGGCGAGCGCGGCGTGGAGCTCGCCCGGCCCGAACGTGTCGCAGCCCAGCCCCTCCGAGTTCAGGATGCGGCGAAGCGCCAGCGAGAGGTTCGCCTTGAGCGACGGGAGCAGAGTGACCGGGCCCTCGGGCCAGCGGTCGGCGAACGCGGCCGCGATCCGGCGCGCGTTCCGGCGGAGCTGATCCTCCGACATGACGTAGACCGGCGTCCCGAACCGGCGCGCCAGCTCGACGGCGTCGCACTCCTCCATCCACAGCCGCCCCTCGCGGATCGAGAGGCAGTCGTCGATGCGGGTCGCGGTGGCGGGCATGGCGGCCAGTGTACGGGACCGCGGGAGGGGCGGCGACTGAGTCAGCCGGAATGCGGCGCCCACGCACCCACGTGCTCGCATGCGGCCGCCGCCGCGCGAGCTCCCTGCTCGAGCGCGGCCGGCGGCGGGGCGCCGGCGAGCAGCGCTGCGATGACACCGGCGATCAGCGCATCCCCTGCGCCCAGGGTGTCGATGACCCTGGCGCGGACGGCGGGCTGCTCGAAGACTGTGCCGTCCGCGAGCATCAGGCATCCGTCCTTGCCGCGCCCGACGACCGCGGAGCGCGCCCTGCGGCGGACGGCGTCGCGGGCCAGCTCGGCCGCCTCGGCGGCGCTCGAGCCCGGAGCCGACAGGAACGCCACCTCGAGCAGCGGCGCAAGCGTGTGGAACCGCTCGGTGCGAGGTGGGTGATACACGTCGTATGAGAGTCGCACTCCCGCCGCGGCGACGGACTCCAGCGCCTCGACGATCTCGCCGGGGCCCGTGGCGTGCACCCAGGATCGCGTCTTCAGGAACTCGGCGGCCTTGTCCGACGGCCGGAACGTCGCGCTGACGCCGAGCACCTCGGAATCGAAGACGCGGTCTCCCTCCGGCGTAATCGTGATTGTGGTCTGTCCCGTGCGACCCGGCGTAACGGCGACGTGGCGCATGTCGATCCCGCGCGCACGCCCCTGCGCGAGCACGAACCGCCCTTCGTCGTCGTCGCCCACGGCGCCGACGTAGGCCGTGGGCAGCCCGGCGGCGGTGAGCCCGGCCGCAACGTTCAGGGCGTTGCCGCCCGGGGTGTCGCGGCCGATCGGCGGGAGGTAGCGGTCGACGCAGCTCTCACCGATCGTGGCAGGGCCTGTCACGAGCCCAACGCTACTGCGTTCTCGCGTCGCCTCCCGCCATCATGACGGCGTGACCATGTCATTGACAACGGGGCTCGTGAGGACTATTGCTATCCCGTTTCGTCCATTCTGAGCGAGGGGGCAGGAATGCGGAAGTTTCTCGTGCTCGCCGCGGCGCTCGCCGCGGCGGTCTTCGTCGTGCCGGCATCGGCCGGTGCGGGGGTGAGACCGCACGGTGTCGGGCTGCTCGACTGCAACGGCAGAAGCCCCGATCCAGAAGTCGGTGCGGGTCTCGCTGGCGTGCAGCGATCCGCGCTCGATCTACGACGGCAAGTCGGTGCACTTCTTCGACAACGGCCAGTACATCGGCCACGACGAGCCGATCATCCGCTTCCTCTCGAACCGGCACGGCTCGGGCAACGACGTCACTTGGATCGAGCGGCTGCCGCGCGACCCGAAGGCGCTGCCGACGGTGGCGAACCCGGGAGCGACGTCACCCACTGGTTCGAGCTCTCGATCGCGCCGTGGTTCTCGATGGCGCTCTGCAACTCCGAGTCCTACCCGCTCAACCCGTGCAAGCCGCGCAGCGACTCGAACGCGCCGAAGCATCCGCCGACGTTCGACAGGGGCGGCGGCGGCAGCTCGTTCCTCGAGATGCAGTTCTACGCACCGGGGTTCGCGCCGTTCGTCGACAACGAGTCGTGCGACAACACCCACTGGTGCGCGTCGCTTCACATCAACGACCTCGAGTGCACGCTCGGGTTCCAGAGCTGCAACAACAACTGCATCGAGCCGACGAACTTCGCGTTCATCCAGACGGACGGCGTGCCCACCGGCCCGCCGAGCCCGCAGCTCGCGACCGCTGCGTCGTTCACGCCCAACGAGAACACCCTCCTGATGAACCCGGGCGACCGGCTCAAGATCCACATCTGGGATGCCCGGCTCCCTGGAGGGGGCCACGCGCTCGAGACGTCGATTCAAGACCTCACAACGGGGCAAGAGCGGCTTCATGATCGCCTCTGCCAAGAACGGCTTCATGCAGACGTCGATCACGGACTGCTCGGGCACGCCGTTCAACTACCAGCCCGAGTACTCGACCGCCAAGAAGGCCAACATCATCCCGTGGGCGGCGCTCGAGACCAACATCTCGACCCAGTTCGAGATCGGCCACTTCGAGCCGTGCACCTCGGTGCAGAACCCGATGCCGATCACGCTCGGGACGTTCCACGACACCATCTGGCAGGACTGCACGAGCCCGTATGAGTCGACGACGATGCCCGACGGGAAGCCCAACCCGGAGCTCAGCGATGCGCCCTGCTGGCCCAAGGGCTTCACGCACGGCGGCGCGGCGCCGCCCAACCAGGTGGCGGGCTGCATCCAGACCATCGCGCAGAACGGCGACCTGGACTTCGACGGCACGTCGTACTGGGCCGATTGGCCGAGCAAGACGACGCCCAACAACTGGCCGTCGCCGTTCCTCCAGATGCAGCCGCAGACCCGCGGCCACGGATACCCGCGGATCCAGTTCCAGACGAACGCCGCGGCGAGCGAGGCGAGCTGCAAGCCGACCGGCGTCGGCTGCGCCGTACCTCCTCCGGGAGGCCCCGGGAAGTTCTACCCGTGGTGGACGCAGGCCGGGTGAACGGCGAGTGCGTCTGGGAGTTCGGCCAGATGCGAAACGGCAACACCTTCGGCACGACCCATCAGTACGGCGGCCCGTCGGCGTACTTCTTCGGGAACCTGGAGGGCCCGATCAGGCCGAACCGGAGCTGCTGAGCACACACGCCACCTCCCACCGGGGCCTGGCCCCGGTGGGAGGTGGATAGGGTTGCCGCATGCGGCGGATGTTCGTGCTGATGTACGCGCTCGTCTTTCTGGACGAGATCGCGCTCCTCGGCCTGGTGCCGCTGCTCCCGGGCTACACACGCGCCTACGACCTCTCGACGACCGAGGCCGGGGCGCTGCTCTCGGCCGCCCCGCTCGCGATCGTGATCGCGTCGATCCCCGCCGGACGCCTGTCTGACCGGCTCGGATCGAGGCGGGTCACGCTCGCCGCCGGGGTGCTCATCGCGCTCTCGACGGCCGGGACGGCGGCCGCGTCGGGCTTCGCGCCCCTGCTCGTCACGCGCGCGGCGTTCGGGCTCGCGTCCGGGACGATCTGGTCGGCCGGCCTCGCGTGGATCGGCGACTCGGCCTCCGACGTTCGCCGCTCGGCCGCGCTCGGGACGGTCATCACCGTCGCCGGGGTCGGCGGCATGGCGGGGCCGGTCTTCTGCGGCTTCCTCGCCGAGCACGTCGGCCGGGGTGCGCCGTGGGCGGTCGTGTCCGGCGCGACCGTGCTCGTCGTGATCGCGCTCGCCGCCGCGAACCCCGGCCGCAGGGTCGCGCACGAGCACCTGCCGCTCCGCCACATCACCGGCAAGATGCGCAGCGAGCCGCTGCTCGTCGGCGCCCTCGCGATCATGCTGCTCGGCGGTGTCGGCGACGGGGTCGTCAACCTGATCGCGCCGCTCCAGCTCTCCGACAACGGCCTCTCGGAGGGCCGGATCGGCCTGTGGTTCTCGGTCGGCGCCGCGATCTTCATCGTCGCGAGCGCCGCGACCACGCGCATGGGCGAGCGGGCGGTGTCGCTCCGGGCGGCGGCCTTCTTCGCCGCGCTCCAGGCGGCCATCCTGCTGCCCGTCCTCGTGAGCTCGGCGACCGCCGTCGTCGTCTTCATGGTGCTCGCGCGGTTCGCCGTCGCCGCGCTCCCGTACACGATCGGCTATCCGCTGGCCGCCGTCGGCTCGACCAGGCTCGGCCTCGGGACCGGCACCGTGAACGGCCTCCTCGGCCTCGTCTGGGGAGCGGGCAGCTTCATCGCGCCGCCCGTCGCCGGCGTCATCGCCGACACGATCGGCGACCAGGCGGCCTACGGCCTGCTCGTCGGCTTCTGCCTCGTCATGGCCGGCTGGATCCTGCGCTCCGCCCAGCGCGGAGCCATGCCCGCGGCGGCGCCCGCCTCGTGATCCTCGCCATCGACCAGGGGACGACCGGGACGACCTGCCTCGTCCTCGACGAGGGGCTCCGGATCACCGGTCGCGGCTACCGCGAGCTGCGCCAGTCCTACCCGCAGCCCGGCTGGGTCGAGCACGACCCCGAGCGAGATCCTCCGCACCGTCCACGAGGCGGCCGCCGACGCGCTGCGCGACGCCGGGATCGCCGCCGCCGACCTCGCCGCGGCCGGGATCACGAACCAGCGCGAGACGACGGTCGTGTGGAGTCGCGACGGCCGCCCGCTCCACCCCGCGATCGTGTGGCAGGACCGGCGGACGGCGGAGCGCTGCCGCGAGCTTCCGGCCGGCATGATCCGCGAGCGCACCGGGCTCATGCCCGACCCGTACTTCTCGGCCACCAAGCTGGAGTGGCTGCTCGCCCGGCGTCGAGGGCGACGTCCTCTTCGGCACCGTCGAGAGCTGGCTCGCCTGGAACCTCACCGGCGGCGCCGCGCACGTGACCGACCCGACCAACGCCTCGCGCACCCTGCTCGCCCGGCTCGACCCGGTCGAGTGGGATCCCGAGCTGCTCGACCTCTTCGGCGTCCCGGCCGGCGTGCTGCCGCGGATCGTGCCGTCGAGCGGCGTCGTCGGCGAGGCCGAGATCGGCGGGGCGCGCGTGCCGCTGGCGGGCCTCGCGGGCGACCAGCAGGCGGCGCTCTTCGGCCAGGCGTGCTTCGACCCGGGGGACGCCAAGGCGACGTACGGCACCGGCAGCTTCGTCCTCGCCAACCAGGGCGAGCACGGCGGGCCGCCGCCGCACGGCATCCTCCGCACCGCCGCCGCCCAGCCCGGCGTGACGGCGCTCGAGGGCGCGGTCTTCGTCACCGGCGCAGCCGTGCAGTGGCTGCGCGACGGGCTCGGGATCATCGCCGACGCGACCGAGACCGAGGCGCTGGCCCGCTCGGTCGAGTCGACCGGCGGCGTCCACTTCGTCCCCGCGCTCACCGGCCTCGGCTCGCCCCACTGGGACGCCGACGCGCGCGGGCTGATCTCGGGCCTGACGCGCGGCACCGGGCGGGCCGAGATCGCCCGCGCTGCGCTCGAGGCGATCGCCTTCCAGACCGCCGATGTCGTCGCGGCGATGGAGCTGCCCGTGCCCGCGCTTCGCGCCGACGGCGGCGCCACCCGGAACGCGTGGCTCATGCAGTTCCAGGCCGACATCCTGGGGATGCCGGTCGAGGTGGCCGGCGACAGCGAGATGACGGCGCTCGGCGCAGCCGCCCTGGCGGGGCTCGCGGTCGGCGTCTGGAGCGGCCTTGACGAGGTCGCCGCGGCCTGGCATCTGAGCGCCCGCTACGAGCCGGCGATGGGCCGCGACGAGGCGGCCGAGCGGCTGGCCGGGTGGCACGCCGAGGTGGAGCGCGCGCGGGCCCGGCTCCGGTAGGGTCACGCGCCCATGGAGGCCCTGACCCCCGCTCAGATCGACCTGCGCGAGCGCGCCGCGCGCTTCGTCGACGAGACGCTGATCCCGCTCGAGCTCGAGGCGGAGCGGAACGGCGGGCCGCTCCCGCCCGAGAAGGCGACGTCGGTCTCGACCCGGGCCCGCGAGCTCGGGCTGGTCGGCGGAAACCACGCCGTCGACGTCGGCGGCCAGGGGTGGTCGGCCTTCGAGCAGGTGCTCGTGCAGGAGGAGCTGGGCCGCAACACCAACGGCGTCTGGTGGAACATGGGCGGCGGCTACAACGTGCTCGCGCGGGGGACGCCCGAGCAGATCGAGCGCTACCTGAAGCCGACGCTCCGCGGCGAGCGGGCCGACTCCTACGCCGTCACCGAGGGCGGGGCCGGCTCCGACGCGGGCGGGATCGCCGGGACGGCCGAGCGCACGGCCGCCGGCTGGCGCATCAGGGCCGAGAAGTGGTTCGTCACGTCGGGCGACGTGTCCGACTTCGACATCGTGATGGTGAACGTCGTCGACGGCGACGAGCGGCTGCCGACGCTCTTCCTCGTCGACCGCGACCGGCCCGGGATCGAGGTCATCGACGACCCGCCGTTCACGCACTCGTTCCCGCACGGCCATCCCACACTCCGGTACGACTGCGAGGTCGATGCCGACGCCGTCCTCGGCGGCGACGCGATGATCGGGCGCGGGAACGACCTCCAGAACGAGTGGTTCATCGAGGAGCGGATCCACATCGCCGCGCGCTGCGTCGGCGCGATGCGGCGCCTGCTCGCCGACGCCGTCGAGTGGGCGGCCGGGCGCGAGCAGTTCGGCGGGCGGATCTACGACTTCCAGGGCGTGAGCTTCCCGCTGGCCGACTCCGCCGCCGACTGCGCGGCCGCCCGCCTCCTCACGCACGACGTCGCCCGCGCGCAGGACGCCGGCGCCGACCCGAAGCTCGTCCACGGCCGGGCGGCGATGGCCAAGCTGTTCGCGTCGGAGGCGGCGTGGCGGTGCGCCGACCGCTGCGTGCAGGTGCACGGCGGGCGCGGCTACATGCGCACGTCGGCGGCCGAGCGGTTCCTGCGCGAGCTGCGCGTCGACCGGATCTGGGAGGGCACCTCCGAGATCCAGCGGCTCATCATCGCCCGCGGCCTCGAGCGGCGCGGGGTCGAGCGCATGCTGACCGGCGACGCCTAGCCTAGTCGGCTGTGGCGGGCACGCCCGACATCGGCACCTCGAACGCGACCTCGGTGCCCTTGCCGGGGGTCGACTCGACCGTCGCGCGGCCGCCGGCCAGCTCGGCCCGCTCGAGCAGCGTCTCGATGCCGAGGTGCAGGCGCACGCCGTGTGACCGGCGCCCGATCCGGGCCGGGTCGAAGCCGCGGCCGTCGTCGCGCACGGAGCCCCGCAGCATGCCGTCCGACACGGTGATCGCGATCACGAGGTGGCGGGCCTGGGCGTGCCGGCGGACGTTCGAGACGGCCTCGCGCACCGTCCGGTAGGCGACCTCCTCGACGATGAACGGGATCGGCTCCGAGGGGACGCTGACCTTGACGTCGAGGTCGGCCTCGCGGCCGGCGTGCGACGCGAGCTCGCGCACCGCCTTCGCGAGGCCCTGCGGCGGGCGCAGCTCGAACATCAGGCGGCGGGTGCGTTCGGTCGCGGCGGCGAGCGTCCGCCGCGTCGAGTCCGCGACGCCGCGGATGGCGTCGGCGTCGGTGCAGCCCGCCAGCCGGTCGAGCGCGAGGAGCGATGCGGCCAGCACCTGCACGGTGTCGTCGTGGAGCTCGGATGCGATCCGGCGGCGCTCCTGCTGCTCGGCCCGGAGCAGCCGCGAGACGACCTGGCGGCGCTCCGCCTCGCTGCGGTGCACGAGCTCCTCGAGCGCCCGGCAGCGGGCTTCGAGGCGCCGTACCTCGGCGCCCGCGTCGGTCGTACTGCGAGCCACTACAGCAGCCCCCTGTCGACGGCGCCGATGCCCTCCCACAGGGCCGCAAGGGCGGCCGCAGGGTTGCCTGCCCGCTCCTCGACCACCGCGAGCACCTGGTGGGCCTCGGCGCGGTAGTGGGGCGCGGCCGTTCCCTCGAGCAGATCGATCGCCTTGCGGCAGAGGAACCGGGCCTCGTCGATGTCGGCGTCGGCCAGCGCGGCCCGGGCGAGCACGAGACACGCGCTGCCGGCGATCGCCGGCTCGGTCGCCTCGGTCTCGGCCAGCGCGAGCCGCGCTGCGGCCTGCGCCCCCGGGATGTCGCCGGCCAGGAGCGCGGATCGCCCGCGCTCGGCGTTCAGCATCGCGAGCTCCGGCGCTCCGGCGCCCGCGTCGCGCATGAGCTCCTCGGCGCGGGTCAGCTCCTCGTCGGCCTCCGTGCGGCGGCGCTGGTCGAGCAGGATCTGGCCGAGGAGCAGGTGCGCGCGCCCGCGAAGGGCGGACTGCTCGGACTCCTCCAGGTGCGAGAGCACCTCGCGGCCGTAGCGCTCGGCGAGCCTCAGCCGGCCCTGCTCGGCGTACGTGCGCGCCAGCGTCCACTGGAGCCGGGCGCGGGCGGTCGGATCGGCGATCCGCGGCTCGAGCTCGATCAGGTCGGCGAGCACGACCTCGGCCTCGGCGAACCGGCCCTGGTCGGTGTAGGCGCTCGCGAGGTAGACGCCGAAGCGAACCGCGGCGGGAACGTCGGCCGGCGCGCGCATCACGTCCTCGAGCGCCGTCCGTAGCAAAGCGATGCCCCTGCTCAGGTCGCCGACGCCCGCATAGGCGCGCCCGAGCGCCTCGAACATCGCCGGCCTGAGCCGGGGCGTTGCACCCGGGTCGCACGTCCGCGCCTGCTCGAGCGCGGCAATCGCGCGCTCGTCGTCACGGCGCTCGAGAGCGACGAGACCGCGCGCCTCGAGGGCGCGGCTCAGGGCGTGCCGGTCCCCCGACCGGCGCGCCTCGGCCTCGAGCTCGTCGAGCCGCGAACCAGCGTCGGGCTCTCCCAGGCGAGCTGACATCTCGGCGAGCAGGATCGTCGCCGCGGGGATCGAGCCCGCGGGATCCCGGCCCGCGAGCTCCTCGATCGGAACGTCGAGCCGGCGGGCCAGCTCGGCGAGGATCGGTGTCGACGGCACGCGGTCTCCGGCCTCGACCTTGCACAGGTACGACGTCGAGCAGCCGTCGAACGCGAGTCGCCGGAGCGACAGCCCCTTCTCCTTGCGCAGCCGGCGGAGCCGCGCTCCAAGCGCGCCTGCGTCGTCCACGTGGGTGGGGGGGCGGCGACCCACGTTTCTCAGCATAGCCATCCTGACGCCTTCTGTCCATATCGTGTTGACACAATATGGCCGGGCACGATACGGTTGATTTCCTGAATCCTTCGGCTCCAAAGGAGAGGCCATGGACGGCGGAAAAGCTTGGCCGTAAACATACGGTGACAGAATGTGGGTACCCGCGGAATGACGGTTTCCGGCGGGCCACGGAGCGCCGGCGGCCCCGGGCATGGATGCCCGCAAGGCCGCCGGCGCACGTGTGAGGGGGTCAGAGGCTCAGGAGGGCGCGGGCCGGCGCATGTGGAGCAGCGGGAACGGCCGGCCGTCGGCGTCGAGCGGCGAGCGGCGAGCGACGACGAAGCCGAGCGCCTCGTAGAAGCCGCGGGCGGCGGGGTTCTGCTCGTTGACGTCGACCGTCAGCTCGCCGCCGCGGAGCGTCTGGGCGTGGGCCACGAGCCGGCGCCCGCCTCCCCGCCCGCGGTGCGCGGGCTCGAGGAAGAGCGCCGCGATGTCGTCGCCGGCGAGCCCCATGAAGCCGATCGGCAGGTCCCCCTCATCCGTCAGCACCCACAGCTCGAGGGCATCGTCGCGCAGAGCCTGCGCGACGTGCGGGCGCAACCCGACGATGTCGGCCTCCGTGAGGAACTCGTGCGTCGCGCGCACCGACCGCTCCCACAGCGCAAGCAGGGTGCCGGAGTCCGCCGGGCGCGCCGGTCGAATCTGCCAAACGTCGCCCATCGGCCCGTGGCGCCCGGCGCGTCAGCGCTCGAGCGTCACCGGGTTGCGCAGGGTGCCGACGCCGTCGACGGTGATCTCGACGACGTCCCCCTCGCGGAGGTAGCGGGGCGGGACACGCGAGTCGCCCACGCCACCCGGCGTGCCGGTGGCGATGACCGTCCCCGCCTCGAGGGTGACGCCGGCGGAGCAGTACACGACCAGGTCGACGATCGAGAAGATCAGGTTGGCCGTCGTCGAGTCCTGCATCGTCTCGCCCGAGACGACCGTTCGGATGCCGATCGATTCGAGATCCAGGCCGTCGGCGCGCGCAACGCACGGCCCCATCGGCGAGAAGGTGTCGAAGCTCTTGCCGAGCGTGAACTGGCGAAGCGGCGTCTCGAGCTGGGCCCGGCGGCCGGACACGTCGTGCAGGCAGGTGATGCCGCCGACGGCCGCGCGGGCCTCGTCCGGCGAGGCGCGGTAGACCGTGCGCCCGAGCACGACCGCCACTTCGCCCTCGTAGTCGGGCCGGGTCTCCTCGCGCGGGACGACGATCGGCTCGTCGGGCCCGATCAGCGCCGAGGGGAACTTGGCGAAGACGACCGGGACGGGCGGGATCTCGAGGTCGGACTCCTCGGCGTGGTCGCGGTAGTTGAGGCCGATCGCGATCAGGTTGCGCGGGACGGTCGGGTGCAGGAGGCGGAGGCCGGCGAGCGGCGTCTCGCTCCCGGCGGCCGACGCGATCCGCTCCCAGCCTTCGTCGGAGGGGACGAAGCCCTCGGGCGGCGCAGCGCCGGCGTCGACCACGGTCTCGCCGTCGAGGCGGCCGAGGCGGGCCTCGCCGTCCGCGGTCGCGTAGCGGACGGCCTTCACCGGCCCTGCTCCGTGCGCAGCACCTTGAGCGCGTTGATGGCCCGCGGGATGCCGGTGTACGGGGCGGTCTGCAGGATGGCCTCCTCGATGTCGGAGTCGGGCACGTCGATCGCGCGGAGCGCCTCGATGTGGGCCGCGACCTGGGGGTCGGAGCTCCCGAGGCCGGTCAGGAGCGCGAGGATGATCAGCTCGCGCTCGCGGGCGCTCAGGTTCGGTCGGGCGTGGACGTCGCCGAAGACCCAGTCAACCAGCCAGGTCGACATCGGCTCGCCCATGCGCTCGAGGAACGATTCGCCGCCCGGGTGGTCTCCCAGCTCCTTCAGGCGCTCAAGGCCGCGGGCGCGGCGGTCGGCGGTGTCGTCGCTCATGCGGGTGCCTACGATACTGTCCCCGGCCGTGGCGGATCGGCGTGTACGTGTGCAGCACGAGGGAGCACCGGCCTGGGGCCGGCTGGACGGTGACGAGATCGTCCTCAACTCGGGCGCGCGGCTCGCGGCCTCCGGGGCGGAGTACCTGGCCCCGGTCGAGCCGACGAAGATCATCGCGACCCACCTCACGTACAGGAGCCGCGTCGAGGAGTACGCGGCGCGGACGCCGGCCGAGCCGTCGTACTTCATGAAGCCGCTCTCGACGCTGAACGGCCACGGCGGCGTGCTGCGGCGCCCGCGCGGCGCACGCTTCCTGAACTACGAGGGCGAGGTGGCGGCGGTCATCGGCCGGCGGATGCACGGGGTGTCGCAGGCGGACGCACTCTCGTATGTCGCCGGCTACGCGCCGGCCAACGACGCCGGGCTGCACGACTTCCGCCACGCCGACCGGGGCTCGATGCTGCGGGTGAAGGGACAGGACGGGTTCTGCCCGATCGGCCCGGCGGTGACCGCGGCGGAGGACTTCGACCCGACCGACTTCACGATCCGCACCTACCTGAACGGCGAGGTCGTGCAGGAGGGGACGGCGGCCGACCTCATCTGGCCGATCTCCTACCTGCTGGCGGACCTGGCCCGGACGATCACGCTCGAGCCGGGCGACGTCGTCCTCACCGGCACGCCGGCCAACTCGCGGCCGATGGAGCCGGGCGACGTCGTGGCGGTCGAGGTCTCGGGCCTGGGGCGGCTCGAGAACACGGTGGTCGACTGGGACGTCGACCTGTCGGGCCCGGGCGAGCAGCTCCAGGTGTCGGCCAACACGCTGCACGTCGCCCTCGCGATGCCCGAGGACGAGGCCGAAGAGGCCGTGCGCTCCGGCCGTTCCTAGCGTACTGTATCCAGTGTCCAGTGCCCGTTCGGCCCATCCAGATCGCGAGCGTCGTCGACCAGGTTCACGCCGCGTTGCGCAGCCAGATCCTCGCCGGTGAGCTGGAGCGCGGCTCGCGCCTGCCACAGGAGACGCTGGCCGCCGAGCTCGGAGTTTCGCGGACGCCGCTTCGCGAGGCGCTCCGCCGGCTGGCGGCCGAGGGCCTGGTCACGCTCCAGCCCAACTACGGGGCCACCGTCGCCCAGCTCGACTTCGGCGACATGCGCGACGCCTGGGCCGCACGGCTCGTCATCGAGCCGCCGGCGGCCCGGCTCGGGGCCGAGCGCCATCCGGACGGCGAGCTCGGCCGGATGCGCGCGGCCATCGACGCGCAGCGGGCCGACCGCGAGCCCGCGGCCAGCCTCGACGCGAACCGCGAGTTCCACCTGGCCCTCGTCGCCGCGTCGGGCAACCCGCACCTGGCGCACTTCGCCGAGCTCCTGTGGGTGGCGCGGATCAGCGTCGCGATCTACACGGCTCAGGCGGCCCAGGCGGGGGGCACGGACGCGTGGGCCGGCGAGCACGAGGCGATCCTGGAGGCGATCGCCGCGGGCGACGGCGAGCTGGCGGAACGGCTCACGCGCGAGCACATCGAGCGCCACCCGCCGGTCGAGCCCTGAGCGCAACTACCGGGGTCAGGCCACGCGAATTGCGTGCCTGACCCCTCAGTCCTCAGATGGCCGTGTCGGGCGGGGCCGGGGTGAAGTCGACGTTCTCGTCGAGCGGCGCCACGCCGCGGTGCTCGGCCGCGTGGGAGGCGGCGTTTCGCACCTTGTCGGGCCGGGTCACCTGCACGATCCCGAACCACACCGCCGCGAGGACCACGACCGCGAGTGCCCAGTACATCGCGAGCCAGTTCGGGTTGTCGCCGCTGTGCGGCTCGGGGTTGAGCGCGCCGTAGAAGCCGAGCAGCGGGGTGGCGATCGCGACCAGGACGACGAGGTACTGCCACCAGACCCCCCCGCTCTGCATCACGAGCCGGATCGCCGCGATCGCGAGGATCAGGTAGACGAGCTCGATCGCAAACGAGCCGGCCGTCGCCGAGACGATGAACGCCGAGAACTCCTTCGTGCCGAAGATCGGGACGAACTTGTCCATCCACCCGGTGCTCGTGGCGACGAAGACCAGGAAGCCCCAGCCGACGCACGACGACCAGGTTCCCGACCCACGGCGTCTCGTAGCGCGACGTCTTGGCGAAGAACGACGGCAGGAGGCCGTCACGTCCGAGGGCGAAGTAGCCGCGGCCGATGGTGACGCAGATCGCGAGCGCGAGCGCCCAGCGCGTCGAGGATGACGACGAGGTCGATGATCGTCGCGAGCCACGAGCCGACGTAGCGGGTCGCCATCGTGTCGAGGTAGGCCGGGTCGGAGAACCCACTTGCCCGCGTCGACGGCCGACTTGCCGTAGCCGATCGCGATCGCGTAGGACATGACGACGAAGAAGGCCGCCGACGCCGCGATCGTCCCGAGCACGGCGCGCGGGATCGAGTTGTGCGGGTCGTTCGACTCCTCGCCGATCGAGGCGGCCGCCTCGAAGCCGACGAAGAGCAGGATGCCGATCAGGATGCCGCCGAGGACGCCGCCGCCGGTGACGCCGAGCAGCGACGTCTCGCCGGGGTTGAAGATCGTCAACGAGTTGCCGCTGTCGCCGCCCTTCGCGATGATCACGACGGCCAGGAGCAGCATCGGGATGAAGGAGCACGCCGCGAACGTGAGCATGGCGCCGCAGCGCGAGCCGCACGCCCAGGTAGTTCATGACGAGCACGATCGCGAGCGCGAGCGTGCCGAACACCCACCAGGCGGGCGCGTTGGATGCGTCGCCGACGTGGGCGGCCCAGAACCCGTTCGCGAGGATGCCGAGGCCGAGGTAGATGCCGCCCCCGCCGAGGAAGAGGGTGCCGACGAAGAACACGCCCGCGGTGAAGATGCCGACGCTCGGGTGCGCGCCGTGGGTGAGGTACTCGTAGACGGCCCCGGCGCCCGGCGAACCGGCGGGCGTAGAGCGCGACGACGTAGCCGATCGAGAGCACGCCGAGGCCGGCGAGGAGCACCGCCAGCGGCGTGTTCCAGCCGGCGCCCGTGTCGCGGGCTCGAGACGCCGCCGAGCACGATCGCGATCGAGAACATCGGGCCGATGGCGAGCGCCTGCGCGACGGCGTGGATCGTGGAGAGGTTCTTCTCGCCGAGCTTCGCCTGGGCGGCCGGTGCATCGCTGGCCATGTGCATCCTCCCTTTCCGTGGCGTGCGGGTGTGGCCGGTCGAGCGACCGAGAGTGGATACAGTATTCACCCCGGGGATGGTCCGTCAAGACCGTCCTTGACGGGGTTTGGAGGGCCGGATACTGTATCCAATCTCGTGCTGAAGCTCCTGAAGATCGACCACGTGTGCCTGAACGTGGCCGACCCCCGCGAGGCGGCCGGGCGCTACGCGGTGCAGTTCGGGCTCGAGGTGCGCGAGCAGGGCGACGACCGGGCCACGCTCGCGTGCGACTACGAGCCGTACTCGCTCGAGCTGGTGCGCGGGGAGCCGCTCGGACAGGCCCACACCGCGTGGCAGCTGCGGCGATCGTGCTCGCTCGACGAGGCCCGTGCGCACTTGGCGGTGACTGCCAATGCCAATTGGCAGGATGAGGGCGACACGCTGGTCGTGCGCGACCCGGAGGGCTTCGAGCACCACATCGTCGCCTTCCGCGACGACGCCGACCGCCGGCCCGCGATCGCGCGGCAGACGTCCTCCCTCGCAGGCCTCCGGCCGCGCAAGCTCGGCCACATCAACCGCCTCACCGCCGACCTGGCCGCGACCACCCGTTTCCACACCGAGGTGCTCGGGATGGAGATCGCCGACTACCTCGGCGACGCCGGCATCTGGTTCCACGTGAACGCCGAGCACCACCAGATGGCGCTCGTGCAGGGCCCTGTCCCGCACTTCCACCACCTCGCGTTCGACTACTACGATTTCGGCACGCTGCGGAGCCTCTTCGACAACGTCGCCCAGCACGGCCGCTGGCTCGCATGGGGGCCGCTCCGGCACGGGATCGCGCAGAACATCTGCGGCTACGTGCGGATCACCGAGGAGCCGCTGCTCGTCGAGTGCTACGTCGACATGGAGCAGCTCGAGCCCGACCACGAGCCGCGGCACTGGCCCGACGACCGCTTCTCATCCAACACGTGGGGGCCGCTGCCGCCGCGCTCGTACTTCCGCTTCGACGACGAGGCCGTCCGGTACGAGCGAGACAGCCTCGAGATGCTGGGCGAGAAGCTCCCGCCCCTGGAGGTGCACACCTGATGGCGACGACCGAGAAGACCGTGGCGGCGCGCACCGGCGAGCAGTTCCTCGACGGGCTGCGCGGCGACGCCCGCGAGATCTGGCTGAACGGCGAGAAGATCACCCACCCGCTCGAGCACCCGGCGCTCGAGGCGGCCGCGCGCACGATGGCGCGGGTGTACGACCTCCAGCACGAGCACGCCGACGAGATGCTGGCGCCGGCGCCGGACACGGGCGCGCTGGTGAACGTCACCCACCTGATCCCGCGCTCGAAGGAGGACCTCGAGCGGCGCCGGCGGGCGGTCGAGCTCACGGCGGCGCTGACGGCCGGGTTGATGGGGCGCACGCCCGACTACCTGAACGTCACGTTCGCCTGCTTCGCCGGGCGCTCCGACGTGTGGGCGCGGCGGGGGAACGACGAGGGTGCCGCCAACATCGTCGCCTACCAGCGCGAGATGCGCGACCGCGACCTCTCGACGACGCACTCGATCATGAACCCCCAGGTCGACCGCACGAAGCCCGAGGCCGACCAGGCTGCCGGCGAGGTGGCGCTGCACAAGATCGGCGAGACCGAGACCCACATCACGGTGCGCGGCGCGCGGATGCTGGCGACGCTGGCGCCGTACGCCGACGAGCTCACGATCTATCCGGGCTCGGACATCCGCCCGCAGGACGGGCGCTACGCGCTCTCGTTCGCGATCCCGATGGGGACGCCCGGGCTGAAGTTCATCTGCCGCGACTCGTACTCGAAGCAGCGCGACCCGTTCGACTACCCGCTCTCGTCGCGCTTCGACGAGATGGACGCGGTGGCGATCTTCGACGACGTCGACGTGCCGAAGAACCGCGTGTTCCTCGACGGCGACACGGTCGGCTACTCCGAGGTCATCTCCGACACCGGGTGGCGCGGCCACATCATGCACCAGGCGTTCACGCGCGCCCACGTGAAGCTGTCGTTCGCGTTCGGGCTCGGGCACCTCATCGCCAACACGACCGGTGTGGGGCGGTTCGACCACATCCAGGAGAAGCTCGGGCAGATGTGGAACATGGTGGAGCTGACGCGCTCCGCGCTGGTGTCGGCCGAGGCGGGATCGTTCCTCGACGAGGGCGGGGTCTGGTATCCCGACGACCGCCCGTTCCTCGCGCTCCGCGGCCAGATGCCGAAGTGGCTGCCGTACTGCAACGAGCTGCTCCAGCTGATCGGCGGGGGCGGCTTCATGTGCACGCCGTCGGTTGCCGACATGCAGGGGCCGCTGGCCGGCGACATCGCCAAGTACTACCAGGCGGGCGGGGCCGACGCCGAGCGGCGCATCCGGCTCTTCCGGCTCGCGTGGGACTACATCGGCTCCGACCTGGGCGGGCGCGGTGAGCTCTACGAGCGCTTCTACCTGTCGGACTCGTGGCGCATGACGGCGCTGGCGTACAAGCTCGCCGACAAGTCGTTCGCCGAATCGCTGGTGGAGCAGTTCCTGCATGAGTAGCCCGCGCGGGTTCTCGCTGCCGCTCTCGCCGGGCGGGACGGCGTCGCTCGTGCCGGCCCCGCCGTGGCACTACGTCGGCGACTTCCTCGTGATCGACTACTGGGCCGAGCCGGCGGCGGTCGCCGCGGTGCTCCCGCCCGGCCTCGAGCCGTACAGCGACGATCCCGGCCGGTGCGCCGCCCTCTTCGTCGACTGGCAGTCGTGCTCCGACTCGGGCGAGGAGCTCGTCGATCCGGCACGCGGGCAGTACAAGGAGTTCTTCGTCGTTGTGAATGCCCTCCTCGACGGCGAGCACGTGACGACGTGCCCGTACATCTGGGTCGACACCGACTTCGCCCTCGTGCGCGGATGGATCCAGGGCTTCCCCAAGAAGCTCGCGCAGGTCGAGATGACGCGCTCGTTCGGGCTCGACTGCAAGGCCGAGGGGAGGACGTTCGCCGGCGTGTGCTCGGCGCACGGCCGGCTGATCGCCCGGGGTGCGGTCACGCCGGAGCGCGTCTCGGAGTCCGGCCCGCAGCACAACGACCCGCCGCTCGTGAACCGCCGCCACTTCCCGCGCCTCGCCGCGGGCCGCCACGACGACCCGGCCGTGAACGAGTTGGTGCGCGCCCGGAGTCGCGACCGCTCGATCTCGACCATCCACGAGGGCCCGGCGACGCTCGAGCTCAACGACGCGCCGGGCGAGGAGCACGCCGCCCTCGCCCCGATCCGCGTCGGCCCGGGC
This sequence comes from uncultured Actinomycetes bacterium, assembly GCA_963809325.1. Lineage (GTDB taxonomy): Bacteria > Actinomycetota > Thermoleophilia > Gaiellales > JAICJC01 > JAICJC01. The sequence goes on from CAWEIZ010000002.1 coordinate 434,170, forward strand.
TTCCGCTTCACCTTCGCCTACACGGTCGACGACCTCGAGACGGTGGCGGAGGGGTAGGGGTGCTACCAGGTAACCCACGTCTTCCAATGCCGATCTTGCGACACGTTCGACACACGTCGGCGAACGCCCGGCCTTTCGGCGGCCGCCAATTGCAACGACGGCGTGTCGACCGTGAAACGCGACCAGGTGGGTTACCTGGTCCCCGAGGGTCGGGTTACCTGGTCCCCCGGGGGTGGCGTGAGGACCGTTGCGGGCATCGCGGTCTCGCCCGATCACTGGATCGGCGGGCGCAGGGTGGCGAGCGAGGAGCGGTTCGAGGACCGTTCGCCGATCGACGAGAGCGTGCTGGCGGAGGTGGCGCAGGCCGGTGAGGCGGAGGTCGGCCTGGCCGTCGCCGCGGCCGCCGACGCCTTCCCCGCGTGGGCGGCGCTCGGGCCGGCCGGCCGGGGGCCGTACCTGCGCCGGCTCGCCGACCTGATCGACGCCAACATCGAGCGGCTCGCGACCGTCGAGTGCCTCGACATGGCGATGCTCGAGCGCTCGCTCCGGGCCCGCGTCATCGCCCGCGGCGCGCGCAACTACCGAAGCTACGCCGACCTGGCCGAGGCCCACGAGGAGCGGCACTGGTCGAGCAACTCGACCGAGAACCGCGTCGTTCGCATGCCGGCCGGCCCGGCCGCGGTCATCACGCCGTGGAACGCGCCCTTCATGCTCTCGACGTGGAAGACGGCGCCGGCGCTCGCCGCCGGCTGCACCGTCGTCCTGAAGCCCGCGGAGTGGTCGCCGCTCTCGTGCTCGATCCTCGCCGACCTGACCGCTGAGGCCGGCCTCCCACCCGGCGTCTTCAACGTCGTCCAGGGGATCGGCGAGGAGGCCGGCGCCGCCCTCGTCTCCCACCCCCGCGTGCGCCGGGTGAGCTTCACCGGCTCGCCCGAGACCGGGCGCCTGATCGGCCAGGCCGCCGCCGCCAACATCGTGCCCTTCACCGCCGAGCTGGGAGGGAAGGGCCCGCTGATCGTCTTCGCCGACGCCGACATCGAGGCCGCAGCCGCCAAGGCCGCCGGCCAGTACGACGACGCCGGGCAGGTGTGCCTCGCCGGCACGCGCCTCCTCGTCGAGGAGTCGATCAGGGACGAGTTCCTCGAGCGCTTCCACCGCCACACAGACGCCCACGTCCTCGGCGACCCGCGCGATGACCGCACCACCGTCTCGCCGCTCATCCACCGCGACCACCTGGCGCGGGTCGAGGGCTTCGTCGAGCGGGCGCGGGCGAACGGCGACCGCATCGTCCGCGGCGGCGCCCAGCCCGAGATCGGCGGCCTCTTCTACGAGCCCACCCTGATCGAGCCGAAGGCCAACGACTCGGAGATCGTCCAGCGCGAGGTGTTCGGCCCCGTGCTGACGTTCCAGACGTTCGCGTCCGAGGACGAGGCGGTCGCGCTCGCCAACTCCACCCGCTACGGCCTCTCCGCCATCATTTACACGGGCGCGCGCGAGCGGGCCGAGCGGGTCGGCCGCGCCGTCCGCGCAGGCACGGTCTGGGTCAACACCTTCCTCGTCCGCGACCTCACCGCCCCGTTCGGCGGCATGGGCATCTCGGGCGTCGGCCGCGAGGGCGGCGACTACGCGCTCGACTTCATGAGCGATCTCAAGATGCTCCAGATCCTCGACGGCTCGACAGGATGACGACGGCGGCGCCCGCTATCGACTTCGAGAACGACGCCTTCGCCCGGAGCGTCCCCTACGACATGTTCGACTGGCTGCGCCGGAATGACCCGGTGCGCTGGTACGACTGGCCACACGGCAAGGGCTACTGGGCGGTCACCCGCCACGACGACCTGGTCGCGATCCACAAGGACACCGCGACCTACTCGTCCGAGACCGGCGCGACCGCCCTCGAGGACCTCGAGCCCGACGCCATCGAGGCCCGCAAGTCGATGATCGACACCGACCCGCCCCGCCACACCCGCCTGCGCGGGCTCGTGAACCGCGGCTTCACCCCGCGGGCGGTGGCCGCCTACGAGAACCTCCTGCGCGAGCTGACCCGCGCCATCCTCGACGAGGCGCTGCCGCTGGGCGAGTTCGACTTCATCGAGCACGTCGCGGCGCCGCTCCCGATCCAGGTGCTGTGCCGGATCCTGGGCGTGCCGCCCGAGGACAACCAGCTCCTGATCGACTGGGGCGACCGCATGATCGGGTCGACCGACCCCACCATGTCGGACATCTCCTACGAGGACCCCGAGTCGGAGCGCTACCGGCTCCTGCCGTTCCGAAGCCCGGCCGCGGTCGAGCTCTGGCGCTACGGCCACGGCATCGCCGAGGCCCGCCGGGCCCAGCCGCGCGACGACCTCGTGACCAAGCTGGTCGAGGCCGAGATCGACGGCGAGCGGCTCACCCCGCGCGAGTTCGATGTGATGTTCCTGCTGCTCGTCGTCGCGGGCAACGAGACCACCCGCCAGGCGATCGCCCACGGGATGCAGGCGCTCATGGAGCACCCCGACGAGCTGCGGCGCCTGCGCGACGACCCGTCGCTGATGCCGACTGCCGTCGACGAGATCATCCGCTGGGCCACGCCGGTGCTCCACTTCCGCCGCACCGCGACCCGCGACGTCGAGCTGCGCGGGAGGACGATCCGCGAGGGCGACAAGGTCGTCGTCTGGTACATCTCGGCGAACCGCGACGAGCTCGTGTTCGACGACCCGTACCGCTTCGACGTCGGCCGCCGCCCGAACGAGCACGTGAGCTTCGGGCGCGGCGGGCCGCACTTCTGCCTCGGCGCCCACCTCGCCAAGCTCGAGGTGAAGGTCATGTTCGAGGAGCTGCTGCCTCGGCTCGCGTCGATCGAGCCGACCGGGCCCGCCGAGCGCATCCGCACCAACTTCACCAACGCGTTCAAGACGATGCCCGTGCGCGCCGCACCGGCATGAGACGATCCGCCCGAACCGGAGGGAACACCGCATGACGGACGCGAACCTGGCTCGACTGATCGAGGACGGCGTGACCACCGTCCGCCTCAGCTACCCGGACCTGCACGGCATCGCCCGCGGCAAGGAGTACCCGGTCGCCTTCTTCGACCATCTCGTCGCGGACGGCGCCGCCCACTGCGAGGCGATCATGACGGTCGACCTGGCCCACAACGTCATCTCGGGCTTCGAGCACGGGTTCCAGGACATCCTGGCCCGGCCCGACGCCGCGACGCTCGCCCGGATCCCGTGGGATCCGGACGTGGCGTGGTGCATCGCCGACCTCGAGCGGATGGGCGGCGGACCGTACGGCTGCGACTCGCGGGCGGTGCTGAAGCGGGCCGTCGCCGAGTACGTGAAGCGCGGCTACGTCCCCGTGCTCGGGCCGGAGCTCGAGTTCTACCTGTGCGAGCCCGACCCCTCGGCTGAGTGGGGCTGGCGGCGCTACGTCAACAACCCGAGCCACGTCTACACGGTCGGCTCGGTCGCCGATCCGCGCGGCATCCTTCGCGAGATGCTCCACGCATGCGCCGACCTCGGCCTCGGCGCGTACGCGGCGAACCACGAGTTCGGCCGCGCGCAGTACGAGATCAACCTGCGCCACTCCGACGCCCTCTCCGCGTGCGACCGCGCGTTCCTCTTCAAGACGACGGTCAAGGAGATGTCCGCCCGCCACGGCATGCTCGCCACGTTCATCGGCAAGCCGTGGAACGACGACGAGGGATCCGGGTTCCACCTGCACATGTCCATCGGCGGCCACGACGGCGGGAACCTGCTCGCCGACCCCGACGGCGACGAGGGGCTCTCCGACCTCGCCCGCCACTTCCTGGCGGGCATCCTCGAGCACGGGCCGGCCCTGATGCCGTTCTTCAACCCCACCACGAACGCCTACCGGCGGATCCACGAGGAGGCGCTCGTGCCGACGCTCGTGAGCTGGGGGCACGACAACCGGCTGACGCTGGCGCGGGTGCCCCGCGAGCGCGGGGGCGCCACGCGGGTCGAGCTGCGGCTGGGTGACGGGTCCTCGAACCCGTACCTGGCGTCGGCCGCGGCCCTCTTCGCGGGCCTCGACGGGATCGACCGCGAGCTCGAGCCGCCCGCGCCGATGGCCGGGCTGATCTACGAGCTGCCGGAGGCCGAGCACTGCACCCCGCTGCCGCGCTCGTTCGACGCGGCCCTCGAGGCGCTCGATGCCGACCCGCTGATCGCCGACGCGATGGGCGAGGAGCTCGTCGCGACGTTCCGCACGATCAAGGGTGCGGAGCTCGACCGCGCGAAGCGGGCCGTGACCGACTGGGAGTTCCGTGAGTACACCCACCACCTCTAGCCTCGGTCGGTCTATCACCGTCGAGGCGCTCGAGGCCGATCCCTTCCCGATCTACGCCCGCCTGCGCGACGAGGAGCCGGTGTGCTTCGTCCCGGCGGTCGGCCTGCACCTGGTCACGCGCTGGGACGACGTCCAGTACGTGGCCACCCATCCCGACGTCTTCACCGCCGAGGTCGACGCGTCACCACTCGTCCGCACGCTCGGCCGGAACGTGCTCACGGTCGACGGCGCCGACCATGCGCGGATGCGGGCCGGGATGGATGCGCCGATGCGGCCGCGCGCCGTCGAGGGATATGCGCCCGAGGTGATCGAGCCGATCGCCCGCCGCCACCTCGACGCCGTCGCGGGCAGCCCGGGCGCGGAGCTGATGAGCACCTACTGCGAGCCGGTGTCGGTGCTCGCGCTCGGCGCGGTGATGGGGCTCGGCGACCTCGACGCCGAGACGTTGCGGCGGTGGTTCGGCGATCTCGCGACCGGCGGCGCGAACTTCGAGCAGGACCCCGAGAAGCAGGCGGTCGCCGACGCGACGAGCGCCGAGATCGACGCCCGGATCGATCCGCTGCTCGACCGGCTCGAGCACAAGCCCGACGGGAGCGTCCTCGCCCACATGCTCGCGGCCGACGCCACGCGGGCCGAGGTGCGCTCGAACCTGAAGCTCATCCTGCTCGGCGGGATGCAGGAGCCCGGTCATGCGCTCGGGATCTGCGTCTGGGCGCTCCTCACCCACCCGGAGACGCTGGCGCGCGTGCGCGCCGACCACGGCCTGCTCCGGCCGGCGGTCGAGGAGGCGCTCCGGTGGCACTCGCCCGTCGGCACGCAGACCCGCCAGGTGACGGAGCCGGTCACGCTCTCGGGCGTCCGGCTCGAGCCCGGCGAGGCGATCGCGGCGGTGCTCGCCTCTGCGAACCGCGACGAGCGCCACTGGCCGGACGCAGACCGCTACGACATCGACCGGCGCGGCGCGCACGCGGCGTTCGGCCTCGGCGCCCACCACTGCGCCGGCGCGCCGCTTGCCCGCCACGAGGTGCGCCTGCCGCTCGAGATGCTGCTCGACCGCTTCCCGGGCCTGCGTCTCGACCCCGACCACGAGGTCGAGCTCAGCGGCTGGGAGTTCCGCGCGCCGACGGCCCTCCGCGTCCGGCTCGACTGATGGCGGAGTGGACCGACGCGGGCGCCGATGCCGACCTCGCCGAGGGGACGATGGTCGTGGTCGGCGATCCCCAGGACCCGGTCGCGGTTGCCCGCGCCGGCGGGCGGCTCTACGCCTTCGACGACACCTGCACGCACGAGGAGTGCCCGCTCTCCGACGGGATCCTGACCGACGGCGAGGTCGAGTGCCCGTGCCACGGCTCGATCTTCAACCTGCGCACGGGCGAGGCGCTGACCGGCCCGGCGCTCGAATCGGTGCGCACCCACAGGGTGCGCGTCGAGGACGGCCGCGTGCAGGTGCTCATCGAGCGCTGAGGGCGACCGCCTCGCCGAAGGCTGCGCGCACGTCGGCCTCCGACCACTTGTGGGCATCCACGCCGAGGCAGTAGTCCTCGACCGCCGCCGGGACGAGGGCCTCGATCCGGTCCGGCCCGATCCCCGCGTCGGCGCACGTCGGGAACCCGGCCGACGCCAGGAGCCGGCGCACGGCGTCCACGGCCCGCGAGCCGTCTCCCGACCCGTCGTCGGGCTCGCCGAGCGCGTCGGCGACCCGCTCGAGCCGGTCCGCGCACGAGGCGCGTGAGACGTCGAGCGTCTCGGCCAGGACGAGCCCGACCGCGAGGCCGTGGGGCAGGTGCAGGCCCGCCCCGATCGCGTGCCCGAGCGCATGGTCGGCGCCGCAGTCGGACAGGTTCATCGAGAGGCCGGCGAGGAGGCTCCCGAGCGACATCTCGGCTCGAGCTTCCCGGTCGGAGCCGTCGGCGACGGCCCGGACGTAGCCGGCGGCGACGTGGCGGCAGGCCTCGAGGCCGAGCGCGACCGAGCCGGGGTTGCCGTTGCGGACGGTGACGCCGCCGATCGCCTGGGCGAGCGCGTCGGCCCCGGTCTGCATCGTGGGGTCGCGCGGCAGGCCGAGGGTGACGAGCGGGTCGACGAGAGCGTGCTGCGCACGCATGAGCGGCGAGGCGATCCCGAGCTTGCGGCCGCTCTCGTGATCGGTCATGACGGTGCCGCCCGACACCTCCGAGCCGGTCCCGGACGTGGTGGGGACGGCGACGAGCGGGAGCTCAGGCTCGGCGACCGGGGCGCGGCCCGCGTACAGATCGGCGGCGGAGACGCCCTGATCGTATGCCGCCCGTGCCCCCTTGGCCACGTCGATCGCCGAGCCGCCGCCGATCGCCACGATCGCGTCTGGCTCGAGGTCGCGTAGCCGGCCGACGATCGCGGCCACCATCTCGACCGTGGGCTCGCCGGGCGGCTTGACGATGACCTCGACCGGTCCCGCGAGCGCCGCGACCGCCTCGTCGGCGATCGCCACAGGCCGCCGGGCGCTCAGCTCCTCCAAGACGTCGGGGAGGGCGCTTGCGGCGCCCTCCCCGAATTGGATGCGTACGGGTAGATGGAACCCGAACGGCTCGATCACGCCGCGGCCGGCTCCGTGGCCTCCTCGCCGACGAGCGCCTCGGCCGTACCGCCGGGCACCATCGTCACCGTGGCGACCAGGCCGATCGTGGCGATGATCGCCCCGACCAGGAACGCCGCCGAGTAGCCGTCGACCGCCGCAAACAGCGGCAGCTTCGGAGTGACGGCGTGACTCGTCGCATAGTCGGCCGCTCGCGTGAAGGCGACGGTCGAGAGGATCGCCGTCCCCAGCGCGCCGCCCACCTGCTGCGACGTGTTGATGATGCCCGAGGCGACTCCCGCCTCGGCCGACTCGACGCCGACGAGCGCCGCGATCGTGACGGGCACGAACGAGAAGCCGAGCCCGACGCCGGTCAGGATGAATCCCGGCGCGAGGTCGACCACGTACGAGCCGCCGACCGAGACCTGGCTGAAGTACACCAGGCCGGCGGCGGTGAGGCCCATGCCGGTCGCGAGCACCGTGCGCACGCCGATCTTGGTGACGAGCGCCTGCGACGCACCTGCCGACACGATGATCACGCCGGACACGAGCAGATAGCCGATACCGGTCTTGAGCGCCGAGTAGCCCAGCACCTGCTGCATGTAGAGCGTCAGCAGGAAGAACATCGAGAAGATCGATGCGCCCAGCATGAGCCCGACCACGTTCCCGCCCGCCAGCGAGCGGTTGCGGAAGAGGCGCAGCGGCATGAGCGGAGCGTCTGCCCGCCGCTCGGTGGCGACGAACCCGGCCAGGAGCACGGCCGATCCGACGAACATCGCGATGGTGCGCGGCGACGTCCACGAGTGATCGACGGTCTGCACCAGTGCGTAGACGAGCAGCGAGAGGCCGCCCGTCACGAGCGTGGCTCCGAGGAGGTCGAACGCCCGCCGGCCCTGCTCGATGCGGCTCTCGCGCAGGATGCGCGGCGCGAGTGCGATCGCAGCCAGGCCCACGGGGACGTTGATGTAGAAGATCCACGACCAGTTGAGCTGGTCGGTGAGGATCCCGCCGAGGAGCACGCCCGCGGCGCCTCCCGTACCGGCGACGGCGCCCCAGATGCCGAGGGCCTTGTTGCGCTCGGCCCCCTCGTCGAAGGTCGTCGTCAGGATCGAGAGCGCGGCCGGCGAGATGATCGCCGCGCCGACTCCCTGGATCGCCCGAGCGGCGATGAGCGTCGCCTCGGACGTGGCCAGGCCGCAGACCAGCGATGCGCCCGAGAAGAGCGCGAGGCCGGCGATGAACATCCGCCGCCGGCCGAGCAGGTCGGCGGTGCGGCCGCCCAGCATGAGCAGGCCGCCGAAGGTCAGCGTGTAGGCGTTGATGACCCACGACAGGCTGGTCTCGTTGAAGCTGAGAGCCGTCTTGATCGTGGGAAGCGCCACGTTGACGATGGCGATGTCGAGCACCACCATGAACTGGACCGCGCAGAGGAGGAGAAGTGCGAGCCCCTTGCGGTCTTGAGTGTCTGGCATGAGGGTGAATCTCCCAATCGAGTTTCGATACAGATCAGTGGTGTATCATAATGAGGAGCAGATGGCAATCACCGAACCGTCACCGCCCGGCCGGCCGCCCGGCCGGCCCAGGAACGTCGCCGCCGATCGCGAGATCGTGGCGGCCACGCTGCTGCTCCTGAGCCGCGAAGGGTACGACGGCACGTCCATCGAGGCTGTGGCCGCGGAGGCGGGTGTGACGCGCGCCACCGTCTACCGGCGCTACCCGACCAAGGCCGACATGGTGACCGCGGCGGTGTGCGAGATGGCCGAGGCCAAGGATCCGGGCGCGTGCCCCGACCCCCGCTCGACGCTGATCCAGCTCCTGCGCGGCTTCCACGAGTGCGTCGGCCCGAACGACGGAGTCGGGATCGCCGCCTCGCTCTATCTCCAGCGGCGCGAGCACCCCGAGATCCTCGAGTCGTTCCGCGAGCGCGTCATCCACCCGACCCGGCGCCAGATGGAGGCGGTGCTCAAGCTGGCGCGCGACCAGGGCCAGATCCCGGCGGACGCGGATCCCGAGACGATGATCGAGATGCTGATCGGCTCGTACCTGTACCGCACCCTCGCCGGCCGCCCGATCCCCAGGAACTGGCCCGAGCGGATGGTCGCAGCCGTCTGGCCGGCTGACGCAGCCTGACCGCGCCTCCGGTTGTGAACCGGCCGTCCCGGGCATGATTCCCATGTGAGCGGGGAGGGAGCGCCCACCACCACGAGTCGCACGGCCGCGGCGTATTCCCGGCTGGTCGTCGCGCTGCGCTGGCCGATCCTGATCGGCTGGGTTGCGGCGACGGTCTATGTCGCCCTGAACGTGGCGGCGCCTGCGGCCCAGCCGGGCGACCTGATCTCGCTCGTGCCCAAGGACGCGCCCGCGCTCGCTGCCACGCAACGGGCGGCGCGGGCCTTCGCCGTGCCGTTCGCCGCGGAGGTGTCAGTCGTCGAGCGCGATCCGCACGGGCTCTCGGTGCAGGAGCAGCGAAGGGCCGTCACCCAGGCACTCGCGATCGACAGGCCGTCGGGCGGCGGGGATCCGCCGTTCCTGGTGCTGCCCGTGACGAACACCGCTGGGGCGATCCCCGGATCCCGCGAGTCGTCGACCGCGGTCATCAGCTACTTCGGGTTCCCCTCCGCGATGCCTCTGGACGGCCGCATGCAGGCTGTCGGCCGCTACATGCGCGACGCGCGCGCGGCGGGCGCGCCCGTCGTGGGCCGCACCGGGATCCTCCCGGCTCAGCTACACGAGGGCACGATCGTCGAGGACGCCCTCCCGTGGGTGGAGGCCGCGACGATCCTCATGGTCGCGCTGGTCGTCGGCCTCAAGTTCAGGTCGCTGGGGGCGCCGGCGCTGACGCTCGCGACCGTCGGGATCGCCTACCTGATGGCGCTTCGAGCCACCGAGCGCCTCAGCGAAGCGACCGGGCTCGCCGTGCCCGACACCCTGAAGCCGCTCATGGTCGCGCTCGTCCTTGGGATCGTCACCGACTACACCATCTTCTACGCCACGACGATGCGGCCGCTCGTCCTCGACGGCATGGCGCGCGTTCCCGCCGCCCGGGAGGCGACGGCCCAGATCACGCCGATCGTGGTCGCCGGCGGAGCGATCCTCGCGGCCAGCCTCGCCTCGCTTCAGGTGGCGCAGCTGACCTTCTTCCGCGCCGTCGGGCCGGGGCTCGCCGTCGCCGTGCTGGTGGCGCTGCTCGCGTCGATCACGCTCGTGCCGGCGGCGATGGCGGCCTTCGGGCGGGCGCTCTACTGGCCGAGCCTCGCGGCTCCAAAGGCCGGACCGGCTGAGACGGAAGGCCGGAACGTGCGCAGGCGCCTCGCACACCTCCAGGCGCGGCGTCCGCTCGGCTTCGTCGTCGCGGCGGCGTGCGTGGCCGTTCTCGTGGCCGCCGCGTGGCAGCTCCCGACCATGAGCCTCGGCTTCACGTCGGTGCGTGGCCTCCCGGCCGACGCCCAGGAGCGGAGGGCCGCCGAGGCGGTCTCGCAGGCGTTCGCGCCGGGGATGCTCGCCCCGACCGAGGTCCTCGTCGACGGCGTCGGTTCCGACGATGGACCCGCGCTCATCCGGCTCCAGGCGGCGATCCGCCGTCAGGCCGGCGTGGCCGCCGTCGCCGGCCCGGCGCAGCAGCTCGGGCGGGCCGACGTGACCGCGTTTCGGCAGGGCGCCGCCGCCCGCTACATCGTCGCGTTCGACTCCGACCCGCACGGCGCCGCGGCGATCGACCACGTGAATCGACTCCGCGAGCGCCTGCCCGGGCTCGCCCGAGCGGCAGGGCTCCACGGCTCCCGCGTCGCGGTCGCCGGCGACACGGCCCTCGCCGACGACACGATCTCGGCGATGCAGAGCGACCTGGTTCGGGTCGCGATCGTCGTGCTCCTTGTGAACTTCGCGCTGCTCGCGCTCTACCTGCGCGCGCTCGTGGCGCCCGTCCTGCTCGTGCTTGCGAGCGCGCTCAGCGTCGCGGCGGCCATGGGGATCACCGTCTGGGTGTTCCAAGGAGTGCTCGGCCACGGCGAGCTCACCTACTACGTGCCGTTCGCCGCGGGCGTCCTGCTCGTCTCGCTCGGCTCCGACTACAACGTCTTCATCACCGGGTTGGTGTGGCAGGAGGCACGCGGCCGCCCCGTGCGCGAGGCCCTCGCCGAGGTCGCGCCGCGTGCGGCGGGCGCGATCCGGACGGCGGGCATCACGCTGGCGCTCAGCTTCGCGCTTCTTGCGATCATCCAGGTACGCGCGTTCTGGGAGTTCGCGTTCGCCATGGCTTCGGCATCTTGATCGAGACATTCATTGTCCGGCCGCTCCTCGTCCCGGCGCTCGTCGCGCTGTTCGGCGAGGCGGCAGGCTGGCCCGGGAACCGCCTGCGGGAGGCCGAGCCGGCGTCCGCCCATGGCGATTGAGGTCGTCCCGGCAGTTGTGATTGAGCCGCGCCGTCCGGCGTGGGCGGAGATCGGCCTCGCCGTGGCGGTCGGGATGGTGCTCGCCGACGCGTCGGTCGTTGTGCTCGCGCTGCCCGACATGCTGACGGCGCTCGATGCGACGGTCACAGGGATCTCGTGGGTGATCACGGCCTTCAACCTCGCCGTGGCGCTGGCGGCCGTGCCCGCTGCGATCGTCGCGCGCCGGGTCGGTCCGGCTCGGGTCGAGGCGGCCGGCCTCGTCGTCTTCGCAGCAGCGTCCGCCGCCGCGGGCCTCGCCGGGAGCCTCGAGACGGTGATCGCAGCCCGGTGCGTCCAGGCGGTGAGCGGGGCGGCCGTGGTCTGTGCCGCCCTCGAGCTCCTGCCGGCGGTGGCAAGGTCGCAAGAGTGGGGCGTCAAGCTGTGGATTGGGGCGGCAGCGATCGGGGCGGCCGTCGGCCCGGTGATCGGCGGAGTGCTCACGCAGGCGCTGTCGTGGCGGGCGGTGTTCGCCGTCCAGGTGCCGATCGCGCTCGCCGTCCTCGTGCCGGTGATCTCGGCATGGCGCGTGCCCGTCGTGCCGCGCCCCTCCACGACCAGGCTGCGGCTGGCGCCGAACCTTGCGCTCGCGCTCGTCTCGGCGGCGCTCACGGCCGCGCTCTTCCTCCTCGTCCTGATGCTCGTCGACGGCTGGGGGATGGACCCGATCGCGGCGGCGGCCGCCGTGTCGGTCATGCCCGCGGCGGCGATCATCGCGTCGGCGGCCTCGCGCTTCGCGCTCGGCGGGATCGCGCTCTCGGGCGTGATCCTGGTCGGCGGCGGGCTCGCCGGCCTGGCGATCCTGCCGGACTCGGAGGTCGTGTGGACGTTCGCGCCGCAGGTCCTGATCGGCTGCGGGCTCGCGCTCACCCTCGGCCCGCTGACGGTCGCGGCGCTCGGGGGCCTCACACCCGACGGCCTGCACGGAGGGTGGACGGTGGCGTTCAGGCACGGCGGCGTCGTGCTCGGGCTCCTCATCCTGACGCCGCTCTTCACCGCCGATCTCAAGTCACAGGAGATCGCGGCCGAGCGAGCGGGGGCCGCGGCCGTCATCGACTCGAACCTCTCGATCCGGGCCAAGCTCGACCTCGGTCAGGCGGTCGCCGACGCCCTCGCGCAGAGCGGGAACAGCCTGCCCGACCTCGGCCCGGTGTTCGACGCCCAGAACCCGAGCCCCGAGGACCGGCCCGAGTACGCCCGGCTCGAGGCGCAGCTGACCGACCAGGCGAGGCGGGCCGCGACGCACGCGTTCTCGCGCTCGTTCTTCGTGGCGGCGGGGCTCGCGTTCGCGGCGCTCGTGCCGCTGCTTCTTGCCCGCAGCCGGAGGGAGGGCGTGTGAGCGGCGGCCTTCGCATGCCGGCGGTTGCGGTTCTGGCCGTCGCCGCGGTGCTCGGGTTCGAGCTCGCGGCGGGCGGGCTCGACTACGCCCCGGCGGCCGTGCCCGACCCGTGCGCGCTTCACCCGTGGCGCGACACGCACGGCCTGACCGACATCGAGAACCGCGTCGCGCTCTCGGCGCTCGCGGGCGCCGCCTGCCAGCTGCACGTCTCGCGCGAGGAGCTCGTGCTGGCCTTCGCCAGCGACTCACGGCTTCAGAGCTTCCGCCGTACGCACCACATCACCGACGAGCGGCTCGCCGAGGCCGCCCGCGCCGGGCTCATTCGCGCGATCGACGACGCCGAGCGCGCCGGGCGGCTGAACGGCTTTGCGGCGACCGCGCTGCGCTTCGCGGCCGAGCACGCGCCCGCCGACCAGATTACGGCGCTGGTGCGGCGGCTGCTTGGCTGAGCGCGCGGCGGAGCAGGTCCGCGAGCCGTCTGCGATCGGCCGGGGAGAGCGATGCGATGGACTTCGGCGGCTCGCCCAGCCGGATCATGAGCGCCTTCCGCACCTTCGCGCCCTGGGTCGTCACGACGAGCACCTTCACGCGCCGGTCGAGGGCGGACGGTCGCCGCTCGATGAGACCGCGCTGCTCGAGCCGGTCGACGATGCCGGTGACGTTCGACGCGTCGCAGCCGAGCGCGCACGCCAGCCGCCCCATGGGCAGGGGCTGGTCGGGCTCGAGCAGCCGCAGGGCGTGCACCTGGGGCGGCGAGAGCCGGAATTCGGCCGCAATCTGCGGAATTCGCGCCCGCTCGGCCATCACCAGGTCCATCAGGAGCTCCCAGGTGTCATCCATGTCAACAATCATAGTGGAGAGCGTGGATGTTTCACAACCTCAACTATCGCGCTATGCTTCGGTCATGCCAAAACTTCTTCTGATCCCCCTCGAAGACACCGTCGTCTTCCCCGGCATGGAGGTCACACTGCCGGTCGATCCAGGGGACGAGACCCAGGTGCTGCTCGTCCCGCGCCACGAGAGCGACTACGCCAGCGTCGGCGTCGTCGCCGAGGTCGGCGAGCGGATGCGCCTTCCCGGCCGCATCCGGGCCGTCCAGCTCTCGGCGCTGCACCGTGGCATCGCCGGCGCCGCCGAGTCCGATCCGCAGGGCCGCCTGTGGGTCGACGTCGAGGAGCGCCCCGACGAGACTCCGCCGCCGTCCAAGACGCGCGAGCTCGAGAGCGAGTACCGCGCCGTCGTCGAGGAGATCCTCGAGCTGCGCGGCGACGACGGCCGTGTGTCGGCCTTCGTCCGCTCCATCACCGAGTCCGGCGCCCTTGCCGACACGTCCGGCTACGCGCCCGACCTCAGCTACGAGCAGAAGGTCGAGCTGCTCCAGACCCTCGACGTGGTCGAGCGGCTGACGCTGGCGCTCAAGCTGCAGCGGAGCCGGCTGGCCGAGCTCCAGATCCGAAAGCGCATCCGCGAGGATGTCGAGTCCGGCGCGCAGAAGCAGCAGCGCGAGTACCTGCTGCGCCGCCAGATGGACTCCATCCGCAAGGAGCTGGGCGAGGACGACGTATCGGTCGCCGAGGAGTACCGCACCAAGATCGCCGAGGCCGAGATGCCGGAGGCCGTCCGCGAGCAGGCCGAGCGCGAGCTCAGCCGGCTCGAGCGGATGGGCGACCAGTCCGGCGAGTCGTCGATGATCCGCACCTACCTCGACTGGCTGATCGCCGTGCCGTGGTCGAAGCGCTCCGACGAGCGGCTCGATCCGGTGCACGCGCGTGAGGTGCTCGACGCCGACCACGCCGGTCTCGAGGACGTGAAGGAGCGCATCACCGAGTACCTGGCCGTGCGCAAGCTGCGCGCCGAGCGGGGCGTCCCCGACGACCGCCGATCGGGCGTCATCCTGACGCTGATCGGCCCGCCGGGCACCGGCAAGACCTCGATCGGCGAGTCGATCGCGCGCGCGACCGGGCGGGAGTTCGTCCGCATGTCGCTCGGCGGCGTCCGCGACGAGGCCGAGATCCGCGGTCACCGGCGCACCTACATCGGCGCTCTGCCGGGGCGGCTGGTGCGCGCGCTCCGCGACGCAGGAACGATGAACCCGGTGATCATGCTCGACGAGGTCGACAAGGTCGGCGCCGACTGGCGCGGAGACCCGTCGTCGGCCCTGCTCGAGGTGCTCGACCCGGCCCAGAACCACTCGTTCCGCGACCACTACCTGGACGTCGAGCTCGACCTGTCGCACGTGCTCTTCATCGCGACGGCCAACGTGGCCGAGACGATTCCCGGCCCGCTGCTCGACCGCATGGAGGTCATCCGCTTCGACGGCTACACGACCGAGGAGAAGGTCGCGATCGCGCGCGGGTATCTGTGGCCGCGGCAGGTGGAGCGAAACGGCCTTCGGCCCGAGGAGGTCGAGGTATCGGACGACGTCCTCAGGATGGTCATCACCGAGTACACCCGCGAGGCGGGCGTGCGCCAGCTCGAGCGTGAGCTCGGCACGCGTGCTGCGAAAGGCGGCGACCGAGATCGCCTCAGAGGCGGCTGCGCCTCCGGTGGTCGTCGATCTCGATCGGGCGCGCTCGGCGCTCGGCCGGCAGAAGTTCTTCCAGGAGTCGGCGGTTCGCACCGCGGTTCCCGGAGTCTCGACCGGCCTCGCGGTCACCGGCGCCGGCGGCGACGTCCTCTTCATCGAGGCGACGTCGATGCCCGGCACTCAGGAGCTGCTCCTGACCGGCCAGCTCGGCGACGTCATGAAGGAGTCGGCCCGGATCGCGCTCTCGTATGTGCGGTCGCATGCGGCCGAGCTCGGCGTCGACCCGTCGGTGTTCGACGGCAGGGAGTTCCACCTGCACGTGCCGGCGGGGGCGATCCCGAAGGACGGCCCGTCGGCGGGCATCGCGATGACGACGGCCATCGCGTCGCTCCTCACGGGGCGGCCGGTGAAGCACACCGTCGGGATGACCGGCGAGGTGACCTTGCAGGGTCGCGTGCTTCCGATCGGCGGCCTGAAGCAGAAGGTGCTGGCGGCCCACGCGGCCGGCCTGACCGACGTCATCCTGCCGGAGCGAAACCGCGGCGACCTGGACGAGGTGCCGGACGACGTGCGCGAGGCGATGTCGTTCCACCCGGTCATGTCGATCGACGAGGTGCTGAAGCTGGCCCTCGAGCCCAAGTCGGTGAAGGCGGTCGCGTGACCCCCGGGTCGACGTACTCCCGATAGGCGGACCGGCCGCCGAAGAGCCCTAGCAGGCTCTCGGCGGCCAGGTACGCCGGCTCCGCGACATGCCCGAGCGTGGCGCGGTGGCTTGACCAGGGCCAGTCCCCGGGCCGGGGGCAGAGGCCGGCGCGGACGGGGTTCTGCACGATGTACCGCGTCACGTATCGGATCAGGTCGTCGTCGTCGAGCACCGACGTGCCGTACCGGCGATGGAACAGGTGGCCCTCGCGGTCGTGGCGGCGATTGAAGGCCTGGGCGTAAAGGCCCTGGAGGCGTTGCATGCCGCGGTCGAGGTCCGGGCCTGGTGTGCGCACGAGCAGATGGAAGTGGTTCCCCATGAGGCAGTACGCGAGGCATGCCCACGACCCGCGCTCAACGACCTCGGCGAGGCCGTCCAGGAACCGAAAGCGGTCCCGCGTGTCGACGAAGATCGGCAGGCGCGCGACTCCGCGATTGAACACGTGGTAGACGCCGCCTGCGATCAGTAGGCGAGGTGGCCGGGCCATCGCGATCGACCTTAGGCGCGCAAACCGTAACGAACCGCCCCAAACCGTCACACCGGCGCGCCAACTCGCGCACCGCACCGCGCCGGGGTCAGACCCCGGTGGTCCACCGTCGAGTTG
Source organism: uncultured Actinomycetes bacterium (assembly GCA_963809325.1). Taxonomy (GTDB): domain Bacteria; phylum Actinomycetota; class Thermoleophilia; order Gaiellales; family JAICJC01; genus JAICJC01. The sequence goes on from CAWEIZ010000002.1 coordinate 450,611, forward strand.
GCGAACCCCATGGGGCCAGGCCCCGTACGGGGCCTGGCCCCGGTGGTTCACCCGCGGTGGGTACCCTGCTGCCGATGGATGTCGACGCGTATCTCGAGCGCATTGGCTACGCCGGGTCGCGCGAGGCGAGCGAGCACACGCTCTCCGAGCTGCACCGTGCGCACATGCTGGCGGTGCCGTTCGAGAACCTGGACATCCACCTCGGCGTCGCCAACGTCCTCGACCCTGAGCACATCTTCGACAAGATCGTCGCGCGCCGCCGGGGCGGATGGTGCTACGAGCTGAACGGCCTCTTCGCGCTCCTGCTCGAGCGCCTGGGCTTCGGCGTCACCCGCCACTCCGCGTCGGTCGTCGTGAGCGACCCGCCGTCCCCCGACTTCGCCCATCTGACCCTCCGAGTCGACCTCGATCGGCCCTGGCTCGCCGACGTCGGCTTCGGCGCGAGCTTCACGCGCCCGCTGCGTCTCGACGTCGAGGACGACCAGGAACGCGACGGGAACACGTACCGCGTGACGCGCGGCCCTGACGGGCGGATGACCCTGCGCGAGAACGGGGCGGCGCAGTACGCCCTCGCGCTCGAGCCGCGGCGGATGGAGCAGTTCGCCGAGATGTGCGTGCTCCAGCAGACGTCCCCGGGGTCCCACTTCCTCCAGGCGCCGATGTGCAGCCTCGCCACCGACGACGGCCGCGTGAGCCTCGCCGGGATGCGCCTCATCACCACGACGGAGCACGGCCGGAGCGAGCGCGAGCTGGAGGGCGAGGCAGATCGAACCGCCGTGCTGCGCGACCTCTTCGGCGTTGACCTCGCGGGCGCGAGGATTCGTGCCCTCTAGCACGAGCCCTGAATAGCCGATGAATCCGGCAGATGCCCGCCGACGAGCCACGCAGCGACACCATCGACGTCCTCCGCCGCGTCGCCGGCGCAGCGGCGGTCCACATCTACGAGATGGAGTGGTTCGACGACGGCAGGTACTGCTGCAACGAGTTCATCGGCGCAGGGGTGACGAGCCTGATCGGCCCCATCCCGGAGGGGATGGACGAGGAGGAGGCATGGGAGGCCGCCATCCACCACGACGACCGGCCCGCCTATGAGGAGTTCTGCGAGGCGCTGAAGCACGGCGAGCCGCGCGAGCTCGAGTACCGGCTGGTCGGCTTCGACGGCGTCACCCGCTGGGTCTGGGAGCGTGCCCGCCCGCGGACGGAGAACGGGCGCCGCCTGGTCGACGGGATCGTGGCCGACGTGACCGACCGCCGCCGCTCCGCCGACGAGCTGATCGCCGCGCAGGCCCGGCTCGCCCACCTGGCCTACCACGACGCCCTCACCGACCTGCCCAACCGCCTCCTCTTCCAGGAGCACCTCGAGCAGGCGATCGCGCGCGCCCACCGTGGGCATCGGGCGGTCGCTGTCCTCTTCGTCGACCTCGACGACTTCAAGCTTGTGAACGACAGTCACGGCCACACGACCGGCGACGAGCTCCTGCGCGTCGTCGCCGACCGGCTCCGCGACGCCGTGCGCGCGACCGATGTCGTCGCCCGGCTCGGAGGCGATGAGTTCCTCGTGCTCGTCGCCGACATCGACCTGGAGGGCGCGGCCGAGGCCGCCGAGCGCGTCGCCGAGAACATCCGCGCCGCCCTGAGCGCGCCCGTCAGGCTGGCGCCCGGCGAGCTCTACACCCACGCGAGCATCGGCGCGAGCCTCTACCCGGCCGACGCCGAGAGCGCCGCGGAGCTCCTGTCGAAGGCCGACATCGCGATGTACCGGGCGAAGCACGCCGAGCGGGTTGCACTGCGGCCGGCCATCGTGTCGAGCGTCGACGCCGCCGACCAGCTCGCGACCGTCGCCCGCCTGCGCCACGCGCTCGAGCGCGACGAGCTCGTGCTGCACTACCAACCGCTTGTGGCGCTCGACGAGGGTCGCATGGTCGGCGTCGAGGCGCTCATCCGCTGGAACGACGGCGAGCGCGGCCTCGTCGGCCCCGACTCGTTCGTGGCGCTCGCCGAGCGCGCCGGGCTGATCGGCTCGATCTCGGACTGGGTCGTGGAGTCGGCGTGCGCCCAGGTCGCCGAGTGGCGCCGCGCCGGCATCGACGTCTACGCGTCGGTCAACATGCCCGCCATCATGTGGCGCCCGGCCGAGATCCAGCGGGTGCTCGCCGCGATCCGCGCCTCGGGCATCCCGGCCGACCGCCTCATGATCGAGATCACCGAGTCGGCGGCGATCGCCCGGCCGGGGAGCCTCGAGCCCATCATGGCCGACCTGCACGAGCGCGGCCTGCGGGTCGCGATCGACGACTTCGGCACCGGCCACTCGTCGCTCGAGCGGCTCTCGCAGATGCGGGTGACGACGCTCAAGATCGACCGGTCGTTCATCGCCGCCGTCCCCGACGACAGGCGCGTCTCGCTGCTCGTCGCCACGATCGTCCAGCTGGCCCTAAACCTCGGCCTCGAGCCGCTGGCCGAGGGCGTCGAGACGGAGTCGCAGCGCCGCTTCCTCGTCGAGCACGGCTGCATGCTCGGCCAGGGCTTCTACTTCAGCCGCGCCGTGCCGGCGGAGCAGATCGCCGAGCTCCACGCTCGCACCGTGCGCCGCGCCGCGTAACCGCCCTCAGGTCTGCACCGAGCGCCGGAACGCCTGCACCGCAAGCGGCAGCGTTACCGCGCCGACCGCCGCCGCCGCGAGGAACGCCTCCCCGATCGTCCCCCACTGCCAGCCCTCGAGCATCAGCGCCCGCATGCCGTCGACGAGGTAGCTCACCGGGTTCACCTTGTTCAGCGTCTGGAGCCACGACGGCAGGAGGGCGTACGGGACGAAGGCGGTCGAGGCGAAGTAGAGCGGGAAGATGAGGACGTTCGGGCGCCGGTGATCTCGGCGTTCTTCGTCCGCAGGGCGACGTTCAGCGAGATCCCCGACCACATCGCGCCGAAGAAGCCGCCGAGCAGCATCATGACGAGCAGGCCCGGGATCCCCGTCTCGAGCTTCGCGCCGATCACGAGCGCCACGCAGGTGACGACGAGGACGTGCGTGGCCAGGCGCACGGCGTCGGTCGCGAGCAGGCCGGCGACGATCGAGAGCCGCGGGATCGGCGCGACCCGCAGCTTGTCGAAGAAGCCGGAGTCGATGTCCTGCACCATCTGGAACCCCGCGCCGCCCGCACCGACGAGCACCGACAGCGCGACCTGCCCGGCGGCGAGAAACTCGATCGAGCTGCTCGACGAGGCGGTCTTGTACTGGCCGAAGTTCTGGAAGACCGCCGCGAAGAGGATCATCTGGAGGATCGGGATCAGCATCGGGAAGGCGATCCGTCCGGGCACACGTGGGATCTCGCGCAGCGCGCGGCGGCAGAGGACGGCCGAGGCGACGACGCCCGCGGTCACGCGGCCACCCCGCTCTCGGCCCGGCCCTCGCCCTCGCGCGCCTCGATGGTCGCCCCGGTGTGGAGCAGGAAGACGTCGTCGAGGGTCGGCCGCGCGACCATCACCGTGCGCGGCCTGATCCCGGCGGCTCCCAGCCGCTCGACGACGGCGACGACCGCGCCCGCACCGTCGCTCGCCTCGATCGAGACGCTCTCGGGCTCCGGCGCGCGCAGCCGGCCGAGCGCCTCGAGCGCCGCCCGCGCCGCGACGACCTCGGACGAGTCGACCGCCACCGTCACCACGTCAGCCCCGATCCCCGCCTTGAGCTCGTTGGGTGTGCCCTCGGCGACGACGATCCCGCGGTCGACGATGGCGAGCCGCTCGCACAGGCGGTCGGCCTCCTCGAGGTAGTGCGTCGTCAGAAACAGCGAGACGCCCGACTCGCGCAGCCGGCCGAGCTCCGACCAGAGCGCCGCCCGGGAGGCGGGGTCGACGCCGGTCGTCGGCTCGTCGAGAAAGAGCAGCTTCGGGCGGTGGACGAGCCCGCACGCCAGGTCGATCCGGCGCCGCATGCCGCCCGAGTACGTGCGCACGAGCCGGTCGGCGGCGTCCTCGAGCTCGAACAGCTCGAGCAGCTCGTCCGCGCGGGCCCGGGTCTCGGCGCGGGAGAGCCCGTACAGGCGACCCATGAGCAGCAGGTGCTCGCGGCCGGTCGAGTACTTCGCCAGGCCCGCCTCCTGGAGGGCGAAGCCGATCGTGCGGCGCACGGCCGCCGGCTCGCGGGCGACGTCGTGTCCGGCGACCGTCGCCGTCCCCGACGTCGGCGAGAGGAGCGTGCCGAGCATGCGCATCGTCGTTGTCTTGCCCGCGCCGTTGGGCCCCAGAAGCCCGAACACCTCGCCCTCCGCGATCTCGAACGAGACGCCCCGCACCGCCTCGACACCGCCGGGGAACGTCTTGCGCAGATCGCGGCATTCCAGTATCGGCACGCGCGGCAGAGTAACGTCCGGATCTACCCAACGAGGAAGGTACGGCGCATGCGCGGAGGCATCGATCTCGGAGGCACGAAGATCCAGGCCGTTGTCGTGGACGGCCGCTCGAAGGTGCTCGGAGAGCACCGCATGCCGACTCCCAAGGACGCCGGCGCAGAGGGCGTCGTCTGGGCGCTGGCGGAGGCGATCAGAGCTGCGGCGGCGGCGGCGGGGGTCGAGCCGTCGGCGCTCGACGGCGTGGGCGTCGGGTCGCCAGGCACCGTCGACGCCGATGCCGGAACGGTTGCGAACGCCCGGAACGTCATCTCGAGCTGGGAGGCGCCGGTGCCCGTCGGCGCGAGCCTCGCGGACGAGGTCGGCACGGCCGTGCACCTCGGCCACGACGTGCGCGTCGGGACGATGGCCGAGTTCCGGCTGGGGGCGGGCAAGCCGTACCGGTCGATCCTGGGCGTCTTCTGGGGGACCGGCGTCGGCGGCGGTCTCGTCCTGAACGGCAGGGCCTGGACCGGTCGCCACGCGGCCGGAGAGATCGGCCACATGGTGATCAGGCGCGGCGGGGCCCGCTGTCCGTGCGGCCGGATCGGCTGCATGGAGGCCTATGCGGGGCGGCTGGCGATGGAGCGTGAGGCCCGCCGGCGGCAGAAGGCCGGCCACAAGACCAAGCTCTTCGACATCATGCGCGACCGTGACCGCACGCAGCTCACGAGCGGCGTCTGGGCGCGCGCGCTCGAGCGCGGCGACGACATGGCGAAGGAGCTGATCGAGCGCGCCATCGAGGCGCTGGGAGCCGGGGTCGCCTCGGCGTGCAACCTGCTCGACGTCGAGGCCGTGATCATCGGTGGCGGGCTGGGGACGCGGCTCGGCGAGGACTACGCGGGCAGGATCGAGAAGGCGATGCGGCCGCACGTCTTCGTCGACAACCCGCCGGCCGTGCACGTCGCGGCGCTCGGGGACCTGGGCGGCGCGATCGGCGCCGCGCTTCTCGTGCCCGTCGTCAGGGCGGGCAGTGCCGCTCGAGGAAGCTGACGACCCGCTCCATCCGGTCGACCCGGCGGTCGGGCCGGGCGGTCGCCATCATCACGTGGTGCTCCTCGGGGTAGAGCACGAGCTCGACGTCGTGGCCGCGCTCGCGGAGCGCCACGAAGAGCTGCCAGTTGTCGTCGATCGGGCAGATCCGGTCGGCCTCGCCCTGGAGCATCAGCATCGGCGCGGCGATGCGGTGGGCCATCCGCAGGGGTGACGCCTGCCACAGCGCGTCCTGGTGGGTCGCGAGCGGCCCGTAGCCGATGTCGTGGTCGTACGAGGCGCCGAAGCACGACACGGCGTGGGCCGTCGACATCGACGCGACGCCGTTCTCGGAGACGACGCAGCAGAACCGCCTGGGCTCGGCGCCGGCCAGCCAGTTGGCAGCCCACCCGCCGTAGGAGAGGCCCATGACGGCCATCCGGGCCGGGTCGGCCAGGCGCCGCCGCACGGCCCACTTCACGGCGGTCACGAGATCGTCGGCGTCGGGGCCACCCCACTTCCCCTGGATGGGCTCGACCCAGGCCCGGCCGTAGCCGCACGACCCGCGGATGTTCGGCGCGAGCACGCGGTAGCCGCGCGAGACGAGCACCCACGTGTCGAGCTCCGGCGTCGGGGCGTGGGAGCCGTACGGCCCACCGTGGGGCGCGAGCACCATCGCCGTTCGCTCGCCTGCGCCGGGCGGCTCGAACAGGAAGGCCGGCACGCCGCCCGCATCGACCTCGCGCACGACCGGCGCGGGGCTGCGGCGGAGCCACGACCCGCCGTGGCTCGTGAGTGACCGGAGCCGCCCGTTCTCGACGGCGCACACCTCGGGCGGGCTCTGGTCGCCGGTCGCGGTCGTGACGATCCGCCCCGATCCGACCGAGACGGCCGACAGCGTGGTGTCGCCCGTCGTCGCCGGCTCCGGGTCGCCGCGCAGCGGGACGCGCCACACCTCGTCGCGCCCGCGCCGGTTCATGATCGCGAGGAGGTCGTCGCCGTCCCAGCGCGGCACCGGGTCGACCGCGTCGAGCCAGTCGTGCAGGTCGGAGCCCCACCCGATCGTGGTCGGGACGTCGAGGTGGGCAGTCAGGCTGCGGACGTCAGAGCCCTCGCGCACCCACAGGGTGGGCTCCGCGTAGTCGGGCGCGCCGGGGATGTCGGTGCCGACGAACGCCAGCCGGCGGCCGTCGGGCGACCAGACCGGCTGCTCGGCGAAGCCGGGGAGCGCGACCAGCTCCCTGGGCTTCCCCCCGCGAACCGCCACCTCGTACAGGCGGGTCTTCGGGCGGATGTCGGCATCGGGCTCGAGGATCGACGTGAAGGCGAGCCGCTTCCCCGACGGGTGCCACGACGGCTGCGAGACGTCGAAGTCGCCCTTCGTCACCTGGCGCGGCCGGGCGCCGGGGCGGGCCGCGACGACGAAGAGATGCGAGCGGCGGTCGTTCGTGCCGCTGTCGTCCTGCCAGTCGGTCGTGCGGATGACGCGCGCCACGTGCTTCTTGGGATCCCCGGTCCAGAACCGCACCTCCTCGCCCGAGGAGACGAACGCGATCGTGTGGCCGTCGGGCGACCAGAGCGGAGCGCCCACGCTGCCGTGCGGCGCCCTGCAGACCCGCTCGGCCTCGCCGCCGTCGGGGTCGATCAGGTAGAGCTCGGCCCCCGTGTCGTCGTCGGGCTTGGCGGCGGTGCCGCGATCCGAGAGGAACGCGATCGTGCGGCCGTCGGGCGACCAGGCCGGCGCGGTGTCGCTCCACCTCCCGTGGGTGAGCCGCCGTGGCCGCCCGCCGCGATACGGGACGAGCCACAGGCTCACCTGGTAGCGGTCGCCCGCCACCGTGCGGCGCGTGTAGACGACGCGCTCGCCGTCCGGCGACACGGCCGAGACGCCGATGACGGCCTGGCGGCGGATGACGTCTGGCCCGAGAGGCGGCACGAGCGCGGACTATACGGGGTCGATCGCGACGTCGAGCCGTGCGTGCGCCGTGCGGAGCGCCGACTCGACCTCGTCCGGGCCGGCGCCGCGCGCGAACATGAACCCCAGGTACCGATCGCCCTCGGGCAGCGGGACCATCCGGCCCCCGACGGGGATGGTGATGCGGAGGTCGGAGATGCCGGGCACGGCCCGCGCCTCGTCCTGGCCGGACACCCCCCGCAGGGTGCCGGCCCCCGGGATCGGCAGCATCATGACCCCGGCCGCCGCCTCCTCACGCCTGAGCCGCCCTTCGAGCGGGAGCCCCAGCGCGTGGCGCAGGATGACCTCCTCGAGCCGCACGCCGAGCCCGAACCGGAGCGTCCGCCCGCACAGCCCGCCGATCGAGCGGGCGGCCAGCTCGATCGCCCACATCCGGGGCCCGTCGAGGCGCACCTCGGCGTGGAGTGGCCCCTCGCGCAGGCCCACCGCGGCGGCCGCCGCGGCCACGAGCCGCTCGACCGCGGCGTGCGCGTCCTCCGGCAGGCGCGACGGCGTCACGTAGATCGTCTCCTCGAAGTAGGGGCCCTCGAGCGGATCGGGCTTGTCGAAGACGGCGAGCGTCTCCATCCGGCCGTCGCGAAGCAGGGCTTCGACGGCGACCTCGACGCCCGGCACGTACTCCTCGAGGAGGAGCGGCGCGGCCGGGTCGTCGCCGGCGGCCGCCACGATCCTGCGGATGCGGCGCTCGGACTCGCGCGCGGCCCCGGCGTCGTCGGCGCGGATGACGCCCCGCCCCATCGCGAGCCGCGTGGGCTTCAGGACGGCGGGGAACCCGACGGCGGCCACGTCCCCGCCCGGCGGGAGCGCGGCGAAGCGCGGCTGGGAGACGCCTACCGCGGCGAGCGCTTGCCGCAGCGCGAGCTTGTCACGCGCCCGGCTCGCGGCCTCGGGAGGATTCGCCGGCAGGCCGAGCCGGGTGGCGGCGATCGCCGCTGCGACGACCCCGCCGTCGTCGGCGGCCACGACGGCGTCGAGCGGCCGTTCGCGGGCGAGCTCGACGATCGCCTCGGCAGCGCGCTCGGGCCGGCGCAGATCGATCCGGAGCGCATCGCCGATCGTCTGGCGGCGGTCGGTCGCCACGACCACCTCGACGTCGAGCGCCGACGCGGCGGCGAGGAAGTCCTCGGTGCGGTATCCGGAGGTCGGCAGGATGAGGAGCGCCCGGGGCATGCCGGTACCCTACGGGTGTGGAGAGCATCCTCACCGTCACCGACGCCGCCATCGAGAAGGCGGTCATGGTGCGCTCGCGCGAGGACGAGCCGGAGCGGCATGCGCTGTGGGTCGAGATCGTCGGATCCGGGCCCCAGCCGGGATACGACCTGTACCTCCAGCCGCTCGACCTGGCCCCGCCCGATGCCCACGTCCAGGACCACGGCCGGATCGCCGTCGTCATCCCCGCCGGGAGCATCGAGGCCCTGCGCGGCGCGACGCTCGACCGGCAGGGCGATCTCCTGACCGGCGGGCTCGTCCTGAACACGCCGGCGCCACCGCCTGCGAGCCCGGCGATGGGGGCGCCGCCGGACGCGCTCGAGGGGCCCGTCGCCGAGCGCGTCCATCGCGTGCTCGAGGAGCAGATCAACCCGGCGATCGCCTCGCACGGCGGGTCGGCGGAGCTGGTCGCGGTGCAGGAGGGCGTGGCCTACCTGCGCCTCGGCGGCGGCTGCGTGGGCTGCGGGATGGTCGCCGTGACCCTGACGCAGGGCATCGAGTCGGCGATCCTCCAGACGGTCCCGGAGGTCCACCGCATCGTCGACGTCACGGATCACGCGGCCGGGACGAACCCGTACTTCGAGCCCGCCAAGAAGTAGATGTGGTAGGGGTGAACCCCCCGTCCGGGGCAGGGCGGACCGGCGGCCGGCCGCTAGGCTGGCGTTGAGGGTAGGCAGTTCGACACGGGGGTCGTGGGATGAGCATTGCAGTCGCCGCTGAGAACGGCACGATGTGCGCGGGGCACGCGGCGCGCGGGGACTTCCGCTGCGCCGACTGCGGCTACGGCGTGACGATCCACCGCACGCTTCCCACCTGCCCGATGTGCCGCGGCGAGCACTGGGAGATCTGGCCGGTCGCCCGTGCATCGGCGCCTCCGGTGCGCCTCGGCGTCCGCTAGCTCACGTCCGCTCAAGGGCGGCCGCCGCCTGGCCGATGGGAAGGGCGAGGTGGCGTCCCCCAGCCGTCAACAGGCGCTGTTCGAGCTTGCCCGTGACCTCTCGTCGACGCTCGAGCTCGACGAGGTCGCCCGGGCATTCACGGCCCATGCTCCTGAGCTGACCGGCGGTGAGGTCCGGATCTGGCTCCTGCGCGACCGCCCACGGCGGCTGGTCCCGCTCAGCGAGCCCGTGGCCGAGCGGCCGCTCGACGATGACGCCGCGGAGCTGGCGGTCATCCGCTCGCGCCGGCCGCTTCGGACTCCGGCCCTCTTCATCCTCCCGCTCACCGCATCCGACCGCGCGATCGGCGTCATCGAGGTCGACGGCGCGTCGACGGCCCAGCTCGCATCGGGCGGGATGCAGTACTGGCGCACGCTCGGCGAGATCGTCGGCGCAGCGGTCGAGAACGCGCGCCGCCACGAGAAGCTGATGGAGGCCGCGAGCCGCTTCCGGTCGCTCGTCGAGCAGATCCCGGTGGTGACGTACATCGATCGCGCCGGCACCGGCGAGCCGATCTACGTGAGCCCGCAGATCGACGCCGTCATCGGCGTGCCGGCCGCCGAGTGGCTGGCCAACCCCGACGCCTGGACGGCCAGGATCCACCCCGACGACCGCGACGCGGCGGTCGCGGCGTACGGGCGGACGATCGAGCTCGGCGAGCCGTTCACGTTCGAGTACCGGGTGATCGACGTGTCGGGTCGGACGCGCTGGTTTCACGACGAGGCCGTCGCCGTGGCGACCGACGGCAACCGTGACGACGAGATCCACGGCGTGGTCTACGACATCACCGAGCGCAAGGAGGCCGAGCAGGCCATGCGGGCGTCGGAGCGAGCCCTCGGCGATGCCGAGCACCGCTACCGGACGCTCGTCGAGCAGCTGCCCCTCGCCATCTACATCGATGCGCTCGACGAGGGCGGGACGTCGCTCTACAACAGCCCCCAGAACGACGTGATCACCGGCTACACGCATCCCGAGTGGGAGCAGGATCCCGACCTCTTCGCCAAGATCATCCACGAGGACGACCGCCGCCGGGTGCTTGATGGCTTCGAGGCCGCCCGGATCGACAGCGCGCCGTTCGTGAGCGAGTACCGCATCGTGCGCCCCGACGGAACGATGGTGTGGGTGCACGACGAGTCGGTCGTCGTGCGCGATGCCGCCGGAGAGGCGCTCCACCGCCAGGGCTATCTCCTCGACATCACCCAGCGCAAGCTCGCGGAGGAGCGGCTCGGGCACCTCGCCTACCACGACTCGCTGACAGGCCTTCCGAACCGCGACCTGTTCTCGGAGCACCTGGAGGTCGCGCTGGCGCGGGCGGAGCCGACCGGTCACGGCGTCGCCGTGCTGTACGTCGACCTCGACGACTTCAAGCTCGTCAACGACTCGCTCGGCCACAGCGCCGGCGACGAGCTCCTGATCGAGGTGGCGCAGCGGCTCCTCGGCGCGGTGCGCTCGGGCGACATCGTCGCCCGCCAGAGCGGGGACGAGTTCCTGATCCTGGTCGCCGACCTCGACGTCTCTGCCGACGGCGACGGCGTCGCCATCGCCGATGTGGCGCGCAACATCGCCCAGAACCTGCGGACGGCGCTCGCCGCGCCGTTCGAGCTCGGTGGCACCGAGGTGTACTGCTCCGGCAGCGTCGGCATCAGCATCTATCCGGTCGACGCCGTCGACGCGGCCAGCCTGCTGAAGCACGCCGACGCCGCCATGTACCGGGCCAAGGAGTCGGGCCGGGACGGCGCCCACCTGTACACGCGCGAGGGCGGCGACGCGATGGCGCGCCTCTCGATGGCCGGGCGGCTGCGCCGGGCCGCCGCGCGGGACGAGTTCGTGCTGCACTACCAGCCGCTGGTCGACCTCTCGACGGGAGCGGCGGTCGGCGTCGAGGCCCTCATCCGCTGGTTCGACGGCGACCGGGGGATGATCATGCCCGGAGACTTCATCCCGCTCGCAGAGCGCACCGGCCTGATCGCGCCGATCTCGGAGTGGGTCGTCGAGGAGGCCTGCCGCCAGGGCCGAGCCTGGCGCGACGCCGGGCTCGACCTCTACGTCTCGGTGAACCTGCCGGCCGCCTTCTGGGAGCCGACCGCGATGCGGCACGTCCTCGACACGATCGAGTCGTTCGGCCTCTCGCCCGACCGGATGATGATCGAGATCACCGAGTCGACCGCCGCTCGGGAGGGCTTTCGCGAGGCACCGATCCTCGCCGAGCTTCACGAGCGCGGCCTGCGCCTGGCCATCGACGACTTCGGCACGGGCCATTCGAGCCTCGAGCGCCTGAACCGGATGGCCGTGACGACGCTCAAGATCGACCGCTCGTTCGTCGCGGGCGTGCCCGCCGATCGCAGCGCGTGCGTCCTCGTCGCGGCGATGCTCGGGCTCGCCGACGGGCTCGGCCTTCAGGCTTTGGCGGAGGGCATCGAGACCGAGGCCCAGCGCGCATTCCTGCTGGACCACGGCTGCCCGCTCGGACAGGGCTTCCTGTTCTCGCCGGCGGTCGCGCCAACGCAGGTCGAGCCGCTCGTGCGGCGGCTCCCGCGGGCGGCCTGAGTCTCGACGAACCCCGTGGGGCCAGGCCCCGTACGGGGCCTGGCCCCGGTTGTTCGCCGCGGCGAATGGGGACCAGGTATCGCATCGAAAGCGTGACAACTGGCCGGTTTAGCCTGGACGAACCCCGTGGGGCCAGGCCCCGTACGGGGCCTGGCCCCGGTTGTTCTGCGCCTACGTGACCCGAGACGGAGTGTCGGCCATCCGCTCGTGCTCGCCCGACTCGACGATGCCCGCGAGCCGGTCGATCGCGTCCCAGACGTCGACGTAGCGCGTGTAGAGCGGCGCCAGCCCGAAGCGGATCGAGTCGGGCGCGCGGAAGTCGGGGATGACGTCCGCGCGCTCGACGAGCGCCCGGCAGATCCGCCACGCGTCTGGATGGCGTAGCGACACGTGCGCACCGCGGCGCTCGGCGGCGCGCGGAGTCCCGAGCGTGAAGCCGAGCTGCGCCAGGCGCTGGTCGTGGAGGTCGACGGCGAGGGTCGTGAGCGCCGCCGCCTTGGCCCGCACGCGGCCGATGCCCGCCTCGGCGAGCATGTCCGCACCCGCCTCGACGGCCGCCAGGGCGATGATCGGCGGCGTCCCGGCCAGGAACCTCCCGATCCCCTCGACCGGCCGGTACTCGGGCCCCATCGCGAACTGATCCTCCTGCGAGAACCAGCCCCAGATCGGCGAGCGCAGCTGCGCGCTGCAGCTCCGAGCGGACGTAGAGGAGCGCGGGCGAACCCGGGCCGGCGTTCAGGTACTTGTAGGTGCACCCGACGGCCAGGTCGGCGCCGACCGCGTCGAGGTCGACCTCGACGGCGCCGGCGGCATGGCACAGGTCCCACAGGACGAGCGCCCCCGCCGCGTGGCCGGCCGCCGTGATCTCGGCCATGCCGCGCCAGCGCGCCGGAGCGGTAGTTCACCGCCGAGAGCACGACCAGCGCCGCCCCGCCCGCGCACGCCTCCTCGATCTCGGCCGGCTGCGGGCCGGCGACGGGATCGGCGGCGAGCATGCGAAGCTCGCGGCCGGTCCGGGCGGCCAGGCCCTGGAGGACGTAGCGGTCGGTGGGGAAGTCGGACGAGTCGGCGACGATCGCGCCCGGCCGGGCGTCGAGCGCCGCTCCGGCGAGCTTGTACAGGTTGACCGTCGTCGAGTCCGACACGATGACCTGCCCCGGCGCCGCGCCGAGCGCCGCCGCGCCGAGCCGGTCGCCGGCGGCCGTCGGGGCCTCGACCCAGTCGTTCCAGCCCGTCACGAGCCGGTCGCGCCCACTCGCCGATCCGGCGCTCGAGCGCGGCCTGGGCGTCGTGCGCGAGCGGTCCGAGCGAGTTGCCGTCGACGTAGATCCTCGGCGCGTCTCCGAGCGCGAACCGGCCGCGGAACGCCGCGAGCGGGTCGGCCGTGTCGAGAGCCTCGGCGTCCGCCCGCGTGGTCAGTGCCGTTCGAGCCACTCGACCACCGTAGCCCATGCGCGCGAGCCGGGCTCGAGGTGCTCGAAGTGGCCGTCCGCCTCGAGCTCCACGAGCTCGCATCCCGCCGCCGCGGCGAACCGGCGGCTCATGTCGACGGGCACGACGTCGTCGCGGCCGCCGTGGACGAGCAGCACCGGGACATCGAGCGGAAGCCGGCGAGCGGGCGAGGCCTCGCGGTAGCGGTCAGGGACGCGGGCAGGCGCGCCGCCCAGCAGCCGCTCGACCATGCCGCCGCAGACGCCCGCCGCGGCCGCGCGGTCGAGGTCCGAGACGGCCGCCTGGCCGACAGCGGCCGACAGCGGCACTCGCGCGTCGCTGCGCCCCGCCGCCCACAGCGCCAGGTGGCCGCCGGCCGAGTGTCCGACCGCGGTGACGCGCCCGAGATCGAGCGGCGCTTCGACGTCGGCGAGAAGGTCGATCGCGGCGGCCACATCGTCGAACGTCGCCGGCCAGCCGCCGCCCGCGCGAAGGCCGACGCGGCGGTACTCGACGTTCCAGGCCGCCCATCCATGCGCGACGAGGTCGGCCGCGAGCGGGTCCATCAGATGGCGGTCGTAGCGGGCGCGCCAGCACCCACCGTGGATCAGGACTGCGACCGGATGCGGCCCCGCCCCGGCCGGCAGGAAGAGCTCGGCGACCTGGCTGCGGTGGCGGCCGTACCGGTGGAGCGAAGTGGTCACACCGGCCGGGCTGAGAACGGGACGATCACGGGCGCCGGCCGGTCGGGGTACCCCTCGGCCGCGAACGCGACGATGAACCCGTCGAGCACCGCCGGGACGAGCGGCCACGGGTCGAGCGTGATCCCGCCCTCACCGTCGACCTCGTACGCGACTCCCGAGACCGACCCGGATGCGGGCTCCTCGAGGCAGAAGTCGAACGCCACCATGTCGTAGAGCTCGGTGACCGCGTCGGCGGCGGCAGCCTCCTCCGCGGTCAGCCCGCTCCGGACCAGGCTTCCGGCGAGCGCCGGCTCGAGCTCGGCCGCCAGGTCGGGGGCCGCGCTTCGTGTGAGCCGGTGGATGTGCATCCGGGCGAGGTGGTCGACGACCGGGTCGGCGGTTTCGGGCTCGAACCCGGCCCGCATGACCGCCCGCCAGCGCTCCGGCTCCATCTCGCCGATCCCGTCGGTGTCGAGCGCCGGATACCCGCGGTCGTGCCAGAGGACGCCGGCGACGATCCGCGGCTCGGCGCCCGAGGCGGCGGCCAGCATCGCCGCCAGCCGGGCGTGCTCGCCCTGCGGGAAGATGACGTCGCGGCGCCGCGAGCGGAACATCAGGCGATGACGGCGTCGCGCTCGACGAGGGCGGCGTAGCGGCCGCCTCGAGCGACGAGCTCGGCGTGCGTCCCGCGCTCGGCGATCCGGCCGCGGTCGAGGACGAGGATCAGGTCGGCGTCGCGGATCGTGCTCAGCCGGTGGGCGATCACGATCGTCGTGCGGCCCTCGCTGAGCCGGTCGAGCGCGTCCTGCACCGCCCGCTCGGTCTCGACGTCGAGGGCGCTCGTCGCCTCGTCGAGGAGCAGCACCGGCGGGTCGCGGAGCACGGCCCGGGCGATCGCGAGCCGCTGCTTCTCGCCGCCCGAGAACCGGTAGCCGCGCTCGCCGACGACCGTGTCGTAGCCCTCCGGAAGCGAGGCGAGATGGTCGTGGATGCGGGCTGCGCGGGCGGCCTGCTCGATCTCGTCGTCGGTCGCGTCGGGCCGCGCGAAGCGCAGGTTCTCGCGCACCGTCCCGTGAAAGAGGTAGGTCTCCTGCGAGACCACGCCGACCGTCTCGCGGAGCGAGGCGAACGAGAGGTCGCGCACGTCGACGCCGTCGACCGTGACCGCGCCGGCGGTCGTGTCGTAGAGGCGGCCGACGAGGTAGCCGAGCGTCGTCTTGCCCGCGCCCGTCTCGCCGACGACCGCGACCTTCGTGCCCGGATCGGCGACGAACGAGATGCCGTCGAGCGTCGGCGCCGCGTCGGGGTCGTAGCCGAAGCTGACGTCCCGGAACTCGACCTCGCCGCGCACCCTGGAGCGGTCGAGCGTGACCGGGTCGTCGCGCTCCTCGATGTCGACCGGGAGGTCGAGGTACTCGAAGACGCGGTCGAAGAGGGCCAGCGAGGTCTGGACGTCGACCTGCACGCCGAGCAGCGAGTTCACGGGGAAGAAGAGGCGCGTCTGAAGCGTGGTGAACGCGACCAGCGTGCCGATCGAGATCGCGGCGCTGCCCGACGCGAGCAGGTGGCCGGCGACGCCGTAGACGAGCGCCGGCATGACCGCGAACGTCGTCTGGATCGAGGCCATCATCCACCGGCCCGCCATGCGCGAGCGCATCTCGAGGTCGGCGAGCCGCGTGCTCTCCTGCGTGAACCGCCGCGTCAGGTCGCCGGTCTGGCCCATCGTCTTTGCGAGCAGGACGCCCGAGACCGAGAGCGACTCCTCGACGAGCGCCGAGATGTCGGCCAGGGTGCCCTGCTTGGTGGTGGTCAGCTCCTTGCGCAGCCGGCCGATGCGGCGCGTCATGAGGACGAAGATCGGAAGGAGCCCGAACGCCGCGGCCGCGAGGCGCCAGTCCAGCAGGATCATGGCGGCGGCCGTGGCGATGACGGTGGTCACGTTGGAGACGATCGACGTGGCGGTCGTCGTGACGACGCTCTGGACGCCGCCGATGTCGTTTGCGATCCGCGACTGCACCTCGCCGGTGCGGGTGCGGGTGAAGAAGGCGAGCGACAGCCGCTGGAGGTGCTCGTAGACGGCGGCGCGCAGGTCGTGCATCACGCGCTGGCCGACGAGGTTCGACTGCCACGTCTGCGCGACGCCGATCACGCCGGTGATGATCGGGATCGCGACCATCCCGGCGACGAGCAGGTCGAGCCGGGTCGTGTCGACGTTCGAGCCCTGGGCCAGCACGTTGTTCAGGAGGTCGCGCAGCAGGAACGCGGGGATGACGCCGAGCCCGGCCGAGATCACGATGAGGCCGAGAAGGCCCATGAGCCGCTTCCGGTACGGCTTGAAGAGCCGGGCGATCCGGCGTCCGGAACCCTCGCTCACCGGGCGGCCTCCAGGTTGGTCGCGCAGCGCTCGAGCAGGCCCGCGAGCTGGGTGCGCTCGTCGTCGCTGAAACCGGCGGTCATGCGCTTACCGACCTCGCGGCCGAGGTGGGGCGCCGCGGCGATCGCGACCTCGCCGGCGGGCGTCAGCTCGACACGGCGGCGGCGGCGATCGGCGGGGTGCGGCGAGCGCAGGATCCAGCCGCGCTCCTCGGCGGTGTCGACGAGCGCCGTCAGCGTGGGGGGCGCGACGCCGAAGCTGCAGCACAGCTCGCGCAGGTCGACGGCGCCGCCGGCGTGCCGGAGGCGGGCCAGGAGCTCCCACTGCTGCATGGTGAGGCCGTGCTCGCGCGCGATCCGATCGGCGGCCGCCTGGGCGAGCCGATCGACGCGGCGGACAGCCCGAAGCGCGGGCGGTCGCGGCGGCGATTGGGAGCGAGAACTCATTAGGCATCGAAATATTAGCAGGCGAAGAATCGGGCAGAAGTTCGCAAATAGCGTGAAATTCGTGGTTGCACATGGGGCTCCGGTGCCGTACCTTCACCACTGCGCCGTCCAGGGCAGCCGAGTAGGTCGAAGCCGGACGGAGGAGCTGTAGGGGCGACTCGAAAGCTCTTTCGTGCGGGGGACGAAAGGTCAGCCGGGACGGCGAATCCTTTTAAGGCAGGGGTTTCGCCATCGTCCGCGAAGGGCAGGGCGATATGACGGATCACCTGCTCCTCATCGCCGGCGCTCCCGTCATCGCTGTGGGCGCAATCCTCATCGTCGCGGCTCGCTTCGGTGCCAGCCGGCGCGCGGTCGTCGCCGAGCTCGAGCGGCTCGAGCAGGACGAGGCCGAGGACATCGCCGCGTAGCGGCTCAGCCGCCGGAGAGCGCCTGGTCGAGGTCCGCGATCAGGTCGCCGGCGGCCTCGATCCCGACCGAGAGGCGGACGAGCGTCGCGGGCACGGCGAACGGTGAGTCCGCCGTCGAGGCGTGCGTCATCCGGCCGGGGTGCTCGATGAGGCTCTCGACGCCGCCCAGGCTCTCGGCGAGGGTCCAGATCCGGGTACGCGCGACGAGCGCCACCGCCTCCTCCTCGGACGCCGCCAGGAACGAGACCATCCCGCCGAAGCCGTCCATCTGACGGGCGGCGATGTCGTGCCCGGGGTGGCCCGGGAGCCCAGGGTAGAGCACGCGCTCGACCGCCGAGTGGCCGAGGAGGAACTCGACCACCTGCTCGGCGTTCGCGCAGTGGGCGCGCATCCGGACGGCGAGCGTCTTCAGCCCGCGGAGCGCGAGCCAGGCGTCGAACGGCCCGGGGACGGCGCCGAGCGAGTTCTGGAGGAACCGCAGCCGCTCGGCGATGGCGGCGTCGGACGTGGCGGCGACCCCGCCGATCAGATCGGAGTGGCCGCCGAGGTACTTCGTCGTCGAGTGGACGACGATGTCGGCGCCGTGCTCCAGCGGCCGCTGCAGGAACGGGGAGGCGAACGTGTTGTCGACGACGACGATCGCGCCCGCGGCGTGGGCCGCGGCGGACGCCGCGCGCAGGTCGACGATGTTCAGCAGCGGGTTCGTCGGCGTCTCGAGCCACAGCATCGAGGCGCCCTCCAGCTTCGCGCCGAGGCCGGCGTTGCACTCGTCCGCGGTCACGTAGGTGAAGCGGTAGCCCTTGGGCTCGTAGACCTTCGAGAAGAGCCGATACGTGCCGCCGTAGACGTCGTTCACCGCCACGACATGCGCGCCCGGCTCGAGCAGGTGCATGACGGTCGTGGTCGCCGCCATGCCCGACCCGAACGCGATCCCGTGCTCGGCTCCCTCGAGTGAGGCGAGGCACGTCTCGAACGCCTCGCGCGTGGGATTGGCCGTGCGCGAGTAGTCGTAGCGGAACTCGCCGACCGCCCGCTGGGCGTAGGTCGAGGTCGCGTAGATCGGCACCGTCACCGCGCCGGTGTGCGGATCCGGGTCCTGGCCGGCGTGGATGGCGCGGGTCTCGAACTCCACCGCGGCCGAGTCTAGCGGGCCGGTTCGAGGGCGAGCTGGCGGGCGAGGCGCGAGAAGGCGCGCTCGAGCGCCTCGTCGCGGGCCGCCGATCGCCGGCGCGACTCGGGGTGCCAGGCGAGCAGCCGTAGGACGCCGGCCTTGCGGTCGGCCTTGACGTCGGCGCGGCCCGCCACCCGGTCTCCGACGACGAGCGGCAGCACGTAGTAGCCGTACCGCCGCTCGGGCGCCGGCTTGTAGACCTCGATCAGGTGCCGGAACCCGAGCACGCGCTCGGCGAACGGCCGGTCCCAGAGCAGGTTGTCGAACGGCGAGAGGAGGACGGCACCGGCCGGCTTCGCAGCCTCAACCTCGGCGCCCGCCTCGATCAGCACCGGCGGCCCGCCGTCGTCGACGGCTTCGCGACGGAGCGCTCCGGCCGCCACGAGCGCGTCGATGTACGGCTTCACCGCCGCCACCCCGCCCCGCAGGCGCCAGTGCTCGACCACCCCGGCGTCGGTCAGCGCGCCGCGGGCCGCCACGGCCCGCAGCACGAGCGCCTGCATCATCTCGACCTCCCCCGGAACCGGCGCACCGAGCACCTCGTCCGGGATCACCCGCTCGGGCAGGTCGTACATCCGCTGGAACCCGTCTCGCGCGCCGATGACGAGCCGGCCCGCCGACCACAGCGCCTCGAGCATCTGCTTGGCGGGCTTCAGGCTCCACATCCCGCCCGCGGAGCGGGCGCCCTCGAAGTGGCGCGACCCGAGCGGGCCGCGCTCGCGGATCTCGCCCATGATGCGGTCGGCGAGCGCGGGGTCGCGGTCGATGAGGTCGCCCCACCACGGATGATCGGGGCGGGAGAGCATCCTGCTTCGTGCGAGCGGCCAGTCCTCGATCGGGAGCAGGCACGCCTCGTGCGCCCAGTACTCGAAGACGCGTCCGGCCGCGAGGAGCCCCGAGACGGTGCGGGGCGGGTAGCGGCCCACGCGCGAGAGCAGCGTCAGGCGGTGTGAGCGGTCGACGGTCGAGATCGAGTCGAGCTGCACGGCCGACAGGCGCCGGATGGCGTCGGCCACATCGTCCCCACCGGCTGTCCGGTACCGGGTCGCATACCTCTGAGCCGCCACGACATGCCGGCGAAGCGCCGCGAGTGTGAGGCTCAAGAACCGTTCCGGGCGCGCGCGAGGTACTCGAGCAGGTCCGAGCGGGTGAGCATGCCGGCCGGGCGGCCGGCCCGCGCGACGACCACCGCCGGGCTCCCACCCGAGAGGTCCGAGAACACACGGTCGAGCGTGTCGGCCGCGTCGACCGCGGCCAGCGGCGGCTGCATCGCCTGCGAGACCTCGTCGTTCAGGGCGTCGGGGTTCTTGAACACCCGGTCGAGCAGCCCGCGCTCGCGCAGCGACCCGACGATGTCGGAGAGCGACTCGACCGGCTGCGTCCGAACGACGGGAAGCTGCGAGATCGAGTAGCGCTGCATGAGCGAGATGGCCTCGCCGACCTTGTGGTGCGACGCGATGGTGACGAGCTCCGGCACCTCGCCGCTGTGCTTCGCCAGCAGCACCTCGTCGACTGTCGGCGCGGGCGCCTCGCGCTCGAGGAAGCCGTACTCGATCATGTAGTTGTCGTTCAGGAACTTCGAGAGGTAGGCGCGCCCGCCGTCGGGGACGAGCGTCACGACGGTCTGTCCCGGCTGCATCCGGCGCGCGACCACCAGGGCGGCGTGGATCGCCGTCCCAGCCGAGCCGCCCACCAGGAGGCCCTCTTCGCGCGCCATCCGCCGGGCGGTCGTGAACGAGTCGCGGTCGGAGACGGTCACGTACTCGTCGACCAGGTCGGCGTCGTAGGTCTTGGGCCAGAAGTCCTCGCCGATGCCCTCGACGAGGTAGGGGTGCACCGAGGCGGACGAGTAGATCGAGCCCTCCGGGTCGGCGCCGACGACGCGCAGGTCGGGCTTCTGCTCCTTGAGGTATCGCGCGCAGCCCGAGATCGTGCCGCCGGTGCCGATCGCGATCACGAGCGCGTCGAGCTCGCCGCCGGTCTGCTCCCAGATCTCCGGCCCTGTCGTGTCGTAGTGGGCCTGCGGGTTGGCGGCGTTCGAGTACTGGTCGGGCTTGAACGCGCCGGGGATCTCCTCGGCGAGCCGGTCGGACACCGAGTAGTAGCTCTCGGGCGACTCCGGCTCGACCGCCGTCGGGCAGACGACGACCTCGGCACCGAACGCGCGCAGGAGCGAGATCTTCTCCTGGCTCATCTTGTCGGGCATGACGAAGATCATCTTGTAGCCCCGGATCGCGGCGGCCATCGCGAGCGCCACGCCGGTGTTCCCCGACGTCGGCTCGACGATCGTCCCGCCCGGCCGGAGCTTCCCCTCGCGCTCGGCCGCCTCGATCATCGGGAGCCCGATGCGATCCTTCACGGAGCCGCCGGGGTTCATGTACTCGAGCTTCGCGACCACCTGCGCGGGGAGGCCCTGCGCCACCCGGTCGAGCCGGACGATGGGGGTGCCTCCGACCAGCTCCAGCACCGAGGGGTAGTCGCGCGCCATGCCGGGGCAGTGTACCGGTGCCGGCTCCCGTAGAATCGTCCGATGAACGTCCGTACCGGGAGTCGTGGGCCCCCGTCCACGGCGCAGGTGCGAAAGACGGTCACCATCGTCTTCGCGGACCTCGCCGGTTCGACCGCTGTGGGCGAGCGACTCGATCCCGAGGCGCTGCGCGATCTCCACACCCGGTACTTCGCCGCCATGCGCCGGCCGCTCGAGCGTCACGGCGGCACCGTCGAGAAGTACATCGGCGACGCCGTGATGGCGGTCTTCGGGATCCCCGTGCTGCACGAGGATGACGCGCTGCGCGCGGTGCGCGCGGCCGTCGAGATGCGCGACGCGATGGCGGAGCTGAACCGCGAGCTCGAGCACGACCTCGGGGTCGGCCTGGAGCTGCGCATCGGCATCAACACCGGGGAGGTCGCGGGCATCGACGGTGTCACCGACCACGGGTTCGTCTCCGGTGACGCCGTGAACACGGCCGCCCGGCTCCAGTCCGCGGCGCCGCCCGGCGGGATCGTCATCGGCGCGCAGACCCGCCGGCTCGTCGAGGGCGCGGTCCGCCTGCGCCCGCACGGGCCGGTCGAGGCGAAGGGCAAGCGGCGGCCGCTTCGGATATGGCAGGTCGAGCGGCTCGTCGACACGACCGGCCGCTTCACGGGTGGGACGGCGGTGCCGCTCGTCGGGCGGCGGGCCGAGCTGCGAAGGCTCACGACCCGGTTCCACCGCGCGGTGGAGCGCGACCGATGCGTGCTCGTCACGGTCACGGGGCCGGCCGGCATGGGCAAGTCGCGCATCCTGAAGGAGTTCGCCGCGGGTATCGAGGACGAGGCGACCGTCGTCGTCGGACGCTGCCTGCCCTACGGCGAGGGGATCACCTACTGGCCGCTGATCGAGATCGTGAACGACCTCGCCGGCGTCACCGGAACGCCGGAGATCGAGGGCCTGCTGGCCGGGGACTCGCAGCCGCAGGTGGTGGCGTCACGCGTCGCCGCCGCTGCCGGCCGAAGCGGGGCGAGCGCAACCGAGCAGGATGTGCAGTGGGCCGTCCGCCGCCTCTTCGAGGCGCTCGCCCGCCGCCGTCCGCTGGTGGCGGCGTTCGACGACATCCACTGGGCCGAGCCGGCGATGCTCGATCTGATCGAGCACGTGGCCGCCAACGCCAAGGCCCCGATCCTGATCGTGTGCCTCAGCCGGGGCGACCTGCTCGAGCGCCGCCCCGGGTGGGCCGCCGCCGGCGGCCGGGGCAGCGTCGTCCGCCTCGAGCCGCTGTCCGACACCGATTCGGCTCGCCTGCTCCGCCGCCTGGCCGTCCGGAGGCGCGCCAAGGTGCGGCGCGAGGAGGTCATGTACGCCGCGGAGGGAAACCCGCTCTTCCTCGAGCAGCTCGTCGCGATGCGTGCCGACGATCCGGGGGTGCGGACGCCGCCGACGATCCAGGCGCTGCTCGCCGCGCGCATCGACTCGCTCCCGGTCAGGGAGCGCCGGGTGATCGAGGCGGCGTCGATCGAGGGGCGCGGCTTCCACCGGGGGGCGGTGCGGGCGCTCGTTGACCAGAAGCGAAGCGTCGACGCCGCGCTCGCCTCGTTGGTGGATCGCGAGCTGATCCGGCCGGACCGGTCGGAGCTTCCCGGTGAGATCGGCTACCGGTTCACCCACATCCTCGTGCGCGACGCGGCGTACGACCTGCTTCCCAAGCGGCGCCGGGCGGACCTGCACGTCGCGTACGCCGACTGGCTCGTCGGACAGGACGACCCCGGGAGCGCGGCTGACGAGATCGTCGGCTACCACCTCGAGCAGGCCTACGAGTACCGCTCGCAGCTCGGGCGCGTCGGCGACGACCGCCACCGCGAGCTCGCGGCGCGGGCGTCAACCCACCTGAGCGATGCCGGGCGGCGGGCGCTGTCGGCGGGGGATCGCGGCGGCGCCTCGAACCTGCTCGAGCGCGCGGTCGCCCTTCGCTCCAAGACCGACCCGGATCGCGCGGCGCTCCTCATCGACGTGGGTGGGGTTCACCGTGAGCAGGGGCAGTTCCGGGACGCGGAGGCGGCCCTGCGCGAGGCGCGCTCGCTCGCCATCGACGCCGGCGACGGGGCACTCGAGGCACGGGCTCAGGTCGCCCGGCTGCTCTCGCGCCTCCAGGTCGACCCGGATGCCGTGGCGCGGCTCATGCGCCGGCAGGCTTCCGGGCTGGAGCAGGCGCTGGAGGCCGCCGGCGACCACGCGGGTCTGGCCCAGCTCTGGCACGTCCGCGCCCTGATCTGGTGGATCAGGGCGCAGTCCGCGGAGGCGGAGCGCGCGTGGCGGCGAGCTGCGGACGAGGCCCTCCTGGCGGGCGACGAGCGCATGCTCTTTGACGCGGTCGGCTGGGAGGCTTCATCGATGGCCATCGGGCCGATGCCGGTCGACAATGCGATCGTCCGTTGCCGCGAGATCTGCGCGGTCTTGAAGGGCGACCCGTGGTCGGAGGCGCTCGCGCTCCAGCCGCTCGCAAGTCTCCATGCCATGCGGGGTGAGTTCTCGACCGCGTTCGACTTGCTCGACACGTCCTCCGCGACACTCGCCGGGTTCGGCCCGACCGTCGATGCCGCTGTCTCGCATCCGGAGGTATTCGTTGCGACGCTCGCGGGCGACCTCGACCGTGCCGAGCGCCTCCTCAGAGTCGGCCGGCGCGTCTTGGAGCAGATGGGGGAGCGGGCGGTCCTTGCGTCCACGGAGGGCTACCTGGCACACGTTCTGCTCCTGGCCGGGCGCGACCGGGAGGCCGACCGGCTTGCGCGACGCTGCGCGGCGCTTGCAACGGAGGATGACGCGGCGCCACAGGCCGCCTGGCGTCGGGTGCGCGCCCGCGTGCTCGCCCGCCGAGGCCACACTCGAAGGGCCGTCGAGCTGGCGCGGGAAGCGGTCGAGATCGCGATGACGACCGACCATCTGAACATCCAGGGCGACGCCTGGGTCGATCTCGCGATCGTGTACGCGGCAGCCGGGGCTCACGACGATGCGGCCGAAGCGCTCGCGACCGCCGTGGGCATCTACGAGGCAAAGGGCAACCAGGTCAGCGCGCGGGTCTCGGCCGGCCTGTTGGAGCATCCTGTGAGCGTTCGATCGGGAAGATCACGTGGCTCGCGGGCGTCATAGCAAGCGACATGAGACAATCGTCACCCGCTAGGAGGTGATGGTTCGTGGAATCGCGTGTAGACAGTCCTCTGATGCTGACAAGTGGCGGCAATACGGTGAAGGGGCGGGGCCCGGTCCTCAGTTGGGACATTGGTGAGTTGAGCGCCATTGTGTCCGTCGTGATCGCCCAGGCCCAGACCGGTGCCAACGGTGCGACGAAGCTCGCCCTCGCGGCCGGTGTCACTCAGCGGTTCACGAATCCCAGCGCGCCCAATGCGTGGGTGCCTCCACCGAACAAGACGTGGAGCGCCATGGCAAAAGTGGCGGGGAATGGGACGGCGTTCGTGCCCGGGGCCGCAGTCGCGTATGCGCATGCTCTGGTCGAGAACGTCGCCGGTGAGCTCGAACCGTACGACTGGGAAGTGCACGTCGTCCTCCAGTGAGACAACGCGCACCGGGCGGCGTCACAATCCGAACTGCAATCGATCACCACCAGGGAGGTGGCGAGATGCACTCCAAAGTGAACGACAACCTTCGCCTGAGCGCGGACGGCCGCGAGGTCGCCGTCTCGGGCCCCATCACCGACTGGGACGATGACGAGGAGAGCGCGACCTTCACCGTCTTCCTCGCCCAGGTCGACGAGAACGGCGACATCGTCGTCGCCCGCGGCCGGTCCCGTCAGACGTACCGCAACGGCGCCAGGACGTGGGAGGCGACCGCCGAGGTGACCCGGAACGGCGCTCGGCTCACGGCCGGCACGGCGCAGGCCTGGGCACTGGCGTCGATCGCCGAGACCAGCGGACAGTTCGAGCTCTACCCCTGGTCGCTCGAGACGCACCTCGTGAGCGACGTCGTCGCGGCGGCGCGTTGACCTGGCCTTCGGGCGCCCGCTGCGCCGTCGCCTTCACGTTCGACTTCGATGCCGAGGAGGTGTGGCTGGCGGGCGACCCGGATGCCGCGTCCAAGCCGGGGCTCCTGTCGATGGGTGCCTACGGCGCCAACGTGGGGGTACCCGAGCTCCTGCGCCTGCTTGACCGGCGCGGGCTTCCGGCGACGTTCTTCGTCCCCGGCCGCGTGGCTGAGATGCACCCCGACCGGGTGCGCGACATCGTCGCGGCCGGTCACGAGGTCGGCGCCCACGGCTACACCCACCGGTCGCCGACCGCCCTCTCGCGCGCCGAGGAGGAGGACGAGCTCGTGAAGACGAAGGCGATCCTCGAGGGGTTCGGGACGGCCGTCCGCGGCTACCGCTCGCCGGCGTGGGAGTTCTCGGTGAACACGCTTGAGCTGCTCGCCGCCCACGGCATCGGCTACTCGACCAACCTGATGGACCGCCTCCACCCGTACCGGCATCCGAACGGCGTGGTCGAGCTCCCGGTGCAGTGGCTCCTCGACGACGCCGCGCACTTCTGGTTCTCGCCCGACGAGTGGGTGAAGAAGATCTCGACGCCGTCGGAGGTGCGCGAGATCTGGGAGGAGGAGCTGCTCGGCATCCGCGACCTCGGCGGCCTGTGCGTGCTCACGATGCACCCGCAGGTGATCGGCCGCCCGTCCCGGCTGCGGTTCCTCGACCGCTTCATGGGGATGGTTCAGGAGCTGGACGGCGTCTGGGTCGCCGGCTGTGCCGACATCGCCGACACCGTGACCGCCTCGTAGCCGCGGCGGACGAGCTCGGGCAGGATCTCGCGCAGCGCGTCGACCGTCGGCGTGCGGTCGCGGATCCCGGTGTGGTGCGAGGGCCAGCCGTCGTGGAAGTCGACGATCGCGCCGTCGTGGACGCCGTCGAGCACGCGCCGCACGATCCGGTCGACCTTCCGCTCGCGCCAGTCGATCGGGTCGACGTCCCACAGGATGCACGCGAGGCCCAGGCCGGCGCCGACCACGCCCACCCGCTCGGCGTCCTCGCCGTACGGCGGCCGGACGAGCCGCGGGGCGATCCCGGAGGCGTCGGTGATGACCTGCTGCGCGCGGGCCAGCTCCTCGCGCAGCGCGCTCTCCTCGAGGCGGCCGCAGTGCGGGTGCGAGTACGTGTGGTTTCCGAGCTCGTGGCCGGCGGCGACCATGCGCCGCAGGAGCGGCTCCTGGCCGGGGATCTTGTCCCCGAGGACGAAGAACGTCCCGGCCCCTCCGTGCTCGGCGATCAGATCGGCGATCGCCTCGGTGTGCGGGGACGGGCCGTCGTCGAAGGTGAGCGCTAGTCGGGCTCGGGCCACCGGTAGCTGAAGTAGAACTGCCGCCACGCCGTCCACCAGTCGTCGGCGCGCGAGGCGATGGTGCGGCCGTCGATGATCTCGACCAGCGGGTGGTGGCGGAACTGCTCGGAGTGGTCAGGTGTCGCGAGCTCGACCCGGACCTCGCACGGCTTGCCCGGGTCGTACGGCGGCACGGCCTTCAGGTCGGCGAGCGCGGCCCGGGCTCCCTCCTCGATCATCCGGCGCGCCTCGGCCGGCGTCTTGTGCCGGCCGCTGAACCGCCCGAGGGCGGTCTTCACCTGGACGGTGGTGAGCCCGTCGCCGAGCAGCTCGCGCCCCTCGCGGCACGCCGCCTGGTCGCCGGTTACGAGCAGCACCGGGCACCCCCAGGTGCCGCACAGCGCCGCGTTGATGCCGGTCTCGCCGACCTCGGTGCCGTTGAACCGCACGCTGCGCCACTCGGTCCCCGAGACGGTGTGCGTCATGAACCCGTCGCTCGTCCCGGCCATGGCGTGCATCCCGATGAAGAGCGCGCCGTCGCACCCATCCTCGAGGACGCCGGTGTACTCGGTCCACTCCTTCTGGACCACGAACTCGCACCCCTCGTCGAGGTCCTCGGGGATGAGCGAGTTGAACGACCAGCCCTTCCCGGCCCCATGGCAGTCCATGACGACGACCTCGGTCGCGCCGCCCGCCCGCGCACCGCGGACGGCTGCGTTGATCTCCTGGGTGTAGAGCTTGCGCCCCTCCTCGTAGAGGGACTCACCGCCGGCGACCTGCTGCCAGTTCGAGATGCCGGCGACGCCCTCCATGTCGCTCACGATGAAGACGCGCATGCGGCGGCCACTCTACCGGCCGCCCGGCCCGGAAGGTCGCAACGTGCGTGAAAAACCCGGTTGCAGACCGTGGACGCGTCCCGTAGCTTGACCACTGCGCCGTCCAGGGCAGCCGAGTAGGTCGAAGCCGGGCGGAGGAGCGGGTAGAGGTGACTCGAACGCTCTTTCGCCCGGGGGACGAAAGGCCAGCCGGGACGGCGAATCCTTTTCTCGAGCGGTAGGCTTGCGGCGATGGGGCCGAGCGGCATCACACCGTGGGGCGAGTCGCCGAAGGGTCTTCGCGGCTGGCTCCGCTTCCTGCTGCGGCTGATCGCGCCGCGCCCGCCGCGGCACTGATCGTCAGCTCAGCTGGACCGAGCCGTCGTCGCGGAGCGTCCAGTGCGGGTTGTGGGCGACCTCCCACGGATGCCCGTCGGGGTCGGCGAACACACCGGAGTAGCCGCCCCAGAAGGTCTCGGCCCCGCCCCGCAGCACGGTGCCGCCGGCGGCCCGGGCCTCCTCCAGGACGGCGTCGACCTCCGCGGGCGAGCGGGTGTTGTACGCCAGCGTCACGCCGCCCCAGCCGCCGCCGTCGGCAACGACCGAGTCCTCAGCGAGCTGCGCGCGGCCCCACAGCGCGAGGATCGTCCCTCCCGCCTGGAAGAACACGACGTCGTCGGCGGGCGCCGCGCCCGTCGTCCACCCGAGCCCCTCGTAGAACGCCCGCGCCCGCGCCCAGATCCGAGACGCCCAGGCGTGACGAGGCTGACCCGCTGCTCCACGCTGCCATCCTAGCCAGTGCCGAGGATCTCGGACGCGAGCCACTGCCCCTGCTCGTTCAGGCGGCCGTGCGACACGAGCCCGAACTTGGAGACGCAGTCCAGGTTCCAGCGCGCCCAGCTGATGCCGTGCCGGCGCATGATGCCCTCCACCTGCTCGTTGTAGACGTGGTTTCGCACGTCGTCGTTTCGCGCGCCCCACTCGCCGACGATCATCGGGATCCCATGCAAGTGCGTGCTCCGCCACGGGATGGCGAGGTTCAGCCACTGGTTGCGAGCGGTGCCGTGGTAGCGGGTGCTGAGCTGGTTGTGCGTCTCCGACCAGTTCGGAACCCAGTTGTCGTCGGCAGCGTCGAGGCCCGATCCGCAACAGCCGTTGTAGAAGTCGTGCCAGTCGAGCGCCGTATGGGCGAGCCGGAATCCGGCGCACCCGAAGCACGCCCGGGCGCCGAGGGCCCCGCCGCGGACGTTGAAGAAGACGGTCGTATAGGGGTCGATGGCGAGGATCGCATCGCGGATGCCCGCCTGCCATTCCAGCATGTCGCGGTCGACCCGCGGCGATCCGACGTGATCCCAGACGAACGGTCGCGGCTCGTTGAAGATGCCGAAGCCGATGACGCGCGGGTTGCCGGCGTACCGGTGCACGAGCGCGCGCACGAAGACGAGATACGCGCCGCGGGGCGCCGGCGCGCGGCGCACGTGGAAGCCGTGCCGGTTGACCCACCCCGGAAGCTCCTCGCCGCGCAGGTCGAGCACGACGTTCACGCGATGTGCGGTCAGGTATGCGATGAAGGCGTCGAGGCGCTCCAGCTCACGCGCATCGAGGTGTCCGCGGCGGGGCTCGATGTCGGCCCAGAGGACGCGGACCCGGGCGAAGTTCGCATGCAGCTCGATCACCTTCTCCACGAGCCGCGATTGGTAGCTGACGTCGACCCCGCGGAGGATCACGATCCTGCCGGCCCGGTCGACGAAGTGGATGCCGCTCGTGGTCACCGCCGGCCGCACCGGCCGCGCGGCCCTCGCGGGTGGCGAAAGGAGGAGAGGGACGAACGCCGCGAGCGCGAGGCTCGCGAAGGACCGGCTCAAACGACAGGTCCGCGACCCGGTCTGCACGCTCCCCTCCTTGTTCCAGGAAGGCTATGCCAGCGACCGTCCGACGCGCATCGGGGAGGGCGCCGATCCTGTGCGTGGCGGACTACGGATCGGGCCGGCCGAATATGCTTGCCGCATGCCTGAGACCATCCGCATCCCCGCTCGCGAGGGCCACGCCCTGCGCATGTCCGCCGGCGACCGCATCCGCGTCATCGACCCCGAGGGCGGCCAGGTTGCCGACGTGTTCGCCTTCTGTGCCGACGACCTGTCGGAGTACCACTCGGCCGAGCACACGCGCGTGTACGTGAGCCGGCTCTTCCCGCGCGTCGGCGAGCAGTTCGTGACGAACCGGCGCCGCCCGATCCTGACGCTCGAGGCCGACACGTCGCCCGGCATCCACGACATGCTCTGCGCGGCCTGCGACCCGAGCCGCTACGCCGGCCTCGGCGTCGAGGGCTGGCACGCCTCCTGCCAGGAGAACCTCCAGAAGGCGATGGCCGCGCTCGGCTACGAGGGCATCGAGATCCCCCAGCCGATCAACGTCTTCATGAACATCCCTGTGCGCGACGACTGGGAGCTTGGGTGGGAGCCGGCGCCGACGAAGCCCGGCGACTCGGTCACGCTGCGCGCGGAGCGCGACATCGTCTTCGCGGTCTCGGCCTGCCCGCAGGACCTCGTCAGCATCAACGCCGGCAGCCCCGGCCCGATCGACCTCGAGCTCCAGTAACCACCGGGGCCAGGCCCCATCGCCCGCAGGCGATGGGGCCCGACCCCACGGGGTTGGTCAGCGGTGAGCGTCGGCGTAGGCGGCCAGCGTGTCGGCGATCACCTGGCACGCGGCCATGGCGGACTCGCCGTTGTCGTACGCCGGGGCGACCTCGCAGACGTCCATCGCCACGATGTTCGCGCGGCCGATCACCGAGACCATCGTGAGCGCCTCGCGCGAGGTGAGCCCGCCCATCGTCGGGACGCAGGTTCCGGTGCAGACGGAGCTGTCGAGGCTGTCGACGTCGAAGCTGAAGTAGACGCCGTCGGTGCCGTCGGACGCGATCTGGACCGCCTCCTCGGCGATCGCCCGTGCACCGCGGCGGTCGACGTCGGAGACGTGGAAGACGGTCACGCCCGCCTCGCGCACGTAGGCGTACTCGCTCTTCGGGTTCATCGCCCCGTGCGGGCCGATGATGACGCACTTGGCAGGGTCGAACGCCGCGAGCTCCATCGCCCGCGTGATCGGGCAGCAGTGGTTGATCCGCTCGCCGCCGACGTCGGGCGCCGTGTCGAGGTGCGTGTCGACCAGGATCAGCCCGTACGTCCCCTCCGGCGCGTGCCGGTCGACGGCCATCGAGCCGCCGATCGTCGTGATGTGCTCGCCCCCGCACAGGACGGGGATCGCGCCCGCCTTGATCGCCTCGCCCATCGCGTCGGCGACGAGGTCGACGGTCTTGGCAGCGTTGGCCGGGACGACGGCGACGTCGCCCATGTCGGCGACGCCGAGCGCCTCGAAGATGTCGAGGTCGTACTCGCCGTGGTAGGAGAGCATGTGGCTCGACCAGTCCCGCACCGCCCGGGGGCCGAGCTGGGCCCCCGGACGGGCGATCGTGGTCGAGTCGAACGGCATGCCAAGGAAGGCTGCCTTGACGCCCGCCGCCCGCAGGGCATCGGCGTCGGCCTCCACCTGGGGGGCGCCCATGAACGTGGCGATCCCGCCCACGAGCACGGAGTGCCACCCCTGGCGGGTCTGTTGCGAAGCGACGGAGCTCATCGAGTCCCCTTCCTCATTCCGGCGGGATCTCGGCGAACACCTTGTCCACCGCGACTCCGCGCTGCTTGCTTGTGAACCAGGCGATGCCGTAGACGACCGCGGCCGACGGGATGATCAGCGCCATGACCCACCGGAGCGTCGTGCCCCAGAGGTCGAAGCCCTGAACCGGGTCGTACCAGAACCAGTACTCGCAGAACACGAGACAGATGGTCGAGACGGCGCCCAGGATCGTGATGTTGGGGATCCCGAGCGTCGACCCGTTCCACGGCGAGGCCTGCCACAGGTCGCGTCGCCGGTACGGGAACACGGTCGCCGCGATCGAGCACAGGACGAACGACAGGATCCAGGCGAAGATCCCGTTCAGCGTGTTGAAGATCTGATCGACGTAGAGGTAGAGGCAGATCTCCGAGAGCACCCACACGAACGCGATCGCGTAGATCGGCGTGTGGTAGCGCTCGTTCACCTCGGACAGCTTGCGCGGGAAGAGCCCGTCGAACGCCCACGCCAGGATCGCTCGCGTCGCGGCGAGGAAGTTGATCGGGAGCCACACGTACGTCCAGAACAGGAAGCTCACCCCGAGGATCAGGACGAGCCAGCCCTGGTTCCGCACCATCGTGGCGATGACCTCGTTGTACGTCGGCAGGTTGCCGATCCCGAGCACGCTCGGGACGTCCTGCGGCAGTGGGTACCCGAGCCGGCCCAGGAACGTCGTCCCGACGGCGTGGTTCAGCCCGAGCACGAGGAGGAGCATGAAGATCGTCACGTAGACGATCGAGCCGGGCATGCCGATGAACTGCGACCGCTTCGCGTTTCGCACCTCGCCGCCGATGAAGCTCGACGTGATGGCGTAGAGCGTGATGAAGAGCGGCCACACCATCGCGTAGAGGGTCTGCTTCAGGTCGAAGCTGCTCTGTGCCAGGTTTTGCGAGTACTTGTCGAGGCTTGCGGTCGCATTGTCGACGCCGCCCACCCCGGAGATGTAGGAGTTGAAGCCACTGGCGGTGTCGGTCTGGTTGTGGATCGCGAGGATGATGAGGCCGACGACGACGCCGGTCATCGCGATCACGAACGTCACGGTCTGGATGCGGAAGTAGAGTCGCGTCCCGAGCGCGAAGACGATGGCGAAGAACGTGAGCAGGAGCGATCCCGCCACGAAGATCCACCACTTACGGCCGAAGTTGTCCCCATATCCGACGAGCGTCGGGCTGTCGAACACGTAGCCGAGCTCGCGGCACAGGCCCGAAAGACCGTACTGGGCCAGGTAGGCGGCGGGGATGCCCGTGTAGGTGACGAGCCAGACGACCCAGTTCCACGACGAGAGGAAGCCCAGGAATGGGTGCAGCGTGCGGCTGATGTAGATGTAGTCCCCGCCCGACCGCGGCATCGCCGCGGCGAAGTAGGCATACACACCGGCCATCGGCAGCGCGAGCAGGCCGGCGAGGATCGTCGCCGTCACCATGCTCCCGCCGACGTACAGCGCAGGGATCAGGAGCACCATGAACGTCACGCCGATGCCGATGTTCTGGTTGTTCGTGTTGTAGATGAAGACGTCGCGGGCGGATGCCTCACGCCGCAGCCCGGTCGCCTTCCTGGCGAAGACCTGCGGGGCCGGACTCGCTTCGGTGGCCATACGCGCTCCCTCCTTATCCTGTGACGAGCTGGCAGGACCGCACTCGGTCCTTGCGCAGGTCGATGACGGCCCCGTCGATCACGCCCTCGGAGTAGGCGCTGCCGGGGTTGACGCACGTCGTCTTGCCGATCTTGGCGACTGCCTTGGACTCATGGATGTGCCCGTGCAGGGACAGCACGGGCTGCACCTCCTCGATCAGGGTGCGCACCGCCGTCGAGCCGACCGAGACGATGCGCGGCTCGCCGCCGTCGAGCACCACCTTGAGCTCGTCGGTCAGCTGGGGCGCGCGGTCGAGCGTCGTGCCGTGCGGCGGGCAGTGCAGGTTGAAGATGGTCGTGACCCCGGGCTCGAGCTGGGCGGCCAGGCCGTGGAGCCGCTCGAGCAGCTGCTCCTCCGGCTCCTCGCGCGGGCTGTCCCAGGGGGTCGGGTTCGTCCACGAGCACGAGAGCATCTGGGCGTCGTCTCCGACCTTCACCACCTTGTTGTCGGGATTGACGACGGTGGTCGACTCGAGCGCCTCGTCGATCGCGAACTCGTCGTCGTTCCCCGGCATGACGAAGCAGCGGATGCCGGTACCCGCCAGCCGCTCCTCGGCAAGCGCGATCCAGCGCCGCACCTCGTCGGTCATGAGCCGCGTGAACGTCTCCTCGCGGTAGGCCGTGTCGGCGGTCAGGCGGTCGTACTCGGCCCGGTCGCACCGGTACGGGTAGAAGCCGTTGAACCGGATGCGCTTCTCCATGTCCTCGACCTCGTCGGCCGGGACGATCTCGTGCCGGCCGAGGACGCGGGCCTCGTGGCGCCCGTCGGCCATCTCGATCACGGGCACCATCATCTTGCCGGTGATGTCCCCTCCCATGATCAGCGTGTCGGCCTCGTAGAACTTGGCCGCGTTCAGGAACTTGCGCCAGCACTTCTCGGAGCCGTGCACGTCGCCGGCGTAGTAGAGCTTCATGCCTGCGCCTCCCGGGCGCGGGCGAGGGCGTGGAGCGAGATCATCTCCCAGGCGATGTTCGCCGCCAGGAGCGCCGTCGGCTGGCCGGGCGAGTCGTACGACGGCGAGACCTCGACCACGTCGCACCCCACCAGGTTCACGCCGGTCAGCGCGCGTACGAACGCCGCCGCCTGTGCGGACGTCGGCCCGCCGATCTCCGGCGTGCCGGTGCCCGGCGCATAGGCCGGGTCGCAGAAGTCGACGTCGAACGTGAGGAACGCGGGCCGTCCGCCGGCCCGTTCGCGCACCAGGTCGCCGTAGCCGGCGGGGCCGAGCTCGAGCAGCTCGATGGTCGAGAGGACGGTGAAGCCCATGTCGCGCGCGTCGCCGATGTCCGACGGCGCATACAGCGACCCGCGCATACCGGCCTGCACCGAGGCCGACGGGTCGATCACGCCCTCCTCGGCCGCCCGCCGGAACGTGGTGCCGTGGTAGAAGCGCTGGCCGAAGTACTCGTGCCAGGTGTCGCCGTGGGCGTCGAGGTGGACGAGCGCCAGCGGGCCGTGCCGGGCGGCGTGGGCGCGGAGCTCGGCGAGGGTGATCGCGTGGTCGCCCCCGAGGACGATCGGGAACACGCCGGCGTCGATGAGCGCGCCGAGCCCCTCCTCGGCCAGCTTGTAGGTGCCGACCGTGTCGCCCGGAGCGAGCTGGAGGTCGCCCGCGTCCACCCCCGACAGGTGGGCGAAGATGTCGACGTCCTGCTCGGCGTTGTAGGGGCGAAGGAGGGCCGAGGCCGACCGGATCGCCTCCGGGCCGAAGCGGGCGCCTGCCCGGAAGCTCGTGGCCGTGTCGAACGGCAGGCCGACGACCGCGAAGTCGACGCCCTCCATGTCGGTGACGTGCGGGAGGCGCATGAATGTCCGGATCCCCGAGAAGCGCGGGCTCCGGAACGCGTCGGCCGGCTGGTAGCGGCCGCTCACCGCGCGCCCCCGTTCACCGACACGATCTGGCCCGTGATCGTCCCGGCCGCGTCGCTGCACAGGTGGGCGATCACCTCGGCGACCTCCGCCGGGCGGCCGACCCGTCCCATCGGCACCGCCCGTGCGTAGCGCTCGTGCATCTCGGCCATCGACAGCCCCGCGTCGTCGGCGTCGACCTGCAGCTGGGGCGTGTCGATGATGCCGGGCGCCACGGCGTTCACGGTCACGCCGTGCGGGCCGAGCTCGAGCGCCGCCGCCCTGGTGAGCGAGATGATGCCGGCCTTCGAGGCGGAGTACGCGGTCGCGCGCGGCCAGCCGGTGCGACCCCATTCGGACGTCACATTCACGATCCGCCCCCAGCCGGCCTCGGTCATCGCCGGAGCGCATGCCCTCATGCACGCGAAGGTGCCGGTGAGGTTGGTGTTGACGACGCGCCAGAACTCGCCGGCGCCGATCTCGTCGATGCCGCCCATCACCATGTACGCCGCGTTCGCGACCAGCACGCTGACCGGCCCCAGGTCGCGCGTCACGTTCTGCACCATGCGGTCGACGGCCGCCGAGTCGGAGACGTCGGCCTCGGCGGAGTAGCCGGAGACGGCCTGGCCCGGCAGGTGGTTTCGGGCCACCGCGAAGCCGCGCGCCTCGAGGACGTCGGCCGTCGCCCGGCCGATGCCGGTGGCCGCTCCGGTCACGAGCGCCACCCTCACACCACCGCCCCGGAGTTGGGCGAGATGACCTCGCCGGTCAGGTACGACGCGGCGTCCGATGCGACGAAGGCGATGGTCGCCGCGATCTCCGCGGCCGTCGAGAGCCGCCGTACCGGCAGCGACTCGACGTACGCCGGCGTGCGCCACATGTCGGTCAGGAGGGCCGTGTCGGTCGCGCCGGGGGCGACCGAGTTGACGCGCACCCCATGCGGGGCGAGCTCGAGCGCGAGCGCCTTC
Source organism: uncultured Actinomycetes bacterium (assembly GCA_963809325.1). Taxonomy (GTDB): domain Bacteria; phylum Actinomycetota; class Thermoleophilia; order Gaiellales; family JAICJC01; genus JAICJC01. Next base: position 485,870 of record CAWEIZ010000002.1, read on the forward strand.
GTGAGGCCCACGATCGCGCCCTTGGCGGCGCAGTAGTGGGCGTGCAGCTCGGCGCCGCAGAGGGCGAGCTCGGAGCTGACGTTCACGATCGAGCCCCGGCCCCGAGCGGCCATCCGCGGAGCGGTGGCGCGGCAGGTGTGCCATGTCCCGCCGAGGTGCACGCGCAGCATCCGGTCCCACTCCTCGTCGGAGATCCGCTCGATCGGCGTCTCGGCGACATGGCCCGCGCAGTTCACGAGGACGTCGATCGGGCCGCGATCGGCCTCCGTCCTGGCCACGAGCTCGGTGATCGCCGCCTCGTCGGTGACGTCGAGCGGCAGGTCGGTGCAGACGACGTCGTGGCCCGCCGTCTCGAGCGCGTCGGCCGTCGCTCCGCCGATCCCGCCGGCCGCTCCGGTCACGAGGGCGATGCTAGCCATAGACGTCCTCCTCGATCCGGACGACGGGCACGGGCCGCGCCTCCTGCGCGGGGATCGCCGTCCGGGTGTGGGCGGCGATCTCACCGGCCGGCGCGATCCACACGCCTCCCAGCGCGCGCGCGCGCTCGACGACCCGCTCGAGCGTCACGACCCGCGACGGGCGCCCCGACAGGAACGGGTGGCTCGTGTGCACCATGAGGCCGCCCTCGTCGGCGAGCGCCTCGAGCTCTCCGCCCCACAGGTCGAGCACCTTCGCCGGCGACTCGATGACGGCACCGATGTGCGGCTCCGGCAGGAACGCGTACTGCTCCCAGTCGTCGAGCATCCAGTGGACGGGGAGCTCGGCGAGGATGCCGCGGCCCGTGTCGAGCAGGTACGGGCGGTCGTCGTCCATCATGCTCGAGTCCCACGCGACGCCGAAGTCGGCGAGGATCCCGGGCGTCGAGTTCGTGAGCTCCCACCACGGCGCCCGGAACCCCTCGGGCCGCAGGCCGGTGACCCGCTCGAGGCTCGCGAACGCGCGCTCGATGTCGCGCTTCTGCTCGTCGTCGGTCATCCGGTGGTACGGGACGTGGGAGTAGCCGTGGTGGCCGAGCTCGTGGCCGGCGGCGACGATCGACTCGACCATCGCGGGATGGAGGTCGGCGGTGAGGCCGGGGACGAAGAACGTCGCCCGCACGCCGGTCCGCTCGAGCATCCGCATGATGCGCGGCACGCCGACCTTCGGCCCGTACGCCTGGTGGCTCATCGTCGAGAGCCGGCCGGCGTACCTCGGGTCGACGGCCAGGACGGCCGACTCCGCGTCGACGTCGAACGTCAGCGAGAGCGCGGCACGGTGGCCGTCGGGCCAGGCGAAGGGCGCCATTCCGCGCTGAGTGTGGCCGATCGCCTCCGACCCGACAAGGGTGCGACCCTATAACGCTGTACGATCGGCGTTGGAGGTTCATCCAATGCCGATGACGGTGCGAGAGCTTCTGGACGACCCGGCGCTCGAGCTGCGCGTCGTGGTGGACGGCGCGCTCGACCGCCCGGTCCGGTGGGTGCACACGACCGAGCTCGCCGACCCGACGCGCTATCTCCAGGGCGGCGAGCTGATCCTGACGACGGGGGTCTGGCGCGACGCCGGCGTGACGAGCGCGCAGTTCGTCGCGCCGCTCAGGTTGATGAACGTCGCGGCCCTCGGATACGGCATCCCGACGGCGGACGGCGACGTCCCGGCCGATCTCGTGCGGGCCTGCCGCCGCGCCGGGCTCCCGCTCATCGCGGTGCCGTTCGAGCTGCCGTTCATCGCCGTCACGCGCGCGTTCGTCGACCGCGAGTACGGCGGCCGCGAGGACGCGCTTCGGGCCCGCGTGCGCCGAAACGACGAGCTCGTGCGCGCGGCGGGCTACGGATCCGGCCTCGAGAGCATCCTCGACGTGCTCGACCAGCGGCTCTCGGCCTGGGTCGCCGGCCCGGGCTCGCAGGTGGCGGCGGCCGGCCCGGGGCCGTCAGACGAGGACGCGGCGGCTGTGCGGGCGGCGGTCGCCGGCCTCCAGGCCGAGTACCCCATCGCCGCCGGCGGCTGGCTCGCGTTCCCGATCGTCACCGTGGGGCGGACCGAGGCCCACCTCGTGGTCTCGGCCGGGAGGCGGGGACTGGCCGAGGACGACCGCGCGGCGGTCGACCAGGCGCTGCCGTTCCTCGGGCTCGAGCTCGCCCGCCGCCGGGCGATCCGCGAGAGCGAGCGGCGCCTCGCATCGGAGCTGGTCGACCTGATCATGGCCGGGCCGGGGCAGCAGCAGGCGGCCGCCGCCCGGCTCGAGACCTTCTCGCTCGACGCGGGCCGGCCGCTGGCCGCCATCGTGTGCGAGGCCGAGGATCCGGACGCGGGGCTCGATCCGGTGGAGGTGGGGCTCGCAGACGCGGGCGTGGCCGCGGTGGCCGCCGTCAAGGCGCCCGAGATCGTCGCGGTCGTGCAGTGGGCCGGCGGCGAGCCCGAGCTCGCCGGCCTGGCGGCGGCGCTCCACGAGCGGCTCGGCGGCGCCGTCGGGGTGGGCGGCCTCGCGGGCGACGCCACCGGACTTCGCACGTCGATCGTCGAGGCCCGCCACGCGTGCCGGTTCGCCCGCCTCCGGCGCGACGCGGGCTGGGCCACCCACCACCAGGTCGGCTCGCACTCGCTGCTGCTCGCGCTCCAGGACGAGGATGTGCTCGCGGCGTTCCGGCAGGCGCTGCTCCAGCCGCTCGAGGAGCACGACGCCCGGCGCCAGTCCCAGCTCGTCGACACGCTCGACCGGTTCCTGTCGTCGGGCTGCCGCTGGCAGCGGACGGCCGCCGAGCTGCACGTCCACGTGAACACGCTCCGCCACCGCCTGGCCCGCGTCGAGCAGCTGACCGGGCGCGACCTGGGATCGATGGAGGATCAGGTGGATCTGTGGATCGCTCTGCGCTCGCGGGGCTGAGCCTCCGCCGGGTGGTATCGTTGCCGGTGGCATTCGTCACATCTTGAGGGGGAGTGGGCTATGAGACGGATCCTTCTGCCGGCGGTCGCCGTGGCGGCTGCTGCGCTGGCCGGGACGAGCGCACAGGCAACGGCGGCGGTCGCGCCCAGCTGGGCGCTCCTGCCGATCGGGCCGTTCCCCGGTTGCAGCCTCGTGCTCGACAACTGCGACAACGACATCTGGAGCTCCGACGTGAACACGAAGGGATGGGTGGCCGGCGGAGGCTTCCCCGACCTGCACCGCGCCTGGATCTGGAAGGGCGGCTCGCTGATCCAGCTCGGCGAGGGCAGCGGTGCCTTCAGCTTCGGCGCCGACGTGGCGGCGATGAACGACGCCGGTGACGTGACAGGGCACGTCGAGGACGTCGGCGGGATCCAGCACGCCTATCTGCACGTGAACGGCAGCGCGACGTTCACCGACATCGGGACGCTGGGAGGCGCGCAGTCGAACGGCGAGGGGATCGATGCGAACGACGTCATCGTCGGCAGCTCGGACACGGCCGGCGGTCAGAGCCACGCCTTCCGGTGGGCCGGCGGAACGATGACCGACCTCGGCACGTTCGGCGGCCCGAACAGCCACGCGACCGCGATCGCACCCGGCGGCCTGATCGCCGGGTCGGCGCAGACCGCTGCCGGTCACTGGCATGCGTTCCTGATCAGAGCCGGCCATATGCAGGATCTCGGCTCGCTGGGAGCGCTCGACAGCTTCGCGCTCTCGGTGAACGCCGCCGGCACGGTCGTTGGCTTCACCGAGACACGCACAGGCGTGAAGGACGGGTTCGTGCTCCGAGACGGGCATCGCACCGACATCACCGCCCGCCTGAAGGCCGCCGGCCTGCCGGCCGCGTCGAGCGTGGCCGCGGACATCACCGACGCCGGCGACGTGGTCGGCTCGGCGACCCGCGCGGACGGCACGCGGTTCGGCTACGTCATCACCGGGGGCACGGTGTTCAGCCTCGATCGGCGGACGGTCACCTGCTGCGCCCAGGTCCGTCCGGGCGCCCTGAACAGCGCCCTCCAGATCGCCTCCGACGGCGACATCGACCAGTTCACCGCGAAGGTGTGGGAACCGGTGCAGATCTTCGACGACGGGAGCTCCGCGCTCGTCTACACGGGTCACTGGACGAGGCAGGCCTCGAGCGGTGCGTGGCTCGGGCACGTCTCGACCTCGACGCGGGCGGGCGACTCCGTCAGCCTGTCGTTCACCGGCAGGCGCGTCTGGTGGATCGCGCCGATGGGCGTCGGCGGCGGCATCGCACGGGTCTTCGTGGACGGCTCGCTTGCGGCCACGGTCGACCTCTCGCAGACGCCGACCGGCATCCTCCGCCGGCAGACCGCGTTCCTGCGGTCGTGGCCGGGAGTGGGGCACCACACGATCAAGGTCGTCGTGGGCACGCGCGCCCCCAGGGTCGACGTCGACGCGTTTGCGGTGTCGATGCGGTAGCGGGCGGCCCGCCCGGCGCTACCCGTCGACCTCCTCGGGCTCCTCGTACCAGCGGACCTTGTCGCCGACCCGGTTTCGCATCTTCCACTTGGTCGACTTGGGCTCCGATTCGATCCGCGCCCACAGCCGCTCGAGGCGCTCGCTCACGAGTGCCCGCTGCTCGTCCGTGAGGCTCGAGTCGACCAGCGCGTTGCGGGTGCGCTCGACGTTCAGGAGACTCGTGCGCCAGAGGCCCCAGTCGCCGGCGCAGAGCCGGGCGACCCGCGCGCCGTTCACGACGTCGCCGCCGCCGTCGCCCTCGGCGATGTCGTGGTGGTAGAGGATCGTCAGGATGTCGGCCTGGTCCTTGGCGTTCAGCTCGACGATCTGCATCTTGGTGAGGAGGAGCTCGGCGAGCGGGACGGCCGACGGATGGAGCTCGATCCGCTCGGTGATCGGAATCGAGTGGCACATCTCGAACGCCCCGACGAAGACGTCCACCTGGCGGCCGTGCGGGGGGTCGTAGTAGAGCAGCCGGCGATGGCCGTTCGTGGCGTTGAACGGCCGGTCGGCCTCGTAGCCCATCGCCGTCATGAACTCGGAGACGCGCTTTCCGCGGCCCTTCAGCGTGACGAGGTCGATGTCCTTGTACGTCCGCGCGATGACCGGCTCTCCGCCGACGTGCATCCGCACCGCGAGGCCGCCGACAAGGCGGACCGGAACGTCCGAAGTGGCGGCCGCTTCGAGCAGGCGGTTCGCTTCCAGGACGATGTCGTCGAGAGGGGCGTGATCGGACATCCGTGGGTGGGCGTAGAGGGTACACTCGCCCGCCATGAAGATGCGCGCTGCAGTGCTGGAGGCGTTCGGGGAGCCGCTCGCCGTCCAGGAGATCGACATCGCCGAGCCGCACGCCGGCGAGGTGCTGGTGCGGCTCGAGGCGTGCGGCGTCTGCCACACCGATCTCTACACCGCCTCGGGGGCCGACCCGTCGGGGTACGCCCCGACCGTGCTCGGGCACGAGGGCGCCGGCGTCGTCGAGCGGGTCGGCGACGGGGTCACGCTCGTGGGCCCGGGCGACCACGTCGTCACCCTGTTCTCGCCGCAGTGCGGCGAGTGCATCCACTGCAAGAGCCCGCGCACGAACCTGTGCCTCGCGATCCGCGACAAGCAGGGGCAGGGCTACCTGCCCGACGGCACCGCCCGGCTCTCACGCGGCGGCGAGCCGATCCGCCACTTCATGGGCTGCTCGACGTTTGCGGAGTACACGGTGATGCCCGAGATCGCGCTCGCCAAGGTCAACCCGGAGGCGCCGCTCGACCGGGCCTGCCTCTTCGCCTGCGGCCTCTCGACGGGCCTGGGTGCGGCGCTCAACACGGCGAAGGTCGAGCCGGGCTCGACCTGCGTCGTCTTCGGCGCGGGAATGGTCGGGCTGGGCGCGGTGGCCGGCTGCCGCCTGGCCGGCGCCGAGCGCATCGTGTGCGTCGACCTCTCGGAGGATCGCCTGGAGCTGGCCCGCGGCCAGGGGGCGACCGACACGATGGTGGGCGGGGAGGACGCGGTCGCGCAGATCGTCGAGATGACCGGCGGGTTCGGGGCCGACTACACGTTCGAGGCGACCGGCAACGTGAAGGTGATGCGCCAGGCGGTCGAGGCCGCCCGGATGGGCTGGGGGCTCTGCACGGTCGCGGGCGTGGCCGGCAAGGGCGAGACGCTCGACGTGGTCCCGCGCCTCCTGATCACCGGCCGCCGCATCGCCGGCTCGTCGTTCGGCGGCGTCAAGGGGCGCGAGGGCGTGCCGGCGTTCGTCGACCGCTGGCTGGCGGGCGAGATCGACGTCGACCCGTTTCTCTCCCACCACATCACGCTGGACGAGGTGAACCGCGGGTTCGAGCTGATGGAGGCCCAGGACGGCATCCGCAGCGTTATCAGCTTCAGCTAGCTGCGGCGGAAGAGGCCGCGCCAGCCGTCGCTGTCGCTCTCGCCGACCGCTTCGCGCAGGGGGCCCACGTCGACGCCGGCCGGTCGCTCCGGCGGGGAGTCGGCGGCTGCGACCAGCCGCTGCACCCGGGCGCGCTGGGCGGCGTTGATGTCGACGAATGCGCAGCCCGCGATCGTGCGGCCGTTGGCGCCGTCGCGCAGCGAGGTGATACGCACCTCGGCCTCGACGTGCTCGGCGAAGAACCGGCCGTTGAAGACCAGGCGGTCGTGGATGCGAAGCACGCGCCAGGTGGCGAACGCCACGCCCGACTCGCTGAGATCGACGATCGTGCCCTCGATGCGGTCGCCGTCATTGACGTCGCGGCAGCTCACGGCGATGAGCCAGGCGACACCGCCGGCCGGCACGCGCGGCGTGCGCCGGCGTGAGTGGTCGGGGCCGACCGAGACGGCGCGCAGCCTGACCCGGGCGAGCTCATTCGTGTGGAACGACGCATCCTCGGTCTCGAAGCGGACGAGCCACGGCTGCGCCTCCTCCGGGACGATGATCCGTCCGCGGAGCGGCATGCCGGTCGCCACCGCGAGCCGCGGGGCGGTCGCCCACACCTTGGCGCCCTTCATCCCGGTGGCCTGCATCGGGATCAGGACGCCCGCGTCGGTCTCGAGCTCAGCCGTCATGCCGGCGAACAGCATGCGAATGGCATCCGAGGGGTTGAGACGTGGCATCCGGTGAGGTATCGGCGCGAGAGGCCCGCGACCTGAGGGCAACCTCCGAGCTCGTCGTCACGCTCGTCCTGTTCGGCAGCTCGTTCCCGGCGTTCAAGCTCGCGACGGAGCACTTCGGCGTCGGCACCGTGGTGGGCCTCCGGTTCGCGCTCGCCACGGTGACGCTGATCGTCATCGGCCGCGGCCTGCCGTCGCTCGAGCCGCGGATGTGGCGGCGCCTGCTGCTGATCGGCGCCGTCGGGCTCGGCGGCCAGGCGGTCGCGATGACGGCGGGGATCGACGCCGGCAGCTCGACGCTCGGCGCGCTCGTGCTCGGCCTCGAGCCGATCGGCGTGGCGGTTGCCGCGGTGCTGGTGGCCCGCGAGCGGCCGACGCCCGCCACCCTCGCCGGCCTCGGCCTCGGACTGGCGGGCGTCGCCGTCGTCTCGGGCCTCTTCACCTCGGGGGTCTCGGGCGCGGGCAGGCCCGTCGCATTCCTGCTGCTCACCGTCGTCCTCTTCGCCGCCTACACCGTGTCGGTGCGCCGCGAGGCCGGCAGGCTCGACGCCGGGGCGGTGGCGGTGGTCACGTCGATCGGGGCGTGCGTCCTGACGCTCCCGCTGATCGCGCTGGACGTCGCCCACGGCCGCGCCGTCCAGGGCGAGCTGCACGCGTCGTCGGTGGCGGTCGTGGTGTACATCGGGGTGGGGAGCGGCATCGCCTACTTCCTCTTCGCCCACGTCCTCTCGCGCCTGCCCGCGTCGCGGTTCGCCGTCGCCATGTACGCGGTGCCGACGATCGGCGTCCTCGCGTCGTGGGCCGTCCTCGGCGAGCGGCCGAACGCCCGCGACGTCGTCGGCGGCGCCATGATCCTGGGGGCCGTGTGGATCGCCGAGCATCGCCGGGGCGGGCGCGACGTTGCGGCGGCGTGACCGGGCCGGCCGCCGGTCAGTAGTATCGGAGACAGCCGAAATGGAGGACGTGATGTCGCAGGTCGCCACCGAGACCCTCCGGGGCATCCCGGAGATCCGCCGGTTCTTCCGCACCCAGACGACGCCCGTCTACTTCGTCTCGGCGACCGCGTTCAACCTGCTCGGGATGGACCGGTGGGTGCGGGCGCTGCGGTACATCAACTACTACGACTCGTTCGACGGGCACCATCCGCGCGTGTTCGTCCCGCGCGACCGGCCGCACCGGGCGTTCGACTCGATCGAGGAGATCTGCAACCACCTCCTGGCCCACAAGGAGACGCACGACCTGATCGGCGACCGCGGCGGCAAGGTCGTCTTCCTGATGTTCGACGACGAGACCGAGAGCCTTGCCGCCGACCTCGGGCTCGACGTCGCGTTCCCGCCCGCGGCGCTGCGGCACCGGCTCGACTCGAAGATCGAGACGACGCGCATCGCCGACGAGGCGGGTGTGCCGAGCGTCCCCAACATCCTCGGCCGGGCCTCGACCTACGACGAGCTGCGCGCGCTGGCTGCGACGGGCGGCGTGGGCGACGACCTGGTCGTGCAGACGCCGTACGGCGACTCGGGCCAGACGACGTTCTTCATCGCCTCCCAGGCCGACTGGGACGAGCACGCCGTCGACATGGCCCGCGAGGAGCTCAAGGTGATGCGGCGGATCAACTGCCGTGAGGCGGCGATCGAGGGCGTCATCACCCGGCACGGGACGCTCGTCGGCCCGCTCATGACCGAGCTGGCCGGCTTCCCGGAGCTCACGCCCTACGGCGGCGGCTGGTGCGGCAACGACGTCTCGTCGACCGTCCTCACCGACCGCCACCGCCAGATCGCGCGGGAGCGCACCCGCGCCATGGGCGACCGGCTCGCGGCCGAGGGCTACCGCGGCTACTTCGAGCTCGACTTCCTCGCCGACGTCGACACGGGCGAGATGTACCTCGGCGAGCTCAACCCGCGGGTGACCGGCGCCAGCTCGATGACCAACGTGACCGCCGTCGCCTACGGCGACATGCCGCTCTTCCTGTTCCACCTGCTCGAGTTCATGGACGTCGACTACGAGATCGACGTCGCCGAGCTGAACGAACGCTGGAGCCAGTCGCAGGCCATCGACTCGTGGAGCCAGTTCATCCTGAAGCAGACCGACGACACGATCGAGCTGATCACGCACGCGCCGACGTCGGGCATCTGGCGGCTCGCGCCCGACGGGTCGATCGGCTTCGTCCGCCGCGACACCGACTGGCACGCGGTCGCCGACGAGCGCGAGGCGTTCTACCTCCGCATCGCCGCGGCCGGCTCCTACCGGTATCCCGGCGCCGATCTCGGGATCCTCGTGACCAGGGGCCGGCTGATGGACGATGATCACAACCTGACCGATCGCGCGCACGCCTGGATCGATGGGGTGAAGGGCCAGTTCAGGGGCGAGCCGGTGGCTCCCGCCGTGCCGGTACAGCCTCCGGAGCCCTTCTCGTTTAAGATGTTGTAGGAGTGCAGTCGATCCAGTTCACATTTCGCGCCGTGCAGGAGGATCGGCCGGGGGAGGCGTGGCGCGGCGTCTTCGAGGAGCTGTGGCCCAGGTACCGGGACTGGTTCCTCCGCGACGGCGATGCGGCCCGCTCGAGCTTCGCCCACTCGTCGCGCATGCTCCGCGAGCACATGCCCGAGCTCGTCCCGACCTGGCAGCGGCTCGTCGAGCTGGCCGGCGGCGGCGACGTGGCCGCGCGCATGCTCTCGATGGTGAACCCGCCGCCGTACCTGAGCGGCTGCTCGCAGGGCGTCTTCCGCGGGCCCGGCGGCCCGCTCCTCGTCCGGAACTACGACTACGCGCCGGCGCGGCTCGAGGGGCTCGTCTGGAACACGGCGTGGAACGGGAAGCGCGTGATGGGCACGAGCGACTGCCTGTGGGGCCTCCTCGACGGCATCAACGAGGACGGCCTGGCGGTCTCGCTCACGTTCGGCGGCCGGCCGGTGCTCGGCGACGGGTTCGGCGTGCCGATCGTCCTGCGCTACCTGCTCGAGACGTGCTCGACCGTGCCCGAGGCGGCGGCGGTGCTCGCCCGGCTCCCGTACCACCTGGCCCACTCGCTGACGCTGGCCGACCTCAACGGCGACGTGCTGACGGCGCACCTCGCACCCGACCGCGGCGTGGCCTTCCGGCCGCAGCCGGCCGCGACGAACCACCAGGACGTCGTCGAGTGGACCGAGCACGCCGCGGTCACGCGGACGCTCGAGCGCGAGGCGTGCATCCTCGCGATGCTCGACGACCCGGCGACGACCGCCGACGGCTTCGTCCAGGCGTTCCTGGCGCCGCCGCTGCGGTCGACGACCTACTCCCGCGGCTTCGGCACGCTCTACACCGCCTCCTACAACCTGCCCGAGCTGACCGTCGACTACCGCTGGATCGGGGCGGGCTGGAGCCACTCGCTTCGGAGCTTCCAGCCGAGCACGCATGTCGAGGCGCTGGTCGAGGCCTCGGTCGCGTAGCGTCCGCGCGGCGCTCGCGGCGTGCGTCGCCGTGGCCGCTCTCGGGGTCGCCGCACCGGGCGCTGCCGCCGGGCCGCTGGCGGGCGCGTGCACCGGGCAGGCCGGCCACCCCGCGACCTACCGTCACGTCCTCGTGATCGTGATGGAGAACCACTCGGCCCGCCAGATCGTGGGCTCGCCGAAGACGCCCTTCATCACGAGCGTCGCCCGCAGGTGCGGCTGGGCGTCGCAGTTCCACAGCATCACGCACCCGTCGCTCCCGAACTACCTCGCGCTCACGTCCGGCTCGACGGCCGGGATCACGACCGACTGCAACGGCTGCCGCAGCAGCGGGCCGAGCATCTTCGAGCAGGTCGAGGCCGCCGGTCGATCGTGGCGGGCCTACGAGGAGTCGATGCCGTCGCCGTGCCTGCGCGCCGACCACGGCCGCTACCTGATGCGCCACAACCCGCCCGCCTACTTCACGCATCTTCGGCCGACGTGCCCGGCGTCCGACCTGCCGATGGGCACCCCAGCGCGGGGAGCGCTGCGGCACGCCCTCCGCCAGAACACGCTGCCGGCGTACTCGTTCGTGACGCCGGACGCCTGCCACGACATGCACGACTGCCCGAAGCGGGTGGGCGACGCATGGCTCAGGTCGTGGCTGCCGCTGATCCTCGCGAACACGTCGTACCAGAACGGCGAGCTGGTCGTCTTCCTGACGTTCGACGAGGGCCAGGGCGGCGTCGAGGGCGAGAGCTGCCACCTGCACCCGAGCGACCCGAGCTGCCATGTGGCGACGATCGTGATCAGCCCGTACATCGAGCCGGGAACCGTCTCGCGCACGCCGTTCACGCACTACTCGCTCCTGCGCACGACCGAGAACCTGCTCGGCCTGCCGCTCCTCGGGCGGGCGCAGAACGCGGTCGGGATGCGGCGCGCGTTCGGGCTCTGAACGACCCCTGGGGCCAGGCCCGTGGGGCCTGGCCCCGGTGGTTCGGGTCCCAACTTGCGTCCCTAGTGAATATTCACTAACCTGCCCCTCTTCATGGTCCAGGAACGCACCCGGCTCACGCACGAGGATCGGCGCACAGCCATCCTCGACGCGGCCCGGCACGAGTTCGCGCGCAAGGGGTTCCGGGGCGCGGGCACGGCCGACATCGCGGCCCGGTGCGGCTGCTCCGAGCCGATGCTCTACAAGCACTTCGCCTCGAAGCAGGAGCTCTTCGCCGCCGTCCTCACCCACGCCGGCTCGCTCATGGGGCAGCGCGTCGACGCGCTCCTCGACGAGTCCGGCGACTCGGTGACGGCGGCGCTCGTCGAGGTCGCCGAGCTCGCGGCCACCGACGAGCTGATCGTCGAGGTGATGCGCCTGCGGATGCTGGCGGCGTCGCTCGTCGGCGAGCCGGCCGTCCGCGCCGCCCTGGACGAGAACATGCGCTTCATGCGCGCTCGCATCGTCGCGATGCTCGCCCGGGCGCGCGACCGTGGCGAGGTGCGCTCCGACCTCGACCTGGAGCACGTCGCGTGGCTCTGGGTCGGCTTCACCCTCTCGTGCGGGTTCCGGCACGCCCTCGAGCCCGAGCGGGCCGTCGAGGACAGCCCCTTCGTCGCCCGCACGTTCGTGCAGATGCTCAGCACCGATCCCAACGCAGAGGAGGCGGAATGACCTCTGACCATCCGAACCACAAGTGGTGGACGCTCTTCGCCATGTGCTTCGCCCTCTTCATGATCATGCTCGACAACACGATCGTGAACGTGGCGCTGCCGTCGATCCAGCACTCGCTGAACCCGTCGCCGGAGAACCTCGAGTGGACGATCAACGCCTACGTCCTCGTGTTCGCGACGCTGATCCTGCTCGGCGGGAAGCTGGGCGACCGCTACGGCCGCAAGCGCATCTTCCTCCTGGGTCTTGCGATCTTCACGCTGGCCTCGGCCGGCTGCGCCCTGGCCCAGTCCGACACGCAGCTGATCGTCGCCCGGGCCATTCAGGGCGTCGGCGGTGCGTTCCTGAACCCGCTCTCGCTCTCGATCATCGTCGCCGCCTTCCCGCGCCGGCAGCTTCCCCAGGCCATCGGCATCTGGGCCGGCATCTCGGGCCTCGGCCTCGCCATCGGCCCGCTCCTGGGCGGGTTCCTGGTCGAGCACTTCTCGTGGTCGGCCGTCTTCTGGGTGAACGTGCCGGTGGGCATCGTCGCGGCCGCCGCGACGGTGTGGGCCGTGGTCGAGTCGCGCGACACGACGACCCACAGCCTCGACATCGTCGGCACGGTGCTCATCACCGCCGGCCTCGGCGCCCTCACGTGGGGGCTCATCAAGACCGCCAGCCACGCCTGGCTGAGCCCGTACACGCTCGGCTTCCTCGGCGCGGCCGCCGTGCTAATCGCGCTGTTCGTGCTGTGGGAGAGCCGCCATTCCGACCCGATGGTGCCGCTCGAATTCTTCAGGTCACCCGCATTCACATCGTCGAGCATCATCGTCACGCTGATCGGCGTGGGGCTCTTCGGCGTCATCTACTTCCTGACGCTCTACTTCCAGAACGTCGAGGGCTACTCGCCGATCGAGGCGGGCGTGCGCACGCTGCCCACGACGATGATGATCCTGTTCGTCGCCCCGATCGCCGGCAAGCTGGGGCCGAGGATCGGGCCGCGAAAGCTCATGACGTTCGGCATGCTGACCGCGACCGTCGGCCTCGTCGGGCTCTCGTTCATCGACGTCGGCACGAGCTACAACGCGATCTGGCCGTTCCAGATGCTGCTCGGCATCGGCCTCGCCTCGACGATGCCGGCGAGCGCCGCGACCGCCATGGGCGCGGTCGACCATGCCAAGGCCGGCGTGGCATCGGGCGTCATCAACGCGTCGCGCCAGGTGGGGGGCGCGCTCGGGATCGCGGTCCTGGGCGGCATCGGTGCGACGCTGGCCGCGAACGCCTGGTCGGACAAGATCGCCAACCTGCCGCCGGCGCGGCACGCGCTGGCCGAGCAGCTCACGCCGCTCGTCCAGGGCGGCCGCGGCAACGTGATCGAGCGGCTGACGGGAAGTCATCTCGCAGCCACTGAGGCGCTGGACTCGTTCATGAGCGGCGTCCACGCGGCGCTGCTCACGGCCGGCGCGCTCACGTTCCTGGCCGCGATCGTGGCACTCGTCGGCCTGCGCGGCGTCCACGTCAGCGAGCCGGCCGAGGGCCGCGACGCGGCCCCGGCGGCCATCGTCGAGGCCTGAGCTGAACCACCGGGGCCTGGCCCCTCGGGTCCTAGGACACCGACCAGCTGTCGCGGCTCAGGAAGAAGCTGTGCCCGGAGGTGCTCGAGCACTGAAGGCCCGACGAGTCCGAGAGGCACGTGATGCCGCCCCCGCCCCAGGTCGACCCGTAGTCGAGTGTCGGGGCCGAGTCGTCGTAGATCGTGTCGCTCGCGCAGTTCGGCCTGGCCTTGCCGTGTGAGGAGAGGACGGCGCCGCCCCAGTCGCCGGCGCAGCTCTTGGCCGGCGGCGGCTTGAGGCCGCTTCGGATGTCGCACCGCACCGTCGTGCCCTCGAGCTCGCACCCGATGTTCCCCGAGGGCATCTTGAAGCTCGCCGTCGTCAGGATCGGATAGCCGAGCGCCTTGCAGGCCACGAGCGTCTGATCGTCGAGCGGGAGGGACGTGCACCCGATGTCGGTCCCGACGTTGAAGATGTTCCACTGCGTCCCGTCCCACGACAGGAACACCTGGGCCGAGTCGTAGCAGTCGGCCACGCCCTCCTGGCAGACGGAGCGGTCCGGCACCGCGATCACGAACGCGTAGTCGTTCTGGCAGCGGATCACCTTGACCTTCACGATCGTGTACTTCTCGGCCGTCCCGTCCATCTTGGCCTTGAGCACCGGCAGCAGGTCGCTCGCGGCGCACGGGGCCGCCGAGCCCGTGCCGGTCGACGAGCCCACGGTGTCGGTCGCAGTCTTGGTGACGGTGCTGGTGACCGTGACGCCGCTCGAGCCCGAGCTGCCGCTTCCGCCGCACGCCGCCGTGGCCGCCAGGACGATGACCGCCGATACCAGAAGGCCGGCTGCCCGCCCGGCCGTGGATGAGGTCCGCATCACTCGGGAGTATGGGCGATCCGGCGGCCGGACGCGTGTTCCGGGAGTCACCGGTGGCTCCCCGTCGGGAGCCACCGGCCTCGCCGGCGTGGCTACGCCAGCACCCGGTACCAGGTGAGCATCCCGGCGGTGATGTGGTCGTTCACGTGGCAGTGGAAGAGCCAGGTGCCGGAGTCGTCGGGCACCATGTCGGCGACGACCATCGTCGCCGGGAGCAGGCTGACGACGTCCATCCGCATGCCGTTCACGGTCACGGTGTTGCCGTGCCAGTGGGGCGTGTGCAGATCGACCTCGGTGCCCATGCTCATCACGTACCAGCGCACGTGCTCGCCCCGGTGCATCGTGATCATCGGCTGGTTCCCGAACACGTAGCCGTTGATCGAGTGCATCAGGTTCGACTCCTGGAACTCCTCGTCGTCGGGATCCGGGGCCGGCGGCTGCGCGAACCCACTCGGGGCCGCGCGCCGCCGCGGGCCAATAGCGGAGGGAAGACGAGCACACGACTACGATCGAACGATGGCGGCGGCGCTCGACCACGTGCAGGTGATGATGCCGAACGGAGCCGAGGACGATGCCCGCGCCTTCTACGCCGGCCTCCTCGGCCTGACCGAGATCGAGAAGCCCGAGCCGATGCGCGCAAGCGGCGGCGTGTGGTTCGCCGAGGGGATCCACGTCTCGGGCGAGGAGGGCTTCTCGCCGCCTCGCCGGGCGCACCCGGCGCTGCGCGTCGAGGACCTGGACCGGCTGGCTGGGGTGCTCGCGGCTGCCGGCTGCACCGTCGAGTGGGACGAGCGCTGGCCCGCGGTGCGGCGGTTCTACACGCGCGATCCGTTCGGGAACCGGGTGGAGCTGCTGGCGTGAGAAGGGCGAAGGGGCGCGGGCGCGACGCCCCGTGCCGCGAGCGCAGCGGAGCCGTCGTCGGGTGGAATCCGGCCTCGATGTGCTCTGCATTGAGATCGAAGCAATCCTCAATGAGCGATCGCCAGTATCACACGCATGCAATATTTCGCATGCTTCCTCTTCGGACATCTGCCCGTCTCGGTGATGTACGGCCGGTTCCGTACGGCGACCCGTGTCCAGTGCGCTCGCTGCGGCCGAACGCGTGGCCAGGACGTGCGGGGCAATGAGGTCTGGGACTGATGCCGGTCAAGCCGCGCCTGGACCGCGAGCCCTGGCGAGCCGTGTACGACGATCCCCGGTGGACGATGACGCTGCGCGAGGCGAGGATCCGCGACAGCGACCAGTGCCGTGCACTGCTCGAAGAACGGCGTTCGCTGCCCGGAGGTCTCCGGCCTCAAGGGCCACCACACGATCCCGTTGGGGGATCTGTGGGCTCGAGGCGAAGGGGCGCGCGCGTTTGACTCGCGGATCGTGATCATGCTCTGCACGGCGCACCACCACCAGGCGGAAGCCGCGCTTCGGAGCGCGTCCTAGCACGGGTCGGGACGAGGTACATGCCTCCTTCCCCGGACGCGCAGGACGTGGACGACGCCGGCGACGGCGCCGTGAGACCGCAGTCCTACGAGAGCATCACAACCATTCCCCGCTGGCGGATCGACAAGCTGCTCGACGCGGGGTTCACGCCGGAGCAAGTGCAGCGCGTCCTCGACGAGGAGCTTGACTGGCGGCTGGCGCTGACGCTGGTCGAGGGCGGCTGCTCCCACGACACCGCGCTTCGGATCGCCTAGAGCCGGGCCGGGGTGCTGGCCGCACCACGATCGTCGGGGCAATCGCCCTCCGGACGCCGGGCAGCCGTATGGCCGGGGCCGACCGTGCGATCGAGACTCCGCCAATGACCCCGTCGCCCGCATCGAGCCCGACCCGGCCGCACCCCACGTGGCGGCTGCCGACCCCGCCGCCTCAGCTGCGACTGCGCCCGGATCCTCCGTACGCGAACGCCGGCCGCTAGCAGCTCTCGCGTTGACATCGGCGCGAGCCGGGGCGTATCCTCGCTCCGTTCGACAGGGCGGGCCGGGCGGATCGACGGAGGTGGAGCATGCGCGCATCCGAGACGTTCAGGCGTGCGGGCGGTCGCCGGTGGGCATCGCTCGCGGTGGCGGTCGCCGTGACGCTCACCGTGGCGGCACCGGCCGGTGCGGCGACCTACCGGGTGGTCGACCTGGGGACGCTCGGAGGGGCGTCGAGCGCCGCAACCGACCTGAACAACGCGGGCGCCGTGGTGGGCTGGTCGCGCACCGCCTCGGGCCATGTGCACGCGGTCGTGTGGCGAAACGGCCGAAAGACCGACATCGGGACGCTCGGCGGCCCGACCAGCATGGCCACCGGGATCAGCAACACGTTCGCCGTCGTCGGCACCGCGAGCGTCGCCGCCGGAGGGCCGCAGCACGGGTTCCTGTGGCGGGCCAACCAGGGCGCGATGCACAACATCGGGATCCCGCTTCCTGTGCGGATCGGCGACACCGGAGCGATCATCGGCAACGCCACCACCGCGGCCGGCGAGTCGGTCGCCGCCTACCGCAACCAGCACGGTTGGGTCCGGCTGCCGCTGCGCGGGTTCGACGGCAGCCACGGCGAGGACGTGAACGACGCCGGCACCGCCGTCGGAACGCTCTTCGACGATCCTCACGGCTCGGCGCCGTTCGTCTATGCGAACGGTGTGCTGACCATCCTGCCGTCCGTGCCGACCGCGGCCGAGACATCGGCCGACGCGATCAACGACGCCGGCCAGATCGCCGGTCAGACGTTCGATCCGCTCGGGATCGTGCTCTGGGACGGGATGAGCTGGCACCCGGTCCCGACACCGGCGCTGGTCGAGCCCGAGATCCACGACATGAACGACTGCGGCCAGATCGTCGGCGCGCACCATCCCGAGGAGTTCTTCAAGCCGCACGCGTTCCTCATCGCAAACGGGGTGGGCGTCGACCTGAACTCGCAGATCCCGGCCGGCTCCGGCTGGCGGCTCGGCACGGCCAGCGCGATCAACGACGCGGGCGAGATCGCCGGCGTCGGACGCCACAACGGCAAGCAGCACGCCTTCCTGCTGGTGCCGAGCGGGCCCCGGGGCGGGCTGTCCCTGAGGCCGCCGGGGCGTCAGGGCGACGCCCTTGGTCGCGATGGAAGGAACCTCGGTCGCCCGCCGTCTACTCACTGATGCCCTGGTTCCCCCGTCAGGAGGCCGCCTCCCGCGTTGACATCGCCGCGCGCGGGGGCGTATCCTCGTTCCGGTTTCGGCGTCGAGGCCCCTCCGAAGCGGTTCTCCGCTTCACGCCACCGGGAGCGCCGAACCCGAGTCATCCCCTGGGCTCGAGCGCGCCGGAAGGAGGTCGCGGTGGGTGATCATCGACGTGAGACGCCAGACCCGTCGGGGCAGGGCGCCGCCGCGAGCATCGGCCACATGCCGCGCGTCGGCTCGGATTTCGCGTCGTACCGGATCCAGGGCGTGCTCGGTCGCGGCGGGATGAGCGTGGTGTTCCGCGCCGACAACATGCGCCTGGGGAACGAGGTCGCCCTCAAGGTCCTGAGCGCGGAGCTCTCGGAGAACGACGCGTTCCGGGAGCGGTTCGTGCGCGAGTCACGGCTCGCAGCCTCGATCAACCACCCGAACATCATCCCGATCTACGACGCGGGCGAGGAGGACGGCCTCCTCTACATCGCCATGCGCTTCGTCGCGGGCGCCGACCTGAAGACGCTCATCCGCCAGGAGGGCCCGCTGTCGCTGCGGCGATCCGCCGAGCTGATTTCGCAGGTCGCGCGCGGCCTCAGCGTCGCGCACCAGCGCGGGCTCATCCACCGCGACATCAAGCCTGCGAACATCCTCACCGAGCGGGCCGGGGGCGACGGCGAGACCGTCGACCACGCCTACCTCGCCGACTTCGGCCTCATGAAGCACCAGGTGTCCCGGTCGGGGCTGACCGACACGGGCCAGTTCCTCGGCACGGTCGACTACGTGGCGCCTGAGCAGGTGGAGGGGCGCCAGACCGACCATCGCGCCGACGTCTACTCGCTGGGATGCGTGCTCTACGAGTGCCTCACGGGCTCCGTGCCGTACCCGCGCGACAGCGACGTCGCGGTGCTCTTCGCGCACGTTCAGGACACGGTCCCGCGGATCACCGACCTGCGGCCCGATCTGACGCCGGCGATCGACGAGATCTGCGCCCGGGCGATGGCGAAGCGCCCCGAGCACCGCTACGCCACGGCGGGCGACCTCTCCCGCGACCTGTCGGAGCTCGCCGGTGCCTTCCGCTACTCGAGCGAGCGGCCGTCGCGTGTGACGACCGAGCCGACCATTCCGCCCACTCCAGCAACCGGCTACGGCGAGTCGCCCGACGTCGTCCGGGCTCGCGAGCCCGTCGCCCAGGAGCCGCCTTCCGGGCCGCCCGGCGATTCCGGGCGCGGCGGTGGGGTGCCTCCGAGGGCCCCTCGCGGCCGTCCGTCGACGGTCGTGATCGCGCTCGTCGTGGCCCTTGTGGCCGCGCTCGGCGTGATCGCGTTCCAGCTCACGAGCGGCAGCGACTCGGCGTCGAGCTCGGGCGGCCCGGGGACGACGGCGTCGCCGAGCGGGACGACCGGCGCCGCCGACCGGCGGCACCGGCACGACCGCGCCCACCGGCGGCCCGGTGGTGGCCGGCGATCTGCGACTGGCCATGCCGAAGAATCTGCTCGCCGACTGCACGAACGTCCCGCCGGTCGGCGCTGCGCTCGCGTCGCTCAGCTGCTCGGTGCCCTCGAACTCCGCGATCACGTACGACGTCTCGATGTACCCGGACACCGCCGCGGTGCAGGCTGTCTTCAAGACCCTGCTCGCGTCACAGGGGATCCAGACCAACACGAACGGCTGCACCAAGCGCAACTGGAACGGCGAGCGGCCCTGGTTCCATCCGACGGGCTCGCTCGGCGGGCACGTCGCGTGCTATCTCGACGCGAACGACGACTCCGTGATCATGTGGACGCACATGAGCAAGAACGAGAAGGGCGCGCCGCCGCAGACCGACCACCGCGACATCGTCGGGATCGCAAAGCAGCACACGCAGCTTCCGGGTGAGCTGCTCGCGTTCTGGAAGTTCTGGAGCGGTGCGAGCGGCACCGACAGCATCATCGGCAAGTTCTCGAGCTAGATGCCGAGTCCGCTAGCCGGTCGTCGGCGCGCGGCCGGCGGTGCGGAGCATCTGCGCGAACATGGCGGCCGACTGCGGCCGCTGGGCCGGGTCGTCGGCGAGCGCCGTGCCGATCGCCCACCCGAGGTCGTCCGACACGGTGCCGCCCCTGGCGAGGCACGCCTGGGCGATCGCCGCGAGCTCGTAGACGTCGCTCGCCGGCGTCGGCTCGGCGCCGCCCTGCGCCTCCGGCGCGCCGCTCTTCTCGGCGCTCGTCGCGACCGGGACGAGCAGCGCGCGGCCGTCGGCGTCGAACAGGATCGACCCGGTGCGCACGCCGCCGTGGACGATGCCCTCGCGGTGCAGCGCATCGAGCCCGCGCGCGACTCGAACGACGATGCGGATCGTCTCGTCGGCCGACGGCGTGCGGCCTCCCGCGAGCCGATCGGCCAGCGACCCGCCGTCGCACCACGCGAGGACGAGATACCTCCAGCCGTCGGCCTCGTCGGCGCGAAGGCCCGGCACGAGGCTCCGGTCCTCCACACGCGCCGCCCGCGCCGCCGCCTCGCGGAGCCGGCGCCAGTCGTCGGCGCCCCCGCCGTCCGATCGGCCGACCAGGCGCAGCGCCACCGGCATGTCGTCTGCGGTGAGCGCCCGGGCGACGGCCCCGGGGGTCTGCGCGACGCCCTCGAGCGTGTAGGGGCCGATCCGCGTCCGCGTCTTCACCGGCGGCTCGCCGACCTGCGCGCCGTCGCGCTGCGCGGGAGGCTCGGGCTCCTCCGCCGCCTCGCCGAGCCGCTCCCGGAGGCGGTTCGCCGCCTCGGGGTCGTCCATCCGCTCGGCGACGCGGAGGGCCCGCCGCCACAGCCGGACGGCCTCGTCGCGCTGGCCCCACTCCTCGGCGCGCGCGGCCGAGCGGTCGAGGTACTCGAGCGCCTTCGAGAGGTTCCCGCTCTGGGCGTGGTAGTGCGCGAGCATCTCCATCCGCTCGTCGAGGGCGTCGGCGAAGAGCTCCTCGAACACCTCCGCCACCCGCGCGCAGAGGGCGGCTCGCCGGGCCTGGGTGAGCGTGCTGCGGGCCGCCTCCTGCAGGAGGCCGTGGCGGAAGCTGTACTCGAGCTCCGGGTACCGGCGCACCTCGCGGACGACGCCGGAGCGGAGCAGGCCCGGCATCCCCGCCTCGAACCGCTCGGCGCCGGCCACGCGCTCGAGCACGCGCGCCGGGAACTCGCGGCCGATGACGGCGGCGGTCTGGCCGAGCGTGCGCGCGTCCGGGTCGAGCCGGTCCATGCGCGCGATCAGGAGCGCGTCGAGCGAGGCGGGGAGCGCCGGGGCGGTTCCGACGGTGACGGTCCAGGCGCGCGGGCGGATCTCCTCGGCTTCGAGCGCGTAGGCCATCTCCTCGAGGTAGAGCGGATTCCCCTCCGCCCGGGCTACGAGCTCCTCGCGGGTGGTCGGGTCGAGCAGCCCCGACGCGGTGATGTCGAGCAGCTGGCCCGCCGCCCCGTCGGCGATCGGCTCGAGCGCGATCTCCTCGAACCGGTGGCCGAAGTGCGTCATGGCATGGGCGCGGAAGCGCCACGCGGGCGTGTCGTGCTCGGGCCGGGAGCTCATCGCGACCATGACGGGCGCCCTGTCGGTCAGCTCGAGCAGGTCCTCGAGCATCTGGCAGGTGGCGACGTCCGCCTCGTGCAGGCCCTCGATCGCGACGACGACCGGCGCCTGGTGCGCGAGCCGCAGCGTCCAGTCGCAGAACGCCGCCCGCGTTCCCGCCGCCAGGTCTTCGGCGTTGCCCTCGCGCAGGAGGTCGCGGTGGTCCGGCTCCGGCTGCACCGAGAGGAGATGGCCGATATACATGAGCGCGTCGTCGGCATCGCCGTCGTAGAGCGCGGGCAGGCGCGCCCGCAGCCGCGTCCGGACGACGATCTCGCGCTCGGTGTGGTCGATCCCGAGCCACGCCCGGATCATCTCGACGAACGGCTGGTACAGGCCGACCGCTCCGTACGAGCGGCAGTCGCCCTCGAGCCATGTCACGTCCGGGCCGAGGTTCTCGCGCAGCTCGCCGAGCAGGCGCGACTTGCCGATCCCGGCCTCGCCGATCAGGAGCAGCGACTGGCCCCGTCCGGCGAGCAGGTCGTCGGCGGCCCGGCGCAGGTGCGCGGCCTCGGCCTCCCTGCCGACCAGCGGCGACTGCGTGTGGTCGCGGCCGGTCGTCTTCCGGCGCAGGACGCGCCAGGCCGACACGGGAGCCGCGCGCCCCTTGAGCGCGAGCTCGCCCATCGGCTCCAGCACGAAGCGGGGCATGAGCCGCTGCGCCGTCGTCTCGCCGGTCACGATCGTGCCGGGAGCGGCCGCCGCCTGGAGCCGCGCCGCGACGTTCGTCATGTCGCCGAGCGCCACCGCCTGGGGCGTGGCCGCCCCGACCACTCCGACGGCGGCGAGGCCGCCGTTGATCCCGATGCGGACGTTGAACTGGTCGATCTCCCAGGCCTGGCGGACGTCCCGGCCGTACGCTCCCACCATCTGGAGCAGCGCGAGCCCCGCTTCGGCCGCGCGGTCGGCATCGTCCTCGTGGGCGGCCGGGACGCCGAAGTAGGCGCACACGCCGTCGCCCATGTAGGCCTGCACCGTCCCGCCGAACTCCTCGACGACGCGGCTCATGCGCGTGACGCACTCGCCCACGAGCGCCTTGACCTCGTCGGGGCTCATGCGCTCGCCCAGCCCGGTGGAGCCGACGATGTCCGCGAAGAGCGCGGTCACCGGCCGAAGCTCGTCACCCCCGCCGGACCCGCCTGGCTCGGTCGATTCGGATGGCTGTAACACGCAGTCGTTACGGTAGTGACTTCCGCCCGGAGTCGTCAATCGAGACTGCGCAGGATCGCTGCGCGGTTTGACATCCTGCCGGGATCGACGCCGGGTTCTGGTCACTCTCGCATCGCCGCTCCGACGCCGTCGGCCGGCGGGGCATGGTCGCGACGTCGAACCCCGACGCCGCGCTCGCCGGGCTGCGGGCCCTGGAGGCGGGCGGGAACGCGTGTGACGCCGCGCTCGCCGCGGCCGGCGTGCTCGTCGTCACCGAGCCGTACCAGTGTGCGCCGGGCGGCGACCTCTTCGCGATCGTCGTCCGCGACGGCGAGCCGCCGGTCGGGCTGAACGCCAGCGGACGGGCGCCGGCGGAGCCCGGCGACGCGCTTCCCGAGGAGTTCGGCCCGCGCAGCGTGACCGTCCCCGGGTGCGTCGCCGGCTGGACCGACCTCGCGGCCAGGTTCTCGCGGCGCGGCCTGGCGGAGGCGCTGGCTCCGGCGATCGCGCTGGCACGGGGCGGGTTCGAGATCCAGCCCAAGGCCGGGCGCCACTGGCGGGCGTGCCAAGCGAACCTCGAGGGCGACGCCGCCGCAGCATTCGCCCCGGCCTCGCCGTTTTGCTCGCCGGCCATCGCGACGGCGCTCGAGCACGCGGTCGCCGGGACGTTCTACACCGGGCCGGTCGCCGACGCGATCGCGGCGGTCTCGTGGCTCGACAAGGCGGACCTCGCGGCGCACGAGAACGACTGGGTCGAGCCGGTCGAGTTCGCCTACCGCGATCGCACGCTGCTCGAGCTGCCGCCGAACGGCCAGGGGTCGATCGCGGGCTGGGCGCTGGAGGGGCTCGAGTCGCCCGACCCGCCCGCCCAGGTCGAGGCGCTCGCCGCCGCCTACGCGCGTGGCTACGCCACCATCGGCGGCACGGCGTACGTCTGCGCCGCCGACGGTGAGGGGATGGCCGTGTCGCTCATCCAGTCGGTCTACCACGGCTTCGGCTCGCGGGTGCTCGTGCCGGGCTTCGGGTTCGTGCTCCAGAACCGGGGCGCCGGGTTCGTGCTCGACCCCGGACACCCGAACCAGTTCGCGCCGGCCAAGCGGCCGTTCCACACGATCATCCCGGCGGCCCTGCTCGGGCCGGACGGGCGCTGGGAGGCGGTGTTCGGCGTGACGGGAGGGCAGTACCAGCCGCAGGGCCACGTCCAGGTCGTCGTCAACCTCCTCGACCACGGCATGGGGCCGCAGGCGGCACTCGACGCGCCGCGCTACCGGCTGGAGGAGGACGGCACCGTCTCGCTCGAGTCGCCGCTCGCGCACCTGGTCGGTGCGTTCGGCGATCGCGCGACGGCGGTCGTCGACACCGACGACAACTACGGGAACGGCCACCTCATCGTGCGCGCGGCCGACGGCCGGCTGCTCGGCGGCACCGAGCCGCGCCGCGACGGCCTGGCGGTCGGGCACTAGATGATTTCAACCATCTAGTATCGCCGCCGTGCCCAGCCTGACCACCAAGGACGGCCGCACCCTCGCGTGGCACGAGCGCGGCTCGGGCCCGCCGCTCCTCTGTCATCCGGGCGGGCCCGGATGCTCGTCGGCGTACTTCGGCGACCTCCCCGAGCTGGCGACCGAGCGCACGCTGCTTCTGCTCGATCCGCGCGGCACGGGCGCGTCCGACCCGCCGGCCGACCCGTCGGCCTACGACCTCGAGGACTACGCCGACGACATCGAGGCCGTCCGCCGCCACCTCGGCATCGAGCGGCTCGATCTGCTGGGCCACTCCCACGGCGGGTTCGTGGCCATGCCATGGGCCGCCCGGCATGCGGAGCACGTGCGAAAGCTGGTGCTCGCCAGCACCGCTCCGCGATTCACCGACGAGATCCGGCAGGCCCGGAGGGACCGGGTCGCCTCGCACATGGGGCGGCCGTACTTCGCCGACGCCATGCAGGCGTTGCAGCAGCGCGAGGAGGGTCGCTACGCGAACGACGAGGAGCTGACCGACCTCTACCGGCGCGAGGGCGTGCTCTTCGCCCCGGTGGGCGTCGACCCCACGCCGGTGCTCGACGCGCTCGTGCGCGCAGGCGACAACTCCGATGCGCTTCGCCACTTCAACGAGGAGATCGCCGGCAGCATGGACCAGCGGCCGCTGCTGGCGCACGTGCCGGCGCCGACGCTCGTGATCACCGGATCCGAGGACGCGTTCGTCTCCGGGGCGCGCGAGATCGCCGAGGCGCTGCCTGACGCGACCCTCGTCATCCTGCCGGGCGTCGACCACTTCCCGTTCCTCGAGCCCGACCACGAGGCGGCCTGGTCGCGGGCGGTGCTCGACTTCCTGGGGGGCTAGGCGAACCACCGGGGCCAGCCCCACGGGGTCCGGCGCTAGGCGGCCGCCGCGCCGACCACCCGGTCGCGGCCGGCGGTCTTGGCGCGGTAGAGCGCCGCGTCAGCCGTGCGGACGAGCTCGACCCGGTCGTCGGCGTCGGCAGGGAACACGGCCCAGCCGATCGAGGCCGAGAGCGAGTGGCCGGCGCCCGGCTCGATCGCGAGCGACCGGACCGCCTGGCGCGCGCGGTCGAGCAGGTCGGCGACGCCGTCGGGATCGGTCGTCTCGAGCAGCACCGCGAACTCCTCGCCGCCGAGGCGGTAGATCCGGTCGGAGCCGCGGAGCACCTGCCGGATCGCCTCCCCCGCCCGGCGCAGCACGGCGTCTCCCTCCGGGTGCCCGAACGAGTCGTTCACGTCCTTGAAGTGGTCGAGGTCGACCATCGCGAGCGTGAACCCGAGATCGCGCCGCTTCGACACCGCGACGCGCCGCCGGAGCTCCGACTCGAACGTGCGCCGGTTCGGAAGGCCGGTGAGGGCGTCGTGGCCGGCCGCGCGCTCGAGCTCCTCCTGGCGGAGCACCGTCCGCCAGAGCGCCGCGAGGTGGCCGAGCATGAGGTCGAGCGCGTGATGGTCGAGCTCGTCGCCGCGTCCCGCCGCGAAGCAGACCGACGCGTGCAGGCCCTCGCCCGCCGTGTCGACCGGGAGCGTGATCCGCGCCAGCCCGTGCGAGCCGTGCCGGGGCGGGGCGCCTTCGGCGATGCTCAGACAGGCGGCGCCGATGGCCTCGCGGGGCGCCATGTGCGCGAAGCCGATGAGCTGGCTGCGCGTCGTCGCCTCCTTCGCCCGGCTCGACCAGGCGAGGACCTGCTCGATCTGCCGGGCCCAGCGGCCGTGCCGGTCGTGGCGGGAGTCGGCGTCGACGGCGAGCCGCCAGGCCTTCTGGAGGAGCAGCGCGCCTCCGGCGAGGAGCACGCCCATGCCGATGAGGGTCGCCGCGAGCACCGCGATGTCCGAGAGCCGCGTGGCGTGGGCGGCGTCGGCGTCGGCCCGGGTCGCGACCGTGGTCAGCCGGTTCGCGCTCGCAGCGAGGCGACGCTCGAGGGCCGCGCCGCGCCGGTCGACGCCGGCGGGCGGGGGAGCGGTCGGACGATCCGCCGATGCCGTCGATGCCTCCCAGCGCTGAATGGCGGACGCCAGCGCCTGTGCTTTGCCGACCGATGCCCCTGCGGCGCCCGCCGCGCGAACGGTGCGGGCGAACCGGGCGATGCCGCGCTTCGTCGCCGCCCGATCCGCGGTCAGGGCGTTCGCGTCGCGCGCGTCATGCGAGAGCTGCCAGGCGAGGCGATGGTTCATCTCCTGCTGAATCGAGCCGAGCAGCGCCGTCGCGGCGGCCTGGGCGTGGTCGCCGGCCGTCGCGCGATGGGATGCATCCGATCGGTAGATGCCCGTCGCCACGCTCGTGGCCACGATCGCCACGATGATGCCCGCGGTGGCAACGGCCCAGAGCAGGGCGAACCGCCGTACCTGATTGGCGATCCGGGGCTGCGCGGGTACGCGTGGCTGGTCGAGCTGTCGAACGGGGGAATCCGACCGCATTCATCTCAGTGTTGCGGCGAAGGGGCAATACGGCATCACCCGGATTCGGGATCGCGAGGGCGATCAGGGCGCGCGGCGGTCGTTCGCGACGAACGCGGCGTGCGTGATCGGCATCTTCGCGGCGAAGAGCTCCTCGACCGCGACGGCGTAGCGGCGGATCTCGCGCTGGGCCGTCTCGGAGTTCCGGAGCGAGAGGAAGTTCATCAGGCTGCGCGCGTTCACCGTCCAGTAGAACTGGGTGTAGATCGCGACCGGGAGCACGTTGCGCGCGATCTCCTTGGCGACGCCGCGCTCGAGCAGGTCCTCGTAGGTGCGGTACGCCTCGTCGAAGACCGCCCGCTGGGCCTCGCGGGTGTGCTCGGCGAGCTCGGGGTCGACGGTCTCGAACGAGTAGGAGCCGGGCTTTCCGACCTGCGTTCGGACGTCCTCCGGCTCGGGCACGTAGAACTCCGGCTCGAGCTGCGAGTACCTCCCGGACCACTCATTGAAGAGTTGTGGACCACGACGCCGTTGGCGACGAAGTTGTGCCACGGCCCGTCGACGCTCAGATCGTACGTCTGCTGCACCCCGACGTATCGGATGCCGATGACCTTGACCGGGTGGGCGACGAGCTTGGGTGCCGCGCCTTCCTGCGGTTGGTCACGCTCGAGGGCGACGACGCCGTTCGTGAGCAGCGCGCAGTCGCGGGTCATCGTCGCGGACTCACCCACGCCGACGAGCCCGACGGCATCGCGCATTGTCGACCACCCTTGATCCGTAAGCAGACGGTGAGTGGCCGTCATCGTGAGTCGCTTCCCGTCCTCGAGAGCGACCTCGTAGACAGGTTGAGGACCCTTGTCGACGATATCGGCGATCCGGCTGACCCCGAATGTGCCCGTGGTCTCGTTGAGCACGCGCAACCGCAGGCGTCGCACCTGCGCTGATCCAGCTCCTCACCTTCGACCACAGTGCCAGAGCTCGTCAATCGTCTTCCGAAGGCGCGGGAGGTCTGTCCGTTGACGTCGACGAACGTCACCTCCGTATCACCGGTCAGGCAGCCGATGCGGTGGCGGGCCCATTCGCGCATCACGAAGATGGGCAGCTTGATGTGGAAGCGGAAGGCGTTGTGCTCGAAGGGGCTTCCGTGGCGCTCGCGCATGAGGAACCGGATCAGGCCGGCCTCGCGGTCGGTCATCTCGTCGGAGCGCTGCGCGAACGACACGCGCGCGCCGTTCACGACCGAGAGGTCGTCCGCCATGCAGCCGTCGAGGCGGACGAACCCGTGGTCAAGAACGCGAATTTCGTCGGTCTCGTGCATCACGGCGCCCATCGCGTCCAGCGTACCAACGCCTACGGACGCAGCAGCCGGCCGCCGTCGACGACGACGCTCTGGCCGGTCACGAAGTCGGATTCGATGCAGAACCGGACGGCATGGGCGACGTCGGCGGGGTCGCCGAGCCGGCCGAGCACGGTCTCGTCGGGGTTCCCGGCGATCCCCTCGGGCATGAGCACGGGCCCGGGCGCGACGCCGCACACGCGGATCCCGTCGCGGCCCCAGGCGGCGGCGAGGCACTTGACGAGGTGGATCAGCGCCGCCTTGGCCGCGGCGTGCGGCGCGAACCTCGGCCACGGCTGAAGGCCGGCGACGTCGGTGATCGCGACGATGACGCCGCCGCCCGCCGGTGCCATGACGCGCTGTGCCGCCTGCGCCGCGAACATGAAGCCCTTGGCTGTCGAGTCCATCGCCGCGTCCCAGAGCGCCTCGTCGACGTCCGCCGCGTCGCGCGGCTCGAAGCCGCCCGAGGGGCAGTGGACGTAGACGTCGAGCCCGCCGAGGGCGTCGGCGGCGGCGTCGACCATCGCCGTCATGTCGGCCGGGTCGGACGCGTCGGCCCGCACGACCCCCGAGCGGCGGCCGAGCGCCTCGATGTCGGCCCGGGTCTTCTCGGCCGGCCCGACCGAGCTGTGGTAGCTCACGAAGACGTCCGCGCCCCCCTCCGCAAGGTCGAGCGCGAGGGCCCTCCCGACCCGGTGCGCGCCGCCGGCGACGAGGACCCGGCTGCCGTCGATGGCGGGCATGTGGGGATATGCTAGTCGCCGGGTAACAAGGGAGATGAAGGCTCCGGGAAAGGAGATGGGATGGGCTACGAGGTACCCGATCTGCCGTACGGCTACGACGCGCTCGAGCCGCACATCGACGAGCAGACGATGCGGATCCATCATGACAAGCACCACCAGGCGTACGTGGACAAGGCCAACGCCGCGCTGGAGGGCACGGAGTGGGCGGACAAGCCGGTTGAGGAGGTCCTGAAGAACCTCTCGTCCCTGCCGCAGGACAAGCAGGGCCCGGTGCGCAACAACGCCGGCGGGCATGCCAACCACTCGCTCTTCTGGACGATCCTCGGCCCGAACGGCGGGGGCACCCCCTCCGGCGAGCTGGGCTCGGCGATCGACTCGACGTTCGGCGGCTTCGACGCGCTGAAGAAGCAGCTCATCGACGCGGGCGTGAACCGGTTCGGCTCGGGCTGGTCGTGGCTGGTCGTCGACGGGGGCAACCTCAAGGTGACCTCCACGGCGAACCAGGACTCGCCGATCTCGGACGGCCAGACGCCGATCCTCGGGATCGACGTGTGGGAGCACGCGTACTACCTGAAGTACCAGAACCGCCGGCCCGACTACCTCGAGGCGATCTTCAACGCCATCGACTGGTCGGCCGTGTCGGACCGCTACACCGCCGCCCGCTCGGTCGGCGCCACGGCGTAGCGCTCGTCATACTCCGCGCAACGCCGGGGTCTGACCCCGGCGTTGCGCGCAGTCGACGACGCGGAGGTGAGCGTGGCCACGGTGGTGTTCTTCCCCGAGGGGGCGTTCGGCCCCACCAACAACTGCGTCGGCATCGGCGACGTTCTCCGTTCGCGCGGCCATCGCGTCGTGTTCATCATCGAGGAGTCGTTCGCCGGCACGCTCGAGGCGCGCGGCTTCGAGGAGCGGCTCATGCGGCTCGGGCCCGCTCCGGAGGTGGAGGAGGCGCCGGGCCAGTTCTGGAAGGACTTCATCCGCGACACGGCGCCGACGTTTCGCAAGCCGACCATCGAGCAGCTGGGCGAGTTCCTCGAGCCGACCTGGCGCGCGCTGACCGACGGGTCGCGCTACGTGAACCCGCGGCTCGAGGAGATCATCGGCGAGCTCGAGCCTGACGTCATCTGCGAGGACAACGTCCCCGCCTTTCCCGCGCTCCCGGCATGCGGCAGGCCCTGGGTGCGCATCGTGTCGTGCAACCCGCTCGAGATCCGCGACCCCGACATCCCGCCGGTCTTCTCGGGCTACCCGGCGGACGACCGCTCGGGTTGGGACGAGTTCCACGCCGAGCACGACCGCACCCACCGCGCGCTCTGGACGGAGTTCAACGAGTTCTGCCAGGAGGCCGGCGCGCCGCCGCTGCCGGAGCTCGAGTTCATCCACGCCTCGCCGTATCTCAACCTCTACGTCTACCCGGACGAGCTCGACTACCGCCGCTCGCGGCCGCTCGACGGCACGTGGCACCGGGTCGAGTCGTGCGTCCGCTCGACCGACGCCGACTTCGAGATCCCGGAGGCGGTGCGCGACGGCGACGGCGCGCTCGTCTACCTCTCGCTCGGCTCGCTCGGCTCGGCCGACGTCGACCTGATGCGCCGCCTCGTCGAGGTGCTGGGAGAGACGCGGCACCGCTACATCGTCTCGAAGGGCCCGCAGGCCGACCTCTACGACCTGGCCCCGAACATGTGGGGCGAGGAGTTCGTGCCGCAGCCGTCGATCCTGCCCCAGGTCGACCTCGTCATCACCCACGCCGGGAACAACACGACGACGGAGTGCATGCACTTCGGCAAGCCCATGATCGCGCTGCCGCTCTTCTGGGATCAGTACGACAACGCCCAGCGGGTCGACGACACCGGGTTCGGCGCCCGCCTTCGCACGTACGCGTTCGAGCCGGGCGAGATGTCCGCGGCGATCGACCGGCTGCTCGGCGACGAGGGGCACCGGCGCCGGCTCGACGCGACGGCGGCCCGGCTCCAGGCGAACCCCGGCACCGTCACCGCGGCCGACCTGATTGAGCGCGTCGCTAGCTCAAACTAGTGGCAGTTGGTCTGGCCGCTGTCCAGGACGTGCTTGGCGGTGTTCACGAACCGCCACTCGTACCAGCGCGGATGCAGCGTCAGCTTGAGCACGCCGAACTGCGTGTTCTGGCGGAACTGGCCGTTCGTGAACGTCCCGGCGACCGGGTCGAGCGAGTCGCCGCCGGTGCCGACCACGAACTCACGGATGCCGTGCTGCGGATCGGGCACCTGAGCGGGAGTCTGGAGCGCGAACCGCTCGTAGTCGTGGTCGTGCCCCCCGAGGACGACGTCGACGTGGTGGGAGTAGAGGGCCTTCCAGATCGCGTCGTAGGCGGCGAGGTTTCCCTGCGGGCCGGACGAGAACCGGGACTGGTGCCAGTAGGCGAGCGTGCACGCCGGGTGGTGGGCGGCGAGGTCGCCCTCGAGCCACGTCATCTGATCCGACGAGGCGCCGCATCCACCGGCGATGTGCGTGCAGTTGCCGTTGAGCGCGATCAGGTGCCACTGGCCGACGTTGAAGCTGTACCAGCCCTTGGCGGAGTCGCCGGCCCGCGCGCCGAAGTAGGCGAAGTACCCCGCGCCGTTGCTGCCCCCCGCGTACTCGTGGTTTCCGGGGACGGGGTGGGTCTTGGCGAGCGCACGCCCCCAGCTGTGTGCGTAGGCGGCCTGGAAGTCGGCGAGCGCGCCGGTCTCGTACTGCTCGTCGCCGAGCGCCAGGACGGCCTTGATGGCCGGGTTCGCGACGAAGAGGTCGGACGTCTTCATCTGGCGGCAGGTCGTGGCCGTGACCGGGCCGCTGGGCGCGCACGCGATGTCGCCGGCGGCGGCCACGATCGGCGCCTGCGCCCCCGCAACGGCGGCCTGCGACAGGATCGCCGCCGCGACCAGAATCGCGCCCAACCCTGCTCGCCGTCGCCTCCCCACCAGACCAGGGTAACTCGCAAGTGACGGCGGGGATACCCCTCCCGACGGCCGAGGAGCTGGCCGCCGCCCGCTGGTTCGGCGGCAAGGCCGCGGCGATCCGCACGGTCGAGCTCGAGGACCGGCTCGACCTCGGCGGCGGCGCGGCCATCTCGATCCTGCTCGTGAACGGCGACCATCGCTACGTCTGGACGGAGGGGCCGGTGGCGTCCGCGATCGTGGTGGGGACAGTCCCTGAACACTCCGCGTGGCGGATTCGGCGCACGGGCGTGACGCTCGACGCGGCGGAGGCTGAGCGGCCCATCGGGGTCGACCAGTCCAACACGTCCTATGTCGTCGGCGAGCGGGTCGTCGTGAAGCTCTTCCGCCGGCTGTGGCCGGGGACGCATCCGGAGATCGAGATCGTCGACTTCCTCTCGGGCCGGGTCGACTCGGTCCCGGCCTTCGCGGGCGCGGTCGAGTGGCGCGGGCACGGTGTCGCGCTCCTCCAGGAGTACGTCCCGGGCGGACGCGACGGCTGGACGTGGTGCAGCGACGCCGTCATGGCGGGCGACGTGGACCGGATCGGGCGCATCGGCGCGATCTCGGCGCAGCTCCACGCGATGCTCGCCGGGATGGGCGAGACCGCCGCCGGCCCGGACGTCGTCCGCGCCTGGCACGAGGCGGCGGACGCGCAGCTCGCCCGGGTGCTCGACATCGTTCCGGCCGACGTCGCCGAGGAGCTCGGCCGGGCGCTTCCCCGCATCCGCGCCGAGCTCGCCGCGCTGGAGACACCCGCGGAGCCGCCGGCGCTCCAGCGCGTCCACGGCGACTTCCACATCGGCCAGATCCTGGCAGCCGGCGACCGGCTCGTCGTGCTCGACTTCGAGGGCGAGCCCACCCGGCCCGTCGCCGATCGCGCCACGCCCGGGACGGCGCTTCGCGACGTGGCCGCCATGCTGCGCTCGTTCGACCACATCGGCCGGTACGTCGAGCACGAGCGCTGGCCCGGCCACCGGGACGACATCGAGCGATGGATCGACGCCGCCCGGGCCGCGTTCCTGGATGCCTACGGCCCGGTCGACCGAGGGCTCCTGCGCGCGCTCGAGTTCGAGAAGGCCTGCTACGAGTTCGTCTACGCCGCCGAGTTCGAGCCCTCGTGGGTCTACGCACCGCGGGCGGGGATGCGCTGGCTCCTGGAGCACGACGATGGCTGAGCTACGGCCGGAGCTTCTGAAGCCTGACGTCGCTGAGACGCCGGCCCGGCTTCACCGGGTGGCCATCGCCCACGCCGGCCTCGAGCCGCTTGCGCTCCGGGCGCGGCGCGTGCTCTTCGTCGGGATGGGGAGCTCCCGCTATGCCGCGCTCAACGCGGCCGCGTACCTTCGCAGCCTTGGCCGCGACGCCTACGCGGAGCATGCCTCGAGCGGAACGCCGCAGCCACCCGAGCCAGGGCTGCTGGTCGTCGCCATCTCCGCGGGCGGAGGCTCACGGGAGACCATCGCGGCGGCACGCAGGCACCGCGGCACGAGCACGGTCGTGGGCATCACCAACCGGCCACAGAGTGCCCTCGCGTCCGAGGTCGACACGTGCCTCGATCTCCACGCCGGTGAGGAGGTGAGCGGCGTCGCCTGCCGCAGCTACACCAACACGCTCGCGCTCCTGCTCCTCCTGTGCGGCGTCGACCCGGCGCGGGTACGCGCCGGCGCCGACGCATCGGCGGCGGTCATGAACACCGGCCCCGACTGGCTGGGGACGGCCGCCGAGCGCCTCGGGCGGCCCGCGATCCACGTGCTTGCGCCCGCGGAGCGGATCGGCTCCGCCGAGCAGTCGGCGCTCATGCTGCGTGAGGTGCCGCGCGTGCGCGCCGACGCGTGCGAGACCGGAGACTGGTCGCACGTCGACGTCTATCTGTCGAAGCTCCCCGGCCTCGGGCTCGTGCTCCTGCGCGGTTCGGCCTGGGAGGCCGAGGTGATGGACTGGGCGCTGTCGCGCGACTGTCCGGTGGTGACGGTGGGCGGCCCGCTTCCCCACGCGGCCGTCGATGTAGCGATCCCCGGAGGTGAGGATCCCGTTGTGCGGATGCTCGCCGAGGTTCGGGTCTGCGAACTGCTCGCGGCCGACTTCCATGCCCGCCACGGCGATAGGCTTTCGATGTGAACCTGCCCAACTGGCTCTCGGTCGGGCGCATACTCCTGATCCCTGTGTTCATGGTGGCGCTCCTCGGCCGGCTCCCGCAGGGCGACCTGGTCGCTGTGGCCGTCTTCACTGTCGCGGCGCTGACCGACAAACTCGACGGCTACCTGGCCCGCTCGCGGAACGCGACGACGACGTTCGGCGTCTTCCTCGACCCGCTGGCCGACAAGCTGCTCGTCTCGGCGGCGCTCATCTCGCTCGTCGAGCTCGACCGGCTCGCCGCGTGGGTGGCGATGGTCATCATCGCGCGCGAGTTCATGGTCTCGGGCCTGCGCATGGTCGCCGCCAGCCAGCACGTCGTGATCGCAGCGTCGCAGTGGGGCAAGATCAAGACGACGGTGCAGGTCGTCGCGATCGCCGCCCTCATCGTCGACCATCCGCCGCACCCGGTGACGACGGCGCTCGTGGCCGTGGCCGTGGCCGTGACCGTCTGGTCGGGGATCGACTACTTCATCGAGTCCCGTGACGTGCTGCGGGCACCCGCATGACCGACGCCCTGATCGCGATCGCCGTGGGGTACCTGCTGGGATCGCTGCCGTTCGGCTACTGGGCGGGGAGGCTGCGCGGCATCGACCTGCGGCTCGCCGGCTCGGGCAACACGGGAGCCACGAACGTCATGCGTGTGCTGGGGCTCAAGATGGGGGTGCCGGTGATGGCGCTCGACATCGGCAAGGGTGCCGCCGCGGTGGTCATCGCCCGCGCCCTCTCGACCGACGACATCGTGCCGGTGCTCGCGGCGGCGGCTGCCGTCACCGGGCACATGTACCCGCTCTTCCTCGGCTTCCGGGGTGGGAAAGGCGTCGCGACCGGCGCTGGGACGATGATCGCGCTCGTGCCCTGGATCGGGATCGCGGCGTTCTTCCTCTGGCTGGGGGTGTCGCTCGCGACCCGCTACGTCTCGATCGGATCCGTTGTGACGGCCGTCGCCTACCCGGCGGCGACGATCGCCTCGGGCCAGCCGTGGGCCGTCTGTGCGTACACCATCGGGGCCGGCGCGTGGGTGATCTGGCGCCACCGCGCCAACATCGCCCGTCTCCGGGCCGGCACCGAGAATCGCATCAACCTGCGCGCGGTCTTCGCCGGGCGCACCTAGCCGATCGCGGCCGAGAGGAGCCCGATCACCCTGCGCTCGTACTCGTCGGGGTGCACGGCGAGCGCGCGGGTGTGCCCGGCGTCGGCCACGTACCAGAGCGAGGCCTCCGGCCCGATCCGGTCGCGGAAGATGCCGTCGAGCGTCTGCTCGTCCCCCGCCGACGATGCGATCAGGAGCACGGGTACGCCGATCCGCCGGACGGCCGTGCCGAGCGGCTCGGGCTCGCTCTCGCCGGAGAGCAGGGCGGCGACGCGCATCGTCACCCACGTCTGCGGAATCGCGATGGCCGCCTCGAGCCCGTGCGTCGCGAGGCGCTGATCGCCGGTGGTCGACGCCCCGGCCCCGTCCGCGACGACCGCCGCCAGGCCGACGCCGTCGGCGGCCGCGCGCAGCGCCTCCTCGGCTCCCATCGACAGGCCGAGCGCCGCAATCCGGCCCGGATCCACGCCCGCCCGGTCGCGCAGGTAGCGGACCGCGCCGGCGATGTCGTCGTCGCCGCGCCATCCGAAGGCGTTCGCCTGTCCGGCGCTCTCACCGTGCCCGCGCGCGTCGAAGGCGAGGATGCCGTAGCCGTTTCGGGCCAGCATCCGCAGGTGCGCCAGCGTGGCTGCACGCGTCGATGACGACCCGTGCATCAGGATGACCGCCGCACCGTTCGTGCCCGGCACGTACCAGCCGCCGAGCCGGGTGCCGTCGCGCGCCGGGAACGTCACGTCCTGCGCCCCCGCGACGCCGATCGAGCCGGCGGAGCGCACCGGTGCGTGGGGCACGCTCGTGGCGTACGCGCCCACGGTCACCGGGATGACCACCACCTCGATCGCGAGCAGGCTCACCACGATGACGAGCACCCGGGCCGGCCAGCGCCGGCCGGCGAGCTGGAGCGCGATGGCCAGCAGGAGGAGCACGATGCCGGCGGCCAGCGCGAGCAGGCCGGTGTAGTCGGCGCCGCCGACCTCGACCTTCGCCAGGTGGGCGACGT
This sequence comes from uncultured Actinomycetes bacterium, assembly GCA_963809325.1. Taxonomy (GTDB): domain Bacteria; phylum Actinomycetota; class Thermoleophilia; order Gaiellales; family JAICJC01; genus JAICJC01. The sequence goes on from CAWEIZ010000002.1 coordinate 521,345, forward strand.
GGACGCCGATGCCGTGCGCCGTTGCGAAGAGGCCGACGGCTGCGGCCAGGATCGTGCGGACCGTGCGACCGGCGCGGAGGTAGAGCGCGACGAGCCCGACCGCCAGAAGCACCGCAACCGCCGCCGCGGGCAGGCTGCCCGTCAGGCCGCCGGTGCGGTGAACGGTGGCGTCGTCGAGCGCGTGAACAGCAACCGCCGCGACGGCGACGGCGAAGATCCGCTCGCTAGATGATTGATTCCACGCCCTCGCGCGCCTGGACATCCATTGGTGCCTGGTAGTCGTGTTGTGGCGGGGCTGCGGCTGCGAACCGTCGCCTCGCGGCGTCCTCGGTCGGCCCGATAGGTTCGACTATCGGGCCTCCCTGCGTCCTAGCGACGCTCGGTTCTCGCCGCCCAGGACATCACGAGGGCGTGGAGTCAATCATCAGCCCTCGAGCCACGCTCGCGCGGTCGTGTGCTCGGCGGGCGCGATGCCCGCACGGCCCTCGAGGTCGGCGCGGAGCTCGGAGACGATGCCGTGGCGCTCGGCCAGGACGTCGTGGTTGTGGATCGTCTCGTGGTTCACCTGGCGCGCGAGCAGGAAGCAGCCGTCCGACAGGTCGGGGTAGCGCTCGAGCGCGCCCGCGATCATGAGCCGCACCGAGTCCTCGACGAAGCGGGGGTGGAGGTGAGCGTGCTCGACGACGAACAGCTCGTCGGGCCGCTTCAGGAGCTCGAACACCGGCGCGCTCATCGAGTTCTCGGCGATCCCGATCAGGTCGCGCGCGTCGATCTCGCGCCTCGTCCCGACCATGATCGTCGCCTCGGCCCGCTGGTTGTGGGTCGCCGCGGGCAGCATCGAGAAGATCTCCTCGATCTGGGCGTCGTCGTAGCCCGAGTCGGCCAGCCGCTCGCGCGCCCGCTCGCGGATCAGTCCCTGCGCACACGGGCAGGCGTTCAGGCCGCGCACCTCGACGCCGACCATCCGCCGCGGGCCGGTGCCGTTCGCGAGCGCGTGCCCGATCAGGTGGTAGATCTCCTGCGTGGGCAGGTCGGAGACGGGCGCCCGCCGCGTGACCGGGAACTTGGCGCGGATCGTCACCTCGGAGCGCACCGCCTGCTGGCGCTCGATGATCTGCTCGGCGATGTGCTGGGCGAGGTCTTCGACGTGGAGCGCCTCGCCGATCACGACCTGGTCGATCGCCTCGGCCACCGTCTCGGGGAAGCGCGACATGTGCACGCCCTTCTGATCCGGGTCGAGGTCGACGTAGCAGTCGATGTCGGCGTAGTAGAGGAGCTCGGTGCCGGCGTGGCCGATCCGGATGACCTTCTCGACGCCGGTGACGCCCGCGCGCGTCAGCGCGAGCCGGACGTCCGGCTCGGCGGCCTGGAGGTCGTGGGTGAAGGTTGTTGCGGGTTCAAGCATCTCGGGGAATCCTACCTTCGCCGGGGTCTATTCCCGTAAGAGGCGCGACATACGCCTGTCGGCGAGCGTCCGGCCGCCGGTCTGGCACATCGGGCAGTAGAAGACGGTGTGCTCCTCGAACGAGACCCGCCGGATGATGTCGCCGCAGCGCGGGCAGGGCTCGCCGAGGCGGTCGTGCACGGCGTAGCCGCGCGCCGCCTTGGTGGTGAGGCCGCCGGTCGAGAGCGGCACGAGTCGCTCCACGGCGTCGCCGAGGACGCCGGTGATCGCGGTGTGCAGCCGATCGAGCTCCTCGTCGGTCAGCGTGGCGCCGCGCTGGTAGGGCGAGAGCATCGCGGCGTGCAGGATCTCGTTTGCGAACGCCCGGCCGATCCCCGCGATCGCCCGCTGGTCGCGCAGGAACCCGTGCAGCTGGTGCGGGCGGGCCTCGAGCCGGGCGCGCAGCGCCTCGACCGTGAACGCCGGATCGAGCGGCTCGGGGCCGATGTGGGCCAGCTCGGCGGCGAGCGCGTCCGGGCGCAGGAGCCACGCGGCCGCCCGCCGCTTCGACCCGGTCTCGGTCATCATCAGGTCGGGGCCCTCGGCGAACTCGACGACGAGCATGGCGCTTCGCGTTCGCTTCCCGCCCACGGTCAGCTTGCCCGCCGACATCAGGTGCAGGACGAGCGTGTCGCCGCCGTCGGCCTCGAACAGGATGCGCTTCGCCCGCCGGCCGAGGCTCGTGAAGCGCTGGCCCGCGAGCGAGGTGATCGGCGGGTCGATCGTCTTCACCGTGGCGAAGTGCGCCACCGGGATCGCGACGATCGGCTCGGCGGTGAGCGCCTCACGCTGGGCGATCACAAACGCCTCGAGCTCGGGCAGTTCCGGCACGAACAGGATGCTACGCGAGCGCCTGTGCCGTGTCCCGGAGCCACTCCTCCGCGGCGCTCGGAAACAGCTTCTCCGTCGCCGGCGCGTCCACGGCGACCGCGTGCCATGTCAGCGCCCGCGAGGCGCCGCCCAGCGCCCGGCCGAGCGCCGCGCCGCGCCGCAGCGCCGCCAGCGGCGCGAGCGACGACCAGCGCTCGAGGTAGGCGTCGATCGCGGCGTCGACGGTGGGGCTGTCGTCGGCGACGCCGATCGTCGACGCCAGCACCCGCAGCGCAACCGCAAGGCTCAGGAAGGGGTGCGCGACGGCGGCGTCGCCCCAGTCGAAGAAGCGGTCGCCGTCCGGGCCGACGAACACCTGGGCGTCGTGCAGGTCGGCGTGCTCGATCGTCTCCGGGATCCGAAGCGCCGCGAGCTCCGCGCACGCCTCCGCGACCCGCGGGACGAGCCCGTCCACCCCCGCCGGCCGGAGCTCCGCCACGAGCTCGGCGACCCGGTCGGGGAGGACGGCGAGCCGCCGGTCGGGCACGCCCGCCCCCACCAGCTCGGCTGCCGCGGCCTCGGCCGCCCGCTGGAGGCGCGCGTAGGTGCGCAGCATCGCCATCCACCGCTTGGGGTCGTGCCGCGGCGCGTCGAGATCGCGCAGGCGCGTCCCGCCGTCGGCCGTCAGCATCAGCCGCCGCCTGCGGTCGGCGGCCAGGAGGCGCGGCACACGGTCGGGCGCGACGCGGGAGAGGATCGAGATCGCGGCCGGCTCGTGGGCCACTGCCGCGACCATGCCCTTGCACCAGACCGTGCCCTCGCTGCCCGGCGCGCGCAGCACCGTCGCCCACGGCCGCACGTGGGGCTGCTCGATCGGCCCCATGAGCGTCAGCCCCGCCCGGTCGAGCGATTCGATGATCCACTCGTGGGTCTCCGCGAGCCACTCGGGGTCCGTCCAGGTCAGGTCTTCGCCGACGTCCACGCCCTGTAGTGTGGCGCGAGTGTCAGAGCCCGCGCTTGTCACCGTCACTCGAAACGGGCTCGCCGAGAGCACGCACCGCGTCCACGTCGCCGTCACGCGGGCCGACGGCTCGCTCGTCGCGGGCTGCGGCGACGTCGACCGGCCGACCACCATGCGTTCGTGCGCGAAGCCGCATCAGGTCGAGCCGTTGATCGCGTCGGGCGGCTTCGACGCCCTCGGCCTCGACGATCGCGTCCTCGCCGTGACGTGCGCGTCGCACATGGGCCAGGACATCCATGTCGAGGCGGTCGCGCGCGGCCTGGCCGCGTGCGGCCTCACCGCCGATGCGCTCGACAACTGCATCGGGACGGCCGAGGAGAAGCTGCGCCACAACTGCTCGGGCAACCACCTCGGCTTCCTCGCCCTCTCGGTCCACAACGGCTGGGCGACGGAGGGCTACCGGCATCCCGGGCATCCGTCGCAGGACGCCGCCCGGGCCGAGGTGGCCGCGCGCGCCGGCGTCCCGGCGGAGTCGATCCCGACCTGCACCGACGGCTGCGGCGTCGTCGCCTTCGAGCTCCCGCTGAGCACGATCGCAGCGATGTACGCCCGTCTGCCCGAGGAGCTTCCGCGCCAATTCGCCGCCATGCGGGCCCATCCCGAGCTGGTGCGCGGCGACGGCGATCTCGACACCGAGCTGATGCGGGCGCTGCCCGGCGTCGTCGCGAAGGGCGGCGCCGAGGCGCTGGCGTCGGTGGGCGTCGCGAGCGAGGGTCTCGGCATCGCGATTCGCGTCGAGGACGGCGGGTACAGGGCCATCGACCCGGTCCTCATCGAGACGCTGCGGCAGGTCCTCGGGTGGGACTCGACGCCGGAGGCGCTCCAGCCGTTCGCCGAGCCGGTCATCCCCAACTTCGTCGGCGACCGGGTGGTCCGCCTCACGGCCAGGGTGGGGCTCACTACCCGCGCTGGGTAGACGTTCCGTCGCGGGAGTGAATTGGTTTCGTCCGAGCCCTTGTGGGCGGCGAAACCACGGCTATACTGGCCACGTCTGCGATCCGTTTTGTTCCCCATCGCCGGTGTCGGGCGCTACTGCATCTACCCGAACCCGGTGACTTCCGTGCTTCACCGGTCTGAACCACAACCGACGTTTGCGAGGGGGCCCATGCTCACGGTCGACACCGCGCTTGCGGACATCGAGGAGCTGCGGACGCTGGTTCAGGAGGGCCACGACAAGGGCTACCTGACCTATGACGAGGTCGCATCGACTCTCGAGGAGGTCGAGCTCTCCAAGGAGCAGCTCGAGGACTTCTACACCTACCTCCTCGACCACAACATCGAGCTCCTCGACGCGGACTCCAAGCAGACCGCCCAGGGGGACGCCGCCCTTCACGGCGAGAAGGCTCCCGAGCTCGACCTGACCGTCGAGCCGAGCCTCGATTCGCTCCGGCTCTACCTGCGCGAGATCGGCAAGGTGTCGCTCCTCACGGCCGACCAGGAGGTCAGCCTCGCCAAGCGCATCGAGCGCGGCGACATGCTCGCGAAGCAGCAGATGACCGAGGCGAACCTGCGCCTCGTCGTCTCGATCGCGAAGGGCTACCTGGGGCGCGGGCTCTCGTTCCTCGACCTGATCCAGGAGGGGAGCCTCGGCCTGATCCGCGCCGTCGAGAAGTTCGACTACCGCAAGGGCTACAAGTTCTCGACGTACGCGACGTGGTGGATCCGCCAGGCGGTCACCCGCGCGATCGCCGACAAGGCGCGCACGATCCGGATCCCGGTTCACATGGTCGAGAAGCTGAACCGGGTCGTCCACATCGAGCGCCAGCTCGTGCAGCGCCTGGGCCGCGAGCCGCGGCCCGACGAGATCGCGCTCGAGCTCGGCATGACGGCCGACGAGGTGCGCGAGATCCAGCGCATGGCCCAGCTCCCGGTCAGCCTCGAGAAGCCGATCGGCGAGGAGGAGGAGTCCGAGCTCGGCGACTTCGTCCAGGATGAGCAGGCCGTCTCGCCGTTCGACTCGGCCACCACGACGCTCCGCCGCGAGGACATCGACCGCGCGCTCGACTCGCTGCCCGAGCGCGAGCGCAAGGTGATCGAGCTTCGCTTCGGCTTGAAGGGCGAGCAGCCCTGCACCCTCGAGGAGGTGGGGCGCGCGTTCGGGGTCACCCGCGAGCGCATCCGCCAGATCGAGAACAACACGCTGAAGAAGCTCGAGGGCCTGCCCGAAGCGCAGGCGCTCCGAAACGCCGAGTAGCGAACTGGACCACCGCGGTTGGGCCGTGAAACACCGGTGCCTGATGCCAATGTTTCCGCTGCGCCACCGCGGTTGGGCCGTGAAACACCGGTGCCTGATGCCAATGTTTCACGCTGCCGCACCACCGGGGCCAGGCCCCGACGGGGCCTGGCCCCATGGGGTTCGCGCTGCTCACCAGCGGACTACAATGCCCACCGCTCGGGGAGGGTGTCCGAGTGGTTAAAGGAGACGGGCTGTAAACCCGTTGGCTCTGCCTACACAGGTTCGAATCCTGTCCCTCCCATCATGCGATCTCGAACCGGAGCGGGGTGATCACGGCCCGCTCGTCCGGTCGTGCGCGGACGGGGCGCTGAGCCTCGATCTCGTAGCGCCACGAGACGACGTAGCCCTCCATCCCGGGCGGCAGCCCGGGGGGTATGTCGAACTCGAACGGGTACCAGCGCCGGCCCGGCTCGAGCTCGACGCTCGTCTGATGCTGCCATAACACGTGGGCGTCCCAGAGCGGCGGATGGCGCCAGTTCCGGATCCGGAAGTTGGTGCGCCACGACTCTGTACACCGGACGGTGACCTGCACAACGCCACCGGAAACCCCCTCTGCGACGTGCACGCGACCGCGCAGATGCCCGCCTCCCTCCAGCAGCGCGGCGACGAGCTCGAGGTGGAAGTGCCGCGCCGGATAGGACGCGATCAGACGGTCATCCAGGTGATCCCCCTCGTGCACGGGCTGTTCGCCGCCGCGAACCTCCACCGGGACCACCACCTCCGCCCGTCGCCGACCCCGGACCGGGCTGCGAGCACGCACCACGAACCCCAGCTCGCAGCGAGCCCCGGCACAGCCCGGCGGGACGCCTGCCGGGACGACCAGCTCAAACGCCGGGTCGGTCGGGCCGACGGAGCAGGAGGAGATCGACACCGGCAGCGACCCCGCCGGGCAGCGCTCCACCCGCACCAGCGCCACGTCGGCCGGCTCGGTCAACCCCGCCAGCTCGCCCCGCAGCCGCTCCCCCACCACGGCAACCCTGCTCGCGAGCACCAGTTCGACCATCCTCCCTCGTCATCATAGGTCTGCCCGGCCACGAGCTCGACGTCGGGGTTCTCCCGGACAGAAGATCAGCGCAGGCCCCGATGGCCCGCCGCCCGCGCCGTCCTAGGGTGGGCCGTTGTCTCGCATCCGGGTGCTGCCGCCTGTGAACCAGTTCCCTCACCTCTTCTCACCGCTCCAGATCGGCGGCGTGACGCTGCGAAACCGCGTCTTCTCGGCCGGCCACGACACGACGCTCCCCACCGACGGCCTGGTCAACGATGCGCTCGTCGAGTACCACCGCGCCCGCGCGGCGGGCGGGGCGGGTCTGGTGATCGTGCAGGTTGCCGGCGTACACGAGTCGGCCCGCTACACCTCGCACATCCTGATGGTGACCGGCGACGACTGCATCGTCGGGTACCGGCGGCTGGCAGATGCCTGCCACGCCCACGGCACAGCCGTGTTCGGGCAGCTGTTTCACCCCGGCCGCGAGATCATGGAGTCGCAGGACGGCAGCGCGCCGGTCGCCTACTCGGCGTCGGCGGTGCCGACCGAGCGATTCCACGTCACGCCCTGTCCGCTCAGCCGGCGCCTGATCGGCGAGATCGTGGACGGCTACGGCAGCGGTGCCGCGCGGCTCCAGACGGCCGGCCTGGACGGCGTCGAGATCGTTGCCAGCCATGGATACCTGCCCGCCCAGTTCCTGAACCCGCGCGTCAACCTGCGCGACGACGAGTACGGGGGCAGCGACGGCAACCGGCTGCGCTTCCTGCGCGAAGTGGTCGGGTCTGTGCGGGCCGCGGTGGGGCGCGAGTTCGTCGTCGGCCTGCGCATCTCGGCCGACGAGCTGAGCCATGACGGCCTGCGGCCGGACGAGGCGGCGGCGGCCTGCTCGGCACTGGACGAGACGGGCGGCCTCGACTACGTCAACGTGACGGCCGGCTCCTCGGCCACGCTGGCCGGGTCGGTGCACATCGTCCCGCCGATGACGGTGGAAAACGCGTACACGGTGCCGTTCGCGGCCGTCGTCAAGCGGGTGGTGTCGGTGCCGGTGCTGGTGGGTGGACGCATCAACCAGCCGCAGGAGGCGGAGCGGGCGTTGGCGTCGGGGCAGGCGGATGCCTGCGGCATGACTCGCGCGCTGATCTGCGACCCCGATCTGCCGAGCAAGGCGAGTGCGGGACGGCTGGACGAGATCCGCGCCTGCGTGGCCTGCAACCAGGCCTGCATCGGCCACTTCCACATGGGCTATCCGATCTCGTGCATCCAGCATCCCGAGACCGGACGCGAGCTTCGCCATGGACGGCGCACCGCCACCTCACGGCCGCGCAAGGTACTGGTGGTGGGCGGCGGCCCGGGCGGGTTGAAGGCAGCAGCGGTGGCTGCCGAGCGCGGCCACCAGGTCACGCTGCACGAGGCGACGTCGCGGGTCGGCGGCCAGGTGCACCTCGCTCAGCTGCTGCCCGGTCGCTCGGAGTTCGGCGGCATCATCGGCAATCTGGCGGGCGAGGCGGAGCGGGCCGGAGCGCGGATCGTCACCGGCGCGCCCGTCGATCTCGACGTGGTCAGGCGCGAGCGGGCCGACGCAGTGGTGCTCGCCACGGGCGCGCGACCGAGAAGGCTGCCGTTCGAGACGGAGGGCACGCCGCAGGTGATGGACGCGTGGCAGCTGTTGAACGGCACGGATCCACCCGATGGGACGATCGTGGTGGCGGACTGGCGCTGTGACTGGATCGGGCTGGGCGTGGCTGAGCTGCTGGCCCGCCGCGGCCGGCGCGTGCACCTCTGCGTCAACGGCTACATGCCCGGACAGCGGCTGCAGCAGTACGTGCGCGACAGCTGGCTGGCCACGATCCACCGCCTTGGCATCGACGTCATCCCGCTGGTGCGGCTGGGCGGGGTTGACGAGGACACCGTGTATCTGCAGCACACCACCAGCGGCGAGACGGTGGTGCTGGAGGGGATCGACGGAGTCGTCCTGGCCCAGGGCCACGAGAGCGTCACCTCGCTGGCGTCCGAGCTGGAGGCGCTGGACGATGTCGAGGTGCACGCGATCGGCGACTGCGTGTCGCCGCGCACCGTCGAGGAAGCGGTGTTGGAGGGGCTGGAGGTGGCCGCGGCCCTGTGAGCGTGACCTACCCGTCGCGTCGTGGGGGGTGCACGGGTTGGGCATCCGGGAGGGGGTTGTTCCCAATCGAGTACTGATCGAGGTCGGCCTCGGTCATGCCGAACAGGTGCCCCAGCTCGTGCAGCAGCGTGTCGTGGATCACGCGCCGAAGGTGCTGCCGGTCGACCGCCACTCGGGTGATCGGCAGGCGGTACAGGGTGATCTCGGAGGCGCCGCTGTACCGGGCGAACACTCCGAGCGTTCGCGGCTGGCCAGGACACTCGTCCTCGATCGAGATCGCGACGTTGTGGGTGGCGATCGCAGCCTGGATCCAGCCCGGCAGCACGTCGAGCTCGGACTCCGCCAGCGCCGCGAACTCATCCTCGGAGCACATGACCGCGGAAACGCGTTCCTCCATCTCCCAAGGGTACTTCGCCCGACGCTCGCGGCCCTACAGCGTGCGGAGGCCGAGCAACGTCACGCCGGACGCGGCAATGCCGCCGAGAACCGGTACGGAGAGCCGCGCGGCGCGTGCTGGAAGGAACAGCTCGAAGAACGGGAGATCGTCGCCGAGCCAGCGAAACGCGGGGCGGAGTGGACAGTCGCCGCCGCTTCTCAGGACGAGCGTCCCTTCGATGCCGAGCAACGCCACCGCCGCCAGCGTCAGGCGGTCGGCGCGTCCACTCCACGCGTCCACGTAGACGAGACCGATGCAGCCGAGAAGCACGGCCGAGAGCAGCCCGTGCACCACCCGCGAGGCGACCACGACAACGCTCGTGCCCCGCCGAACAGCGATCGGACCGAGAAGCGACATCCTTCGGAGTCGGGCCGGGGGTGAGCCCGGATGTCGATCGCCAGCGTGCCTTGACTCAGCCGGCTGGAGCATTCTGTTCGGTGAGGGGTGTTGTACGGAGGTTGCTTGGCTCGGGGCCCGGAGGCGCCGTGTGCTCGTAGACGACGACGGTGCCGGCGACGAAATCCTGGAGCGCGCGCCGCCGGTCGTCGACCAGCACGGGCAGGAATCCGACGAACACCAACGCGATCGCCACGTCGCTGGCAACCAGGCGGAGCAACGAACGCCCCAGTCGCGGCGGGGCGCCGGCCGGGCCGAGGACGCGCAGTCGCATCAGTCGCATCCCGGGCGTTTGGCCCGCGGCCGTCCAGAAGGTCACGAAGTAGGTCGCGACGGTCACCGTCCAGCCGATCCCTGCGAGCGCCTCAGCCAGCCCCCGCGACGGGTCCCTGCCGATCAACCCGACGACAAGCAGGTACATCGCGCAACCGATCAGAAACACGGCGTGCACGGCGGCAGCGTCGACCACCAGCGCCGCCGCGCGAGAACCGAGGCCCGCGTATGGAACCGCCGGATCGGCGTCCGGCACGGCCTGAGGTCGCGGCGGTCGCCTCAGCCAGCGACGCGGCGGCGCCTCGATAGCACCGTCCAGGCGCCGGGCGCTGGCGGCCATGCTGTCCGCCAGACTTGCGGTCTGGCGTGCCAGGCCGTCGCGTACCGCGTTCTCGATGACCCGATGGAGCTCGGGGCTGCCCAGCAGCTGCTCCAACGCAGGACTCGTCAGCACCTGCTGCACAAGCCGCTCGGTGCGCTCGTCCGCAGTGGCCGAGGCAACCACCCTTTGCAGCTCCCCGCTTGCGAGCATCTCACTCACGATTCGCTCGACGACGCGATGCTCGACCAGCGAACGGGCGAGGGCCTCCGGCAGCGGGCCGGCCAGGACACCGTCGACAGCCCGCTCGGCCTCAGCCTCGATCACTCCTCCCGCGGATCCGGCGACGCTGTCGACGCCGGATCGCACCGCTCCTCCAACGCGCGATGACCGCGCAACCGCACGCGCCGGAGCGAGCATCAACCGCGCGGGGGCGGCGCCGGCCCGCCCAACCCTCACGACCAGCCCCGTCGCCGCGATCCGCCCGTTCCTCGGAATCCCCACAGGGCACAGCTTCCCAGACCACCGGCCGGCATGCAATCAGCGCCGGCACCAACGTGTGCGCCGGGCGGGGCTCTGCTTCGGCCTCGCCCGGCGTTTGATGCAACTACGGCAGCGTCCTAGTACTCGTCAGGATGCATGCCGGCTGTGAACCCGCCGATCACCAGCAGGCTCACGGTCACGCCCAAGAGTGCGGGAAACGGTGCCGCGAAGATCATGAAGAACCACAGGATCGCTGACGTTGCGGCAAGCGCCACACCCAGGTACGCCCCCCACTCATGGCGAGCGAGGGTGGCCGCCCCGGCCACGATCTGTGCGACGCCCCAGATTAGGAACGCCCAGCCCCAGAACGTGAGGTTGGTGTAGACGATGTGGCTGGTGTAGTAGCTCGTGTGCTGGAGAGCGGTGAACCCGTTGATCAGGTTCAGCGCACCGATCACGAGCAGCACCACGCTCGAGAACACCGCCCAGCCGGTGAGGCTCATGGGCTCACGCCTTGCGTGAGCAGCCGACCCCATTGTGGCAGTGGCCATGGTGCACCTCCTTTCTGACTGGATCGTGACGGCACCCACCGCAGGCCGCATCGGTGCCGACACGTACCCTGCATAGGTAATTCCTGGCGATGCGGCGGGCCGTCAGGCGATCGAGGGCGTCTCGGAGGCCGGCCGGCCGAAGCTGACGGCGTCGCGGACCGGCGCCGGTGCCTCGTCCGCCAGTTGGCGGTCCGGGAGGGCGCCAAGTGAGTCGTTCACCGTCGAGAAGGCGAGCCGGAACCCGAGCAGCAGCGTGGCCTCGAAGATCTCGCGGTCGTCGAGGCCGGCCTCGCGCAGGCCCGCCACCTGCTCCGGCGTGGTCGCCATCGGGTCGCGGACGACGTTGCGGCACCACTCGGCGATCGCCGTCTCCCGCGGCGAGAGATCGCCGGGGAGCCCACCCGCGATGACGCCGGCGGCGGTCTCATCGCCCGCGAGCGCCGCCAGCTTCGACCCCCAGGCCAGGGAGCAGTACGAGTCGCCGAACTCCGAGACGGTCGCGGTCACGACGATCGCCTGCTCGCGGTCGGTGAGCGTCGTCGAGCCCATCAATGCCAGGCGCAGGTCGACGAAGCTCTTGAAGAGGTCCGGCCGCCAGCACCAGAGGCGGGTGAAGTTGCCGACGTAGCCGTCGGACTCGCGGCTTGCCTCGAAGAACGCGTCGGACTGCGGGCTTGGGGGAGGATCGGTGAGGAACATGGGCGCAAGTCTACGCCCGGTGCCCGCTCAGGCCCGTAACCTTGTGCTCCGTGCCCGACGAACTGACCTCCCTCTCGGCCCGCGCCGCCGTGGCCGCGCTCCGCTCCGGGGAGCGTCGCGCCGCGCGAGCTGGTCGAGGCGGCGCTCCGCCGGATCGAGGCAGTGGACGGCCCGCTGAACGCGCTTCCCACCGTCTGCGCGGAGCGGGCGCTGGCCCATGCCGAGACGGCGGATCGCCAATTGGCATTGGCGGGGCTGCCAATCGCCGTGAAGGACCTGACCGACGTCGCCGGCGTCCGCACCACCTACGGGTCGCCGATCTACGCCGACAACGTGCCCGAGCGCTCCGACATCCTGGTCGAGCGGCTCGAGGAGCGCGGCGCCGTCGTGCTCGCCAAGTCGAACACGCCCGAGTTCGGGGCCGGCGCGCAGACCTTCAACGAGGTGTTCGGCCCGACCCGAAACCCGTGGGACACGAGCCGCACGTGCGGCGGCTCCTCGGGCGGCTCGGCGGTCGCGCTCGCGACCGCGCAGGTGTGGCTCGCGACCGGCTCCGACCTGGGCGGCAGCCTGCGCACGCCGGCGTCGTTCTGCTCGGTGGTCGGCCTCAGGCCGTCGCCGGGGCGGGTTGCGCGCGGGCCGGCCGAGCAGCCGTTCGACACGCTCTCGGTCGAGGGCCCGATGGCGCGCGACGTCGCGGACGCCGCGCTGATGCTCGACGCGATGGCCGGGCCGCATCCGGAGGACCCGCTCGCGCTCCCAGCCCCGAGTGAGCCGTTCCTCTCGGCCGCCCTCAGCCCCGAGCTCCCGGCCCGGATCGCCTGGAGCGACGACCTCGGGATCACACCGCTCGAGCCCGAGGTGCGCGCGGTCTGCCGGGCCGCGGTCGAGCGCCTGGCCGCGGCCGGCGTCGAGATCGCCGAGGCCCACCCCGACCTCGGGACAGCGCCCGAGACCTTCCAGGCCCTCCGCGCGGCCGGGTTCGTCGCCGACCTGGGGCTGCTCTACGAGACCGATCGCGACCGGCTGAAGCCGGAGATCGTCGGGAACATCGAGCTCGGCCTCGCGCTCCCGCCCATCCGGCTCGGCGAAGCCCAGCGCGACCGCGGCCGGATCGTCCACGCCATGGCCGCGTTCCTGCGCGAGCACTCGATCCTGGCCTGCCCGGCCGCGTGCGTCGCCCCCTTCTCGATCGACAAGCGCTGGGTCACCGAGGTCGACGGCGTCCGCTTCGAGAGCTACGTGGAGTGGCTGCGGATCACCTCGGCGCTCACGCTCACGGCGTGCCCGGTGATCGCCCTTCCGTGCGGCTTCACCGCCGCCGGGCTCCCGGTGGGGCTGCAGATGGTCGCGCCCCACGGCGGGGAGGCTGCGCTGCTCCGCGCGGCCGCCGCCGCCGAGGCCGTGCTGGGCGTCGCAGGACGCGAGCCGCCTCCGGGCTGACCTGCCCGTCTGTGCCACTATGCACGTATGGCTGGGACCGAGGGCGAACGCCGCGTCGTGGCGGTGCTGATGGCCGACATCGCGGGCTCGACCGCGATCGGCGAGGCGCTGGGCCCGGAGCGGTCGAAGTACCTCTTCGACGAGGTGATGCGGCTGGTGGCCGCCGAGGTGGAGCGCTACGACGGCACCGTCGCGCAGCTCGCCGGCGACGGCCTCCTCGCGGTCTTCGGCGCCCCGGTCGCCCACGAGGACGACAGCGAGCGGGCCGTCCGCGCCGGCCTCGCGATCCAGCGCGCGCTCGAGCGCTACGGGGCCGACGTGCGCGAGGCCTACGACGTCGACATTCGCGCGCGGATCGCCGTGAACACCGGCCCGGTGGTGATCGCCCCCGGAGACGGCGACGCCCGCGGCCGCTACAACGCGCTCGGCGACACCGTCAACGTGACGGCCCGGCTCCAGTCGCTCGCGGCCGAGGGCGACGTGCTGCTCGGCCCGCAGACCGCCGTCCAGGTGCGCTCGTCGTTCGAGCTGGAGGAGCTGGGCCCGACGTCGCTTCGGGGCCGGGCCGAGCCGATCGACCGCTACCGCGTGCTGGGCGAGATCGAGCCGGGGCCGACCGCCCAGGAGGGCGCGCTCGTCGGCCGCGACGCCGAGCTGGCCGAGGTGCGCGACGCCCTCGATCGCCTCGCCGACGGGATCGGCGCCATCCTCGCGGTTACCGGCGAGGCGGGCATCGGGAAGTCGCGCCTGGTTGCCGAGGCCGCGGCGCCGCTCGCCGATCGGCTGCTCGTGCTCGAGGGCCGCGGCCTCTCCTACGCCCAGGCGTTCCCGTACGGCCCGGTCCGCGAGCTGCTGCGCGACTGGCTCGGCGCCGGCGCCACGACGAGCGAGGCGCGGGTGCGGCTCGACCTGAAGGCGGCCGTCCAGCCGCTCTTCGACGACCCCGACGAGGTCTACCCGTTCCTGGCCGGCCTGCTCGGGCTGACGCCCGACGCCCAGACCGCCGCCCGCCTGCGGGAGCTGAGCCGCGAGACGGTGCACCGGCGCAGCGTCCACGCGGTTGAGGATCTCGTGTGCGCGCTGGCGCGCGAGCGGCCCGTGCTGCTCGTGTTCGAGGATCTGCACTGGGCCGACGAGCCCACGCTCGACCTGATCGAGGAGCTGCTCGAGCTGACCGAGCGCGACCCGGTCGGGATCGCCCTCCTCTACCGAGCCGACCGCGACGCCGGCTCGTGGCGGATCGGCGAGCGCGCCCGCCAGCGCTACCCGCACCGCTACCGGGAGCTCGAGCTGCGGCCGCTCGCCCCCGACGCGACCCGCGCGCTCGTGCGCGAGCTGGCCGACGGCGACGTCCCCGAGCCGGTCGCCGCGCTCATCAGCGAGCGCTCCGGCGGGAACCCGCTCTTCGCCGCGGAGGCGCTGCGGGACGTGGTCGAGCGCGGGTCGATGTGGCACGGCGACTCCGGGTGGGAGCTGGCCGTCGATCCCGATGCGCTCGAGGTGCCGCTGCTCGTGCAGGGCGTCCTCCAGGCCCGCCTCGACCGGCTCGACCCGGGGGCGCGCGAGGTGACCGCCGTGGCGTCGGTCATCGGCCGCCGGTTCGCCATCCCGCTGCTCGAGCGGCTGGTCGACACCGGCGGGCTCGCGACGGCGCTCACCGACCTCCAGCGGCTCGAGCTGATCGTCGAGGAGCGGCGCCGGCCCTACCCGGAGTACCGCTTCCGGCACGGCCTCGTCCAGGAGGCGGCCTACGCGATGCTGACCGACGCCCGCCGCCGCGAGCTGCACGGCCGCGTCGCCGCCGCGCTCGAGGCCCTCGCGGGCGACGATCCCAGCCCGCGCACGTTCGCCCAGCTCGCCCGCCACTACTCCGCCGCCGACGACGCCGGCAAGGCGGCCGAGTACCTGATCCGGGCCGGCGACGAGGCGCGCGGGATCTCGGCCGACCCCGAGGCGATCCGCCACTACCGGCGGGCGCGGGAGTTCCTGAGCCGCCTCGGCGACGACCGCCGCTCGCGCGAGACGCTCTTCAAGATCGCGCTCGTCCACCACCTGGCGTTCGACTTCGAGGGCGCCGAGCGGGCCTACGACGAGGCGTTCGCGTGCAAGGTCGAGCCGGTGCCGCAGCCCGAGCTGCGCGAGCAGCTCACGGCGGCGATGTTCTGCCCGTCGGCGGTCGCGCCGGGCCTGGCGTACGTGGCCGACACGAGCGCGCTCACCCAGCACCTCTTCCGGGGGCTTCTGATCGTCGACCGCGAGCTGAACGTGATGCCCTCGCTGGCCGAGAACTTCCGCGTCTCGTCCGACGGCACGACCTACCTCTTCCAGCTCCACGACGACGCCCGCTGGAGCGACGGCGAGCCGCTGACGGCGCACGACTTCGTCTACACGTGGGAGCACGTCCGCGGCCTCTCGGCCTCGACGGCCTTCCTGTTCGCCGACATGGCCGAGGCGAACGCGCTCGACGACCACACCCTCGAGGTCGTGCTGCGCGAGCCGCGCAACTACTTCCCGTACGTGCTCGCCTCGACCCCGGCGTATCCGTGGCCGCGGCACATCTGCGACGAGGCGGGCGAGACGTGGCACCAGCGCGTCCCGCTGGTGTCGAGCGGCCCGTTCGTCCTGACCGCGCGGGACGAGGGCGGGCCTGGTGCTCGAGGCGAACCCGCGCTGGCGGGGCGCCCGCGGCAACCTCTCGCGGATCACGATCCGGTTCCGCAAGCGGACCGACGACTTCGAGGCGCTCTGGAACGACGGCTCGATCGACGTCCTCCCGAGCGCGCGAGCGCTGGTGCCGGAGCCCGGCGAGGGCTGCGTCGAGACCGCGCCGGTGCTCGGCACGACGATCGTGGGCTTCCGCACCGACCGGCCCGCCGTGGCCGACGTCCGGGTGCGCCGCGCGATCTCCGGGGCGGTCGCCGCGGTGGCGGCCGGCGCCGAGCGGATGGGGCTCGGGGCGCGCCCGCCGGGGCGCGGCGGCCTGCTGCCTCCGGCCATGCCCGGCCACAACTACGACCTGGCCTCGCCGCCGTCGATGGACGAGGCCCGGGCGCTTCTCGCCGACGCCGGACATCCGGGCGGCGAGGGCCTCGGGCGGCTCAGGATGCTCGCCACCGCAGGCACCGCGCAGCAGGCCGAGGCGCTCGTGGAGGCGCTCGACCAGCTCGGAGTGAAGGCTCGGATCGACTTCTCGGAGCCCGACGTCATCCTCTCGGGGCAGGACTGCGACGTGTGGGTGTGCACGTGGTTTGCCGACTTCCCCGACCCGGAGGGGTTCTTCCGGGGGCTGGTCGGCGACCCGACGGATCCGATCGTGAGCGACGCCGAGACGTTCGCGCGCCTCGACGCTGCGCGCGCGAGCCGCGACCGCGACGAGCGGCTGGCGCTCTACTCGGCCGTCGACCGCCGGATCGTGGCCGACGAGGTGCTGATGCTGCCGGTCGCGTACTCCCGCGCGACGCTCCTTCGCCGCCCGTGGGTGCAGGGCGTCTGGGCCAACGCGCTCACGCCGCTTCGGCTCGACCGGGCCGTCGTCGAGCGGACGCGGGACCCGGCCGCTCACGGCGCGGGTGTAGCATCCTCGGTCTGACGCCAGGGAGGTGCTCGGGATGGCCGATTCGCACTACGACTTCATCATCGTCGGCGGAGGCTCCGCCGGCAGCATCCTCGCCAACAGGCTGAGCGAGGACCGCGCGAACAGGGTGCTCGTGCTCGAGGCGGGGCGATCTGACTACCCGTGGGACGTCTACATCCACATGCCCGCGGGCCTGATGTTCCCGATCGGGAACCGGTTCTACGACTGGAAGTACGAGTCGGAGCCGGAGCCCGCGATGGGCGGGCGCCGGGTCTACCACGCCCGCGGCAAGGTGCTCGGCGGGTCGAGCAGCATCAACGGGATGATCTTCCAGCGCGGGAACCCGATGGACTACGAGCGCTGGGCGGGCGAGCCGGGGATGGAGTCGTGGGCGTACGCCAACTGCCTGCCGTACTTCAAGAAGATGGAGACGTGCCTGGCCGGAGCCGACGAGTTCCGGGGCGGCGACGGGCCGCTCGTGCTCGAGCGCGGGCCGGCGACGGGCGAGCTCTTCCAGGCCTTCTTCCAGGCCGTGCAGCAGGCGGGCTATCCGCTGACGAGCGACGTGAACGGCTACCGCCAGGAGGGCTTCGCGGCCTTCGACCGGAACATCCACCGCGGCCGCCGGCTGAGCGCCGCGCGGGCCTACCTGCACCCGGTCATGAAGCGGCCGAACCTCGACGTCGAGACGCGGGCGTTCGTGACGCGCGTCCTCTTCGACGGGACGAAGACCATCGGCGTCGAGTACACCGACTGGCGCGGCCGCATCCACCGCGTGCTCTCGGCCGAGGTCGTGCTGTGCGGCGGGGCCTTCAACTCGCCGCAGACGCTCCAGGTGTCGGGCATCGGGAACGCCAAGGAGCTGGGCGAGGTCGGCGTGAAGGCGATCCACGACCTGCCCGGCGTCGGCGAGAACCTCCAGGATCACCTCGAGGTGTACGTCCAGTACGGGAGCAAGCAGCCCGTGTCGGTCGCGCCGGCGCTCAAGTACCGAAACCGGCCCGCGGTGGGCGCGAAGTGGCTCTTCGGGCGCACCGGCCCGGGCGCGACCAACCACTTCGAGGGCGGCGGCTTCGTGCGCGGCAACGACGAGGTGGCCTACCCGAACCTGATGTTCCACTTCCTGCCGCTCGCGATCCGCTACGACGGCACCGAGCCGGCCGGCGGCCACGGCTACCAGGTCCACATCGGGCCGATGTACGCCGACACGCGCGGGACGGTCAAGATCACGACGGCCGACCCGACCGTCCACCCGGCGATCCAGTTCAACTACCTGTCGACCAAGACTGACCGCAAGGAGTGGGTCGAGGCGGTGCGCGTCGCCCGCAGCATCCTGAACCAGCCGGCGTTCGACGAGTACAACGCGGGCGAGCTCTCGCCGGGGAGCGAGGTCGCGACCGACGAGCAGATCCTCGAGTGGGTCGCCAAGGACGCCGAGACGGCGCTCCACCCGTCGTGCACCTGCAAGATGGGCGTGGGCGACGGCGCGGTCGTCGACCCGACGTCGATGCGCGTCCACGGAATCGACGGCCTGCGGGTCGTCGACGCGTCGGTCTTCCCGTTCGTCACGAACGCCAACATCTACGCGCCGGTGGCGATGACGTCCGAGAAGGCGGCGGATCTCATCCTCGGGAACACGCCGCTCGAGCCGCTGAACGTCGAGTACTACAAGCACGGCGTGAGCCCGCCGCCGCCCGTGCAGACGCCGGAGGCGGCGGTCGCAGGGGAGTAGCGAACCACCGGGGCCAGGCCCCGAACGGGGCCTGGCCCCATGGGGTTTCGCGCAGCCGCCGCGCTGGGTGGCCCGCAGTCGCCTGGCGCGGCTATCCTAGGCCCCGCCCGCCCTCTTAGCTCAGTCGGTAGAGCACCTCCATGGTAAGGAGGGGGTCAACGGTTCGAGTCCGTTAGAGGGCTTAACCCCTGTCCTAGACTCAAACTCGGTACCCCTGAACGGAATCGAACCTCTCGGCTCGGGCCTAGTATCCGTGACAGGTAGCCAATCGGTGCTCGGGCTGCGGGAGCGCAAGAAGGCCAAGACGCGCGTCGCGATCCAGGCCTACGCCCTCCGCCTGTTTCGCGAGCAGGGCTACGACGCCACCACCGTCGAGCAGATCTGCGAGGCGGCCGAGGTTTCCGAGAGCACCTTCTACCGGTACTTCCCCACCAAACCCGACGTCGTCCTCTGGGACGAGTTCGACCCGCTGATCGTCGCCGCCTTCAAGGCACAGCCTGCCGAGCTCACGCCGCTCCAGGCACTCCGCGCCGCCTTCCAAGCGGTCTTCGCGCAGCTCACACCCGAACAGCACGTCGAGCAGTGGCAACGAACCACGCTCGCCTACGCCGTCCCCGAGCTGCGCGCCGCGATGCTCGACCAGCTCGCAGACACGATGCAGCTGCTCGCCTCCGCCGTCGCCGAGCGCACCGGCCAGGCGGCCGACAGCCTCAGCGTCCGCACGCTCGCCGGCGCTGTGATCGGGGCAGCGATGGCAGTCATGCTCACCCTCGCTGACCACCCGGACGGTGACGTCGTCGCGCTCTTCGACCAGGCGCTCGCCCAGCTCGAGGCCGGACTCTCCGCCTAAGCGACCTGCCCGCTCATGACCCAGCAGCGCTAGCTTTCGCCCTCATGAACGTCTTCAACCTCGACGACATGAAGTTCAGCCCGACCGCGTCGCTGTTCGAGGGGCTTCCCCGCGCAGGCGTCGGGATCTCCGTCTTCGTCGTGCGGACGCCGCCGGGCAAGGGGGTTGACCTCCACGTGCATCCGTACTCGGAGACGTTCGTCCTGCTCGAAGGGAGCGGCCGCTGGACCGCCGGCGATGACATCGTGGACCTGCGTGCGAATCAGATGCTCGTCGTGCCGCCCGAGACCCCGCACGGCTTCCTCAACACGGGCGCGGATCCTCTGCTCGTGGTGTCGGTCCACGAGTCGGGGACGCTCGACCAGACCTTCCTCGGGAGCGATCCGGCCTAGCTGCACCGGTCGAGAACCTCACGCAGCCTGCCCGCGAACGCCTCGGGCTGGCCCGCGTAGCCGAGCTCGCCGCCGAGGAAGCCTCCGTGGTGGCTTGGGAACACCGTGGCCTCCTGACCGAGGAGCTCGGCGGTGGCCAGGGCGGCGCGTCCGGTGAACGTGTCCACGGACTCCTCGCCCACCGCGATCACGACGCGCGTGCGCGCCGACGCGAGTGCGTCGACGTTGGGGCGGTAGCTGGTGATCGCCCGCGACCGGTCGGAGAGCAGCGGGTCGTCGCGGGTCCCGTCGTCCTCCGTCGGCATCCCGAACATGACGGGGTCGGCCGCAGGCTGGGCGAAGTACTCGTCGGTGAATTCGCCTCGCCATGAGGTCATCGCGATGAACGCGGCCATGCCGTGGCCCCGCCCGCCGGCCTCGTAGGCGTCGCGGAAGCCGGCACGGGCGCGCTCGGCGGCCTCGGCGTCGGGGAGCACCGGGATGAGCGGCGGCTCGTGCGCCACCAGGGTCGTCACGTCCTCCGGATGGGCCGCGACGAGCGCGAGCGCGGTCACCGCGCCCCCGCTGCTCGCGAACATCTCGACAGGGCCGGCGCCGAGCGCCTCGATCACGGCGTGCACATCCTCCGCCTGGACGGCGGGGTCGTTGTCAGTGCGGCCGTCCTTGCGCGTGCTGCGGCCGAGCCCGCGCGGGTCGTACGTGACCACCGTGCGCTCGGGGAGGAGCGACGCCAGGGTCGCAAAGCCGCTGGCCGCCATGGGCTGGCCGATCATGAAGAGCGGTGGGCGCCCGTCGGTGCTCGGGAGTGTGCCGTGGACGTCGTAGACGATCTCGGCCCCGCGGGTCGCGAGCGTGTGCGTTTCAGTCATGCAGTGTCGACTCCGCGGGGCGGGGAAACTCATCGGTCAGGCTGGGACGTCGTTCATCCGCCCTCGCGGCCTTCTCGCAGTTGGAGCCGGTTGCCGTCGGGATCCTGGAACGGTGCGACATAGCCCCACGGGAACTCGAGGATGCCCGTCTCGAACCTGACGCCGCGCGCCGAGCCGCCTGCTTGCCGTCGCTCCCGATATGTGATCGAGCTGACACCGGGGAAACCCGAGGTGCTCCGTGCCCCGTATCACGCCCTGTCCGGCATCCGTTCGACGAAGGAGGGGTCATGGGACTCACAGGTGGATCGACCAATCGGCGATCGTTCTTGGTCAAGGGAGCAGCGGTCGGAGCGGGAGCCGTCGGCGCGGGGCTGTTGGCCGACACCGCTGTGGCAGATACGGGCGGCGGCCTGACCAAGGGCGACGCCGCCATTCTCCGCTTCCTGGCTGCGGCAGAGATCCTCGAGACCGATCTCTGGCAGCAGTACAACGAGCTCGCCGGCATTCAGGACCGCGAAGTCCCCGGCGGAAGCGGGAATCCGGCGTACACCGAGGCGGTTGCGGTGCTGGACGAGGACATGGACCAGTACATCCACGACAACACCGACGACGAGTTCAGCCACTTCACGTTCATCAACGCCTACCTGAAGGCGCACGCCGCGCGAACGGTCAACCTGGACAGGTTCCGAACCCTGCCGAGCAGCAAGGCAACGGGGGCCCAGCAGATCGGACGGCTCACCAACCTGATGCAGCTGACGGTCAACACCAGCTTCTGGACGCGCTACCGCAGCGATTCGAAGAACACCGACCTCGGCGACATGCTCCCGAACGCCGTTCCCGATCTCGCCAAGGGCCAGCACCCGGCCATCCCCCGGTCGGACGCCGACCTGTCGCCGAAGAAGCATCTCCAGGCGATCGCCAACACGGCCGGCTTCCATTTCGCCTGGGTCGAGCAGGGTGGAACGAGCCTCTATGCCGCGCTCGCCCAGCGGGTGTCCAGCCCCGAGGTGCTGCGCATCCTGCTCAGCATCGGCGGCTCCGAGATCATGCATTTCCAGACCTGGCAGGACAAGGCCGGCAACGCGCCGCCGCTCACCGACCCCACCACCGGGCTCACGTTCCCCGACCTGAACGCCGACGGCGAGCTGACCCAGACCAACCTGATCATGCCCGAGCCGACGAAGTTCCTCGATCGCAGGTTCCCGAAGGTCTCGATCATCCGCCCCACCGAAACCGACGGCGCCGCCATGGGCGCGGTAAACGCCCTCACCGCCGACGGCCTGTTCATCGGACAATCAGCGGAGTTCTTCGCCCTCCTCAAGAACCTGGCAAAGGCGGCAGACGCGGCCCGACGCCGATCGTGAAAGCGTTGGCGGTCGAGGCAACGTAGCGTGGTGATTTCAAGGGCCGCCGTCTGGCGCGAAGCACGCGGCGGCCCTTGAAGGGGTCAACGGTTCGAGACCGTTAGAGGGCTTCCTCCTCGGCGACCGTGCGCTCCGCCGTTGGCCGCACCTCGAGGCGCTCGTCCGGGATCGGGACGCCGCTGTCGATGGAGAGGCCATATCGGCCCTCGCGTAGACGTTCCTCTGCGCGCTCAACAGCAGCCAGCTGCCTGCGGAGCTCGTCGATCCGACCGACGTCGACCTCCTCCTGGTAGAGGTCGGATGCGTCGTCGGCGAGATCCGTGCTCGAGAGCTCGTCGATCGGCTCGAGGCCGAGCCCGGCGAGCTCATCCTGAATTCGCTTGCGTTCCTTCTCCAAAAGCTCGCGGGCTCGTTGCTGATCCATCACCGCCTCCATGGTTGACGACGCAGCGCTCACCTTAGCGGCGGGCAGCCGCGTGGGCCCACGCGCGCAGGCCCACGCAAGCTCCACCAGCCCAGCCCTGATGGCGCTCGACTAGCGGCCTTCTCGCAGCTGGAGCCGGTTCCCGTCGGGATCCTGGAACGGTGCGACATAGCCCCACGGGAACTCGAGGATGCCCGTCTCGAACTTGACGCCGCGCGACTCGAGCGTTTCGACCGCCTTCCGGCAGTCCTCGGTCTCGAAGGTGCACACAGCCGGGATGCGGCCTTGCACCGGCTCGGCCTGCCCGGGTGTGCCGGGCCAGAGAACGAGCTGGAACTCCTGACCGTTCACGCCGACGGTCAGGAACCGCGGCCCGTCGGGTGTCGGGTTGTCGACACGCTGCTCGAGGCCGAGCACGTTCGTGTAGAAGTCGAGCGCCCTGTCCTGGTCGCTCACGTACACGGCGGTGTAGAAGACGCTTTCCAACATCGGTTGTGCCTCCATCGTTCGTTGTTCAGTACCGAGATGACCCACGGCGGCGTGAGAATGTGACCGCCGGCTACCCGTGCGAGTGGGTCGCCCGCGCGGCCGGGTGCGGCGCCGGCCGGTCGGCGGCGATGGCCGCCGAGTACGCAGCCGGGAATCCCTGCCGCCAGCTCGGATAGCGCAGCCTCCAGCCCAGCTCACGCTTGGCCTTGGCGTTGGAGGCGCCGCGGGACTCGGTCCCCATG
This sequence comes from uncultured Actinomycetes bacterium, assembly GCA_963809325.1. Taxonomy (GTDB): domain Bacteria; phylum Actinomycetota; class Thermoleophilia; order Gaiellales; family JAICJC01; genus JAICJC01. The sequence goes on from CAWEIZ010000002.1 coordinate 544,499, forward strand.
ACGACGGCGGCCTCACCGGCGAACAGGCGCGCGAGCCACGCCGGGAAGTGCCGGGGCGGCTTTGCTCCCACGGCCTGGGCGAGCACGGGCAGCCATTCGCGGACGGGCGCGGGCTCGTCGTCGACGATGTTGTAGACGGCAGGCCCCGCGTGCTCCAGCGCGAGCACGGTTGCCGCGGCCGCGTCGTCGAGGTGGATCCACGAGAAGACGCCGCCGCCCGCGCCCACGATCGGGAACTTCCCCTGACGCACGAGATCGCCCCAGCCGTCGTTGGCGGCGCCGTAGAAGCCGCCGTAGCGCAACGCGATCCCGCCGAAGCCGGTGACCGCCTCGTCGAGATAGGCCATCGCGGCGTAGCTCTCCTGCGTGTTGGGCGGTGGGGTCGGGTCGAGCGGATCGTCCTCGGTCTTGACCGGCCCGCCCTCCCGGGCGTACCGGTACGGGGCGAAGCTCTGTGCCACGACTCGCCGCACCCCTGCCTCCCAGGCGGCCGCGAGCAGGGCGTCGGTGCCCCTCGTCCGGAGCGCATTCGTGCCGGCAAACGCCCTGTCCAGGCTGCGGCCGAACTTCGCGTTCGCCAGGGCGGTCGCCTCGTGCACGATCGCCTCCGGCTCGTTGTCGAGCACGGCCTCGCGCACCGCACCCTCGTCGAGCAGGTCGAGCAGCACCGGCTTCGCGCCGAGCGTTCGCAGCAGCTCCGCGCGCGCCGGCGAGTTGTGGGTGCCGATCACCTCGTGCCCGGCGTCGATCAGCTGGGGAACGAGCCTCCTGCCGAGGATGCCGCTCGCTCCGGCCACGAAAACACGCATCGTCTGTCCCTTCCGTCGCTTTCCTGTCACATCCCGCGGATCTCGCGGGTCTAGTTCCGTGACACTTCGGGGAAAGGGAACGTGACGTGGATCAGCAGGAATTGCTCGCACGTGAGTTCGACGAACACCGGCCGCGGCTTCGGGCGGTCGCCTATCGCATACTGGGATCGGTCAGCGAGGCCGACGACGCGGTCCAGGACGCGTGGCTCCGGGTCGGCCGTGCGAACACGAGCGAGGTCGAGAACCTCGGCGGCTGGCTCACGACGATCGTCGCCCGCGTCGCGCTGAACACGCTGCGCGCGCGCAACACGCGGCACGAGGAGCCGCTGGACGTCCGCGTGCCGGACCCGATCGTCGACTCCGCCGACGGCACCGATCCCGAGCACGAGGCGCTGCTGGCCGACTCGGTCGGCCTGGCGCTCCTGGTCGTGCTCGAGACGCTGACGCCGGCCGAGCGGCTGGCGTTTGTCCTGCACGACATGTTCGCCGTCCCGTTCGAGGACATTGCCCCGATCGTGGAGCGCTCACCCGACGCGGCGCGCCAGCTCGCGAGCCGGGCCCGGCGCCGTGTCCGCGGTGCCGACCCGGGCCCGGACGCCGATACGGCCGCCCAGTGGGAGGTCGTCGACGCGTTCCTCGCCGCCGCACGGAACGGCGACTTCGAGGCGCTCGTCGCGGTGCTCGACCCCGATGTCGTGCTCCGGGCCGACGGTGGCAGCTTCGCCGAGCTCTCGGCACATATTCAGGGAGCCGAGAACGTCGCCGGCCAGGCGCTGTACTGGTCTCGCGTCGACCTCACGCACCGGCGCGCGCTCATCAACGGCGCAGCCGGGATCGTCGCCTTCCGCGACGGGCAGCCGTTCTCGATCGGGGCCTTCACGATCAAGAGTGGGAGGATCGCCGAGATCGACTTCCTCGCCGACCCCGAACGGATCGCCCAGCTCGACCTCTCGGAGCTCGGCGAGTAGGGGTGGGTCGCGATCGTCGTTCCCATCAGGCAGACAAAGGAGAGAACCATGGCCCAGCGAAAACCGGCACCGAAGAAGTCCGCCAAGAAGGCCACCGGCAAGGCGTCCAAGGCTTCACGGACGAGGAACGAGCCGCGATGAGGGAGCGCGCCCGAGAGCGGAAGGCGGGCAACAGCGGACGGGGAGGCCGACGTGCTCGCGAAGATCGCCGAGATGCCGGAATCGGATCGCGCCATCGCCGAGCGGCTCCATGCCATCGTCAAGGCCACCGCGCCGGCCCTCTCGCCGAGAACCTGGTACGGGATGCCCGCCTACTCCAAGGACGACAAGGTCGTCTGCTTCTTCCAGAGCTCGAAGAAGTTCAAGACGAGGTATGCGACGTTCGGCTTCAGCGACAAGGCGAACCTCGACGAAGGCTCCATGTGGCCGACGGCCTTCGCGCTGAAGGAGGTGACCGCCGCCGAGGAGGCACGGATCAGGGCGCTCATCGAGACCGCCGTGGCTGAGGACTGAGCTCGGAAGGGCCAGGCGCCGGTCGGCGCGCCCGGCAGGCGATCTGCAGCGCGAGTCGCTGGTCAGGATCGTCGAGATCGGCGGGAAGCAACGCGCGCACCCGCTTCATCCTGTGGGCCACGGCGTTCGGGTGCAGGTGAAGGATCTGGCCGCTTCGAGCGAGCGATCCCCAGCAGTCCAGGTAGACGCGCAGCGTCTCGATCGCCGTGTCCGCCCGGCGAGATCCGAGCCGCTCGAGCGGCGCCAGGAGGCCCGCAGCCGACGACCGAGCGGTCGCGGATCCCGCGACCTCGAGCATGAGCCGGCGTGGGTCGGCGGCATCGAAGCGAAGCGGCACGCCGAGGACGCCTGTCGCGTGCGCGCGGGCGACGGCAGCTCGGGCCTCGGCACCGTCGCCTCCGATGCCGCACACGACGGGCGCCGCGACGCGGGCGATCAGCCGCGTGGCAACCACGATCGCGTCGCCCTCGCCGGTGAGCTCCACCGCTGCGCCGGTGCGGCGCACCCGCCACCCGGCCTCGGAGGCGATCCGGAGCGCCTCGATCATCACGAGATCGACCTCGCCTCCATCCGCTCGCTCGACGAGGATCACGTCGCCGCCCTCGGTCACCGGCTCGGAGCTCGCCGGAGCGCGGGCGATGGCATCGGCCACGAGCCGGCACCCGATGCGCACGGCGGTGTCGTCGCGGTCGGCCGAGACACGCCCGTCGCGGTAGGAGATCTGGGCGTCGAGCTCCGCCGATGCCGCGATCAGCATCGCCTCGACGCCACCCGGAGCGGCATGGTCGATCGCCGCCAGAGTGGCCACGAGTCGCCGCAGGACGGCTTCAGGATCCGCCCGCAGCACCGCCTCGAGCGCGTGCGCGAGCAGCGCCGGATCCTCGCCCACGCCGATCGCCAGGAGCGCCACCCGCGCGCGGCTCGCCGCCGCGATCGCAGCCTGTGACGTGGTCGCGCGGCCGTAGAGTCCGAGCGCCGCGAGCTCGCGCTCTCCCGCCAGCTCGAGCAGGTCGACCAGACCGCGGCCGGCGGCCCTCCGCGACGCCCCGCGCGTGAGCAGCGCCAACCCGCCGCGGCGGGCGTCCGCGACCTGCTGCGGGTCCGCGATCAGGCCGATGCGCTCGACGGCCCGCGCGCTCCATGGCCCGGCCACGAGCGTCAGGTCGAGCCGGGGCGCGTTCCGCAGGACGTCGTCGAGGCGCATCCTCGGATTATGTCCTCGCCACAACACCGCGACAAACGTTGGTTCAGGAGCACATTGACGGGCGCGGCGGCGGTCGTCAACATGCCAGGCCATGCCCACACGGATCGCGGTGGACGTCGGCGGCACCTTCACGGACCTCGTGCTGCGCGACGGCGAGACCGGCAGGATCGTCATCGGCAAGGCGCCGAGCGTGCCGGACGCGCCGGACGAGGGCGTCTTGGCCGTGCTCGGCGCCGTGCTTGGCGCGACGGACGTCCAGACGTCGGAGTACTTCCTGCACGGGACCACCGTTGGCCTGAACGCGCTGCTGGAGCATCGCGGTGCAGTCGTCGGCCTGCTCTGCACGCGCGGCTTCCGCGACGTGCTCGAGGTGCGGCGCGCAGATCGCGGCGACCCCTACGACCTCTTCTGGCACGCCCCGCCGCCGCTGGTGCCGCGCTACCTGCGGATGCCGGTGGGCGGCCGCATGCGGGCCGACGGCGTCGAGCACGCGCCGTTCGAGCCGGCCGACGTGACCGCCGCCGCCGCACGCTTCGCCGAGCACGGCGTGGGCGCGGTCGCCGTGGCATTCATGAACGCCTATGCGAACCCCGCACACGAGCTCGAGGCGGAGCAGTTGCTGCGGGAGGCCGGATTCGCCGGTGACATCTCGGTCTCGCACAGGGTCTCCGGGGAGTACCGCGAGTACGAGCGCACGTGCACGACGGTGATCGACGCTTTCGTGCGCCGCCGGCTGGGCTCGTATCTCGATCGCCTGCAGGATCGCCTCGGCGAGCGCGGGTTCGAAGGCGGCTGCATGATCATGCGCTCCGGCGGCGGGGCGATGACGTTCGACGAGGCGGCCGAGCGCCCGTTCGAGACGATCCTCTCGGGACCGGTCGCCGGCGCCCGGGCCGTGGCCGAACTGGCCCGCGAGCTCGATCTGCGGCATGCGATCGCGGCCGACGTCGGCGGCACCAGCTTCGATACGTGCCTGATCGAGGACGGCCGGCCGCCGGTGCTCTACGAGGGCGAGGTCGTCGGGCTGCCGATCCAGACGCCGTGGATCGACGTCCGCTCGATCGGCGCGGGCGGCGGCTCGATCGCGTACGTCGACTCCGGCGGGCTGCTTCGCGTCGGGCCTCAGAGCGCTGGGGCCGATCCCGGGCCCGCGTGTTACGCCCGCGGCGGCGAGCAGGCCACGGTGACCGACGCCGCACTCGCTCTGGGCATGATCCCGGCCGCGGAGATCGCGGGCGACGTATCGCTCGTCCGGGAGCTGAGCGAGGGCGCGCTGGCCCGGCTCGCCGAGCCGCTCGGGTTCGACTCGGTCACCGAGGTCGCCTGCGGCGTGATCCGGATCGTGTCCGCGCAGATGGCCGACGCCATCCGCGGCGTGACCATCGAGCGCGGCCGCGATCCGCGCGAGGCGGCGCTGGTGGCCTTCGGCGGCGCCGGGCCGCTGTTCGGGACACTCCTCGCGGACGAGCTCGGTGTCGAGACAATGATCGTCCCGCCCCACGCCGGCAACTTCTCCGCCGTGGGCCTGCTCGGCGCCGATCTCGCGCGCAGCGCGTCGCGCACCCGCGTGCTGCGGCTCTCGGAGGACGGGCTGGCCGAGGCGGGCCGGATCGCCGGCGAGCTCTTTGCCGAGCTCGACGCACGCGGCTCGACGAGCGCCAGGCATGCGATCCGGGAGGTGCACGTTGACATCCGCTTCGTCGGCCAGGAGCACACGCTGACGGTCCCGGTCCCCACCCGGGCCGGCGCGGTCGAGGTCGACCCGGATCCGGTTGCCGAGCGGTTCCTGGACGAGTACGAGCGGGCCTTCGCGGCTGTGCTCGACGAGGAGATCGAGATCGTGTGCGTGCGCTCGATCGCGACGGCTCCGCTCGATCGCGACGCCGTGCCCGCGGCGAGCGGCAACGGCCGCATCGCCGAGGAGCGCCGCGGCACCGTCCGGGCCTGGTCGTTCACGAGCGGCGAGCATGCCGAGTTCGCGGTGGTCGACCGCGCCGGTCTGCCGCCGGAGGCGGAGCTGGTCGGACCGGCGATCGTCCGCGAACAGACCGCCACCACCTACGTCGACCGTGGCTTTCGTGCGACGGTCCACGCCGGCGGGGCGCTCCTCATCGAGCGGGCGGCTACGCAGTGAGCGCCCCGACCGTCGTCTCGCGCGCCGGCCTGGGAACCGCGAGCGGGGTCGCCGACGCCGACCCCGTGACCACCGAGATCGTGCGCCAGGGCTTGAACGCTGCCGCCGACCAGATGAAGCGAGCGCTCGTGCGGACGTCGTTCTCGCCGGTGATCTACGAGGTGCTCGACTTCGCCGCAGCGCTGTACGACCGCGACATCTGCCTGCTGGCGCAGGCGCCGACCCTGCCGGTCTTCATGGGCACGATGAGCTTCTGCGTGCGCGGCGCGGTCGACGCCGTCGGCGGCGAGCAGGCGCTCGAGCCGGGCGACATCATCCTCTACAACGACCCGTACGGCACCGGCTCGCACCCGCAGGACGCCGCCATGGTGATGCCCGTGTTCCTGGCCGAGGGGGAGCTGGTCGGCTATGCCGCGATCAAGGCCCACTGGCTCGACATCGGCGGAAAGGAGCCGTACTCGACCGACACCGTGGACGTCTTCCAGGAGGGCACCATCTTCCCCGGCGTCAAGCTGTTCTCGCGCGGCCGCCTGGTTTCGGACATCTTCCGCTTCGCCACCGCGAACTCGCGGGTTCCCAAGATGGTGGCGGGCGACATCAACGCGACCGTGGTGGGCGTCCGCACCGGGGCCGCCGGCCTGGTGCGGGTGGTGGAGCGCTACGGCCTCGAGCGCTTCCAGCAGGCCGTCGCCGCCATGTACGACCACGGCGAGGCGCTTGTCAGGGAGTGGTTCGCGCGGCTGCCGCAGGGCCGGTACGTCGGCCGGGGCGAGATGGACTCCAACGGGGTGAGCGACGCGCCGGTGCCGTTTCACGTGACGGTGGACATCGCCGAGGACGGCGTCCGGCTGGACTTCTCGGACGGGCCCGAGCAGCAGGAGGGGCCGATCAACTGCCCGCTGCCGACGACAGTGTCGGCCAGCCGGATCGCGATCTCGATGCTGGCCGGCGGCGGCACCGCGCCGAACGAGGGCCACTTCCGGCCGATCGAGATCGTGACGCGCCCCGGAACCGTCTTCCACCCCCTGCATCCCGCCCCGTGCTTCCTGTACGGCTGGATCGGCGACCAGTCGATCGAGGCCATCTACCAGGCCGTCGGGCGCGCCATGCCGACGGCCGTCCCCGCGTGCAGCGGCGGCGACATCTGCGCGCTCGTCTGGTGGGGGACGCGAGAGCGCACCGGCGAGCCGTGGACGGACGGTGCGCCGCACCCGATCGGGCACGGCGGATCGGTGCACGGCGACGGCGCGAACAGCCTCATGCACATCTCCGAGGCGTCGACGCGGTGCACGCCGGTCGAGGTGTGGGAGGCGAAGAACCCGTGGCTGCTCGACCGGTGGGAGCTGGCCCAGGACTCCTGCGGGCCGGGACAGCGGCGGGGCGGCCTGGGCGTCGACATCTCCTTTCGCATGCTCGAGGACGCCTGGCTGACGTCGGCGCTCGAGCGCACCCGCAACCCCCCTTGGGGGCTCGAGGGGGGCGGCGAGGCGCGGGCGAATTCGATGGAGGTGGAGCTCCCGGACGGGACGCGCACGGGCTACGCCAAGGTCACGCGCCTCAAGGTGCCGAAGGGCGCGACCGTCCACCTCCACACGGGAGGCGGCGGCGGCTACGGTGACCCCGGCGAGCGCGACCCGGAGGCCGTCCGCCGCGACCTTCGCGACGAGTACATCTCCGAGGAGCACGGGCGCCGCCATTACCCGCACGCGCTGGAAGGCGACGGGTGAGCGGGCGCCGCCGCCTGATCGAGGTGGAGCACCTGGCGCCGATGGCGCGCGGGTGCTCGGTGCTGGGAGCAGGTGGAGGCGGCGACACGTACACGAGCCTGCTTGCCTCTCGCCATGCCATCGAGCGCTTCGGCCCTGTCGCGCTGGCCGACCTCGACGAGCTCCCCGACGACGCTCTGATCATGCCGTGCGGCTACATCGGAGCGCCCGTCGTCTCGATCGAGAAGCTCGGCGCGGGCGAGGAGGGCGGCTGGCTGCGCGACGGCCTCGAGCGCGTGCGCGGCGGCCGCGTGGCCGCGCTGATGGCCGCCGAGATCGGAGGTGCCAACGGCATGCAGCCGATCAACTGGGCCGCACACCTCGGCCTGCCGGTGGTCGACGCCGACGGCATGGGGCGGGCGTTCCCCGAAGTACCGCAGGTGACCATGGAGATCGCCGGCATCAGCCCCTCGCCGTCGGTGCTGACGGACGAGCGCGGCAACCGCCTCAGCATCACTGCCGCGGACGGCGCCTGGATGGAGCGGATCGCGCGCACGCTGTCGGTCGAGTTCGGCGGGCGGGCGTCGTCGACCGAGTACACGATGACCGCCGCCGAGGCGCGCACCGCGACCGTGCGCGGCTCCGTCAGCCTGGCGATCCGGATCGGCGAGGCGCTGGCCGCGTCCGGCGAGCCGCTGGAGGCGCTGCGCAGCACCGTCGGCGCGCGCCTGCTCGTCTCGGGCAAGCTGACCGACGTCGAGCGCCGCGTCACGGGCGGGTTCGTCCGCGGCAGGGCCGAGATCGAGGGTCTCGGCGAGCATCGCGGTCGCACGGTCGTGCTCGAGATCCAGAACGAGAACCTGGTCGCGCTGGAGGGCGGCCGGCCGCTCGCCATGGTGCCGGACATCATCACCGCTCTGGACGCCGAGACCGCGGAAGCTCTGCACACCGAGCGCCTGCGCTACGGCCAGCGCGTGTCGGTGGTCGCGTTCCCGTGCGATCCCATCTGGCGTGGCGCCCGCGGGCTTGCGCTGGCCGGCCCGCGCGCCTTCGGCTACGACTTCGACTACGTGCCGGTCGAGGAGCTGGCGGCGTGAGCAGCCCGCCCGACCTGCGGCTCGGCATCGACGTCGGCGGCACGAACACCGACGCCGCCGTCCTCGACCCCGCCGGCAGGCTGGTCGCCAAGAGCAAGCGCCCCACCACCGAGGACGTCACCGGCGGCATCACCGCCGCCCTGGACGCCGTGCTGGCGGAGCCCGGGGTGGAGCGGGATCGCATCGGCCACGTCATGCTCGGCACGACCCACGCGACCAACGCGGTGCTCGAGCGTGCGCGGCTCGAGCGGGTTGCCGCCGTCCGCATCGGCGCGCCCTCGACGACGTCGATCCCGCCCCTCTACGACTGGCCGGCCGATCTCCGCGACGCGATCTCCGTCGGCGAGGCCATCGTCCCGGGCGGCCTGGAATTCGACGGCCGCGAGATCGTCCCGCTCGGCGTCGAGGAGCTGCGCCGGTTTCTGAGCCGCGTGGCCGGCAGGGCCGCGGCCGTGGCGGTGACCAGCGTATTCGCGTCGGTCTCCGATCGCCATGAGCGGGCCGCGGCGGACGTCGTGCGCGAGGAGCTCGGCGACATCCCGGTGTCGCAAAGCCACGAGATCGGCTCCATCGGCCTGCTCGAACGCGAGAACGCGACGGTCATGAACGCGGCGCTCCGCACCGTCGCCTCCGAGGTCGCCGCCGCCGTCAGGTCGGCCCTCGAGGCGCACGGGATGGAGCCCGTGATCTTCTTCGCGCAGAACGACGGGACGCTGATGGCGCTCGACTACGCCGTGCGCCATCCGGTGCTGACGATCGGGAGCGGCCCGGCCAACAGCATCCGAGGCGCCGCCTACCTGACGGGGGCCGCCGACTCGCTGGTCGCCGACGTGGGCGGCACCTCCACCGATGTGGGCGTGCTCGTGAACGGGTTCCCCCGCGAGTCGAGCGCGGCGGTCGCCGTCGGCGGCGTGCGCACGAACTTCCGCATGCCCGACCTCGTCGCGATCGCGCTGGGCGGCGGGAGCATCGTCGAGGACGCCGAGCCAGCACCGCGGGTGGGGCCGTCAAGCGTCGGCTACCGGCTGCGTGAGCAGGCGCTCGTCTTCGGCGGTGAGGTCGCCACGCTGACCGACGCCGCCGTTGCCTGCGGCCGGCTCGATCTCGGCGATCGCGGGCCGGCCGATGCCCGCCGCGGCGAGCTCGAACGAGCGATGCGCCGTTCCGACGAGATGCTGGCCGACGCCATCGACCGGATCAAGATCGCCCGTGGCGACCAGCCGCTGGTCGTGGTTGGCGGAGGCAGCCCGCTCGTGCCCGACCGGCTCCCCGGTGTAAGTGAGATCCTGCGCCCGCATCACCATGACGTGGCCAACGCCATCGGCGCAGCCATCGCATCCGTCTCGGGCCAGGTCGACCGCATCTTCCAGCCCGGGCCGGGTGGCCGCGCGGCCATGCTCGACGAGGCCCGCCAGGTCGCCCGCGACGAGGCCGTGCGCGCCGGCGCCGACCCGGCCGGCGTCGAGATCGTCGCGCTCGAGGAGCTCCCGCTCGCATATCTCACCACTCCAGCCGTTCGCGTCCGCGCCAAGGCCGCTGGTCCGCTCAGAGCTACCTAAGGAGGACGACACCGTGAAGACCGCCGATCACCCCCACACCCGTCGCCGGGGCGCCGCCGTCGCCCTCCTGGCCGCTGTCATGGCGCTCTGGGCGACGGCCTGCGGCTCGACCTCGAAGCCGGCCGGCGTGAGCTCGGGCGGCGGCACCGTCTCGACGACGTTTACCTACGGCGCCTTCACGCCGGTGATGGTCGGCTGGGATCCCGCCACGGACTACTCGAACGAGATCATCGCGATGAACAACATGTACGAGACGCTCACCCGGTACGACAGCAAGACCGGCGAGGTGGGGCCGCTGCTCGCGACCTCGTGGACCAAGTCGGCCGACGCGAAGACGTGGACGTTCACGATCCGTCAGGGCGTGAAGTTCCACGACGGCACGCCGATGACGGCCGCCTCCGTCAAGGCGGCGATCGACCGCACGATCAAGCTGAACCAGGGCGCCGCCTACATCTGGGGCGCCGTCAAGTCGATCGACGCGCCGGACGCGACGACGGTGGTCTTCCACCTCAAGTACTCGGCACCGATCGACCTGATCGCGTCGGCCGGCTACGCCGCCTTCATCTACGACACCGGCGCGTCGGGCTCCACTCCGGCGGGGAAGTGGTTCGCGCAGGGCAACGATGCCGGCACCGGCCCCTACACCGTCGCCCAGTGGGCCAAGGGCCAGGAAATCGAGCTTCGCCTGAAGAGCTTTCCCGGTTACTGGGGCGGCTGGTCGGGGCAGCACTACAAGAACGTCGTCTTCCGTGTAGTGCCCACCGCCAGCACATCCGCCCAGCTCGTCCGCGAGGGGCAGCTCACGTGGGTCGAGCAGCTGACGCCGCAGCTCTGGACGTCGCTCAAGGACGATCCCGGCCTGAACACGACGACGTCCAACTCGTACCAGAACCTGTTCGGGATGCTCAACACGTCCTACGGGCCGCTCAAGGACGCGAGGGTGCGACAGGCGCTGGCCTACGCCACTGACTACGACGGCCTCGTCGCCGCGCTCAAGGCGTTCACGCCGTCGGTCGGCATCATCCCGGACGGCCTCTGGGGATATGACGCGAACCTGCCCGTGTACCAGACCGACGCGGCCAAGGCGAAGCAGCTCCTGGAATCCGCCGGCTACGGGCCGGGCGGCAAGCCGATGACGCTGAATCTCACCTACACCCAGGGCGACCAGTACGAGCAGACCGTGGCGACGCTGCTCAAGTCCGAGTACGCGCCGCTCAACGTCAAGCTCAACGTGTCGGCGCTCCAGTGGCCGACGCAGTGGTCGAAGGCCAAGTCGACGAACCCGGCCAGCCGTCAGGACATCCTGCTCTTCTACTGGTGGCCTGACTACCCCGATCCGTACTCCTGGTTCATCAACCTGTTTCACTCGGCCGACCCGCCGTACTTCAACCTGGCCTACTACGACAACCCGACTGTCGACAAGCAGATCGACCAGGTCGAGTCGCTCTCGGCGACCGACCGACCGGCCGCGATCAACCTCTACTCGCAGATCCAGACCCAGCTCCTGCAGGATTCGCCGGCGCTCTTCCTCGGCACGCAGACGTACGAGCGCGTGATGCAGAAGTCGGTCGGCGGCTACGTCGACAACCCCGCCTACCCGAGCGTGGTGTTCGTGTACGGCCTGCATCCCGGTCAGTGATCCGGTTCGCCGGCCAACGGCTTGCGCTCGGAGTGCTGGTCGTGGCCGGCGTGGTGGTGCTCACGTTCCTGATCGCCCGGGTCATCCCGGGCGATCCGGCCGTGACCTACGCCGGGCCGCGCGCGTCCAAGGCGCAGCTCGAGCGGACGCGACGGCAGCTCGGCCTGGACAAGCCCGTGGTCGTGCAGCTCGGCAACTACCTTGACGGTATCGCCACCGGCGACTGGGGGACCTCCTATCGCACCAAGCGGCCGGTGCTCGACGACCTGCGGACGGCGCTTCCGGCCTCGATCGAGCTCGTGACGGCGGGGCTCGTCCTCGCCCTCCTCGTGGGGCTGCCGCTGGGGCTGATCTCGGCCCGCTACCACGGCGGCGTCCCAGACGTGCTCGTCCGCATCGCGTCGGTGATCGGCGTCTCGATGCCCGTGTTCTGGGCGGCGCTGATCCTCCAGCTCGTGTTCGCCCAGCGGCTGGGCTGGCTGCCCTCGGCCGGCCAGTACGACCCCAACCTCTATTACACGAGCCCCCTCACGAGCTACGTCCAGATGCCGGTGGTCGACGCCCTGGTCACGGGCAACCTCCCGGTGCTTCAGAGCTCGATCTCCCACATCGTCCTGCCGGCGGCGGTGGTCGCGCTCTACCCGGCCGGGCTCCTCGCGCGGATGGTGCGCGCCTCGGTGCTGGACACGCTCGGCGAAGGTCACATCCGGATGGTCCGCTCGCTCGGCTTCGGCGACCGCGCGATCTACGGCCGCTGGGCGCTGCGGCCGGCGATGAACCCGGTCGTCCAGGTCACTGCGCTCGTCTTCGCCTACTCGCTGGCCAACACGTTCCTCGTCGAGGCGGTGTTCGACTGGCCAGGCCTCGGCAGCTATGCCGCCAACTCGCTCCAGTCGCTCGACACGCCGGCGGTGGTCGGCGTCACGCTGATCGTGGCGATTGTGTACGTCGTCCTCAATCTGATCGTCGACATCGCTCAGGCGGCCATCGACCCCAGGATCCGGCTGCGGTGACCGCGACCGCGCTCCGCCCACGAATGGGAACCGCCGTTCGCCGCAACCCGACGATGGCGCTCGGCATCGTGGTCCTGGCGGTGATCGTGCTCGTGGCGCTCCTCGCGCCGTGGATCGCCCCCCAGCCGGCCGACGCCGGCGACGCCACGCATCCCTTCCAGGTGCTTGCGTCCCCGTCCTCGGCCCATCCCTTCGGCACCGACCTGGTTGGACGCGATCTGCTCACGCGGGTCATCTACGGCGCCCGCATCTCGCTTCGCATCATCGTCGAGGTGCTCGTGATCGCGGGTCTGGTCGGGATCCCCCTGGGTCTCGTGGCGGGGTACGCCGGTGGTCGCACCGACCAGGTGATCATGCGCATCACCGACGTCTTCCTCGCCTTCCCGGCGCTGCTCCTCTCACTCGCGATCGCGTTCGTGCTGACGCCGAGCGTGTCCAACATGACGATCGCGATCGCCGTCACCTGGTGGCCGTGGTACACGCGCCTGGTGCGCGGCGAGGCGGCGTCGGTCGTGTCCCGGCCGTACATCGAGAGCTGCCGCGTCCTCGGCGTCTCGCCGCTGCGAGTGCTGCTGCGCCACGTGCTTCCGAACTCGATCACGCCGGTCTTGGTGCAGATGTCGATGGACGCCGGCGGGATCCTGCTGACCGCCGCGTCGATCTCGTTCCTCGGACTTGGTGCGCAGGACCCGACCCCTGAGTGGGGGCTCATGGTCAGCCAGGGCGCCCAGTACTTCTCGACCCAGTGGTGGTTCGTCACGTTCGCCGGCCTCGCGATCCTCTTCACCGCGATGGCGTTCAACCTGATCGGCGACGGCGTCCGCGAGCTGCTCGATCCGAGGCGGGTGGTGAGCCGGTGAAGCTCGAGGTGCGCGACCTCGAGGTGTGGTTCGGCGACCGTCAGGTGGTGGCCGTGGAGGCGCTCGACCTCGACCGCGGCCAGACGCTCGGGATCGCCGGCGAGACCGGCTCCGGCAAGTCCATGACGGCCTACGCCATCGCCGGGCTCGCGCCGGGAATGGGCGCGCGCGTGGCCGGGTCTGTGAAGCTCGACGGGTCCGAGCTGATCGGTCTCACCGACGGCGAGTTGCGCGAGATCCGGGGGCGCCGGATCGCGATGATCTTCCAGGCGCCGATCTCCTCGCTGAACCCGGTGTTCCGGGTCGGGGACGTGTTTCTACGCGCGCTTCGGCTGCACGGAGCGTCGAAGGCGCAGGCGCGCGAGCGGGCGGCGGTCGCGATGCGCTCGGTCGCGATGTCGCCGGACCTCCTGCATCGCTATCCACACCAGCTCTCGGGGGGCCAGGCGCAGCGCGTCGCGATCGCGCTGGCCGTGGCCCTGCGCGCCGAGGTGCTGATCGCCGACGAGCCGACCAGCGCGCTCGACGTCACCGTCCAGGCCGAGATCCTCGAAGTGCTTCAGGAGCTCCGGGCCGAGGAGGGCATCGCCACGCTCTTCATCAGCCACGACCTGGCCGTCGTCGCGGGCCTGTGCGACCGCGTGGCCGTCATGCGCGACGGCCGGGTGGTCGAGCAAGGCCCGGTCGCGCGCACGCTGCACCAGCCCGTGCACCCGTACACCCGCGAGCTCCTGGGGGCTGTGCCGCGCCTGCGCGAGGGCGAGGACGCCGATGCTTGAGGTGCGCGACCTGGTCGTTCGCTATGGGCCCGTCGTGGCGGTGGACGGCGTGTCGCTGAGCGTGCCGGCGGGCCCAGCCGGCCTCGGCCTGGTCGGCGAAAGCGGCTCGGGCAAGACGACCATCGGGCGCGCGATCGTGCGGCTCACCGCCCCCGCGTCGGGCGGCGTGACGGTGGACGGGATGGACGCCTTCCGCGCACGCGGGCGGGAGCTCCGGGCCTACCGCAAGAGCGTCCAGATCGTCTTCCAGGATCCCGACTCCACCCTCGACCCGCGGATGCGGGTCGGCGCTGCGATCACCGAGGCCCTCCGGGCGCACGGCACCGTCGACCGCGCCGGCGCGGCGGCACGCGTCACCGACCTTCTGCGCGATGTTGGGCTCGACGCCGAGCACGCCGGGCGCCTCCCCCATCAGCTCTCCGGCGGCCAGCGCCAGCGGGTCGCGATCGCGCGGGCGCTCGCGGTCGAGCCGCGCATGCTCGTCCTCGACGAGCCGACGAGCGCCCTCGACGTGACGGTGCAGGCGCGGGTGCTCGAGCTGATCGCGCGGCTGCGGGACGAGCACTCGCTCGCCTACCTCCTGATCTCGCACAACCTCGCAGTTGTCGAGCAGCTTTGCGAGCAGGTGGCCGTCCTCTACCTCGGCCAGGTGGTCGAGCAGGGCGAGGCGGCCCGCGTCCTGACCCGCCCGGTGCACCCCTACACGCGCGCGCTGCGGGCGGCTGTGCCGGATCTGTCCGAGGCCCTGCCCCAGCCGCAGACCCGGCGCGCGGATCCGCCCGACCCGGCCGATCCGCCGTCCGGATGCCGGTTCCACCCGCGGTGTCCGATCGCCGTCGACCGCTGCCACGCGGAGCGGCCACAGTTGCGCGAGGTGGGAGGGCGGCTCACGGCATGCCACCGCGCCGAGGTGTCGCTCGGATCCTCCGATCTGGGGTCACAGGCACCCGCCGGCTGAGGCCGCCAGCGCCGCCGCCTCAGCACGTCAGGTGCAGCGCGGCCGCCGTCGTCCGCGGATCGAGCTCGGCGTACCGGCTGACGGCCGCGGCCGTCGGAAGCACCTCGACCTCGACCCCGCGGGCGCGCAGCGTCTCGAGCGTGCCCGGGTCGGGTCGCATCCGGCCGTGGGCGCCGGTGCCGACGACGAGCCGCTCGGGCAGCTCGTCGAGCACACCTTCGAGGTCGTCGAGCACGAGCCCGTGCCCGTCCTTCCGCCACCAGTCGCGCACCACACGCTGCGGGAGCACGATCACGTCGCGCGTCTCCTCGCGCCCGTCGATCGTCACGTGCCCGAAGCCGTAGCCGTCGATCGTCGGCATCGGTCCGATCGTAGCGCAGGTGTCGCCGCTGTTAGCATCGCCTGTATGGGCAGGGAGGTCGAGCTCTGGCGCCACACGGACGCCGACGGTGACGTCCTCACGGCCGCGGGTGTGGCGGCGGCACTTCAGCTCGGCGCTCGCCTGCGCGGCGGCTACCACGTCGCGGTCTCGTCGGGCGCCCAGCGCGCGACGCAGACGCTCGCCTGCTTCCTCGCGGCGCTCGCCCAGGAGGTGCCGGGCGGCGTCGTCGTCGAGCCTGGCCTGCGGTCGCAGGTCGAGAATCGCTGGCGCGCGGCCTACCAGGCGGCCGGAAGCGGCGCGCTCGAGGCGCTCCGCGAGGCCGACCCGGAGCTCGTCTCGGAGGACTCCAAGCGGCTCGGCGCTGCGCTTGGCCGCGTCCTCAACGGGCTGCCCGGGGACGGCCGCGCCATCGCCGTCGGCCACAGCCCGACGAGTGAGGCCGCCGTCCTGGGCCTCACCGGCTGTCTCGTCGCGCCGCTCGCGAAAGGCACCGGCGTGCTCATCGCCGTCAGTGACGAGGGCTACCGAGTCGGACCTCTGACCTAGCGCCTGCCATGCCGAGCCTGGCGAATGTCACGTCGCGCCGATGAGTCCGAGTGCGTGCGGGCGTCACTACGGGTGAGTCGCGACCGAGGAGGATCCGAAACGATGTCGACAGAACCACACTCCGCAGCCCAGACGCTGGCCGGACGGTGCGAGTGCCGCGCGGTGCGCTACCTCGTGGCGGACGAGTTCCTGTACGCCGCCAACTGTCACTGCTCGAACTGCCGCGCGTCGACGGGATCCGCGTTCAAGGCCTTCGCGGGGATCGAGCGGGAGAAGCTCCGAGTGGTCGAGGGAGGCGACGCGCTGCTCGTCTGGGGCGACGATGACGAGAACCACACCCGCTGCGGGATTTGCGGCTCGCTGCTCTATTCGGTCGTGCGCGACGGCGCGTACGTCCACGTCGCTCTGGGATCGCTGACGGACGACCCGACCATCCGGCCGGGCGAGCACATCTTCGTGGGATCGAAGGCGCGGTGGTTCGACATCACCGACGACCTGCCGCAGTCGGACGAGTACTGAACGCCTCGCTGCAGGCCTCGGGAGATCACCGCGCCGCGGCCGATTCCACCGCATCCAGCCCCAGCCACCCCGCCAGGTCGTCCAGCTCCGCCTGCACGGCCCTGGTCATGGCGCGGGTGAACTTCACGTCCTCGTGGATCGCGTTCACCCGCAGCAGGCCGGCCTTGCGGTCGGCGGCGGCGTCGACCTTCCCCACCATGCGATCGCCGTGGAGGATCGGCAGCGCGAAGTAGCCCCAGCGGCGCTTCGCCGCCGGCTTGTACATCTCGAGGATGTACTCGAAGTCGAACAGCTCCTGCGCGCGGGCGCGGTCGTGGATGAGCCTGTCGAACGGGGAGAGGAGCGCCGTGCGCCCCTCGAAGTCAGCGCCGATCGCCTCCGGGTCGACGCGCCACTCGCCGGCGGCGCCCTCGACGACGGCCGGCTCGCCTGCCTCGCCGACGTCGATCGGCTCGACCGGCATCGCCGTGGTCTTCCGCCGTGCGATGCCGAGCGCCCGGAGCCGTCGGTCGTTCCTGATCCTCTGGGCCTCCTCGACCGACGGGATGACGATGTCCGCCGGATACACCCGCTCGGCCAGATCCCACACCCGCTCGCGCCCGACGCGGCCCGAGATCGCGACATCGCCGCGCAGCATCAGGTACTCGAGCATCTGGGTCACGTTCCGGTTGTGCGTCCACCCGGTCGAGGCCCACGGCACCACGCACGTGTCCGGGATCTCGCGCGAGGTCAGCGGCCCGGAGCCGGCCAGGCGGTCGAGGATGTCGCGCCGGAAGGAGTCGTTGTCGCGAACCCAGGCCAGCGGGCGCTCGTAGCTCGTCCAGCCGTCGGTGCCGCCGGCGAAGTAGAGGCCGAGGTCGATCGTCGGCCGGATCGTCGCGTTGTGCTCGAAGAGCGTCCGGTCGTCCTCGAGGGCCTGCTTCAGGTGCTCGGGCCGGTACGCCGAGCCGAGGCGGCTCCAGGCCACCAGATCCGCGGCCGGGGCGATCGCCGCGGTGGGGTCCACCTGCAGGAGCGTCAGGTGGGTGACGACCTCGAGCAGGTCGGTGGGCCGGTTGGCGTCGAGGAGCTGGGCGCGGATCGCGATGCGTCGGGCCTCGGCCCGGCTCAGCCGCAGGACGGACATGGCCGCAGGCTACGCGCTACCGGCCGACGGCGTCGTCGCTCGTAGACTTCTGCCCAACGCGAATGAGGAGGGAGCAGCATGGTGCCAGAGGCCCCGATGGAGGACGGCCCCGGCGGCAAGAGGCCGGCCGGCGAAGGGTGGTTCGTCCTGAACGCCCGCGAGGGCGCGTGGATCCACAACGAGAAGTTCGGCGCGGGCGTCACGTTCGAGGGCACGCCCGGCTTCCCCCACTACGGGATCAACGTCCAGGTGATGTGGCCGGGCCAGCCCAACTGCTACTACCACGCCGAGGAGGCGCAGGAGGACTTCCTGATCCTGAGCGGCGAGTGCCTCCTCCTGGTCGAGGGGGAGGAGCGCCGCCTCCGGGCCTGGGATTTCGTGCACTGCCCGCCGTGGACCGAGCACGTCTTCGTCGGCGCAGGCGACGGCCCGTGCGTGTTCCTCGGGGTCGGCGCGCGGAACGCCGGCGAAGGGCTGCGCTATCCGGTGTCCGAGCTCGCCCTGCGCCACGGGGCCGGCGTGACCGAGGAGGCGACCGAAGGCAAGGTGGCCTACGCCGGAGTTCCGGAGACGACGCCCGGACCCTGTCCGGAAGGGTTGCTCCCGGATCGGTGATGCCCTCCGGGGTGTGTCAGAACGTGAGCGTCCAGCCCTCTTGCCGCGCCTGGTCCGCCGTGTAGGAGACGCCGGCGACCTTGAGGCCGCCGGCATCCAGGAGCGTGATCAACCCGCCCTGATTGCTGAGCTGCGCCGGCTCGGTCACGGCCACCTCGAGCACCGCTCCCGCGCCCAGGCTCTGGGCCGGCACCGGGCAGGTGCGCTTGAGGCGGTCGGCGATCCGCCAGCCGGTCAGATCGACTGCGCTCGGGGAGGCATTCATCAGGAGCACGGACTCGTGCTCGGGCGCCGGCCCGACGGGGTTCACCATCGCGGCGAGGATGCGCATCGCGGTCGCCTCGCCGGCCGGCGGGGGTGGCGGCGGCGGGCCCTGGATCGCGTGGCCGGTCACGTCGTCCGTGTGCCACGCCTGGCTCTGGAACGCGAGGAAGATCCCGATCCAGCGTGACACCGCCGGAAAGTGCACCAGGAGCCCGCCGTCCTGCCAGACGCCGTCGTCACGGACGAAGGTCGGATCGTTGCCCTGGTTCATGTGGATGTCGTGCACGCCGTCGCCGGGCTCGAAGCCGAAGACCTTGTCGGGGATCCCGTCCTCCGGGCCCCAGCGCTGGCCGAATGCGTACAGGTCTGCGGAGGGATCGCCGATCGCCCGTGTGATGTGGGCGTCGAGTACGTCGGCGAGATCGTTGTCTGGCCCGGCGGCATCGGGCGGCAGGGCGCGCATCAGCGCCGCGTCGAACAGGTTGCCGCGGACGTAGTCCAGGTTGACGTCGCCGGGGGCCCTCGGAAGGTCGTGCCAGCCCGGCGCGAACGCCTCCAACCCGGCCGTGATCGGATGCCGGAAGTCGTCCTCCAGCAGGTAGAGCAGATCGGATGGCGCGGACTGCGACTTGACGTTGACCGCGATCCGGAAATCGACGCCGTCGCCGTCGACCACCCGGATCTGGAAGTGCGGCGTATCGGACGACCCTTCCCGGCGCCGTTCGATGGCCCTGCCCCGCAAGACGCCGTAGCCCTTCAACGGCACGATCCACCCCCGTTGATAGACGTCAGTTCGCGCGTACGCGAACGCCGATCACGACCCTACCATGAGGGAGGTCTGACCGGAATCCGCCGCCCGGCTGAGCCGGAACCCGCGGTACCCGTGCTGCGCGATCTCGTCGCACTCGGCCCGGTAGCGGCCGCAGCCGCCGATGTACGGCATGAAGACGCGCGGCTTTCCCGGCACGTTCGCGCCCACGTACCACGAGGTCGCCTGCGGGTAGAGCGTCGCGTCGGCGATCTCGTTCACGTGGGCAACCCACGCCTCCTCGGCCTCGCTCGTGGCCTCGACGACGTCGAGCTCCTCGGCGCGCAGGTGGGCGATGCAGCCGGCAAGCCAGTCGACGTGCTGCTCGATCGAGACGACCATGTTGCTGAGGACGCCGGGGCTCCCGGGCCCGGTGACGAGGAAGAGGTTCGGGAAGCCGGCCACGGTCAGCCCGAGGTAGGTGCGCGGGCCGGCGGCCCACGTCTCGCGCAGCGAGCGGCCGGCGCGACCGCGGATGTCGATGTCGAGGAACGGGCCCGTCATCGCGTCGAAGCCGATCGCGAAGATGATCGTGTCGAGCTCGTACTCGGCATCAGCCGTCCGGATGCCGCGCGGCGTGATCTCCTGGATGGGTGAGCTTCGGACGTCGACCAGGTGGACGTTTCGTCGGTTGTAGACCTCGTAGTAGCCGGTGTCGACGCACGTCCGCTTCGTCCCGATGTGGTGTGACGGCGAGAGCAGCGCCGCCACCTCCGGATCGCGCACGATCCGGCGGATCTGCTCGCGCGTGAACTCGGCGCCTGTTGCGTTCGCCGCCTCGTCGCTGTGGAAGTCGGTGAAGGCGTACGACAGCGAGTTGATGCCGCCCCGCGCCCAGCCCGCCTCGTACATGCGCCGCCGCTCCTCGTCCGAGACGTCGTACGCCCGCTGCTCGGGCGCCGGGAACGGCACCCCCGCCTCGGCCTGCTCGGCCATCCGCCGGCGCTCTGCGAACGTGCGCTTGATCTCGCGCTGCACGTCCGGGTCGAGCGGCCCGTTGTGCGCGGGCATGCTGTAGTTCGGCGTCCGCTGGAACACCCACAGCTCCCGCGCGTGCTCCGCGCGTCACGGTGATCACCTGGATGCCGGTCGAGCCCGTGCCGACCACGCCCACCCGCTTTCCGGCCAGCTCCACCGGCTCCTCGGGCCAGCGCGCCGTCACGCACCACTCCCCCGCGAAGCTCTCGAGGCCGGGGAAGTCGGGTCGCTTCGGCGTCGACAGGTTCCCGACGGCGAGGATCAGGAAGCGCACCGCGTACTCGATGCCGCGGTCGGTCGAGACCAGCCAGCGGTCGGCGTCCTCGTCGTAGCGGGCGGCCGTCACCGTCGTCGCGAGCTCGATGTCGGGGCGCAGGCCGAGGCGGTCGGCCACGAAGTCGAGGTAGCGCAGGATCTCCGGCTGGGCCGCGTAGCGCTCGGTCCACTCCCACTCGTCGATGAGCTCCTTCGAGAACGAGAACTGGTAGTCGACGCTCTCGATGTCGCAGCGCGCGCCGGGGTAGCGGTTCCAGTACCAGGTCCCGCCGACACCGCCGCCCCGCTCGACGAGCAGGACGTCGAGCCCCAGCTCGCGCAGCCGGTGGAGCGCGTAGAGCCCGCTGAACCCGGCGCCGACGATCAGCGCGTCGAGCCGGTTCCCGTGTGGCGAGGATTCCCGTCTCACGTGATGGACGGACTTGCGACCATGGGTTGGAATACTGGTGGCAACGGGCGGATCGTCCCTGATTCTCGCGCGGAATCTAGCGGCGGGCGCCTTGCGTTGGCCGGCGCCGCGCAAGCGCGACCCCGGCGAGGCACAGCGCCCCGCCGGCCGCCGCGAGCAACGGCGGTGTCTCGCCCAGCACCGCCCAGCCGAGCAGGATGGCGACAGGCGGGGCCAGGTACGTGATCGACGCCATGCGGCCGGCGCTTGTTCGCCGAAGGGCGAACGCCCAGGTCGCAAAGCCGAGGGCGGTCGGCACGGCACCGAGGTAGATCGTCCAGCCGATCGTCGACGCATCCGCATTGGCGGCCTCCCTCGCGAGGGCCGGCCCGAACGGCAGGCAGGCGACGGTCGCTGCGGCGACGCCCAGCCACGTCACCTGGAATGACGAGACCCGGGCCAGCACCGGCTTCTGCACGACGACTGCGACGGAGTACGCGAGCGCGGCGACGATGCACAGGACGACGCCGAGGCCCGAGCGCGCTCCGGACTCGGCGGTGGCCAGACCGATGACGACGACGCCGCAGAAGGCGACGGCACAGCCGGCGAAGAGCCCGGGCGGGAAGCCCTCGCGGAGGAAGATCCCGGCGAAGATCGCGATCAGGATCGGCCCGGTGTTCACGAGCATGGCCGCCGTGCCGGCGTCGACGCGGCGCTCGGCCTCGTTCAGGGCGACGCTGTAGACGGCGAGCCACAGCACCCCGAACGCGGCGATCCACAGGAGGTCGCGCCGGGCGGGCAGCGGCTCGCGGCGAAAGGCTGCGACGCTGCCGAGGACGGTGAGGCTCACGATCAGCCGGCCGAGCGCAAGCGGGCCGGGCGAGAGCGTCTCGCCGGCCGCCCGGATCCCGACGAACGCGGAGCCCCACGCAGCGACCGTGACGAGCCCCGCCGCCAGGGCGGCGACGTCCGTCCGCACGGCGACGGGCGCCGCCACGGTCTCATCACTCGTCGTCATCCACCAGGGAAACGGGGGCGGCCGCGATGTGTGAGATCGGCCGCCCCCGGTCCCCGGCTCTACGTGCTCGAGCGCTTCGAGGCTGTGACGATCTGGGGCGTCGACATCATCGCCGCCTGCGTCGTCTGCACCTTCACCGTGTCCCAGCCCTCGTTCACCGCACTCTCCTGATCGCTCCCGGTTCCGTAGATCTGCTGGGCGTGCTTCACCGTGAGGCGGGCGAAGTCCGTGAACGTCGCGTGCGCCGACAGGTTGGGGTCGCAGAGCGCGGCGTACCAGATCGGGCCGGCGGCGTCCCACGTGTTGCCGCCGAGCGTGGTCGCGGTGATGGCGAACGCCCGGTTGGGGATCCCCGAGTTCGTGTGCACGTCGCCGCCGTCGACGTAGCCGTCCATGTCGCTCGGCTGGTCGTCGTACTTGTTGGCGCTGCCCGGGTCCGACATCGAGCGCAGCGCAGGCTGGAGCTCCGGCCCGACGATGTCAGCGCCGATCATCCAGTCCGAGTCGGTCGCGGTCTGGCTGAGCGCCATCTGCTTGATCTGGATGCCGAAGCAGTCCGAGATCGACTCGTTCAGCGCGCCCGACTGGCCGGAGTACTCGAGGTTCGCCTCGTGCTGGGTGATGCCGTGGGTCAGCTCGTGGCCGATCACGTCGATGCCCGCCGTCGTCTGCGTGAGGAGCGTCCCGTCGCCGTCGCCGAAGAACATGTGGCCGGCGTTGTCCCAGAAGGCGTTGTCGTAGTTCGAGCCGTAGTGGACGCATCCGGCGATCGGCATGCCCTGGCCGTCGATCGAGTCGCGCATGAACAGATTCCAGTAGTACATGTACGTGGCGCCGAGGCCGTCGTAGGCCTGGTTCACGGCGTCGTCCGAGACCGGGTCCTGCCCCTCTGACCGAGCCACCGAACCGGGCGTCTGGGACTCGCTGTTCCCCTGGTCGTAGATCGTGCGCTGCGGCGAGCCGCCGATGCGCGCGAACGTCACCAGACGGGCCGTGCGTCCTCCCCTGCGTGCCGCCGCCTCGGCCCGCGCCATCCGAAACCGCGTGTCGAGCGTAAGCGTGTCGATGGCCGACGTGCGGATGTCCTCATTCTCGTGCCGGGCAAGCTTGTGGAGGATCCCCGGAGAGAGAATGCAGTGCAACGGATCGTGACTGCCCATGGTACGCCCCTTGTCCGCTGGTATGTGCCCGTCGCAACGTATCCGCGGCGGTATGCAGTGTCAAACTTTGCGGACAGGATGCGCGCGCGCGGACAGCGAGGCGAGCACGGGCCGGAGCGCCTGCGGGACGTCGGCCTCCGCGAGCGCGATGCTGTACGTGGCGTCGCCGCGCTCGACGTCCAGCACGTACCGGAACGTGTCGGGCGGGCCGTGCGGCGGGGGCCGGCGCCCGGCCAGCGAGTGCAGGTCGACCGCATCCAGCGCTGCCAGGAGCGGCTCGGCCTCGCGCGGGTCGAGCTCCGCGGTGTCGATCGCCGCCTCGGTGGCGATCCCGGCGAAGCCGCCGGAGCGCCTGAGGCGCAGGCGTGCGTGGGACGGCGCCATCGCCGAAGCATGGTAGAGCACCACTCATCTCGGGGCTCACCGCTGAGGACAGCGGTCGTCATTCGGCCGCTCACCCGGCCGTGTGCAGCGACGGTGCGTACGAGATGCCGATGATCAAGCCTTCGATGGAGAGAAGGCGTGCCACGGTCTGGCCCCACGGCTCTTCGCGTGCGTCGTGCAGGAGGTGAAAGCCCCTCCGTTCCAACTCGCCTGCAGCCTCCGCCACCGCGGCGGCGCCATCGACCTCGAACTCGATGGAGGCCTGCGGCACGGTCACCCCCGCCGGCCACTCAGCCTTGCCGAAGCAGGCCTGTGCCGCCTGAGCCAGCGGCCAGACGCCGAAGTGCTTCGTGCCGTCGATCCGCTCGCTGTGGAAGTAGTCGCCGCCTTCGCCCGCTTCGAGCGGCAGGCCGAGCGCGTCGACGATGAGCTCGCGGCTCCGCGGCGGATCGGCTGCGACGACGGCAACGCCGGCGACAAACTGGATGTCCATTCGAGACCTCCTCCGAAGGCTTCGTGCCACGTCCGTGCTGATTCAGGGCTGTGGCCATGCGTGCACATCCACCTTCCCCGAAGGGGCGCTCGTCAGGCTTCGGCACCCTGCGCCCTGCCATTTCCAGTACCCTCGCCCTCGCCGTCGAGGTTCGTCTGAGCGGATGGTCCCGGAACGAACAGAGGTGGTCGTGGTCGGCGGCGGCATCGCCGGCCTCTCGGCCGCGTGGGAGCTGCGCGACCGCGACGTCGTCGTCCTGGAGGCCGAGCCCCGCGTCGGTGGGCGGCTCATGTCCGAGCCGCGCGGCCCGTACTGGCTGAACTTCGGCGGCCATGTCGTCGGTGGCCCCGCGACCGCCACCGGCCGGCTCCTGCAGGCGACCGGCGTGGAGGCCGCCGAGCTGCCGGGCGTGCTCGGCGGGCTGGTGCTGGGTGGGAGGCTGCTTGCGGGCGGACGCGTCGAGAGCTACCCGCTCCGCGCCCGGCTGTCGATGCGCGATCGGGTCGCGCTGATCCGGGCCGGAGGACGGCTTCGCGTGGCGGTCGCCCGGTACGGGCGTGTCTCGCGCCTGCGGGCCGGCGAGTCCGAAGCCGACCGGCGCGCCCGGGTGCTCGCGTTCCGCGACGACACCACGTTCTCCGCGTTTCTCGGGCCGGTGCGCCCGGCCGTCGACGCCGCCTTTCGCGCGACGATCCGGCGCTCCTCCGGGGAGCCGGAGGAGGTGTCGGCGGGCTACGGCATCGGCTACTTCCAGCTCGTCTGGGATCGCAGCAAGGGACTCACGCGAACCATCGTCGGTGGGTCGAGCAGGCTTCCCGATGCGATCGCCGGGGCACTGAGCGGGCGGGTGTTCACCGGGCGTCCGGTCACCGCCGTGTCACGAACCTCCGACGGCGTCGTCGTCGGCTTCGAGGAGGAGGGGCGCGAGCGGGCGATCCACGCCCGATCGGCCGTCGTCGCCACTCCGGCGCCCGTCGCGCGCCGGATCATCGGCGATCTGCCCACCGAGGTTGCGCGGGCGCTCGAGGGCATCTCGTACGGCCCGTACGTCGTCGGCGCGTTCCTCACAGGCGAGACCTCGCCGATGCCGTACGACCACGTGTACGCCGCCGCGACCCCGAACATGTCCTTCAACATGCTGTTCAACACGGCGAACGTCCTGCGCGGCGGCGGAGCACGGGAACCGGGGGGAACCCTGATGGTGTACTCGGCCGCCAACCTCGCCCGGGCCCTCGAAGGGCTCGGCGACGCGGAGGTCGAGCGCCGCTACCTGAAGGACATCCACGCCCTGTTCCCGGCGCTGCGCGGATGCGTGGAGGAGACCGTCATCCGGCGCTGGGAGACCGGCCTCCCGCACCCCCGCCCGGGCCGCCATCTGCTCCAGCCGGCGCTGGAGCAGCCGCTCGGCGCGGTCCACCTCGCCGGCGACTACCTCGGCACGACCTACATCGAGACCGCGATCGAGACGGGCGCCGCCGCGGCGCACCGGATCCGCGGCACGCTCCCGCCGTAGGCTCGCGGTCAGGCGACCTGTGCCGCGATGGCCCGCACGGCCGCGTCCGTGATCCGGTCGAGCGCCGCGTCGTCGGCCCCCGGCCAGGTCGAGAGCTTCGCGACGACCAGCCCGGCGGGCGGATGCACGAACACGTGCTGGCCGTTGATGCCGTGCCCGGCATAGAACGGGACGGAGGGATCCATCACCCACCACTTGTTGCGGTAGAAGCCGCCCGGATAGGCGGCGGCGTAGTTCGCCTCCGCGAAGGCCTCGCGGCTGTCCTCGCCGCCGGCCAGCGTGTCCGCGATCCACGCCTCCGGGACGATGCGGTGGCCGTCGACGACGCCGCCCTCGAGCCACAGGAGGCCGAAGCGTCCCAGGTCGCGCAGGGTGGCGCACACCCCGCCGTCGGCCATCGCGTTGCCGTGGCCGTCGACGGTCACGTCCGCGTCGAACTCGGCGCCCATCGGCCCCCACACCTCGCGGGAGATGAGCGCGGCGAGGCGGGCGCCTCCGCACCGCTCGACCACCCATCCGAGCATGTCGGTGAGGATCGAGCGATAGTCGAAGGCGCCCCCATGCGGGCGGTCGTTCTCGAGCCCGGCCATGTACGTCCACGCGTCCGCAGGCAGCCCGGCGTCGACACGCGGCCGCCACAGGTAGACCTGCTCGTAGACGCGCACGTCCGACGTCGGGTCGGCGTACTCCTCGGTGAACCGGGTCCCGGCGCGCATGTCCAGCAGGTGCCGCACCGTTGCGCCCTCCCAGGAGGTGCCGGCGAGCTCCGGGAGCACGGCCGTGACGGGCGAGTCAGGGTCGAGCAGCCCCCTTCCCGCCAGGATGCCGGCGACGGTGGCCGCGATGGACTTCGACACCGACATCAGGAGGTGCGTCCCGGCCGGGGTCAGCCCGTTCCGGTAGCTCTCGGAGAGGATCCGGCCGCGGTGGATGACGAGGAAGCCGTCCGTGTAGGTGGCGTCGAGAGCTTCGGCGAGCGTCCACGTCCGCCCCTCCGCCTCGAACGCGAGGTCGCCGAGGTCCCGCTCCTCGCGCGGAAGCGGGCGCGGCGTCGGGGCGCGGTCGATCCGAGCCGTCGGGATCAGCTCTCGCACGTGCTGGAATCCCCACCGGTTGAACGGCGGGTCCTGCCAGTTCGCGAGCGTCACGAGGCCGCCCGGCGCCGGCGGCGATCCCTCCATCAGGCCGAGCTCGGCGGCGGTGGGAGGGGGCGGGTGGGCTGGCACAGGCGGACGTTACCGCGCGACAGCTCAACCGGCGCGCCGTGCGAGCGCGACGCCGAGGATGCAGAGCGACCCTCCGGCTGCCGCGAGCCACGCCGGCCGCTCGCCCAGCACCGACCATCCGAGCACGACGGCCACCACCGGGATCAGGTACGCCAGCGCCGCCATGCGGCCGGCGCTCGTCCGCCGCAGGGCGAACGACCAGGTCGCGAAGCCGAGCGCGGTCGGGACGGCGCCGAGGTAGATCGTCCAGGCGATCGCCGACGGGCCGGCCTTCGACGCGCCGGAGGCGAGCGTCGGGGCGAACGGCAGGCACGCGATGGTGGCGGCGGCGCAGCCGAGCCAGGTGACCTGGAGCGACGGCACGCGGGCCAGCACGGGCTTCTGGACGACGACGGCGGTCGCATACGCGAGCGCCGCGAGGATGCAGAGCACCACGCCGAGGCCGGCGCGCGCTCCTGTCCCGCTCGCGCCGAGACCGATCAGGACGCAGCCCGAGAACGCGACGGCACACCCGGCGAAGAGCCCTCGCGGGAAGCCCTCGCCGAGGAAGACGCCGGCCAGGACGACGATCAGGATCGGCCCCGTGTTGATGAGCATCGCCGCCGTGCCGGCGTCGACCCGTCGCTCGGCCGCGTTCAGCGTGACGCTGTAGACGGCGAGGAACAGCACTCCGTAGACGGCGATCGCCAGCACGTGGCGCCGGGGTGGCAGCGGCTCCCGGCGGACGATCGCGACCGTGCCGAGAATGGCGCTCGAGACCAGCAGCCGGCCGAGCGCGATCGCGCCCGGCGAGAGCTCCTCGCCGGCCGCTCTGATCGCGACGAACGCCGAGCCCCAGGCCGTGACCGTCACGAGCCCGGCGGCAAGCGCGGCAGTGTCGATCGCCGGCCGCGTCAGGGGTCCGCGCAACGGCTCAGCCGGGCACCGTCGTGGGCCGTGGGGTGCGCCGGATCTCCGGAGCCAGCGCCGGCTCGAGCGCCAGCGCCGAGGCCGAGGCGGCGAGCGCCACCCCGGCGGCGGCCACGACGGCCGCCGGCGGCGAGGCGCTGAGGAGCTGCGTTCCCAGCGTGGGGGCCAAGGCCAGGCCGAGCCACCACGAGAGGCCCATGGCCGCCATGTAGCGGCCGCGCAGGGCCGGCGGCGCGAGATCGGCGACGAGCGGCATCAGCACCGTCGTGTGCAGGCACTCCCCGACGCCGACCACGATCGCCGCCCCGATGAGCGCTGCGTACGCGTAGCGAAGGTTGATGACGTCGGCTCCGAGCACGAGGCCGCAGGCGGGGACGAACGTCAGCGAGGCGAGCGCCATCGTGGCCGCGCGCCGCCGCCCCTCGGCCAGCCGCGCAACCGGGATCTGGGCGAGGACGACGGTGAAGGCGTTCGCGAGCAGGAGCAGGCCGATCAGCCGCGGGCCCACGCCGAGCTCCTCGCGCGCGTAGAGCGGCACGACCCACGTGAAGAACCCCCAGCCGACCGCGATGACCGCGACGTTGGTCAGGGCCAGCCGCACAAACGCCCGATCGCGGAGCAGGAGCCGGTATCCGCCGGCGAGCGGCTCCGGCCGCGTCTCCCCGCCCACAGCCACGACGAGGATGCCGACGTAGAGGACGTAGGTGGCGGCGTTGGCGAGGAACAGCGCGACGAAGCCGTTCACGCCGTGCGCCGCGATCACGCCGCCGAGCGCGGCACCCAGGCCGGCGCCGAGGTTGCCGGCGACCCGCGAGACCGCCGTGGCGCGGTGGCGGAGGTCCGGCCGCACCAGCGAGGTCAGGAGCGTCGGACTGGCTCGGGATCAGCGCCCCGTTTCCGATGCCGGCGGCGGCGGCGGCGATGAACGCCTGCCACGGCGCGTGCGCGAACGCCAGGCCGGCGTAGCCGGCGGCGAGCGCCATGCCGGCTCCCGCAGCCGTGGCTCGCGCGCCGAAGCGGTCGATGACCGGCCCGGCGACCGGCGCGGCGACGACCGCCAGGCCGGTGACCGTGCCGACGACGAGGCCCGCGACGCCGACGCTGAAGCCGCGGCCGTCGTGCAGGTAGATCACCTCGAACGGCATGACGCCGCCCCAGCCCAGGTAGTTCAGGAAGATGCCCGCCTGGACGATCCAGAGCTCCGCGGGGAGCCCGAACCCGAGCCGTCTCACCGTACTGTTACAGTACAACAATCTCATCTGACTTAGTACACACTATCGAGCCGGGAGCTCGCTCGGCAACGATCTCGGCAGCGGTCGAGCAGGGGGTCGCGCGCGGCGAGCTGACCCCGGGCGACAGGCTCCCGCCGGTGCGCGAGCTGGCGGCGGCGCTCGTGGTCAGCCCGGCGACGGTCGCCGCGGCCTACCGCGCGCTCAGGCAGCGCGGCTTCGTCGTGACGGACCGCGGCCGCGGGACGTCGGTCGCCGCGGCGCCGCCGGTGCGGGTGCGGAGGGTCGCGGAGCTTCCAGCCGGCGTCCGGGACCTGGCGAGCGGCAACCCCGACCCGCACCTCCTGCCCCCGCTGGCGAAGGCGCTCGCACGGGTCGATCCCGCGCACGCGCTCTACGGCGTCGCGGCCAAGCTCCCGGAGCTCGCGTCGCTGGTCGAGGCGGAGCTCTCGGCCGACGGAGTGCACGGCGAGGTCGCCGTCACGGGCGGTGCGCTCGACGCCATCGAGCGCGCGCTCCAGACCGAGCTTCGGGCCGGCGACCGCGTCGTCGTCGAGGACCCGAGCTGGCCTCGGATCGGCGACCTCGTGCGCGCGCTCGGGCTCGAGATCGAGCCCGTCGCCGTCGACCGGCGCGGACTCGACCCCGACATGCTCGACGCCGCACTGCGGCGCGGCGCCCGGGCCGTCATCGCGACGCCGCGCGGTCAGAACCCGACCGGAGCGGCCGTCGACGATGCCCGCGGGCGTGAGCTGCGCGCGGTCTTCGCGCGCCATCCCGACGTGCTCGCGATCGAGGACGACTACGTGGCGCGGGTGGCCGGCGCCCCGTACGTGCCGCTGCACAGCGCCGAGGGGCGGTGGGTCGTCGTGCGCTCGCTCTCGAAGGTGGTCGGCCCCGACCTGCGGCTCGCGGTGATCGCCGGCGACCCGCTGACGATCGCGCGCATCGAGGGCCGCCAGCGGCTCGGGCCCGGCTGGGTCAGCCACATCCTGCAGCAGCTCGCCGTGCTGCTCCTGCGTGACCGGGCGACGGCCCGGCTCCTGGCGAAGGCCGAGCGGGCCTACTCCGACCGGCGCCGCGCGCTCGTCGCGGCGCTCGCGGCGCGCGGCATCGCGTCCATGGGCGACACCGGCCTCGGCGTCTGGGTGCCGCTGGCCGACGAGGCGGCGGCGGTGCGGGAGCTCCTCGTCCAGGGGTGGGCCGTGAGCCCGGGCGAGCGCTACCGCTTCAAGAGCCCGCCCGGCATCCGCATCACCACGGCCCGCCTCGAGCCCGACGAGGCCGAGGATCTGGCCGACGCCGATCACCGCCCTCGGTCGCGCTCCGGCCGCCACGTACGCGGGCTAGATCGCGACCCGCACGTGCCGGCCGGCGGGGCCTGACCCCGATCGCGTTTCCCGCCCGCGCTACATTTGCGTGTCGTGTCAGCGTCCGCCTCCCCGCGCTGAGCCGCGAGCGTGACCCATGACGTGACGGTCGTGCTGGCCGTGCTCGGCGTGGCCGGCCAGGTGCTCGTCGGCGTGCTCGCCCTGGCGGGGCTGCTCTGGCTGGCCGGCGTCCGCGGGCCGCTCGCGTGGATCCGCTCGGCGATCTGGGGGTACGAGCTCTGGCTCGCATTCGCCGTGTCGGCGATCGCGACGGGCGGCAGCCTCTTCTTCTCGGAGGTGGCCCACTACGTGCCGTGCGAGCTGTGCTGGTTCCAGCGGATCTTCATGTACCCGCTCTCGATCGTCACGCTGCTCGCGGCGATCTGGAGCGACCATCGCGTCGCCCGGTACCTGCTGCCGCTGCCGGTCATCGGCGCCGGGTTCTCGGTCTACCACGTGCTGGTGGAGGAAGGCGTGGTGACCCAGAGCCAGTCGTGCCTCATCTCGGCGCCCGGCGGCTGCGCCGTCAAGTGGATCGACGAGTTCGGCTACGTGACGATCCCCGTCCTCGCGCTCACCGGGTTCCTGCTCGTGTTCGCCTTCCTCCTGTTCGCGGCGTTCGACGTGCCCGCGGACGGGGGCGGCGAGCCAGAGCGGACGGGACGCCGCGGCTACGATCCGGCCCCGTGACCAGCGGAAAGCACGCCAAGCGCCGGCGCGCGGCGCAGGCTCCACCGCGGCAGCAGGCGCGCGGCCCGGCGCGGCGCGAGGCATCGCCCCGGGTGCTCTTCGCCGCGGCCGTCGTCGTGGCGCTGCTGGCCGTCGGCGCCGTGCTTGCCGTCAAGCTGACAGGCGGATCGGACGCCAAGCCGCCGCCGCCCGGAGTCGCGCTGCCCGGCTCGGGCGACGTCGAGCGGCTGTTCAAGGGCATCCCGCAGAGCGGCAACGTGCTCGGCTCGCCCGCGGCGCCGGTGACGCTGGTGGAGTACGTCGACCTCCAGTGCCCGTACTGCCAGCAGTTCGAGACCCAGGTCATGCCGACGGTGATCGAGCGCTACGTCCGGTCCGGCAAGCTCAAGGTCGACGCACGGGTGCTGGCGTTCATCGGGCCGGACTCCCTCCGCGGGCAGTCGGCCGCGATCGCCGCGGGCCAGCAGGACAAGGAGTTCAACTTCACGCAGCTGCTCTACGCCAACCAGGCCGGCGAGAACAGCGGCTGGCTGAGCGACGACATGGTCAGGGCGGCCGCCGCCAGCATCCCCGGGCTGGATGTGAACCAGCTCCTCGCTGCCAGCGACTCGGACGCGGTCCATGCCCAGGCGCAGACGTACGTCAAGCAGGCCGACGGCCGACAAGGTGAGCAGGACGCCGACGCTTCTCGTTGGGCCCGACCGGAGGCACGCTCAAGACCGTGACGCTCAGCTCGCCCACGGACCTCCAGTCGCTGGTGGACGCGATCAACGCCGCGCAGGCCTGAAGCCGCCTTCCCGAATCCGACCTGCACGAGCCATGGCCACACGGCGGCGCGCGGAGCGCCGATCGTGGAATCCGATCGGGCGGCACCTCCGTAGAGGAGGGAACCCAACCCGACCGACCACCGCCCTGATCTCGCCCACCCGCCCCATCGAGACCGCCGAGCACCTGCTCGAGCGCACGCCCGAGCTCGACGCGCTCGGGGATGCGCTGCGCACGGTGAAGGCCACGCGCCGCGGCCGGCTCGTGGTCGTCGGCGGCGAGGCGGGGATCGGGAAGACGGCGCTCGTGCAGGCGTTCTGCCTGAACATCGCCTCGGCCCGCGTGCTCGCGGGCGCCTGCGAGGCGCTCCAGACGGCCCGGCCGCTCGGCCCGCTCGTCGACATCGCGAGCGAGACGGGCGGCGAGCTCGAGTGGCTCGTCGAGCGCGGATCGGGTCCGGTCGACGTCCTCGCGGCGCTCCTCAGCGAGCTGCGCAGGCGGCCCCCGAACGTCGTCGTCATCGAGGATCTGAACCGGGCCGACGGGGCGACGCTCGATCTCGTCCGCCTGCTCGCCCGCCGTATCGAGACGGCGCCGGCGCTCGTCGTCATCACGTACCGCGACGACGAGGTCGGTCGCACGGATCCGTTGCGGCGCGTGCTCGGTGAGCTTCCGCGCACCTCCGTGACCCGCCTCCAGCTCGAGCCGCTGTCCCGGGCGGCGGTCGACGATCTGGCGCGCCCGTACGAGGTCGACTCCGCCGAGCTTCACCGGGTCACCGGCGGCAACCCGTTCTACGTCACCGAGGCACTTGCGGCGGGCGGGACCGCGCTTCCCGAGAGCGTGCGCGACGCCGTGCTCGCCCGAGCGGCGCGCCTGCCCGCCGGCGCCCGGGCGCTGCTCGACGCCGTGGCGATCACCCCGCCGCGGGCGGAGCTCTGGCTGCTCGAGGAGATCGCGGCGGTCGAGCTCGCGTTCGTCGAGGAGGGCCTGACGTCGGGGATGCTGCGCGTCCACCGCGAGGGCATCGCCTTCCGCCACGAGATCGAGCGGGTGGCCATCGAGGAGACGATGCCGCCCGACCGCCGCCACGAGCTTCACGGCCGTGCCCTGCGCGCGCTCGCAGGTCCGCCTCGCCGGGCGGACGTTGCGCGCGTTGCGCACCACGCCGAGGCGGCCGGCGACATCCCGGCGGTGCTCGAGTTCGCGCCTGCCGCAGCCGAGCGTGCGGCCGATTTCGGCGCGCACGGGGAGTCGGCTGCGCAGTTCGCGCGCGCCCTCCGCTTCGCCGACGGGCTGTCCGGCCAGGAGCGGGCGCACCTGCTCGAGCGCCGCGCGTACGAGTGCTACCTGATCCACGCCATCGACGAGGCGATCGAGGCGCGCCGCCTTGCGCTCGTCGAGCACCGCTCCCGGCGTGACCGGCTGCGCGAAGGGGACACGCGCCGCTGGCTCTCGCGGCTGGCCTGGTTCGCCGGCGACGGAGCCGAGGCCGAGGCCGAGGCGCGCGCCGCGATCCGGCTGCTCGAGCCGCTGCCGTCCAGCCCCGAGCTCGCGATGGCCTACAGCAACATGGCACAGCTTCGGATGCTCGCAGGCGACGTGCCCGGCACGCGGGACTGGGGCGGTCGCGCCATCGAGCTGGCCGAGCGCCTCGGCTACACCGACGTCCTCGTCCACGCGCTCAACAACGTGGGCTCGGCGGAGCTCTCGGGCGGCTCGATCGACGGCGCCGCGAAGCTCGAGCGCAGCCTGCAGCTCGCGGCCGACGCCGGCTTCGAGGAGCACGTCGCCCGCGCCTATACCAACCTCGCGGTCGGCGCCATCGAGATCCGCGAGTACGCCCTCGCCGATCGCCACCTGGCCGCGGGGATCGACTACTCGGGCGAGCGCGACCTCGACTCGTGGGTCGTCTACATGAGGGGCTGGAGGGCGCGGGTCGATCTCGAGCACGGCCGGTGGGCGGAGGCGGCCGCGGCTGCGACCGCGGTCATCGAGCGCCCCCGCGTCCCGAACGCCAGCACGATCGGCCCGCTCGTCGTCCTGGGCCGGATCCGTGCCCGCCGGGGCGACGGGGATCCATGGGAGCTGCTCGACCGCGCGCTGGCGCTGGCGGAGGCGACGGGTGAGCTCCAGCGGCTCGGGCCGGTCGCCTCGGCGCGCGCCGAGGCTCACTGGCTGACCGGGCCGCCCGGATCTCGTGGGCACCGAGACGGAGCGTGCGCTCGCGCTCGCCAGCCGAAACGGCGACGCGTGGGCGGCCGGAGAGCTGGTCGCATGGCGGCGCCGGGCGGGGATCCGCGAGGAGCTGCCGGCGGCCGTCGCCGAGCCCTACCGGCTCGAGCTGGCCGGCGACACCGAGGCTGCCGCGCGTCTCTGGGCCGAGCTCGGCTGCCCGTACGACGCCGCGCTCGTGCGGCTCGCGAGCGATTGCGAGGAGGAGCTCCGGCTCGGCCACGACGAGCTCCAGCGGCTCGGCGCGCGCGTCACGGCCGCCCATGCCGCGCGCCTCCTGCGCGAGCGCGGAGCGCGCGACCTTCGCCAGGGGCCGCGGGCACCGACCCGCGCGAACCCGGCGGGCCTCACCGGCCGCCAGCTCGAGGTGCTGGGACTGCTGGCCGAGGGCCTTCGAAACGGCCAGATCGCCGACCGGCTCGTGCTGTCGCCCAAGACCGTCGACCACCACGTGTCCGCGATCCTGCGGAAGCTCGACGTCGGCACCCGCACCGAGGCCGCCGCGGAGGCGGGCCGGCTGGGGATCGTCGAAAGATAGGGAGTCCTTCCGATGTGCGATGGGGAGCCTCGCCGTAGCGTGGAGCCCAACGATGAAAGAGAAGGAGGGACACGTGGAGCAGTACGTCATCTTCCGACGCGGCGGCTGGGGCTCCGCGGCGGAGCTCGGACGGGCAGGCGCCCGTTCGAAGCAGGTCGCTGACGAAGAGATGTCCGACGAGGTCGTGTGGGTGCGGAGTTACGTGCTCGACGAGGGCGGGGCCTCCGTCGGGATGGTGTGCATCTACGAAGCCACCGGACCGGAGGCGATCCGAAGGCACGCGGCGCGTGCCGGACTGCCCGTCGACGAGATCATCCGAGTCGTCGACACCGTCGTCATGCGGGCGGATCCCGAGCCCGCGATGGTGTAGCCGACCAATCAGACCTACTCCGAGACCAGGCCCCACCTCCTCCCGGGGCCTGGTCTCATCCCGGTGGGCCGCCTACGGCGACACTCGATAGGTCAGGGAGACGGCGCCGGCCGGATACGGCTTCGACTCGACCAGCTCGAGCTCGACCGTCCGCCCGACGCCGCGCAGATACGGCTTGCCGGACCCCAGGACGACCGGGCAGACGACGGTTCGCAGCTCGTCGACGAGGCCCAGGCCGAGGAAGCTCGACACCAGGCCGCCGCTCGCCAGGATCACCATGTCCTTGCCGTCCTCGGCCTTCATCGCACGGACGCGGGCCTCGACGTCGCGGTCGATCAGGTGGGCGTTCCCGTACGTGCCCCACGGCACCTCGGCGAGCGCCCCCTCCGACGCGAACACGTACTTCGGCGGCAGGTTCATGAGGTCGGCGAAGTCGCCCTCCTGTGTCGGCCAGAACCCGGCGAACCCGTGGTACGTGCCCCGGCCGAGCAGGATGGCGCCGGTCTCCTCGCCGAGCAGCCTGGCGTTGTCGGCGATGCCGTCGGGGACGTACGGCATCAGCCAGCCCAGGTCGCCCTCGCCGTTGGGGCCTTCCATGAAGCCGTCGAGCGTCGTGTTGACCGACGCGATGATCCTGCGCATTGGTCCCTCCTCGTCTACCGCCGGGGGTCAACCGCGAGACGCGGCGCCCTCGGCGGCGCGCTCGAGCTCGGCGATCTCGATCTTCCCCATCTTGAGCATCGCCTGCATGACGCGCTGCGCCCGCTCCTCGTCGGGATCGTTCAGGAGGCGCGGAAGCGCGGTCGGGATGATCTGCCACGAGAGGCCGAAGCGGTCCTTGAGCCACCCGCACGGGCCCTGCTCGCCGCCCTCGGACAGCGTCGTCCACAGCGAGTCGACGTCCTCCTGCGTCTCGCAGTCCACCTGGAACGAGATCGCCTCGCTGAACGAGAACTCCGGGCCGCCGTTCAGGGCGACGAACGGCTTGCCGTCGAGCTCGAACTCCACCGTCATGACCGTCCCCTCCGGGCGCGGCCCGGCCGAGCCGTAGTGGGTGACGTCCGTGATCTTCGAATTCGGGAAGACGGACGTGTAGAACCTGGCCGCGTCATCGCCCTCGGTGTCGAACCAGAGGCATGGCGTGATGGTGGGCATGTTTCTTCCTCTCGGTCGCTTTCGGTGGATAGACCGGCCCGCGCCGCGGAACTCATCGGGCGGCCAGTCTGCGACCGTGCCCGGGAACGACCGAAACCATGCAAAATTGGGGTCTGACCCCGTTCTGCAGAGAGGACCGACAATGTGCCGTTGGCTCGCCTACTCGGGTTCGCCGATCATGCTCGAGGAACTGCTGGTCAAGCGCGACCGCTCACTGATCGACCAGAGCCTGCACGCTCGTCAGGGTGCCACCACGACGAACGGCGACGGCTTCGGCGTCGGCTGGTACGACGGAGACGGCGTGCCGCGCGTCTACCGCAGCACCCACCCGGCCTGGAACGACAGAAACCTGCGCGAGCTCGCCGCCGGCATCTCGTCGCCGCTCTTCCTCGCGCACATCCGTGCATCGACGGGAACCGCGATCCAGGAGACGAATGTGCACCCGTTTCGCCACGGCCGGTGGCTCTGGATGCACAACGGGATTGTTCGCGAGTTCCCACGCATGAGGCGTGAGCTCACGTTCGCCGTCGACAGCTCGCTCTTCCCCTCGATCGAGGGCACGACCGACTCGGAGACGATGTTCTATCTCGCGCTCACGTTCGGGCTTGAGAGCGATCCGGTCGGTGCGATGGAGAAGACCATCCACTTCCTTGAGGAGACCGGACGCGCGCACGGTGTCGACAACCCCGTGCAGATGACCGTCGCCACGTCCGACGGGCGGAGTATCTGGGCGTTCCGCTATTCGAGCGAGCACGCCTCACGCACGCTGTACTTCAGTACGAGAATGGACGCCCTAAAGGCGCACTATCCCGAGAGCGAGGAGCTCGCCGCGCTCTCCGACGACACCAGGGTCGTCGTATCCGAGCCCCTCGGTGACCTCGAAGGGGCGTGGAATGAGGTTCCGGAGTCCCACGTCGCCATCGTCCACCCCGGCGCAGATGAGCTCCGGCCCATCGTGCCGCATCGCTGACCGTACGGGGGCCGTGTACAGCGTGATCGCCCTGCCTCCGTCGCGAATCATCGAGCGACTCTACTGTCAGATCCCAGCTGTGACGGCCGCCCCGCTCGGCTCTCTACGGGTGCCCGCGGTCGTTTAGCATGCGGCGATCACCTTGCTGCCCGGCGTGCCTGGCAACGATCCACGGAGGGTCGTGCTCCCGAGGGGACACATCGGTTACCTGCTCCGGCTTGCGGCGCTGGTCGCGTTGTACGACGGCGCCGCGCAGCTCAGCTACCACCTGGAGTTCGCCGGGCCGGTCGCCGCAATCGTCTGGCTGCCGGTTGGGGTCGGCATCGCGTTCGTCTACCTCTCGGGTCTCACGTACCTGCCGGGAGTGCTCATCGGTGACCTCCTTGCCAACGACTACGGCGCGCTCCCGCTCGGGTCGGCGATCGGCCAGACGTGCGGCAACGTGCTCGAGGTTGCCGTCGCGATCCTCCTCATCAGGCGGCTGGCCCGGCGCAGCCCGCCGCTCGCCACGGTCGACGGCCTCGGCGGCATGCTCATCGCGATCGCGGCCGGCGTCGCGGTCAGCGCGACGATCGGCGCGCTCTCCCTCCGCCTCGGCGGCGTGATCACGACCGACGCGATGCCGACCATCTGGCGCACGTGGTGGCTCGGCGATGCGTGCGGCGCTCTGGTTGTCGTGCCGCTCGCGCTCGCCTGGTCGGCGCCGTTGCCGCGCCTCGAGCGGCGCCGCGACCTGGTCGAGCCGGCCCTGCTCCTCGCGGCGACCGTCGCCGCGTGCGAGCTTGCGCTGCGGACCCACGAGCCGCTGGCGTACCTCGTGTTCCCGCCGCTCATCTGGGCGGCGCTGCGCTTCGGCCAGCGAGGCGCCACGCTGACGCTCGCGATCGGGCTCGGCCTCATGGTGTGGAACACCGTCCACTACGTCGGGCCCTTCGCGTTCGAGTCGATCTCGCGGAGCGTGCTCAGCGCGCAGCTCTTCATCGTCACCGCGGCCGTCTCGACACTGTATCTGGCGGCCGTCGTGTCGGAGAGGGAGCGGTTCGCAGCCGGGCTCAAGGCGTCACGGGTCCGCCTGGTCGTCGCCGCCGACACGGAGCGCCGCCGGCTCGAGCGTCATCTGCACGACGGCGCCCAGCAACGCCTCGTCCGGCTCGCCGTGAGCCTGCAGTACGCCGCGGAGCAGCAATCCCACGCCCCGGGCGAGGCGGCCCTCGCGCTCGCCGACGCGCGGGCGCAGCTCGCGCTCGCCGTCCACGAGCTGCGCGAGCTGGCCCACGGCATTCACCCCGCCGTCCTCAGCGACTTCGGCCTGGGCCGGGCGATGCGGAGCGCGGCGACGCGGTCGACCGTGCCGATCGAGCTCGTCGAGCTTCCGGAGGAGCGCGTCAGCGATGCTGCCGAGGCGACCGCGTACCACGTGTTCGCGGAGGCCGTCGCGAACGCGGAGAAGCATGCCGGGGCGTCGTCGATCCGCGTTCGCGCGGGCGTCCGTTCGCGCATGCTGCACGTCGAGGTCGTCGACGACGGTGCCGGTGGCGCAGCCGAAGGTGCGGGCATCGTCGGCCTGCGCGACCGGGTCGAGACGGCGGGTGGGAGATTCGAGATCGAGAGCATCGCCGGCCGCGGGAACACGTGTCGTCGCACGGATTCCGGCTGCCGATCACGCACGCCCGGCGGCTCTCGAGACAGCACGACCGCCCGCCGGCGCCGTACGTTGAACCGTCGACCAATGAGCCGTGACGCTGGAATCCGATCGCACATCCGGCGTAGGCTGTCGAGGCGATGACGGACTGGCTAAATCAACTCTGGGACACGCTGACGTCGGTGTCGGTGCCCCTGCTCATCCTGGGGCTCGTGTTCCAGACCGCGCAGACCGCCTTCGTCGCGCTGGCATGGCGGAACATCCTGCGGGAGTCGTACCCGGACGGCGGGGTGAACTACCGGACGACCCTGGGCTACTACGCCGGCGGGAACGGGCTGAACGCGATCCTCCCGGCCTCGGCGGGGACCGTTGCGATGCTCGGCCTCTTCCGCACCAGCATTCGGGGATCGACCGTCGCCGGCCTCGTGGGCGCGACGGTCGTCGAGAACATCTTTTTCGCCATCCTCGGAGCGCTCGTGTATCTGTGGCTGTTCCTGGGCGTGGCGGGATCGTTCGAAGTGAAGCTGGGCTGGTTCTCCGACCACTGGGGCCTGACCCTGATCATCCTTGTCGTGGGCGGCATCCTGATCGGGGTCGTCGGGAAGATCCTGTGGCACCGCCTGCAGAACACCTGGCAGCAGGCGAAGGAGGGCGGGGTGATCGTCACCAGGCCCCGCAAGTTCCTGGTGCAGGTGGTCGGTGTCGAGGCGGTGTCGTACGTCGCGCGCATGGGGGTGAACGCGACGTTCATGTACGCGTACGACATCCCGGTGTCGCTCACGAACATCTTCCTGATCGTCGCCGCCGCCTCGATATCGTCGACCGTCGCGATCGCGCCGGGCGCCGTGGGCGCTCAGACCGCCCTCGCGTCGGTGGTGCTGGAGGGTGTGGCCCCCCAGGCCACGATCACGGCCTACACGATCGGTCAGGCGTTGATCACGACGGCGTGGAACGCCGTGTTCGGCCTCACGATGCTCGCCCGGACGATCGGGTGGGAGGAGACGCGCAAGCTGATCCACCGAAAGAAGAAGGACGAGGACGAGAACGGAGGAGCAGGACGGGGAGCAGGTTGCCCCGGTCGTCCCTGGTCCTGACCAGCTCTCCGCCGGCGATTCCCCGTGATCGGCCGCCTGCTCGCCTGGTGGGCCTTCAACACCGTGGTTCTCGGCATCGCCGTCCTTCTCGTCGGCTCGGTGACCGTGGACGGGTTTGGTGGTCTCGCCGCCGCGGGCCTGGTGCTCGCGCTGCTGAACGCCTTCCTGAGGCCGGTCCTCGTGATCCTCGGCGCTCCGCTGCACGTGATCACGCTCGGGCTCAGCCTGTTTCTCGTCAACGTCGCCATCATCGCGCTGACCGCCTATCTGGTGGACGCGCTCGACGTCGGCGGCTTCGTGTCCGTGCTCGAGGTGACGGTGATCGTCTGGGCCGCGAGCGCTGGCCTGCAGCTGCTCTTCCAGAAGAGCTGAGCCCGTGGCGGTCTGCGCGAATCGCCGTGAGCGCCTGAATCTCGGCAGTCCGAGCCGCGCGCCGGTGGCGCGGTGGGCCGTGCTCGTGGGGCTGGTGGCAGCCGCCGGCGCGGTGGCCCTCACGCTCTCGAGCGACCACGTGCGCTACCGGTGGGCGGATGCGCTCTTCCTGGCCGACAACATCGCCGGCTTCTCCGCGGCCGGCGCGTACTGGCTCGTGCGCCGGCCGGCGAGCCTGCTCGGCCCGGCGCTCCTGGCCACCGCCGTGACGTGGGTGCTGGTCGCGCTCCAGAGCGCCGACGGCTCGCTCGTCTTCAGCCTGGCCGTGCTGGCC
Source organism: uncultured Actinomycetes bacterium (assembly GCA_963809325.1). Classification (GTDB taxonomy): domain Bacteria; phylum Actinomycetota; class Thermoleophilia; order Gaiellales; family JAICJC01; genus JAICJC01. The sequence goes on from CAWEIZ010000002.1 coordinate 585,107, forward strand.
GACTGGCCCCTCGCGGTCGCAACCTTCTACACGCTCCTGGCCTTTCCGTCGGGGCGCCTCACCGGCCGCGTCGACCGCGCCGTTTTGATCCTCGTCTTCGTCGGCCTCGCCCTGTTCCTCCTCCCGCACGTCCTCCTCTCGCCGGTCACGACCGGCGGTCACCCGCTCGCCGAGTGCAGGGACGTGTGCCCACAGAATGCGCTTCAGGTCGGATCGATCTCCCCGCCGACGCTGGTCGACATCGGCAAGGCGGAGGCGGTCGGCGGCACGATCGTCGGAGCGCTTGTGTGCTTCGAGCTGGTGCGCCGGTTTCGCGCCGGCACGCGGCCGCGGCGCCGCGCGCTCTTCTGGATCGTGCTCGTCGGCGTGCCGTACGCGTCGCTGTTCGCGCTTCGCCAGCTGACGGCGTTCGTCGTCGATGCGCCTCCAGGCGTTGTCGAGACCGTGCGGTGGGCGCTTGTGTCGGTCCGGCTGCTCCTCCCGTGGGCCTTCGTTGCGTCGCTTCTCCACGCCGAGGTGTTCGCGGGGGCCGCCCTCGCGCGGCTCGTGGCCGGCCTCGATCAGCACCCGAGCCCGCGCCGGTGGGAGCACGACGTCGCCGATGCGCTCGACGATCCGTCGCTGCAGCTCGGCGTGTGGTCGGAGGCCGAGGGCTACCTCGGCCTGGACGGGTCAGCGCTCCGGCCGGAAGGGTCGGCCCGCGGTTGGCACAGGATCGACGATCAGGACGGAGCGCCCGTGGCGGTGATCGTTCACGATCCGGTGCTCGACGAGGATCCGGAGCTGCTCGCGGCGGCCGGCACGGCGACGCTGATCTCGCTCGAGTCCGGGCGGCTGGAGCGTGAGATCCGCCAGGCCCGCGCGCGTCTCCTGGCGGTGGCCGAGGAGGAGCGCCGCCGCCTGGAGCGCGATCTGCAGGCGGGTGCCGAGCAGCATCTGGTCGCGCTGCGGGTGAAGCTGGGCCTCGTGGGGGCCGCCGGCGCCGAGGAGGACGAGCGGCTGATCGCGGAGATCGGCGAGGAGCTGGACGCGACGATGGACGATCTGCGCCTGCTTGCACACGGGATCTACCCGCCCCTCCTTCGAGAGGAGGGGTTGGGGAGCGCGCTCCGCGCCGCAGCGCGCCGATCGCCCGTTCTCACCACGGTGGACGCCGCCGGCGTGGGCCGCCTGCGCACCGACGTCGAGAGCGTTCTCTACTTCTGCTGCCTGGAGGCGATGCGAAACGCCGCGGCGCACGCCGGGCCCGGAGCCACGATCGCAGTGCGCGTCGACCAGGCCGACGGCTGGGTGCGGTTCGTCGTCACGGACACGGGTCGCGGCCTGGGACCGGCGGCGGGGCAGGGCGGCGGGCTGACCGCCATGCGCGAGCGGCTGCACGCGGTGGACGGGACCGTCACGATCGAGTCGGAGGCCGGCCGCGGCACGACGGTCAGGGGCGAGATTCCCATCCCGGCGGCGTGACGGCGGCGGACGGCGCTCGGGCTACGCGTGGACCCGGGCGGCTCCGGGGCGCGCCGCCGCATCGGGCTGAAGCTGCCGTCGCCACGCGGAGAGGAGCGCGTGGACGGCGGCCGCTCCGATGATCGGCTCATCGGGGACGGGCAGCGTCGCCGGGTGGAGGATGAACGGCCGCGTCTGGGTGCCGCCGAGGCCGCCGTGGAAGGAGATGAGCTCTTCGAACGCGCAGCCCTCGTCGAGCTGCGGGTCGTAGAAGCTCCCGACCATGACGTCGGCCACGTGCTCGAACCCGTCCGTCCGCAGAAGATGGCGCCATGCCGTGGGCGAGAACGACGCGAGCGGATCGACGCCCTCGACCGTCCCGTCGGTGAGGCGGCGGAGGCCCCGTGGTCCGAGCACCAGCGGGCCCCTGTCTGCCGAGCGCACGAGGGCCCAGGCGATGTGCGGATGCTCGCGCAGGGCCGGGATGAGCCGCGGGTGGCGCTCCTCGAGCTCCTCGAGCGTCAGCCGCCGGTCCTCCTCCATGAGGTAGATCAGGCCGAGGTTGCCCGAGCCGAGCACGATCGCGTCGCGACCGGACACGTCGTTCTTCGGACGCTTCGCCTTGTCGGACCGGCCGGTCGCCTCGCCGAGCGCAAGTCCGGCCATCGCGTTCTGCTCGTCGCCGTCGGCGATCTGGCTCACATCGGTGGCCTCCAGCGACCGCCGTACGAGGTCGTCGAGGCCGTACCCGTTGCGCTGCTTGAACGTCGCCCCCTGTGTCTGCCCGTGGTCGGAGAGGACGACGATCTCGTACGGACGCGGCGCAAAGTGCCGGGCGCGGTCGATCCGGCCGAACTGCTGGTCGAGCTTCCGCAGCGCCTCCAGCGTGTCCGCCCGCTCGAGCCCGGAGTGGTGGGCCACCTCGTCGTAGCTCGAGAACGTTGCGTACACGGCCGGACGGCCCTTCATCATGTCGGTCAGCACGCCGTACACGATCAGGTCGCGGACGACGACGCACATCGCGCCCCGCAGGAACGGGTAGTAGCCGCCCCGATGCCCCCGGGGCCGGACGTCCCGCCGGATCGCTCGCAGCGAGGCGGTCCACTCCAGGATGACCTCCCAGGAGAAGAGGACGATGGCGCGCGTGACGTTGTAGCCGTTGGCGAGGAATCCGCGGTACCCCGGGTTCGCCGACTTCTCGGCTTCGATCCGGCTCACGGTGAGGATGACCTCATCGGCCTCTCCGGACAGCAGGTTGCCGCGGCTCGACCCCCCGTCGACGAGCAGCCCGGCACCGGTGGCGCGCCGCCGTTCGATCTCGGCGCAGTCGGCCGGCGCCGAGCACGTCATGACGACTCCGCGCTCCTTCTCGACCCAGCGGAACGCGGGGATGTCCTCGTTCGACCCGAGCAGGATCCCGGCCTGGCTGGCGCCGGTCTGCGACGAGAGATCGGTCTCCCACTCCATGAGCCGGTGGGAGCCGTCGGCGAGCCAGGCCGCCATCCGGGGCGCATTCCCGTCTCGCATCGCCCGGCGAAGCACCGGCAGCCCGAGCCCGTCGATCTCGAGGTAGAGGATGCCCGGGACGTCCGTGGCGACGCGCTCGCCCGACCGGCGGGCGATCCGCTGGATCACGCGCAGCGTGTAGGTGTCGTTGTCGTCGGCTCCGAAGACGACGTTCAGCATGATCGACACCGCGGCCGCGATCAGCGCCGCGAGCAGCGCCCATCCGTACGAGTCGACCGTGATCGCATCGGGTGCGATGTCCGACGCTGACTTCAGCATCCACGCGTCGGCCAGGAGCACGATGATGAACCCCAACCCCAGCATGAACGGCAGGCGGAGCGCGGCGATGATCGGCGGGAGGACGGCGTTCATGATTGCCACGATGGCGGCGACGACGAGCGCGCCCCAGAACCCGGGGACGGAGACGCCCGGAAGCACGAATGCCGCCGCGAGCAGCCCGGCGCCCGAGACCACCCACGAGATCGCGAGGCGGACCGGGTCCAGCCGCGGACGCTGCGGCTTCCACACCGGCGCCACCCCGTAGTCCTGCGAACCGTCGTGTCGCGGGTCGGCGGTCATCCAGTCGTGAGCGCGTCCCAGAGCGCCCGCAGCGCGGTGGGCCCGAAGGTCGTCTTCGCCATGTACGGAAGATCGGTCGCCGAGATGCCCGGCGTGTCCTCGCGGCGCCCGCTCGAGATGAGGACGATCCGGGCTCCGGAGCCGGCGGCGAGGCTCCGTGCGGCGTCGATGCCACCCATCGTCGGCATCCGCACGTCCATCAGGACGAGGTCCGGCTGGAGCTTCCTCGTGAGCTCGACGGCCTCCTCGCTGGTGGCCGCGGTGGCGGCGAGCTCGAACCCGGGACTCAGCTCGATCACCTGCTCCGCGACCCGGCGAAACGCGGGGCTGTCGTCGGCGACGAGCACGCGGATCGTGCCACCTGCCGAAGCTTGGTCGCCGGGTTGTCGCCGGGTGGCGGGGGCATCCGCTGGCATGCGCGCGATGCCCCGGGAGGGCACCGGGGCACAACCGATGGTTGCAGCGACAGCCGGCCCGCGCCACCGTGCCCACACGTGCTCATCGGTGTGGCGGGCTCCCGTCGTTGAGCTCGGCGAGGAACAGGAGCGCGGCGTGCACACGCCGGCTGGCGACGGAATCGTCCGGAAGGCTGAGCTTGGAGAAGATCGCGTTGATGTGCTTCTCGACCGCGCGCTTGGTCAGGAACAGCTTGCCCGCGATCGCCGAGTTGCTGCGGCCCTCCGCAACGAGTGACAGCACCTCGAGCTCGCGGGGGGTGAGGTCGTTCAGCGGGGAGCGCTCGGCCCGGCGGCGCTCGGCGACGAGCACCTCGACGACCTTGGGATCGGTCACCGAGCCGCCCGACGCGACGGCCGCGATCGCGCGCCGCAGCTCGCTCGGGGTCGCGATGCGCTCCTTCAGGAGGTACGCGCGTCCGGCAGCGCCCTGCTCGAAGAGCCGCACCGCGTACTCGGGCTCCAGGAACTGGCTCAGGATGATCACGCCGATCTCCGGCGCGGTGTCGCGCAGCCGGGCCGCGAACTCGATCCCCTCGTCGGACTGGCCCGGCGGCATGCGGATGTCCGTCATGACGACGTCGACGCCACCCGACTCGATCGTCCGCTCGAGCTGGGTGGTCGTCTCACATATTGCGACGACCTCGACGTCGGGGATGGTCGCCAGAACCTGACTGATGCCCTGTTGCACGAGGTAGCTGTCCTCGCCAACAACGAGTCTGACCATGTCGCGACGATTGTAACGGTGTGGTGAGCGCGTTGTCCCGCCGTTGAGCCCGGGTGTAGTGTCTGGCTCCGGACACGCCGGTGTCCAGAGGGAAGGGGGCTGAGTGCCGCACGTCGGGAGGCTCTCCGCGCCGCGAAGCTTCGCCAGTCGCGACGCGCTCGCGCCTGCCATCCGGCGCCTGCGGCGTCCGGTGGTGCTCCTCCTGGTCGCGGGTGCAGCGGGTGCTGCGGTCGCAGCCGCGCTCAGCAGCAGTCACCTTGGCCGGCCCGCGGCCGCGGCCGTGCTGGAGGGGGAGCGCCTCGTGGGGATGAGCCTGGCCGCCGCGTGGTGGCTCCGGCGCCGGCCGGACGGTCGATTCGGCCGGTGCCTTGTCGCCCTTGCGGCTCTCACCGCGGGTGCGTCGATGCAGTCCTCCGATCGGCCCGCGCTCTATGCGGTGGGCGTCGCGGCCGGCGCGATGCTGCTCCTCGCCGGCTCCTGCTGCCTGCTGGCATTCCCGAGCGGCCACCTGCGGGGCCGGGCCCGCAAGACGGTGGTGGCGTTCGCCGCCTCGACGTTCGTCCTGCTCTCGGTGCCCTCCGCGCTCGTCTCGCCGTCGATCGAGTCCGGTGTGCCCCTCGAATCGTGCCGTGCGAGTTGCCCGGCGAACGCGCTCCAGGTGGCGAGCGTCTCGCCGGACGTGGTCGATGCGCTGCAGCGGGCCCAGGGGATCGCAGCGACGCTCACCGCGCTCGGGGTTGCGGTCGTGCTGGTGCGCCGGTTCGCCGCCGGCACACGGCCGAACCGGCGGGCGGTTGTCTGGGTCGTCGCAGTCGGCGCGCCGGCTGCGGTGGCGTTCTCCGCGCACTGGCTCGCCGCCGCGGCATTCTCCGGCGCGGGCGGAGCCGTCGACTGGCTGAGCTGGACGTTCGCGATCCTCGTGGCCCTGCTCCCGCTCGCGTTCGTCGCACCTCTGATCCGCGCGCAGATCGGCGCGGGGTCGGCGCTCGAGGACATGCTGACCAAGCTGGCCCGGCGGCCGGACCCCCTGCGATGGGAGCGGGACGTGGGGGCTGCGCTTGGCGATCCGGGCCTGCGGCTCGCGTACTGGTCCGCGCCCGAGCAGGCGTATCTGGGCACCGACGGGAGCGCGATCGGCGAGTCGACTGACCGGTACGGGTGGCATCGGATCGACCGCGCGGGCACTCCCGTCGCGGCGATCCTGCACGACCCGGGCCTTGAGGTCGACCCCGAACTCCTGCGCACCGCCGGGACCGCGACACTGCTCTCGCTCGAGAGCAGGCACCTCGAGGACGAGATCCGCGCCGCACGGTCCACGATCCTCGCCACCGCGGAGGAGGAGCGGCGCGGTCTCGAGCGAGATCTCCACGATGGCGCGCAGCAGCATGTGATCGCCCTCCGGGTCAAGCTCGCGCTCCTCGCCGAGGGCTACCGGGGCGGTGCGAACCGGGTGGTCGCGGAGCTCGTGGAGGACGTCGACGCGGTGCTCGACGAGGTCCGGGCGCTCGCCCAGGGCATCTATCCGCCGCTTCTGCGGACGGAGGGCCTGACGGGCGCGCTCCGTGCGGCCGCCCGGCGTTCGCCGATCCCGGCGAGCGTCCACACGAGGAGCGTCGGCCGCTACCCGGCCGAGCTCGAGAGCGCGGTCTACTTCTGCTGCCTCGAGGCGCTCCAGAACGCCGGGAAGCACGCGGGCCCGGACGCTCGCGTGACGATCCGGGTCTCGTCGTCGGACGGAGTGCTTCGATACCGGGTCGAGGACACGGGCGAGGGGTTCGACGCCCGCGGGGCGAGTGCCGGCATGGGGATCGCGAACATGACCGAGCGGATGGCAGCCGTCGGCGGGCACGTCCGCGTCGTCTCCTACTCCCGGGGCGGCACGGCCGTCAGCGGGTGGGCCGTCATCGACCAGATGTAGGGTCGCCGACGAGGGTGCGGTGGCATGCTGCGACCTCCGACCAACCGACGAGGGAGGGTCCCGTGTCCGTCGCCGATCGCCGCGCCCGGTTCCACGAGCTGCACGCCCGCGAGGGCATCTTCGTCATGCCGAACCCGTGGGACGTCGGCTCGGCGCGCCTGCTCGAGCGGTGCGGGTTCGAGGCGCTCGCGACGACGAGCGCGGGCTATGCCTGGCTGCTCGGCAAGGAGGATCACGCGGTGACGCGCGACGAGCTGGTGGCGCACGTCGCCGAGCTCGCGGCGGCCGTCGACGTGCCGCTCTCGGTCGACAGCGAGCGGTGCTTCGCGAGCGACCCGGCCGGCGTCGCCGAGACCGTCCGGCTCCTGGCCGGCGCGGGCGCGGCCGGCTGCTCGATCGAGGACTGGGATCAGGAGAACGGCCGGATCGACGACCCCGGCCACGCGACCGAGCTGGTCGCCGCCGCGGTCGAGGCGGCTCACGACGGCGAGGCCCCGCTCGTCCTGACGGCCAGGGCTGAGAACCACCTGCACGGCGTCGACGACCTCGACGACACGATCGCGCGCCTCGTGGCCTATCGCGCGGTCGGGGCGGACTGCGTCTACGCGCCCGGGCTCACCGATCCCGCCCAGATCGCGGCCGTGGTCGAGGCCGTCGAGGCGCCCGTGAACGTGCTCGCGCTCCCCGCCGCGCCCCCGGTGCCGGAGCTCGCCCAGCTCGGTGTGCGGCGGGTTTCGACGGGCTCGCTTCTGGCGCGCACGGCGTACGGCGCGATGCTCGCCGGCGCGCGGGAGCTGCTCGCCGCCGGGACGTCGGAGTACGCGGCGGTCGGGATCACGCCCGAGGAGCGGGCCGCGGCGTTCGGCGGCTGACAGCGGCCGCTGCGCCCGGCGATCGCTCGATCCTGTATCCATCGCGGAAATGACGGTCGCTCTCGGGCTCGGTGCCGCGGTCGCGTGGGCGGTGGTCAACCTCTGGTTGGTCACGCTCAGCCGCCGCGGCGACATCGCGGTCACGACGCTCGCGGTCCTTGCGTCGAGCACGGTCGTGACGCTGCCGCTGGCACTCGCGTTCGAGGGAGCGCCGGGCGGCGACGCGTGGTCGCACGCCCCCGCCGCGGCGGCCGCGGGCCTCCTCGAGCTGGCCGGCTTCGGGTGCTACATCGTCGCGATCCGGCGCGGCACACTGGCGGTCGTCGCGCCTCTGGTCGGGCTCGAGGGCGGGATTGCCGCGCTCGTCGCGATCGCAGGCGGCGAGCAGGTCGGCGCCACGGTCGTCGTGGGAATCGTCCTGGCGGTGGCCGGGACGTCGCTCTCGTGCGCGGAGCGAGGCGAGCGGCGCGCGAGCGGCGCGGGCTGGGCGATCCTCGCCGGTGGGGTCTTCGGCCTGATGTTCGTCATGTACGGTCAGACCGATCCGCTCGGGCCGTTCACCGCGGTGACGATCGGCAGATTCTGCGCGCTCGTCGTCCTCGTTCCGATCGTGCTCCGGCGCGGTCCCGTGAGCGTCTCGCGCCCCGACCTGTGGCGGCTCTCTGCCGTGGGCGCCGTCGACGCCGTCGCGTTCGGCGCGTTCGTCGCGGCCGTGGATCGCGGCCCCGTGAGCGTCGCGTCGGTCTGCGGCGCCCAGTTCGCGACGCTGAGCGTCGTCCTGAGCGTCCTGTTCCTGCGCGAGCGCCCGGCCCGGGTCCAGATCGCCGGGATCGTGCTAACCCTCGCCGGCACGACCCTGTTGGCGGCGGCCACCGGATGAGCGGGCGGTCCGACTGGCCGCCGAGCGCCAAGGCGCTCCTGCCGCTGCTCGGGCTCTCGGATGAGGCCGCGATCGTTGCGGACGTCGGCACCTACCTGCGCGCCGGCCGGGATGCAGGCGAGGCGCAGGCGCTCGTGGAACGCACCGCATGGCTCGTCGCCGACGGGGGGCTCGGCGTCGCCCTGCGCTCGACCGATCGCGTGCTCCAGGTCGCGGCGGTCGCGGCCGGAGGGCGCTTCACGCCGTTCGCGCGCGTCCACTGGGCCGACCTCCCCCGCGACCTCGAGGCGGTGGCGGCGGTCGTCGCGCCGCTGTGCCGCTCGGCCGAGCGGTTGCACGCCTTCGGCGCTACCTTGCAGGATTGACGTCGACGAAGGGGATCGAGATGAAGATCGGCATCATCGGCAGTGGCAGGATCGGCGCGACGACCGCGCGGCTCCTCGCGGGAGCAGGGCATGAGGTGACGATCGCCAACTCGCGTGGCCCTGAATCGCTTGGCGACCTGGTCGGCGAGCTCGGACCGAACGCGCGGGCGGGAACCGTCGCGGACGCAGCGCGCGACGCGGAGATCGTGCTGGTGGCCGTTCCGCTGCGGGCCTACGCTGACCTTCCCGCCGAGGCGTTCGCCGGCAAGGTCGTGATCGACGCGAACAACTACTACCCGCAGCGGGACGGCCAGATCGCGGAGCTCGACAGCGGCGAGACCACGTCCAGCGAGCTCCTCGCCCGCCACCTGAACGGCGCCCGGATCGTGAAGGCCTTCAACACGATGAACTTCCGGCCGCTCGGGTCCGAGGGCCGGCCGAACGCGCCGCGTGCGGAGCGGCTGGCGATCTACCTCGCCGGCGACGACGACCGGGCGAAGGAAATCGTGGCCGGGCTGATCGACGAGATCGGGTTCGCTCCGGTCGACACGGGCAACCTCCACGAGGGTGGCGCGCGCCAGCAGCCCGGCACTCCGATCTACAACACGCCGATGACGGCCGAGGAGGCCAAGGCCGCCCTCACGTCGCTTCGCTGAGCACCTCGAGCACGACCGGCCCGCGTTCGACCGGACCGTCGGCAAGCTCGAAGCTCGCCCGCACCGCGGCCTCGTCGACCGGGCCGCGGGAGTGGACGGTCGCGAGCACGTCGCCCGCCTCTACGGCGTCGCCGCGCTTCCTGTGGACGACGATCCCGACCGCGTGGTCGACGGCGTCCTCCTTGCGGGCCCGGCCGGCGCCGAGGCGCATCGCCGCATCGGCGATCCCGCGCGAGTGGCACCGCTCAACCACGCCCGAGCGGTCGGCCCGCACCTCGGCCACGACGGGAGCGCGCGGCAGCTCGGCATCGGGGTCGCCGCCCTGGGCGGCGATCCACTCCCGGTAGGCGTGAAGCGCCCGCCTGGAGCGGAGCGCCTCCTCGGCGGGCGCGCGGTCTCCCAGCATGAGGCCCGCGGCGACCAGGCACAGCTCCGTGAGATCGGCCGGCCCGCGGCCCTCGAGCGTCGCGACCGCCTCATCCACCTCGAGCGCGTTGCCGACGGCGCACCCGAGCGGCTCGTCCATCGAGGACAGCATGCAGGTCGTCGGGAGCCCGGCCGCGTCGCCGAGGCGCATCATCGCCCGCGAGAGCGTCCGGGCCGACTCCAGATCCTCCATGAAGGCCCCCTCGCCGACCTTCACGTCGAGGACGAGCCGCGACGCCCCGGCGGCGATCTTCTTCGACATGATGCTGGTCGCGATCAGCGGGATCGACGGCACGGTCGCCGTGACGTCGCGGAGCGCGTAGAGGCGCTTGTCGGCGGGGACGATGTCGGCGGTCTGCGCAGCGACGGCGATCCCGTGGGCTGCGACCTGCGCCACCAGCTCCGGGATCGAGAGGTCGACGCGGAAGCCGGGGATCGACTCGAGCTTGTCGAGCGTCCCGCCGGTGTGCCCCAGCCCCCGCCCCGAGAGCTTCGCAACAGGCGTCCCGCCCGCGGCGACGAGCGGCGCGACCACGAGCGTCGTCTTGTCGCCGACGCCTCCCGTCGAGTGCTTGTCGGCGACGGGCCGCCCCACCGGCGAGAGGTCGATCCGCTCGCCCGAGTCGACCATGGCGTCGAGCAGGTCGGCGGTCTCGCGGTCGCTCAGCCCGCGCAGCACGACCGCCATGAGGAACGCCGCCGTCTGGTAGTCGGGCACGTCCGGGTCGACGATCGCCCTGATCTCCTCGGCCGAGAGCTCGCCGCCGTCGCGCTTCCGCGCGATCAGGTCGACGATGCGGGCCGCCACGGCTGCGGTCAGCCCTTCACGTACGGCTGCCCGTCGGCGGCCGGCGGGCGCGAGCGGCCGACGAGGCCGACGAGCGCAATCAGCGTGAGGACGTACGGCAGGGTGTTCAGCAGGTTCGGCGAGACGCCGGCCACCGACTGGAGCCGGTCGGCCAGGCCGCTCGCGAAGCCGAAGAGCAGGCACGCCCCGAAGGCGCCGTACGGGCGCCACTTGCCGAAGATCACCGCGGCCAGGGCGATGAACCCGCGCCCGGCGGTCATGTTCTGGCCGAACGACCCGACGAAGCCGATCGAGAGGTAGGCGCCGCCCAGGGCCGCGAGCATCCCGGAGAGGATGACGCAGATGTAGCGGATCCGGTAGACGGGGATCCCGACCGTGTCGGCCGCCCGTGGGTGCTCGCCCACGGAGCGGATGCGAAGGCCGATCGGCGTGCGGAAGAGGATCACCTGCGTCAGGATCAGCAACCCGAACACGATCCAGATCATCAGGTTGAGCGAGCCGAAGACGCCGCCCAGGCCGGGGATCGATTCGACGGCGGACAGGTGGACGTTCGGCACCGAGTCGATCGACGCCGGGGTGCCGTTCGAGCCGTAGATGTCGATGAACAGGTACCCCGTGACGCCCACAGCGAGGAAGTTAATGGCCGTGCCCGTCACGATCTGGTCGGCTCGCAGGTGGATCGCGAACACCGCGTGCACCAGCGCGACGACGGCGCCGGCGACCATGGCCACGATCAGGCCGATCACCCAGGAGCTGCCCCAGACCGTGCCCCAGATCCCGAAGAAGGCGCCGGTCAGCATCATGCCCTCGAGGCCGATGTTCACGACCCCGGACCGCTCGCAGAAGATGCCGCCCAGCGCGGCGTAGGCGAGCGGCGTCGCGTAGACGAGCGTCGCGGCGAAGAGGCCGGAGTTCACGACCAGCGCGGTCGACGAGTCGCTCTTCCCCTGCACCCAGATCGCGAATGCCGTCGCAACGACCGCGACGAAGAGCGTCCACAGGCCGAGCTTGCGCTCGTCGCGGGTGAGGGCCCAGATCGCGCACGCCGCCGCGCCGAGGCCGAGCACGACCGGCACCGCGGCCGCCTGCACCTGGAGCGGCGGCAGCGCCAGCTCGAGGCCCACGAGCCCCACGACGATCCCCAGGATCGCGACGCCCCGGGCGCCGCGCGGGATGCGGTCGAGCGCCGTCACGCCGATGCCGGCTCCACGATCGTGGTCGGCGGGGGCTCGGCCTGCCTGCGCCGCCGCGCCCGCCATGCGTACACCAGCAGGAGCTGGGCGCCCACGAAGAGGATGATCAGGCCCTGGATGATGATCGCGAGGTTGCCGGCGAGCTGGGGCGGGAACACGCTCGGGTCGAGCGCCCGCGACGACGTGCCGACCTGGAGCCCGCCGAAGAGCAGCGCCGCGAACGCGATTCCGACAGCGGAGTTCCGGCCGAGCAGCGCCACGGCGATCCCGATGAAGCCAACCTGGCTGACGGCGATGTCGTTCGTGACGATGTGGAACTCCCACCCGAGCACGTCGCACGCGCCGGCCAGGCCCGCGAAGGCGCCGCCGATCGCCAGCGTCGCCATGTAGCTGCGCGCGACGGGGATGCCTCCGTAGCGGGCGGCGTCGGCGTTGTGGCCCACGGCGCGCACCTCGTAGCCGAAGACCGTGCGGTTGATGAGGACGGCGTAGACGACGAGCGCGGCGAGCGCGAGGAAGATGCCCGCGTGCAGCGGCTGGAGGACGCCCCACACGGCGGGCAGCTTGGAGGAGTCCGTCACCTCGGCCGACTGGGGGACGTCGGGCAGCGGCCCCTGGAGCGGGCCGTTCAGCTCGAACAGGTACTGCGCGCCGTAGATCGCAATCCAGTTCAGCATGATGGTGGAGATGACCTCGTGCGCGCCGACCGCGGCCTTCATGGCGCCGGCGATCCCGCCCCAGACCGCGCCTGCCAGGGCCGCGGCCGCGAGCGACAGCGTCAGGTGGACCGGCGTGGAGAGGCTCGCGCCGTGCGACCCGACCACGATCGCCGCGACGATCCCGACGACGTACTGGCCCTGGCCGCCGATGTTGAACATGCCGCACTTGAAGGGCAGCGCCACGGCGAGCGCCGTCAGGATGAGCGGCGTCGTCAGGATCAGCGTCTGCTGCAGGTTGAGCGCCGCGAAGTCCTTGTCCTCCGAGGATGTCCACGGCAGGAGGTAGTTCAGGCCGGAGCCGTTGAAGATCGCCTTGTACGCCGCGATGGGGTTGTGGCCCGTGGCCGCCACGACGAGGCCGCCGATCGCGAACGCGAGAAACGTCGTGCCGATCGGCAGGAGCACGGCCGGCGCCTTGGCCCGAAGCCAGGCTGTGACCCGCTCGCTCACAGCGCGGCGGCGCTCCGGCCGCCCATCATCTCGACGCCGAGCACGGACTCGCTCACGTCGGGCGTGTGCTCGGCCACGATCCGGCCCTCGTACATCACCAGGATGCGGTCGGAGAGCGAGAGGATCTCCTCCAGCTCGAAGCTGACGAGCAGAATCGCGACGCCCAGCTCTCGCACGGCAACGAGCCGGCGGTGGACGAACTCGATGGCGCCGACGTCGAGGCCGCGCGTCGGCTGCGCCGCCACCAGGATCAGGCGCGAGCCCGACATCTCCCGAGCGACCACGACCTTCTGCTGGTTCCCGCCCGAGAGGGAGCCCGCAAGCGTGTCGGGCCCGCCGCCGCGCACGTCGTACTCGCTGAGCAGCCGCCGGGCGCGCTCGGCGATCGCGCGTGGATGCAGGAACCCCCAGCGCGAGGCGGGCGGATGGCGGACGTCGCGCAGGCCGAGGTTCTCGGCGAGCGTGAAGTCGAGCACGAGCCCGCGGAGGTGGCGGTCCTCCGGGATGTGGCCGACGCCAGCCTCGAAGCTGGCCCGTGCGCCGTGGCCGGCGATCTCGTGGCCCTCGGCGACGATGCTGCCGGACGTCGGTTTCGCGAGGCCGGTGATCGCCGCGACCAGCTCGCTCTGGCCGTTCCCGTCCACGCCGGCGATCCCGACGATCTCGCCCGCCTTCACCTCGAACGACACTCCGCGCACGGCCTCGAGCCCGCGGCTGTCGTGGACGACCAGGTCGCGAACGGAGAGGAGGGGCTCGCCGGGTTGGGCGACACCTCTCTCGACCTGGAGCAGCACCGGCCGGCCGACCATCAGCTCGGCGAGCTCGCGCTCGGACGTGCCGGCCGTGGCGACGGTGGCCACCGCCTTGCCCCGGCGGAGGACCGTGATCCGGTCCGACACCTCCAGCACCTCGCCCAGCTTGTGGGTGATGAAGATGATGGATGTGCCCTGCTCCTTGAGCGAGCCGATGACCTGGAAGAGCTCGTGTGTCTCCTGCGGGGTCAGGACTGCCGTGGGCTCGTCCAGGATCAGCAGCCGCGCCTTGCGGTAGAGCGCCTTCAGGATCTCGACCCGCTGCTGCTGGGCGACTCCGATCGACTCCACCCGCGCCTCGGGACGCACCGCCAGGCCGTAGCGCTCCGACAGGTCGCGCACGTTCTCCTGCGCCTTGCCGTAGTCGAGCAGCGGCCCCTCGCGGGGCTCGGCCGCCAGCACGATGTTCTCGGTCACGGTCATCACCGGGATCAGCATGAAGTGCTGGTGCACCATGCCGATGCCGGCGTCGATGGCGTCGCGCGGTGAGCGCATGCGGAGTGGCTTGCCGTCGAAGCGGATCTCGCCGGCGTCCGGCGAGGTCAGCCCGTAGAGGACGTTCATCAGCGTCGACTTGCCTGCGCCGTTCTCGCCCAGGAGAGCGTGCACCTCGCCCGGGCCGACGTCCAGGTCGATGCTGTCGTTCGCCACCAGGTCGCCGAAGCGCTTGGTGATACCGCGGAGCTCGAGCAGCGGTGCGTCAGGCGGTTCGTGCATCACGGGAGGCCGGAGGGACGGGCGCGCCGCCCCTCCGGCCTATTCGATCACGGAACGGTGTCCGGCGGGCTGATGGAGCCGGACTTCAGCTGCGCGGTCTGGTCGTCGAGCTTCGAGATGACGTCCGCCGGGACAGCCGAGTTGACGGCGCCGAGGCCGGTCGCGCCCTTGGCGGCGTCGAACGTCGTGATGCCGCCACCGGTGAACGTGCCGTCCACGACCTGCTTGATCGTGTCGAACACGGCCACGTCGACCTTCTTGATCGCGCTCGTCAGGATGTAGTCGCCCAGGTATGCCTGGTCGGCGTCCACGCCGATCCCCCAGACGCCTTTCTCCTTCGCCGCGCTGAGGGCGCCGAGCCCGCAGCCGCCCGCGACCTGGAAGACGACGTCGGAGCCCTGCGAGATCTGGTTCAGCGCGAGCTGCTTGCACTTCGCGGTGTCGGTGAACGAGTTCGAGTAGTCGTTCAGCTCCTTCACCTTCGGGTCCGCCGCCTTGGCGCCGGCGATGTAGCCCGCGATGTAGTGGTCGACCGGCGGGATCTTCTGGCCGCCGACGGTCGAGACGGTGCCGGTCTTCGACATGAGCGCCGCCAGGTAGCCGGCCAGGTAGCCCGACTCCTGCTCCTTGAAGAGCAGCCCCTGAACGTTCGCCAGCGCCGGGGTCGGCGCGTCGTCGATGATCGCGAAGTTCGTGGTCGGGAACGCCTTGGCCACCTGTTTGATCGCACCGTCCATGAGGAACCCGACCGCGATCACGAGGTCGTAGTGGGCGGCCGCCAGCGACTGGAGGTTGGGGACGTACTCCGACTCCTGGTGCGACTCGAGCACCTTGAAGTCGATGCCGAGCTGCGACTTCGCGCGCTGGATCCCGACGAAGGCAAGGTGGTTGAAGCTCTTGTCGTCGAGCCCGCCGATGTCGGTGACGAGCCCGATCTTGAACACCTTGCCGCCGCTGCCCCCGGACCCGGCTGCCGGTGTCGAGGACCCCGAGCTGCCGCCGCCGCAGCCGCCGGCGAGAAGCGCGACCGCCGCGACCGCGGCGAGCGCTCCCAGCCCGACGATTCGTGAGCGCTTCACATTGCCTCCCGAGATGGAGTGGTCAAACGGTGGCCATCCTACAACCACCGCCGCGCCCCTGCCGGGAGCCTGACCGCTTTGATCCATCATCTACGATCCGGGCCATGCAGGAGGCCACGTCGCCGGCCCGCGCGGTCGAGCCGTTCGAGCCGCGCCTGACCCGGATCGGTGCGGTCGACGCCGTCGCGCTCGAGGCGCGAAGCGCCGACCTCGCCAAGCGCTCGATCAAGCGCGGCTCGAAGCTCGAGGCGCTCGACCTGATCGTGCGGATGATCGACCTGACCACGCTCGAGGGCGCGGACACCCCCGGCAAGGTGGCGGCCCTCTGCGCGAAGGCGATGCGGCCCGATCCGGTCGACACGAGCATCCCGGCGGTCGCGGCGGTCTGCATCTACCCGACACTCGTGGCAGAGGCGCGGTCGCGGCTGCGTGGCTCGCCGGTGCACGTCGCCTCCGTCGCGACGGCGTTCCCGTCCGGCCAGTCGCCGATCGCGCTCAAGGTGGCCGAGGCCCGGGCCGCCGTCGAGCTCGGCGCCGACGAGGTCGACATGGTGATCGACCGCGGCGCGTTCCTCTCGGGCCGTCACGCCGAGGTGTTCGACCAGATCGTGAAGGTGCGCGAGGCGTGCGGCCCGGCGCATCTCAAGGTGATCCTCGAGACCGGCGAGCTGGGCACCTACGACGCCGTCCGGCGCGCGTCGCTCCTCGCGATGGCGGCCGGGGCGGACTTCATCAAGACGTCGACCGGCAAGGTCAGCCCGGCCGCGACGCTTCCGGTCACGCTCTGCATGCTCGAGGCCATCCGCGACGTGCACGTCGAGACGGGGCGGGTCGTGGGGATGAAGCCCGCGGGCGGCATCCGCCACTCCAAGCAGGCGATCCAGTACCTGTGCGTGCTCCACGAGACGCTGGGCCGCGACTGGCTCACCCCGCAGCGGTTCCGGTTCGGCGCCTCCTCGCTCCTGAACGACGTCCTCATGCAGATCCGCACGCAGAAGACCGGCGTCTACGAGTCCCCCGACCGCTTCACGGTGGACTGACGTGGCCGAGCTCGAGCCACGGCCGGCGGAGACGGGCCTCGACTGGACGTACGCGCCCGCCCCCGAGTCGCGGGCGATCGTCTCGCTCGAGGAGCGCTACGGCCTCTACGTCGGCGGCGAGATGGTGGAGCCCCGCTCGGGCGAGTGGTTCACGACGCATCTCGCCGGCCACGGAGGAGCCACTGGCCGAGGTCGCCCAGGCCGGGCCGGAGGACGTCGACGCCGCCGTCGGCGCCGCCCGCGAGGGCTTCGGCGCCTGGTCGGAGCTGCGCCCGGCCGAGCGGGCGAAGTACCTCTTCCGCATCGCCCGCATCCTCCAGGAGCGAAGCCGCGAGCTGGCGGTCGCGGAGTCGCTCGACGGCGGAAAGCCGATCAAGGAGTCGCGTGACGTCGATCTGCCGCTGGCGGCCGCCCACTTCTTCTACCACGCCGGCTGGGCCGACAAGCTCGAGTACGCGTTCCCCAACCGGCAGCCGCGGCCGCTCGGCGTCGCCGCCCAGATCATCCCCTGGAACTTCCCGCTGCTCATGCTGGCGTGGAAGGTGGCGCCGGCGCTCGCCTGCGGCAACTCGGTGGTGCTGAAGCCGGCCGAGACGACGCCGCTCACCGCGCTGCATCTTCGCCGACGTGTGCCGCCAGGCCGAGCTGCCCCCGGGGGCGGTCAACATCATCACCGGCGACGGGTCGACGGGCGCCGAGCTCGTCCGGCACACCGGGATCGACAAGGTCGCCTTCACCGGCTCGACCGAGGTCGGAAAGGCGATCCAGCGCGAGCTCGCCGGCCGCGGCGTGCCGCACACGCTCGAGCTGGGCGGCAAGGCCGCCAACATCGTCTTCGACGACTGCGCGCTCGACCAGGCGGTCGAGGGCATCGTGAACGGCATCTACTTCAATCAGGGCCACGTGTGCTGCGCGGGGTCGCGGCTGCTCGTCCAGGAGTCGATCCTGGAGCCGCTCCTCGGCAAGCTCCGGGCCCGTCTTGCGACCCTGCGGCTCGGCGACCCGCTCGACAAGAACACCGACATCGGCGCGATCAACTCCCGCGCCCAGCTCGATCGCATCACGGAGCTGGTGGCAAGTGGCGAGGCCGAGGGCGCCGAGCTCTACCAGCCGGCCTGCGAGCTTCCGGAGCGGGGGTTCTGGTTCCCGCCGACCGTGTTCACGAACGTCGCCCAGAGCTTCCGGATCGCGCAGGAGGAGATCTTCGGCCCGGTGCTCTCGGTGATGACGTTCCGCACGCCGGCCGAGGCGATCGAGAAGGCCAACAACACGGCCTACGGCCTCTCCGCCGGCGTGTGGACCGAGAAGGGCTCGCGGATCCTGTGGATGGCCGAGCGGCTCCGCGCCGGGGTCGTGTGGGCGAACACGTTCAACCGCTTCGACCCGGCCTCGCCGTTCGGCGGCTACAAGGAGTCGGGCTTCGGCCGCGAGGGCGGCCGCCACGGGCTCGAGGCCTACCTGAGGTTCGACGGATGAGCCGGCTGCCGGTCAAGAAGACCTACAAGCTCTTCATCGGCGGGGCGTTCCCGCGGTCGGAGTCGGGCCGCACGTTCGTGGTCGACGGCCAGAACGTCGCGCTCGCATCGCGCAAGGACGCCCGCGACGCGGTTCGCGCGGCCCGCGGCGCGTTCGCCCGCTGGTCGGGAACGACGGCCTACAACCGCGGCCAGGTGCTCTACCGGCTGGCCGAGATGATGGAGGCCCGGGCCGCCGATCTGGGCGCGGTGTGCAGCGGCCGCGACGAGGTCGACCGCTCGATCGACCGCGTGGTCTGGTACGCCGGCTGGGCCGACAAGCTCGCGCAGGCGCTGGGCGGCGCCAACGCCGTCGCCGGGCCGTACTTCAACTTCACGGTGCCCGAGCCCACCGGCGTCGTCGCGTCGCTGGCGCCCGACGAGCCGGCGCTCGAGGGCATCGTCTCGCGCGTCCTGCCCGCGCTCGTGAGCGGCAACGTCGTCGTCGCGGTGGCGTCGGAGTCGAGCCCGCTCGCCGCGATCGAGCTGGCCGAGGCGGTCGCCACGTCGGACATGCCGGGCGGCGCGCTCAACATCCTGACGGGCCGGCGGAGCGAGCTGGCGCCGATCCTGGCCGGCCACGCCGACGTGAACGCGATCGACATCACCGGCGCGGACGGCGACGCCGCCGAGCTCGAGCGGCTGGCTGCGGGGAACGTGAAGCGCGTCGTGCGCGGGATGCCCGCCGGCGAGAGCCTGTGGGAGATCGAGCCGATGCTCGAGATGAAGACCGTCTGGCACCCGGTCGGCGTCTAGCTCCCAACGGAGCCGTCACGCCGGTGTGACGCGTCCTGATTCGGGGTCTGACCCCGGAGCCGCTTCGAGCGAGCCGTTCTGGCTCATCCAAGCGGGTCGGGACCGTGGGGTCAGACCCCGCATCGGCTGCCGTGACGCCGGCGCGACACATCTGCGGGGGTGTAACCGTCTGGCACCCGGTCGGGTGTGACGCCGGGCCGGATCCTGCGTCAGGCGGCGGCCCGGGCCGGCGCCGGATCAGCGGCCGTGCAGACCCGGTTTCGCCCGGCGCTCTTGGCGCCGTAGAGGGCAGCGTCGGATGCGCGCAAGAGCGGCAGCAGATCCGGCGGCGCCACGGCGGCGGCGACGCCCGCGCTCACGGTCGCCGAGGGGACTCCGGCCGGCGGCTCGGACTCGAGGACGGCGCGGATGCGCTCCGCGAAGCGCTGCGCCTCGGCGGCGTCGCACTCCGGCATGAGCGTCACGAACTCCTCGCCGCCGATCCGTGCAACCAGGTCGGACGCCCGCACCTGGTCTCGCAGGGCCGCACCCACGCGAATGAGCACACGGTCGCCGGCCTCGTGCCCTGCCCGGTCGTTGATCCGCTTGAAATGGTCGATGTCGAACGAGACGACGGCGAGCGAGTCGCCGGCCCGGCGGGCACGGGCCAGCTCGGCCTGCACGCGCTCGTCGAACCCGCGTGGTTGAGCAGACCCGTGAGCGGGTCGATGCGCGCCTCGGCGTGCAGTCCGGCGACGAGCAGGTCGTTCCGCTCTGTGAGGACGCGGACGACCGCGCCGACGATGCACACCGACACCATCACGTCGAGCCAGCGGTCGAAGTACCCGACGCCCGGCGGCATCTGCGTCAGCGCGTACGCGTGCGCGACGGCGATCCCGAAGACGACGACGGCGGTCGCTCTGCGGCCGTAGAACCGCGCGACCCAGAGCACGGGCCACATGTAGAGGACGGCGCCGTCGCCGTACCCATGGGTCGTTGCCAGCGCATCGGCGATCATAGCGACACCGAGCAGTCCAAGGCCGGCCAGCGCCCGCCGCGGGACGTGGGGGCCGAGCACGAGGATCACCGGGACGAGGGCCAGCGCGGAGAATCCGGGGACGGTCGAGAAGTGGGGGCCGCCCGGCGTGAACCCCTCGACGATCCCGACGAACGCCGCCCCCGCGAACATCGCCGCGGCGCTCCGCACCATCAGCCGCCGGTCCGACGGGCAGGCGTGAGACTCCTCCTTCATCGTCGGGTAGATCGACCCTGTTCGCCCCCGGTTTATCGAGGCCGGCCGAGAAGCGCGCCCAGCACGACCCCGAACACGAGGTGCCCGCCGATCTCCTGCGCGATCGTCCCCCGATCGGTGAGGAGCCTCGGCCAGGCGCCCGAGCGGACGTCCGGGTGAACGCGGTCGGCGATCGCCATCCCCGGCCAGAGGACGGCGTTCTCGGCCTGAGCCGCGAGCACGGCGCGGCGGACGCCGTGGCCGCCGAGGCGGCCGAACGCGACGCCGAACGCCGCGCCGTTTGCCAGGTGGACGGCGAGCCCGAGGCCGGCCCCGCCGCGCCCCGGTGCGAGGAGCCCCGAGATCAGCCGCAACTCGCGGTGCGTCCCGCCCACCGCGCGGCGGATCGCCGGCTCGGCGGCGATCCATGCGGCCGCTGCGACGACTCCGGCGGCCGCGGCGTGGATGTCCCGGCGCATCGCCCAAGAGTACTGACGCTTCAGCTTGACCGTGAGGTAGTATCTCCAGTATGTCAATCGTAAAACTGGAGAATACATCAAGCACCGTCGCAGAGCTCGGCCCGGACGACGTCCATCGCGCCCTCGCCGACGGATGCCTCGTCATCGACGGGCGCTCCCCCGAGGCATACGACGAGTGCCACGTGCCGGGCTCCGTCAACGTCCCGATGACCGGTGGGGAGTTCTCCTCTCGGGCGCGGGCGGCCGTGGCCCGGGATCCGGCAGCGATCGCCGTCGCCGACTCCGATGTCGAGTCGCTCACCCTGGCCCGGATGCTCGAAGGCGTCGGGTGCCGGGGCGTCGGTGGGATCCTCGCGGGCGGCGTCGACGCGTACCGCACGGCGGGCTACGCGGTGGGGCATCAGCACGCCGTGGCGGCTGAGCGCGTCGTCGACGACCTCGAACTCGGGGGTGCCGTGCTGATCGACGCGCGTGACGACGAGGACTGGGTGCGCGGGCATGTCCCCGGCTCGTTGCACGTCCCGCTGCGGTCCGTCGCCGCGGCCGCGCCACTTCTCCCGCAGACGCCCGTGGTCGTCGCGTGCACCGATGGGCGGCGGGCGGCAACCGCCGCCAGCATCCTGCGCCGTTGCGACCACGCCAACATCTGGCGGGTGGCCGGCGGAGGGCTGCCGTACCTCCTGAGCCGGCGGCTCAACCTCGGCGGGGTGGTCTGAGCTCCCGGCATCTGTTGGGCTGCGGTTAAGGGAGTTGACCGTCTCGGGCCGTCCTCGTAGAGTGATACTCGACAATGTCGATAGACAAAGTGATAATAATCGAGGAGGCAGCGGCGGTGAATCTTCCCGCCTCGCTCACCGCGCTCCAGGCGCGCCGGCCCGCGACCGTGGCGCACTTCCGCCGAAACCACTTCCCAACCCCGCCGGTCGACCCGGACACATGGGCCCTTGCGCTCGGAGGCGCGATGTCCGAGCCGATGGTTCTCCCGGCGGTCACGCTCCGCACGTTCGAGCACCGCACCCTCCCTGTGGTGCTCGAATGTGCGGGGCACAGGCGTACCGAGCTCGACCGGCCCGGAGAAGGGCTCCATGGGGGATCGGCGCGGTCTCCGAGGCCGTCTGGACGGGCGTCTCGCTCGGCGACGTCCTGCGCCGCGCCGGGATCGCGGCTGAAGCGGTCGAGGTCGTGCTGCGCGGCGCCGACCGCGGAGCCGGCGAGCACCCGGGTGTCCACTCGTACGCCCGCTCGCTGCCGCTCCATAAGGCGCTCCATCCCGACACCCTGCTCGCGTACGAGATGAACGGCGAACCGATCCCGGTGGCCTTCGGCGGGCCCCTGCGTGTGATCGTGCCCGGCTGGTACGCGATGGATTCGGTGAAGTGGCTGACGTCGATCCGGGCCGTCTCGCGCCCGTTCGACGGGCCGTTCCAGGCGGTCGACTACCGCTGGCGCGAGCCCGGAGCCGGCGGCCCGGGCGCCCGCATCGACCGCCTCTCGGTGCACGCGCTCATCACGAGCCCGGTGACCGGCGAGCGCCTTCGGCCAGGCCCAGCGGTCGTCCGTGGCGCGGCATGGGCCAGCGAGATCAGCGTGGCGCGCGTGGAGGTCCGTGTCGACGGCGGCCCGTGGGAGGTGGCGGAGATCGAACGTCGCGGCGTCTACGCGCGGGCGCTCTGGCAGCACGAGGTGGACCTCCCATCCGGGATCCACCGCATCGCGGTCCGCGCGACCGACCGGCGCGGTGCCACCCGCCCGAGCGGCCGGCGGCGAACGCCAGCAGCGTACTCGGCGCCCTGCACCGCGCCCGGCACGCTGGGCTCGCGAACGAGCGCGTCGAGGAAGGCGAACGCCCGGTCGGCGCAGTCGTCGACGGCGCCGTCGATGGCCCGCTCGACGGAATGGTGTTTAGGCTGGGCCATTTCGCCGAATCTACCATGGAAACCGTGGGGGGAGCAGGCTCCCCCCACGAGCCCCCACATTCGCGCTCCGCCCGTCAGTGCGAGGCCCGGAGCCCGGCTCCGGCCCTCAGCCGTTCAGACTGCGCTCCTGATGGTCGACCGGTGCTTGCGGCTACCGCTGGACGAGCTGCTGCGAGCCGCGCACGCGGACTCCGCCCGAGAACGTCCGTGCGTACCAGCCGCGGTCGATGCGGTCGATCGACACGACGCGGCCCGTCTCGGGAGCGTGCACGAAGCGGTCGTCGCCGACGTAGAGCCCGACGTGGCCGGGGCCGAAGAAGACGATGTCGCCGGGGAGCAGATCGCGGCGGTGGACGTGGCGGCCGGCGTTCCACTGGGCGT
This sequence comes from uncultured Actinomycetes bacterium, assembly GCA_963809325.1. Taxonomy (GTDB): domain Bacteria; phylum Actinomycetota; class Thermoleophilia; order Gaiellales; family JAICJC01; genus JAICJC01. The sequence continues at coordinate 608,008 of CAWEIZ010000002.1, forward strand.
AGCTCGAGTGCTCGAGCGCGATCCCGGCGCCGGAGTAGGCGTACCGCACGAGGCCGGAGCAGTCGAAGCCCCGAGGCGTCGAGCCGCCCCAGGCGTAGGGGACGCCCCGCATGGCAAGCGCACGCTGGAGCGCGGCCGAGGCGGCGGTCGGCGCGGGCGCGAGGCGGACCTCTCGGGGCACGAGCCCCGTCCCCGACGCGTGTGCAGCGGGCGCGACGAGGAGCAGCGCAGACGTGGCGATGAGCACTGAGCGCAGCACGAAGCGGCGAACGCTACCCAAGCAGCCAGACGGTGACGCCAGTGGAACGTGGCGATCGCCACGCAACGGGCGGCGACCGCAGGGCCGAACCCGCGGCGAGTTACAGTGGACGGTCTGGGGCGTCCTGGACGAAACGGGGGATGACATGAGTGCGACCGAGACCACCATTCGCGAGTGCCGGCACTTCATCGCCGGGGAGTGGGTCGAGCCCGGCGGCGCGCGCCGGTTCGACGACACCGATCCATTCACGGGCGACGTCGTCGCCCACGTGGCGGCCGGCGACCGCGACGACGCCCGCCGCGCGGTCGAGGCCGCGGCCGCCGCGTTCCCCGACTGGTCGCACACGCCGCCCGTCGTGCGCCAGGGGATCTTCCTGAAGGCGGCCGACATCCTCGAGAGCCGCCGCGACGAGATCGTCGAATGGCTCGCCCGCGAGACCGGATGCAGCTTCGGGTTCGGGATGTTCCAGATGGGGTTCGTGCCCGGGCTGTTCCGCCAGGCGGCCGGCGCCGCCTACGCGCCGACGGGAACGATCCTGCCGTCCGACCTGCCCGGCGCCTTCGCCATGGGGATGCGCAAGCCGGTCGGGGTGGTCGGCGCGATCGCCCCGTGGAACGCGGCGCTCATCCTGTCGGCCCGGTCGATCGCCGCGCCGCTCGTCTTCGGCAACTCGGTCGTCCTGAAGCCGTCCGAGGAGTCGCCGTACGTCGGCGGCCTCGTGTGGGGCGAGATCTTCGCCGAGGCGGGCCTGCCGCCGGGCGTCCTCAACATCGTGACGCACGCGCGCGGCGAGGCCGGCCCGATCGCCGACGAATTCGTCGAGAGCCCGCACGTGCGCCGGATCAACTTCACCGGCTCGACCGCGACCGGGCGCAAGCTCGCCGAGGCGGCGGGCCGGAACCTGAAGCGGGTGGTACTCGAGCTGGGCGGCCAGAACCCGCTGATCGTGCTGGCCGACGCCGACCTCGACTACGCCGTCTCGGCGTCGGCCTTCGGCGCATACCTGCACCAGGGCCAGATCTGCATGTCGGCCCGCAAGATCATCGTCGAGCGGCCGATCGCCGACGAGTTCGTCGGGCGCCTCGCCGAGAAGACCGCCGGCCTGACGCTGGGCGACCCCAAGGAGCACGCCACGATCATCGGCCCTCTCATCACGGAGCAGGCGCTCGCGACCGTCAAGGGCCGGGTCGACGACGCGGTCAGCGGCGGTGCGCGCGTGCTTGCGGGCGGCGAGGCGGTCGGCAGCTGCTACCAGGCGACGCTCCTGGCCGACGTCCCGCCCGACTCCGACCTCGCCCGGCTCGAGACGTTCGGACCGGTCGCGTCCGTCGAGATCGTCGACAGCGCCGAGGAGGCCGTCGAGCGCGCGAACGACACCGGCTACGGCCTCGCGGCGGGCATTCTCACGGGCGATCCGGATCGCGGCCTCGCCCTGGCCGACCGGCTGCAGTCGGGCATCGTCCACGTGAACGACCAGCCCGTCCACGACGAGCCGCAGATGCCCTTCGGCGGTGTCAAGGACAGCGGCTGGGGCCGGTTCGGCGGGACGTTCGCGATGGACGAGTTCACCGAGCTCAAGTGGGTCACGGTGCAGAGCGGCACGAGGCCGTTCCCGTTCTGATGGCCCGCAGGGACGCCGATGGCTGAGGTCGTCTCGCTCTCGGAGGCGGTGGCGGAGCTCGTCCACGACGGCGACACGGTCGCCCTCGAGGGGTTCACGCACCTGATCCCGCACGCCGCCGGCCACGAGCTGATCCGCCGAGGGCGTGCGCGATCTCACCCTCGTGCGCCTCACGCCCGATGTGATCTACGACCAGATGATCGGGTCGGGGTGCGCCTCGCGGCTCATCTTCTCGTGGGGCGGCAACCCGGGCGTGGGGTCGCTGCACCGGTTCCGCGACGCCGTCGAGCACGGGTGGCCGGTGCCGCTCGCGATCGAGGAGCACTCGCACGCGGGCATGGCGGCCGCCTACGCCGCCGGCGCGGCCAACCTCCCCTTCGGCGTTCTGCGCGGCTACGCGGGCACCGACCTCCCCGCCCACACGGCGTCGGCGTCCTGGATCGACTGCCCGTTCACGGGCGAGCGGCTGGCGGCCGTCCGGGCGCTCCGCCCGGACGTCGGCATCATCCACGCGCAGCGCGCGGACGCCGCGGGCAACGTCCAGCTCTGGGGGATCAGCGGCGTCCAGAAGGAGGCGGTGCTCGCGTCGGCGCGATCGATCGTGACCGTCGAGGAGATCGTCCCCGAGCTCACGCCCATGCACGGCGCCGTCATCCTGCCGGGCTGGGCGGTGACCGCGGTCGCCGTCGCGCCAGGCGGCGCGCACCCCTCCTACGCCCACGGCTACTACGACCGCGACAACGGCTTCTACCAGCGCTGGGACGCGATCAGCCGGGATCGCGACCGGTTCCAGGCGTGGATCACGAGGCACGTGCTCGAGACGGCCGGCGTCGAGGAGTACCGCGCGAGCCTCGTGGAGGCGGCCACCGCATGACCGGGAACGGCTACACCTCGGCCGAGATGATGGCTGTGGCCGCCGCCCGCCGCCTCGCGGACGGCACCGTCTGCTTCGTCGGGATCGGCCTCCCGAGCCGGGCGGCCAACCTCGCCCGCGCGACGCACGCCCCGAAGTGCGTGCTGATCTACGAGAGCGGCACGATCGGTGCCAAGCCCCGCCACCTTCCGCTCTCGATCGGCGACGGCGAGCTGGCCGAGACCGCCGACGCGGTCGTGTCGGTCCCCGAGATCTTCGGCTACTGGCTGCAGGGCGGGCGGATCGACGTGGGATTCCTGAGCGCCGCCCAGATCGACCGCTTCGGGAATCTCAACAGCACCGTGATCGGCGACTACTCGGCCCCGAAGGTGCGGCTGCCCGGCGGCGGCGGCGCGCCCGAGATCGCGGCGTCGTGCCGGGAGACGCTCGTGATGCTCCAGCACTCGCGGCGCGCATTCGTCGAGCGGATCGACTTCGTGACGACGGTCGGCTACGGCGACGGGCCGGGTGCGCGCGAGCGGTACGGCCTCACCGGCCGCGGGGTGACGGCCGTGATCACCGACCTGTGCGTCCTCGAGCCCGATCCCGCGACGTGCGAGCTCACGCTCACCGCCCTTCACCCCGGCGTGAGCGCGGACGACGTCCGCGGGGCGACCGGATGGCCGCTGCGGGTCGCCGAGCACGTCGAGGTGGGGGCACCGCCGAGCGCAGAGGAGCTCGCGGCCCTCCGCGCCCTGAAGACGGTCGACGGAGGGAACGGAGGATGAGCGGAGGACGGCTCATCCGCGTCGACGACTCCGATCACGGCGGCCGCGACCCTCGCTATCTCTCCCCGGACTACCGCTCGAGCGTGAAGCGGGCTCCGGCGGGGCCGCTCGTCCTCTTGCCCGAGGCCCTCGCGGACACGACCGGGCCGGCCTTCGGCGACGGGCAGGTGTCCGAGGCCGAGGCCGACCTCACGGCGCAGCACGACGGCGAGCCGCTCGGCGAGCGCATCATCGTCACGGGCCGCGTCCTGGGATCGGACGGCAGGCCCGTCCCGGGGACCCTGGTGGAGGTCTGGCAGGCCAACTCCGCGGGCCGCTACCGGCACCAGAACGACCAGCATCCGGCGCCGCTCGACCCGAACTTCACCGGGGCGGGCCGGTGCCTCACCGATGCGGACGGCCGGTACCGGTTCGTCACCGTGAAGCCCGGCGCCTACCCCTGGCGGAACCACCCGAACGCGTGGCGGCCGTCGCACATCCACCTCTCGGTCTTCGGCCGCGCGTTCACGGACCGGCTCGTGACGCAGATGTATTTTCCGGGCGATCCGCTGTTCGACTCCGACCCCATCTTCCAGTCCGTCCGCGATCCGGCGGCGCGCATGCGGATGGTGAGCGCGTTCGACTGGGAGACGACGATGCCCGAGTGGGCGCTCGGGTACCGGTTCGACGTCGTCCTCGGCGGCCGCCACGGCACGCCCATGGAGGAGTGAGCAGGTGACCGACCTGACACCGTCCCAGACGGTCGGGCCGTTCTTCTCGATCGGCCTCTGCACGCGGCCGCAGCACGAGCTCGTCCCCGCGTCGGCCGAGGGCGCCCTCGCGATCTCGGGCCGCGTCCTGGACGGCGACGGAGATCCCGTGCCCGATGCCGTCGTCGAGGCCTGGGACCGCTCCGGGGCGCGGTGGGGCCGCTGCGGCACGGATCCGGACGGCGGCTACCGGCTGGTCTCGGCCCGGCCCGGGCCGGGTCTGGATGCCGAGGCGCCGCACCTTGCGCTGCTCGTCTTCGCGCGCGGGCTCCTGAAGCCGGTGCTGACGCGCATGTACCTCCCAGACGAGGAGCGGGCGAACGCCGCCGACCCGGTGCTCTCGGCGCTTGATCCCGACGAGCGCGCGACGCTCGTCGCGCATCGGGACGGGGACGGCCTGCGGTTCGACATCCGCCTGCAGGGTGACGGGCAGACCACGTTCTTCGCCCTGTGAGCGGCTTTCAGGCCATCCTGGTGCCCAACGACCTGCGCGACGCCGTCTCGGACGGGGCCTGGCTCGCGGCGCTGCTCGAGGCGGAACGGGCGCTCGCGAACGCGGAGGCGATCGCCGGAGCGATCCCCGCCCATGTCGCCGCCGCGATCGCCGACCGCTGCCGCCCCGAGCTCTTCGACGCAGCCGGGCTCGCCGAGGCGGGCCGTGCCGCCGCGAACCCCGTCGAGCCGCTCGTCCGCGAGCTCGTCGCGGCGGTCGGCGGGGAGGCGGCCGCCTTCGTCCACTGGGGGGCGACGAGCCAGGACATCATGGACTCGGCCGCGATGCTCGTCTCGAAGCGGGCGCTCGGACTCGTCTGCGGCCGGCTCGACGCTGCCGCCGCCCGCTGTGCAGAGCTGGCGCACACGCACCGATCGACGGCGATGGCCGGGCGGACGCTCCTCCAGCAGGCCGTCCCGACGACGTTCGGGCTGAAGTGCGCCGTCTGGCTGGTCGCGCTGATGGACGCCCTCGACGGCCTCGAGCGGATCCGCCGCGACCGCCTCGCGGCCCAGCTGGGGGGTGCCGCGGGAACGCTCGCAACGCTCGGCGACGGGGGTCTCGAGGTGGCGCGCCTCTACGCGCACGAGCTCGACCTGGCCGAGGCGCAGGTGCCGTGGCACGCCGACCGGCAGCGGGTCGCCGAGCTGGGCGCCGCGCTGGCGTCGGCGGCCGGAGTCGCCGGCAAGATCGCGGGCGACATCGTGCTGCTCTCGCAGACCGAGGTGGGGGAGGTGGCCGAGGGCGCCGGCGGGGCGTCCTCGACGATGCCCCAGAAGCGAAACCCGGTCGCGTCGGTGCGGGCGATCGCCTGCGCCCGCCAGGCGCGCGGGCATGCCTCGGTCCTGCTCGCGGCCCTCGACGGCGAGCACGAGCGCGCGGCGGGGGCGTGGCAGTCGGAGTGGGCCGCGCTCTCGGGAGCGCTCGCCTGCGCCGGGGGCGCGGCGGCGAACATCGCCGAGGCGCTCGCAGGCCTTCAGGTCGACGCCGAGCGGATGCGCCAGAACCTCGACGCGGCCGGGGGGCTCGTGCTCGCCGAGCGGGTCTCGCAGCTGCTCGCTCCGAAGCTCGGCCGGGCGGAGGCGCACGAGGTCGTCGCGACCGCCGCGGCGACGGGCTCGTTCCGGTGGGCGCTGGTCGCGGACGAGCGGGTGGGGCTGGGGGCCGACGAGGTCGACGCCCTGCTCGACCCGGACGCCTACCTGGGCTCCGCCGGGGCCATGATCGACCGCGCGCTCGCCCGGCACGCGGAACGGAACGGAGGCAGAACGTGAGAGTGCACCATCGGATCGACGGCGCGGGGCCGCCGCTCGTGCTCGTGAACTCGCTCGGGACGGCGCTCGATCTGTGGGAGCCGCAGGTCGGGCCCCTGGCGGCTCGGTTCCGGCTCGTCCGCTACGACCAGCGCGGGCACGGGGGCACGCCTGCGCCGGAGGGGCCGTACACCATCGCGGAGCTGGCGGGCGACGCACTCGAGCTGCTCGACCGGCTCGGGCTCGAGCGGGTGTCGGTGTGCGGGCTCTCGATCGGCGGCGCGGTCGCCACGTGGATCGCCGCCAACGCGCCCGAGCGCGTGGATCGGCTCGTGATCGCATCCGCCGGCAACCGGTTCGCCACGCCCGAGATGTGGCGCGAGCGGGCGGCGGCCGTCCGCGCCGGCGGCACGGAGGCCGTGGTCGACGCGGTGCTCGACCGGTGGTTCACCCCCGCGTTCGCGGCGGCCAGGCCCGACGTGGTCGCAGCGTTCCGGACCGCGTTCTGCGCCGTCCACCGCGAGGGGTACGCCGGCTGCTGCGAGGCGCTCGAGGAGTGGGACGCGACCGCCCACCTGGGCCGGATCCGCGCGCCGGCGCTCGTGCTCTCGGGGTCGGAGGACACGGTCGCCCCGCCCGAGAACGGGCGGGCCATGGCCGACGGCATCGCCGGGGCGCGCGTCGTCGTCCTCGAGGACTGCGCCCACCTCGCGAGCGCCGGGCAGCCGGCCGCCTTCACCCGGGCGGTGCTCGAGCACCTGGCCGGAGATGCCCGATGAGCGATTCGGCCCACGAGCGCGGCATGGAGGTGCGCCGCGAGGTCCTGGGCGACGAGCATGTCGACGCCGCAACCGCGCGGGCCACCGATCTCACCCGCGAGTTCCAGGAGCTCATCACCCGGTACGCCTGGGGTGAGATCTGGACGCGGCCGGGGCTCGACCGGCGCACGCGCAGCTGCATCACGATCGCTGCGATGGTGGCCCTGAACCGCGAGCACGAGCTCGAGCTGCACATCCGCGCGGGGCGGCGGAACGGCCTCGAATGGGACGAGATCAAGGAGGTGCTGCTCCAGAGCGCGATCTACTGCGGCGTCCCCGCGGCGAACGCGGCGTTCGCGGTCGCACAGCGCGTGATGGACGCCGAGGCCGGGGGCTGATGCGCACACAGGTGGGGATCGTCGGCGCCGGGCCCGCCGGGCTGACCCTCGCCCAGCTCCTGCGCGCCGAGGGGATCGAGTCGGTCGTGCTCGAGTCGCGGAGCCGCGACCACGTCGAGCACCGCATCCGGGCCGGCGTTCTCGAGCAGGGCACGGTGGACACGCTGGCCGGTGCCGGCGCAGGCGAGCGGCTGGCCCGCGAGGGCATCGTCCACCACGGGATCGGCCTCCAGTTCGACGGCGAGCGGCACCGCATCCCCCTGAGCGAGCTGACCGGCCGGGCGTCGATCGTGATCTACGGCCAGACCGAGATCGTGAAGGACCTGATCCGGATCCGCCTCGACGCCGGCGAGCCGCTCCTCTTTGAGGTGGGCGGCGTCGCGGTGCACGACATCGAGACCGACCGGCCCCGGATCACGTTCGAGCACGAGGGCCGGGCGCACGAGCTGGAGTGCGATCTGGTCGCCGGCTGCGACGGCTTCCACGGCGTGTGCCGCGAGACGATCCCGGCGGGCGTCCTGCGCGGGTTCTCGCGCGAGTATCCGTACGGCTGGCTGGGGATCCTGGCGGACGTCGCGCCGTCGCACGACGAGGTGCTCTACTGCAACACCGACCGCGGGTTCGCGCTTCTCAGCCTGCGCTCGCCCGAGATCAGCCGGCTCTACCTCCAGTGCCGGCCGGACGAGGATCTCGGCGGGTGGCCCGACGAGCGGATCTGGGACGAGCTCGAGGCACGGCTCGGGATCCCGGGCTGGACGCTCCACCGGGGGCCGATCCTCGAGAAGGGCGTCACGGGGATGCGGAGCTTCGTGGTCGAGCCGATGCGGCACGGCCGCCTGTTCCTGGCCGGCGACGCCGCCCACATCGTCCCGCCGACCGGCGCCAAGGGCCTGAACCTCGCGATCTCGGACGTCACGCTCCTGGCCGAGGCGATCGCCGACCGGCACCGCACGGGGCGCACGACGCTGCTCGACGCCTACTCGGACGCGTGCCTGCGGAGGGTCTGGCGCGCCGAGCACTTCTCGTGGTGGATGACCTCGATGCTGCACCGGCCGCCCGATGCCGACCCGTTCGACGTCCAGCTCCAGCGTGCGCAGCTTGGCTACGTGGTGCGGTCGGCGGCGGCGGCGAGGACGCTGGCCGAGAACTACGTCGGGCTGGCAGGCCGTCTGTGACCGGCCTCACACGGCGACCGCGACCTGCCCATGCGAGTCTGATAGCGTGGCTGCGATGACGATTGACGCTCAGTCTCCGGGCGTCCCGCGGTGGTTGGTGGTTGCGGCTGAGTGCGCCTTCTTCGCGGTCATCGCGGCCGTGTCATCGTCGGTGTGTACGCGATCGCGAATCCCAACGGGATCAACTTCGGGGCACCGTGGCCCGTGGGATCCGAGATGATCGCCGCCGGCGCAGCGATCGTCCTCGGCCTTGGTATCAGGACTCGGCGACGCGCAGACCAAGCCATGCTCGGCGTCGGGATCGCGGTCGCGTTGATCGCCCTCGTCCTGCTCGCGCTCGTCGCGTTCGTCTTGAGTTTCAACTCAACCTGACATCCACACACCGGGAGGCATGCATGGTTCCAGAGGCTCCGATGGAGGAGGCGCCGGGTGGGAAGAAGCCGGCCGGCGAGGGATGGTTCGTGGTGAACGCCCGAGAGGCACAGTGGATCCACAACGAGAAGTTCGGGGCCGGCGTCACGTTCGAGGGTAGTCCCGGGTTCACGCAGTACGGGATCAACATCCAGGTGATGTGGCCGGGACAGCCGAATGGCTACTACCACGCCGAGGAGGGTCAGGAGGACTTCCTCGTGCTGAGCGGCGAGTGCCTGCTCCTGATCGAGGGCGAGGAGCGCCGGCTCAAGCCCTGGGACTTCGTGCACTGCCCGCCCTGGACGGAGCACATCTTCGTGGGGAGCGGTGACGGGCCGTGCGTGTTCCTCGGCGTCGGCGCTCGCAACGCCGGTGACGGCCTCGTGTATCCGGTGTCCCAGCTGGCGCTACGCCATGAAGCCGGTGTGACCGAGGAGGCGACCACCGGCGAGGTGGCATATGCCGGTTCGCCCAAGACCGCTCCCGGCCCACACCCCGAAGGACTGCTCGCCGACCAGTAGGGCACGGAACACGTACGGCGCGGATCCGTGACCTTGCTGGTGGCGGGGAGTACAATCTGCGTATGCACCCCGTTGCCGTCCTCGTCGGTAAAGGCGCGACCCCGAAGCAGGCTTCGGCCGTGATCTGGGGCTCGGGGACGTTCGTGGCCGTGACAGCCGGCCTGTGGTTCGTGGACAAGCCGGCCGCGGTGGCCGTGCTGGTCGTCGCCGCGATCTCGGCCCCACGAGCCCTCCTTTGTCTGGTGGCTCGATGGGGCCGACCGGGTGTCGGCGCGAGCGCGATCGCTTCTGAGCTCCGTGCGTGGCCGGCGATGCACCGGCCGGCCTGATCGCACCGGGCACTCGGCGGCGTTACGACACCAGCGTGTCGACGTCGAAGGCCGTCTCCTGCGGGGGCGACGTGAATCCGCCCGGGATGCCCCGCTGCATGTTTGGCAGGAGGGTGCCGTCGCGGAACGTCTCCCAGCTCTCCTTCGAGTTGTGGACCGCCGTGATCGCCCAGCCCTCCGCGCACGGGCCTGCGGCGTGGAAGATCTGACCGTCGGGCAGGCTGCCGTCGCTCGGGTGCACCGCGGCGATCGACGCGTCGTACTGCTCCTTCGTACCGCCCGAAAACACGTGCACGATCCCGTACGCCATGGTGGTTCTCCTCGCAGTTGGGTTGGCCCGGCTGGGCCGCATGACGGTACCACTCAGGTCGCCCTCGGGCGGCTAGGCTCTTCCAATGCCAGGTGCACGCGGGCCCGTGCGCGTCTTCATCGCGACGTCGCTGGACGGATTCATCGCGGGTCCTGGAGACGACCTGAGCTGGCTCCCGGAGGGCGGGGGCGAGGATCACGGCTACGACGACTTCATGGCCGAGATCGGCGCGGTTCTGATGGGTCGCACCACGTACGACGTGGTGCTGGGCATGGAGGGCCTGTGGCCGTTCGGCGAGACGCCGGTCTTCATCGCGACCTCGCGTCCGCTCGATCCGGTCGTGCCCACCGTGCGTGCGGTCACCGGCGAGCCCGAGCAGATGCTCGCCGCGGTGCGCGAGGTGGTCGCGGGCGGCGGTATCTACGTCGACGGGGGTGTGCTGATCCGCCAGTTCCTTGCCGCCGGGTTGATCGACGACCTCACCGTGACCATCGTTCCCGTCGTCCTCGGCGCCGGCACGCCGCTCTTCGCCGGCCTCCCCGAGCGGCAGGGGCCTGACGCTGATCGGATCGCAGTCGTACGGCAGCGGGCTGGTAACGCTGAAGTACCTCCCGTCGTCCTGACGGCCGGCTGTGCGTGGTCTGCACGCCGCGTGGCTCAGTGCTGCCGGCGCTCGAACTCGAGCATGACCTTGCGGAGCAGGCCGTTCAGCTGTTTCTGCTCGCGCGAGCTCAGGGCCGCGGCGAGGAGCAGCTCCTTCTGAGCCTGCACACCGACCGCCTTCTGGACGGTCTCGCGGCCGTGGTCGGTGAGCTCGACCACCACGCTGCGGCGGTCCTCCGGGTCGGGTAGACGCCGGATCAGATCGGCCTCCTCGAGCCGGTCGAGCCGGTTCGTCATCGCGCCGCTCGAGAGCTCCATCCGCTTCGCCAGCCGGCCGGGCGTGCTGCGGAACGGCGGGCCTGACTGCGACAGGGCGGTGAGCGCCTTGAACTCGGCCGTGTCGAGGCCGACATCGGCCAGCGTCTCGTCGAGCATCCGGTTGATGCGCCGGTGGATGCCGCCGATACGGTCGACGATGCCCTCCACCTCGAGGTCGAGGTCGGGGAACGCGAGGTGGATCCGACCCAGGAAGCTGTCGATGTGGTCCTGCTCGTCGGGCGGCGGAGCCATCTCCACGTAGTTTGACACATTTTCTCTTGACGTCAAGAGATTCGACCGGTACTATCTCGATCTCAAGATAGTTCAGATCGAGAGGTGCTCATGCTCCAACCGACCGACATGAAGGCCCGACAGCTCATCGCCGCCGAGCGAATCGAGCGGCTGCGGCGCGACGCCCGGCCGTCGACTCCGCGCGTCGCGGGCCCTGTCCGGCGCCGGGCGGGTGCCTTCCTCGTGGCGTCGGGTCTCCGGCTCGCGGGGCAGTGCGTGTGGTTCGTGGCGGCAGAGCCGGCGACGGCCGGTGCGGCGTATCCTTCCTTCCTCCCGGATGGCGTCACGGACCACACCACCGTTCCGCGCTGACCACGTCGGCAGTCTGCTCCGCCCGCCCAAGCTGCACAGGGCCCGGGCCGATCACGCCGAGGGTCGGATCGACGCCGACCAGCTCAGGGCAGTCGAGGACGAGGCGATCCGCGACGCCGTCCGGCTTCAGGCCGACGCCGGCCTGCGGTCGGCGACCGACGGCGAGTTCCGGCGCGCCTCCTGGCACATGGACTTCATCTACTCGCTGGGCGGAGTCGAGAAGGTGATGGACTCGACGCTCAAGGTCGAGTTCCGAAACGCGGACGGGACGATGGAGTTCACGCCGCCGTCGCTTCGGATCGGCTCCCGGGTGCGGCTCGACGAGACGATCTTCGCCGGCGCGTTCGGCTTCCTCGCCGGCCAGGTCGGCCCGGGCATCACGCCCAAGCTCACGATCCCCTCGCCGAGCATGGTGCACTACCGCGGCGGCCGGGCGGCGATCGACGAGGCCGTCTATCCCGACATCGAGGAGTTCTGGGCCGACCTGACGGCGGCGTACGCCGAGCAGGTGCGGCGACTCGGCGGGCTGGGGTGCCGCTACCTCCAGCTCGACGACACGAGCCTCGCCTACCTGAACGACCCCCGCCAGCGCGAGCATGCGGCGGCGATCGGCGGCGACCCCGAGCACCAGCACGAGGCCTACATCCGTCACATCAACGAGGCGCTCGCCGGCCGGCCCGAGGGGATGGCCGTCACCACCCACATGTGCCGCGGCAACTTCCGCTCGGCGTGGGCAGCCGAGGGGAGCTACGAGTTCGTCGCCGAGGCGCTCTTCACGCAGCTCGAGGTCGACGGCTTCTTCCTCGAGTACGACGACGAGCGCTCCGGGGGCTTCGAGCCGCTGCGGTTCGTGCCGCCGGGGAAGATGGTCGTGCTCGGCCTGGTGACGACCAAGCGCGGCGAGCTCGAGCAGAAGGACGCCCTGAAGCGCCGGATCGAGGAGGCGAGCCGGTACGTCGACATCGACCAGCTCTGCCTCTCGCCCCAGTGCGGGTTCGCCTCGACGGTGGAGGGAAACGCGCTCACCGTCGAGGACGAGATGGCCAAGCTGCGGCTGGTCGTCGAGACGGCGGCGGACGTCTGGGGGTAGCCGGGCGGTGAAACATTGGCATCAGGCACCGGTGTTTCAGGCCTGACCGGCTAGAGGGCGCGCATGCTGTTGTTGCGCGGCTTCGTCTCGACCTCGGCCAGGCCCAGCTCGGCCATGAGCGGCGGCACGTACATCCCGAACCGGCCGCGCAGGCCCTTCTTGAGGCCGTACCAGCCGCCGACCGGATTGTCGGGCGAGCGGGCCCACGCCTCGACCGTGCCCTCGGCCGCCGGCTTCTGCTCGTCGGCGGATCCGAGGGGCATCCAGTCGCCGTGCGCCTTCAGCATCGCGTGGAGGTCCTCGATGCAGCGCAGGTGGTAGCGGAGCTCGGTCTTGCCGACGCGGCACACGAGGGCCGGCGGGTCGAGCGACTCGTCGCGGAACATCTGGTACTCCGATCCGCCGCTCGGCGTCTTCAGCACCCAGGGGCTCTCGCGCGTTCCGTCGCCCATGGCGGCGAGCATACCCCGGCCTTGACTACACGTCGATGCCGAGCTTCCGCAGCTCGAGGATGGCGGTCTTGCGCCAGCGGGTCGTCCCCGGCGAGAACGGCAACGTGACGGGCATGCCGTTCGCCTTTCGAAGCGGCTTCCCGTCCTGCCAGACGTGGTAGTGGCCCGGCGTCGACTCGACCTCGAGGCCGGCGGCCTCGAGCCGGCGGATGAACTCGCGGACGTCCTTTCGCATCACGTCACCAGCCTGGCCGTCATCCGCCAGATCGCCACCCGCCAGGTGATGAGCCCGAAGACCAGGAGCACGCTCCAGTGCACCAGGTCGGCCCCGATGTCGAAGCCGAACGCCGCGTGGCGCACGAGCTGGACCGTGTGGTAGAGCGGGTTCAGCTGGGCGAGGTGCTGGGCCCATTCGGGCAGGCCCGTGATCGGGAAGAACGTGCCCGCCACGAGGAAGAGCGGCGTGATCACCGCGCTGATCACGTAGCTGAAGTTGTCGATCGACTTCATCGTCGCCGCGACCGTGATCCCGAACCCGGCCCATCCGTAGCCGGCCACGAATCCGATGAACGGCACCGCGACCATCTGGGGCCGCGGATCGAGGCCGAACGCGATCGCGACCAGAAGCGGGGCGCAGCCGTACACCCCGGCGCGTATCCCGATCCAGAGCGCCTCTGCCGTCACCAGCTCCTCGGTGTCGACGGGGGCCGCCAGGATCGCGTCGTACGTCCGCTGGAAGCGGAACTTCACGAACGTCGAGAACATCGCCGGGAACACGCTCGAGAAGAGCACCGCGGTCGCGACCGTCCCGGTGCCGACGAACTCGACGTAGTCGTATCCGCCGACGCGCGAGACGAGCGAGCCGAACCCGAAGCCGAAGGCCAGCAGGTAGATCGTCGGCTCGACCGTCGACGAGAACGTCGCCGATCGCCAGTACGACGAGAAGTTGACGATCTCGCGGTAGAGCACGCCCGCCAGCGCCGGCCGCTCGAGCCGGTGCAGCCGCCGTGCCCGGCGGTGCCGGCCGTCATTCGATGTCCTCGCCCGTCAGGAGGACGAAGACGTCCTCGAGGTTGGCGGGCCGGCGGGCGCCGTCGTGGCTGAACCCGTTCGACGTCCTCGATCCCGACCACGGCGACGCTCGTCCCGGTGCGGCGCGTCGCGCAGGCCGCCCGCGACCGCGGTCCGCTCCACCTCGGAGAGCCGGGCCGGCGGGCCGTACACCTCGAGCACCTCGCTCCCGGCGTGCTCGGCCACCAGGTCGGTCGGACGGCCCGTGACGACGGCCCGCCCCTCGGCCATGATCGTGACGGTGTCTGCCAGCCGCTCGGCCTCCTCGATGTAGTGGGTCGACATGAGGATCGAGACGCCCTCGGTGCGGAGGCTGTCGATGAGCGCCCACAGCTCCTGGCGCACCTGGGGGTCGAGCCCGACCGTCGGCTCGTCGAGCAGGACGAGACGCGGGCGGTGGACGAGCGCTCGTGCGATCAGCAGCCGGCGCCGCATCCCGCCGGAGAGCTCGTCGACGCGGGTGTCGCGGCGGGCGTTCAGGTTCGCGATCTCGAGCGCGCGCTCGACCGCCGGGCCGCGCTCGCCCCGGCCGAGCCGGTAGAGCCACGCGAACACGTACAGGTTCTGCTCGACCGTGAGCGTGGTGTCGAGGTTGTCGAGCTGGGGGACGACCCCGCACTCGGCCCGGGCCTGCTTCGACTCGCGCGGGAGGCTGTAGCCGAGCACCTCGAGCTCGCCCTCGTCGGCGATCGCCTGCGCCGTCAGCATCTTCATCGTCGTCGACTTCCCCGCACCGTTCGGCCCGAGCAGTCCGACGCACGTGCCCGCCGGGACGTCCAGGTCGAGGCCGTCGACGGCCGTGATGGGGCCGAACCGCTTGGTGACGCCGCGCATCCGGATCGCGATCTCGGGCTCCCGTGCCATGGTCGCACGGTATCGCGGGACGACCGCTCAGCCCACGGCGAACGGGTTCGACCAGGCGAGGGAGCCGTCGGCCGAGACGACCTCGACCCGGCCCCACTTCCAGTACTCGGGCGGCTCGAACCGGGCGCGGGTGATCGCGCCGTCGTCGCGCCGCTCGAGCACGCGTCCGCGCCAGTTCATGGCGAGCGGCGCCGCGTTGACGCCGCAGCCGTCCCACGGCCCGGAGCGCACGGTGATCGACCGGGCCGGCGCGGACCGCACCTCGACGCCGCCGGCGTCGACCTCGATCCCGAGGATCGTCGCGCCGGACGTGGCGTAGAAGTCGCCGTCGCGCAGCGCGGCCACGACCGCCTCACGGGAGCGCTCGGCCGCGCGCACCATCGTCCACGCGAGCCGGCTGTCCTGGCCGGGGTAGTGCGAGTCGTCGGTCGCGATCCCGAGGCAGCGCCCGCCGAGGTGCAGGATGTCGTCCCAGTGGACGACCGAGAGGCCGTTTCGCTGCATGAGCTCGGAGCCGCCGTTCATGACCTCGATGCCGGAGAGCGCGGGCGCGGCCAGGTAGTCCTCGGCCCGAAGGCCGCTCCAGTAGGGATGCGCCAGGTACGCCACGCCGCCCTGGGCGACGATCCAGGCGGCGGCGTCCGCGATCGACGGGAACTCCTCGGCGGGATCGGGCAGGACGTCGATCCCGTAGGCCAGCACGTCGGCGTCGAAGTCGCCCCGTCCGTCGAGCTTGGCCGAGAGCTCGCTCGACGGGATCAGCAGGAGCTCGTCGTGGGCGTGGGTCGTGATGTGCCAGTGGTCGGTGATCGCGAGCACGTCGAACCCGGCCCGGACGTAGTGCTCGACGAGCCCGGCGGGGGTCGCCTCGCCGTCGGAGTTCGTGGTGTGCGAGTGGAGCTGGCAGCGCAGCCACTCGCCGTCGCTGCCGAAAGGGGCGATCACGGCCGCGGACGCTACCGGGCGGGTCGGCCTGCACGCAACCGGCGCGGTTTGTACCATCTCGCAACCGTGGCCGCCCCCGCGTCACCCGCCGCACGCTCCTTCAGGGCGCAGCGTCGGGCTCGCTCGCCGTCTACCTGGCCGGCTGCGGCGGCAGCTCGTCGAAGCTGCCGCCCGCGTCGTCGGGAGGCGGAGTCGCCGTCTCGGGCGCCGTGCCGGGCCCACCGGTGACCGGAGGCGTCCGCGGCGGCCGGGTCGTGAACGCGTTCGACGTCGAGGGCAACGGCTACGACCCGGCCATCGCCTACACGAGCACGGGGTGGGAGGCGATCTGCGACGTCCTCTTCTCGCCGCTCTACTCCTACGACACCGACAACTCGCCGCGGCCGAACGCCGCCGCCGCGATGCCGAAGGTGTCGGCCGACGGGCTCGTCTACACGATCCCGCTCCGCAAGGACGTGAAGTTCCACAACGGCCGGGCGGTGGTCGCCGCCGACTACAAGTACGCCTGGGAGCGGGTGCTCGACCCCAAGACCCAGAGCTGGGCGGCGAGCTACATCTACACGATCAAGGGCGCCAAGGAGCTCTACCACCGTCAGGCGCAGGAGCTCACCGGCGTCGAGGTCGTCGACGACTCGACGCTCCGGGTGACGCTCGTCCAGCCCGACATCACGTTCGTCTACGCCCTGACCCAGCCGTTCATGGCGCCGGTTCCCAAGGAGGAGGTCGACCGTCTGGGCGCCGACTTCGCAGACACCCCGGTCGGGAACGGCCCGTTCAAGGTCGGGACGTACGACTCGCAGGGCCAGCGCTACGTGTTCACCCGGTTCGACGACTACTACTGGAAGGGCCTCCCGTACCTCGACGAGGTCGAGTTCCGATGGGGGATCGACCAGAGCGTCCAGCTCCTCATGATGCAGCGCGGCGAGCTTGACCTCATGGGCTACGGCCTGAACGCCCAGAGCCTCGCCGAGACCAGCGCGTCCGACCGGCTCAAGAAGTACCGCTTCGAGCAGCCGCTGCTCGCGTCGCGGTGGATCAACATGCACCCCCGCGTCGAGGCGTTCCGCGACGTCCGCGTCCGCCAGGCGCTCAACTGGGCGACCGATCGCGACCAGCTCGAGCGCGTGACCGGCGGCGAGGCGACCGCCTGGGGGGCGCCGTTCCCGAAGGACGTCCTGGCCGGCGCGCGCACGTTCCCGCCGTACACCCTCGACCTCGATCGCGCCCGCAGCCTCCTCTCCGAGGCGGGGTCACCGCAGGTGGCGGCGACCCTGTGGGTGAGCGACAGCCCCGAGCCCCAGGTCGGCGCGGTGCTCCAGCAGCAGTGGAAGGCCATCGGCGTCGACATCACGCTGAAGCAGGCCTCGTACGCGACCATCAACGATCTCAGCATCAAGGGCAAGTGCGACGCGTGGGTCTCGACCTACTACGCGATCTACCCGACGGCGATCGACCTGATCAGTCAGTACTGGGAGACCGGCGGGTCGGCGAACTACACCCACTACTCGAACGCCGACGTCGACCGGCTCACCGCCCAGGCCCGCGGCACCAACGACCCGGTGGCGCGAAACGCGCTCCTGGCCCAGGTCGAGGCCCAGGTCGGCGAGGACGCGGCCGGCGTCTTCTGCGAGAACGTGAACTGGATCATGGCCCGCAACCCCGACCGCCTCAGGAACTTCCACTACTCCGGTGTCTACGGCGCTTACTACGACCGCCTCTGGGTCGCGACGTAAGGCGCCCGCGGCCACCTGGCCGCGGCGGACGTTCATCGCAGGGGTGGCGATTCTCAGCGCGAGGCGTGCTGCTGGCGGTGTTCGCGCCGCTCTTCGGCGACCCGTACGCGACGCCCGTCGACGGCCTGACTCCGACGGGGCTGCCGCTCGGAGTCCTCACCTCCGGCCACCCGCTCGGGACCGACTCGCTGGGCCGCGACATGCTCGCACGGGTCGCGTTCGGAGCCCGGGCGAGCCTCGAGATCGCGTTCATCTCGAACATCACCTCGGTCGGGCTGGGAGTGATCGTCGGCCTCGTCGCCGGCTTCTACCGCGGCTGGGTCGAGCACGCGCTCATGCGGATCGCCGACGTGTTCCTGGCCGTGCCGACGGTGATCTCGGGCCTCGCGCTCGCGAGCGTCCTCGGGACGGGCGTGATCGGCATCTCGGTCGTCGTGACGGCGCTGTACTGGGCGTGGACGGCCAGGGTCGTCTTCGGCGAGACGCTCGCGCTGCGGCGGCGCACGTTCGTCGAGGCGGCGATCGCGATGGGGGCGCCCGGCCGCACGGTGATCCGGCGCCACATCCTGCCGAACCTCGCGAGCCTGATCGCGACCATCGCGGCGTTCAACGGCGCGACCGTGGTGGCGGTCGGCGCCGGGCTCAGCTACCTCGGCGCCGGGATCCAGCCGCCGACGCCGGAGTGGGGGAACATGCTCGCCGAGGGCCAGGGGGCGATCGACTACGCACCGCACCTCCTGATCGTGCCGCTGGCGTGCGTCGTCCTCATCGTCTTCGGCTTCGTCCTGATCGGTGAGTCGCTCTCGCGCCGCGGCGCCGTCTCGCTCCAGAGGTCATGGCTCGATATCTGATCGTCCGCGCCGGCCTCGGCCTCGTCACGATCGCGGGCGTCGTCCTGCTCACGTTCGTGCTCCAGTTCTCGCTTCCGGGCGACCCCGCCCGCCGGATCGCGGGCCCGCGCGCGTCGCCGGAGGTGCTCGCGACCGTGCGCGCCAATCTGCACCTCGACGACTCGGTGCCGTCGCAGCTCGTCACCTACGTCGACGGATGTCGCGCAGGGCGATCTCGGCGTGTCGTACATCCGCCGCCGGCCGGTCATCGACCTGATCATGGAGCGCCTGCCGGCGACGGCCGTGCTCGCCGTCGGCGGCCTGATGGTCGAGGTGATCCTGGGCGGCGGCCTCGGGCTGTGGGACGGCCTTCGCCGCAAGCGCAGCCGCGGCCTCGCCGCCGCGAACGTGGTCCTCCTCTCGATCCCGACCTACTCGCTCGGGTTCCTGCTGCTCGTGGTCTTCGCCTACCGGCTCGACCTGCTCCCGCTGGGCGGAGGCACGAGCGCCAAGGAGCTGATTCTCCCGGCGGCGACGCTCGGCCTCTTCGGCGTCCCCTACTACGCCGCGGTCGTCTCGGAGTCGACGCGCACGGCCCTGTCCGCGTCGTACATGCGAACGGCCGTGGCGAAGGGCCTTCCGCGGCGTGTGATCCTGCGCCGGCACGTGATCAGAAACTGCCTCTCGCCGGTGATCACGCTGGCCGGCCTCGATGTCGCGATCTACCTGTCCGGCGTCGTCTTCGTCGAGTCCGTCTTCGCATGGCCGGGCATCGGCGAGCTTCAGGAGCAGGCCTACAACGAGCTCGACCGGCCGCTCCTCATGGGCACGGTCATCATCGCGGCGGTGGTCGTGGTCGCCTTCAACCTCGTCGCCGACGTCGTCCGCGTGCTCGTCGACCCGCGGGCCCGCGTGGAGGAGGCGGGATGACGCCGCTCCTCGAGGTCGAGCGCGTCTCGGTTCACTACGGCTCGTTCGAGGCGGTGACCGAGGCGTCGATCGCCGTGGAGGAGGGGAGCACGATGGCGATCGTCGGCGAGTCGGGGTCGGGCAAGACGTCGCTCGCGCTGGCGGTCGCGCGGCTCCTGCCTCCCGGCGGTGAGATCGTCGCGGGCTCGGTGCGTGTGGACGGCGTCGACGTCACGAGCCTCACCGGAGCCGATCTGCGCCGCGCGCGCGGGCGGCTGGTCGGCTACCTCGCCCAGGATTCCATGGCGGCGCTCAACCCGGTCCTGCCGGCCGGCCTCCAGGTCGCGGAGGTGTTCGAGACGCGCGACGGCGCGCGGCGCCGTGACGCCCGCCGTCAGGCGGTCGACATCCTCGCCCAGGTCGGCATCCAGCGGGCGGCGGAGGTCGCTGCCATGTATCCGCACGAGCTCTCGGGCGGCATGCGCCAGCGGGTCATGATCGCGATGGCGCTCGCGCTGCGCTCGCGGCTCCTCATCGCCGACGAGCCGACGACCGCGCTGGACGTCACGGTGCAGGCCGAGATCCTGGCGCTGGCCGCGGCGCTCCAGGCCGAGCACGGCGTGACGTTCCTGTGGATCACCCACGACATGGGCGTCGTCGCCGAGATCGCCGGAACCGTCGCGGTCATGTACGGCGGACGCATCGTCGAGCAGGGGCCGGCGGCCGAGGTGTTCGCGCGCCCGGCGCACCCCTACACGCAGGCGCTTCTCGAGACGGTGCGCGGCGGAGCCGAGGCGCCGCCGAAGTCGCCGTTCGCCACCATCGCGGGCGCCCCGCCGGCGGGGTTCATCCCGCCCGGCTGCCCGTTCCATCCCCGCTGCGCGCACGTCCACGAGCCGTGCGCCGATGCCGTGCCACAGGCGGTGGACGTCGGCCCCGGGCACCGGGCCGCGTGCCACCTTCTCGGAGGCGCCCGGTGAGCGCGCCGATCGTCCAGCTCGACCGGGTGACGAAGCGGTTCGGGCGCGTGACCGCCGTCGACGGCGTGTCGCTTTCGCTCCACGCCGGCCGGACGCTCGGCGTCGTGGGCGAGTCGGGATGCGGCAAGTCGACCACCGCCCGGCTGGTCGTGGGCCTCGAGCGGCCGAGCGACGGCGCGCTTCGCTTCAACGGCACGCCGTACGGCCGCTCCGCCCGGGCGCTTCGTTCGGCCCGCAAGGCAATCGGGATGATCTTCCAGGATCCCTACGAGTCGATCGACGGCCGGTTCACGGTCGGAGACGTCGTCGCCGAGCCGCTCGACACGCACGGTGTCGCGCGGGGCGCACGCGCCGAGCGCATCCACGAGCTGCTCGACTCCGTCGGGATGGGCGGCATCGACCCCGGCGCCTATCCGGCCCAGTTCTCGGGCGGGCAGCGCCAGCGGATCGGCATCGCCCGCGCGCTCGCGCTCGACCCGGAGCTCGTGGTCTGCGACGAGCCGACCTCGGCGCTCGACGTCTCGGTGCAGGCCCAGATCCTGAACCTCCTGCTCGAGCTCCAGCGCGAGCGGGGCGTGGGGCTGCTCGTCATCTCGCACGACCTCCACGTGGTGCGGCGGATGAGCGACGAGGTGGCCGTGATGTACGCCGGCATGGTGGTCGAGCAGGGGCCGGCCGAGGATGTCACGCGCTCGCCGCGGCACCCCTACACCCGGGCGCTGCTCGACGCCATCCCGGGCACGTCGCCCGCCGAGCGGCGCCTGAGCGGCCGTCCGCGCGCCGCCGAGGGGATCGCGTCGGCGGCGGTCGCAGGCTGCCCGTACTCGACCCGCTGCCCGCTCGTGACCGACATCTGCCGGGCCGAGAAGCCGGCCCTCGAGGGGGGCGAGCACGCGGTGGCGTGCCATCACGCGGACGCGGCGGCCACGGCGAAGTAGTCTCCGGCCGTGCTCGCGCCCGGCGACCGCGTCCCCGACGTCACGCTCATCGGCAACGAACTCGAGCCGGTGCGGCTCGTCGAGTTCGCCCGCGAGGGGCCGCTCCTGCTCGCCTTCTATCTGTACGACTGGACCGGCACCTGACGAAACGAGCTTCGGCTCCTGCGTGACAGGAGCGCGGTGTTCGGAGTCGCCGGCGTCCGCATCGCCGCCGTCTCGCGCGACAGCCCGTACTCCCACAAGAAGTGGGCCGAGCAGCAGTGGCTCGACTATCCGCTCCTCTCCGACTGGACCGGCGAGGCGGTGCGCGCGTTCGGCGTCGCGCAGGACCTCGACGGCCTGGTCGACACGCCCGTGCGGAGCTGCTTCCTGATCGACGGCGAGGCCGTGATCCGGGGCGCATGGCGCTACGGCGACGACGAGGTGCCGGACGTCGAGGAGCTGGCCAGGGCCGCGGTCTCGCTGGGAAATGGGTAGTGGTGGTGCTACCCTCGGGCTCGGGCCATGTCAAGCGATAACGGGAAAGTTCAGCGCGTTCCGCGGAAGGTGTACGAGAAGGAGCTCGCACGCCTCCAGCTGGAGCTGGCCCGCATGCAGTACTGGGTGCGCGACGAGGGCGTCCGCGTGGTGGTCGTCTGCGAGGGCCGCGACGCCGCCGGCAAGGGCAGCACGATCAAGCGGATGATGGAGCGGCTCAACCCCCGCCACGCGCGCATCGCGGCGCTGCCGGCGCCGACCGACCGCGAGCAGACGCAGTGGTACTTCCAGCGGTACGCGGCGCATCTCCCCTCGGCGGGCGAAATCGTCGTCTTCGACCGCAGCTGGTACAACCGGGCCGGGGTGGAACGGGTGCTCGGGTTCTGCACTCCGGCGCAGCACCAGCTCTTTCTGCGCCAGTGCCCGACGTTCGAGCGGATGCTGATCGAGGACGGCATCCTCCTCACGAAGTACTGGTTCTCGGTGTCGGACGAGGAGCAGCTCAAGCGCTTCCAGGAGCGGATCAAGGACGAGCGGAAGCGCTGGAAGCTCTCGCCGATGGACCTCGAGTCCCGCAGCCACTACGTCGACTACTCGCGCGCGAAGGACGAGATGTTCGTGCACACCGACCTCCCGGAGTCGCCCTGGTTCGTGGTGGAGGCCGACGACAAGCGGCGCGCCCGCCTGAACTGCATCAGCCACTTCCTGAGCCGGATCCCGTACCAGGATCGGACGCCCGAGCCGGTCGAGCTTCCCCACCGTCAGGCGGAGGACGGCTACCGGCGGCCGGATCGCGTGACGCAGCGCTACGTGCCTGACCACGTGGCCGCGCTCGACTGATCCCCGCGATCCCGAGGCGCCCTGTGCTCGGATCGCCCGGCCGGGTGATTCGCGCCCGGCGCCTGCCGGTGACTATGAGAGTGAGGTCGCTCGCACTCGGGGCGACACGCGCTCCGTTCCAGGCTCTCCAGGCACCGGCTCCGGTGCCGGCTCCAGGTATGAGACGAGGTGGTGATCGATGCCAGGCCCGACCGATCTCGTGAAGGACGTCCTCGCGCGCGCCCTGATCGCCGCTGACATCAACCCGGGGTTCTCCACCCTCACCTCGATTCGCACGGTGGCGGCGGGTCTCATTCCCGACGACGCGCTGGCGCTCAGCGTCATCGGTCAGGCGCGAGAGATCGTCCAGGGGACGGCAGAGCGCCTCTACGACGAGCCGCTCCACGTCGCCGAGCAGCGCTATACCAATGCCACTCTGCGCATCCTCCAGGCCGCCGTCTGGAGAACGAGCGAGGCCTGACCTGGCCTGACGGGCCACAGCGGCCCCTCCGACAACGGCTCGTGGTGGGATCATCCCGGCATGTCCCTGGCGCTCGCCGTGGCGTGCTCGCTCGCGTTCTCGCTGACGAACGGGTTCCACGACGCCGCGAACGCGATCGCCACCCTGGTGGCGACGCGCGGCGCACGGCCCGGTCAGGCGGTGGCGCTCTCGGCCGTCTTCAACATGCTCGGCGCGGTGCTCGTCGGCACGGCGGTGGCCGACACGATCGCGGGCATCGTCACCGTGCCGGCCGCGAGCGGCGTGGCGGTCATCGGCGCAGGGGTGCTGGCCGCCACGATCTGGAACGTCGTGACCTGGCGGCTCGGGCTCCCGTCGAGCTCCGGCCATGCGCTGGTCGGGGGCCTCGTGGGGGCGGCCGTCGCGACGACGGGCCTCGACGGCATCAACTGGGGCGGGCTCGACGGCTGGCGTCCCGTCGGCGTGTTCGGCGTCCTGATCGCGCTCGCCGTGTCGCCGGTCATCGGTTTCGTGTTCGGGGCCCTGGCCGCCGGCGCCGCCCGCCTGATGCTGCGCAGGGGCACGCGCCGGCTGGCCGAGCCGGTGCGAGGTGGCGAGTGGGTCATGTCGGCGGCGCTCTCGTTCAGCCACGGAGCCAACGACGCCCAGAAGGCGATGGGGGTCACCGCGGCGCTCCTGGTCGCGGGTGGCCGCCTCGACACCCTGTCCGTCCCGCTCTGGGTCAAGGTCGCCTCGGGTGCGACGCTCACGCTCGGCACGGCGATGGGCGGGTGGAGGATCGTCCGCACGATCGGTCGGCGCATCTTCCATCTGCACCCGATCGACGGGTTCTCGAGCCAGACCGCCTCGACGGCCGTGATCCTGACGTCGTCCTTCGTTGGCGCGCCTGTTTCGACGACCCACGTCGTCGCCTCGTCGGTGGTCGGCGTCGGTGTCGGCCGGCGCCGGTGGCGCCATGTACGCTGGGCGGTGGTGCGCACGATGGGCTTCGCATGGATCGCGACGTTGCCGGTGGCCGCGGCGCTCGGCGCCGTGATCGGCCTGGTCTGGGACGGCGTGGCATGACCACGAAGCGGTGGTTCCTCCCACGCTCGCCCGACGTCCTGGGCGCGCTGCGCGCGCAGGCGGCCGCCACCGTCGACGGGCTCGACGCGCTCGCGGCCTGGGCCGCCGGCGAGCTTGCGGCCGCCGCCCGGGTGCGGGAGTGCGAGCACATCGCCGACGACCGCAAGCGCGACCTGCGCGCGGCGCTCTCGGAGGCGTTCTCGACTCCGCTCGAGCCGGAGGATCTGTTCCAGCTCTCGACCGGCCTCGACCACGTGATGAACGGGGCGAAGAACATCGTCCGCGAGGCGGAGGTGATGGGGCGGGCGCCGGATCGGCCCATGGTCGAGCTGGCCGCGGCGCTCGCCGAGGGCACGCGTCACCTCTCGGACGCCTTCGCGGCGCTCGGCAACGGCGGCCTGCGCGCGACCGGTGCCGCCGACGCCGCGCTCGAGAGCCAGCGGCGCGTGGAGCGGATCTACCGGGCGGCGATGTCGGATCTTCTCGGGGTGGACGACCCGGACGAGGTCTCGGCCCGCCGCGAGCTCTACCGCCGGCTCGCGGCCGCGAGCGAGGCGCTGAAGGACGTCGCCGAGCGGGTCTGGTACTCGGTGCTCAAGGAGAGCTGACGGCGGCCGAAGCTCCGGTGGCGCAAGACGCCCGGCCCCTGGGGTCAGACCCCGCATCGGCTGCCGTTGCTCCCGCGTGACGCTGGCGTTGCGGGCAGAGGTCGACGGCGGCCGGACGCGCGTACCGTTCGTCGCGCGCGTGTGTCAGAAGTGCCACCCCGACCGATGCGGGGTCTGACCCCGTGCTTCGTCAGCCGCCCACCTTCCAGCACGCGGCAGCGTGCCCACCGCCCACACCGATCAGCTCCGCCGGGTCGTCGGTCTTGCAGCGGTCGAACGCGACCGGGCAGCGGGGGTGGAAGCGGCAGCCGGAGGGGATGCGCGAGGCGTCGGGCAGCTCGCCCTCGAGGATCGTGCGCCGCTCGCCGTCTGTGCGCGGGATGGGCGAGGGGACGACCGAGAGCAGCGCCTGGGTGTAGGGGTGGCGGGGGTCGGCGAGCACCTGCTCGGTCGTGCCCTGCTCGATGATCCGGCCCAGGTACATGACCGCGACCCGGTCGCACAGCGCCCACGCCAGGCCCACGTCGTGGGTGATGAAGATGAGCCCGAGGTTGCGCTCGCGGCGGAGGTCCATCAGGAGGTGGATCACCTGGGCGCGGATCGAGACGTCGAGCGCCGACACCGGCTCGTCGCAGACGAGGCCCTCCGGCTCGAGCACGAGCGCAGCGGCGATCACGACCCGCTGGCGCTGGCCGCCCGAGAGCTCGTGCGGATAGCGCTCCCAGAATCGCTCCGGCGGGCGCAGACCGGCTCCCTCGAGGGCCGCCAGCGCCCGCTGGACGCGGTCGTGCCCGCGCTTTCCGACCTTGTGGATCTGGAGCGGCTCCTGCACCAGCGCCCCGACGCTCATCCGCGGGTTGAGCGACTGGTACGGGTCCTGGAACACCATCTGGATCCGGCGCCGGAGCCGCCGCATCTCGGACCGGCGCAGGAGCGAGCCCTCGAAGCGCACCTCGCCCTCGGTCGGCGGCTGGAGCCCCATGAGCGTCCGCCCGAGCGTCGACTTGCCGCACCCGGACTCGCCCACGATTCCCAGCACCTCGCCGCGGTTCCACTCCAGGTCGACGCCGTCGAGCGCCCGCACCGCGATTCGCCCCCGCGTCCCCCGGACCGGGAAGTGCACCTTGAGCCCGCGCACGTCGAACAGGGTTGTCGGGGCGGCGACGGCGCTCACAGCGGCGCGCCTCCCGGCCACGGCGCGAAGAGGCAGCGCGCGGCCCGGTCGTCGCTCACCGGGTGCATCTCGACCCGGCCGTGGACGCAGTCGGCCTGGGCGGCGTGGCAGCGCGGCGCGAAGCGGCAGCCGTCGTGCAGCGACGTGGGATCGGGCGGAATGCCGGGGATGGCGGGCGCCAGCTCGCGCGGTCCGCCCACCGTCGGGAAGGCGCCCAGCAGGCGGCGCGTGTACGGGTGCTGCGGCTCGCCGAAGACCTCCGCGATCGACCCCGTCTCGGCGATCTCGCCGCCGTACATGATCGCCACGCGGTCGCACGTCTCGGCGAGCACCGACAGGTCGTGCGTGATCAGGATCATCGAGAGCCCGAAGTCGGCCCGCAGCCGCTCGAGCAGCTCGAGGATCTGGGCCTGCATCATCACGTCGAGCGCGGTCGTCGGCTCGTCGCCGATGATCAGCTCGGGGTTGCAGGCGAGGGCGAGCGCGATCATCACCCGCTGGCGCATGCCGCCCGAGAACTCGTGCGGGTACTGGCGGGCCCGGGCCGGGTTGATGCCGACGTAGCCGAAGAGCTCCTTGACGCGGGCGTCGACGGCCTTCTGATCGACGCCCGGTTCGTGCAGGCGGATCGCCGTGCCGATCTGGTCGGAGACGCGCATCACGGGGTCGAGCGCGTTCATCGCCCCCTGGAAGACGATCGACACGGTGTTCCAGCGCAGGTCGCGCAGGCCCCGCTCGGTGCGCCGGTGGACGTGCATGATCCCCCGCGTCGAGGCGATGTCCACCGTCCCCTCGGCGCGGTAGAGGTTCGTCGGGAGCAGGCCGAGCATGGCGAGCGCGGTCGTCGTCTTGCCGCATCCCGACTCGCCGGCCAGCCCGAGCGCCTCGCCGCGGCGGAGCTGGAACGTGACGCCGTCGATCAGGCGCACCTCCTCGCCGTCCCAAGCGCGGTAGGCGACGGCCAGATCGCGCACGTCGAGCAGGACGTCGCTCGTGGCGGGAACGGGCTCCGCGGCCATCTACTGGCGCTCCCGCAGGCGCGGGTTGATGATCTCCTCGATCGCGTAGCCGACGAGGGTGAAGCCCATCACGAGGAGGCAGATGCAGAGGCCGGGCGGGATGAAGTACCACCACGCTCCGGCCGACACCGCCCCCGACTCGTTGGCGGTGTCGAGCATCGTGCCCCACGACGGGTGGGTGATGTCGCCGAGGCCGAGGAACGAGAGCGTCGACTCCGCGAGGATCGAGAGGGCGATGATCAGCACGGTGTTGGCGAAGATCAGGGGCAGCACGTTCGGCAGGATCTGCTTCCGCAGGACCCAGAACGTCGACGCGCCGAGCGCGTGCGAGCGCTCCACGAACATCCGCTCCTTCACCGACAGCACCTGGCTTCGGATGATCCGCGACGTGCCCGCCCAGCCGGTCACGCCGATCACGAGGATCACGATCGAGAGCTTCCCGAACGGAAGGTCGCTGGCCCTCGGCCCGAGCAGCGACACGAGCACGATGGCGAGCGGCAGGAACGGGATCACCAGGAACCAGTCGTCGACGGCGGTCAGGCTGTTGTCGATCCAGCCGCCGAAGAACCCGGCCGAGATCCCGATGATCCCGCCGATCACGGCCGAGACGAGCGCTGCCGAGATGCCGACGATCATCGAGATCCGCGTGCCGAGGATGAGCAGCGAGAGCACGTCGCGCCCGTTCTCCTCGGTGCCGAGCAGGTGGGCCGACGACGGCGCGGCGAGGATGTGCTCCGAGTAGGACGAGGACGCGGCCGGATCCTGCGGGGCGATCAGCGGGCCGAAGATCGCGATGCACGTGAAGAAGACGAGGATGAAGAGGCCGACCGTGCCGCTCTTGCTCCCGCACAGGAGGCGGATGGAATGCGCCGTCCCTGCGGCCATGCGGCCGAAGAAGCCGCGCTCGGCGGGTAGCTCGGCCCGTTCGGCGGTGGGGCTCTCGGCGCTCACGACGTCCGCACCCGCGGGTCGAGGTAGGTGTAGGCGAGGTCGGCGATCAGGTTCGCGATGATCACCCCGGCCGACGCGACCAGGAAGACCCCCTGCATGACGGGATAGTCCTTGTTCAGGATGGCGTTGTACGACAGCAGGCCCATCCCCGGCCACGAGAAGAGGGTCTCGACGACCGTCGCTCCCGAGACCACGAACCCGAGGGTGATCGCCGAGAGCGCAACGACGGGCAGGATCGCGTTCCGGGTGGCCCGCCGGAGGACGCGATGCCTGGGGAGGCCGATCGCGCGGGCCGTCGTCACGAAGTCCTCGCCCATCACGTCGGCGAGCGACGAGCGCATGATCACGACGTACTGGCCGATGATCCCGATCGTGAGCGTGATGATCGGGAGCGTCGCGTGCTGGATGACGTTCCACGTGTAGCCGAGCGTCGAGAACGACGCACCGGGCTCCGACTTCTGGCCCGTTGGGAAGAGCCCGACCTCCACGGCGAAGAACCAGATCAGCACCATGCCTGCCCAGAAGTCGGGCATCGCATAGAAGAAGAGCGACGTCTGCACCACGCCGGTGTCGCCTGGTGAGCCGCGGTTCGCGGCGGCGTAGATGCCGAGCCACGACCCGATGAACGTGGCGAGGAGCGTCGAGATCCCGACCAGGATCAGCGTGTTCGGCAGCGCCGCCCACATCATCGTCGAGACGGGCTGGTTGGTCTGGAAGCTCGTGCCGAAGTCGCCGTGCAGGGTGTCGTCGACGTAGATCCGAAACTGCGTCAGGTACCCCTGGTCGAGCCCGCGCTGGTGGATCAGGCGCTCGCGGCCGGCCTCGCTCAGCCGCGGGTTGCCGCGGATCAGGTCGTTCTTGGGGTTGCCGGCGATGCGGAACAGGAAGAAGTTGAAGACGAGGACGAAGACGAGCGTCCCGAGCGCGACGGCGATCTTCTTGAGGACAGGCTTCACCTGGCCCGCGCTCCCGTCGCCCCGGGATCGGGGAGCTCGAACGGCTGGCGCTCCTCGCGCCGCCGGCGCACGTAGCCGACGGTGCCGACGAGCGCGGTCGTCCCGACCATGAACGCGATAACCCACGGCGTGCCGGCGTAGCTCGTGCTCGCCTTGGCGCCCGGCTCGATCAGCTGGAGCTGGATCCAGCTCACGCCGAACGGCTGGCCGATCGGCTGCGGCGAGGACTGGTAGTTCGTCCACGTGTCGGTCCGCGTGACCGACATGTACGGCCCGAAGTCGTAGATGATGTACGGCGAGGCGGCGAGCTCGATCCGCTCGGCCTGGTGCAGCAGATCGACCCGCTTCTTCGGATCGGGCTCCGTGAGCGCCGCCTTCGTGAGCGCGGTGTACTTCTGGTCGCACCAGAACGAGTCCGACGACGGGTTCCCGCACGCCAGCACCTCGAAGTCGTAGTCGGGCGTCGTCAGGTCGCCGAACCACCCCCAGATGAAGGCGTCGAACGTGGGCTCGTACTTGTCGGCGTCGGCGGGAGCCTTGGAGCTGGTCGGGTTGTAGATCTTGGCGTTGAGCGCGTCCTCGGTGATGGTGTCGAGGTTGATCTTGATCCCGACGTCGGCCGCCCACGCCTTGATCCGCAGGCCCACGTTCTGCTGCTGGGAGTCCGACGAGCGCAGGTCGAGCGTGAACTCAGCCTTCGTGCCGTCCTTCGTACAGATGCCGTCCGAGCCGACGGGCGGGCACTTCCAGCCGCCCTGCTCGAGCACCTGATGGGCCTTCGCCGGGTCGTACGTGTAGCCGATCTCCGGGTCGCCGGCGTACGAGGTGAAGTAGCCGCGGCTCTTGTAGTACGAGGAGATGATCCCCGTCCCCGGCGTGTAGAGGCCGTTGTAGACGATCCGTGCCAGGGCGCCGCGGTCGATTGCCCAGCTGAGCGCCTGGCGGATCGCCTGGTCCTGGACGACCGTGACATTCACGTTCTTCCCGGGGCCGGTGCAGGTCGGCGACCCCTGAAGCGGGCACGAGTTCATCGCGATCTCGTCGAAGCCCGGCGCGGGCGACGCCCACATCTTGGCGTGCTGCTGCTTTCGGAGCTGGACGGCCCACGTCGTCTTGCCCGTGTTGATCGCGTCGACCTGCCCGAGCTCGAGGTCGCGCAGGGCGGCGTCGTCGTCCTGGTACTTGATGAGGAGCATGCGCTTGATGTGCCCGGGGTGCCCGTAGAAGTACGGATTCGGCTTGAGAACGATCGTGCCCTGCGGGTCGAGCGACGTGACGGTGAACGCACCGCTTCCGACCATGGGGCAGCACGGGTTGAACTTCGTGAGGTGGGCCGGCGTGTCGGCGTGGGGGGCCCAGATGTGCTCCGGGACGATCGGGACGAACCCGGTCAGGAAGCGGGCGTCGTAGCGGGACAGCACCATCCGCACGGTCGTCGGGTTGAGCGCCGTCACGCTCTTCATGTTTTCGGTATAGGTCGAGTTGACGTTCGAGTCGGCGGCGTGCTCGTACGAGAAGACGACGTCGTCCGCGGTGAACGGCTTGCCGTCGCTCCAGCGCATTCCGGACCGCAGGTGGAACGTGTACGTGAGGCCGTCGGGCGAGATCGTGTACGACCTGGTCGGCGAGTTCACGAGGTCGGGCCCGCCGTCCTTCAGGTTGTAGTTCAGGAGGGTGTCGTAGACCTCGGTGAAGATGAAGTACGGCGTCGCGTCGAACGACGCGAAGACGTTCGCCTGGAAGTCGACCGCGTCGGAGAACGCCATCCTCCAGTCGGTCGACTTCTCTCCGGCGGCGGCGGATTGAGGCGAGACCGCCGGGCCGGCGAGGGCACAGACGACGAGGGCGGTCGCGAGGACCAGCATCTGCCCGATCCTCTTACCGCCGCGTGGTCTGTCAGCCATCCGGCCAGATTCGAGCACACTGTCCAATGCCGCGTCAAGAGAGACGTGTTCCCGTTCCTCGAAACGGGAATACCTGGAACGAGACAACCGTTAGATGTAGTGGATGGAGCCGTGGGGCTTGCGAAAGCCCCCGACGCCCGGCTCCTTCCGGGTCTGACACAACTACCCCCAGCGTCCGGGACCCGGTCGGGTTGCGCGGACGCCATGCACCAAGAGGATGATGAGGATGAATGTGATGAACCACACACCGCTGCGAGATCTCCTGGAGGACGCGGAGGCCCGCGGCAGCGTGGACGCAGACGAGGTGGAGGCGGCCATCGCGGGCCTCGACCTCACAGAGGAAGACGAGGCCGATCTCCGCCGCCAGCTCGACGATCTCGAGGTCGAGGTCGTGGCTGTGCGCGCGGCCGAGCCCGAGGTTGTCGAGGCCCCGCCGCGCTGGTACCACACGGCGGCGACCACCAACGGCCTCGATCTGTACCTGGCCGAGATCGGCCGCACCCCGCTTCTCACCAAGTCGGAGGAGCAGCGGCTGGCCCGGCTGATCGAGCAGGGTGACGAGGCCGCCAAGCGCCACATGGTGGAGGCCAACCTGCGGCTCGTCGTGTCGATCGCCAAGAAGTACCGCGGTCACGGCGTGCCGTTCGTCGACCTGATCCAGGAGGGCACGCTCGGCCTCGTGCGCGCCGTCGAGAAGTTCGAGTGGCAGCGCGACCTCAAGTTCTCGACGTACGCCACGTGGTGGATCCGCCAGGCCGTCCAGCGGGCTGTGGCGAACCAGAGCCGGACGATCCGGGTGCCCGTCCACATCCACGACCGGATGCGCAAGGTCGACCGGGCCCGCCGCGACGCGGAGGTGCGGCTCGGCCGTGCCGCGACGATCGACGAGGTGGCCAAGCAGGCCCAGGTGGCCGTCGAGGACATCGACGCGCTCGACGAGGTGCGGACGAGCACGGTCTCGCTGCACCAGCCGGCGGCCGTCGACGGCGAGACGGAGCTCGGGGACCTGCTCCCCGATGCCGACGCCGTGCCGGTCGACGACGTGGTCGCGCTGAACCTGCGGGCGGACGCCCTCCGCTCGGCGCTCGAGCGGCTCTCACCGCGGACGCGGCGCGTCCTGGAGCTGCGCTACGGGCTCGCGGGCGGCGACCCGATGAACCTCGACGTCATCGGACGCGAGGTCGGCCTCACCCGCGAGCGGGTGCGGCAGCTCGAGGTCGAGGGTCTGGCGGAGCTGGCCCGGATGCCCGACGTCGCGAGCCTGCACCAGGCGGCGTAACACCGTCGAACTCCATGGGGCCGGGCACCTCCGGTGCCTGGCCCCGGTGGTATCCCGGCCGGAGTTACCCTCTCGCATTCATGTCGAGATGCGAGGTGAATGACGACGAGCCTGCCCGCACGTCCGGACTCGCGCGGATGCGCGTGCGGGGCTTCCGGACAGCCCTCGACGTAACACTGCGTCCGGGGCGCGTGTGTGCGCTCGTCGGAGAGGCCAACGCCGGGAAGTCCAACCTGCTTGCCGCCATGTGGATGCTGCTCGACCCGCTCGCTCCGGCGCCACAGAGGACGGACGTGGCCGTCGGAAGCCGTGGAGGCATCACGATCGAGGGCGACCTGACCTCGGGCGGCTCCGTGCGACTGGACGCCGCTCCGCCGAAGGTGGTGCGAAGCGCTCCTGCGTCCCGCCAGGATGTCCTCTTCATGCCGGCCGAGCTTCGCTCCGGGGCCGTCGTTGCGGCGACGGCCGCAGCCGGCGGCGGAGCCGGTCGAGCCCACGCCGCGATCGCGGGGACTCTGGAGCAGGCTCTCGGGCAGTTGTCGGGTCACGCCTCGTCGGCGACAGGGGCCGTCTCGCTGGTATCCGCGCTCGAGCTGCTCCGCGCCGAGACGGTCGCCGGGATCGTGGTGCTGATCGAGGAGCCGGAGCTCTTTCTTCGCCCGCAGGCCCAGCGCTACCTCTACCGCCTGCTGCGCGAGCTGGCGACGGCGGGGAATCAGGTGGTGTACTCCACCCACGCCCCGGCGTTCCTGAACGTTGGCCGCCTCGAGGAGCTGGTGTTTGTGCATCGCGATCCGGAGCACGGCGTCCGCGTCCACCAGCCCGGCCCGTTCCCCGCGGCCTCGGACTTCCGCACGCTCTCCGAGTTCGACGCCGAGCGGAGCGAGCTCTTCCTGGCGCGGGCAGTGCTGCTCGTCGAGGGGGTCACCGAGAAGCTTGCGTTCCCGTTCGTGTTCCGCGCGTTGGGCCACGACCCCGATCGCGAGGCGATCTCGATCGTCGAGTGCGGAGGGAAGGCGAACATCCCCCTGTTCGTCCAGATCTGCCGTGCGGCTGGTGTCCCGTGCGTTGCCGTTCATGACCGCGACGCTCCGCCGGGGCGGCGCCCGATCGCCGCCGAGCGGTTCATCAACCGGCAGATCGAGGAGGCCGCGACGGCGGACCGGACGGTGGTCATGGCTCCCGACTTCGAGTCGGTCGCCGGGCTTCGCGGCAGGCGGCACAAGCCGGAACGCGCCTGGCAGCGGTTCACGGAGGCGGAGGAGCCCGTCCCCGAACCGCTCGCCCGGGCGGCGAGGCTCGTGCTCGCGCTCGCCCGCGATTGATGCTGCGCTCATCACAACCGGGGGCGTTGCGGGAAACCCGATTCCCGCTTCGGTGCGCATACCGATGCGGGAAGTGCGGGCAGGCGCGAGAGTCGTGATATGAGCATTGATCGCAAAACCGTTCTGGCGGTGGCCCGCATGCGAGATCCGGCCGGAGTCGTGTCGATCTACGTCGACGTCGATCCGCTCGAGGCCGCATCGGGGGCCCCAACCTGGCTCGAGGACTTCAATGTCGAGGTTCGCCGTCTGAACTGCCAGGAGCGGCTGCACGAGCTGAGTCGCGAGATCGCGGATGTGGTGGACCCGTCGCGGCACGGCCGCGGACGGGCGCTCTTCTTCGGCGCGACGGCCGGCGGCGCCGTTCACTCGTTTGCCGTCCAGCTGCCGCTCGAGACCTCGGTGAGGCTGGCCGAGCGTCCGCACCTGCAGCCGCTGCTCGAGGCGCTCGACGGAGCTCGCCCGGCCGGCATCGTCATCGTCTCGATGGCGGAGCTCCGCGCGATCGAGCTGGCATGGGGAGAGGCCGCCGATCTGGTTCGGCGCGAGATGACTCCGCCGCCGTCGGAATGGAACGAGCGGAAGGAGCCCAACCACCTCCACGACGAGGACCGGCTCCATATCGTCCGCACCGCTGCGCCGGTCGTCGAGAAGCTCGCCCGCAACCGCGGGTGGGATCGAGTTGTCCTGGCAGGGAACCCGCGCCTCACCCGGCCGCTCGCCGCGAGGATCACGTCACACGTGGACGCGACGGTGGTCGAGGCGGTGAGGAACGTGCTGATCGAGGACGGCGCACCGCAGGTGGCGAGCCGTCTCCGCTCGCACGTCGCCACCGCCGGCGAGCGCCGGGCCGCGGCGCTGCTCGACCTGGCCCACGACGCGGCGCTTGCCGGTGGGCGGGGCGCGATCGGCGTCGACGACGTACTCGACGCGGTCACCGAAGGCCGAGCCGCATGGGTCGCGATCGACGGTGAGGCGGCGCTCCACACGAGCGGGGTCCGGGAGCCGGCTGGAGGCGTCCGGCTGCTGCACCGCGCCGACGTGGCGGACACCATCATCGAGCGTGCGCTCGAGACGGACGCCACGCTGACCGTGCTCTCGGGGAGCACCCATCCCGCTCTGCGGGCAGCCGGTGCGGTGGCCGTCCTTCGGTGGTGACGAGGTCACCGGCCAGGGCGTGAGGCGCCGGCCTCAAGGGCTGCGAGTTCCGTACGCCTAGCGCACCACGAGCACGGAGCCGGCGGCCCTGTGGGCGACGGCCCCGCTGACGCTGCTGAGCGCCCGCAGCCCTCGCAGCCCGCGGCAGCCGACCACGAGAAGGTCGTCTGTCGTGGCCCGCTCGATCAGCGTCGCGGCCGGCGAGCTGTCGAGCGCATGCACCGCGTCGAGGGCCGCGCCGGTGCGCCGGCTGAGCTCGTGTGCGACTGCGAGCGCGCGCGTGGACGGCTCAGACTCGTCGACGCCGACGACGATCGTGCGAGGGAACGTCGCGATCGGCGCGGCGCGGGCGATCAGCACAGAGCAGGCCGCGTCGTGGACGAGCCGCGCCGCAACGCCGCCCAGGAGTGTCCCCGGGAGCCGACCCTGCCCGTGGCTGCCCACGGCGATCATGCCCGCCTCGAGGCGCGCAGCCTCGACTGCGAGGAGCGCCGCGGCGGGCCCGGTGCGGAGCGTCGTCGTCACCTCAATCCCGCTCGAGACGTCGTGGGCCGCCTCGGCGAGCGCCGCCCAGGCCTCTTTGCGGAGCCGGCGCTCCGGCTCGGCCATCTGCGCGGGCATGACCGACGCAACCGATTCGACGAGCCCGGCATGGATCACGCCGACGAGCTCGATTCGGGCGCCGGGCGCGGCGAGAAGCGCGGCCTGGCGGACGGCCTCAGCCGCCTCTGCGGAGCCGTCGACCCCGCAGACGATCGTCGAGAGGACAGCCGCCGCGTCAATCGTCGGTACCCGAATGGAATGAAGCTCGGCCATGTCGCGAGCGTACGCGCTCGGCGCCGGCGCGGCATCGGGGAATGCCCGAATCGGACAGTGGTTTTCCACGCAAAGGCGCGGCGGGGTGGAGAGCGCTCTCCACCCCGCCGCTTCGGCGGTACGGTCGGGTCAGCGTCCGAGCGGAACCAGAGGCCGCTCTTCCTTGAACATCCGCACCGGCGGCGTTGCAACCGGAGGCGGTGGCTCGACCGGCGCTTCCTTCGACTGGCGCCAGCGCATGAACACGTACACCGGGATGCCTGCCATCAGGAGCAGGAACCCCTGCGCGATGTACTCCTCACCCGCTCCGTAGATCATCCAGAACGAGTACGTGAAGGCCAGGATGGCGATCGTCGCGTCGAGCGTCAGGCGCCGTCCGCTGAACCGCTCGCGATCGGTGAACATCAGCATCAGCTGGGCGGCCGCCGAGAATGCGTACGGCACGAGCGTGGTGAGCGTGGCCAGGATGATGATCTTCGTGAACGTGTCGGTGAGCGAGGACTGGTAGTTCATCGCCATGAGCCCGCTCAGGAGCACCGACGACGCCACGAGGCCCACGACCGGCGTCTTGCGCGTGCCGCTGACCTGTGCGAACGCCTTCGGGAAGAGGCCGTCCTGCGCCGCGGCCAGTGGCACACGGCCCTGGATCAGGATCCAGCCGTTGAGGGCGCCGAACGTCGAGATCATCGCCACTGCGGCGATGAGCTTGTCGGGCGAGACGCCCAGGACCGACGAGCCGAAGATCTGGCGGGCTGCGTCGGCGAACGGGGCGTTCGAGTCCGGCCAGCGTCGCGGCCGGGATGACGCCCATGATCGCCACGGTGGCGAGCACGTACAGGCCCGTCGTGACGGTCGTCCCGAGGATGGTCGCCCGCGGCAGCGTCTTCTCGGGGTTCTTGACCTCTTCAGCCGGAACGGTGGCCGACTCGAGACCAAGGAACGCCCACAGGGTCAGCGTGGCCGCGAACGAGATCGCGTGCCAGTGGCCCGAGAGGCTGACGTGGTTCGGGTCAAACGGCGTGAAGTTCGCGCTGTGCATGTAGAAGAGCCCGATCAGGCCGATCAGAAGCAGCGGCACGAACTTGAGAACCGTTGTGACGACCTGGATGATGCCCGACTCGCGCGCGCCCGCGATGTTCGCGAGCGTCAGCACCCAGATGACCGAAAGCCCGAGTGTGAACGCGAGCACGTTGTCTGTCCCGAGGCTGGGCCAGAACACGCTGGCATAGCTCACGAAGATCGTCGCGATGGCGGCGTTGCCGGCCCATGCCGCGATCCAGTAGCCCCAGGCGGTCCAGAAGCCTGCGAAGTCGCCGAACGCCCGCCGCGCATAGGCGTACGGCCCACCGGTCTGCGGGTAGGCCCGGCCGAGATTCGCAAAGACGAGCGCGAGCAGGATCGCGCCGGCTCCCGTGAAGATCCATGCGAGCAGCGAGATCGGCCCCGTCGACGCCAGTGATGCCGGAAGCCCGAAGACTCCCGATCCGACCATGTTTCCGATCACCAGCGCGGTTGCCATCCAGAGTCCAAGCGAACGCTTGAGCTTCGGACGGCCCGCCCCGGCCAGGTCGGAGTGGGTATCCGAGACGCTTGACATGGCGTTCCCCTTCCATGAGTTGGGCGGATGATTCCGGCCCCACTATCCGTCCGCTCAGTGCCGCCCGCATCGGGGCCGGCGCCGCACCCGTCGCAGGGGAAGTACCACACGATTTGCGGGCGAATACGCACCCTCAATCGGCGATGTCCCGGATGCCGAAACGGCGCCCTGGGCACGACGATGAGTGGCACATCTCGGGCACCGTCCCAAGGGGGTCACCATGGGCACGTCCACGCTCTTTCCGTCGAAGCCGGCATCTCGGGTGACGCCGGGCGACACGGCTTGGCCGTCCCCGACGGAGCTCGTGTGCGGCGAGTGCGGCTACGCGGTCACCGCGCGCCGTGAGATCCCGCACTGCCCGATGTGCGGTGCTCCGGGCGCCTGGAAGGCGCCGGCGACCCGCTACCGCAGCGCACCCTCGATCCGCCGCGCCAGGTAGGGCGCGAGGAACGGCGCGGCGATCTTGTCGGGGGGCGACCAGAACGGCTGGGTTGTCGCGACCGACGAGAGCTCTTCACCGTCTCGGATGTGGCTCGAGAGGTAGCGCGGGCCGTTTCCGGTGAGGAGCACGCTTCGGATGACCGGCCGGAACGGCTCGGGCAGGATGGCTGCTCCCGCCTCGGCCGCGATGACCTGCGCCACGGCGTCGGCCTGCTGAGCGGCGATGCCGCCCTGCTTCACCGAGTAGTTGGTGATGTCCCCAGCGGCGAAGACGTTCGTCAGGCCCTCTACGCGGCCGTACTCGTCGACCGGGATGAACCCGCCCTGCACATGCGGGACGCCGTCGAGCTCGATGGCCTGCTGTGCGGGCAGCGCCACGAACCGGTCCGCCTCGACCGTGCCGGACGGCGCCAGCGTCAGCCTGCCGTCGTCCACGCCCATCGGAATGACGCCGGCGACCAGCGTGATGCCGTGCTCGCCGAGGAGCTCTGCCACCGCCCGGCTCGCCGCCGGGCCGAGCACGCCGAGCGGCTCGTCCTCGGGCGTGACGAGCGTCAGCTCCGCCTCGTGCTTCGCCGGCCGCCGGGCGGTCATGAGAGCCAGCTCGTACATCGGAAGCGGCCACACCGTTCCGTGGGGGACGATGAACACGACCGACGCGACCTCGCCGGCATCGATCTCGTCGAGAATTCGCCGGTAGGTTTCGACGTCCGCCAGCCCCGCGAAGGTCGAGGCCCCGGGGACCGCGGAGACGAGCTTCGTCCCGCACGCGATGACGAGTGCGTCGTACTCGGCGCTCGTTCCGTCGTCGAAGATCGCCCGGCGGCCGGCGTTGTCGACCCCGGCGAGCCCGTTGATCCGCAGCGTCGCCCCGACGTCGGCCGTGATCTCCCGGAGGTCGAGCATGTGGACGTGGCCACGCCCGAAGGGCTCCGAGACGACAAGCGGCCGGTACGCGAACGCCGGCTCAGGGGACGCCAGCTCGACCGAGACCAGGTCGGGCGCGAGTGCGCGTAGCGCGAGCGCCGTCTCGATGCCTGCGACGCCTCCGCCCGCGATGAGAACGCGGAACTGCATGCGCCGAAGGATCCGCTTTCGGCCGTCCGAATGCATCCGTGCAGACCCCGGGTTCCATTTCGGGAAAGCCGCAAACGGCCGTCGCCGGATTCGGTGCCGGCACCGATGCGGGAAGGGCGTCTGCGGTCAGAATTCAAGCTGGAGAGGAGGTGACGCCATGACGACCATGACGACATGGGATCCCTTCCGGCAGATGGAGCGGTTCGAGCAGGAGCTGGGGAAGTTCTTCGCCCGCCCGAACACTCCGACCGGGACATGGATGCCCGCAGTCGACGTCGAGCAGACTCCGACGGAGCTCGTCTTCACGTTCGACCTTCCGGGCATCTCGCCTGACGATGTCAGCATCGAGCTGCACGATCGCACGCTGACGGTCTCGGGCTCGCGCGAGGAGAAGCGCGACGAGACGCACGAGGGCTATCACACGCACGAGCGCGTGTTCGGCCAGTTCGGTCGCAGCTTCTCGCTGCCGTATGCTGTCAAGCCGGACGAGATCAAGGCTGAGTTCGCCAAGGGCGAGCTGGGCATTCACGTGCCACGTCCAGCCGAGGCGCAGCCTCAGCGGATCGAGATCGCCGCGAAGGAGTAGTCCCTCACCGTGCGGCCGGCCGCCCAGGCGGGTGCCCGGGCGGCCGGCGCCGTTCTCTCTCGGACCGGCTACTGGAGCAGGCGAGGCGCCGTCAGGATCTCGGTCATCCGAGTCGCCTGGGGGAAGTGCTCGGGCGACTCCGCGATCTCGCGGAGCTGTGACGCCGCCCCCGGCCCTGTGAACACGAAGATGACCTCGGTGTCGCCGAGGAACACCTCGGGGTGCTCGAAGCTCTCGCCGGGAAGGCCCAGCGGGTGATCGTGTGCGAGCGCGCGCTCGAGATCGGCGCGCTTTCCAGGACGGATCTCCGCGAGGATCGCGACCCGGTCGTTGATGACCGGTCCCTGGGCGCCGTCCAGCGGGCGGACGTCCTCGCGTACCGAGGCAATGGCGTTCTGCAGCTGGTGCGCGGCTCCCCAGCCGCCGAGCAGGAGCTCGACGACGACTTCGCCGTCGGGGCCGCCGACCGCCACCGCGGGGGACGGACGCCACCGGTTCAGCCCGACGCCGGTGATCTGGTCCGCAGGCATCCGCAGCGTCCGCCGCAGGCCTCCGGGCGGCGTGCCCTCGAGCACGAAGTCGTGGCCGTCGACGCGCGCACGCCCGAGGTGGCGCCTGTGGTTCTCGTCCGTCCACGCGACCGCGTACTCCACGACGGCCGTGTGACCCAGCGGCTTCATTGAATGTTCGGCCATGCTCAGAGGATCGTCCGCTGCGCGCGAAAGTGCGTCGGGGTCGACACGGAATCGGCTTCGGGAAAACACCGAACCCGCGGTGGCCGGCGGGAGGCTAGGATCGGCGACCGACTGCGAGGGGGTGCCAGATGGCGAACGTCCGGATCGGTGTCATGAGCGCGGCGAACATCGGCCGCAAGGTCGTCATCCCGGCGATCCTCCGCGCCGAGAACGCCGAGCTCGTCGCGCTCGCGAGCTCGGGCGACGCCGGAGCGGCGTTCCTGCGCGAGACCGAGCTCGACCTTCGCCTCCACGGCTCCTACGACGAGCTCCTCGCCGACCCGGGGGTGGACGCCGTCTACATCCCGCTCCCGAACCACCTCCACAACGAGTGGTCGAAGCGGGCGGCCGACGCCGGCAAGCACGTGCTGTGCGAGAAGCCGGCCGCGCTCGATGCGGCCGAGACGGCCGACATGATCGAGCATTGCGTCGCCCGCGGCGTCGTGTGGATGGAGGCCTTCATGTACCGCTTCCACCCGCAGTGGGAGGCGGTGCGGCGGCTGCTCGGCGAGGGCGCGGTCGGCGAGCTGCGGACCGTGCGCGCCGTCTTCACGTTCACCGTGCGCGACCCCGCCAACATCCGCCGCCGGCCCGAGTACGGCGGCGGGTCGCTCTACGACGTCGGCTCCTACTGCGTGAACGTCTCGCGGTGGATCTTCGGCCGGCCGCCCACGGCCGTCACCGGGATCTCGCACGTGAGCCCGGAGGGCGTCGACGAAGACTTCCTCGGCGTCCTCGACTTCGGCTCGGGCCAGGCGGCCCAGTTCGTGAGCAGCCTCTCGCAGCCGTACCGCCATGAGGTGCAACTCCTCGGGACCGAGGGCACGATCACGGTTCCGCAGGCATTCGTGCTGCGAAGCGACGACGTCGCAGTGGAGTGCACCGACGCCGACGGGCAGACTCGCTCGGTGGCGGTCGCAGGGGACGACGAGTACCGGCTCGAGGTCGAGGACTTCGCCCGGTGCGTCCTCGAAGGGTCACAGCCGCAGGTCGTCTCGCACGAGGACACGCTCTGGAACATGCGGACGATCGACGCGCTCTACGCCTCGGCCCGCGAGGGCCGCGCCGTCCGCCTCTAGGCATCGCGGGGGAACCCAGGGTTCCCCCGCGGGCCCCCTCCATAACGGGTGGCGACCGTTGCCGCGCGGCGGCGAAGAGCGCGGTCTTCGCCGCCGCCACGACCGCCGCGGGCGATGAAACGGC
Source organism: uncultured Actinomycetes bacterium (assembly GCA_963809325.1). Taxonomy (GTDB): domain Bacteria; phylum Actinomycetota; class Thermoleophilia; order Gaiellales; family JAICJC01; genus JAICJC01. The sequence continues at coordinate 648,929 of CAWEIZ010000002.1, forward strand.
CATGCCTGATGCCAATGTTTCAGCCTCGCCGTGAAACATTGGCATCAGGCACCGCTGTTGCAGCCGACCCCGTGGTTCGCCGGGTGCTACGCCTCCAGCGGCAGTCCCACCCAGCCGCGCTCGTGGTGGGAGCGCTCGACGGCGTTGATGACCTCCTGCACCCAGGCGGCGTCGGCGAATCCGCCCTCGTTCTCCCTGCCCGCCAGGATCTCGTCGACGAAGTTCGCGGTGAGGTTCGAGTAGTAGAGCGTCGGCCAGTCCTCGTGGACAGATCCGCCCGGCGGGTAGAGCCGCTCGGGGACCTCGACCGGCTCGAACTCGACGGCATCGGGCTTCGCCGACCGGAGCGTCTCGGCGACGCCGTGCTCCTCGACCAGGCGGGCGATCAGCGCGCCCTCGCTGCCGTACACGCGCACCTCGATGCCGGGATAGTTCCCGACGGTGACGAAGCTCGACTGCACCGAGCAGATCGCGCCGCTTGCGAACTCGCCGATGAAGATGTCGCCGTCGTCGATGTTGGCCCGGGTCATGAGGCCGGTCTCGCGGATGACCCGCTCGGGCACGAAGTTGCGAAGGACGCCGACGACCGCGGTCAGGTCGGACGCCATGAACCAGTGGCCGAGGTCGATCACCGGCGCGCCGTAGCCCTCGAGCGACGAGACGACGATGCGGTCGGCCTCGGGGTCGGGCGCCACCTGCCGGAGCGGCGTCTGGGGGTCGATCCACTGCGAGTTCTGCTCGTAGGCGTTGTAGATGTACGGCGTGCCGACGAAGCCCTCGTTGATGAGCTCCTTCATGTACCGCACGGCCGGGCTGTAGCGGAACGTGAACCCGACCTTCGTGCCGAGCCCCTTCGACGCCGCCAGGTCGCGTGCGCGCAGGGTGTCGCGGTAGTCGTGCGCCACCGGCTTCTCGCAGAGCACGTGCTTGCCCGCCTCGAGCGCCGCCATGGTGAGCGTGAAGTGCTCCTCGTCGCCCGTCACGACGTCGATGACGTCGATGTCGTCGCGCTCGATCACGCGCCGGTGGTCGGAGACGGCCTCGCCGACACCGAACCTGTCCGCCGCCGTCCGGGCCAGGTCGGGATCGGAGTCGCACACTGCGACCACGCGGCAGCGCTCGTCGCGCGTCCATCCGGGCAGGTGGGCCCAGTTCGCCCACCTCCCGCACCCGATCACGCCGATCCGTAGCTCTGCTCCGGCCATGCATCCTCCCTTCGGGTCTCTTCGTGGCGCCAGCACCGGGCCGTGTGACCGTCGGCGCCGGCGGATAGCAGCTCGGTCTCCCATGCCCGGCACTGGTCGAGCGCGAGCGGGCAGCGCGGCGCGAACCGGCACCCGTCCGGCACGTCGACGAGCGCCGGCGGGGCCCCGCCGATCGAGCGCAGGTAGCGGCTCTGGGAGTTCACGTCCGGCAGTGAGCGCAGGAGCGAGATCGTGTACGGATGGCTGGGCTCGCCGAGGAGCGTGGCGGTGTCGGCCAGCTCGACGATCTCGCCGGCGTACATCACCGCGACCCGGTCGCACATCTCGCCGATCACGCCCAGGTCGTGGCTGACCAGGATCATGCTCATCCCGAAGTCACGCTGGAGCTCGAGCAGGAGGCTCAGGATCTGGTCCTGGATCAGGACGTCGAGGGCGGTGGTCGGCTCGTCGGCGAGCAGCACCTTCGGGCGGCCGGCGATCGCCATCGCGATCAGGACGCGCTGGCGCATACCGCCTGAGAACTGGTGTGGGTAGTCGCGCATCCGCCGCTCCGGGACGGGGATCCCGACGCGCTCCAGGAGCTCGACTGCCCGCGTCCGCCGCTCGCGCCCGGAGAGGCGCTCGTGGGCGCCGACCGCCTCCTCGACCTGGGCCCCCACGCGCATGACCGGGTTGAGCGCGCTCATCGGGTCCTGGAACACCATCGAGAGGTGCGCGCCGCGCATCCGCTGGAGCTCGGTCGCCGAGAGCGTGAGCAGGTTGCGGTCGCCGTACCCGGCGAGGCGCACGTTCCCCGTCGAGCGGGCGGGGGGAGACGGCATGAGCCCGGCGATCGTCCGGCACGTGACGCTCTTGCCGCAGCCGCTCTCGCCGACGAGCCCGAGGATCTCGCCGCTCGCCGACGGCGAACGACACGCCGTCGACCGCGCGGACGACGCCGGCGTCGGTCGCGATGTACGTGCGCAGGTCCTCGACCTCGAGCACGGGCGGCGCCGAGGGGTCAGTCACCGGGCCTGAGGATGTCCGCGAGGCCGTCGCCGATCAGGCTGAACCCGACGCCGACGAGGATGATCGCAATGCCCGGGAAGGTCGAGAGCCACCACGCGGTCAGGAGGTAGTTCTGGCCGTCCGAGATCATGACGCCCCACTCCGGCGACGGCGGCTGTGCCCCGAGGCCCAGGAAGCCGAGCGACGATCCCAGCACGATGTTCCCGACAGCGTCGACCATCGCGAAGATGATCACGTAGGAGACGACGTTGGGCAGGATGTGGCGGAGCACCACACGCCGGTTCCTGTAGCCCAGCGCTCGGGCGGCCAGCGTGTACTCCTGGCGCTTGGCGACCAGGGTGTGGCCGCGGGTGATGCGGGCGTAGCTGATCCAGCTCGTGAGCCAGATGGCGACGAACATGTTGAAGATGCTCGGCCCGAGCATGGCCACGATCGCGATCACGAGCACGAAGAACGGGAACGCGAAGAAGAGGTCGACGATGCGCATGATGACCGTGTCGACCCAGCCGCCGGAGTACCCGGACGTCAAGCCGATCACGGTGCCGACCACCGCGGTCACGGACGTCGCTCCGAACGCAATCAGGAGGTCGATGCGGCCGCCGTACAGGATCCGGGAGAAGATGTCCCGCCCGAACGAGTCGGTGCCGAGCACGTGGCCCGGCGAGAGCGGGTGCAGGAGCGGGTGCAGCGGGTCGATGGCATCGGGCTTGTAGCTCGTGATGAGCGGCGCGGCCAGCGAGGCCACGATCATCGTGCCCAGGATGACGAGGCCCGCCGCCAGCGTGACCCGGCCCCGGCCGAACCGGCGCGTGCGGGAGCGCCGCTCCAGCGACTCGAGCAGCATCCCCGATGTTCCGAAGGCCGTGCTCATTCGTAGGTCACCCGCGGATCGAGTGCCGCGTGGACGACGTCGGTCAGCAGGTTCACGACGACGACGGTGAATGCGAGCACGAGCGTCGTCCCCTGCACGACCGGGTAATCGCGCGACGAGACCGAGTCGACGAGGAGCTGGCCGAGGCCGGGGATCGAGAACACGTTCTCGACGAGAACCGTGCTCCCGATCAGGAAGGCGAGGTTGATGCCGAACACGACAACGATGGCGACGATCGCGTTTCGCACGACGTGACGTAGGAGGACCGTCGTCCGCGAGATGCCCTTGATCCGGGCGGTGTCGACGAAGTCCATCCGGAGCGTCGAGAGCATGCTGGCCCGCAGCGTGCGGGTGAGGATGGTCGAGAACGCGAGCGCGATCGTGAGCGCCGGCAGGAACAGGTGCCACAGGTGGTCGGTCAAGCCGTTCCCGTAGCCCGAGACGGGGAAGAGCTGGAGCTTCAGGGCGAAGACGAGCAGCAGGATGATCCCGAACCAGAACGGCGGCATCGCGAACGTGATGAGCGTCCCGACCCGAGTCGCCTGGTCGAAGATGCCGCCCCGCCTGAGCGCCGAGATGATGCCCATCGGGATCGAGATCAGCGCCGCCAGCACGCCCGCGTAGGCGATCAGGAACATCGTGGCCGGGAGGCGCTCGGCGATCAGCGACCGCGCGGACTGGTTGTAGTAGACCGAGTCGCCCAGATCGCCGTGGACGAGCCGGTCCATGAAGATCTTGTACTGCTGCCAGAGCGGCTGGTCGAGGCCGAGCTTGTGGTGGATCTCGGCCGCCGCCTTGGGCGTGTAGTGCTGGCCCAGGATCTGGCGGGCCGGGTCACCCGGGACCAGGTGCAGCAGGAAGAACACCAGGATGGTGATCCCGAGCACCACAGGGATGAGCTGGAGCACCCTGCGGCCGAGGAACCCGAACCGCCCGGTCACGTCCCTCTCCCTTCTGGCGCGAGCTTAGTGCTGGTCGACGGTGAGCGTCTCCAGCGACAGATTGTAATTCCCGAGCGGCGTGGCGTGGAAGCCGTGCACCCACTTGCCCGCCGCGTACCGGTAGGGGCTGTAGTCGAGGATGAGGTACGGCGTCTGGTCGTAGACGATCTGCTGGATCTGCTCGTACATCTGCCGGCGCTTGTCCGGGTCGAGCTCGCCCCGTGCCTGGTGGACGAGCTTGGTCGCCGTCGGGTCGCCCCAGTAGGAGCTGAACGCGTTCGCACCGCCGTTGGGATCGACGCCGAACGTGGTCACCTCGTCGGGATCGATGATGTCGTTCGTCCAGTAGCGCTGACCCATCTGCGAGTTCCCGCCGTCCTCCTTGCCGTATGCGGTCAGAAGCTCGTAGGTCTTGATGTCGACGTCGATGCCGATCTTGGCGAGGTCCGACTTGATGACCACCGCCGTTGCGTTACCGGCAACGTCATTTGCCACTTCGATAAGAAACGTCTTGAACCCGTTGGGGTAACCCGACTGCGACAGGATCTCCTTCGCCTTCGCCGGATCGTATGGATACGGCTTCAGCGAGTCGTTCCAGAACTGCATCTTGTACGGCATGAACGATGACCCCGGCGTCGCATGGCCGGAGTACGCAAGCTTCACAATTGCGTTGCGGTCGATCGCATAGTTCAACGCCTCGCGCACCTTCGGATCCTTGAACGGCGCGAAGTGCTCGTCGAGCTGGATGAAGTCGACGCGTGTCGACGGGAAGAGATACGTCTGGAGATCGGGATTCGCGCTCAGCTCGTTGATGAGGTTCCCGGGCGGGTTCTCGATGATGTCCGCGTTCTTGTTCTGAAGCAGGAGCACGCGCGAGTTGTCGTTGGGCACGATCATGATCTTGAGCGTCGAGAACTGGGGCTTCGGGCCGGCCCAGTGAGGGTTCACCTTGAACGTGAGATCGCTGCCCTTGTTCCACTGCGTGAGCATCCACTCGCCGCTTCCGATCGGGTGCTGGAAGAAGTCCTTGGCGCCCTGCTGCTTCACGAGCTGCTCGGGAATCACGGCATAGGCGTACATGGCGAGGTCGGCCAGGAGCGGCGCGTGCGGCCGGGACAGGGTGATGACGACCGTCTTCGGGTCGGGCGCCTCGACCGACTTCACGGCCTCGAGCAGGAACCCCCAGCCGCCGTCGTAGTGGATGGAGCGCTCGATCGAGTAGCGCACGTCCTCGGCCGTGACCGGGGTCCCGTCGGAGAACTGGTGGTCGCCGAGGTGGAAGGTGTACGTGAGCCCGTCATCCGAGATGTCCCACGACGTGGCCAGCTGCGGGATGACGTCGGTGCCGTTCGCGTTCGGCTGGAGGAGCCGCTGGTAGATGTTCTGGGTCATCCAGATGCTCTCGTTGACCGAGTTCGCGGCCGGGTCGAGCGTGTCGACGTTCACCGCGTTGGCGATCACGAGCGTGTCGCTCTTGGCCGTGCTCCCTCCGGCGCCGGTCGATCCACCGCCTCCGCCGCAGCCGGCGGCGAGCACAACCGTCGCGAGGGCCGCGAGCACGGCTGCACGCCGTGCGCGCCACGCGCGGTGGGGGCTGATCGTCGGCGTGTCCGGGAGGTCGGCCATGGTGGATCCTTTCATGCGAGCGACCAAAGGTATGCTTGTGCCGGAAAGATGTACGAATGCACCGAAGAAATCCTTATGCTTCTTGGGTGTAACCGTTCTTCGGTGTCGACTCATACGAATCCGTCCCGCGACGCGGCCGAGTGTATGAGCGGCGGGTCGGAGGTGTCAAGGGTTCGGGACGCCGTTATGCTTGCGCCGCGCACGAGGGGAACCGCGAACGAGAGGACGGTGGGGAAGGCCGCTTGGCGCGTTTCGACGGGATGACTGCGGCCGTGACCGGCGGCGCCAACGGCATCGGCCGCGCCGTCGCGGCGGGCTTCCTGGCCGAGGGCGCGAACGTGGTCGTGGTCGACCTGGTCGAGCCGCCGGAGACTTTGCGAGGCCCGCGCTTCGAGGCGATCGTCGGCGATGTGGCCGACGAGCGGGTCGCCGAGCGGACGGTCGGGACGGCGCTCGGCCGCTTCGGCGATCTCGACGTCCTGGTGAACGACGCGGCGGCCTACCCCGACGCGGCGCTCGTCGACATGGAGCCCGGCGACTGGCGGCGGGTGTTCGACGTCAACGTGACCGGCGTCTACCTGATGTGCCGGGCGTTCGCGCGCCACCGGATCGCCGCCGGCGGAGGCGGCCGCATCGTCAGCATCTCGTCGGGCTCGGCGCGCAGCCCCCGGCCCGAGGGCGCCGCCTACGCCGCGTCGAAGGCGGCGGTCGAGACGCTCTCGAAGACGCTCGCGCTCGAGCTCGGGCCGCACGGCGTGAACGTGAACGTCGTCGCTCCCGGCTACATCGACGTCCGCGGGTGGAGCGACGCCTTTCCGAACCGGGCCACCGACGAGCTGCGGGCGTCGCTCGTCCGCTCGATCCCGCTCGGCCGCGCCGGCGAGCCCACCGACATCGCCGAAGCGGTGCTCTTCCTCTGCTCCGACGCGGCGGCGCACGTGTCCGGCGCGGTGCTCGACGTCGACGGAGGCTCGCTCGCCGGCCGCTACGCCCTCTCCGAAGGATCCTGACGTGGGCGGCGTCCGGGTGGTGATCACGAGCCCGCTCTCGCCCGAGAACGTGGCGGTGATCGCCGCCGCCGACCCGCGCCTCGACGTGGTCTACGAGCAGGATCTCATCCCCGCGCCCGAGTACCCCTCGGCGCATCCTCTGCCCGAGATCGCCGACGAGCGGGCCGAGCGGCGGTGGATCGAGCTCCTCGAGAGCGCGGAGATCCTGTTCGACTTCGGCCCGCTCGCCCTCGCCGACCGGCTCGTGGAGTGGCCGCGACTGCGCTGGATCCAGGCCACGAGCGCCGGGGTCGGCCAGCTCGCGCGGCGGATCGGGCTGACCGAGCGGCGCGACGTCGTGGTCACGACGGCGAGCGGCGTCCACGCCCGCCCGCTGGCGGAGTTCGCGGTGCTCGCGATGCTGATGTTCGGCAAGGACGTCCTGCGCTACCAGGCCGACCAGCGCGCCCACGTCTGGCGCCGTCACGCCGGTGAGGAGGTCGCCGGCAAGGTGGTGGCCGTCGTCGGAGCGGGGCGGATCGGCCGCGAGGCGTCCCGGCTCCTGCGCGCCCTCGACGCCCACGTCATCGGGGTCGTGCGCACGATCGCGGATCGCAGCCCGGCCGACGTCCACGCCGACGAGATCGCGGCGATCGACGACCTCGACGCCATCCTGCCGCGCCTGGACGCGGTCGTCCTGGCGACGCCCCACACGCCCGAGACCGACGGGCTGCTCGACGCCCGCCGCATCGGGCTTCTGCCCGAACGGGCGATCGTGGTGAACATCGCCCGCGGGGACGTCGTCGACGAGGCGGCGCTCGCCGGCGCGCTCGCGGCCGGCCGGCTGCGCGGCGCCGCGCTCGACGTGTTCACGACCGAGCCGCCGCCCGAGTCGAGCCCGTTCTGGGACCTGCCGAACGTGCTCGTGAGCCCTCACTCGGCCAGCACGGTCGCCGACGAGAACGACCGGATCGTCGAGATCTTCTGTGAGAACCTGCACGCGTACCTGGCCGGCCGGCCGCTCCGCAACGTGCTCGACCCCGACCTGCTCTACTGACCGTGACCGCCTCCGCCGCACCTCGCACGAACAGCGACCGGCTCGTGACGCTGGGCATCGGCGCGCGGGTGAGCCATCCGACGGGCGACGCGTGGAGCGTCGACTCCTACGGCCGGCCGATCATCCTGCCGGGGATGGCCGGGGTCTGTTACAACGTCCGCGTCGGGAGCCCGGTCTTCACCTGGGCGGCGGATCACCTCGAGGCCGCGGTGTCGGCAGGCGGCGCGGGCCCTCCGCCGGATGCCGCCCTCCAGTTCCTGGCGTGCGTCGGGAACCCGGTCCGTGTGCTCACGGGGCCGGCGGCAGGCGGGACGGGGACGGTCGTCGGCAAGCACGCCTTCGTGCTCATCGACTTCCCGCAGCAGACGCTCGACCTGCTCGGCCCCGGCGACCGGCTCCTCGTCCGCGCCCGCGGGCAGGGCCTGCGCCTGCTCGACTTCCCCGACGTGGCGCTGCGAAGCTGCAGCCCGGAGCTGCTCGACGCGCTCCCCGTGCGGGTCCGTGACGGCGCCCTCGAGATCGCGGTCGCCGCCGAGATCCCGGCGTTCCTGATGGGGGCCGGCATCGGGATGAGCTCCGAGTGGGCGAACTGCGACGTGATGCTGACCCGGCCCGACTCGGTGGCCGACCTCGGATACGAGGGCCTGCGGATCGGCGACGTCGTCGCCATGACCGACCAGGATCACCGGTACGGGCGCGGGTCGCTCTCGGGGTCGTGTGCGATCGGCATCGTCGCCCACGGGATCGGCGTCATCCCCGGCCACGGAACGGGCGTCATCACGATCATGTCCGGGCCGCGCGACCGGTTCGCGCTCGAAGCCGATCGCAGCGCGAACGTCGGCACCAGCCTGGGGCTCCCGGCATGAGCGCCGCCCGCGCCAACCTCGAGGAGCTGGTCGTGACGGCGGTCGTCGGCGACGTGACGACGCCGGTGATGGGCGAGAACCCGTACGAGATCGGCGCCGACGGGACGCCGTTCGTCCCGGTCGGCGCGGGGGGGATCTGTTACAACGTCAAGGTGGGGATGGCGGCGATGGGGTGGGCGGCCGACCAGGTCGAGCCGGGCGTCAGCATGGCCAACGCCGACCCGGCGGCAAACGACGCCCTCGCGGTCTTCGCCTGTGTCGGAAATCCGGTCGCCGTGCGCACCGGCGCGGCGGCGGGGGCGGCCGGCACCGTGATCGGAAAGCACGAGTCGTTCCGGGCCTACAAGCACGTCCTCGTCCACGTCGGCGACGACGTCCTGGAGCAGATCGCGCCCGGCGACGAGCTGCTCGTGCGCGCGTGCGGCCGCGGCATGGCGGTGGCCGACGCGCCGGGCGTCGCCTGCCACAGCCTCGGGCCCGAGCTCTGGCGCGCGTGGGGCGCGACAGCCGCGGGCGGCCGGCTTCAGGTCGGAGTCACGCGCATCCTGCCGCCGGAGGTCGTCGGGATGGGCAGCGGCCGGGTCGCCGCCGCCACGTCGTTCGCCCTCCAGACGAAGGACGACGGCATCGTGCGCGAGCACGGCCTGGCCGGCCTGCGCCTGGGAGATCTCGTCGCCGTCCGCGACTGGGACGCCACGCACTACACCGGCTACCGCGACGGCGGCGTCACGGTCGGCGTCGTCGCGAGCGGCGACAGCCCGCTGGCCGGCAACGGCCCGGCGGTCACGGTGCTGCTCTCGGCCGGCGACGGGTCGCTCGAGCCAGAGCTCGCGCCGGATGCGAACCTGGCCGCGATGCTCGGGCTCGGGTGACCGGGGTGGCCGAGCCCGCCCCGGCGCTCCTCGAGACCCGCCACGTCTCGAAGCACTACGCGGCGGGGTCGGACCTCGTGCGCACCCTGGCCCGGCGGCCGCCGGACCTCCTGCGCGCCGTCGACGACGTGTCCATCCGCATCGCGCGCGGCGAGACGCTGGGGCTGGTGGGCGAGAGCGGCTCGGGGAAGAGCACGCTCGGGCGGCTCGTGCTCCAGCTGGAGCCGCCGACGTCGGGTGACATCCTCTACGACGGCCAGAGCGTCCTGGGGCGCCGGGCGCGCGAGACGCGGGAGCTGCGAAGGCGGATCCAGGTCGTGTTCCAGGATCCCTACTCCTCGCTCAATCCGACGATGACCGTGCGCCAGACGCTCGAGGAGGTGCTGAAGGTCCACCGGCTCGCGCCGCGCAACGCCCGGCGGGACCGGGTCGAGGAGCTGCTCGACACCGTCGGCCTCGCGCCGGGGTCGGCCGACCGCAAGCCGCACCAGTTCAGCGGCGGCCAGCGGCAGCGGATCGGGATCGCCCGCGCGCTCGCGGTCGAGCCGGAGTTCATCGTGGCCGACGAGGCTGTCTCGGCGCTCGACGTGTCGGTGCAGGCCCAGGTGCTGAACCTCATGGTCCGGCTCCAGGAGCAGCTCGGGCTGACGTACCTCTTCATCGCGCACAACCTCGCCGTGATGCGCCACATCAGCCGCAACGTCGCCGTGATGTACCTGGGCCGGATCGTGGAGCACTCCCCGACGGCGGAGCTCTTCCGCGAGCCGCTGCACCCCTACACGCAGGCCCTGATGAAGGCTGCTCCGTCGCCGGTTGCCCACCGCAAGAGCATCCAGCCGGCGCTGACGGGCGACATGCCGAACCCGATCTCGCCGCCGACGGGGTGCCACTTCCATCCCCGCTGCCCCCACGCGATGGACGTGTGCCGGGCGACGTCCCCGGCGACCCGGCTCGTCGCCGGGAACCGCGCGGTGGCGTGCCACCTCTACCCGGAAGTCGAGCCGGCCGTGACAGGCACCTGACCAGCGGTGGAACACCGCCGCGGCCGTATCATCTCAAGCGGCGATGGAGACCCGGGCCACCCAGCGGCATTCCGCCGAGGCACCGTTTCGGAGCCTGAGCGAGCGCGCCTACCAGCACATCCGGGGCGAGATCCTGTGCGGCCGCCTGCCGGTCGGGACGGTGGTGGGCGAGTCGGCGCTGGCCGAGGAGCTCGGAATCTCGAAGACCCCCGTGCGGCAGGCGCTCCAGCTGCTGCGCGGCGAGGGCCTGCTCCAGGTCGGTGCCCGCCGGCAGCTGGTCGTGCGCGGCTTCAGCCCGGAGCACCGGCGCGAGATCGTCGACGTGCGCCAGGCGCTCGAGGCGCTCGCGGTGCGGGGCGCGGCCGAGCGGATGACGCTCGACGACGTCGACCACCTGCGCCTGCTCCTGATCCGCCAGAAGCGGGCGGCGGATGCCGAGCGGGAGGACGACTTCATCGAGCTCGACGAGGAGTTCCATCTGCGGATCGCGGCCGGGGCCGGCATGCCGGTCGTGGAGCGCCTGCTGCGCCAGCTGCGCGGCTTCGTGCGTGTGATGCACATCGGGACGACGCGGCGGCGCGGCTACCTGGGGCACGTCCTCGCCGAGCACACGGCGATCGTCGATGCGCTCGAGGAGCGCGATGCGGCCCGGGCGGCCGAGGCGCTCCAGGAGCACCTGGACCGATCGGACTACTGAGCGGCCTTCGCCGCTGCGCGCCACCGCGACTTCGGGAGGATCACGATGACACGGCAGAACCTCTTCTCCGGCGTATGGGACGGAGACGACCAGGCTGGAACACGGCGCCGGGTGTTCTGGCGGCCGGACGACGCTCGGATGGGGGCGACGCTGTACGAGCTCGCCCCCGGCACGCCGGAGGACCGCATGCACATGCACTACGGAGCCGAGGAGATGTTCTTCGTCCTGAGCGGCCGCCCCGTGCTCCGGGGCCGGCACGGCAAGGAGACGCTCTCCCCCGGCGACGTCGTCTTCTGCCCGGAGGGACGGGTCGGGCTGCACACGTTCAGCAATCCGACCGACGAGCCCGCTGAGCTCCTGGCGATCAGCGCCGGAAGCTTCCCCGACGTCGTCGCCTATCCCGAGGACGGATACGCGTGGGTGGCAACCCGCGATCCCGATCCCGAGCTCCTGGCGAAGGGAGGCGATCCCGGCATCATCGCCCGGTTCGAGATCCCGGTCGAGTAGCCACCTCGGGCTTTCCACAGGCCGCGATCAGGCCCGGCCCCGATGCCTGCGCGGGGCGGGCGCGGCGATACTGAGGTCGGTGAGAGTCCTCTCACCTCGAGAGGTCACACTGAGAGCCAGAGATGAACATCCTCGTCGTCGAGGACGAAGCCCTGATCACGGACTTCCTGCGCCGTGGGCTCGAGGCTGAAGGGTACGCCGTCGACACCGCGGCGCGGGGCGAGGACGCCCTCGGCTGCCTGCGTGAGCGTCCGCCGGACCTCGTGATCCTCGACGTGATGCTGCCCGGGATGGACGGGTTCGAGGTCCTCGGCGCGATCCGCGCGAGCGACGCCGACCTGCCCGTCATCATGCTGACGGCCCGCGGCGAGGTCGCCGACCGCGTGCGCGGCCTCGACCTCGGTGCCACCGATTACCTCGGAAAGCCGTTCGCGTTCGCCGAGCTCTTGGCGCGCATCCGGGCCCGGACCCGGCGGCCCGCGCAGAACGGCACGCCGGCGTCCTCGCTCTCGGTCGGGCCGGTGACGCTCGACCTCCTGGCCCGCGAGGCGGACTTCGACGGCCGCCGTGTCGAGCTCTCGGCGCGCGAGTTCGCGCTCCTCGCGTACCTCATGCGGCATCCGGGCCAGGTGCTGTCGCGGCAGCAGATCCTGAACGGCGTCTGGGGGTACACGTTCGACCCGCGCTCCAACCTGGTCGACGTCTACGTCGGGTACCTGCGCCGCAAGCTGACCACGAACGGCTGCTCGCCGATCGAGACCGTGCGCGGCATGGGCTACAGGATGGCGCGCGAGAGGACTGCGTGAGGGGCCGGCTCGCGATCCGGACCCGGCTCGCGATCGTGAGCGCGACGCTGGCGGTCGGCGTGCTCGCGGCGGGCCTCCTCACCGTCTACCTGATCGACCGCCGCCAGGTCGACCAGTCGCTTGCGGCCTCTGCGCGGCGAGCCGCCGCCGATCTGGCGGATTCGGCCCTGCGCGGGACGCCGCAGCCGGCTCCGACGGGCGACGGGACGGGCGACGGGACGGACGACGCCGCCAAGCAGCTGCGGCCTGAGTCCCCCGAGAAGCTCGTCACGGCCTATCTCCGCGCGCGGGGCGGCTCCGGCCAGCTTCTCGCCAGCGTGACGGCGAGCGGCCACAAACGTGCGAACAGCCATCGGGCCCGGCGGCTGTGTCAGCGGAATGACGTCGCTTCCGGAGACGCGAAGCGCGTGGAGATCCGCGGGCACGAGTACGTCGTGGCGGCGGTCGCCCGGGACGGCTCCCGGTTTCTCGCCGCCGTCCCGGCAGCTGACGCCGACGCGGGGGTCCGCACGCTGCTCGATGCCATGCTCGTGGTGTGCCTGGTGGGGCTCATCCCCGCCACCGGGGCGGCGTGGCTCGTGACCAGGCGTGCGCTCGCCCCGCTCTCACGGATCGCCCAGCGCGCGTCGCGCGTCACCGGCGGCGACCTCTCGGTGCGGATGGGCCCGGTCCCGTCGCGCGACGAGATCGCCGACGTCGCCGACGCGATCGACGCGATGCTCGACCGGCTCGAGGGCGCCTTCGTGGCCCAGCGGCGCTTCGTCCACGACGCCTCTCACGAGCTGCGGACGCCGCTCACGATCGCCCGCGGCCACCTCGAGACCGCACTCGCCGGCGGCCGCGACCCGGCCGGGCTCGAGGCGGCGGCGCAGGTCGCGATCTCGGAGCTCGACCGGATGGCCCGGCTGGTCGAGAGCCTGCTCCGGCTGGCGCGCACAGGCGCGGACGGCCCGCAGGCGCGCGACCTCGTCGACGTCGGCGAGCTCGCCGAGCGGGTCGTTGCGCGCTCGCGGGTGCTCGGCGACCGCGCCTGGAATGTCGCCGCCGTGGAGGGAGCCATGGTGGAGGGCGACTCCGACGCGCTCGATCAGGTGCTCCTGAACCTGATCTCGAACGCCGTGCGGCACACGGCCGCCGGCCAGGCCATCGACGTGTCCGTCGAGGCGGGGCCCGACACCGTCACGGTGGAGGTGGCGGACTCGGGCGAGGGGATCGACCCCACCCTCCTGCCGACGCTCTTCGACCGGTTCACCAGGGCGGATGCCGCGCGCGGCCGCGACACCGGCGGCACCGGCCTCGGGCTTGCGATCTGCCGGGCGATCGTCGAGGCCCACGGCGGGACTATCTCGGCCGCAAGCGCCCCGGGACGCGGCGCGACGTTCACCGTCGAGCTGCCGCGGATGCCCGTGGCCGGCCGGGCCGCGGGCATGAGAACCGTCTCACCCCCGGCTCACGCCTAGCTCACTCCCGCTTCCTACGGTGGGAGACGACGCCGCACGACCGCGGCGCCCCCGACCGTAGGAGGATCGTTTGTGACCGTCCACCCGTCAGTTGCCTTCGCGGCCTTCGCCGCCGGGCTTGTCGTCGGCGGCGGCGCCTATGCAGCGAGCCACGACCTGGGGCTCGGCGACGGCCTGGCCGCCTCCGCCGACGCTCGGGCGCGGCTCGGTCAGGACATGCCGGTCGGCCGCCACGGCCGCCGCGTGCGCCTCCTGGCATGGCACGCCCCGCGCGTGCCCCACCTGAAGCCGCCGCCCCCGCGCGCGCCTGTCTTCCAGGTCACGTCGGCACCGGCGGTCTCGTCCGCGCCGGTGACGACACCGGTCACCAGCACGAGCCCGGCTCCGCCGGTGACCCGAACGAGCCCCACGGGCGGAGACGATGGAGGAGAGGATGACTAGCACCGGACTTCGGATCTATACGACCGTCATCGCACTCATTTGCGGTGGCGCTGTGGCCTGGTCGATCCATCAGGCGTCCCTGGCCTCGTCGTGGCAGGCCGACGCTCGCTCGTGGCACACGGTCGCCCAGCGCACCGTCGCCCACGACCGCGTGACGACGAGGCAGATGCACCACCTGGTCGTCCGGTACAACACGCTCGTCGTCCGCACCCGGCGCTCCGAGCAGAAGCTGCTCGCAAGCATGCGGCGGGCGCAGACGGCCGGCACTGCGCTGCCGTCGGCGTCCTCGTTCGCGAGCGTGACAGCTCCGGCGTCGTCCTCGGCCCCGGTCGCTACGGCCTCCGCCCCTCCGACCACGCACACGAGCTGATGCAGACGGCCGCCAATATCGCGACGACTGCCGCCTGGGAGTGGCCGGCCACCGGCACCACCTGGCGCATCCATCACACGGGCGGCGTCGACTCCGGCCTCGCCGCGACGATCGCGCAGGCGGTCGAGCGCGACGAGGCCCGCTGGTCGCGCTTCCGGCCCGAGAGCGAGGTCGCGCGTGTGAACGCGTCGGCGGGCCGGCCGGTTCCCGTCTCGTCCGCGACGCTCGACGTGGTCGAGGCGTGCGTCTACTGGATCCGGTCGACGGGCGGCGTCTTCCAGCCGCTCGTGGGCGGTGCGCTGGTCGCCTGGGGCTACCGCCGCAGCCTGGCCGACCGCAAGGCCTACGCCGAGTCGAGCCCGGACCCGCGCCGGCTGGAGGGCCGCCCCCAGGTCGATCGTGTCCGGCGGACGGTGCAGATTCCGGCCGGGACGAGGCTCGACCTCGGAGGGATCGCAAAGAGCTGGATGGCGTGCCGGGCCGCCGCACTCGTACGCGGCCGGTGTGACGACCCCTCGATCCTCGTCGACGCGGGCGGCGATCTCGTCGCGGCGCGCGGCCGGCACCTGGTGGCGGTCGAGGACCCTCGCGATCACGACGCCCCGCCGATCGCGCGGGTGTGGGTCGGCGAGGGACAGGGGATCGCCACGTCCGGCTTCGGCCGGCGCAGGTGGCAGAACGGCGACGGCCGCCCCGCCCACCACCTGATCGATCCCGAGACCGGTGCGCCCGGACCGAGGACGCACGCCACCGTGGTCTCGGACGATCCGGTGGCCGCGGACGTCCTGGCGAAGCTCCTCACGCTCCGGCCGGGGCGGATCGCCGCGCTGGAGGAGGCCGCCATGGTCCTGAGCGACGGCGCCCTCCGGACGACCGCCGCCTGGACGGAGGTGGCGGAGTGATCCTCTGGGACGTCGCGCGGGCGAGCGCATTCGTGGCCTTCGCCTGCTACACGCTGGTCGTCGCCTGGGGCATTGCGCTGAGCGCGCGCGTCTGGCGCCCGCCGGCTCCCCATATGGCCTATCACCGGTTCCTGGCCTCGCTCGGGCTGGTCGCGGTCGGGATCCACATCGGCGCGCTGATGCTCGACCGCTACGCCCGCGTGACGGTTCGGTCGCTCGTCGGGCTCGACCCGCGGCCGGGCGTCGTCGTCGGTGCCGCCGCGCTCTGGCTCGTGCTCGCGCTGCCGCTGTCGTTCAAGCTGAAGCAGGCGCGGTGGATGAGCCAGCGGGCGTGGCGCTCGCTGCACTACTTCGGCTACTCGGTCTGGGCGCTCTCGCTGGTGCACGGCATCGCGGCCGGGACCGACTCGCGATCGGTCTTCGCGCTTGGAATCTACGGCGCGTCGGCCGCCATCGTCGGCGGAGCGGCGTGGTACCGGTGGCTCGAGCGCCCGGCACCGGCCCCCGGGCGCGCGCCGGCGCGCGACCGGCTGCCCGCCCGGGCGGCCCTCGAGATCGAGGGGAGCGAGCCGTGAGCGCGGCCCGCTCGGTGACGGTGGTCGGAAACGGCGTCGCCGGCTACGCGTGCGCGCGCCGCCTGGCCGAGTCCGGCGTCGCGGTGACGCTGATCGGCCCCGGCCTGCCCTGCGATCGCCCCCCGCTCTCGAAGCGCGCGCTCGTGCGCCGGGCGGCGCCGTATCTGGCGACGGCCGACGGCCTCGCCGCGGCCGGAATCCGCCATCTCGACGGTTGGGCCGTCGAGCTCGACCTTCCGCGCCGGCGGCTCGGCGTGCAGTGCACGGCGCGGGGTGAGATCCACGAGCATGCCTTCGAGGAGCTCGTGTGGGCGACCGGCCTGCGCCTGACGCGTCCCCCGATCCCCGGAATCGGGGTGGCCCACCAGAACGCCGACCCGGCGGGGCTCGAGGAGCTTCTTCCCCGCCTCGAGCGGCCGGGTCGGCGGGTGGCGGTCATCGGAGCCGGGCTCATCGGCACCGAGACCGCCGCCACGTTGTCGGCGGCCCATCGCGTCACGCTGGTCGAACGGGGCGATCTGCCGTTGAGCCGGCTTCACAGCGCCGTCGGAGCCGAGGCCAAGCGGGTGCTTGCCGCGCTCGGCGTCGCGTTCGCCGGGGGCTGCAGCCTCGAGCGCATCGTTCCCATCCCCGGCGGCTCGCAGCTCATCCAGACGTCGACCCACGGGCGGATCGCGGCCGACGTCGTGATCGTCGCGGCCGGGGTCACCTCGACGCTGCCGCCTGCGCTCGGCGCCGGGCCCACCGTCGATACCGACGAGCGGCTCGCGGTCGAGGGTCTCGACGGCGTCTGGGCGTGCGGCGACACCGCCGCCTTCCCGCACCCGCGGTTCGGCCGCATCGCGATCCCGCATTGGGACAATGCCCGCGCCGGCGGCGACCACGTCGCGCGCGCGATCCTGGGGTCGCGCGCGCCGTTCGAGCGGGACCCGTACTGGTTCTCGGACATCGGCCCGCTGCGTGTGCAGCAGGTCGGGTTCGAGCCCGCCGTGTGCGAATGGTCGGTGCGCGACGGGCTTCACGTCGGTTGCGCGGACGACGGCCGGGCCGCGTGCGTCCTGCTTCTGAACTCCCCCCAACGATTGAACGATGCCCGCCGCCTGCTGGCGGCCTGACCAACCCCGAGAGGAGACGACCCGATGGACACCCAGCTCATCATCGACCCGGACACGTGCGTCGGATACGGGGAGTGCGTCGCCGAGGACGCGTCCGCCGTCGAGCTCGACGAGAACGGCTGCGCGCGGGCTCTCGTGCCGCTGCTTGCCCGCGACCGGGCGGAGCGGCTCTGCTCCGCGTGCCCGGTCGGCGCCATCACGCTCAGGTCTGCGGCCTAGAGTAGAGATGAGTGACCGATAACTCCCGCGCGCGTGGACGCCCGCCGCTTCGGAACGGCGAACCGGGGAGAGGCTGTGGCTGCGAACCGTCGCATCGCGGCGTCCTCGGTCGCCCCGATATTTCAATCAATATCGCCCGCCGGCGTCTGCGTCATCGCAGACGCCTTCCGAACCCTGTCAAGCCGTGCCGGCTTGACAGGTCCTGCGTCCTTGCGCTACTCGGTTCTCGCCACCCAGAACATCACGGGAGTTATCGATCACTCATCCCCCGCCGCCAATCGAACACGGCGGTGAGCGCCTCGGGCGCCTTGACCGCGCCGGCCAGCTCGATCACCTGGAGCTGCAGGTCGTGGTCGTCCGCCAGGCGGCGCACGACGGCATCCGGATCCAGGCCCTCGAACAGGAAGGCGACGTGCCTGGGGCCGATGAACACCGTGTGCCGCTCGAGCTCGGTCGCCGCGATGTCGTAGGGCGGCTCCCCGGAGAACGTCTCGAGGAGCTCCTCGCGGCGGGCGGGGTCGATCTGGGCGACGTAGAGGATCTCTGTTCCGGCCATCCGTGGTCGAGGATAGCGCGACGGGGCCGTCGTGCGGAAGGTGGTCACGAGCGACCGCCACCCAGGGCCCGGAGCGCGTTCAGGATCACGGCGACGTCGATGACCTCCTGGAACACCGCGCCCGACACCGGCGGCAGGTATCCGGCGGCGGCGAACGCCATGCCCACGATGCTGAGCCCCAGGCCGGCGATGACGCTCTGGCGGGCGATCCGGATCGATCGCCGGCCGATGCTCACCGCGCGGGCGACGCGATCGATGCGGTCGACCGCGATCACCGCGTCCGCGGCCTCCGACGCGATGGTGGCGCCGGCCGCGCCGAGCGCGATGCCGACGTCGGCGAGCGCCAGGGCCGGCGCGTCGTTGATCCCGTCGCCGACCATCACGATCGGGCTCAGGTCATCGCGAGCGGCGAGCGAGCGGACGAGCTCCAGCTTGTCCTGAGGCGACTGCCTGGCGTAGATCCGGTCGACGCCCGCCGCGCGGCCGATGGCCTCTGCCGTGGTCTCGACGTCTCCCGTGGCGAGGGCCACGTACCGGACACCCGATCTGCGCAGGTCGGCCACGAGCCCCCCGGCATCCTCGCGCAACCGGTCCGACATCACGATCACGGCGACGACGCGACCGTCGGCCGCCACGGTGACGCGCGCCTCGCCGTCCGCGGCCGCGCCCTCGTCGGCCAGAGCCTCGGGCTGGGCCGCGTGCGCCGCCACGAACGCTGCGCTTCCGACAGCGACCGGCCGTCCGTCGACGTCGCCCGCGATGCCCTGTCCCGCGTCCTCCCGCACACCGCTCGGCATGCTGAGCCGGAGTCCGCGATCCGACGCCTCCCGCACGAGCGCTGCGGCCATGGCGTGCGAGGAGAACTGGTCGAGCGACGCCGCAATCCGCAGCGCCTCGCTCGCAGGGATGCCGTCCGCGGTCAGGATCCGGTCGACCTGAGCCGTTCCCAGCGTCAGCGTCCCGGTCTTGTCGAAGAGCACGGTGCGCGCGCGGCCCAGCGCCTCGATGACGGCACCGCCCTTCACGATCACGCCCTCCCGCGCCGCCCGGGACACGCCCGAGATGAACGCGATCGGCGCGGCCAGGATGAGCGGGCACGGCGTCGCAACCACCAGCACCGCGACGGCCCGTCGTGGGCTCCCGCTGACCGCCCACGCCGAGCCGGCCACCACGATCGTCACCGGCAGGAACACGGCTGCGTAGCGGTCGGCCATCCGGACGAAGGGCGCCTGACTGCCTTCGGCGTCGCGCACGAGCCGCACCAGGGCGGCGTACGTGCTGCCCGACGCCGGCGTCGTGGCCTCGAGCTCGAAGGCCTCGCCGGCATTCGTGCAGCCGCCGCGCGCCGTCGCACCGGTGTGCAGCGTGCGCGGCAACGGCTCGCCGGTCAGCGCCGAGTCGTCGACGATGGCCTCGGCGCTCTGGACGATGCCGTCTGTGGGGATCACCTCGCCGGCCCGGACGAGCAGACGGTCTCCGACCCGCACCTCGTCGACCCCGATCCGCTCGACAGCATCGCCCGTGATCCGGTTCGCCCACTTGGGCGCTCGGTCGACCAGGAGCGTCAGCTCCCGGCGGGCCCGCCCCTGCGCGAAGAGCTCGAGTGCGTTCCCCCCGGCGAGCATCAGCGCGATCACGGCCCCCGCCAGGTACTCGCCGATCGCCAGCGCGCCCGCCATGGCCAGGAGCGCGATCGCATCCACGCCGACGTCACCGTGAAGCAGCGACCTCCCGACCGAGATCGAAAGCGGGATCAAGAGGGCGAGCGTCGACGCCGCCCAGATGGTGCTCGCGGCGGCGTGCGCTCCCGCGAGATCGAGCACCCCTCCTGCAACCAGGCTGACGGTGGCCGCGCCCGGCAGGAGGAGGCGTGTCTCCATGGCCGTGCGCGGCAGACCGGGCATCGGGCGTTGCGGTCAGGCTTCGATCGCCGACGACTCTGCGGCCTCGACCCCGTGTCCCGTGTAGCCACCGGGGACGACGAGCACCGGGCACGTGGCGATCGGCAGCAGGCGCTGCGTTGTGCTTCCCAGCACTGCGCCGGCGAACGGCCCGCGGCCGCGGCTGGCGATCACGATCAGCTCGGCCTCGGCTTCCCGAGCGACTTCGGCGATCATCTGCGCCTCGTCGCCGAACAGCGAGTCGCGGACGATGATGGAGGTCTCGATGCCGGACCGGGAGAGGTGCTCAACGTGAGCGTGGAGCGTGTCCTCGATCGCGGTTTCGAGCGCGTGCGTGCGGGCGTGCGCAACCACGATCCGGGCGCCTTCCCGGCGCGCGTACGCCTCGGCGACGGGGATCGCCCGATTGGAGCCTTCCGATCCATCGAGTGCGAGAACGATTGTGGTGTACATGGCAACACCTCCGTGTCGTTCTCACCATGGTTGCGTGTGGACCTCCGGGCGGCATCGGGGCGGGTACCGAACTCGTGTGCGGGGTTCCCGTATGGCAGGTCATGGCGGCCACCGATGGCCGTCCGGCCGGTCGGCGCTAGCCTTGAGCCGTCAGAGAGTCCAGCGGAGGTGCGTGATGAGCGGCCTGCGGCGGCTTCGCGTCGTGATTGCCGGAGGAGGGGTGGCGGCGCTTGAGACGGCGCTCGCCCTGCGCACGCTGGCGCCCGAGCTGACGGAGATCACGCTCGTCGCGCCGACCGACCGGTTCAGGTTCCGGGCAGCGGCGGTCGGCGAGCCGTTCGGCCGCGCCGAGGTGCACCGGTTCGACCTGGGGTCGATCGCGCGCGACATCGGCGTCACGCTGCGGCATGGTGCGCTCACGGCCGTCGATGCCGAGAACAGAACGGCGACCCTGGGCGGCGACGAGAGGATCGAGTACGACGCCGTCGTCATCGCGTGCGGGGCCCAGGCGAGCCCGGTGGTGCCCGGAGCGCTCGTCTTCGGCGGCCCGGAGGACGTCGAGGGTCTGCGCAGGCTCGTCGCCGAGATCGACGCCGGCGAGGTCCACGCGGTGGCGTTCGCGATCCCGGCGAGCATCGGCTGGACGCTGCCCGCATACGAGCTCGCGCTCCTGACGGCGCACCGGGCCGACCCCCGGGTGTCGATCTCGATCGTGACCCCTGAGGAGGAACCGCTGGCCGCCTTCGGCGGCGAGGCCAGCGCGGAGGTGCGCCGGCTGCTCGAGGCGAACGGCGTTGCGCTCCACCTGCGCCAGACACCGGCCGAGTTCACGGCCGGCGTCCTGCGCACGCAGCCCGGCGACGAGATCCAGGTCGAGCGCGTGGTCGCCCTGCCGCGGCTCGTGGGCGTCCCGATCGAGGGCGTCCCCGCCACGCGAGATGGGCTGCTGCGCACCGACGAATTCGGACGCGTCGACAACCTGACCGACGTCTACGCCGCGGGCGACATCACCGCGTTTCCGGTCAAGCAGGGTGGCATCGCCGCCGAGCAGGCCGACGCCGTCGCCGAGATGCTGGCATCAGAGGCGGGGATCGACATCACGCCCACACCGTTTCAGCCCGTCCTGCGGGGCGTGCTCATGACGGGCGAGGAGGACCGCTTCCTGCGCGCCGACCTGGGGGGCGGGCGCGGGGACACGGCCGAGGCGGAGGCACGGGCGCTGTGGTGGCCGCCGGCGAAGGTCTCGGGCCGCTACCTGGCGCCGTATCTGGCCGGCATCGAGGCCGCTACCACGACTTGAGCCGTTCCTGGGGCACGGCGTGCGCCACCCGGACGCGTGCGTCCACGGCGACGCAGTCGTCCGCGAGCGCGATCACGGGGTTCAGGTCGAGCTCGGCCACGTGTGGGAAGTCCTCCGCGAGCGCGGCGAGCCGGACGACGAGGTCGACGAGCGCGCCCGTGTCGGCCGGCGGGCGACCGCGGAAGCCGCCCACCAGCTCGCCCGCCTTCCCCGACGTGACGAGCTCGCCGGCGTCGATGTCGGTGAGCGGGAGCGTTGCGAACGCCGTGCCCCCGATCAGCTCGGCCATCGTCCCGCCGGGGCCGAAGGCCACCACGGGGCCGAACACCGGGTCCTGCACGACGCCGGCCAGGAGCTCGATCCCGCCCGAGACCATCGGCTGGAGCACGGCCGGATACCCGATCCGGTCGAGGGCGGCGTCGAGCGCGGCCAGGTCGCGGACTCCGAGGATCACGCCGCCGCTGTCGATCTTGTGGACGCCCGCCTCGCCGAGCTTCACGACGAGCGGGTAGCCCAGCGCATGTGCGGCCTCGAGCGCCTCGGGCCGGTTCGTCACCGTGCGCTGGGCGACGCACGGCACGCCGTAGGCGGTGAGGAGGCGGCGGGCGGCGTCGGCGCCAAGCCAGGCGTCGGGTGAGGCCTCGAGCGCTGATTCGATCACCGCGTGGGCCGCGGCCCGGTCGACGACGGGCTCGTGGACGCGCCCCTGCGGCCGGCGCAGCCACTCGGCCCGCTCGGCGGCCCGCGCGAGCGCGCCGGCGGCGGCCTCCGGGTAGCGGTAGCACGGCACCGATCCGCTGTGAGTCGCGCTGCCGGGGGTGACCGCCAGCACGGGCTTCCGCGGTTGCTCGCGGTCGCACGCAGCGGCGATGGCGCGAACGACGTCCTCGGGCATTGCGAGCGCCGTGGGCGCCGCGAGCACGACGAGCGAGTCGACGTCGGCGTCGGCGAGGAGCAGCGGCACGACGGCCGCGTAGGTCTCGGCCGTCGCCGAGGCGATCATGTCGACCGGGTTGGTGACGGTCGCCTCGTCCGGCAGGAGCGCGGCGAGGTGCTCGCGCGTGTGCTCGTTGAGCGGCGCAAGCTCGAAGCCGAGCTCGGCGCAGGCGTCGGCGCACAGGATCGCCAGCCCGCCTGCGTTCGACAGGATCGCGACCCGCCTGCCGTGGGGCAGCGGCTGGGTCGCGACAAGCTGGAGGACGTCGCACAGCTCCTGCAGGGTGTGCGCGCGGATCACGCCGGCCTGTTCGAACAGCGCCTCCACCGCCCGGTCGGAACCGGCCAGCGCGGCAGTGTGTGACATCGCGGCCCGCTCGCCCATCGTCGTCGACCCGCTCTTCAGCGCCAGGACCGGCTTCTGCCTGGCGACCCGGTTGGCGATGCGCGCGAAGCGGCGGGGGTTCCCGACCGACTCCAGGTAGAGCGCGATCGCGGCAGTGTTGTCGTCGTCCTCCCAGTACTCGAGCAGGTCGTTGGACGACACGTCCGCCTTGTTGCCGATCGATACGAACGCGGACATGCCGAGGCCGCGCTGGGAGGCCTCGTCGATCACCGCGAGGCCGACGGCGCCGCTCTGCGACGAGATGGCCACGTTCCCCGGCTCGAACTGGCGGCGCGAGAACGTCGCGTTCATCTTCGTCGCCGCGGCGAAGACGCCCAGGCAGTTCGGCCCGACCATGCGCGCACCGTGCGAGCGGACGAGTGACAGCAGGTCGGCCTCGGCCTTCGCGCCGGCCGGCCCGGTCTCGGCGAACCCCGCCGAGATCACGCACACCGCCTTCGTGCCGGCGGCGAGCGCCTCGGCGACCGCTCCCTGGACGGCGCCCGACGGCACCGCGATGACCGCCAGGTCGATGGGCACCGGCAGCTCCGCGACCGAGGCGTGCGCGGGGTGCCCGGCAACGGGCTCGCCGGAGCGGTTGACCGGGAAGACCGATCCGGTGTAGCCGGCCTCGACGATGTTCCGGAAGACGGCGCCTCCGATCGACCCCTCGCGCGCGGACGCGCCGACCACGGCGACCGAGTCCGGCTCGAGCACGGGCCGCAGCGACGGCCCGACCGCGGTGTGGTCGCGAAAGTCCACTGCCTCGAAGTAGCGCTCGTCGAACCGGATCGGGAAGTCGACCCGGATCTCCTCGCCGTCGTCGCTGCGGGTGACCTCGAACCCCGAGTCCTCGAAGACCCGCAGCATCGCCCGGTTCTCGGGCAGCACCTCGGCGACGAAGCGCTCGATCCCGATCTTGCCCGCCTCGTCCGCGATCTGCTCGAGCAGCCGGGTGGCGATCCCGTCGGCCTGGCGGTCGTCGGCCACGACGAACGAGACCTCCGCCAGCCGCGGGTCGCGGAGGCGGACGAAGCTCGCCAGGCCGATCACCCGGGCGCTCTCGTCGGCGCCGACGGCGGTGGCGAGGAGCACGCCCTCGCTCGTCCAGTCCGGGTCGAGGAAGCTCGCGACCATCGCGTCGTCGACGCGCCTGGCGGCGTGGAACCGCAGACGCATGCTCGTCGGCGAGAGCTCCGTCAGGAACCGCCGCACGGCGTCGGCGTCGTCGTCGGAAGGCGGGCGCAGGCGGAGCGTGCGCCCGCCTCGCAGGATGACGTCGTGAACGCGTTGCCCGGTGGCGCTCATCAAGACCTTCCGTAATCTAGATGGTTGATTCCCAATTCGCGCGCGCCTGGACGTCCGATTTGTGGCGTGGACCGCCAAGCGTGGCGGGGCTGCGGCTGCGAACCGTCGCATCGCGGCGTCCTCGGTCGCGCCGATATTCACCAATATCGGCGCTCCCTGCGTCCTTGCGCTGCTCGGTTCTCGCCGCCCAGGACATCACGTGAATTGGGAATCAACCATCTAGGCCGGACCCGGCCGAATCACCAGGACCGAGCATCCTGCGCGGTGTGCGGCGCGCTCGCTCACGCTCCCGAGCGCATGGACCCCTCTCAACCCGCGGCTCCCGAGCACGAGGAGATCCGCGTCCACATCCGAGAACGCGTCGACGGGATCGCGCGTGTCGTCGGTCAGGAGGAAGCCGCCCGAGTCGATGACGATCGACCGCACCGCGGCATAGTCCACAGGAGCACCGCCCATCGCCACGAGCCCCTTCAGGCTCGCGCCGGTCCGCTCGGCGAGCGCAGCCGCGTGGCGGGCGGCGTCGCGCGACTGCGCCGAACCGTCGAGCCCGACGACGATCGAGCGCGGAAACGCGTCGTCGGCTCCGGGGCGGGCAAGAAGCACGGAGCACGGGGCGGAGTGGATGAGCGCCGTCGCGACGCTTCCGATGAGGATGCCCGGCATGCGCCGGTGGCCGTGGCTGCCGATGGCGACGACCGTGGCCCTTCGCACCTTGGCCTCGACGACCGACAGCGGCGCCGGCGGCCCGGTCACGATCCCCGACTGCACGCTGACATGCGCCGGCAGCACCTCGCGGGCGCGGGCGATGCCCGCCTCGATGGCGTCTCGCGGCACCTTCGTCGCGTGAGCGATCGGCGTCGCCGGCCAGCCGATCGACACCGCGGCATCCTCGTTCGCGACGCCGAACAACGTCACCTCGGCACCCTCGGGCACCAGCTTCGCCACCTGGCGAACGGTGCCGATGCTCGCGTCCGATCCGTCGATCCCGCACGCGACGCGGGCGAAGACGTCGCCCGTCTCGGGGTCTGCCGCGGCCGTCATGCCGGCGCCTCGGCGGCGTTCCCGGGGTGATCTCGCACGACCACGACCGGGCACGGGGCATGCTGCAGGACGCCCAGGGTCGTGCTTCCGAAGATCAGCGACATTATCGCCCCCCATCCGTGTGAGCCGATTACGACCAAGCCCGCCCGCTGCCGCTCCGCAGTGTCGCAGACGGCCTGCACGGCGGGGCCCTTCGCGATGATCGTCTCGGCCTCCATCCCGGCGGCGGCTGCGCGCCTCGAGGCGGCTTCGAGGGTCTCCTCGGCCCACGTCCGCTCGGCGTCGATGAACTCCGGGTCGAGCATCTCAGGCAACGGCATCCCGAAGCTTCCCCGCAGAGGCGCCCATACGCAGACGAACGCCACAGCGGCGCCGCGCGCCCGCGCAAGCTCGAGACCGAGCGCCTCGGCCGCTCGGGCCGGCGCCGACCCGTCGGTGGCGATAAGGATCACGTGACAGGGGCCATGTCATCCCTCGGGCTGGGCCCGCCCCGGCGGGTAGACCCAGCCGTCGGTGTGTCCGTCAGTTGACGGCGGCGGCCTCCTGCGACGCGCCGGCAGCGGTCCCGCCGGCAGCGGTGTCCGGAATCACCAGCACGGGACAGGCCGCGAGGTGGAGGAGCCGCTGGGCCACGCTGCCGAGGAACACGCCGGCAAGCGCCGTGTGGCCGCGCGTCCCGGTGACGATGACGTCCGCCGACTCCTTCGCGGCGGCGTCCGCGATGATGTGGGCCGGGCCGCCGGTCATGGAGCTCGTGACCTGGAGCTCGGCCTTGATGCCGTCGTCGTTCAGCTGCTTGATCTGGCCGCGGACCTTGGAAAGGATCTCCTCCTCGTCGACGTGAACGGGGCCCGCCGCGCGGCCGGCCATGATCTCCTTCACGTGGACGGCGACGATCCGGCTTCCGGACTCCTTCGCCAGCCGGCCGGCGTAGTCGACCGCTCGATCGGATGGCCGCGAGCCGTCGACTGCCAAAACGATGGTCCCAAACATCGCGCACCTCCTGTGCTCGTGGGGTTGGTCGCACTAGTGTTGGCACCCTGGATAACGTCCGCATCCGGGCGCCCGCGGAATGCGAGTGCGGGAATCCCGTATTCTTTCACTGTGAGCGCGACGGCGCCAGATGACCGCCTCCAGGCGCTGCTCGACGCCGGGGTCGCGATCGCCGGAGGACTCGAGCTGGAGCAGATCCTGCCCCGGCTCGTGCAGACGGCGTGCGACCTCACCGGTGCCCGGTACGGCGCGATCGGCGTGCTCGACGAGTCGGGAAACCGGCTCGCGCAATTCATCACCGCCGGACTCGGCGACGAGGCCCGCGAGGCCATCGGCGACCTCCCGACGGGCCGGGGGATCCTGGGTGTTCTGATCACCGACGCCAGGCCGCTTCGACTCTCGGACCTCGGCACCGATCCGCGCTCCGTGGGCTTTCCATCCAACCATCCACCCATGCGGACGTTTCTCGGCGTTCCCGTGATCGCCGGTGGCAGCGTGTTCGGGAACCTGTACCTGACCGAGAAGCGGGCCGGAGACTTCACGGAGGCCGACGAGGGGGTCGCGGTCATGCTGGCGGCCCAGGCGGGCGCCGCCATCCAGAACGCGCGTCTGTTCGCCGAGGCGCGGAACCACGCCAACGCGCTCGAGCGGGCGTGGACCGAGCTCTCGTCGGTCGACGAGCTGCTCGGAGCGATCCTGAGCGGCGGCGCACGCGACGACGTGCTCCAGCTGCTCGCCGACCAGGCCGTGCGGGTCGTGCCGTCGGCGATCATCGGGATCGCCCTGCCCGAGGACGACCGCACCGTGCTCCGCTACGTGGCGGCCGGCGGCGAACGTGGCGAGCGGCTGCGCGGTCACACGGTTCCCGTGGCGGGGTCCAAGGTCGGCGCTGCGCTTCTTGCCCGCCGGGTTGTGAGGGTCGACGACATCCAGGCCGATCCCGACGCCTATGCCCCCACGGGGCGGATCGCGGGTGTCCGCTCGCTCCTGATCGTGCCGATCGTCCGCAGGTTCGAGGCTGTCGGCGTCATCGTCGCCGGCGATCGCACGGACCTCCGAGGCGCAGGCGGACGACGCACGAGCGCCTCCTGCAGGCCTACGCCATGCGGACGGTGCTCGTCCTCGAGCTCAACCAGGCGCTCTCGGCCGAGCGCAGCCGCGCGGACGCGGTCGAGCGGCTCGTCGCCTCGGAGATCCGCGACGCGTCCCGCCGCGAGACCCTGCGGAGGGTGGTCGAGGCGCAGGAGCGGGAGCGGCGCCGACTCGCGATCGAGCTGCACGACGAGACGGGCCAGTCGCTCGCCGCCGTGCTCATGGGCCTGCGCCGCCTCGAGGAGAGCACCGATCCGGCGGCCGTGCGAGCCACGGTCGAGGAGCTTCGCGCGACGGTCGTGAACGCCGTCCAGGAGCTCCGTGCGCTGGCGGTCGAGCTGCGGCCGAAGGCCCTCGACGACTTCGGGCTCTCCCCGGCTCTCGAGCGGCTCATCGACACCTACAGCCGGCGGACGGGCCTCACGGTCGACTCCCATCTCGCCGGGCTCGAGCCACGTCTTCCGGAGCCGGTAGAGTCGGCGCTGTACCGGATCGTGCAGGAAGCCTTGACCAACATCGCCAAGCATGCAGGCGCGTCGACCGTCAGCGTCGTCACCAGGCGCGACGGCGATCGGATCGTCATGGTCATCGAGGACAACGGTGAAGGCTTCGACGCGGGCGCGCCGGCCGAAGGCCTGGGTCTGGTCTCGATGCGCGAGCGGGCAGAGCTCTTGGGCGGATCGCTCCGGGTGGAGTCGGATCCCGACCACGGCACGACGCTCGTCGTCGAGGTCCCTGCGTGATCCGGATTCTGATCGTCGACGATCACGCTGTTGTACGGTCGGGCCTCCGGCTCCTGCTCGAACGCGAGGACGACCTCGAGGCGAGTCGGCGAGGCGGGCGATGGGAAGCAGGCCGTGCGGATGGCGCGCGAGCTCAAGCCCGACGTCGTGCTGCTCGACGTGGTCATGCCCGGGTCGAGCGGCATCGATGCCGCCGCCGAGATCAGGATCGAGTCGCCCGACTCCCGCATCCTCATGTTGTCGATGCAGGACGACCCGACCTACGTGCGCCAGGCGTTCGCGTCCGGGGCGGCCGGCTATGTGCTGAAGGATGCCGCCGACGCCGAGCTCGTCGAGGCCGTGCGGAAGGTCGCCGCCGGCGACCAGTACGTCCATCCGACGCTGGGCGCGCGTCTCGTCGCGGAGCCCGAGTCGAGCCCGGGGCCGGTGGACTCGCTCTCGGACCGCGAGCGCGAGGTGTTGAAGCTGCTCGCCCTCGGCCACACCAACCAGGAGATCGCCCGGCAGCTCTACGTCAGCGTGCGGACGGTCGAGGCGCACCGCGCGCACATCCTGAACAAGCTGCGCGCGTCGACCCGCGCCGAGCTCGTGCGCCACGCGATCGACACCGGCCTCCTGAACGACTAGGGCCGGCCCTTCGTGGCACATCGCCGTCCGACCCGTTCCGACACTGTCTGCTTGCGGTCACGAGTGTGTGACGCGAACCGTTCAGGGACTGTCCCCACTCGGCGCCAGTGGACGTCCACGCCTGACCACCGGGGCCAGGCCCCGTACGGGGCCTGGCCCCATGGGTTCCCAGGCGTGTGTCGACATCCATGCGACGGTTGCGGCGCCGGCGAAGACCGCGTTCTTCGCCGGCGCGCGGCAAACACTGCGCCACCCCTTAAGGAGGGGGCCCGCGGGGGAACCCATGGGTTCCCCCGCGACCTCTCCGTAGTTTCCCCTACGGCCGGCTCGGTGGTTCTCCCGTGCGAGATCGGCGGCGGCGCCGATGCACCCGTGGGCCGCGGCCTGCACGATTGGGGCGGACCCCGAAGGGAGCTGGTCATGATCTCGCCCGAACGTCTCACGGGAACGAAACCGGAGCATCCTGCCGAACATGCTCGTCTGGGCGTCGACTCCGAGGTCGGTGTCCTTCGCCGCGTGATCCTCCACCGACCCGGGCGCGAGCTCGAGCGGCTGACGCCGTCCAACAAGGACGAGCTCCTGTTCGACGATGTCCTCTGGGTGAAGCGAGCCCGGCAGGAGCACGACGCGTTCACCTACACGCTCCGAGCGCGGGGCGTCACCGTCCTTCACCTCCAGGAGCTGCTCGCCCAGACGCTCGAGGATCCGGCCGTTGCCGCGGCGCTCGTCCGCGACACGATCACCCACTCGGAGCTGGGAACCCGGCTCGGCGAGCGCGTGCACGACTGGCTGTGGCGCCAGCCGCCGGCGGATGTGGCGGCGGCCCTGATCGGCGGGGTGAGCTTCGGCGACCTGCCGTTCCAGTCGGCCGGCCTCGTCGCGCAGACGGCCGACCCCGACGACTTCGCCATCGCGCCGCTTCCGAACCACCTCTTCACCCGCGACACCTCCGCATGGATCTACTCCGGCGTCAGCATCAACACGATGGCCAAGATCGCCCGCCGGCGCGAGATGCTGAACGTCGACGCGATCTACCGCCACCATCCGCTCTTCGCCGGGCGTGACGACTTCCAGATCTGGAGCGACGGCCTTGACGTCCACGCCATGCTCGAGGGCGGCGACGTGCTGGTGATCGGGAACGGCTGCGTCCTCATCGGAATGGGCGAGCGCACCCGTCCCGTCGCCGTCGAGCAGATCGCACAGCGCCTGTTTGCGATGGGCGCCGCCAAGTCGGTGATCGCCGTCGTCATGCCCAAGATGCGCTCCGCGATGCATCTCGACACCGTGATGACGATGGTCGACCGCGACGCCTTCACGGTGTATCCCAGCCTGAAGGACGTCCTCGTCGGCTACCGCCTCGAGCCCGGGACGTCCGGCGTCAAGGTGCAGCGCGAGCCGGATCTGTTCGCCGCCATCGCCCGGGCGCTCGACCTTCCGAGCCTCCGCCTCATCGCAACCGGCGGCGACCACTACGAAGCCGAGCGCGAGCAGTGGGACGACGGCAACAACGTCCTCGCCATCGCGCCGGGCGTGGTCGTCGCATACGAGCGCAACGTCGACACGAACGAGCGCCTCACCGAGGCCGGCGTCGAGGTGATCACCATCACCGGCTCCGAGCTCGGCCGCGGCCGCGGCGGGCCGCGCTGCATGTCGTGTCCGATCGAACGTGACCCCGTCTCTCCGCAGGAAGGGAGCCTCCAGTGATCGATGCAGGCCAGACATCCTCCCCCACGACCGCCCCGAGCGACCTGCTGCGGATCTCCGAGCTCGATGCCCGGCAGCTGTACGTCCTGCTCGACCTCGCCGCCGAGATGAAGGCCGCTCCGCACGGCTGGGAGACCGCGCTCCATGGCGACACGGTCGCGATGTTCTTCGAGAAGCCGTCGACCCGAACGCGGGTCTCGTTCGCCGCTGCCTGTCAGCACCTCGGCGCGCTTCCGCTCGGCCTGCGTCCCGACGAGCTCCAGCTCGGCCGGGGCGAGCCGGTCTCGGACACGGCCCGCGTCCTCTCGGGGTACGCCAGCGCGATCGTCGTCCGCACCTTCGCCCAGGCGCTCCTCGACGAGATGGCCGCCGCCGCGGACAAGCCGGTCATCAACGCCCTCACCGACGACCATCATCCCTGCCAGGCGCTGGCCGACCTCCTGACGATCCGGGAGCGGTTCGGAAGCCTCCAGGGCGTGCGCGTGACCTACCTCGGCGACGGCAACAACGTCGCCCACTCGCTGATGGAGGCCGGAGCCCTGGCCGGCATGCACGTCGTCGTCGGCACGCCGGCGGGCTACGAGCCCGACCCGGCGATCACCGATCAGGCCGCCGCCACGGCGCTGGCGCACGGGGGCAGCATCGCCGTCGTGCACGATCCGGTCGAGGCGGTCAGCGGCGCGAACGCGGTCTACACCGACGTCTGGGTGTCGATGGGAGACGACGAGGCGCAGCGCGCCAAGCGCCAGGATGTCCTGCGCTCCTATCAGGTCGACACCGAGCTCATGCGCCGCGCCGACCGCGAGGCGATCTTCCTGCACTGCCTGCCCGCCCACCGTGGCGAGGAGGTCGCAGCGGATGTCATCGACGGGCCCGCGTCCGTCGTCTTCCGCCAGGCCGAGAACCGGCTGTGGACGGAGGAGGCCGTGCTGTACGCGTACATCCGCCGGGTCTGGGGTGACCGGTGAGCCCGCTCGCGGTTGTCGCTCTCGGCGGCAACGCGCTCCTGCGCCGGGGTGAGCCCGCGGAGGCCGCGCGTCAGCAGGCCAACGTCCGCGACGCGGCGCAGTCCATCGCTGCGCTTCATGCCACCCACCGCCTCGTCGTCACCCACGGCAACGGGCCGCAGGTCGGCCTCCTCGCCCTCCAGGCGGAGGCCTACCCCGACGTGCGGCCGTATCCGCTCGATGTGCTCGGCGCCGAGACCGAGGGGATGATCGGCTATCTCCTCGACCAGGCGCTCCTGAACGAGCTTCCCGCCGGGAGCCGGGTGGCGACGCTGCTCACGCAGACCGTCGTCGATCCGGCCGACCCGGCATTCGCCGTGCCGTCGAAGCCCATCGGCCCGGTGTACGACCCCGAGGTGGGCGAGCGCCTGGCCCGCGAGCGCGGCTGGAAGGTACGGCCCGACGGCCCTCACGTCCGCCGGGTCGTGGCCTCGCCGCAACCGATGGACATCGTCGAGATCGAGACGATCCGGCTCCTGCTCGATGCGGGCGTGCTCGTCGTGTGCGCCGGCGGCGGCGGGATCCCGGTCGTCGCCAGGCCGGGAGCCGGTCTGGCCGGCGTCGAGGCCGTGATCGACAAGGATCTGTCCGCGGCCCTGCTCGCCGAGAAGCTCGAGGCGGACTTCCTGCTCATGCTCACGGATGTCACCGCGGTGGAGGTCGGCTGGGGGACGCCCGAAGCACGCGCCATCCGGAGCACGACGCCCGCGGAGATGCGGAGCATGGACTTCGCCGCGGGCTCGATGGGCCCGAAGGTCGAGGCGGCGTGCCGCTTCGTCGAGCTGACGGGAGGGGCTGCCGGCATCGGCCGGCTCGACCAGGCTGCGGCGATCCTGCGCGGTGACGCGGGGACGATCGTCGCCGGAGCGCGCTACGAGGGGACGCGGAAGCCCGCGAGCCCCACCACGAGCAGCACTCCGGCGGCGAGCACGGCCCACCAGCCCTGACGCCGTGTCCCGAGGGTCGTCGCGGTGTACCCCGCGAGGATCCCGAGCGGCGCCCAGACGAACGGTTTCGAGACCAGGCACAGAAGTGCGAGGGCGACGCCGAGGCCGGCGAGCACCGCGCCGAGCGCCTCGGTGGGCCGCTCGGTGGGGTTGACGGTGCTCTCGTCGGCGTGCACCGGCGCGCCGAGCGACTCCCGCACCGACCTCCATCCCAGCGTCCGCGCCAGGTTGTAGAAGAAGATCGCCTGCCCGACCACGATCAGAAGCACGAACGGCAGCGCAACCTCGGCTCATCGTCGCGTACCGGTGGGGCAGGGTCGCCCAGCGCCGGGGGGCGCCCGTCGAGCCCCTGGAGCATCCACGGGATGACGCTGCCGTAGCCGCCCACGACGGTCAGGACGAGATGCCAGTCGGCCGAGGCGGTCGCAGTGCCACTGCCGGCCGGTGAGCTCGGGGACGAACGCGTACGTCGCCGGCGAAGATCGACGAGCCCGATGTTGAGCAGCGCCATGTTGTGGAAGTGGCCCGACGACCCACAGGGTGTTGTGGGCGAGGGCGTCGTACTGGATGGTCGCGAGCCCCACGCCCTGGAGCCCGGCGACGAGCCACGACACCATCGCGACGGCCAGGAATTTCATCGCCGGGTCGTCCACTGGAAGTCGGAGCGGTAGATCGTGAAGCCGAGCGAGTAGAGCGACAGCGCCGACGGGATCGTCACGATCGCGTAGGTGAGCGGCTGCATCCCCGGTTGACGGTCTGCTGGAACGTGTTCGGGAAGTCGAGGTACATGTGGTGCGCGCCGATCATCACGTTCGCGCACGACGCCGATCAGCCAGGCGATGCCGACGATGGTGGCCGGCGACGAGCGGCCGCTTCGCGTACCGCGGGCATCAGGTGGTAGTAGACGCGAGACCGCCGGGAAGAGCAGCAGGTAGACGACCGGGTGCCCGAACCACCACAGCATGCTCTTCGCGAGCACGGGGTTGACGGTGAGCCCGGGCCAGATCGACTGCGCGACCATCTCGACGAGGAGCACCGCCAGCGGAGTGGTCGCGATGATCATGTCGACCGCGATCACGGTCAGCGGGATGACCGGGAACGGCAGCGGCTGCTCGCGTCGGCGAACCGCCGTGGCCAGATGTAGCCGAAGCCGAGCGCGCAGCCGAGCCGGTTTCCGACGCCGCGGCTGCGGGCGCCGAGGCCGGGCCCCAAGACGGTCGCGAGGACGCCGAAGCAGTAGGCGAAGATCGAGAGCCCGACCGAGAGGATCGAGAGCGCGAAGATCGCCGTCGCCCTGTGCGACCAGGTTCCGTGGAACGGGAGCGGATAGAGGAACACCCACGATCCCGCGAACCCCATCCCGAGGCACGTCACGACTACCCCGGTCACGCCGACTGTCATCGTCCACCAGCACGCGACGGCGAACCGCCATCCCCAGCCCTGGATCGGGAAGCCGCACTCGGCCAGGATCCACCAGCTGATCCCCATGAGTGCGAACGCGGCCCATCCGACGAACGCCGCCAGGCCGTGGGCCGTCATGACCTCGTACCACAGGTTCGGCGAGATCCTGTCGAGGTCAGCCTGGCTCTGGCGCAGGAGCACGCCGAGCAGGCCGCCCGCGCCGAGCAGGATCGTCGACGTGACGAGGTAGCGGAGGGTGAGCGCCCGGACGCGCGCGATGTCGACCGTGCCGGCCGCCGCCTCGGGGACGACGAGCCCGCGGCTCTCCTCATAGGTGGTCACGGTCATGCGCGCACCCGGAACTCGCCGACCATCGAGGCGTGCCCGATCCCGCAGTACTCGAAGCAGCGCACCGTGTACGTGCCCGGCTTCGTGAACGTGAGGCGCAGCACCGTGTCGTAGCCCGGCACCATCTGCGCCTGCGCCACGAACGTCCCGTCGGGGTCGAACACGGCGAAGCCGTGGTTCACGTCGGTGGCCTTGAGATGGAACTCGACCTGGCGGTCGACGTGCACCGTGGTCGTCGAGAACTTGAAGCCGTACTGCACGCCGGTCACCTGCACGATCTGCCGGTCGGACTTGGCCGACGCGCTCCAGGGGGCGTGCCCGATCGTGGCGGCGAGGGAGCCGACCAGGATGACGATCACGACGGCGAACCACACGACCTCGCGCCCCATCCAGGCGTCGATGCGCACCGGCTTGGCACGCTGGCTGGGCCTGGTGGAGAGGAACACGGCTCCGAAGAACACCAGGCCCAGAGCGACCAGCACGATGTAGAGGACGTTGTAGTCCAGCATCAGCCGGTTCATCGGCGCCGCGGATCGTACTCAACGACCACAACCGTGTCCACGCGTCCGTTCTCTGCCGGGCGAACAGGCGCGCCGTAGTTTTCCGAACGCCCGTTTCCGCGCATCTGCCGACGCGCGCGGCATGCGCGTGCGCGAAGCTTCCGCAATGATCCGGGGTCCAGCGCAGCGCAAGGAGGGCGTTACATGAGCCGAATCGCATTCGTCGCCGAGATACGTCCGGGCCGCAAGGCCGACCTCGAGCGCATCCTGGCGGAGGGCCCACCGTTCGACCTGGCGGGGTCGGGCTTCGAGCGCCATCGCGTCTTCGTGGGCGATCACGACGCCGTCTTCCTGTTCGAGGGCATCAACCCGCTGAAGGCGGTTCAGACCCTGGCCACCCAGCGGTCGCTCACCGCGCAGATCACCAAGATGATGGGCATCCTCTCGGCCCCGAGGTTCCTCGGCGAGGCGTACGCCTGGGACCGGCCGGCGCCCGCGGCAACGCCGGAGTAGGCCGCTCTCAGCCGAGCGCGGCGGCGGCGAAGCTCCGCATATCTGGAAAGGTCATGTCGGGAGCCGCCGATGCCGGCGGCGTCGCGCCGCTTCCCCCGGCATCGCCGCGGCGGTCGATCCACACGGTCGTCATCCCCAGGTGCTTCGCCGGCACGTGGTCGTGGAAGAGGCTCTGGGCGACGTGCAGGATCCGCTCCCGGGGCACGTCGATCGTCTCGAACGCCAGCTCGAAGTTGTGCAGGCTGGGCTTGTAGCCACGCGCCTGCTCGGCGGTCACGATCCAGTCGAAGTCCACCGTGAGCTTCTCGCGCGTGCGCGCGAAGAGGTCGCCGTCGCAGTTCGTGATGACGCCCAGCCGGAAGCGCTCGGAGAGGCGGGCCAGAGCGTCGGCGGAGTCCGGGAACGGCGGCCAGTCGCCGACCGAGTCGCCGAACGCTGCCGCCTCGGCGTCGGTCGGCGCGCTGCCGTGGTCGGCGAGGATCCCGCGCAGCGCGCCCGCGACGACGTCCCGGTAGCGCAGGTACGGGCCGCCCTCGAGCCGGGCCTCGTGCCGGGCGTAGCTCTCGAGCAGCTCCTGGTCGCCGGCGGCGACCCCGTGCGCGTCGAGCACGGGCCGCAGGCCGCCGAGGATGCCGCGCTCCCAGTCGACCAGCGTGCCGTAGCAGTCGAATGTGAGGGCGTCGAAGTCGTCGAAGCGGATGGCCGGCACGGCGCCGTATCGTGCCAGACGTGACCGACCGGCGAGATACCTGGGCGTCCGTGCGGGCCGCGGTCGTGCGCGACGCGGTCGGTATCGGCGTCGCCACCGGCGCGTATGCGCTGTCGTTCGGCGCGATCTCGACGGCGGCCGGCTTCTCGATCGCTCAGACCTGCGTGCTCTCGCTGGCGATGTTCACCGGGGCATCGCAGTTCGCCCTGGTCGGAGTGGTGGGCACCGGAGGTGCGGGGAGTGCCGGCGTCGCGACCGCGGTGCTCCTGGGGACGCGGAACGCGCTCTACGGCGTCCGGCTCGCGCCGCTCCTCGACGTGAGCGGTCTGCGCCGGCTCGGGGCGGCGCACCTGGTCATCGACGAGAGCACCGCGATGGCGACGGCCCGTGAGGACCCGCGCGCAGGCCGCGTCGGCTTCTGGGCGACCGGCCTCGCTGTCTTCGTGTGCTGGAACACCGGGACGGCGATCGGCGCCCTGGGCGCCAGCGTGCTCGCGGATCCGCGCTCGCTGGGCCTCGACGCGGCAGCGCCCGCCGCGTTCCTCGCGCTCGTCGCGCCGCGGCTTCTGCACCGCGAGACGGCGGTGGTGGCCGCGATCGCCGCGCTGGCGGCCCTGGTCTCGACCCCATTCGTCGCCGCGGGCGTGCCGGTGCTCCTCGCGGCGCTTGTTGCCGTCGCAGCCGGCCTGCGCCCGCGGGCGGGCGGCGGCTGATGTGGGCGGCCGTGCTCGCCGGCTCGATCGGCTGCTACGTCCTCAAGCTGGCGGGCGTCTCGGTGCCGCAGCGCGTTCTCGCCGATCCTCGCGTCCGCCGGATCGGCGCGCTGCTCCCGGTCGCCCTCCTCTCGGCGCTCGTCGCGACGCAGACGTTCACCACCGGGCACGACCTGACGGTCGACGCCCGCGCCGCCGGGCTCGCCGTCGCGGCCGTCGCGGTGCTCGTGCGGGCGCCGTTCCTCGTCGTGGTCGCCGCTGCGGCCGCGGCGACGGCGCTCGTCCGCGCCCTGACGTAGATGATTGATTCCTAATCCCCCGCGCCTGGACGTACCGCTGCTTGTGCGGGCCGGCGGGGGTGGGGCTGCGGCTGCGAACCGTCGCATCGCTGTGTCCTCGGTCGCGCCGATATTCCCGATATCGGCGCTTCCTGCGTCCTTGCGCTGCTTGGTTCGCAGCCCGCTCGCGACCTGCTGAGTAGCAGGTCGCTCACGACCGCCGCAAGCCCAGGGCTTGCGGCTGGGACATCACGGAATCAGGAATCAATCATCTAGATTCCGCCGATGCCGTGCCGGGCGGTCACCTTCGACTTCAACGGCACGCTGTCCGACGACGAGGAGATCCTGTTCGGCGTCTACGCGGCGCTCTTCGCCGAGCACGGGCACCCGCTCGGCCGCGACGACTACTTCACGCATCTGGCGGGGCTCTCCGAGCACGAGATCGTGCGGGCCTGGCTCGGCGACAGGGACGACCTCGAGTCGATCGTCCGGGTGCGCATCGACCGCTATCGACATGCCGTGACCGACGGCTCGACCGTGTCCGAGCGCATGCGCGCGGCCGTGCGGTACGCCGCCTCCCGCGTGCCCGTCGCGGTCGTCTCGGGCGCCACCAGGGCCGAGATCGAGCCGGTCGTCGCGGCGGCCGGCCTGGCCGACTGCTTCTGCGCGATCGTCGACGGCGAGGACGTCGCCGACGGCAAGCCGCATCCCGAGAGCTACGAGATGGCGGTCGGCCTCCTCGGCCGGCACGCATCCGGGCTCGTCCCCGGCGACGTCGTGGCGTTCGAGGACACGGAGGCCGGCGTCGCCTCGGCGAAGGCCGCCGGTGTCCGCTGCGTCGCGCTCGCCGGCACCCTGCCGCGCGCCCGCCTGGGGCAGGCGGACGAGGTCGTCGAGACGATCGACGAGCCGCTCCTGCGCCGCCTGCTCGAGCCCTGAAACACCGGTGCCTGACGCCAATGTTTCACGCCTGGTGAAACACCGGTGCCTGATGCCAATGTTTCACGCCTGGCGGAGGCGGGCCTCGTGCTCGGCCAGCACCGCGCCCGCGCCAGCGCCGCACGAGCGCAGCGCCTTGAGCACCGCGACCAGGCAGTCGTCCCGCTCCCGCTCGAGATCGCGGAGCGAGCGGCCGCCGGCCTGGGCGTCGGACTGGGTCGTGATGCGGTCGACGAGTTCGCCGGTCAGCTCCGGGACGTCCATGAGCTTCGTCCACGGCCACTCGAGGGCGGGGCCGAAGTGCTCGAGAAAGCCGCGCATGCCCGCGTCGCCGCCCGCCATCCGGTAGGCGAGGAACGTGCCCATGAACGACCACCTGAGGCCGGCGCCGAGGCGGATCGCGTCGTCGATCTCGCCGACGGTGGCGACGCCGTCGGCGACGAGCCACAGCGCCTCGCGCCAGAGCGCCTCGAGCAGCCGGTCGGCCACGAACCCGTCGATCTCCTTCCGCACCCTGAGCGGGGCCATCCCGACAGCCCGGTAGATGCCTTCCGCCCGCTCGAGCGCCGCCGCCGCCGTCTCCGACCCGCCGCAGACCTCGACGAGCGGCAGCAGGTAGACCGGGTGGAACGGATGGCCGACGACGACCCGCTCCGGATGGGGGACGCCGGCCTGGAGCCGCGACGGGAGCAGGCCCGAGGTCGACGATGCGATCACGACCTCGGCCGGCGTGACCGATCCGGCGGCGGCGAGCAGGTCGCGCTTCAGCGCCTCGCGCTCGGGCACGCTCTCCTGGACGAAGCCTGCGCCGCGGGCCGCCTCCTCCGCGCTCGCGGCGATCGCGAGCTCGCCCTCGGCCGGGAGCGGGGCGGTCATGAGCGCCGCGTATGCGCGGCGGGCGTTCTCGACGGCTGCGCGGACGTGCTCCTCGGCCCCCGCGTCGGGATCGAACACTCGCACGTCGACGCCGTGCAGGAGGAAGCGCGCCGCCCAGCCCGCCCCGATCACGCCGGCGCCGAGGAGGCCGACCGCTCGTGGCGCAGCGCCCTCAGCCACGCTCAGCCACGCCGCCGCAGCCCGAGCGCGGTGCGCACCTCCTCGGGGCCGAGGACGCGGACGTTCATCGCCTCGAGGATCTCGACCGCACGCTCGACGAGCGCGCCGTTGGAGGCGTGCTCGCCCCGGCGCAGGTAGAGGTTGTCCTCGAGGCCGACGCGGACGTTCCCGCCCGCCAGCACCGCCATCGCCACGAACGGGAGCTGCATCCGCCCGATGGAGAAGGCCGAGAAGACGGCGCCCGGCGGCAGGAGATTCACCATCGCAAGCAGCGTGCCGAGGTCGTCGGTCGCCCCGTACGGGATCCCCGTGCACAGCTGGATCAGCGCCGGCTCGTCGACGAGCCCGTCCCGGATGAGCTCCTTCACCATGACGAGGTGGCCGGTGTCGAACACCTCGAGCTCCGGCCGCACGCCGAGGTCGCGGACATGGGCGGCCATCGCCTTCAGCATCTCGGGCGTGTTCACCATGACGTAGTCGCCGCCGGCCGCGAAGTTCATGCTGCCGCAGTCGAGCGTGCAGATCTCCGGGAGCAACTCCTCGACGTGGGCGAGCCGCTCGCGGGCGCCGATGAGGTCGGTGCCGGCCGTGTCGAGGGGAAGGGGGGAGTCGGCGCCGCCCAGCACGAGATCGCCGCCCATGCCGGCCGTGAGGTTGATGACGACGTCGACGTCGGCGGCCCGGACACGCTCCACAACCTCGCGGTAGAGCGCCGGGTCGCGGGCGCCGCGCC
Organism: uncultured Actinomycetes bacterium; assembly: GCA_963809325.1. GTDB lineage: Bacteria > Actinomycetota > Thermoleophilia > Gaiellales > JAICJC01 > JAICJC01. The sequence continues at coordinate 688,661 of CAWEIZ010000002.1, forward strand.
CGGTCTCGGGGTCGCGCACGTGGATGTGGGCGATGGCGGCACCGGCCCGAGCCGCCTCGATGGCGGCATCGGCGACCGCGCTCGGCGTGACGGGCACGAGCGGGCTCCGGCCCGTCGTGTCGCCGGCGCCGGTCACCGCGCAGGTGATGAAGGCCTCCCAGATCACGCCAGCACCAGCGACGACCTCGTGCGCCGCGCGCAGCGCCATCCGGCCGAGCACGGGCAGGCGCTTCTGTGTCACCCGCTGGCTCGGGCCCCAGATGTTCACGATCACCATCGGGCGCATCAGCCGGTCGAGGACGGCCGCCGACACCCCGTTCTGAAACTCCTCGAGCTCGCCGACGCACGTGCCGTACCCGAGCCGCCGGATCTCGCCCAGCGAACGGTCGAGCCGGCCCCGGTCGGTGATCGTCCGGGGCGTGTACGCCTCGAGGTGCGGCGCGAGCACCGCGTCGCGCTCCTCGTCGGGCAGCCAGGCGAGGAAGACCTTCCCCGACGACGTGGCGTGGAGCGGCAGCGACCGCCCCATCCAGTCCGGGCACGCGACCCCGGGCGGGTCGACCTGGTCGACGTAGACGAGGCTGAAGCGCCTGGCCGCGGCGAGCGTCACGCTCTCGCCCGCCGTCTCGGCGAGCCGCTGGAGCAGCGGCCGCACCCTTCGCGCAAGCCCGTCGTACCCGGCGGCTCCCGCGATCTGGATCGCCTCGTAGCCGACGGTGTAGCGCTGGGTGACCGGGTCGCGCTCGACCAGGCCCTGGGCCTCGAGCGTGCCGAGCAGCCGCCACGCGGTGCTGCGGTTGACGCCGCACGTGCGCGCCAGCTCCCACACGCTCGCCGGGTGCGGCGAGGCGGCCGTCGCCTTCAGCAGCTCCACCGCCCGCTCGACCGACTGCACCCGATGCGTCGCTCGGGGCTTTCGGGGCACACCGCCTGCTGCACGATCCACACTCATCGTTCGTATCCTGAACTACGTCGGAGGACGACCGCCTGCCGGTCGGCGGCCACTATACCGGGGTTGTCGCCCACATGGGCAAGGGCTTGCGGCCGATGTGGGCGGCTTCGCGTGGTCGCGTCCTGCGAACATGCCGTTCGCATAGCGCACATCGTTCACTTGACATGGCGGCGGCGACGGGGGATTATCGGCCCGTCCGCGGGGCGGCGGTGGCAGCGTCCGGTGGGATACCTCGCCCGACCACGAAGGGAGCTCTCGATGGTGGACATCCGCAGCCCAGAAGCCGGCGTCGACCTCGACCGGCTCTCGCTTTCGCGTCGCGAGCTGCTCGTAGGCGCGGGCGGGGTCCTGCTCGCCGGTGGCCTGGCGGCCTGCGGCGGCGGCGGCGCGTCGTCGTCACCCAGCGGCGGCAGCTCGACGCCCGCCGCCGGAACGCCGAAGAAGGGCGGCAATTTCCGTCTCGGCGTCACGGGCGGAGGCGCGAGCGACATCATCGACGGCCAGAGCATCGTCACCAAGCCCGACCAGACCCGCCTGATCGGCAGCTGGGAGACGCTCATGACGTACGACGAGGACTACGTCCTCGGGACGGACGGGCTGGCGGAGGAGGTCGACTCCTCGGTGCCCGGCCAGGTCGACGTGCGTCTCCGGTCGGGCATCGAGTTCCACAACGGCAAGACCCTGACCGCCGACGACGTCATCTACTCGATCAAGCGCATCCTGAACCCGAAGGAAGGGCTCTTCGGCGCTGCCGGGCTCGCCTCCATCGATCCGAACAAGCTCACGAAGATGGACGCCAACACGGTCCGGATCGTGCTGAAGCAGCCCGACTCCACCATCCCCGACCAGCTCGGTCAGTACTTCAACGGCATCGTGCCCGTCGGGTACGAGCGCAAGGGCGCTCTGAAGTGGGTCGGGACGGGCCCGTACAAGGTCCAGAGCTTCACGCCGGGCCAGCAGAGCGTGGCCGTCCGAAACGAGAACTACTGGCGACCGGCCTCCGACGGGCCGTGGTTCGACCAGGTCACGGTCACCGACTTCGCGGACCCCGCGGCCCAGGTGAACGCCCTGCTCGCCGGCCAGGTGGATGCGATCACCGACATCCCGTTCGCCCAGATCGACACCGCCAAGGCCCAGGGGATCCAGATCCTCGAGGGGAACGGCGGCGGCTGGCTGCCGCTCTGCATGGCGATCGACCTCGACCCGTTCACCGACGTGCGCGTTCGCCAGGCGTTCCGGCTCATGGCCGACCGCCCGGCCCTGCTCGAGCAGGTGCTGTCGGGCCACGGCCACATCGCGAACGACATCTTCTCCCCGTTCGACGCGTGCTACTCGTCCGACCTGGCGCAGCGCGAGCAGGACATCGAGCAGGCCAAGTCGCTGCTCAAGTCGGCGGGCAAGGATGGCATGACCGTCGACCTGCACACGACCAACGGCGCCGCCGGCATGGTCGACTCCGCCAACGTCTTCGCCTCGCAGTGCAAGGCCGCGGGCGTGACCGTGAACGTGAAGAACGACCCGAACTACTACGGCGACCAGTACCTGAAGCTGCCGTTCTCGGTCGACTTCTGGGGGACGCGCGGGTTCCTGCCTCAGGTCGGCCTCGGCATGCTGCCGCCGCCGTGCCCGTACAACGAGACCCACTGGCCGCCCAAGAGCGGCGAGGGCGCGGACTACATCAGCCTCTACCAGCAGGCGCTCAAGGAGACGGATCCCACCAAGCGCTGCGACATCGTCCACGAGATGCAGAAGGCCGAGTACGACGTGGGCGGGTACATCATCCCGTTCTTCAACAACCTGGTCGATGCGCACTCGGCGAAGGTCGAGGGATTCAAGGTGAGCAAGGCGACGCTGAACCTCGACACGTTCGGCCATGGCTACCGCACCATCTGGTTCGCATAGGGCCTCGTTGTGAGGGTCGGAGGCATCGCCGGGTTCGTTCTCCGGCGGCTCCTGCTCGGCCTGCTCGTGCTGTTTCTCGTGTCCGTCGTCGTGTTCGCCGCGACGCAGGCGCTGCCGGGCGACCCGGCGCGCTCGATCCTCGGACGTACCGCGACGCCGGCCAGCCTGAAGGCATTGCGTGACCAGCTCGGCCTCGGCGGGTCGGTCCTCTCGCAGTACCGGGACTGGATCGGCGGCCTCCTGCACGGGGACGCCGGGAACTCGCTCGCCGCGCAGGAGCCGGTCTCGGATCTCCTGGGCGACAAGGTCGTGAACTCCGGGTTCCTGGTGTTCTGCGCCGGGCTCATCTCGATCCCGCTCTCGGTGGCGATCGGCGCCTACGCCGCGCTCCGCCGTGACCGGACGTTCGACGTCACGAGCTCGCTCACGACCCTCGTCTTCGCCTCCCTTCCGGAGTTCGTCGTCGGGATCAGCCTCGTCGTCATCTTCGCGACGACGATCTTCCCCGGCTTCCTGCCGGCGATCACGATCATCCCGCCGGGCACGCGGCCGTGGGACAACATGGAGGGGATGATCCTGCCGACCGTCACGCTCATCCTGGCCGTGACGCCCTACGTCGTGCGGATCATGCGCGCCTCGATGATCGAGGTGCTCGAGTCCGACTATGTCGAGATGGCCCGCCTCAAGGGCCTCCCCGAGCGGACGGTGATCGTCCGCCACGCGCTCCCGAACGCGCTCGGGCCGACCTTCCAGGTGATCGCGATCAATCTCGCCTACCTGGCCGGCGGCGTGATCGTCGTCGAGTACGTCTTCAACTACGCCGGGATCGGCAGTGCGCTCCGCGACGCGGTCGCGACGCAGGACCTGCCGGTCGTCCAGGCGCTGGCGATGCTCATCGCAGCCCTCTACGTCATCCTGAACATGCTCGCCGACATCGCCACCATCATGGTCACCCCCCGGCTCCGGACGCGGCTGTGACGATCGCCACCGACATCGGCGTCACCCCCGAGCCGGAGGTCGTCACCGCCCGCAAGCCGACCGGCGCGCTCCTTCGCCAGGCGTCGCGGCTCTGGCGCACGCGGATCGGCCTCGCCCTCGTGGTCCTCCTCGTGTTCGTGGCCCTCTTCGGGCCGTTCTTCGCTCCGCACGGCCCCACCGACTTCGTCGGCGCGCCGAACACGGGACCGTCGGACGTCGCCAAGTTCGGGACCGACCACATCGGCCAGGACGTGTGGAGCCGCTTCCTGTGGGGCGGCCGCGAGGTGCTCGGGATGGCCGTGGCCGCCACCGCGATCGGCCTCATCCTCGGCGGCGCCGTCGGGCTGATCGCGGCCTACTCCCGGAACATCCTGGACGACATCCTCATGCGGGGGATGGACGTCATCCTGGCCTTCCCCCAGATCATGCTCGCGCTGGTCGCGATCGCCACCGTCGGCCCCACGACGTGGCTCCTCATCGTCACGGTCGGCCTCACGACGATGCCGCGCGTCGCCCGCGTGGCGCGCGGCGCCGCCCAGCCGATCGTCGAGCGCGACTTCGTGGCGGCCGCCGAGGCGCTGGGCGTGCCGCGCTTTCGCATCCTCGCCGGCGAGGTGCTGCCGAACACGCTGAGCCCGCTCCTCGTCGAGGTCAACCTGCGCCTCACCTACTCGATCGCCCTCATCGCGGGCCTGGCGTTCCTCGGCTTCGCGCCCAACCCGAACGGGGCCGACTGGGGCTTCATGATCCAGGAGAACCGGCTGGCGCTCGTCTCGCAGCCGTGGGGCGTCGTCCTGCCGGTCGTCGCGATCGCGCTCCTCACGATCGGGACGGGCCTCGTCGGCGACGGCATCGCGCGGGCGGCCGTCGGCATCGACCGCTCGAGGGGCGGCGAGTGAGCGCGCCGGCGGCCCCGGCCCTCGTCGTCACCGGCCTGCGCGTGAGCCTGCGCGGCACCGGCGACGACATCGTCGACGACGTCTCGTTCTCGATCCAGCCGGGCGAGGTGATGGGCCTGGTCGGCGAGTCCGGCTCGGGCAAGACCACGGCCGGGCTGGCCCTCCTCGGCCACACCCGCCGCGGCGCCGAGATCTCGGCCGGCTCGGTGCTCGTGGGCGACCGCGACGTGCTGAAGCTCGGGCTGACCGAGCGCCGCCGCCTCCGCGGCAGCGTCGTCTCGTACGTGCCCCAGGATCCCGCCGCCGCGCTCAACCCGGCGCTTCGGATCGGGACGCAGCTCATGGAGGTGCTCGAGGCCCACAGCTTCGGCTCGGGCCAGAGCGAGCGGCGCGACCGGGTCGCCGAGATGATGCGCGAGGTCGCGCTGCCCGACGCGCCGGCGTACCTGAAGCGGTATCCGCACGAGCTCTCCGGCGGTCAGCAGCAGCGCATCGGCCTGGCGATGGCGTTCGCCTGCCGTCCGCGGGTGATCGTGCTCGACGAGCCGACGACCGGGCTCGACGTCACCACCCAGGCGCACGTGCTCGGGACGGTCCGCGAGCTCGCGGCCCTGCACGGCACCGCGGCGCTCTACGTCAGCCACGACCTGGCCGTGGTCGGCACGCTCGCGGCGCGCGTGGCCGTCATGTACGCGGGCCGGATCGTCGAGCTCGGATCCGCGGAGGAGCTCTTCCGCTCGGCCGCCCACCCGTACACGCGCCGGCTCGTCGCCGCCATCCCGCACCTCTCGGGCCGGCGGGCGCTGGTCGGCATCCCGGGCCGCGCGCCGGCGCCGGGCAACCGGCCGTCCGGCTGCTTCTTCGCTCCCCGGTGCACCTTCGTCCAGCCTGCGTGCGAGGTGGCGCTGCCCGACCTGCGGATGATCGGGGACGCGCACTCGGTGCGCTGCCTGCGCGCGGAGGAGGTGCGCGCCCGGGCCGCGCCGGCGTCGTCGCGCGCCGACGACCTCGCCACGGCCGACGCCGGCGAGCCGGTGCTCGCTCTCCGCGGCGTCCATGCCGCGTACGGCGATCTGACGGTCGTCCACGACGTCAACCTCGAGGTGTCGCCGCGTGAGTGCCTGGCGCTCGTGGGCGAGTCCGGGTCCGGGAAGACCACGCTCGCCCGCTCGATCGCGGGCCTTCACCAGCAGCGGACGGGCGAGATCCTCCTGCGCGGCACCGCCCTTGCGGCGAGCTCGCGGGGCCGGCCGCGGGAGGCGCGCCGCGACATCCAGTACATCTTCCAGAACCCGTACGGCTCGCTCAACCCGCGGCGGACGGTGGGGCAGATCGTGCGACAGCCGCTGGACCTCTTCGGGGGCGTCGACGAACCCGGACGCGCAGGTCGACGAGATGCTCGAGCGGGTCGCACTCAGCGCCACCTACACCGATCGGTATCCCGACCAGCTCTCCGGGGGAGAGCGTCAGCGCGTCGCCATCGCCCGGGCGCTGGTCTCCGGGCCGTCCGTCCTGATCTGCGACGAGGTGACGTCGGCACTCGACGTGAGCGTGCAGGCTGCGATCGTCGAGCTCCTCGCCGAGCTTCAGCGCGACCTCGGCCTCGCGATGCTCTTCGTCACACACAACCTCCCGCTGGTGCGGTCGATCGCCGGCCGTGTGGCGGTGATGAGCCTCGGGCGGATCGTCGAGCTGGGCTGGGTCGAGCAGGTCATCAACGCCCCGGCCGACGAGTACACGCAGCGCCTGCTCGCCGACACCCCGTCGCTCGAGACCGCGACGGCGTGACCGGCACCGCGGGCCGGCGGCCCAACGTGCTGCTCGTGATGGTCGACCAGCTGGCCGCCGGCTGGCTTCCGGCATACGGCCACGACGTGACGCACGCCCCGCACCTGACGGCCCTCGCGCGCGAGGGGGTCACCTTCGAGCGCGCGTACTGCGCATCGCCGCTCTGCGGCCCGTCCCGCGCGGCGATGCTGACCGGCCGGCTCCCGTCCGCGACCGGCGTCTTCGACAACGCGGCCGAATGGCCGGCGTCGACGCCGACCGTGGTGCACGCGCTGCGGTCGGCCGGATACGCCACGGCCCTCGCCGGGAAGATGCACTTCGTCGGGCCCGACCAGCTGCACGGCTACGAGGAGCGCCTGACGACCGACGTCTATCCCGCGAGCTTCGACTGGACGCCGGACTGGCGCCTCCCGCCGGGCGCAGCGCCTCCCCTGGTACCACAACACGGAGAGCCTGCTCCAGGCGGGGGTGCGGGAGTCGGCGATGCAGACCGACTACGACGACGAGGTCTCGTTCCACGCCGTGCGAAAGCTCCGGGAGCTGGCACGGGGCGGCGACGGCCGGCCGTTCTTCCTCACCGTCTCGTTCACCAACCCGCACGATCCCTGGGAGGTGCGGTCGCGCCACTGGGATCTGTACGACGGCGTGGACGTGGGCCGAGCCGCGACAGGCCCGGCGTCGGATCCTCACAGCCTGCGCCTGCGGGACATGTGCGGGCTCGACGAGCGGCCGCTCACCGAGGCGGAGGTCGTCCGGGCCCGGCGGGCCTACCTCGCGGCGGTCAGCTACGCCGACGAGCGCATCGGCGAGGTCCTCTCGGCGCTCGAGGCGTGCGGTCACGCCGACGACACGGTCGTCGTCTTCACCGCCGATCACGGCGAGCTCCTGGGCGAGCACGGGCTCTGGTACAAGATGTCGTTCCTCGACCCGTCCGCGCGCGTGCCGCTGATCGTGCGCGCGCCGGGAGTTACGCCGCGGCGGGTGGCGGCGTGCGTCTCGCAGCTCGACCTTGCCCCCACGCTCGCGGAGCTCACCGGGGCCGAGATCGACGCCGCCGAGCTCGAGGGAGCGAGCCTCGCGCCGCTTCTGGCGGGCCGCGGCGACGCCAGCGGCGAGGCGGTCGCCGAGTACCTGGCGGAGGGCGTCTCGGCTCCGGCGGTGATGATCCGGCGGGGCCGGCACAAGTACGTGCGCTGCGGCGACGACCCCGACCAGCTCTTCGACCTCGACGCCGATCCGCACGAGGCCAGGGATCTGGCCGGCGACCGCTCGGCCGCCGATCTCGTCGCGTCGTTCCGGGACGAGTCCGACGAGCGGTGGGACCTCGCCGACCTCGAGCGGCGGGTGCTCGAGAGCCAGCGCCGCCGCCACGACGTGGGCCGGGCGCTGGCCGTCGGAGCGCACTTCCCGTGGGACTACCAGCCGCGGATCGATGCGACCCGCCAGTACGTGCGCGGAGGGGCGGCCGGCCGCCACCGGCCGGGCGAGCGGCCTCTCGGCGGCGAGCTCCCCGGCGAACAATCATCTACACCCCCCGGATAGCCAGCGCGACGTCGGGGACGTCGGTGACGACGTGCGTGACCGCCGGGATCGCCATGACCGACGCGAGCTGCCGGCGCTTGTTCACGGTCCACACCATGAGCGGGCGCCCGCTCGCGAGCATCGCCTCCGCGAGCTCGGCGTCGAGGGCGTTCACGTGGGCGACCACCGTCGCAGCACCGCAGTCGGCGGCCCGGCCGGGAAGGTCTTCACGGTCGTCGGGGTGGAAGATGAGCCCGGTCTCGAGAGTGGGGTCGAGCGCCCTGGCCTCGGCGACCACCTCCGGCAGGAACGACGTCACGACGAGCCCGGGCGGCCGCGGGTCGAGCGCTGCGAGGACGTCGGCGACGTACCCCGGCTCCTTCAGCTCGACGTCGAGCGGGATCCGGCCGGCGGCCAGTCGCACGAGGTCGGTCAGGCCCGGCAACCCGTCGCCCGGATCCCCGTGGAGCGGGTCGTGCGCCAGAACGATCCTGCCTGCGCGTGTGCGACGGACGTCGGTCTCGATCATGTCCGCGCCCATCGCGATCGCGGCCGCGAACGCCGCCATGGAGTTCTCGGGGTGCCGGCGGCTGGCCCCGCGGTGCGCGCAGATCAGTGGGCGCCGGCCCGTCACCGCCGCAGCATCTCCTCGACCCTCCCGCGCACCGTCGCGTCGTCGAGCGCGCGAAGCGCCACCGTCGTGCGTCCGCGCACCACGTCGTCCACGGTCGCGGCCCACTCGTGGTCGCGGCCGTACACGACCTGGGCCCAGATGTCCGGGCCGCTCGCGTGGACGCGCTCGAGGAGCCCCGGGTCGAGATCCGCCGGTGCGAGCACGTCGGCCGAGCGCGTCCCGTAGTGGCGGGCCAGATTGGTGCGGACGTCGGCCGGCAGCCCCGGGTGAGACGCCGCGAGGGACCGCTCGATCGCCGCCAGCGGTGCGGCTCCGGGAAGCGCGACGGGCCGGGCCGGCACCCGCGGGCCGCCGAGCGGTGCCAGCGCGAGCCGGGCCGCCCGCGCGCCGATGAGCCGCCACGTCGTCAGCTTCCCGCCGGCCACCGAGACCATGCCGCCGCGCCCGCGGCTCACCACCGTCTCGCGCCGCGCGCGGATGGTGGTCGATCCGCCCACCGGGAGGACGCGCACGCCGGCGAACCGTGACCGCACGAGTGCGGGCGCAAGGACGTCGGCGGTCAGCGAACGCCCGGCTTCGGCGAGGATCTGCGCAGCGTCCGCGTCGGTGGCGGCGACGCCGGCCGGATCGCCGTCGTACGGCTCGTCGGTGGTGCCGAGGAGGAGCATCCCCTCCCACGGGATCGCGAACGAGACGCGGCCGCCCGGGAGCGGCGTGGTCACCGCCGCCGTCCACCCGTCGCCGCCGGCGAGGACGAGGTGCGCGCCCTTCGACAGAACGACGCTCGTCCCGGCGCCCGGGTCCTCGAGCCGCCGGACGCGATCGACCCAGGGGCCGGCCGCGTTCACCACCGTTCGGGCCGCGACGCTGACCGATCCGCCCCGGAGCCTGTCCTCCACCTCAGCTCCGACAACCGCGCCGCCGGTCAAGCGCAGCGCCATGACCTCGGCGTGGGTCGCGACGACGGCGCCGGCTTGGGCGGCCGCCTGGAGCGCCGAGATCGCAAGCCGGGCGTCGTGGGTCTGGTGGTCGTGGTAGAGCACCGTGCCCCGCAGCCCGTCGGTGACGAGCGGCGGCACGCGGCGACGCGCGGACGCCGGCGAGATGCGGCCGTTGCGGCCGTCCGCGAAGCGGGCGAGCGCGCCGTAGAGGAAGACCCCCGCGCGCACCTGCCAGAGGGCGGTCGGCGAGTCCGGCCCGACCGGCACGACGAACTCCAGCGGCAGGACGAGGTGGGGGGCGACCGTGCGGGCGTGCGCGCGCCGCTCGTGGTGCGCCTCCCTCACCAGACCGACGTCGCCCATCGCCAGATAGCGCAGGCCGCCGTGCATCAGCTTCGACGAGGCGCTCGACGTGGCACCGGCGACGTCTCCGCGATCGACCACAGCCACGCGCGCGCCCGCGAGGGCGGCGTGCCACGCGGTCGCCGCCCCGATCGCGCCGGCGCCGATGACGAGCACGTCGAAGGGCCCGCCCGACAGACGCTCGAGCTGGTCGTCGCGCCGCCTGAGCACTAGATGGGTGACGACCTTGGCGCGGGCAGCGGGATCGCGAACTCGACGCTGGTGCCGTTGGCCTTCTCGGAGCGGATGTCGAGCCGACCGCCCGCGAGGTGCACGCGCTCTCGCATCGCGTCGAGCCCGACGTGCATCCGCATGCGGCGGCGGTCGAGCGCACGCTCGAGGTCGAACCCGCGGCCGTCGTCGCGCACCCAACCGGTCAGGTTGCCCTGGCGCTCGTGAAGCGCGATCGCGACCTTCGAGGCGTGGGCGTGCTTGCGCACGTTCGAGAGCGCCTCCTGCACCGTCCGGTAGACCAGGTCCTCGATCGCGAACGGATACCGGTCGACGGTCGTGTGCAACTCGACGTGGAAGCCGCCCTCCCGCGCGGCCTCGTCGGCCAGGTCGCGCACGGCGGCCTGGAGGCCGTGGGCCTCGAGCAGCGGCGGGCGCAGCTCGAACGTCATGCGCCGGGTTCGCTCGATCGCCGTGACGAGGGTGCGCCGCACCACCTGCACGACCTCGATCGCCCGGTCGCCTTCGCCGACCGAGATCGCGGGCGGCACCCGGTCAAGCGTGATCAGCGCCGCGGTCATGACCTGGATCGTGTCGTCGTGCAGCTCGGTCGCGATCCGGGCGCGTTCGGCCTCCTCGGCGCGCAGCATCTCGGCGAGGACGCGACCGCGGCGCGTCTCGCTCTCGCGCAGGGCCTCCTCGGCGAGGCGGCGCGCGGTGATGTCGATGATGACCCCATGGATGGCAGCCGGCCGGCGGGCCTCGTCGGTCAGCAGGTGGGCGCGCTCGTTGAACCACATCACCCGCCCGTCACCGGCGAGCATCCGGTACTCGATGTCGATCCGGCCCGTGCGGTTCACGTCGAGATAGCTCGCCTGAACGCGCTCCCGGTCGTCGGCGTGGACGCGCGAGATCCAGAACCCCGGCGCCTGCCACTCCTCGACCGTGTAGCCGAGGAGCGACTGGATCTGCGGGCTCGTGTAGACGGGCCGGCGGTCGATGTCATCGACGTACGTGATCGCAGGGATCTGCTCGACCACCGAGCGAAGGCGGGCCTCGGTCTCGCGCAGGTCCACGAGGATGGCGTCGCGCGAGATGGCGGCCGCGGCGAGGGGCGCGAGCCGGGACGCCGTCGCGAGCTCGCGCTCGCCGAGCATGAGCGACGGGTCGCGGAAGAACGCCTCGAGCACCCACTTGCCCCCCGGCCGGTCGAAGACGGGGATCGTGAGCTCGGAGTGGGCGCCGATCCGGCGCAGGAACTCGCGCACGCCGGGGATCTCGTCCGGCGCGTCGCGGTAGGTCACGGGCTCGTTGTGCCCCGGCGTGTACGGCGCGAGGTCGAGCCCGTACGCCCCGATCGAGATCGCCTCGCCGGTCACCTGCACCTCGGGGTGCTCGATGGCCCCGCTGGCGCGCTCGATCGTCAGCGTGCCGGCCGCCTCGTCCCACGAGCAGAAGGTGACGTGGTCTGCCCCAAGCGACTGCCGGGCGTGCTCGAGGAGCGCGTCGAGCAGTGCCAGGTCTTCGGCGCCGCGCGGCATTGCAGGCCGATCGTAGTACGCTTGCGGCCATGGAAGGTGCCCGCGCAGAGGCGCATCCCGCGGGCGCGGCGGCGTGACCCGCGACGAGCTGGCTCAGACGATCGGCGAGCTCGGCGGCCGGCACTCGCCGAGCGGTGTGGAGGAACCGGTCGACGCGTACCTCATCGAGCGCCTCTCCGGGTACGGCACACCGGCGACCGACACGGCCGGCAACATCGTGCTTCGGATCGAGGGGCGCGAGCCGGGCCCGCTGCGCGCCGTTCTCGCCCACAAGGATGAGATCGGGGCGATGGTGAAGCGCGTCGAGGCCCGCGGCAGGCTGCGCGTCGGGAAGCTCGGCGGCTCGTTCCCGTGGGTGTGGGGCGAGGGGCCGGTCGACGTGCTCGGCCGCCACGCAACCGTCACGGGCGTCCTGTCGTTCGGCTCGCGCCACGTCTCCAAGGAGTCGGCGCACCGCGAGCAGCAGGAGTCGGCGGGCGTGCGCTGGCAGGACGCCTGGGTTGAGACGAAGCTCGACGCCGCGGCCCTCGAGGCCGCGGGCATCCGCCCCGGGACGCGGCTCGTCCCGACCCTCGCGCGCAAGGCGCCGGTGCGCCTCGGCGCCGGCGGAGAGTACGTGGCCGCGTACGCGATCGACGACAAGGGCGCCGTCGCCGGCCTGCTCGACCTCGCCGCCCGGCTGCGGTCGCCGCGTCACTCGACCGAGCTCGTCTTCACCGCCCGCGAGGAGATCGGCTGCCACGGGGCGCTGTGGTACGCCCGCCACACCGAAGCCGAGGCGGTGGTGGCGTTCGAGGTGACGCCCGTGGCCGACGAGTACGGCGTCGATGCCGGCCCCGATCCGGTGCTCGTCGTGGCCGACGCCAGCGGCCCGCTCGACGATGCGCTGGGCGCCGAGCTCGACGACGCCGCCGCGGCGGCGGGCGTGCGGATGCGGCACGCGTCGCTGGCCGGGTTCGGCTCGGACGCGTCGAAGGTGCTCTCGTCAGGGCTCGTCCCGCGCGCCGCCTGCCTCGCGTTCGCGACCGAGAACACGCACGGATTCGAGATCGCGCATCTCGACGGCATCGACGCGTGCGTGAGGGTGCTCGAAACCTGGCTTGGCTAGACGGGGCTGGGCTAGACTGGCCGTCGCGGCGGAGTAGCTCAGCTGGTTAGAGCAGCGGAATCATAATCCGCGTGTCGGGGGTTCGAGTCCCTCCTCCGCTATGGCGGGTGTTCTCGAAACAGGGGCCAAGTTCGGCCGGAAATCGAGTTCGAACGCCCCGAATCGCCTTGAGGCGTCCGAGCAGCGCTCGCAGCGCTCGCGATGGAGAAAAGCGCCCTGGCGGGCGCAGATCGTCGGCCGGCTAGGCGGTGTCTGAACACGCTGACGCCGTCTGGTGGGCGGCGTCTGTGCGTTCTAGGAGGTGGCGGGCACGCGCGGCGGCCGGGCGCGCCGCGCGAGCGGTGAGGGACGCGTCCGCCGCCGACGTAGCCGAGCCGCAGGCGCCGGTCGATGGTGCGCCGCTGGATCAGCTGGTAGTGCGTCTGGCGATCGAGCCGGCGCTTGTCGGCGTTTGGCCGCTCGAGCTCGGGGTTGAGCGTGGGCGTGCCGAACCATCCGTTGATGATGCCTGCCTTGATCCAGGCGATGGTGGCGTAGATGTTGAGGCGCATGACGGGGAGTTTGAGGCTGATCCGCTTTGAGCGTGTCTCGAAGTGGCGCGGCTTGGCGTTGGCGCGGGAGCGCGCCTCAGTGTGCGCGCGCTCGAGCGTCATGTGCGTGAGCCGTGCGTTACCGGGTCTCGTCGCTCGATTCGGTCCGCCGAGGGGTCTAACGGGATGGTGGCCCGCCGCTTGGCCATCGAGCGATTACGCCCAAGGGCCCGCCTGGGCCGTTCCAAGGCGCCCCCGCTCACGCGCCGGCAGCGGCGACCAAGGCCATCTGCGCTGCCACTTGGGCAAGCACAAATGGGAGAGCCGGGAGGATAGTTGGGGGGAGAAACACTGGGTGTGCGTCTACTGCGACAAGCAACACACACACACACACCCGCCTGGCAAGTACGTCCCACCTGTGCCACCGCACGACACACCGCGCGGACCGTCCAAGACCCCGATTGTGGGAACGGCACCCACCACGGCGAGGCGCTGGATGAGCTCGGCGGGTGCATCGTGCACTTCTTCGACCGGGCGATGATCGAACGCCTCGCCGACGGCTTCGAGATCCTCCAGGTGTCCGAGTTTGACGAGGGCGCACTTCCCCGCCACCTGTTTGGTCACGCTCAGACGACCGGCCAGCTAACAACGGCTCAGCGGCGCGACGGCACGGGGCGAGCCGCGCGGCGCGTGTGTGCGCCTCGCGTGTGTTGGCCGCGAGGCTGGCATCGCCAGTTGGCGGGAACGCCCCGTCGGCGACCATCTCAAGTCTTGCGGCTCCGACGATGAAGTGACTAGATGCCGCGCCGGGGTGACCTCAAATGAGTAGATAACGTGCTCCAGGCGCTAGCCCTGCATCCCTCTGCCGGCCGTCACGCCGCTTCTTTCTCCTCGGCGATGACCGGGAAGGCGTCGAGAAGCACTTCGATCAGACAGGGTTCGCAGATCAGCCTGACGTAGAGCCCGATCGAGACCTCATATCCGGCCGGGCGCTCGACGCAGCGCCCGCAGCGGCGATGTCCGACCTTGGCGACGTGCTTGACGCTGATCAACGGATGATGCATGTCCAGTTCAGTATCCATCGATTCCTCACAACCGTGGACACGGGCTCTCGTCCAAACGGCAAGATTCGCCCTTACGGACATAGCAGCCATCCGTCATGTCCCGGCCTATCGTGTTCGACTGAGCTTTTGACGATCAAGACGGCCAGATCCTCGTCCATCTTCCGGAAGAAGCGATCTCTCTCCCAACTCGAACGTCGCCAGCGTCCTCGCCTACTCGCCGCCCGGGTCGCGGCAGAGCCACGAGCTCTGTCTCGCGATTCAACGTTCCCGGTGAACCGTGCGCCGCCGACACTACGATTCAGCCGTATGACCCCCGCCGACGCATGACACCCGTCGTCCGCATGTGCAACTCGCCAGGCTGTTCTACTCTCAGCCCACGCCACGCGGCCCAGCCCACAACCACGCGTCTCACTCCATCTTGGGTCTGCGTAGATGAGTAGCGCTCTCGCTGTCGTTACCAACACCAGGACCGGTGAGGAGCTCAAACGGGTGATCGCCGCTGCTGGCGAGGCCGGCCCGCTGATCGCGAGACTGGCGGGAGAGCAGGGACGCCACCTAGCGACGCCAGCGGCGGCCAGGGACACCAACGGCGACAGCCGCCAGGCTGTGCCCACTCTGGGGCGGCGCAGGTGTACGCTTCCTGCGTGGCTGACGACACCATCCCCGTCGCAACGCTCGAGTCGCTGCAGGGCGCTGACGAGGCCGCCGGTCTGCTCCGCGCAAACGGGATCAAGTGCGCGGTTGTCGATCCGCTCCCAAGCAGTTCCGCAGTCTTCGGCAACACTCTAGGAAGCGGGTACACCCTCGTCGTCGCCCTCGAGGACGAGGAGCGGGCCAAAGAAGCGCTCGAAGGCAGCGACAGCTAGCCCAGATATCGCTCGCCTCCCCCGCCCGCACCGAGCCAATGTGAAGGCGCAGGATGCCGAGGTTCAGGAACTTCGCGGTTGGCTGGACAACAGCCCGCGGCTCGACGGGATTTCGGCACGAGCCACGGCCCTGCCTTGGCAGTCGTCAAAGGCAAGTTGGTCATGGCGGCCGGTGGAGCTTGCCGCAGAGCGAGCACCGGCTCGAGACGCGGTCGTCGGACACGGGCCGTGCATCGTAGGGGCGCTGACGCCTTTCTGACCCGCGGTGGCGCCCGCGGTGCTAGCAGTGGATACAGCTGCGGCCCGGCGCCCGGCGCGCTTGGAGAGGCGGGGCCGAGCCGCGGGGCGCCAGCGACCCAGAAAGCGAACCTGGGAACAGCCCTATCCAGATCGTTCTCCGTGCTGGTCTCAGCTTCGGGCCCGGGAACGGCCTGAACGGCGCGCGAGGCGCCTGGCGAAGGATCGCCGGATGATCACGCGGAGGAATGGGGTCTGGTGGGCGCAGAAGTTGCGCCGGCGACGACCAGTCCGGGCACGCTGCCGCCGCCAGGGTGGGCGGCGGCAGCGCGGTCTGAGACATGTCCGCCCCGCTGATGGTTCGTGCGGAAGCCACCTTCGCGCTATGGGTGGTAGATCGTGTCTACGCTGAGTGGTGCGGTACCGAAGACCATGTGCTGGAACAGCCAGCGGCGTCCCGTGCGCCGAACGGTTCCGGCGTTGAACAGGTGCGTCACGATTGTCCCGGCGGGCACCGTGGGGGACTCGTCTGTGAGCGCGACATCGTGGCACTCGAAGTACAGGAACGCCGTGTTGTCGTGGATCTTGATGATGTCCTTGAATGACGGGACGAGCGAGATGCGTTGGTGCTGCCATGAGCCGGATGCCAGGAAGAACGCCCTGACCGCCTCTCGGCCGGTGTAGGTGGTGGTGTCGATCTTGAAGGTCGAGTTCTCCGCCCAGAGCGATACCATCAGATCGATGTCCTGGTGGCTCTTGGCGCGGTGAAACGCGGCTTGCAGTTGGTAGATGTCGGCGGTTTCCTCGCTGTCCCGATCGGCGGCGTGGGCGAGTCCCGGGACTGTCAGCGGCACGGCCGCGACTGCGACACCGACCGCACCTTTGCGCAGCATTCCGCGCCGAGTGATCCCTGCTGTCGTCATGACTGGCTCCTCTCGGTTTGATCGTGACTGGTCATCGATCGAGACCTGTGGCGCAACGGCCGGTGTTCGCACAGCCCTACGCTCGAGACGTGTCCGGGTTAGGCCGCCGGAAGGCGACGGCGATGCCGACCACCGCCAGGCCGAGGCCGAGCATGGCCGCGGCGCCGATGCCGGCGTCGGTCCAGGAGAACCCGCTTGCAGTGGCGGGGACGATCAGGACAGGCGTAACCGGTGGGCTGGGCCGGTCAGCGCGGTTGTCGGGGGTAACGGGCGTCGGGGCGAGGCGGATGCCGGCCGGCCCGGAGCGATCTGCGCGGTTGTCGGGGGTGACGCGGGCGGATGTGGCAGTGCCGACTGCGTTTGCGCGGTATGCGCGGTCGTCCGGGTGCACCTTCGTAGCTGCCTGGGCGCCCGAGGCGGCCAGCGCAGCGGCGACCACGCCGATCAAGACGAGGCGCGCGACGTGGGTGGTGCGGATCATCGGGGGTTCCTCCTTCGCGGTGTGGTCGCTGTCTGCGACTGTTCGAGACACTCCGAAACGAGGGTTAGGAACCAGTCGGATACCGGTAAACGCCACCCGTTTACCAAGCTCCATCGGTAGGCGTAGACTGTGCCAATCGTGTCGTCCGACACGAACACCGACCGTGGCGATGAGCCTGGACGGAATCTCGAATCGGGCTTGGGCGAGCCACACGAATCCGGGAGCGAGCCTGCCGGTGTGATGGAGGCTGCGCCTGGCATCGCGGTGGAGTACCGGATCCTTGGCCCGATCGAGGTGGAGCGCGCGGGAGACGTGGCGCAGCTCCGCGGCCGCGGTCCGCGCGTGCTCCTGTGCACGCTGCTCCTCAACCGCAATCGGGCGGTGTCGGTTGATCGTTTGATCGAGGCGTTGTGGGGCGAGAGTGCGCCGCCGACCGCCACCAAGACTGTGCAGGTGTACGTCTCCCAGCTGCGCAAGGCGATGGCGGCGCTGGGCGGTGCTGCCGAGCAACAGCTGGAGACGCATGGGCATGGCTACCTCTTGCGGGTGGAGTCTGGAGCAGGTGGACGCCGACCGGTTCCAGGCGCTCGTCGAGGAGGGACGGGAGCTACGGGCGGTCGGCGATTCCGAGACGGCGGCGTTACGTCTGGAGGAGGCGCTGGCGCTGTGGCGCGGGCCTGCGCTCGCGGACCTCGCCTACGAGGAGGCCGCGCGCGAGGAGATCGCCCGCCTGGACGAGCTGCGAATCGCCGCCGTCGAGGAGCGTATCGACGCCGATCTGGACTGCGGCCGCCACGCCGAGCTGATCCCCGAGCTCCAGGGCCTCGTCGGGCAACACCCCACCCGCGAGCGGCTGCGTGGTCAGTTGATGCTGGCGCTGTACCGGTCGGGCCGCCAGGCCGAAGCTGTCAACGCATACGCCGACGCCCGGCGGGCGCTCTCCGAGGAGTTGGGGATCGAACCCGGAGCCGAGCTGCGCGACCTCGAGCGCCGCGTACTGGCGCACGACCCCACGCTGGCGCCACCGCGCCGCGCGCGACTCGCCGCGGCCGGCGACGGTCGGCGGCGACGGTGGCTGCTCGTGGCGGGAGCGGCGCTGCTGCTCGCGGCCGCAGTCGCAGCGGCGGCGGTCGAGCTCACCAGCGGCGGCACCCAGGCCGGGATCGCCCGACTGGCCGGCGATTCCGTCGGGCTGATCGACCCCACAAGTGGCCGGATCGTCGGCCAGTTCCCACTCGGCGCAACGCCGTCTCAGGTGGTCGCCGGGGAACATGCGATGTGGACTGCCAATACCGATCAGAGCATCGTCGCGCGGGTCGACCTGACGACCGGCGATGTACGACGTACAGGCGCTCCCACCCCCACGGGTCTCGCTCTCGGAGCGGGGTCGCTGTGGGTGTCCTCCGCCACGCCGCTGGGCAACAGCGATGCATATGCGATCCGCCTGCTTCGCCTCGACCCGACCACGCTCCAGGCAGCAGGCGCCGCCGATACTGCTCGCGGCGCGGACACGATCGACCGGAGGGCGCACGCCGATCCTCGTCACCGCTGGACAGGTCTGGGTCGCGGCCGAGCCGGGCAAGCTGATCGGGGTGGATCCAGCCAGCGGGCGGACGAGGATTGTGCGGATCGTCGATCCCCGGTTCGGCGACGTATCCTTGACGGGTATGGCGGCACTCAACGGTGCGATCTGGGCGATGACCGATGGCCGGTGGGTCGTGCGGATCGACCCGCACAGCGGCGCGGTCACAGCGAATCGCCGAGCTCTCGGTCATCAGCTTCGGAACGACGACGGCCGGCGCCGGGTCGCTCTGGGTAACCGATCCCTGGGTACGGCCGGGTGTGGCGCGTTGAGCCGCAGCCGCCGTACAACCGCCACGACATCATCACCGGCCCGGACGCATCGGACATCGCGTTCGGCGACGACGCCGCGTGGGTGACCAGCGCGGACGACGGCACGCTGACCCGGATCGATTCCGACCGACGAGCACCTGCGCCGGTTCCGGATCGGGAACACGCCCGACGCCGTCACCGTCTCGGCGGCCGGCGTGTTCGTCAGCGCCGTGGGCGGCAGCCAGGCGCCGGGGCGGCGGGAAGCGCGATCCCCGCAGGCTTCGCCGTCGCCGCCGACTCCTGCGGCCGCGTGATCTTCGGAGCGGCTGGGCGGCCGCAGCATCTGATCGTCGTCGACCTCGCGCTCGACCCCGGGATGGATTTCACCTACACACAGCGCATGGCCAAGGCGGTCGAATACGAACTGCGGGCGCACCACTTCTCCGCGGGGCGCTACTCGCTCGGATTGCAGGTCTGCGACGACTCCGGCACCAACGGGTGCACCGCCAACGCCAAGGCCTACGCTGCCACCCCGACGGTGATCGGGGTGATCGGGCCGACACTATTCCGTGTGCGCCTGGCGACTGAGATTCCGGTGCTGAGTCGCGCAGGCCTGGCCATGGTCGCGCCGACTCCGAACGACACTCGGCTCACGCGGCCGATCACAGGGGCCACGCTCTACCCAACCGGGACTCGGAACTTTGCGCGCACTGTCGCTCACGCTACGACAAGGAGGGGGTCGCCGGCGCCGACCTGGCAAGCCGACTCGGAGTGCATCGGGCATACGTCTACCTCGATGACCCCAAGGATGGGTTACGGGAGCCGACATAGCCCAGCCCTTCGCACGCGCCGCGCGACGGCTTGGCATCCACGTGATCGGACCGGACTCGCCCACTCGGGAGCTTCCGCCGTCTGGCACGAGGCCTAAAAGCCCGGGGGTGGACGGCGTGTTCCTGGCGGTCGAGCGCGGTCCGAACGCGGGATTGATCCGCGCTCTTCGCGGCGGGACTCGGCCGGTCGGCGACGCTGATCGGCGCCGACAGCGTTGTTCCCGATGTCGGCAGCGACGTCGCAGGATCACCGGGCAGAGCGCGGGATGTACGTACTGGGGGAGGACGTCACCGACCCAGCCCGACAGCTGCCACCCGCCGGCCGCGCGTTCGCTGCCACGTTCGGCGCCACCCGTCCAGTCGGGCAAGCGACGCCTGGGCACCATCTGCAGCCCAGGCGACAGACGTGCTCCTGACAGCGATCGCGCGATCCGACGGCACCCGCGCATCGGTCGTCCACCAACTGTTTCGAGTGCACGTCAAAGACGGCATACTCGGCAGCTTCGACTTCACGCCACGAGGGGACATCTCCCCCGCTACGGTCCTCGTGTACCGGGTCATCCGGGGCCCGGCCCTGACTCGGGCCGTCAGGACGATTACGACCCCTGCCATCGGCGGCTGAAAAGCAGACGTTCTCTTCATGCCCCGAAAAGACCGCGGATGCATCGCCCACACGGTAGTGCCCGACGCCATGCAATGGGTTCGCGCAAACAGCCGGTTTCCAGCGCAAGTGTCCGTTCGGCCGTTGCATGAACCGCCTGGTTGAGCCATTCTCGAGGGGGTCACGTAAACCTCCAAGCAGGGGTCACGTAAGAGCCCAAGCAGGCACGCGCGAACCGCTCAACCAGCAGGCTGGCGAGAACTTGGGAACAGCCCTATCGCCGGTGTTCTCAAAACAGGGCCAACGCGCCGAGCGGGCGATGTACGAGGCGAAGCGGGCGGGGAAGAACCGGATCGTCGAGGCGGACGACCCGGCGTCGCCCGCGAAAGGCTGACGGGTCAGCCGCGAGCAGCCTCTGGACATCCTGGCCGGCCAGGTCGCCCAGGGACAGCCTGGTTGACCGCCGAGCGCGTGCGATGCTCGTCGCCACCCGCTCGAGATCGACGCCGCCGGCTTCTACCCCGAGAACCTGGCAACCGCATGTGTCGCTTTGGTCTAGGCGATGGAAGCGAGCTTGGCCTCAACGTCCTTGATTCGCGGGCGCACACTGCTGGTGGCAGATGGCCTGTGGCAGACGCGTTTCCTTCGCGTCGAGCCGCTGGGCGCTGGCCGCGGCTGCGCGTTGGGCGTTCGTCGCGATCGCGCAGTACTGGTGACACATCCCGATCGGCATGTCGGCCCCACGCGGTGGCGGTGGGTCCGATGGCGGCTGGATCTTGGTTCCGGCGATCAGCAGGGGTGACGCCGAGAGTGCGATGAGAATTGTGGCGAGTCGCCTCATGTCCTCCTCCGATTTCTGCCGCGGCAGCCCCGAAACGAGGCCTCTGCACGTCGGCTCTTGATGGGTACGGACATCAGAGCGGAGGGCAGAAGCGGCGACCATCTCGGCGCTGACACGCACAACGTCGCGGCCGTCACATTCGGCGGTAGGGTTTGCGTATGCCCTGGCGGCTGCTTGCCGGCGTCGCAGACGAGGAGGAGAGGCAGCTCAAATCGGTGGCGCGTCGCCGTCGATTCGCACGCGGCGAGGTCGTGTTCCACCAGGGCGATCCGGGCGATTCACTGCATCTGATCCAGTCGGGCCGGTTCGTGGTGAGCGTGGCCGCGCCTCGCGGGAACACGACCTCCCTCGCGGTCCTCGGTGCCGGGGATTCGTTCGGCGAGATGGCGCTCGTCGAGGAGCACCCGATCCGGTCGGCGACGGTGAGCGCGCTCGAGGCGGCGGAGACGTGGTCGGTGTACCGATCTGACTTCCACCGATTGCGAGCTCAGCACCCCGCGGTCAACGAGATCCTGATGCAACTTCTCGCCGCTCGCGTACGGGTGATGAACGAGCGGCTGGTGGAGGCGCTCTATCTCGACGCCGACACCCGTATCCGGCTACGGGTCGCGGAGCTCGCCGAGATCTACGCGGACGGCGGCCGCTCGAAGACGGTCATACCATTGACCCAGGAACAGATCGCCGAGCTCGCGGGTACGTCTCGCGCGACCGTCAATCGGGTTCTGCACGAGGACGCTGCCCGCGGGATCGTCGAGCTTGGGCGCGGCCGCATCACGGTGCACGGCGATGTGGGCGCGCCCGGGGCCGGACGCCGCTGGTAGGTCAGGTTCCGGCGCCAGTGGGCATCCCGCTCGTCGCGTAACCTCGCCAGGGCAAGCAGGCTCTCCTTGCGCTCGTGCATGCGTACGGCCCGTTCCCGGAATATCTCGGCATCGGCCCTCCGGCCGAGGAGGTCTTCGGACGTGAGCCGTGTCCTCGAACGCGCGCGCGGTCTGGACGAAGGACTCCGTGGCAAATCCGCGCGCCACCGCCTCGTTGGCGAGCTGCTCGCGGTTGGCGTCCCGGTCGCCGCGGCGATCTTCGCGGCGACGAGCCGCCATTCAGTCTCGGTCGCGTAGTCGTCGGCGCTTCCGAGCTCGGCGGCCTGGCGAGCGAACGCGTCCGTCTCCCCCGTGCCCGCGGGAGGGCTCGATCTGGGCGACGCAGCCAGCTCCGTCGAGGCCACCTCCTCGTCGTTCGCCGGCTCCAGAACACGCGTCGCGAGGGGGCGATGGCGAGCGTCGTACACTTCGCTTGTGACGATATGCACCGCCTGCGGGCATGAGAATCCTCCTGATGCGCGGTTTTGCAACGCTTGCGGTCAGGCCGTCCTGGCGGCAGCGGTTCCGGCCGGCACTCGAAAGACCGTGACGATCCTGTTCTGCGACGTCGTCGACTCAACGGGATTGGGTGACCGGCTCGATGCCGAGGCGCTGCGGGCGGTTATGGGGCGGTACTTCGACGTCGCTCGGCGGCTGATTGAGCGCCACGGCGGCACTGTCGACAAGTTCATCGGGGACGCCGTCTTGGGAGTCTTCGGCGTTCCACGCGTGCATGACGACGATGCGCTGCGAGCGGTGCGAGCGGCCCACGATCTCCAGCAGGCGCTCGCGGATACGGGCGGCATGCGAGTGCGGATTGGAGTGGCAACGGGCGAGGCGATCACCGGCTCGGGGCAAACGCTGGGCAGTGGCGCCGTCTTCAATCTCGCCGCTCGCCTGCAGACGGCTGCCTCTCCGGGCGAGGTGATGATCAGCGATGCAACGCAACGGCTTGTGCGTGACGCGGTGACCGTTGAAACGCTGCCTCGCCTGGCGCTGAAGGGGATCTCGAATCCTGTCCGGGCGTACCGGCTGCTCGGTGTGACCCACGACGCGCCCGGTCATCGGCGGCGTCTGGACGCTTCCCTCGTGGGTCGGGCACGGGAGCAGCGCCAGGTTGGCGACGCCTTCGAGCAGGCGGTGGACGGTCGAGCGTGCCACCTCGTGACCCTGCTTGGCGCTGCGGGCGTCGGCAAGTCGCGTCTCGCCAATGAATCCTTGACCAAGCGGGCCGGCAACGCCGTTATCCTGCGGGGTCGCTGCCTGCCGTACGGCGACGGGATCACGTACTACCCGCTGAGCGAGGCCTTGGCCGACCTTCCTGTGGCAGCCGGCGCTGGGGAGGATGTCCGCGCTCGTATCGAGGCGGTGACCCATGCAGAGCCTGACGCTGGCCTGATCGCCGAGCACCTCGCGGGGCTTGCGGGGTCAAACGAGTCTGGCGAGGTCGCCACGCGGGAAGAGGTTGCCTGGGCTGCCCGGCGACTGCTCGAGACGCTGGCTCGCCGGCGACCGGTTGTGCTCCTTCTCGACGATCTCCAGTGGGCGGAGTCAGTGTTCCTCGACCTCGTCGACTACATCGCCGACTGGTCGCGCGCCGCGCCGATTGTCCTCCTCTGCCTGGCCCGTCCAGAGCTACTCGAGGAGCGGCCGGCATGGGCCGGAGGGAAGCTCAACGCAACGACGCTTCTGCTCGAGCGGCTCGCCGCACCGGAGTGCGAGAGCCTGGTCGGTCAGCTCGTCGGCCCGGAAGTGAGCCGTGCGACGTGTGCGCGAGTCGCGGAGGCAGCGGAAGGGAATCCCTTGTTTGCCGAGGAGCTCGTCGCGATGCTCGCTGATGATGGGATGCTCGAGCTCTGCGACGGGTTCTACACGGAGGTACGCCACGTAGATGACATCGCCGTGCCGGCAACCGTGCAGGCGGTGCTCGCCGCTCGGCTTGACCGGCTCGACCGTCACGAGCGGATCGCCCTCGAGTGTGCCGCAGTCGAAGGCGAGATCTTCCATCACAGCGCCGTGGCCGAGCTCTCCTCGCTGGACGATGACGGTGACACGCTCGGAACGGCGCTCAGTGGCCTGCTCCGCAAGAACCTCGTCCGCCCGACTCGTTCGAGCTTTCTCGGCGAGGAAGCCTTCCGTTTCCACCACCTGATGGTTCGCGACGTCGCCTACGACGGCCTGCCCAAGCTTGTCCGAGCGGAGCGCCACGAGCAGTTCGCGGGTTGGCTGGAACGCCTCAGAGGCCACGCGGGCGCAGGTGATGAGATCGCTGCATCCCACCTCATGCGCGCCCTCCGATATCTCGAGGAGGTCGGCGTCGAAGGCGAGCGACGCCCTGACCTCGCCCAGCGGGCACGAGCGCATCTGATGACGGCGGGCCGCCGGGCCATGGATCGCGGAGACGTGGGGGCGGCGACGAGGCTGCTCTCCGACGCGATCGTCATTTCGGACACCGCGACGGCAGAGCGACTGCCGCTACTCGTCGACCTCGGGTTCGCCCTCCTCGGCTCTGGGGCGCTGGCTCGCGCTGGCGAGGTCTTCGACGACGCCCTCGGGCTCGCACGCCGCGTCGGCGAGCGGCGGCTGGAGCAGCACGCCCTGCTGGGCGCCGCCTTCGTCAGGGTCCAGTCCGAACCGTCCGCGAACGTCGCCGCGGCCCAAGGGACGGCGCGGCATGCGATCGTGGAGCTCGCACACCCTGCCGACGAGCTAGGACTCGCCCGCGCCTGGCAGCTGATGTCCGAGACGCACGGGCTTCTCGCGGACGCGGCGGGAAATGGAGCGTGCCCTCGCGCACGTGATAGGCCATGCACGCCGGGCCGGAGCTCGGGCTCTCGAGACCGACGCCCTCGCGGAGCGTGCGTACGCGCTCCATCTCGGACCGACGCCCGCATCGCGCGCACTCGAGGAGATCGACGAGCTTCGCATCGAGGCGCGCGGCGCCCCCAACGTCGAGGCTATGGCGGCGACCCAGGCAGGGCCACTGCTTGCGATGCTCGGCCGCGCCGAGGAGGGACGCGCTTCGCTCGCGGCCGGCAGCCGGGCCTGGCGCGAACTCGGGAACCTCGTGGCAGCCGAGGGGCACGCCGCGATCCTCACCGGCTTCCTCGAGCTGCTTGCCGGGACACCCGCCGCGGCCGACGCGCCCATGCGCCGCGGCCTCGAGACGCTCGCCGCATTGGGTGAGACATCAGTCCTCTCAACGGCGGCGGGCGTCCTTGCCCGCGTTCAGCTCGCAATGGGCCGAGACGCCGAGGCCCTGCGGTTCGCCGAGACGTGCCAGCGCGCGGCCTCGCCCGACGACATCCATTCGCAAGCCCTCTGGCGATCCGCCCGGGCCGTAGTGCTCGCCCGCCGCGGCGAGGACGAAGCAGCTGAGAAGCTCTCACGCGCCGCGGTGAGGCTCACGGAGCGCACCGACCACCTCGTCATCCGGGCCGATGCACTCACCGACCGCGCATGCGTCCTCGACATCCTTGGCCGACACGCCGACGCCGATGCAAGCCGCGGTGCCGCTCGAGAGCTCTACGAGCGCAAGGAGGCCCACGCGGCAGTCACGCGGCTAGATGCGAGTCATCCCAGCCTCCGGTCTTAGCGGCGCCCGCGACCAGATGCTCCGCATCCATCCGCCCATTCGCGACCCCCGAGGCGGGCGGCAGCCGTATCACGCGCAAGGCCTCGCCGCGATGCACGAGTTCCGCCGATCTGGGCGATTCCGCCCCGATCCGCCTATAGGCTGTTCCGAGTTCGGCCTGGTTGAGCCATTCTCAAGGGGGTCACGTAAACCCCCAGGCAGGGGTCACGTAAGAGGCCAAGCAGGCAACCGCAAACCCCCCAACCAAGCCCCGCCAGAGACCTTGGGAACAGCCCTATGGGGGCAGTTCTCTCAACGGTTCTCCAGTTCGCGTCCGGAAGTGCCCGAACGGCGCTTGAGGCGTGCTCCAGCGCGGCGAGCGCTGAACGCCCGCAACGGCGCCCTGGCCGCGGCCACGAAGAACGCGCGGAGCAACCTCAACCGGCCCGACGCGCTCTGCTGAAGCTGAAAGCGGCGATCTTGCTCGGTGTCGAGCTGGCCTAGCAGGGAACGAGAAGTCGTCAGCGGGCTGCGGCGTGGTCCATGATCCGAGGCGTGGATGGTGAGCAGGCAGCTGCCGCGCGGACGGCGAGGAGTCCCGGGGGGTTCGATGCGATGTATGCCGGGACGCCGCCGTGGGATATCGGGCGTCCCCAGCCGGCCTTCCTGGAGCTGGCGGACGCCGGCGCCCTGCAGGGCCGGGTGCTGGACGTGGGCTGCGGAACGGGCGAGCACGCGCTGATGGCGGCGGCCCGCGGGCTCGACGCGACCGGAATCGATGCGGCGCCATCGGCGATCGCGATCGCCCAGGCCAAGGCGCGCGAACGCGGCCTGTCTGCTCGGTTCCTCGTCTGGAATGCGCTCGACCTCGGCTTGCTCGACGAGCGGTTCGACACCGTGCTCGACAGCGGGCTCTTCCACGTCTTCGGGGATGATGACCGGGCCCGGCTCGTCGAGAGCCTGGCGGCCGTGACCGACCCCGGGGCGCGCTACCACATGATGTGCTTCAGCGACCGCCAGCCGGGCGACTGGGGCCCGCGCCGGGTCTCGCAGGAGGAGATCCGCTCGAGCTTCGTACGCGGCTGGCGGGTCGAATCGATCGAGGCCGCGACCTTCGACGTCACCCTCGACCCTCCCGGCGTCCAGGCCTGGCGCGCCGCCATCACGCGGATCTGAGCGTGCGGCTGAGGAAGCTGCAGGAGACCCGGACGGGCGCTAGCCAGTCCACCAGTCGCGCCGGCCCTCGACGTCAGCGCGCCGATTCTCGCCGAGGTTGGGCGCTCCGATCACGAGAATCTCGAGGCCTTCGGGGCCGGCTTCGTAGCCTCGCCACGTGCCGGGCGGAACGCGTACCGCGTCCCACTCCTTGAGCTCGACGATCTCATCGTCGAGCTTCATGCGTCCACTCCCCCGTACGGCCACGTACACCTCCTCTTGCGTCTTGTGTGTGTGACCGTACGGAAAGCGGTAGCCGGGTGGGATGCGCTGGTAGCACAGCCCGGACTGCTCAAGCTCGAGCGCATCGGTAGCCAGGCGGAATTCCAGGTCGCGCGCACCGTCGAAATTGGACCCGACGTCTTCCAGATCCTGTTTGAGGTTCCTCAACGTAAACGGCACGGTCGCGATCCTACAGCGCTTGTCACAAGCGCTTCGGTGCACGGAGGGTCGGGTCTTGTAGCATCGGGCACACAGGCCCGAGGAGAAAGGAGGGCCGAGGGGGCGGGGCCGTTCGGGCGCGGGTCTTGAGCGCCTGCGGCGGCATTACGGCTTGGCCTGGAGGATCACGTTGCCATGCCAGGCCAGGGGTGCAGCCAGTCCGAGTTGCGCGTCGATCGTGCCCAGCTCCTGCTCCCATCGCTCGCGCGTGGTCTCGTGGTGCGGGTCGTTCTCGAACAGCAGGTGCACGAGCCACGCATCCCGTCCTGCGACGGTGCGGATCCAGTACACGTGTGCCAGGCGGTTCGCGCTCTGATACAGCCGGCCCATCCAGTCGGGTATCTCGTCCATCTCGAGCCAGGTCTGGGTCTGGCGGAGCGCCGCGGCGATCTCGACCCGCGACTGACGGCTCGCGTCGGAGCCGGACTGTCCGGCCTGGCATCCCGCGCTGTACAGCTCCTCGGGGTAGCTCTTGCCCTCCACCAGGATCACTCCGCCCTCGCCGCCCGGAGTCGGATAGACGGCCAGGCCATCCCACACAGGTCCGCGTGCCGGCCAGAACTCGGCCAGCTGCGGTGCGAGGCCCTCGAGGCCGATCTGCTCCAGGAATGCCGCGTCGCTGTACTCCTGGTAATTCTGCTCCTCGAGCGGCGACTTCCACGTGATCTCGGGCTCGAGCGCCGCCAGCGCCGGCAACCCCGCCAGGATCGCCTGGTTGAGCTCTGACGGAGCATCGTTCACCCAGGACTGCACCTGCCGCTGGCTGCCCTTGAATGCCCGGCCGTGCTCGTCCACGCGGGAGCTCGACATGCGCGCAAGTCTCCCACGTTCGCTGACTGGATGTGGGGCGGCCACCGGCGCCGCCGGCAGCCTCCACGCTCGCCTCGCGGCGGGCGTGGAGGCGCGCGCGCCGGCCTAGCCGGTCACCCTGAGGTACGACCAGGCCGTGGTGTTCCCGGCGTTCTTGGTGTCGCCCGTGAAGTGCGCCTCCAGGCGGAACCGCTGGCCGATGATCGCCCGGCTCGCGTACCGCAGGAGGATCCTCGCCCTGCTGCGCGCGTTCAGCTTCACCGACGAGTGCCCGGCGACAACCCACCCGGAGGCGGTGTGGAAGGCGAGCGTCAGCCTGACCTTGTCCCCGGCGTGGCCGGGCGCCACCGCCACCGTGTACCGCGGGCAGCCGGTGCCGCGCGCGACGCAGCTCGAGCTGTAGTGGTAGAGGCGGTAGGCGCCGCTTGCCGCGTAGAACCGCGACAGGGTGCCGGCGATCCGCACGCGCACGGCCACCGCGACCCGCGGGCTGGAGGCCGCCCGGAACACGTCGTCGCCCGCATACACCGCGTCGAACGTCGTCGTCGTGCGGGGCCGCACCGTGACCTGGACGTTGCCGTCGGCATCCACGGCTGCGGAACGAACGAGCGTCCGGGCGCCGCCGGCGGCTCGCCGGTAGATCGACACGACCGCGTTCGTGCCGTGCTTCGCCAGGTGCGCCGTCAGGGTGACGGGATGGCGATAGTCGCTCCTCGTCGCCGAGGTCTCGAGGCCGAGCCCGGTTACGACGCCGTCCACGGTCAGGACGTCTGACGTCCCGGACGCGGCGCTTCGCTGAGCGTCGCCGTCGAAGGTGGCGGTGTAGGTGTAACTGCCGCGCGCGGGCGGGGAGTCCACGAAGTTGAAGCCTCCCTGGTCGGAGCTCGTCGTCTGGTCGCCGATCACGGTTTGGGTGTGGTCGGGATTCGTGCGCGTGACGTGGACGGTGAGGCCGTTCGCCGGCGAGCCGTCGGAGAAGCTCAGGAAGCCGAACAGGCTCGCCTGGTCGCCGACGGTGATCCTGGTCCCGCCCGAGAAGGAGAGCGAGATCGACGAGGTCACGGCGCCGGTGCCGCTCTGGGCGTACGCGGCGGTCGTGCCGGCCCCGACGGCCGCCGCCAGGCGGCGACGACGACGGCGGCGAGGCCGATGCTGTGTGCGGTGCGGGTCATGCCTGTCCTCCTTTGAGAGCTGGCCTCGAAGGTAGGCGGGGCCCGGAGGAGGTCGCATCGGGGATCTCCCTCGGCCTGAGCTCGTCCAAGCCGGCGGCGTGCGAAGCCGCGCCGTGAGGCGGCGGCTCGCATCGGGAATCCCTTTACGCCGCCCGCACGTCGCTTGATCGCCCGAGGATCTGGGTCGCCAGGAACCTGGCGTCGTCGCTGACTCCGCCGATGAAGTGCGACTTGCGGCGGTGCTGGAAGCGGAAGCCGAGGGTGTAGAGGCCGCTCACGGCGGTGACTCCCCGCGTCTGCGCGATCTCGCCGTCATCGCCGAGGACGTCGACGTCCAGCCAGGGGTACGAGCGGCGGTAGCCCGTGGCCCAGATCACGGTCGAGATCTCCTCGGCCCCCAGGTCGACCATCCGCTGCCCCGGCGGCAGCCTCACCGGCGGGATCGGCTCGGCGGCCCCCGGCTCGGAGCTCCGGCAAGCGTCGATGTGACGGTCGATCTTCTCGAGGAGGCGGCGCATGCGCCGGTCGGACTCCTCGACGGTTGTGCCAAGGTCGTCTGCGAAGAGCGCGTGCCGGCCGCTGAAGCCTCGCAGGCGACCCGTCACGACCACTCCGGCGGCTGCGAGGCTCGTCAGGTCGAGCTGCTCGCCCCCGCCGGCGCCGCTCAGCGCCAGGCTCGGCGACCGCGACGCGCTCCGTTCATGAGGCACGTCGGCGAGTGTGTCCTCGAGGCTGCCCAGCTCGGTGAGCCAGTGCCAGATGTCGTGCCCGCGGTAGCGGCG
The DNA here is from genome assembly GCA_963809325.1 of uncultured Actinomycetes bacterium. GTDB lineage: Bacteria > Actinomycetota > Thermoleophilia > Gaiellales > JAICJC01 > JAICJC01. The sequence continues at coordinate 718,558 of CAWEIZ010000002.1, forward strand.
CGGCATGCGTGCGTGGCGGCCGACGGCGAGCACCACCCGCCGTCCCGTGCGCCGGAGCTCGGCGGCCAGCTGCTGGCCGCTCGGGCCCGCGCCGACGATGAGCACGCCGCCGGGCGGCATCCGCCCGGGTGAGCGGTAGCGGCTCGAGTGAAGCTGGGTGAGCCCGTCGGGGGCGGCGGCGGCCACGGCGGGCACGAGCGGCTCGTCGGCGTAGCCGGTGGCGAGCACGACGGTGTCGGCGCTCCATGCCCCGGAGTCGGTCCGCACGAGGAAGCCGCCCCGAGGAGCCTGGGCGACCTGGAGCACCGACACGCCCTCGAGCACGGGCGCAGAGAAGGAGCCGGCGTACTCCTCGAGGTAGCCGACGAACGCGTCGCGGCTCAGAAACCCGTCGGGCTCGGCGTGCGGCACGAACCCCGGCAGCTCGCTGAACCGGTTCGGCGTGAGGAGCGCCAGCGATTCCCACCGCCCCGATCGCCAGCGTTCGCCGACCCGGCCGCGCTCGAGCAGCACGTGCTCGTGGCGCGCGCCCGAGAGGTACCGGCTGAGGGCGAGGCCGGCCTGGCCGGCGCCGATGATGATGGTGCCAGTCGTTCTCATCGCGCTCAATGCAGCGCCGGCTCCCGGCCGGCGGCCACCTGGCCGAGGAACTCGTAGGCCCGGTTGTCGCCGAGCGGGTGCATGAAGGCACCGGCCCGGACGTCGCGGTAGGCGCGGGCCAATGGCGACCCGTTCAGGTAGCCGGCGCCCCCGGAGAGGGCCAGGGCCCGGTCGACGATCCGCGGCGCCGCCTGGCTGATGAACGCCTTCGCCGCCTGGGCCTCGGCGAAGAGGCCCGTGAGCTCGCCGTCGGTTCCGTCCGCAGTCGGGCTGACCTCGTGGTGGCGGTCGATGAGGTCGGCGGCCCGCGCCAGCACGGCGCGGCAGGCGGCGAGCTCGATCATGCTCTCGGCGGCGAGCACCCCGTCGCGGCCGTTGCCGTTCGTCCCGCGCTGACCGAGCTTCCGCATCGCGAGATCGTGCGCGCTCTCGGCGATGCCGAGCGTGGCCGAGGCGTGGAACAGGCCGGCGGTCAGGTTGCGCTCCATGTACGGGACAGGCTCGCCCGTCGGGAAGCCGCCGCGGAGGGCGGCGGCCGGCAGCTCGACGTCGTCGAAGGTGACGGAGTGGCTGCCCGAGGCGCGCATGCCGAGCGCGTCCCAGTCGTCGTGGACGACGACGCCGGGCGTCGCGCGCGGCACCATCGCGTAGCCGTAGCGCTCGCGGCCCTGCTCGTCGGCGAACGTGACCGCCGTGTAGAGGACGTCCGCCGCGGGCGACATCGTGCAGAAGACCTTGCGGCCCGACACGGTCCAGCCGCCGTCCGTTCGCGTCGCCGTTGTCGCGGGGCGTGTCAGGTCCTGTCCCAGCTCGCTCCCGGCCGCCGCGAAGACGACGCCGTCGCGAGCGATCTGCTCGAGCGTCTCGCCGAACGCACCGGCGCGCCGCTCGTTGCCACCGGCGACGGCCATCTGCCAGCGCCGCACGACGTTCAACACGTAGGCGAAGTGCATGTTCACGCCGAGCGTCAGCGACGCGTCGCCGCGCGCGAGCCGGCTCGAGGCGACGATCACGTCGTGCACGGACGTCACGCCCAGGCCGCCCAGCGGCTCGGGGATCGGAGCGGTGAAGTATCCGCTCCGCTTCAGCAGCGTCGAAGCTCTTGAAGGGGTAGCTGCCGCGCCGGTCGTACACGCCCGCGCACGTGGCGAGCTCGGCGGCCAGCTCCTCGGCCAGCGCGACCAGGCGCTCCCCGGGCGGTGTCTTGGCTTGAAGGTCGAATGCCATTGGATCAGGGTCCTTTCGGGAGGCCTGGGCCGGGAGCGTTCGCCTCCCGGCCCGCTGCCCGCCCGTCTACGCCGCGGCCACGTCCACCGAGACCGGCACGCCGTTCTTGACCATGTCGAACACCGCCGAGCGCTGCTGCGCCCGAGCGACCAGCTCGCGGATCTTCTCCGCGGGGGCGTCGCCCCTGACCCGGAACGAGACCCGGATCTTCTCGAAGCCGTTGCGGTAGTCGTCCGAGAGGCCGAGTGCGCCCTGCACGTCCATGTCGCCTTCGAGGGTCGACTCGACCTCGGTGAGCCGCACGCCGCGGGCGGCCGCCACGTAGACGAGCGTGGTCGTCAGGCAGGCGGCAAGCGCGTGGAGGAGGTACTCGGCCGGGTTCGGGCCGGTGTCGGTCCCGAGAAGGACGGCGGGCTCGCCGGCGTCGATCGAGAACGCCTCGGCGCGGGTGGAGTCCTCCTGGCCCGCGCCGTAGAAGTCCTTGATCGTCGTGCGGTTGTGCGCTCCGTCGACCCACTGGTTCTGGGCGCGGAACTGGAACTTGCCCAACTCGGGCTGGGCCTTGATCGCGTCGAGGGTTCCGAACATCACCTCGGTGTCGACGCCGTTGCGGACGGTGTCCACGACAGTGCTCATCGCATCTCCTTGATCGATTTCACGAGGTCGAGCATGGGCCGGACGCTACGGCGGCGCGCCGCTCGGCGAAATACCGAAGACCCACAGTCTTTGGGGCGCTAATCGAGGTCCGAAAGGCGGCGTGCGAGCTGCGATCGCGAGCGAACGCCCAGCTTCGCGTAGGCGTGCTTGAGGTGGACCTCGACCGTGCGGACTGCGACGAAGAGGGTCTGCGCGATCTCCTTGTTCGACAGGCCCTCCGCCGCCAGCTCGACCACCCGCCGCTCAGCCGGCGTCAGCTCGCCCGGCTCCTGCCGGCGGCGCCCGCCGACGCGGGCGAGCTCTGAGCGGGCCTGCTCTGCCCACCCGGGTGAGCCCATCTCGTCGAGCTCGGCGAGGGCCTGCTCGAGCCGTTCGCGGGCCGATCCCCACTTCTTCTGCCGGCGCTGGGCCCGGCCGAGGCTGAGGAGCGTCCGGGCGCGGTCGAAGCGCAGGCCGAGCGCGCCGTAGGCCTCCGCGGCCTCCGCGAGATCCGCCGCCGGGTCCTCGCCGTCGCCCGGCGACGCGAGCCGCACGAGCGCCTCGCACCGCCGCGCCGTCGCCAGGCCCCAGGGGTGGTCGTGCTCCTCGGAGACCCGGCGCAGGCGGTCTGTCACCGACCGCGCCGCATCCAGCTTCCCGAGATCTGCGAGCACCTCGACGAGGTCGGGTGCGACGGGGAATGCTCCGGGCTCGTCGACCCCCTCACGTTGCAGGTGATCCCACACGGCTCCCAGGCTCGCCTCGGCGCGCGCGGGGTCGCCGGCGAGCAGCGCTCCGATGCCCTGCGCCCGCAGCGCCTCGAGGACGTCCCAGTGGGGGCCGGTTCGCTCAGCCCGCGCCATCACATCCGCCGCCCGGCTCTGGGCCTCGTCGGGGAGGCCCCGACCGGCGGCCAGGAGGGCACGGCAGCGGTCGTAGCACGGCCACATCAGGAGCTCGCCGTCGCGCGCCCACTCGTCGAGCAGGAGCCCCGCCGCGTCCCACTCGCCGGTTCGCAGGTCGAGCTCGCAGAGGTGCAGGCGCTGAAGCGCGTACGAGGTCGGCTCGCCGCGCTCGTCCGCCGCCGAGAGCAATCGCGCCAGCCGTACGCGCGCCTCGATGACGTCCCCCCGCCACATGAGCCGCAGGGCGGCGATCCGATCCGGGGAGAAGCCCAGGTACACAGACGTGTCCGAGAGATCGCGGAAGCGCTTGCAGAGGTCTGCGACCGGTCGCCCGCGGAGGCTGCGGGCCCAGGCGAGCGCGTAGAGGGCTCCACGCTCGACCTCGGGCCCGGCGTCCCGCCCTATCTCGAGTGCCTCGAGCGCCAGCTCCTCGGCGTTGGGGATCTGCTCGACGCGTGCCACGGCGCGGTTGGCCGAGATGTCGGGGAGGACGATCGCCCGCAGCCGCTCGTCGTCTCCGCTCTCGGCCAGCGCGCGCTCCTGGTAGCGGACGATGTCGTCGTTTCCGCCGACGGCGCCGTTGCTCAGGAGCAGGCACGCCCGCACGCGTGCCTCGCCCGGGGGCAGCGACTCCAGCCTGGGGGCGAGCAGCTCCGTCAGCCGAACGAGCTCGCCGGCGGTGTTCAGGTATCCGGCCAGGACGAGCAGCCGGCGGTTCTGCTCGCTCGGCTCCGCGGTGAGGCGAAGCGCATGCTCGGCCAGGACGACGGCCTCCTGCGCGGCGCCGCGGGCGGCGGCCGCCGTCGCCGCCGCGGCGACCTTTCCCGCCAGCTCCTCGTCGGGCAGCTCCGTCGCGAGCGCGAGGTGGAACGCGCGCAGCTCGTCGTCGGCGGCGACGCGGGCAAGCTCGATGTGGAGCGCGTGCCGCTCGCGGGCGGTCGAGCGCTGCGTGGCCGCGGCGGCGAGCAGGGGGTGCGATGCGCGCACGTGGTCCCTGTCCACGACCAGCAGCCCGGTCTCGACGGCGTGGTCGACGGCCTCTCCGTCGCTGATGGCCGCGAGCTGAGACACGCGCGGGTCGGCGCTCAGCGCGACGGCGAGCAGCAGCCGTCGATCCGGGCGGGGAAGCCGGGCAACGCGCGTGCCGAGCAGGTCCTCGACGACCTCGGGCACGGGCACCTCCTCACCGGTCGCAGGCGGCCCGTGCTCGGCGAGGGTGCGGCCGAGCTCGAGCGCGAACAGCGGATTGCCTCGCGTCGCCTCGACGATGCGGCGCAACAGCTGGCGGCGAACGTTGAGCTCGAGCCGCTCGAGCAGGAGCCGTCCGGTTGCCGTGAGGCCGAGCGGGCCGATGTGGAGCCGTTCGGGCTCGCGCCGCTCCAACGCCCGCTCGAGCTCGGACGGGACTCCGGGGCGCCGGGCGAGCAGGAAGCTCACCGGCTCGCCGTCGAGACGCCGCGCGGCGAACGCCAGGGCCTGCGTCGATGCCGAGTCCTGCCACTGGAGGTCGTCCACCGCGACCAGCACCGGGCCCAGGCTCCCAAGCGCGCGCAGCGCGTTGAGGAACCCGACGGCGATCGCGCGCGGCTCGGGCGGAGCGCCTGCCGGGACCGCTCGCAGCAGCGCCACCTCGAGCGCCTGCCGCTGCGGACCGGGGAGCGCCGCGAACGTGGCCTCGTCGACGTCTTCGAGGAGGTCGCTGAGCCCCGCGAAGGAGAGCTGCGCCTCGGCGCTGCTCGCGCGCGCCGGCAGGACCCGCACCAGGCGCTTCCGGGCGGTCTCGATCCCCGCCTCCCACAGCGTCGTCTTGCCGATCCCCGGCTCCCCCTCGAGGACGAGGACGACCTGACGCCGGGAGCTCGCATCGACGAAGCGCTCGATCGCGCGCGACTCCGCGGCGCGTCCGATCATGGCGAGCCCCGGTCAGGAGCACGACGTTTCGGCGACGGCGTGAAACCGGGAACTGCTCACCTCCGTGTGCGGCGGACGAGCTCGAGATCATTCTCCCTGGACCGCACGCAAACTTCCACCGCGGAGGCCGGCCGAGCTCGTCAGCCTGCCGGTGCGACCGAGGCGTGCGACCTCACGGTCCGCCACGAGTCCCGGCAGACCTTGAGGATGACGAGCGCGATCACGAGGCCGATGATCGGATCGGCGCGCTCCACGCCGAGCCCGACCACACCAGCGCTCGCGATCACGCCCAGCGACACGAACCCGTCGACGCGGGCGTGGTTGCCGTCGGCGATCAGCGCCGGGCTCTCGAGACGCCGCCCGGCCCGCATCCTGACCTGCGCCGCCAGCTCGTTGCCGGCGAACCCGACGGCGCCCGCCGCCGCGAGCACCCACAGGTGCGTGAGGTGCTGCGGATGGATCAAACGGTCGATGGACTCCCACAGCGCCACGCACGCCGAGGCGAAGATCGCCGCCACCACGAACACCCCGGCCCGCCGCTCGCCCCGCGCGCTGCGAAGGAGGAACGCCGCGCCGAGCGGGATCGCCGTGGAGGCATCGCCGAAGTTGTGGATCAGGTCGGCCAGCAGGGCGACCGACCCCGAAAGGACGTAGATGGCCGTCTGCGCCAGCGCGGCGACCAGCAGCACCGCGAGGCTGGCCGAGACCGCCTTCACGCCCTCCCGCGAGCGGATGATCGAGGGATCGACGAGGCCGTGCGAGTGCCCGTGCGCATGGTGGTGGTGGTGCCCATGGTGCTCGTGATCGTGCTCGTCATGGTGGTCGTGGGCGTGGGGGTGATCGTGCGGCAGCCCGGGAGGGTGGGTGTGCTCGTGCTCGTGCTCGACGCCGTCGTGTGTGTGCGTGTGGGTGTGGGTGATCGTCATGAGGACGACGGTGCGCAGCACCCGCAGGCGTCGCCGCGCCAGCTCTGGCGGCCCTCGCGCGCGGCCACCCCGGCGATCACGAGCGCCGCGACGGGATCCGCCCACCACAGGCCGAACAGGGCGTTCGCACCGAGGCCGATCAGGAGTGCGACGGAGAGGTAGGCGCACACCATGTTCTGGGCGCCCTCGGACACGGTCGCGCTCGAGCCGAGCTCATGGCCGATCCGCTGCTTTGCCCGCGCCAGGAGCGGCATGGTCGGCGCCGTCACAGCCGCCAGCCCGATCCCGACCCAGCTCGCCTTCGGGTGATCGCCGGCGACGAGGTCGCGCGCGGACTCGACGGCGATGTAGGCGGCGAGGAGGTAGAAGGAGATCGCGATCAGCCGCTGGGCTCGCCGCTCGGCCCGCTCCGAGTCGGCGAGTCGCCGGCCCGTGAAGAGCCACACGATCACGGTACCGGCGGCGACCTCGACCAGGCTGTCGAGACCGAAGCCGATGAGCGCGATCGAGCCGGCCGCGATGCCCGCGCCGACGGCGATCGCGAACTCGGCGACGTGCCACACGTTCCCGCCCCACGCCAGGATCCGCGCGCGCCGCATCAGCCGCTCGCGATCCGCCGCCGTCGTCAGCGCGAGCGGGCGCACATGCGAGACCGGAAGCTCGGTCATGCGATCGCCTCGGCGCCGGGCGACAGCACGGCCGGGAGCAGGCGACGGCCGGCGTCGGTGAGCGTGTACATGACCAGCTTGCCGTCGCGGCGCGAGGCGACGAGACCGGCGCGCCGCAGCGCCCGCAGGTGATGCGAGACCAGGTTCTGGCTCCGTTCGGTGATCCAGGCCAGGTCGCAGACGCACAGCTCACCGCCCTGGTCGAGTGCGACCGCGATCTCGAGCCGGCTCGGATCGCCCAGGGCCGCCGCACCGGCCGTGGCGCGCCGGATCGCCGACGGCGAGAGCCGGGCGAGCCGCAGCTCCTCCGCACGTGGCAGGTCGAGGCACAGGAGGTCGCAGCGATCGTCACTCATCCGCCGTCATCGTAGCGGGCGTTGATATGAGGTCGCTGGAGCCTCGGCCGCTACCCGCCGCCCACGGGCGGCGATGCGGCAAACGTGCGTCCGAGCCCAAGGATGAGGCGCTGCTTCTGGGCCTGCGAGAGGCTCGCGCCCGAGTGAAGCGGCGTGTAGAACCAGGGGGGCATGCTGCCACCCCGGATGCTCTCGGCAATGTCCTGGGCGCTGACGTCCTGCGGCTGATCCCAGTTCGAGACATCGAAGGCGGAGCGGCCGCCGTCGACGTCTCGTTGAATGAGCCACGAGACGGGTGCGACATTCGTGTACCACGGCCACGATGTCTGGTTTGAGTGACAATCGCCACACGCCGCCATGAAGAGCACCCGTGTCTGCGGCGAGTCCCAGGACGGCTCCTTCGTCGTGGGTGGGTTCGTGTGGCTGCGCCCGTAGGGGATCAGCTGAATCGCGATGAACAACGCCGCCAGCGCGATCCCGGCTCTCACCAACCAGCCTCGCAGTGACGCCGGCCTACGCATGCGCGTGTTCGTGGGTCATGCTGATGCCGCCAGCGTAGGCCGCCCACCGCCGCGTGCCATCGGGGAACGCGCTGCCCCGGCCTGCGGACGAACCGCACTCCGCGTCGCGGGGCGCTCTCAGACGCTTGCCGCGAGTCGTGGACGAGGGCGGCATGCAAGACCGACGGCAACCCGATCGGACCGGCCCAACCGTGAGCAGGACGGCCCGCGCCGGACGCACCCCGCCGACCGTTCGGCCGTCGAGAGGCGATCGGCGATGAACACGAAGCGACCCTGCTCGGAGACGTCGCACAGCGCCGGCGGACGGCGCGATAGGTGTGCGCGAACGCCCTGCGGCGCGAGCGGGCGAGGGTTGCCGCCCGACCGGCCGGCGATCGACGCCAGCGTCATCGCAGCGAGGATGACAAGCACCAGCGCGGCTGCATATCTGGCCGCCCGCGGCACGTCGACGATGGGGTGGTGGTTGTGAGCGGGGATGAGACTCATGGCTGCCCCCTTTCGGGTTGGGATCGCCTGCCCGGACGACGCTCCTGCATCTCGTCTACGAAGACGGCCTCGAGAGGCTGCTTCTTGCACGCGCCTGACCGCCGGCGGGCGGTTGGCCCACGAAGCCTCTGGGCATGTACCCGCCGGTATGACGACGACCACGGAAGCCCCGGAGGCGGCGGGCCTGAGCGACCTCTCCGTTCGCGACTACGCCGGGGTCGTCTACCGCGGCATCAGGTCGGCGGGCGCGAACAACGCCACCAAGTTCGCCGCCGCGGTCGCCTACTACACGTTCCTCGCCATCCCCTCGGCCCTCCTGGTGGCCGTGGGCGCGTTCAGCCTGTTCGCCGGCCCGAACGCGGTGGACACGATCGTCGAGCACCTCTCGACGGTGATGCCGCAGAGCGCCGTCGATCTGCTCTCGGAGAGCCTGACGCGGACGATCGAGGCGCAGAGCGGCGGGTTGATCATGATCTGCGTCGGGCTCGCGCTCGCCTTCTGGACGCTCTCGGGCGCGATGCAGACGGTGATGTGGGCGCTGAACGCCGCCTACGCGTGCGACGAGACGCGGGGCTTCTTCAGGAAGCGCCTCGTGGCGGTGGTGCTGATCGTCTGCGTGGTCGTGAGCTTCGCCCTGGACTTCGTGCTCCTGATCCTCGGCCCCCACGTCAGCGCGTGGGTCGGCTCGGCCCTGGACGACACCGCGGTGGTCGAGTGGGTGTGGTGGACGGCGGAGTGGCCGATCCTGCTTCTCGGCCTCCTGACGATGTTCGCGCTCGTCCTCTACCTGGGGCCGAACAACGTGCCGCGAAAGTGGGAGCTCGTCACGCCGGGGGCCGTCTTCGCGGTCGCCGTCTGGCTGTCCGCGTCGGGCCTCTTCGCGTTCTACACGAGCAACTTCGCCTCCTACAACAAGGCGTGGGGCAGCCTGGCCGCGGTGATCGTGATGCTCACCTGGCTCTGGATCTCGGCGCTCGCGCTCCTGGTCGGTGGCGAGATCAATGCCGAGCTCGAACGCTGTCGCAATCTTCGCGCGGCAGACTCCGGCGTGCGTCACAATTCTGCCTCCGACCGGTTGACATCGGACGCCTTCGCCTGTACTCAAGGAGAGGTTACCGATTGGAGAAGGGCATGGGCCGACCGATCTTGATAACCGGCATGGCGCGATCCGGGGGCAGCTGGGTGTCCCGGATGGTCGCCGGCGGCGGCGACGTGGTGCACATCAACGAGCCGTTCAACCGCCGCCACCCGCCGGGGCTGACACCGGGCATCCTGCGTGTCCCGCCGCCGCGCGCATACCAGTATGTCGGGCCGCACAACGAAGCCGAGTACGTCGCCGGCTTCCGCGACATGCTGCGCCTCCGGTACAACCTCGTGGCGGAGCTCCGCGCGAACCGCGGCATCTACGACCTCGCGAAGATGGCGAAGTACGCAACGGCGTTCTCGCACGGCCGGGCCCGCGGCATGCGCCCGCTGATCGACGATCCGTACATGGTGTTCGCGGCGGAGTGGATGGCCGAGCGGCTGGACTGCCAGGTCGTGATGCTCGTCCGCCATCCGGCCGGCATCGTGTCGAGCCTCGCCCGGATCGGCACCGGATGGAGCGACAACCTGCCCGACATCGCCTCGCAGCTCGAGCTTGTTCGCGACCACCTCGCGCCGTACGCCGATGAGCTCCAGCGCGCCGCTCGCGAGCCGCTCGATCCGATCGCGCACGGTGCGCTCCTGTGGCGGGTCATCCACGCCGGGATCGCCCACCAGGTCGCGCGCAATCCGCGGTTCGTCGTCGTCCGCTACGAGGACCTGGCCGGCGATCCGCTGACCGAGTTCCGGGCCCTCTACGACCGCCTCGACAGGGTGACGTTCAACCGCAGCGCGGAGGCGGCCGTCCGGAGCGGCTGCCTGGCCGGCCCGGCGCAGCGCAACGTGCCCTGGGGCCGCGTCGGGCTCGGCAGGACGGCGTTCCAGCCCATGCAGAGCCAGGCCAACGCCTGGGCGTGGCGCGAGCGGCTCTCGGATGCCCACATCGCCGAGGTCATCGCGCGCACCCGCGACGTCGCCGAGCAGTTCTACACGCCCGGCGAGCTCGAGGGCCACCCGACGGTTGTCGCCGCCCCCGACGTTGCCACACCCGCCCTCCCGCACGCTGCACACCTCGGGCGCCGTCGCTGGCGCTCGGCTTGACATAGCGGCGTTGGTGATTGTAGGGTTTACTCGCTAGTACTTGCTGTTAGCTAGCTTGTAGATCCCGGGGGGGAATGATGACAGGGGTCCTGCGGTCCGCTGTGGCCGTGATTGCTGTGAGCGTGGTCGTGGCGGGTTCGGCATCGACCGCGTCGGCGACGCATGTCCGCGGGGCGGCCGACGTCGTGTCCGACCCGCTGATCGCGGCCGCCGGCGACATCGCCTGCGACCCGTCCTCCTCGAAGTTCCACAACGGTCAGGGCACATCGTCGGCCTGCCGGGCGAAGGCGACGGGCGACCTCGTCGTCGCCGACCCGGCGATCGACGCCGTGCTGGCGCTGGGCGACAACCAGTACCAGTGCGGCGGCTACCAGGCCTACCTGCAGTCCTTCGACCCCGCGTGGGGCCGGTTCAAGGCGAAGATCCATCCCGTGCCGGGCGACAACGAGTACGAGACGGGCGGGACCGACTGCGCATCCGGCGCGGCCGGCTACTTCCGGTACTTCGGCGCCGCGGCCGGTGACTCACGCGGCGACTACGCATGGACGCTGGGAGGGTGGCGGCTGATCGCGCTGAACGCCGAGTGCGGCCACGCCGGCGGATGCGGCTCGTCGAGCCCGCAGGCCACGTTCCTGCGAAACCAGCTCGGCGCCGCCACGTGCACGCTGGCCTACTGGCACCAGCCGTACTACAACGGCACGTCGCATACGTCGTCGAGCTACAAGGCGTTCTGGGACATCCTCTACGCCGGGAACGCGGATGTCGTGCTGAACGGCCACCTGCACAACTACTCGCGGTTCGCGCCGCAGGACGCGGCCGGGCACATCGACGCGACTCGGGGCGTCCGCCAGTTCATCGTCGGCACGGGAGGACGGAGCCTGTTCTCGCTCGACGGCAGCCACAACGTCGAGAAGACGACGAAGGCGTACGGGCTCCTCAAGCTCCGGCTGCACCCGACCAGCTACAGCTGGCAGTTCGTGAACACGGCCGGCACGGTCCTCGACTCGGGTACCGCAGACTGTCACTGACTCATTCGCGGTACGGCGCAGAGACGCTCTTCGGCACGACCATCGCCCAGGCGTCGACCACCAGGCCGCGCATCTCCTCCGCGTCGATCGCGGCGAGCCGGACGACGACCCAGTTGTAGCGAAGGTCGGACTCCCGGGGCATGAGGAACTTCTCGGGCTCCGTGCCGACGAGCCAGACGCGCTCGTCCCTGGGGAAGCCGAACCCCATCAGCGTCTCGTCGCGCGAGAAAGCCAGGTAGACGATCCGGCCGACGCGGAATTTGACGCGGCCGCGCACGAACGCCTCCGTCGTGCGCGGCAGCGTCATCGCCAGCGCCCGCACCTCGTCGAGGGTCACCGCCATGGACGGCCCTCGGGCGCGGGCCTACTGCTCCGGCATCGGCGCGGACTCATCGTTCTGCCAGATGCCGAACTCGTTCCCGTGCGGGTCTGTGCACGTCGCGAACCAGCCCATGTTGGGGACCGGCATCGGATCGCTCGACTCCCCGCCCAGCTCCTTCACACGCGCGGCGCCGGCGTTGATGTCGTCGACGTCGAAGTACGCCCGCGTGCCCTTCTTGCCGGGCTCCATGTTGGTGATCGCCGCGCCGCCCTGGTCGCTGATCCGGGTCATGTGGTACTCGGAAGGGCCCGGGTAATTCTCGAACTTCCACCCGAAGAGCGAGCCCCAGAACTCGCGGCTCTTCGACGTGTCGTCCGCCGGGATCTCGATATGGACTATCTGGCCGGGCATCGTCCCTCCTGCAGATCGTGGCCGGCGGAGCCTGTCCGCCGTGGTCACACCTAGAGACGCCCGGCGCCGGGGAAAGTCATCGGTCGTGCCGCTCGGGCGCGCTCAGCGGCGCCGACCGGCGGATCGCCCCCTCGGCTCGCGGGCGCAGCTGCACGAACTCGGAGTGGTCGCGGTCGATCTGAAGGGTCGTGTGGCCGATCCGAAACCGCGTCTGGACGAGGGCCTCGAGCTCGTGCAGGAGCCGGTCGTGGTCGGTCCCGGTCTCGGCGATGACGTGTGCCGACAGCGCCGGGAAGCCGCTGGTGATCGTCCAGATGTGCAGGTCGTGCACCTCCTTCACGCCCGGGTGGTCGGCCATCGTCTGGCCGATCTCGTTCGGGTCGCAGTCGCCTGGCGCAACCTCCATCAGGATCCGCAGCGACTCGCGGATGAGCCCCCACGACGACACGAGCACGACGACGCCGATGGCCGCGCCGATGAGCGAGTCGGCGGACTGCCATCCGGTGAGCAGCACGATGAGGCCCGCGGCGGCCGCGCCCGCCGAGCCGAGGACGTCGGTCGCGGCATGGATCAGCGCCCCGCGCAGGTTCAGGTCGTCGCCGGTCGACGCCCGCAGCATGACGAGCACCGGAATGCCGTTCGCGACGACCCCGATGAGGCCGACGACGAGGACGCCGCCGCCCGAGACGGCGGGCGGGTCGCCGAAGCGGCGGAAGGCCTCGAAGAAGATGCCGAAGCTGATCACGACGAGCGCCAGGCCGTTGACCAGCGCCGCGAGGATCTCGGCCCGCCGCCAGCCGAACGTCCGCGCTCCCCGCGCCGGCAGTCCCGCGGCCCAGGCCGCGCCGAGGGCGAGCGCGATCGCCGCTCCGTCGGAGACGTTGTGCACCGCGTCGGCGAGGAGCGCGAGGCTGTTGAACCAGATCCCGGTGACGATCTGGACGAGGCCGTAGGCGACCGTCAGGCCGAGGGCGATCGAGAGCGCCCGTGCCGATCCCGACCGGTCGCCCGGATGCGGATGTGCGTGCGAATGCGAGTGCATCAACCCGAAAGTATCACCGCGCTCCGCCGGCGGCCCGGCCAATATGATCGCGCGGTGACGCGGGTCCTCTACGGGTTGGGGCGTGCTTGTGTGCGCTTCCGCTGGCCGGTGATCGCGGCCTGGATCGTGGTCGCCGCGGCGCTCCATCTCCTCGCCGCCGGCGCCGGCCAGGACTGGAACGACAACCTGACGCTCCCGGGGACCGGGTCGACCCGGGCGACCGACCTCCTCCAGGCGAAGCTGCCCCAGCAGGCATACGGGAGCATCCCGATCGCGCTCCGCGATTCGCACGGGACGCTCGGCGATGCGAACAGCAAGGCTGCGATCGACGCGACCGTGAAGAACCTGAAGGCGACGCCGCACGTGATCCGGGTCGTGAGCCCGCTCGACCCCGGCGCCTCCGGGCTCCTCAGCAAGGACCGCACGATCGGCTACATCTCGGTCGGCCTCGACATCGGGTCGGGCGCCACGAGCGTCGACGAGGCGCAGGCGGTGCTCGACGCCGCCGATCCGGCGAAGGCCGCCGGCCTCGACGTCGCGGTCGGGGGCTATGTCGGCCAGAAGCTCTCGAAGCCGGCGACCGAGTCGAGCGAGGCGATCGGCCTCGCGGCCGCCGTCGTGATCCTGATCTTCGCATTCGGCACCGTGACCGCCATGCTGCTTCCGATCGTCACCGCCGTGATCGGGCTCGTCATCTCCCTGGCGCTCGTCACCTTCGTCGGCCACGCGACCGACGTGCCCAACATCTCGCCCACGCTGGCGACCATGATCGGCCTCGGCGTCGGCATCGACTACGCGCTCTTCATCGTGACGAAGCACAAGCTCCAGCTCGCCGAGGGGATCGAGATGCACGAGTCGATCCCGCGGGCGTGCGCCACGGCGGGCGGAGCCGTCGTCTTCGCCGGGATCACGGTGGCGATCGCGCTGTGCTCGCTGGTCGTCGCGGGGATCCCGCTCGTGACGACGCTCGGCTACACGGCAGCGATCGCCGTCGTCGTCAGCGTGCTCGCGGCGACCACGCTTCTGCCGGCGCTGCTCGCCGTCATGGGCGAGCGCATCCACTCGCTCGCCGTGCACCTGGGCGGTTCCCACCCCGATGACAGCCAGCCGCACGGCTGGGCGCGGATGGCGCGCGCCGTCGGGCGGCGGCCGTGGCCGGCGATGGTCTTCAGCACCGCGGTGCTGCTGGTGCTCGCACTCCCGGTTCTCCAGCTGCGGCTCGGCCAGTCCGACACGAGCGCGATGCCGACCTCCACGACGATCCGGCAGGCGTACGACACGATCACGGACGGGTTCGGGGCCGGGACGAACGGGCCGCTCCTGATCGGCGTGAAGCTGGCCACCCCCGCGAAGTCCGGGGCTGCGGGTGACCCGCGCCTCACCGGCCTCGTAAACGCGGTCGCAACGACGCCGGGCGTGCAGTCGGTCGGTCCGGTCACCGTCGACAAGTCGGGTACGGCGGCCGTCTTCACGGCCGTCGCGACCACGGCGCCCGCTGCGAGCCAGACCGAGGATCTCGTGAACACGCTGCGCGACTCCGTGATCCCGAAGGCGGTCGCCGGCACCGGGCTCACCGCCTACGTTGGAGGCCAGACCGCCGGCTACATCGACCTGGCCGAGAAGATCGCCGCCAAGCTGCCGCTCATGATCGCGGTCGTCGTGCTGCTCAGCATCTTCGTCCTGCTGCTCGCGTTCCGGTCGGTCGTGATCCCCATCAAGGCCGCGGTGATGAACCTGCTCTCGGTCGCCGCCGCATACGGCGTCGTCACGGCGGTGTTCCAGGAGGGCTGGGGCTCCGGCGCCGTCGGGCTTCCGCACGCCATCCCGATCGTGAGCTTCGCCCCGCTTCTCATGTTCGCGATCCTCTTCGGGCTCTCGATGGACTACGAGGTCTTCCTCGTGACCCAGATGCAGGAGCACTACCTCGAGTCGGGCGACGCCAAGGAGGCGGTGGTCGACGGCCTCGCGGCGACCGGCCGGGTCATCACCTCGGCGGCGCTCGTCATGGTGTGCGTGTTCACGAGCTTCGTCCTGAACGGCGATCCGACCGTCAAGGAGTTCGGGGTGGGGCTTGCGTTCGCGATTGCCGTCGACGCCACCATCGTGCGCTGCCTGCTCGTGCCCGCCGTGATGGAGCTGCTCGGCGAGCGGAGCTGGTGGATCCCGTCGTGGCTCGACCGCGTTCTCCCCCGGGTCAGCATCGAGGGGCAGGGGTTCTTCGACGACGCCTCGCCGCCGCCGGCGCCCGAGCCCGAACCGGCGCCCGCCCCTCAGACGAACGTTCTGCCAGAGAGAGTCGCCGCCGCGCCCGCGCCGGCTGGCGGCAACCCAACCCCCGACGAAGGAGTCGAGATGAGCGTGATCATGATGCTGCGCGTCAAGGCCGATCCGAAGCGCCTTCAGGAGGTGATCAACGGCGACGAGTCGCGCACGCAGGCCGTCAACACGCGGGCCAAGGAGCTCGGTGCGATCCACCACAGGTTCCTGGCCAGCGCCGACGCCAGCGAGGTCATCGTCCTCGACGAGTGGGAGTCGGCCGAGGGCTTCCAGAAGTTCTTCGAGTCGAGCCCCGAGATCGGGCAGATCATGGCCGAGACGGGTGTCACCTCGGAGCCCGAGGTCACCTTCTGGCACGAGGTCGACACGATCGACAAGTTCTAGTCGGCGGACGGCACGCCGGCGCGCTACGGCGTCGCGGCCAGCTCGGCGGTCGCCTCGCCGAACACCTCGCTGTGGCGGTCGACGTCGGCGGCCGTCGTCGCGGGCGACATCAGCGCCATGTTGTGGAAGGGCGTCATGAGGACGCCGCGGTTCAGCGCGTAGAGGTGCATGAAGCGGTCGAGGTCGTGATCCATCGACGCCGCGGCCTCGCCTCCGGTGCGGGGCCGCTCGGGCTGGAAGCCGTACTCCGCCCGGCAGCCGAGCCGGGTGATGTACCAGTCGAGGCCCTGCCGCCCGATCGCCGCCTCGACGCCGTCGGTGAACCGCTCGGCCAGCGGGATCATGCGCTCGAACGCCTCGGCGGTGAGGACGTGCTCGAGCGTGGCCCGCATGGCCCGCAGCGAGAGCGCGTTTCCGGCCAGGGTGCCGCCGATGCCGCCGACGTCGACCGGCCCGGGCGGAAGCGCGTCCGCGACGCGGCGGGCCGTCTCCTCCGACATGCCGTACGCAGCTGCCGGTACGCCGCTCGCGAGCGGCTTTCCGACCGTCAGGAAGTCGGGGTCGAGGTCGTGCGCGCGGGTGTAGCCGCCCGGCCCTGCGCAGAGCGTGTGGGTCTCGTCGATCACGAGGAACGTCCCGTGGCGGCGCGTCAGGTCGCGGACGGCGTCGTGGTAGCCGGGGTCGGGAAGGACGATCCCGATGTTGGTGAGCGCGGGCTCGAACAGGCAGCAGGCGACGTCGCCGGCCGCCAGCTCGCGCTCCAGCCCCTCCAGGTCGTTGATCTCGACGACCCGCGTCGTCAGGCTCGGGTCGACGGGGGCGCCGATGTTGTGGGGGCGCGAGGCGATGCCGCCGTCGGTCAGGACTGCGAAGGTCTCGTCGACCGAGCCGTGGTAGCACCAGTTGTGCACGAGCACCTTCGAGCGGCCGGTCGCCGCGCGGGCGAGCCTGATCGTGAACCGGTTGGCGTCGGTGGCGGTGAGCGCGAACTGCCAGCTCGGGAGGCCGAACCGCCGTGTCATCTCCTCGCCGACCCAGATCGAGTCCTCGGTCGGCAGCATGAGCGTCGTCCCGCGCCGCATCTGCTCGGCGACCGCCACGGCGGCCGCCTCGGGCGCATGGCCGGTCATCGCGCCGGTGTCGCCGAGGCAGAGGTCGACGTACTCGTTCCCGTCGACGTCACTGAACCGCGCGCCGGACGCCTCCTCGACGAACACTGGGAAGGCGCCCGCCCACTCGGTCATCCAGTGCATCGGGACGCCGGCGAAGAGCGACCGGCGCGCTCGCTGGAAGAGCTCCAGCGAACGCGGGTGCGTCTGTTCGAAGAGCCGCTCCTCGCGGGCCTGGAGGTCGGCGAGGCGGGTTCGGTCGACGGTCGAGACGGGCATCGGCGGCTCCGGCGGACGGGGTGGCTCGGTGTGGATCCCGTGTATCCTGCCTGATCGGCGCCGGCCCCGGCGCCCAGGATCCGAGGAGCCTCCCCCAGTGGCGAAGACCGGTGTCCGCGTGCTGGTTACGCTTGCGTGCCAGGACTGCAAGCGGCGCAACTACCAAACGCAGAAGTCGAAGCGGAACTCGCCCGACAGGATCGAGTTCTCGAAGTACTGCCGCTTCTGCGGGCGGCACACGGCCCATAAGGAGACGCGCTAGCAGATGGCCCGCACGTCGCGCCGAAACCGCCAGGCCGGCCGCCGCACGGTCACCGCGCCCGTCGCCGGCAAGCCCAAGAGCCAGTCGGGCGGCGACATCGAGCGCCAGGGCGGGATGCGCGGCGGCGTGCGCGGGCTCTTCGCATTTGGCGGCGAGGTCCGCGGCGAGCTCGCCAAGGTCGATTTCCCGAACCGGCAGCAGACCTGGCAGGCGACGCTTGTCGTCATCGCGGCGTGCCTGATCGTCGGGGTGTACCTCTACGGCCTCGACCAGGTGTTCGCCCGTTTCGCCACCAAGCTCGTCGATCTGCAAAGGTAGCCGCATGTTCCGCTGGTATGTGATCAACACCTACTCGGGCCACGAGAACAAGGTCAAGGCCAACCTCGAGCATCGCGTGAAGTCGATGTCGAAGGAGGAGCAGGTCCGGCGTGTCGTCGTGCCGACCGAGTCGGTCGTCGAGACGAAGGACGGGCAGAAGGTGCAGACCGAGCGCCGCCTCTGGCCCGGCTACGTGCTCGTCCACATGGACCTGAACGACGACGTCTGGGGCCTCGTCAAGAACACGCCCGGCGTGACCGGCTTCGTCGGCGCGTCCGGGAAGCCGGTGCCGCTCTCGCAGCCCGAGGTCGACCGCATGCTGCACACGTCCGTCGACCGCGCCCAGCAGCAGCAGAAGGCGCGCGCGGAGTTCACCCTCGGCGACAACGTCAAGATCACGTCCGGCTACCTGGCCGACTTCGACGGCGAGATCGCCGAGATCAACGAGGACCAGGGCAAGCTCAAGGTGCTGGTGTCGATCTTCGAGCGGCAGGTCCCTGTCGAGCTCGAGTTCGACAAGGTCAAGAAGCTCTAAGAACCTGTTTCAGAATGACCGTCTGTTGCGGCTGGTTCGCGGCGGCGGTGGCGGCGTCCCACGCGGCGTGCGGTGCTCAACGTGGCTTCCAGCCGCGCCTGCGCTCCGCTCGCCGCTCGATCCTTGCCACCACCACCGCGCCCTGCGCCTCACGACGACGCGCATTCTGAAACCGGCTCTAAGAGCTCCCACGAACTAGCTGCGGATGCGGCCCGGGCGGAGCGGGCGGGCGTGGGCGCTGACCTTCTCGAGGGCGCGGCTGAGGGCCTTGACGTCCGCGTCGGTGAGCTGCTGGGAGAAGTGCCGGTCGATGCCGTCTCGGTGGTGGAGGCGGGCGCGCTCCATCGTCTCGGTGCCTCTGTCGGTCAGGAGGACGAGGATCGAGCGCCGGTCGTGCTGGGGGCGGACGCGGCGGACGAGCCCCGCCTCCTCCATGCGGTCGACGACGCGGGTGAAGCCGCTCTTGCTGTACAGGATCCGTTCAGCCAGCTCGTTCATGGGGATGCCGTCCGGCGATTCCTCGAGGTGGACGAGGAGGTCGTACCAGCGCTGTGGGATGCCCGCGGCGTCCTGGAGCTCGGCATCGAGCACGTCGAGCAGCGCCAGCGCGCTCTCGAAGAAGAGGCGCCAGCAGCGGAGCCGCTCGGGCGAGGGGCTTGACAGTGTTTGTTGCATATGCGATAGTCCTCTTCGCAACAGTTGACTATTGGACTGTTGCGGATCATATCAACTGGGAAAGGAGTGCGAAATGGCCACCATCCCTGCGGAGCGAGCACAGGCCGGTTACGCGCTCGCGAACGACGAAGGCGAGGCGTTCTGGCTGCTGGGGATGCTGCAGACGATCAAGATCGGTCGCGACGACACGGCCGGGCAGTACGGCCTGCTCGAGATCGTCGTCCCCGCGGGCGTCGGCTCACCCTGGCACGTGCACCCCGAGGAGGACGAGTGGTTCTACGTCCTCGAGGGCGAGATGACCTTCTGGGTCGCGGACACGCGGCTGTCGCTGAAGGCCGGGTCGTTCGCGTTCGGCCCCAAGGGCGTGCCGCACACCTTCTACGCCGAAGCAGGCGGAGCGAGAGCGCTGGTCGGTTTCGCGCCGATGCAGTTCGAAGGATTCCAGCGAGAAGTCGGCGAGCCGGCCCCCGAACGCGTCCTGCCGCCACCGGCCGAAGGTCACCCGGACATGGCGCGGCTCGTCCCGATCGCAAAGCGAAACGGGTTCGAGATCCTCGGCCCCCCGGGCCCCCCGCCCGGACACTGAGCCGCACTCGAAGATCGTGCGCGAGGGTCTCGAGCGGCTCGCCGCCGAGATCGCCGGCTAACGGGGCGCGGCGCGCCCGCCGCTATCATCCGCTGCGCTCACGACCGTGGGAGCGCCGCCCCGCGCGGCGCGCTACTACCACTCAGGAGGTGCGATGGCCAAGAAGGTCATCAAGATCATCAAGCTGCAGATCCCTGCCGGGCAGGCGAACCCGGCGCCGCCGGTCGGCCCCGCGCTCGGCCAGCACGGCGTCAACATCATGGAGTTCTGCAAGGCGTTCAACGCCCAGACGCAGGGCCCCAACCCCGGCCGGATCACGCCGGTCGAGATCAGCGTGTACGAGGACCGCTCGTTCACGTTCATCACCAAGACGCCGCCCGCCGCCGTCCTGATCAAGGAGGCGCTGAACCTCGACAAGGGCTCCGGCGAGCCGAACCGCGCCAAGGTCGGCACGCTCTCGCGCGCCCAGCTGCGCCAGATCGCCGAGACCAAGATGCCCGACCTGAACGCGAACGACGTCGACGCGGCGATGCACATCGTCGCCGGCACCGCGCGCTCGATGGGCGTGGAGGTGGGTGCCTGATGGCCGGCAAGGCATACACGAAGGCCCGCAGCGAGGTCGACCGCGAGCGCCTGTACCCGCCGCTCGAGGCCGTGCGGACGATCAAGTCGCTCTCGACCGCGAAGTTCGACGAGACCGTCGAGATCCACATGCGCCTCGGCGTGAACGTCCGCCATGCCGACCAGCAGCTCCGCGGCACGCTCTTCCTCCCGCACGGGACCGGCCGTTCGGTGACCGTCGCCGTGTTCGCCCAGGGCGAGAAGGCCAAGGAGGCCGAGGACGCGGGCGCCGACCATGTCGGCGGCGACGACCTGGCGGCCCGCGTGCAGGAGGGCTTCACCGACTTCGACGTCGCGATCGCAACGCCCGACATGATGGGAACCGTCGGGCGGCTCGGCCGCATCCTCGGCCCGCAGGGGAAGATGCCGAGCCCCAAGGCCGGCACCATCACGTTCGACATCGCGAAGGCGGTGTCCGACATCAAGGCCGGCAAGATCGAGTACCGCACCGACCGCACCGGGATCGTGCACGTCGCCATCGGCAAGAAGTCGTTCGACGAGAAGTCGCTCGTCGAGAACTACGGCGCCGTGCTCGACGAGATCCTGCGCGTGAAGCCGGCGGCCGCGAAGGGGCGTTACATCCGCTCGATCACGATCGCCTCGACGATGGGGCCGGGCATCAAGCTCGACACGTCGCGCACGCGCGACCTGATGGAGGAGACCGCGGCGGCAGCCGAGTAGATGATTGATCGATAACTCCGTGATGTCCTGGGCGGCGAGAGCCGAGTAGCGCAAGGACGCAGGGAGGGCCAATATCGGGTCATATTGGCCCGACTGAGGACGCCGCGATGCGACGGTTCGCAGCCGCAGCGCCGCCACTGGTCGCCGTTCCAGCGCGTCGGGCGTCCAGGCGCGCGGGAGTTATCGATCAATCATCTACAGTTCGCCCGCACACGCGTCCGCGCCAGAGACCGTCGGGGCCCTCCGGGGCTCAAACCGCACACCCGACCGAGGCCGGTACCAGCGCACGCCTCCACGGCCTGCCTGTGTCCGCCTCCAAGGCGGACACAGGCACGAGATGACCGGGAGGTGACAGATGCACGTTGACGAGAAGCGCAGGGTGGTCGGGGAGCTGGCCGAGCGCATCCGCGCCGCAGACTCCATGATCGTCGCCGACTACCGCGGCCTCACGGTCACACAGATCGCCGACGTCCGCGGGGCGCTCCGCGAGGTGGGGGCGTCCTTCCACGTCGCCAAGAACACGCTCGCCAGGCGGGCCGCCGAGGAGGCCGAGCAGCCGCTCCTGGTGGACATGCTCCAGGGGCCGACCGCGATCGCGTTCGTCTCGGAGGACCCGGCGGCGGCCGCCAAGAAGCTCTCGGAGGTCGCCCGCCAGACGCGGATCCTCACGGTGCGCGGGGCGGTCATGGAGGGCAGGGCCCTCTCGGCCGATGAGGTGCGCCAGCTCGCGGAGCTCCCGTCCAGGGATGTGCTCCGAAGCCAGGTGGTGAGCGCCGTCGCCTCGCCGCTCCAGGGCGCCTACAACGTCCTGGCCGCACCGCTCCGGGAGTTCCTCGTCGTTCTCGATCAGTACATCGCACAGCGCCAGGCCGCGGAAGCGGCGTAGAGAGGAGTACGAGATGCCAGTCACACCCGAGCAGTTGGAGGAGATGTCGGTCCTCGAGCTCGTCGAGCTCAAGAAGTCGCTCGAGGAGCGGTGGGGCGTGTCGGCCGCTGCGGCTGCGCCCGGTCATGGTGGCCGGAGCCGGCGCCGCCGGCGGCGACGGTGCCGCCGCCGAGGAGGAGAAGACGACGTTCGACGTCGTCCTCACCGCAGCCGGCCAGAGCAAGATCCCGGTCATCAAGGTGATCCGCGAGCTCACCGGCCTCGGCCTCAAGGAGGCCAAGGCGGTCGCTGACGAGGCGCCCAAGGCCGTCAAGGAGGGCGTCGCCCGCGAGGAGGCCGATCAGATAAAGGCCAAGCTCGAAGAGGCAGGCGCGACCGTCGAGGTGAAGTAGCCGTGGGGGCGCGGGGTCGGGTGTCCGGCCCCGCGATTCCCC
The DNA here is from genome assembly GCA_963809325.1 of uncultured Actinomycetes bacterium. Taxonomy (GTDB): domain Bacteria; phylum Actinomycetota; class Thermoleophilia; order Gaiellales; family JAICJC01; genus JAICJC01. Next base: position 740,828 of record CAWEIZ010000002.1, read on the forward strand.
GCACCGGTAGAATGCGCCTGTGGAAAAGGCGTCCTGCGTTCTTCCCTACATCGGTCTGCGTGAGAAGGCCGACGACGCCTCGACGCAGGTGACGCAGGTGCTCTTCGCAGATCCCGTCGACGTTGTCCAGCGCGCGAACGGCTGGGCACAGGTGACGCTGGCCGACGGCTACGAGGGCTGGATGCCCGCCGACGGCCTCGGCGATCCGCTCCCCAAGGACCGCGCGCACGTCGTGGTCGTGCCGCAGGCCGCGGATCGCTACCTGGGCACGTGGCTCCCCGCTCCCGGCCTTCGCACCGAGCCGCTCGCGGCCGCCCGCCGCAAGGCGTCCGGCGAGGCCATCGCCGAGGCGGCGCTCATGTTCCTCGGCGCGCCGTACGAGTGGGGCGGGCTCACCGTCGAGGGCCTCGACTGCTCGGGCCTCGTGCAGGCCGTGCACCGCCGGTTCGGGATGCTCCTGCCCCGGAACGCCGACCAGCAGGAGACCGTCGGCCGCGAGGTCTCGCTCCGCCAGGCGGAGCCCGGCGACCTGGTCTGCTACGGCGACCACATCGCGATCTGGACCGGGGAGGGCCAGATCGTCCACGCGAGCCAGGAGCAGGGCCAGGTCGTGCACGAGCCGCACCCGAAGGATCTCAAGGCGCGCGTTCGCACGGTCCGGCGCGTGTACGAGCCCGAAGACTGATCGCCTACGCCGCCATCGACCTGGGGAGCGGCCGCCGGGTCGAGCGAAACGCCGCCGCGGTCATGCCCGCGGCGAGCACGGTGAAGGTGCTGATCTCGGCGGCCATGTGGTGTGCTGTCGAGGAGGGAGCGCTCGACGCCGGACGCCGGCTGACGGCCGGGGAGGCGCCCGCGCCCGGCGGCGGAGGGCTGCTCGAGAGCTTCGATCGCGGCACGTCGCTGACGCTCGCCGACCTCGACATCCTGATGCTCGCCGTCTCGGACAACGCCGCCACGAACGCGCTCATGGAGGTGGTCGGCCTCGACCGGGTGAACGCCCTCGCGGCACGCCTCGGCCTCACGCGCACCGCCGTGCGGCGCCCGATGATGGACGTGGAGGCGGCCGAGCGCGGAGACGACAACACGACCTGCGCGGGCGACATGGCGGCGCTCATGGCCGCCCTCGGCCGCGCCGCCGAGATCCCGCTGCGGGCCTGCCGGCGCGTGCTGCACGGTCTCGGCCAGTCGCACCACACCGACGTGATCGCCCGCCATCTGTCGGCGCCCGGCCGCGTCGTGGCCTGCAAGCAGGGGATGCTCGCCTCGGTCCTGCACGACGTCGCCCTGGTCGAGGACGGGCGCGGCCGCGTTGCGCTGGCTGTGCTCTCGTCGCCCCCCGCCGCCGCCGAGGGGCTTGCCCGGCTGGCGGCGCGGATCCACGCCGTGGTCACCGCCCCCTAACCATCGCGCGCCGATCGGGCGTCATACTCTTGGTCGTTCCGGAACTCGTTCTCCCGAGGAGGGGGCATGCGCGAACTGTTGAGAAGGGTGTTCAAGCTCTCGATCCCGATCGCGGCGATTGCCGTCGCGGCCGGCTGTGGTGGCGGCGGCTCGAGCTCGTCGGGGTCGAGCGGCGGCGGCGGTACGGCTGCCGCCGGGACGCCGCAGAAGGGCGGCACCCTCACGATCCTCGCGAACTCGAGCTTCGGCGTGGCCGACCCGGCCCAGAACTACACGCTCGAGGAGTGGGCGCTCCTGATCAACACTCACGACGGGCTTGTCCAGTTCAAGCGCGTCGCCGGCTCCGAGGGCACGCAGCTCGTTCCCGACCTCGCGACCGAGATCCCGCAGCCGACCGACGGCGGCAAGACGTACACCTTCACCATCCGCAAGGGCATCAAGTACTCGGACGGCACCACGATGAAGCCGAGCGACTTCGTGACGACGTTCGAGCGCCAGTTCACGGTCCCGGGCCCGACATCGTTCTACGCCGGAATCGTCGGCGCGGACAAGTGCAAGGCGACGAGCTGCGACCTGTCGCAGGGCGTGGTCGCCGACGACAATGCGTACACGCTGACGATCCACCTGACGGCCTCCGATCCGGAGTTCCTCGACAAGCTGGCGCTCCCGTTCGCGTATGTCGTCCCCGGCAACACGTCGCCCAAGAACCTGAAGAACGACGTGCCGCCGGGCACCGGCCCGTACATGTGGCAGTCGTACGACCCCAACAAGGAAGCGGTGCTCGTCCGCAACCCGAACTTCAAGGTGTGGAACCCGGACGCGCAGCCTGACGGGCTATCCCGACCAGATCGTTGAGAAGTACGGCCTTCCCATCACCGACGAGGTGACCCAGGTCGAGAACGGCAGCGCCGACGTCGTGTTCGCCGGCGACGTGATCCCGGCCGACCGCCTGACCGAGATCGGCACGCAGTACGCCGATCAGACGCACGTGAACGCGCTGACCGCCGACTGGTACATGGCGCTCAACACCGTGAAGCCGCCGTTCAACAACGTGAAGGCGCGCCAGGCCATCAACTACGCCGCCGACCGGGAGGCGTACGTCAAGATCGGCGGCGGCTCGTCGCTGGCGGTCGCGACCTGCCAGATCCTGCCACCGAACTTCCCCGGCTACGTCCAGTACTGCCCGTACACCGCCAACGCGGCGGCCGACGGCGCGGGCGAGTGGACCGCTCCGGACCTCGCCAAGGCCAAGCAGCTCGTCCAGGAGTCCGGCACCGCCGGCATGAAGGTGGTCGTGAACAGCGCCACGGACGAGACCTCGAAGGCGCTCGGCGAGCAGATGGTGAGCGACCTGAACAAGATCGGGTACAAGGCCACCGGCAAGTACCTGACCGGCAGCATCCAGTACCCCTACGTCCAGAACTCCAAGAACAACGACACCTGGAACGTCGCGTGGTCGGCCTGGTATCAGGACTACCCGGCCCCGTCCGACTTCCTGAATGTGCTGCTCGGCTGTGGGAATATCCACCCGAACAGCGACGCCAGCCCGAACATCGCCGAGTTCTGCGACAAGGGCATCCAGGCCAAGATGGATCAGGCGCTCCAGATGGGCGTGACCGATCCCGAGGGAGCCAACCAGCTCTGGGCGCAGGTCGATCATGAGATGACCGACGCGGCTCCGTGGGTCGACCTCTTCAACCCGAAGCAGATCGACTTCCTGGCGAAGCGGGTCCAGAACTACCAGTGGAACCCGCAGTGGTACATCCTGTACGACCAGATGTGGCTCAAGCAGTAAGCGCCTGCAAAGGGGGGGGCCGCTCCACCCGGAGCGGCCCCACCTCGATGGTAAGGTGATTTCACATGGCTGAAGTCGCGCTGGAGCCGCAGGCCGGTGTACCGGGGGAGGGCCCGGGCCAGGTCGCCGGGCGGAGCCCGTGGGAGCTTGGGTGGCGGCGGCTACGCCGCGACCGCCTCGCGCTCGGGGCGCTTGTCCTCTTCATCGTGATCGTCGCCATGAGCTTCGCCGCGCCGCTCTACGCCAACCACATCGCCCACACGGACCCGTTCGACAACAACCTGAACGGGACGACGATCGTGGACGGCAAGGAGGTGCCGATCATGCAGGAGGGTGGCGGCGTCCTCCACCTCGGCGTGAACCCGATCGGCCCGACGTGGGACGTCCACCACTACTTCCTGGGGGCTGACACCCAGGGCCGCGACGTTGCCGCACGGATGCTCTACGGCGGCCGCTCCTCGCTCCTGGTCGGGATCGGCTCGGCGGTCCTGGCGTGCTTCATCGCGACGGTGCTCGCGCTCATCGCGGGCTTCTACGGCGGGGTCGTGGACGCCCTGCTGTCACGTCTCATGGACGTGATCTGGGCCTTCCCCGTGATCCTGTTCGCGATCTGCGTCGCCACGGTCATCCTGGCGTCACCCAACGGCCTCGTGGTGGGGCCTGTCCACATCCAGGCGAACGACCTGAAGCTGCCCACGCTCATCATCGGCCTCATCTACGTGCCGTATGTCTACCGGCCGGTACGCGGCCACGTGCTCTCGGTTACCGAGAAGGAGTTCATCGAGGCCGCCGTCGCCCAGGGCGCCTCCAACCGCCGCCTGATCTTCTCCGAGATCCTGCCCAACGTCATCTCGGTGGTCATCGTGCTCCTGCCGCTCATGGTCGCCACGACGATCATCACGGAGGCGGCGCTGTCGTTCCTCGGCGTGGGGGTCCAGCCGCCGAACGCGAGCTGGGGCACGATCATCAGCGACGGCAACCAGCTCCTGTACACCCGTCCGTGGGTGGCGATCGCGCCCGGCATCATGATCGTGCTCACCGTGCTGGCGCTGAACGTGCTCGGCGACGGCATCCGCGACGCGCTCGACCCGCGCGCCAAGCTCCGAGTCGGGGCGTAGGGCGTTGGCCTCGTTCATCATCCGGCGCCTGCTGTGGACGGTGCTCGTGATGTTCGTGATCACCCTGCTCGTCTTCCTCATCTTCTTCGAGACGCCGGGCGTCGACCCGGCCCGCCAGATCGCGGGCCGGAACCCCTCCGCCTCGGCGGTGAAGGAGATCCGCCACCAGTTCGGGCTCGACCGGCCCGTGCCGATCCGGTACCTGATCATGATGAAGAAGCTCTTCATCAGCCGCGATCTCGTCTCGTACTCGAACCAGGGCCAGTCGGTCGTGCCCGAGATCGTCGCCGCGATGCCGGCGACGCTCTCGCTCGTCTTCGGCGCCGCCGTGATCTGGGTCCTGCTCGTCGATCCTGATGGGCGTCGGGGCCGCGGTGCTCAAGGGCACGCTGTGGGACCCGTTGCTCATGATCATCGCCCTGATCGGGATCTCGATGCCGGTCTTCTGGCTGGGCGAGGTCCTGAACCTCCTCACCCAGCACCAGTTCCACAACTCGTTCCTCTTCGCGTGGGTGCCGCCTCTCGGCTACACGCCGTTCACGCAGGACCCGGTGAAGTGGTTCGAGGGCCTCGTGATCCCGTGGATCACGCTGTCGGTGCTCTACATCGGCGTCTACGCTCGGGTGCTCCGGGCGAACCTGCTCGAGGTGCAGAACGAGGACTACGTCCGCACGGCACGGGCCAAGGGGCTCTCGGAGCGACGGGTGCTCATGCGGCACACTCTGAGGACGTCCATGATCACGTTCGTAAGCCTGTTCGGCCTCGACTTCGGCGCGCTTGTCGGGGGCGGCGTGCTCCTGGTCGAGGTCGTGTTCGGGATCCACGGCGTCGGGCTGCTCACGTACCAGTCGCTCACCAACCTCGACCTCCCGACCATCATGGCGACCGTCGTCTACGGGGCGTTCTTCATCGTGCTCGCGAACATGCTCGTCGACATCGCCTACGCCTGGCTCGATCCGCGGATCCGGCTCGCCTGATGTCGGAGCCGCTGCTCGAGGTCACGGATCTCAAGGTCTCGTTCCGCACCGAGGACGGCCTCGTGCGGGCGGTCGACGGCGTCAGCTTCTCGATCGCAAAGGGTGAGGTGCTCGGCATCGTCGGCGAGTCCGGCTCCGGCAAGAGCGTCACGCTGATGACCGTGATGCGCCTGATCATCGACCAGAACGCCGTGTTCGAGGGTCAGGTGATGTACAAGGGCCGCGACCTGATGAAGCTCGGCCAGGACGCCATGCGCGAGGTGCGCGGGTCCGAGATCGCGATGATCTTCCAGGATCCCATGACCTCGCTCAACCCCGTCTACAACGTCGGGTGGCAGATCGCCGAGCAGATCCTGGCCCACGAGGGCGTGTCGAAGGCCGAGGCGAACGCCCGGGCCGTCGACCTCCTCGGGGCGGTGGGCATCCCGAACGCGCGCCAGCGGGTCGGCGACTACCCGCACCAGTTCTCGGGCGGCATGCGCCAGCGCGTGATGATCGCGATGGCGCTCTCGTGCAACCCCGACCTCCTGATCGCCGACGAGCCGACGACGGCCCTCGACGTGACGATCCAGGCCCAGATCCTCGAGCTGATCGGGCGGCTCAGGTCCGACTTCGACTCGGCCGTCGTCCTCATCACCCACGACATGGGCGTGGTCGCCGATGTCGCCGACCGCGTCATGGTCATGTACGCCGGCCGCGTCGTCGAGCGCGGCGTCAAGCACGACCTCTTCTACGACGCCCAGCATCCGTACACGTGGGGGCTGCTCGGCTCGATCCCGCGGCTCGACCGGCCCAAGCCCGAGCGCCTCACGACGATCCGCGGGACGCCGCCGTCGCTCCTCAACCTGCCGCAGGGGTGCAGCTTCGGCCCGCGCTGCCCGCAGCGCTTCGAGCGCTGCTCCGAGGTGCCCCCGCTCGAGGACCGGCTGCGAAACGGCCACCTCGACGCCTGCTTCCTCGACCCCGAGACGAAGCGCGGCCGCCGCGAGACGACGATCCATCCCGAGCTCCAGACGGAGTCCGCATGAGCGCGAACGGCCAGGCGCTCCTTCATGCGGAGGGCGTGCGCAAGTACTTCCCGATCAAGAAGGGCGTCATCATCCAGCGCGAGATCGCCCGCGTGCACGCCGTCGACGACGTGTCGTTCGACATCCGCGCCGGCGAGACGCTCGGGCTGGTCGGCGAGTCGGGCTGCGGCAAGTCGACGCTCGGTCGCTGCATCGTCCGCCTGTACGAGCTGACCGACGGGAAGATCGAGTTCGAGGGCCGCGACATCTCGCACCTCTCGCGGCGCGAGCTGCGCCCGGTGCGGCGCGAGATGCAGATGGTGTTCCAGGATCCGTATGCGTCGCTCAACCCGCGAAAGCGCGTCGGCTCGATCATCTCCGACCCGCTTCGCATCCACGGTCTCGGCGACGGCAAGGAGGTGCGGGCCCGGGTCCAGGAGCTGCTCGAGCTCGTCGGCCTCTCGCCGGAGCACTACAACCGCTACCCGCACGAGTTCTCGGGCGGCCAGCGCCAGCGGATCGGCGTCGCCCGCGCGCTCGCGCTGCGCCCCAAGCTGGTGGTCGCCGACGAGCCGGTCTCGGCGCTCGACGTGTCGATCCAGGCGCAGGTGATCAACCTGCTCGACGACCTCCAGGACGAGCTGTCGCTCACCTACATGTTCATCGCCCACGACCTCGGCGTCGTCCGCCATGTGTCCGACCGGATCGCGGTCATGTACCTGGGGAAGATCGTCGAGATCTCGCCGGCCGAGGAGCTCTACCAGCGGCCCGTGCACCCCTACACCGAGGCGCTGCTCTCGGCGGTGCCGGTGCCCGACCCCGACCTCTCGGCCAAGCGCGAGCGGATCGTGCTCGAGGGCGACGTGCCGAGCCCGATCTCACCGCCGAGCGGCTGCCGCTTCCATCCCCGGTGCCGGTATGCGACCGAGGTCTGCGCGACCGATGAGCCGCCCCTCGTCGCCCACGGGTCCGGGCACGTCGCCGCATGCCACCACCCGCTGAACGTCGCCGGGACGCCCGTCGCGGCGGCCGCTCAGCCGGGGTAATGCGGATCGGCGTGCCGGCGATGCTCGCCGCCGCCGTGCTCGCAGGCGGGTGCCGGAGCAGCGATCACAGCACGGCCTCGACCGCCCAGCGGGCCGCCGCGGTCGTCTACGCGCCGGCTGCCGCGAAGGAGCTCGCGGCTCGCTACCTGCGCGACGGATTCCTGCACCGGCCCACATCGGGCCTGACGGCGCCGCGCACGCCGGCGGATCGGCGGTCGCTCTCGACGCTCGAGCGGTGGCTGCGGTCGATCCCGGCGCGGAGCGTCGATCTCGTGGCGGTGCCGCTCGCCGCGCGCCCGCCGGACTCGGCGAAACTGCTCGTATCGCTGCGAGTCCGGCTCGGCCGCGGCGCCGGGAGCGCCTACGTCGACGCCGGCCGGCGGCTGCTCCTGCTCCACCGAGGCGACGGCGGGTGGCGCGTTGTCGCGGACGCGTCTGACCGGCCCGGCTCGGGCGTCGCCCCCTCCGGTCTGAGCGCGATCCCGCACGCCCGCTACGCCGACGGGGCCGGCGTCGTCGTGGTGGATGCGGCCGGTGCGGCCGCCGTCGACGTGACGCGGGCCGAGCTCGGCGCCGCGGAGTTCCCACGGCTCGTCTCCCGCTATGCGCCGGCGGGGTACCGGCGCACGCCGGTGATCGTCCTGCTCCGCGACTGGAGCCAGGGCGGGCGCGTCGCTGGGATCGCCTTCCCCCATGAGCTGGTCGGGGCGGAGTACCGCGGTCTCGTCTTCCTCGACGCGGCCGCCTGGCGCCGGTGGGGTGAGATCGGCGGCCGGGGTATCGTCGTCCACGAGCTCACGCACGTCGCCAGCGCACACCTGGTGCGCGGCACCCCGCTCAGCCTGGTGGAGGGCCTGGCGCGGTTCGAGGAGGAGGACTACGACCGTCGCGCGGGCGCTCCGCTCTCCGATGCGCTTCTTGCAGGGGCGTACCGGCGCGGCTATCCGACCGTCGTCCGCTGGGGATGGGCGATCCGAAACCGCTGGGAGCTGCACACGCCGGTGCCGATCGAGCTTGCCTACGACGACGGCGCGGCGGTCACTCGAGCGGTGCTGAGCCAGGGACGGCGTCGCCGGACTCCGCCGGCTTGCCCGCGAGTTTCGCCGCGCGGGCGGCGGCTGGTTCTCGCCCGAGCGGCTGCGCAGCGTGTTTCGCGCAGCGCTCCCCGAGTCGCTCTCCCGGGTGATCGCGCGCGCTCACGCCCAGACGTTCGCGTCGGCCGGGGAGTGAGGTGGCGGCGGCGTGGGTCTGACCGCCTGAGGGCCACGTGACGTTCCGCACACAGTTGGCTTGACCTGGGGCGGTCCCGCGGTATAGTGACCCGAGATAGCGCCGCTGCGGGAAGGAAAATTCGGTCCGCAGGCGGTGCGTTCGCCTGTCCTTTGCGGGCAAGGCCCCTCGCTGCTAACCTTCGGGGTTGCGCCTTGGTCCGGTACCACGCTCCTGAGTTCCCCCACTAGCCCCGCGGGAGGCGACGCTTTGCCTGCAAGTACGACTGCGCCCCGAAGCCGCAGGACGTTCTCGAAGCTCGAGAAGGTCCTGGACGTGCCCAACCTCATCGACATCCAGAAGGCCTCGTTCCGATGGTTCATGGGCCACCCGTCCGACCCGAAGTCGTTCGGGGTCTCCGGCCTGCGCGAGACCATCGACGACATCTCGCCCATCCGCGACTACTCGGAGCGGCTCGAGGTGCGCCTCGGCGAGTACACGATCGGTGACCCGGTCGTCTCCGAGCGCGAGTGCCGCGAGAAGGATCAGTCGTTCGAGGTCCCCGTCAACGTCAAGGTCTCGTTCACGAACCTCGACACCGGCGAGATCCGCGAGCAGACCGTGTTCCTCGGCAACTTCCCGTGGATGACCGAGCAGGGGACGTTCATCATCAACGGCACCGAGCGCGTCGTCGTGACGCAGCTGGTGCGCTCCCCCGGCGCCTACATCATGGAGCCGAAGGACGCGACCAAGCAGGTCTTCGTCGCCAACCTCATGCCCTCGCGCGGGTCCTGGCTCGAGATGGAGATCGACAAGAAGGGCATGGTCAACGTCCGCATCGACCGCAAGCGCAAGCTCCCGGTCACCACGCTCCTGCGCGCGCTGCCGGCGGTCGACGAGAACACCGGCTTCGAGATCGACAAGTCCGACGAAGGGCTCCTGGCGCTGTTCGGCGACAACCCGTTCATCCGCATGACGCTCGAGAAGGACCCGGTCAAGAGCGAGGACGCGGCCCTGGTCGAGGTGTTCAAGAAGCAGCGCCCCGGCGAGCCGCCCACGGTCGAGAACTCGCGCAACCTCGTGCGCTCGCTCTTCTTCGACCCCAAGCGCTACGACCTGACGAAGGTCGGCCGCTACAAGCTGAACATGCGCCTCGGGCAGGACGTCTCGCCCGACTGCCGCGTGCTCACCACGGGCGACATCGTCGAGCTGATCCGGCGCCTCGTCGTGCTGCCGGTCAAGCTGAACGTGCCCGAGGACTCCAAGGACTACGCGGCCGACGCGATCATCATCCCGCGGACCGAGATCGAGCACGACCTCGACGAGTACGAGCACTTCGGCAACCGCCGCCTGCGCACCGTCGGCGAGCTCATCCAGGAGGCCTTCCGGATCGGCCTCTACCGGATGGAGCGCGTCGTGCGCGAGCGCCTCACGACCGAGGACGAGGACGCGATCACCCCGCAGACGATCGTCAACATCCGTCCGGTCGCCGCGGCGCTCAAGGAGTTCTTCGGCTCCTCGCAGCTCTCGCAGTTCATGGACCAGACCAACTCGCTGGCAGGGCTCACGCACCGCCGCCGCCTCTCGGCGCTCGGCGCCGGCGGCCTCACGCGCGAGCGCGCGCCGATCGAGGTGCGAGACGTGCACCCGACCCACTACGGGCGCATGTGCCCGATCGAGACCCCGGAAGGCCCGAACATCGGCCTCATGGGCTCGCTCGGGTCCTACGCCAAGGTGTCGGAGCACGGCTTCGTGCAGACGCCGTACCGCAAGGTCGCCAAGGGCAAGATCACGGGCGAGGTGGAGTACCTCGACGCGATCCAGGAGGAGATGTTCACGATCGCCCAGGCCAACGCCGAGGTCGACAAGAACTCGAAGCTCGTCTCGCCGGTCCTCTGCCGCACCCGCGACGGCGTGCCCGTCCAGGTCGACGCATCGCAGGTCGACTACATGGACGTCGACCCCGCCCAGATCGTCTCGGTCGCGACGGCGCTCATCCCGTTCCTCGAGCACAACGACGCGAACCGGGCCCTCATGGGGTCGAACATGCAGCGCCAGGCCGTGCCGCTCATGGTGCCCGAGGCGCCGCTCGTCGGCACCGGCCTCGAGTACCGCGCCGCGGTCGACACCGGCGACGTCACGCTGGCCAGCCGGGCCGGCAAGGTCGAGCAGGTCGACGCCGAGCGGATCATCGTCTCGACGCGCGACGGGCTCGACGCGTACGACCTCGTCAAGTACCGCCGCTCGAACCAGGGCACGATCATCCACCAGAAGCCGATCGTGTACGAGGGCCAGCGCGTCTCGGCGGGCGATGTCCTGGCCGACGGCTCCTCGACCGACCAGGGCGAGCTCGCGCTCGGCAAGAACCTCCTCGTGGCCTTCATGTCATGGGAGGGCTACAACTTCGAGGACGCCATCATCCTGAGCGAGCGGATCGTGAAGGACGACGTCCTGACCTCGATCCACATCCACGAGTACGAGGTGGACGCCCGCTCGACGAAGCTCGGCGACGAGGAGATCACCCGCGACATCCCGAACCGCTCGGAGGAGTCGCTGCGCAACCTCGACGAGTCGGGCATCGTGCGCATCGGCGCCGAGGTCGGCTCCGGCGACCTGCTCGTCGGCAAGGTCACGCCCAAGGGCGAGACCGAGCTGACCGCCGAGGAGAAGCTGATCCGGGCCATCTTCAAGGAGAAGGCCCGCGAGGTGCGCGACACCTCGCTCAAGGTGCCCCACGGCGAGGGCGGCAAGGTCATCGACGTGAAGACCTTCGCGCGCGCCGACGGCGACGACCTGTCGCCCGGCGTGAACGAGCTCGTGCGCGTCTACGTCGCCACCAAGCGCAAGATTGCCGAGGGCGACAAGCTCGCCGGCCGCCACGGCAACAAGGGCGTGATCTCCAAGATCGTGCCCGAGGAGGACATGCCGCACATGGCCGACGGGACGCCCGTCGACATCATCCTGAACCCGCTGGGCGTGCCGTCGCGCATGAACATCGGCCAGGTCCTCGAGACCCACCTCGGCTGGGCCGCCCGGCACGCAGGCGAGAACGGCGGCTACCAGTGGATCGCCACGCCCGTCTTCGACGGCGCGACGACCGAGGAGGTCGACCAGGAGCTGATCGCCTGGCAGGACGCCAACAAGTCCAGCTCGATCAAGTTCGGCATCGACAAGAAGGGCCCCGCCGGCGGACGCTGCGACGGCAAGATGCAGCTCTTCAACGGCCGCAGCGGCGAGCCGTACGACCAGCCGGTGACGGTCGGGTACATGTACATCCTGAAGCTGCTGCACCTGGTCGACGACAAGATCCACGCGCGCTCGACCGGCCCGTACTCGCTCGTGACCCAGCAGCCGCTGGGCGGCAAGGCGCAGTTCGGCGGGCAGCGGTTCGGCGAGATGGAGGTGTGGGCGCTCGAGGCCTACGGCGCGGCGTACACGCTCCAGGAGATGCTCACGATCAAGTCCGACGACACGATCGGTCGCGTGAAGGCCTATGAGGCCGTTGTCAAGGGCGAGAACATCCCCGAGCCGTCGATCCCCGAGAGCTTCAAGGTGCTGCTCAAGGAGATGCAGTCGCTCGCGCTCGACGTCAAGGTCGTCTCGGTGGACGGCGGCGACGTCGCGGTCCGCGAGGAGGAGGACGAGCTGCTGCGGGCCGCCGAGGAGCTCGGCATCGACCTGCGCCCCGTGGCCGACCGGGCCGCGGCCCGCGCCCCCGGGGCCCAGGAGCTCGAGGAGGGTGTCGACCGCATGGACGACGACGGCGAGCTCACCGTCCCCAACGACGAGCTGCTCGGCGAGGAGCTGGTCGAGGACGACCTCGACGCCAAGGACGACGAGGCGGAGGAGGAGGAGGACGGCGAGGGCTTCGGAGACATCGCCGACCTCGAGCTCGTCGAGGAGGCGGGCGAGGAATGACGGTTCTTCCCGGGCCGTTCAACCACGTACGTCTCAATGTTGCACCACTGTTTCTTTCCCGCGTGTATGAAGAGGAGCTGACGCGTTGATCGACATCAACGATTTCGACGCAATCCGTATCGGCCTCGCCTCGGCGAAGCAGATCCGTGAGTGGTCCTCGGGGGAGGTGACCAAGCCCGAGACCATCAACTACCGCACGCTCAAGCCCGAGAAGGACGGCCTGTTCTGCGAGCGCATCTTCGGTCCCACGAAGGACTGGGAGTGCTACTGCGGCAAGTACAAGCGCGTCCGCTACAAGGGCATCATCTGCGAGCGCTGCGGCGTCGAGGTGACGCGCCAGAAGGTGCGCCGCGAGCGGATGGGCCACATCGACCTGGCCGCGCCGGTCAGCCACATCTGGTTCTTCAAGGGCGTCCCGTCGCGCATCGGCTACCTGCTCGACATCGCTCCGAAGGAGCTCGAGAAGGTGCTCTACTTCGCGGCCTCGATCGTGACCTCGGTCGACAAGGAGGCGCGCGAGCGTGACGTCCCCGAGCTCGAGGGCAAGGTGGAGCAGGAGCGCGAGCGGCTGAAGCTCGACCGCGAGGAGGCGCTCGCCGCGCTCGAGGAGCGCATGCAGCGCCGCCGCCAGCACCTGATCGACGGTGCCACGAAGAACTTCGACGAGGACGACGAGTACTGGGCCCGCACGCTTTCGACGTGGGCCGAGGAGCAGGGGATCCCGACCCTCGAGGACGCGCGCGTCCTCGCCGGCGGCCTGCTCACCGACGTCGCCAAGCGCATCGCCGGCGAGGACCCGAAGAAGGTCCGCGAGCTGGTGCGCGAGTCGGCCATCCGCGACGACCGAAAGCTCCAGGGCAAGGACCTGGCGGCGCTCTCCGCATGGGCGGGCGCAGCCCACGGCCTGATCGGCCCCGAGCTCGAGGCGATCGAGGCGGCCAAGGGCCCCGAGAAGACCAAGGCTCGAAACGCCGTCAAGGCGCGCCTGGCCTGGCTTGCCGGTGGCGACGCCCAGCTGAAGGAGCCCGACGAGGCGTGGATCGCGAAGCTCGTCGAGGCGGGGCCCGGCAGCGCCGCGACCCTCGACAAGACGCGCCAGCTCGGCGCCGGCATCCTGCGCGAGCTCGTCGAGCAGGCCGGCACCGTGGCCGACGAGAACGAGCTCCGCGAGCTCGCCGCCGACCTGTGCCTGAAGCCCGAGGCCTCGAAGGAGGACCTGAAGGCGGTCGAGGCATGGGCGCTCAAGGTGCGCGACACCTACAACGACATCCAGACGCGGCGCCGCGACGTCGACGACCACGCCCGCGAGGCCGAGGACCGGCTCGACCGGTGCTGGGTCAAGTTCAAGGAGCTCGAGGTGCAGGAGGTCATCGCCGACGAGGCGCTCTTCCGCGAGCTCAAGGACCGGTTCGGGTCGTCGTGGGGCTTCGGCGAGTACTTCACCGGCGGCATGGGCGCCGAGGCGATCCGCGAGCTCCTGCGCTCGAAGGACCTCGAGGCCGAGGCCGCGAGCCTGCGCGAGACGATCCGCACGTCGAAGGGCCAGAAGGAGGCCCGGGCGATCAAGCGGCTCAAGGTCGTGAACGCCTTCATCAAGTCCGAGAACCGTCCCGACTGGATGATCCTCGAGACCGTGCCGGTCATCCCGCCGGAGCTGCGCCCGATGGTGCAGCTCGACGGCGGCCGGTTCGCGACGTCGGATCTCAACGACCTCTACCGGCGCGTCATCAACCGCAACAACCGCCTGAAGCGGCTGCTCGACCTCGGCGCACCCGAGATCATCGTGAACAACGAGAAGCGCATGCTCCAGGAGGCGGTCGACGCGCTCTTCGACAACGGCCGCCGCGGGCGCGCCGTGACGGGCCCGGGCAACCGGCCGCTGAAGTCGCTGTCAGACATGCTGAAGGGCAAGCAGGGCCGCTTCCGCCAGAACCTGCTCGGAAAGCGCGTCGACTACTCCGGCCGCTCGGTGATCGTGGCCGGCCCGTCGCTCAAGCTGCACCAGTGCGGGCTTCCAAAGCTGATGGCGCTCGAGCTCTTCAAGCCGTTCATCATGAGCAGGCTCGTCGAGCGCAAGCTCGTGCAGAACATCAAGGCGGCCAAGAAGATGGTCGACACGATGGTGCCCGAGGTCTGGGACGTCCTCGAGGAGGTCATCGCCGAGCACCCGGTGCTGCTGAACCGCGCACCGACGCTCCACCGCCTGGGCATCCAGGCGTTCGAGCCCGTGCTCGTCGAGGGCAAGGCGATCCAGGTGCACCCGCTGGTGTGCCACGCCTTCAACGCCGACTTCGACGGCGACCAGATGGCGGTCCACCTGCCGCTCTCCGCCGAGGCGCAGGCCGAGGCCCGCATCCTCATGCTGTCGTCGAACAACATCCTGTCGCCGGCCCACGGCAAGCCGCTGGCGACCCCGACGCAGGACATGGTGCTCGGGACGTACTACCTGACCTACTCGCCGGAGGACCTGACCCAGGTCACGGTGGCCGACGCCCGCAAGCGGAAGCTGCCGTACTTCGGCTCGCTCGACGAGGTCGAGACGGCCTACGACCAGAAGCAGGTGAAGCTCCAGGAGGCCATCACGCTCCGCGAGCGCGGCGACTGGATCGTGACCACGGTCGGCCGGGCGATCTTCAACGACGAGGTGTCGCGTGCGCTCGAGCATGCCGTCGGCGAGCGGTTCAAGCCCGGCGACTACTCGTTCCAGAACCGCACGTTCACCAAGCGCGACATGACCGACTTCATCTCGGAGCTGGTCGACCGCTTCGGTGCGACGGCGATCGCCGAGGTGCTCGACACCATCAAGGAGCTCGGGTTCAGCTACGCGACCCGGGCGGGCGTCACGATCTCGAAGAACGACATCCAGATCCCGCCCGACAAGGAGCAGATCCTCAGCGGCTACGAGGACCAGGTCGGAAGCGCGCAGCGCTCGTACGACCGCGGCCTCATCACCGAGGACGAGCGGCACGAGCAGGTCGTCTCGCTCTGGAACAAGGCGACCGACGACGTCGGCGAGGCGATGAACCGCAACCTCGACGAGCTGAACCCGGTGTACATGATGGCCAACTCCGGCGCCCGCGGATCGTTCAAGCAGATCCGCCAGCTGGCCGGGATGCGCGGCCTCATGGCAAACCCGAAGGGCGAGATCATCGAGCGCCCGATCAAGTCCAACTTCATGGAGGGCCTGTCGGTGCTGGAGTACTTCATCTCCACGCACGGTGCCCGCAAGGGGCTCGCCGACACGGCGCTTCGCACGGCCGACTCCGGCTACCTGACCCGGCGGCTGGTCGACGTCTCACAGGACGTGATCATCCGCGAGGACAACTGCAAGACCGACGAGCACATCGAGGTCCCGGTGAAGACGCCGGACGGCCTGCCCAACCGCTCGGGCCTGCTCGGCCGGGTGATCGCGATCGACCACAAGATCAGCCGGCTCCAGCTCTCGGCCGGCGACGAGATCAACGGGGCGCTGCTCCGCAAGATCGCCGACGCGGCGGGCGAGAAGCCGCTCACCGTGCCGGTGCGGACGGTTCTCAAGTGCAAGGCCGACATCGGCATCTGCCGCACGTGCTACGGCTGGTCGATGGCGACGGGCAAGATGAGCGAGCTGGGCGATGCCGTCGGCACCGTCGCGGCGCAGTCCATCGGCGAGCCGGGGACACAGCTCACCATGCGGACCTTCCACACCGGTGGTGTGGCGGGGCTCGACATCACCCACGGCCTGCCGCGGATCGTCGAGCTCTTCGAGGCCAGAAAGCCCAAGGCCGCCGCAACGCTCGCGGCGATCGGCGGGCGCGTCAAGATCACCGAGGGGGAGCGCGGCTGGATCGTCACGGTCGCCCCGTCGGGAGACGAGGACGCCGAGGAGTACTCGTTCCCGCGGCGCACGCGCATGCGCGTCGCCGAGGGCGAGGTCATCGAGCCGGGCACGCCGCTGAACGAGGGCCCGCTCGCACCGACCGAGCTTCTCGACCTGCGCGACGACACCGAGACGGCCCGCTACCTCGTCGGCGAGGTGCAGGACGTCTACAAGAGCCAGGGCGTCGAGATCCACGACAAGCACATCGAGCTGATCGTGCGCCAGATGCTGAAGAAGGTCCGGATCGACAACTCCGGCGACTCGGACTACCTGCCGGGTGAGCTGGTCGACCGGCCCGAGCTCCAGCGGACGCTCCGCGACCTGAAGAAGGCCAAGAAGGAGCAGCCGACCCATACGCAGCTCATCCTCGGCATCACCAAGGCCAGCCTGGCGACCCAGAGCTTCCTCTCTGCGGCCTCGTTCCAGGAGACGACCAAGGTGCTGACCGACGCGGCCATCGAGGGCAAGATCGACCATCTCGTCGGGCTCAAGGAGAACGTCATCATCGGGAAGCTGATCCCGGCGTCGACGGGCCTCAAGGAGTACCGCGCGGTGCAGATCGAGCCGTCCGAGGACGCGCCGCGGTTCCTCGTCGAGGAGTTCGCGGCCCCGGTCTACTCCGACGCGCTCGTCGGCGACGGCGAGCTGCCGGGCAACGGCGCCGGGCTGATCGACCTCACCCCGAAGCCGGGGGCCGAGGAGCCGTTCATCCCTCCGGTGCCCGAGGAGGAGTAACCACAACCGCCCGCGAGGGCCGGGGCCGCCGCGATTGGATGGCGGCCCCGGTCCTGCGGCTGCGTGGCGGCGGCGGCGCCGGCGGGGTGCCACCGTTGATTCGTCGGGCCAGTTGGCGACCGCCGCGACGGTCTGCACCGTCTGCTCTCGACCAAGCCGGTCTCGAGCCACGATCAGGCAGAAGGGTCGGCGAGCGCCGTGGTACGCAGATCGGCAGTCGTTCCATCGATTGAGTTCGATCACGAGGGGACCATGCGTGCTGAGGCAGGAAGGCGGCGGATACTCGTTCGCCTGCGCACTCCCGGGCCGGGCGAGCATTGCGGTAGGCGCCAGTTGTCGTGCTCGTGAAACGACATTCGGCGTTCCCTGAGACCGTCGCGTGACGGCTCGCAACCGCGGCGTGACACCTGGTGATGGCCGCCCCCGGCCCTGCGGCTCCGTGGTGGGCGCCACTTGTCGTGCTCGTGAAACGACACTCGGCGTTCCCTGAGACCGTCGGCGTCGACCGCGTGACGGCGCAACCGCCGTGCGAGACCTGCTGACGGCCGCCCCCGGCCTCGGCGGCTCCGTGGGTGGCCGCCACATGTCGTATTCATGAAACGACACTTGGCGTTCCCTGTGACCGTCGCGTGACAGGTCGTTACGGGGCCGGGACTGACGGCAGCTCGACACACCATGCGTCGAAGCCCGGCTGACGGCTCCCAGAGCGCCGTGCAACCGGCTCGCGGCGCGGATGCTGTGCTAGTGTTCGCCGTCGCGGCCGCAGTCCCGCGGCCTCTCCTACCTGCTCTCGCACAGCGGGGGCGTAGACAGCAGTATGCCGACGATCCAACAACTCATCCGAAAGCCCCGCCAGAAAGCGGTCGCCAAGACCAAGACGCCGCACCTGCGCGGCGCCCCGCAGAAGCGGGGCGTCTGCACGCGTGTCTACACGACCACGCCGAAGAAGCCGAATTCGGCTCTGCGCAAGGTCTGCCGCGTCCGCCTGACCAACAACATGGAGGTCACGGCGTACATCCCGGGCGTGGGGCACAACCTTCAGGAGCACTCCGTCGTCCTCATCCGCGGTGGCCGCGTGAAGGACCTTCCCGGTGTGCGCTACAAGGTGATCCGAGCTGCGCTCGACACCTCCGGCGTGAACGATCGCCGGCAGGCGCGGTCGAAGTACGGCGCCAAGAAGGCCGGGGGCTGAGGGCCGATGCCTCGCAGGGCGGAGATCACTCCGCGCACGCTGCTGCGCGACCCGGTCTATGACTCGACGCTCGTCGCCCAGGTGATCAACCGGGTGATGCTCGACGGCAAGAAGTCGACGGCCGAGCACCTCGTCTACGGGGCGCTCGACATCGTCGGCGAGAAGACCGGCCAGAGCCCCGTCGAGGTGCTCGAGCGGGCGGTCAAGTCGGTGACGCCGGTGCTCGAGGTGCGCTCGCGCCGGGTCGGCGGCGCCAACTACCAGGTGCCCATCGAGGTGCCGCAGCGGCGGGCTCGCACCCTCGCGGTGCGCTGGCTCGTCACCTTCTCCCGCCAGCGTCGCGAGAAGCGGATGGAGGAGAAGCTGGCAGGCGAGATCCTGGACGCGACCAACCAGCAGGGCGGCGCGTTCAAGCGCAAGGACGACATGTACCGGATGGCGCAGGCCAACAGGGCCTTCGCCCACTACCGGTGGTAAAGGGCAGATAAGCAGTGGCAGTCACCGAGACACGAACGGGCACCCGCGTGCCCCGCATGGAGGAGCTCGACCGGGTCCGCAACATCGGGATCATGGCCCATATCGACGCGGGCAAGACCACGACGACCGAGCGCATCCTCTACTACACCGGCCGCACCCACAAGATGGGCGAGGTCCACGAGGGCGCGGCGACGATGGACTGGATGGTCCAGGAGCAGGAGCGCGGCATCACGATCACGTCCGCCGCGACGACCTGCTTCTGGCGTGACCACCGCATCAACATTCTCGACACGCCCGGGCACGTGGACTTTACGGTTGAGGTCGAGCGCAGCCTCCGCGTGCTCGACGGCGCGGTGGCCCTCTTCGACTCGGTCGCGGGCGTCCAGCCCCAGTCCGAGACGGTGTGGCGCCAGGCCGACAAGTACGGCGTGCCCCGGATCGCGTTCATCAACAAGATGGACCGCACCGGCGCCGACTTCTTCAACGCCGTCAAGACCATGGTCGAGCGCCTCGGCGCCCGCGCGGTGCCGCTCCAGATCCCGATCGGCGCCGAGGACCACTTCGACGGCCACGTCGACCTCGTCACGATGAAGGCGATCCGCTACATCGACTTGCTGGGTGCCAAGTGGGACGAGGACGAGGTGCCGGCCGAGCTCCGCGAGCAGGCCGAGGCCTACCGGCACGATCTCATCGAGGCCGTCGCCGACCACGACGAGGAGATCATGATCGCGTTCCTCGAGGACGAGCCGGTCACGGAGGACCAGCTGCGCTCGGCGATCCGCAAGGCGACGCTCGACAACTCGATCACGCCCGTCCTCCTCGGCTCGGCGTTCAAGAACAAGGGCGTCCAGCCGCTGCTCGACGCCGTCATCGACTACCTGCCGTCGCCGGTCGACGTGCCGCCGGTGACCGGGATCGATCCCAAGGGCGGAGGCGAGATGACCCGGGCCGCCGACCTGAACGAGCCGTTCTCGGCGCTGGCCTTCAAGGTCATGACCGACCCGTTCGTCGGCAAGCTCACGTACTTCCGCGTCTACTCGGGCAAGCTCAACTCGGGCTCGTACGTCCTGAACGCCTCGACCGGCCGCAAGGAGCGCGTCGGGCGGGTGCTCGAGATGCACGCCAACCACCGTGAGGACCTCCAGGAGGTCGGCGCGGGCGCGATCGCGGCGGCCGTCGGCCTCAAGCAGACCACGACCGGCGACACGCTCTGCGATCCCTCGAGCCCGGTCGTGCTCGAGGCGATCGACTTCCCCGAGCCGGTGATCGACCAGGCCGTCGAGCCCAAGACGAAGGCCGACCAGGACAAGCTCGCCACGGCGCTCCAGCGCCTCGCCGAGGAGGACCCGACCTTCCGAGTCCGGACGAACGAGGAGACCGGCCAGACCATCATCGGCGGCATGGGCGAGCTCCACCTCGAGATCATCGTCGACCGGCTCCTGCGCGAGTTCAAGGTCGACGCGAACGTGGGCCGCCCGCAGGTGGCCTACCGCGAGACCGTGCGCAACCCCGTCACGAACGTCCACGGCAAGTTCGTCCGCCAGACCGGCGGCCGCGGCCAGTACGGCCACGCCGTGATCGACCTCGAGCCCAACGAGCAGGGCGCGGGCTACGAGTTCGAGAACAAGATCGTCGGCGGCGCCATCCCGCGCGAGTACATCTCGTCGGTCGACGCCGGCATCCAGGAGGCGATGGAGGCCGGCGTGCTCGCGGGCTTCCCCGTCGTCGACATCAGGGTCCGCCTCGTCGACGGCTCCTACCACGACGTGGACTCGAGCGAGATGGCGTTCAAGGTGGCCGGGTCGATGGCGTTCAAGGAGGCCTCGAAGCGGGCCAAGCCGGTCCTGCTCGAGCCCGTGATGGCGGTCGAGGTCGTGACGCCCGAGGAGTACATGGGCGACGTCATCGGCAACATCAACTCACGCCGCGGGCAGATCGAGGGCATGGAGCCGCGCGGCAACGCGCAGGTCATCAAGGCCCGCGTCCCGCTCGCGGAGATGTTCGGATATGCGACCGACGTGCGCACAATGAGCCAGGGTCGGGCCACCTATACGATGCAGTTCCTCCATTACGCGGAGGTGCCGCACTCGATCGCAGAAAAGCTGACCGAGAACCAGTAAGGGCCGGGAAAAGGAGACCGCGAGACATGGCCAAAGCGAAATTCGAGCGCAACAAGCCCCACCTCAACATCGGGACGATCGGGCACATCGACCACGGCAAGACCACCTTGACCGCGGCGATCACGAAGGTGCTCGCAGAGTCGGGCACCGGCAGCGAGATCACGAGCTTCGATCAGATCGACAAGGCACCCGAGGAGAAGCAGCGCGGGATCACCATCAACTCGGCCCACGTCGAGTACGAGACGGCGAACCGCCATTACGCGCACGTCGACTGCCCCGGCCACGCGGACTACGTGAAGAACATGATCACGGGCGCGGCCCAGATGGACGGCGCGATCCTCGTCGTGTCCGCAGCCGACGGCCCGATGCCGCAGACGCGCGAGCACATCCTGCTCGCCCGCCAGGTCGGCGTGCCCTACATCGTGGTGTTCCTCAACAAGGCCGACACGGTCGACGACGAGGAGCTGCTCGACCTGGTCGAGCTCGAGGTGCGTGAGCTCCTCTCCCGCTACGAGTTCCCCGGCGACGACATCCCCGTCGTTCGCGGCTCGGCGCTGAAGGCGCTCGAGGGCGACGCGGAGTGGGTGCCGAAGATCCTCGAGCTCATGGCCGCGGTCGACGAGTACGTGCCCGAGCCCGAGCGCGACATCGACAAGCCGTTCCTGATGCCCGTCGAGGACGTCTTCACGATCACCGGCCGCGGCACCGTCGCGACCGGGCGCGTGGAGCAGGGCGTGGTCAAGACCGGCGAGGAGGTCGAGATCGTCGGCATCCACAAGGAGACGGCCAAGACGGTCGTCACCGGCGTCGAGATGTTCCGCAAGCTGCTCGACCAGGGCCAGGCCGGCGACAACGTCGGCTGCCTGCTCCGCGGCGTCAAGCGCGAGGACGTCGAGCGCGGACAGGTGCTCTCGAAGCCCGGGTCGATCACGCCGCACACCAAGTTCGAGGCGCAGGTGTACGTGCTCTCGAAGGAGGAGGGCGGCCGCCACACGCCGTTCTTCAAGGGCTACCGGCCGCAGTTCTACTTCCGCACGACCGACGTCACCGGCGTGGTCGAGCTGAAGGAGGGCGTCGAGATGGTCATGCCCGGCGACAACGCCGAGATGACCGTCGAGCTGATCCAGCCGATCGCCATGGACGAGGGCCTCCGCTTCGCCATCCGCGAGGGCGGCCGCACCGTGGGTGCGGGCGCCGTCACCAAGATCGAGAAATAGAAGGGAACCGGATTGGCGCAGCAGAAGATCCGCATCCGCCTCAAGGGGTATGACCACACGCTGGTCGACCTGAGCGCGCGCTCGATCGTCGATACGGCACAGCGCTCGGGTGCCACCGTGTCGGGGCCCGTGCCCCTGCCGACGGAGAAGAACGTCTACTGCGTCATCCGCGGCCCGTTCAAGGACAAGGACTCGCGGGAGCACTTCGAGATCCGCACGCACAAGCGGCTGATCGACATCCACCAACCGACGCCGAAGACGGTCGACTCGCTGATGCGGCTCGACCTGCCCGCGGGCGTCGACATCGAGATCAAGCTGTGACCCAATCGTCGACCAAGGGGATCATCGGGACGAAGCTGGGGATGACCCAGCTCTTCGACGAGGAGTCCGGGCGCGTGACGCCCGTGACCGTCATCGAGGCCGGGCCGTGCCCGGTCGTCGCCGTCCGCACCCTCGACATCGACGGCTACCTGGCGGTCCAGCTGGCCTTCGGGCCGTGCAAGGAGAAGAAGCTCACCCGCCCCCGCGCCGGGCACCTGAAGGCTGTCGGCGTGGGGCCGCACCGCACGCTGATCGAGTTCCGGGATGTCGGCGAGGGCCTCGCTCCGGGCGACACGGTCACGGTCGAGGCGTTCGCCCCGGGCGAGGCGGTCAAGGTGTCCGGGATCTCGAAGGGCAAGGGCTTCGCCGGCACGATCAAGCGGCACAAGTTCCACCGCGGCCCGGTCAGCCACGGCTCGCACAACATCCGAAAGCCCGGCTCGATCGGAGCCTCGGCGTATCCCGCGCGCGTGTTCAAGGGGATCAAGATGGCGGGCCAGATGGGGAACGAGCGGGTCACTCAGCGCGGCCTGCAGGTCGCCGACGTCGACACCGAGCGGAACCTGCTGCTGGTGCGGGGCGCTGTCCCCGGGCCGGTCGGGGGCGTCGTCGAGATCAGGAGCGACGGATGACACCTCCCGCTCCGACCGCTGCCGTCATCACGGGTGGTGCGAAGGCCAAGCTCGCGGCCGACGTGTTCGCCCTTCCCCGAAACGACGCGCTGGTGCACCAGGTGGTGACGGCCGAGCTGGCCGCCCGCCGCCAGGGCACCCATTCGACGAAGACCCGCGGCCTCGTCGCCGGCGGGCGGGCGAAGCCGTGGCGTCAGAAGGGCACGGGCCGCGCCCGCCAGGGCACGATCCGCGCGCCCCAGTGGACGGGCGGCGGCGTCGTGTTCGGGCCGCACCCGCGCAACTACACGGGCAAGATCAACAAGAAGGCGCGCGGCAAGGCGCTCTCGATCGCGCTCTCGGCGCACGCGACCGATGGCACGCTCGTCGTGGCCGACGCCGCGACCTTCGAGGAGCCGAGGACGAAGAAGGCCGCCGAGCTCGTCGCCGGGCACGGCCTCAGGACGCCGCTCGTGGTCGTGACGGCCGAGGGCGAGGACGCCCTCGAGCGGTCGTTCCGCAATCTGCACCGCACCCACGTCGTGCCCGTCGGCACGCTCGAGGTCGCCGAGGTCGTCTGGGCCCGCTCGCTCGTGGTCACCAAGGCCGCGCTCGCGGTGCTCGAGGGGAGCTCGGCATGAGAGACGATCCCCGCGCAGTCCTCATCGCACCGGTCGTGTCCGAGAAGAGCTACGGCATGATCGGCGAGCGCGGCAAGTACACGTTTCGCGTGCACCCCGACGCTCACAAGACGCAGATCCGCCAGGCGGTGGAGCGCGTGTTCGAGGTCGACGTCATCGCCGTGAACGTCTCCAAGGTGCCGGCGAAGCCCAAGCGCCGCGGGATGACGCGCGGCACCCGCCCGGGCTGGAAGAAGGCCGTCGTGACGGTCGCACCCGGCCAGACCATCGAAGCGTTTGGACCGGGGGTCTAGGCCATGGCCGTCCGCAAGTTCAAGCCCACCTCCCCCGGCCGCCGCTTCATGACGGTGTCCGACTTCCAGGAGATCACGAAGTCCGAGCCCGAGAAGACGCTGCTCGCGCCGCTCTCGAAGCAGGCCGGGCGAAACGTGCACGGCCGCATCACGACCCGCCACCGCGGCGGCGGCCACAAGCGCCGCTACCGGATCGTGGACTTCAAGCGCCGCAAGGACGGGATCCCGGCCCGCGTGCACTCGATCGAGTACGACCCGAACCGCTCGGCCCGGATCGCCCTCCTGCACTACGCCGACGGCGAGAAGCGCTACATCCTCGCGCCGCTTCGGCTCCGCGTCGGCCAGACGGTCGAGTCGGGCGAGGACGTCGATATCCGCCCAGGCAACGCGATGCCGCTGCGCTCGCATGCCGACCGGCACGACGGTGCACGGCGTTGAGCTCCGCCCCGGCCAGGGAGCCAAGATGGTGCGCTCCGCCGGCGGCTCGGCCCAGCTGGTCGCCAAGGAGGGCGGAAAGGCGCTTCTGCGGCTGCCGTCGGGCGAGATGCGGCGCGTCCCCGAGGGGTGCCGCGCGACCGTCGGCCAGCTCGGGAACGTCACCCACGAGATCGAGTCCGGCGGCAAGGCCGGGCGCACGCGATGGAAGGGCCGCCGGCCCACCGTCCGCGGCACCGTGATGAACCCCGTCGACCACCCGCACGGCGGCGGCGAGGGCAAGAACAAGGGGTCGCACCCGGTCACGCCGTGGGGCAAGCCCACGCTCGGGTTCCGCACCCGCAACAAGAAGAAGGCTTCCAGCAAGGACATCGTGCGAGCGCGCAGGAGAGGCAAGGGTAGGCGATGAGCCGATCGAGCAAGAAGGGGCCCTTCGTGGAGCCCCGCCTGATGAAGCGGGTCGAGGAGATGAACGAGACGCGCCAGAAGCGCATGCTCAAGACCTGGTCCCGCGCATCGACGATCTTCCCCGAGTTCGTGGGCCACACGATCGCGGTGCACGACGGGCGAAAGCACGTGCCCGTCTTCATCTCGGAGTCGATGGTCGGGCACAAGCTCGGCGAGTTCGCCCCCACGCGCACGTACCGGGGCCACGGCAACGATCGCACGGCCAAGATGAAGGGACGGTAGGTGGCAGTAGCCGAACAGGAGCGCGAGACGGTGCGGGCCCAGGCCCGCTACGTGCGCTGCTCGGCGCGCAAGGCGCGCCTGGTCCTCGAGCACATCCGCGGCAAGCCGGCCGTCGAGGCGCGCTCGATCCTGGCGTTCCAGCCGCGCGCGGCTGCGCGCGACGCCGGCAAGGTGCTCGCGTCGGCGATCGCGAACGCCGAGAACAACGCGGGCCACGACGAGGACGACCTGATCGTGTGGGCGGCGTATGCCGACGAGGGCCCGACCCTCAAGCGCTGGCGGGCCCGGGCCCGGGGCCGCGTGAACCGCATCCGCAAGCGCACGTGCCACATCACCATCACCCTGGCCGTCGCACAGCCGGGCGAGATCAAGCGCCGGCCGGCGCGCCCCGCGCCCGAGCCGGAGCCCGAGGAGACGCCCAAGCCGCGGCGCAAGCCGCGCGCCAAGAAGCCGGCCGCGGAGGCCGCTCCGCCGGCCGAGGCGGACGCGACGACCGAGCCCGAGGCCGCGGCCGAGCCGGAGCCCGAGGCTGCAGAGCCGGAGGCCGAGCCCGAGGCTGCACAGCCCGAATCCGACACCGAGGCCGACAAGGAGGCCACCGAAGATGGGGCATAAGGTTCACCCCGGCGGCCTGCGGGTCGGCATCATCCATACCTGGAAGTCGAACTGGTTCACGTCCAAGAAGGAGTTCGCAGGCGCGCTCCTCGAGGACGTGCACATCCGCGACCACATCTACGGCAAGCTGGCGCACGCCGGCCTCTCCGACATCCACATCCGCAAGGACAAGCAGCGGGTGACGGTCGACATCTACACGGCCCGGCCGGGGATCGTCATCGGGAAGTCCGGCTCGGAGGTCGATGCGCTGCGGCGCGAGCTGCACGACATGACCGGCAAGAACGTCCAGGTCAACATCACCGAGATCAAGCGCCCCGAGCTCGACGCCAAGCTGGTCGCCCAGTCGATCGCCGAGCAGCTCCAGAACCGCGTCTCGTTCCGGCGGGCGATGAAGCGCTCGCTCAGCTCGTCGATGCGGTCCGGCGCACAGGGCGTGAAGGTGCGCTGCGGCGGCCGCCTCGGCGGGTCGGAGATGTCGCGGTCGGAGACCTACAGCGAGGGGCGCGTGCCGCTCCACACGCTGCGTGCCGACATCGACTACGGCTTCGCCGAGGCCAAGACGACGTTCGGGCGGATCGGCGTCAAGGTGTGGATCAACAAGGGCGAGATCATGCCCGAGGGCTTCGAGCGTGACGGCGGAGCCGCGCGGCTCGGCGAGGTCGACGCCCGCCGGCGCCGGCGCGGCGCGCTGCCGGGCGAGCTCGAGCAGCTCGGCCCGACGCGTCCCGGACGGCGCGAGGGCGGCGGCCGCGGCCGCCGGCCCCGGCCAGGTGGCGACGGCCCCGGTGGAGGCGGCGGCGGTGGCGGCGGCGGTGCTCGCCGTCCGCGGCGCCGGCCCGATGCCGCGCCCGAGCAGCCGGCCGAGACGACCGCGCCTCCGACCGACGAGGCGCCTCCGACGACCGAGGCAGCCGCACCCGAGACCCCGGCACCCGAGACCTCGGCACCCGAGACCCCGGCCCCGGAGGCGAACGAGTAGTGCTCCTTCCGAAGCGCACGAAGTACCGGCGCGTCCACCGCGGCCGCCGCGCGGGCCTGAGCAAGGGCGGCACCCGCGTGCAGTTCGGGGAGTACGGGCTGAAGTCGCTCGAGGCGGGGTGGGTCACCAACCGCCAGATCGAGGCCGCCCGTATCGCGATGACACGCAAGATCAAGCGCGGCGGCAAGGTCTGGATCACGATCTTCCCCGACAAGTCGGTGACCCAGAAGCCGGCCGAGACGCGCATGGGCTCGGGCAAGGGCTCGCCGGAGCACTGGGTGGCGGTCGTGAAGCCCGGCCGCGTCATGTTCGAGCTCGCCGGCGTCCCCGAGCCGCTCGCCCGCGAGGCGATCAGGCTCGCCGCGATGAAGCTGCCTGTCAAGGCCAAGTTCGTATCCCGGGAGGGTGATCTTTTTGAAGGCCAGTGAGATCCGCGAGCTGACCGCGGACGAGCTCGAGCGCAAG
Source organism: uncultured Actinomycetes bacterium (assembly GCA_963809325.1). Taxonomy (GTDB): domain Bacteria; phylum Actinomycetota; class Thermoleophilia; order Gaiellales; family JAICJC01; genus JAICJC01. The sequence goes on from CAWEIZ010000002.1 coordinate 767,952, forward strand.
CTCGACGAGACACGGCAGGAGCTCTTCAACCTGCGGTTCCAGCATGCGACCGGGGCGCTCGACAACACGGCCGCCCTGGTGCGCGTGAAGCGCGACATCGCGCGGCTCCTGACGCTCGCCAATGAGTCGGCCCACGCAGGACGTGAGGCATGAGCGCGGACACCGGACAGACGGCTGACGCGCGGTCGCGCGGCGTGCGCAAGGAACGCCGCGGCGTCGTCGTGTCGGATGCCATGGACAAGACCGTGGTCGTCCGTGTCGACGTGCTGAAGCCGCACCCGAAGTACAAGAAGACGATGCGCCGCTCGATCCGCCTGCACGCCCACGACCAGGAGAACACCTCCAAGGTCGGCGACGTCGTGCGGCTCGTCGAGACCAGGCCGCTCTCGAAGACCAAGCGCTGGCGCGTCGCCGAGATCGTCGAGGTGGCCAAGTGATCCAGGTGGAGACGCGCCTGCGAGTCGCCGACAACACCGGCGCGCGCGTGCTCCTGTGCATCCGCATCAAGGGCGGCAGCCGCCGCAGGTATGCGGGGGTGGGCGATATCATCGTCGGCACCGTCAAGCAGGCCACGCCCAACGGCACGGTGCGCAAGGGCGAGGTCGTGACGGCCGTGGTGGTGCGCACGCGCAAGCAGCACCACCGCGATGACGGCACGTACATCGCCTTCGACGAGAACGCGGCCGTCATCATCGACAAGGACAGAAACCCGCGCGGCACGCGCATCTTCGGCCCCGTGGCCCGAGAGCTGCGCGAGCGCAACTTCATGAAGATCGTCTCCCTCGCTCCCGAGGTGCTCTGAGGTGGCAACGAAGATCAAGATCAGGAAGGGCGATTCGGTGCAGGTGCTGACCGGCAAGGACGCCGGCAAGCGCGGCACCGTGCTGCGCGTGGTCCCGGCCGAGCGCCGCATCGTGGTCGAGAAGCTGAACATGGTGAAGCGGCACACCAAGCCTCGCCCGGCGCCGCGCAAGTCGGGCAGCCAGCAGATCATCCCCGGCGGCGTGCTCGAGCGCGAGGCGCCCCTCCAGGTCTCGAACGTCGCGCTCGTGTGCCCGGCGTGCGGCGAGCCGACGCGGGTCGGCTACCGGATGAAGGATGACCACAAGGTCCGCACCTGCCACAAGTGCGGCAAGGACGTCGACAGATGAGCGCCACCGAGATCCCCACGCCGCGGCTCAAGGAGCGCTACGACAACGAGGTGCGTGACGCGCTCAAGGAGCGCCTCGGCCTCGACACGGTCATGGCGGTCCCGCGGCTCCAGAAGATCACGCTCAACATGGGCGTCGGCGAGGCCAAGCTCAACTCGAAGGCGCTCGACGACGCCGCCGAGGAGCTGGCGACGATCGCCGGGCAGCGCCCGTTGATCACCCGCGCCAAGAACTCGATCGCCGGATTCAAGATCCGCGAGGGCATGCCCATCGGCTGCAAGGTGACGCTGCGCGGCGACCGCATGTACGAGTTCCTCGACCGGCTGACCACGATCGCGCTGCCGCGGATCCGCGACTTCCGCGGGATCAACCCGGGCGCGTTCGACGGCCGCGGGAACTTCTCGCTGGGCGTGCGCGAGCAGATCATCTTCCCCGAGATCAACTACGACGACGTGTCACAGGTGCGCGGCCTGAACGTGACCATCACCACGACCGCATCCGACGACGATGGAGCGCGCGAGCTCCTCCGTGCGCTCGGGATGCCGTTCGCGGCGGAATAGGACGGAACGAGGAATGGCGAAGGAAGCACTCAGAGTCAAGCAGGCGAGGGGCGCGAAGTACAAGACGCGCGGGTACCACCGGTGCAGCCGGTGCGGCCGCTCGCGTGCGTACTTCCGCAAGTTCGGTGTGTGCCGCATCTGCCTGCGCGAGCTGGCGCACCAGGGCGTCATCCCCGGAATGACGAAGTCGAGCTGGTGAGGCGACGATGACCACGGATCCCATCGGAGACATGCTCACCCGTATTCGCAACGCCAACCAGGCGCTGCACGAGACGGTCGAGATGCCCACGTCCGGGATGAAGCGCGAGATCGCGCGCATCCTCCACGAGGAGGGGTATATCGACGCGTTCGCGGTCTCGAAGGGCGAGACCCACGACACGCTGGTCGTGACGCTGCGATACGGCCCGAGCCGCGAGCGCGTGATCTCGGGGCTGAAGCGCGTGTCGCGGCCCGGCCGGCGCGTCTACGCGAAGAAGGACCGGCCGCACCGCGTGCTCGGCGGGATGGGCGTGGCCATCCTGAGCACATCGCGCGGCGTGATCACCGGCCGCCAGGCCCAGGAGCAGGGCGTCGGCGGAGAGGTCGTCTGCTATGTGTGGTGAGCCGTGAGCAGGATCGGAAAGAAGCCGATCCCCGTCCCCGACGGCGTCACGATCGAGATCCGGCCCGGGGCCGTGGCCGTGCGCGGTCCGAAGGGCAACCTCGAGGAGCGCGTCTCGCCCGCGATGACCGTGACGCAGGAGGACGGGCATGTCGTCGTCGCCCGTCCGACGGACCGCGGCGACCATCGCGCGCTGCACGGCCTCACGCGGACGCTCGTCGCCAACATGGTCACCGGCGTCACCCAGGGGTTCGAGAAGCGGCTCGAGATCCAGGGTGTCGGCTACCGCGCCGCCCTCAAGGGTCGCGACCTCGAGATGCAGCTCGGCTTCAGCCACGCCGTCACCGTGAAGGCTCCCGACGACATCACCTTCGAGGTGCCGCAGCCCACGCAGATCGTCGTCTCCGGGATCTCCAAGCAACGCGTCGGCGAGATCGCCGCCCAGATCCGCAAGTGGCGCCCGCCCGAGCCGTACAAGGGCAAGGGCATCCGCTACCAGGGCGAGCACGTGATCCGCAAGGTCGGGAAGCGGGCATGAGCCAGACCCGACTCGAGGGCCGGCTCAGGCGCCACCGGCGCGTGCGAAAGCGCGTGACAGGCACCGCCGAGCGGCCGCGCCTGGCCGTCTACCGGTCGAACCGGGGGATCGCCGCGCAGCTGATCGACGACGTCGCCGGCCGGACGCTCGCCGCCGCCTCGCACAAGGACAAGTCGCTGGCCGGCAAGGCCCGCGCCGAGGCGCCGGCCGCCGTCGGCAAGCTGGTCGCCGAGCGGGGCCGCGAGGCCGGCATCGCGTCCGTCGTGTTCGACCGCGGCGGCTACCTGTACCACGGGCGGGTGAAGGCGCTGGCCGACGCCGCCCGCGAGAACGGATTGGAGTTTTGACGTGGGGGAACCCATGGTTCCCCCACGAGCCCCCTCCTTCAGGGGGCGCTCGGGTCGCTGTCTCGCTCCGGCGACAGCGCGGTGTCGCCGGAGCACGGAAAACCACCTTGACGTTCGTGAAGCCCTAAAGGAGATCTCAGCCTCGTAATGTCAGTCTCGCAACGTCAGTCCCGAAACCCCGCCGCCCGCGGCTCCGAGGTGCCCGGCCGCGAGCTCCAGGAGCGCGTGGTCAAGATCAACCGCGTCGCCAAGGTCGTGAAGGGCGGCCGCAGGTTCTCGTTCACGGCCCTCGTGGTCGTCGGAGACGAGGTCGACCACGTCGGCGTCGGCTACGGCAAGGCGAACGAGGTGCCGTCGGCCATCGCCAAGGCGGTCGAGGACGCAAAGAAGAACCTGTTCCAGGTGCCGAAGTACAAGACCACCATCACGCACCAGATCGTCGGCCGCTACGGCGCCGGGCAGGTGCTCCTGAAGCCCGCCTCCGAGGGGACCGGCGTGATCGCCGGGGCCGGCGTCCGGGCCGTGCTCGAGCTGGGTGGGGTGCGCGACATCCTGGCCAAGTCGCTCGGGACCGCGAACCCGATCAACCTGCTGATGGCGACCGTCGACGGGCTGAAGAGCCTGAAGCGCCCCGAGGACGTGGCGAAGCTGCGCGGCAAGGAGATCCGCGAGGTCATAAAGCCGTACTCCGAGACGCGCGCCGAGGCCGAGGCGGCCGTGGCGGCAGCCGCAGTCGAGGCCGAGGCGGAGGTCGTTGCGGCCGCACCGGCGCCCGCCGCCAAGGCGCCTCCGGCCAAGCCGAAGCGACCGTCCAAGAAGGCGCGCGCCAAGGCGGAGGCCGCCGCCGAGGCCCAGGCGGCGCCCGAGCCCGAGGCGGCCGCCGAGCCGGAGCCTGAGCCGGCGCCCGAGCCCGAGGCGGCGCCCGAGCCTGAGCCCGAGCCGGAAGCGGCTCCGGAGCCCGAGGCCGACGCGGCCGAGGCTGCGCCCGAGGAGGCCGAGGAGTCCTGATGGCCCGCCTCCGGATCACCCAGGTGAGGAGCACGATCCGCACCAAGCCCGAGCACAAGGGCACGATGCGTGCGCTCGGCCTGCGCAAGATCAACGCCTCGACCGAGCGCGACGACTCGCCGGTGATCCGAGGCATGCTGCGCAAGGTGGACCACCTGGTCCGCGTGGAGGAGATCGATGGCTGACGAGACCCCTGGACTCACGCTGCACGAGCTGAAGCCCGCGCCCGGGAGCCACCGCGAGCGCAAGCGGATCGGCCGCGGCCACGGCTCCGGCAGCGGCAAGACCGCCGGCCGCGGCCAGAAGGGCCAGAAGTCGCGGTCGGGCAGCCACAGCATGCGGCCCGGTTTCGAGGGCGGGCAGATGCCGCTTTACATGCGGCTCGGCAAGCTGCGCGGCCCCAACCACAAGAAGTCGATGCCCATGGGGCCGTTCCGCACGCGCACCACGCCGGTGAACGTGGCCGCCCTCGAGCGCTTCGACGAGGGCGTCGAGGTGACGCCGGACCTGCTCCGCTCGGCCGGCGTCGTCCGCACGCTCAAGCATCCGATCAAGATCCTCGGGAAGGGCGAGCTCTCGACGCGCCTCACCGTGACGGCGCACGCGTTCTCGAAGCGGGCCGTCGAGGTCATCGAGGCGGCCGGCGGCACGGCCGTCAGGCTGGACGGCGCCCCGGCTGTCGCGGAGCCCGCGGCGAAGCCGAAGGCCAAGGCGAAGGCGAAGGCGGCACCCAAGGCCGAGGCCGCCGAGCCGGAGCCCGAGGCGACCGCACCCGAGCCCGAGGCCGAGCCTGAGCCGGCCGAGCCCGAGGCCGACGCCGAGGAGTAGGCGTGCTTCAGAACCTCCTGAACGCCTGGAAGTCGCCGGAGCTTCGCAAGAAGCTCCTGTTCACCGCCGCGATGCTTGCGATCTACCGGTTCGGGTCGTACGTCCCCGCGCCCGGTGTCAACTCCGACGCGCTGTCGCAGGCGCTCAAGAACCAGGGCGGCATCTTCGGCCTCCTGTCGGTGTTCTCAGGCGGCGGGCTCTCACGGCTCGGCGTCTTCGCGCTCGGGATCATGCCGTACATCACGGCGTCGATCATCCTCCAGGTCATGACGCCCGTCTTCCCGTCGCTCCAGGCCCTGCAGAAGGAAGGCGAGCTGGGGCAGCGACGCATCACGCAGTACACGCGGTATCTGACCGTGCTCCTGGCCAGCCTGCAGGCCCTCGGCTACACGTATGCGTTCCACTCCAACGCTCTCGGGGGGTCGTCGACCGGGAACCTCGTGAGCTTCAACCTCGGAAACGTGATCCTCATCGTCATCACGCTGACGGCAGGCGCGACCCTGCTCATGTGGATCGGTGAGCTGATCACCCAGCGCGGTATCGGCAACGGCATGTCGCTTCTGATCTTCGCGTCGATCCTCACCTCGGCACCGGCGGGGATCTCGGCCTGGTGGCAGGGCTCGGCGTTCGAGAAGCTGTCGCTCCCGGTCGTCGTCTTCCTGGTGATCGTCGCGGTCGTCTACGTCCAGGAGGGGATCCGTAAGATCCCGATCCAGTACGCGAAGCGCATGGTCGGCCGGCGGATGACGTCGGGCGGATCCACCTACCTGCCGCTGCGGGTCAATATGGCCGGCGTGATCCCGGTGATCTTCGCCGCCGCGATCATGGCGTTCCCGCCGACCGTCGGGTCGCTCCTCCCTTGGCAGTTCACCAAGGACATGGCCCGCTTCTTCACGCCCGGCGGATGGCCGTTCCTGATCGGCGAGGCGGTGCTGATCTTCGGCTTCACGTTCTTCTACGTGGCGGTCGTCTTCAACTCGATCGAGCAGGCCGAGAACCTCAAGAAGTACGGCGGGTTCGTGCCCGGCGTGCGGCCGGGGCGGCCGACCGCGCAGTATCTCGAGAAGGTGCTCGTGCGGCTCACGATCGCCGGCGGGCTCTTCCTCGCCGCGGTGGCCGTGCTGCCGTCGCTCTTCATCAAGTACGGCGGGTTCTCGACCGCCACAGCGCGCGCACTGGGCGGGACGTCCGTGCTGATCGTCGTCGGAGTCGCCATCGACACCATGCGCCAGATCGAGTCGCAGCTGTCGATGCGCTCCTACAAGGGCTTCCTCAAGTAGCCATGCCCCTCGATCTCATCCTGATGGGCCCGCCGGGCGCCGGCAAGGGCACGCAGGCCGCCCGGATCGCGTCGGATCGCGGCCTGGCTCACATCGCCACGGGCGACATGCTGCGCGCTGCCGTCCGCGACGGCACGCCGCTCGGGCTCGAGGCCAAGGCCATCATGGCGCGCGGCGACCTCGTGTCGGACGACCTCATCATCGCGATGTTCCGGGAGCGGCTCGGGGCCGACGACACCGGAGCCGGTGTCCTGCTCGACGGCTTCCCGCGCACGAGCGGCCAGGCCGAGGCGCTCGACGGGATGCTCGACGGGCTGGGCCGGCACGTCGCCTCCGTCATCGTCTTCGACATCGACCTCGACGAGCTCGTCCGGCGGCTGTCGGGCCGCCGCGTCTGCCGCGCGGCCGAGCACGTCTACCACCTCGAGTCCCACCCGCCGAAGGTCGAGGGCGTCTGCGACGAGGACGGCTCCGAGCTCTACCAGCGTGACGACGATCGCGAGGACGTCGTCCGGGCGCGATACGAGAAGCAGTGGGTCGCGGCCGCCACACCGGTCCTCGACTACTACACCGGCCGGGGGCTCGTCGAGCGGATCGACGCCTCGGCACCGCGCGACAAGGTCGCCCGCGACGTGGACTCGCTGATCGACCGGCTGGACGGCCGCTCGTGATCGTCCGGAAGACCGAGGCCGAGCTCGAGACGATGGCCAGAGCGGGCCACGTGGTCGCAGAGACGCTCGACATGCTCGAGCGCGAGGCGCGCCCCGGCGTGACCCTGGCGGAGCTCGACCGGATGGCGGAGGAGTTCATCACCGAGCGCGGCGGCTGGCCCACGTTCAAGGGCTACCGCGGCTTTCCGGGATCGATCTGTGCGTCCCCGAACGCGATGGTCGTGCACGGCATCCCCGGCCCGTATCCGCTGTCCGAGGGCGACCTGCTCTCGATCGACGTCGGCGTCACGCTTGACGGGTACGTCGCCGACTCGGCGATCACGGTCACGATCGGCGATCCTGCGCCCGAGGCCGCCGATCTGATCGATGCCTGCAACCTCGGCCTGAAGGCGGCGATCGAGCAGTGCCGCGAGGGGAACCGGCTCGGCGACGTGAGCCACGCCGTGCAGGAGGTCGTCGAGGCACGCGGCTACGGCGTCGTCCGGAGCCTCGTCGGTCACGGCGTGGGCCGCAGCATGCACGAGGATCCCCAGATCCCGAACTACGGCCCTCCCGGGCGGGGGCCGAAGCTCGCCGCCGGCATGGTCTTCGCGATCGAGCCGATGATCACGGCGGGCAGCTACGAGGTGGAGGGCGGCCCCGACGGCTGGGCCGTCTTCACACGCGACGGCAGCCTCGCCGCGCACTGCGAGCACACGGTCGCGGTGACCGCGAACGGGCCGCGCGTCCTCACACGCCGTGAACCGAAGGGGCCGGGCGAGGGCCGGTGATAGACTTCAGGGTCGCTCGTGCGGAGTGCCTGCGCCTGCCCGCCGAGCGGGCCACCGTCCCCCTGGAGGATTCTCAGTGAAGGTCAGACCCAGCGTCCGCCCGATGTGTGAGAAGTGCCGCGTGATCCGCCGGCACGGCCACGTGCTGGTCATCTGCTCGAATCCCCGCCACAAGCAGAGGCAGGGCTGATGGCCCGTATCGCCGGAGTGAACATCCCGCGCGAGAAGCGCGTCGAGGTCGGTCTCACGTACATCTACGGGATCGGCCGCTCGACGTCGCTCAAGGTGCTCGCCGAGCTCGGCCTGAACCCCGACACGAAGGTCCGCGACCTCACGGAAGAGGAGGTCGCGCAGCTTCGTACGCACATCGACCAGGGCCTCACCGTCGAGGGCGACCTGCGCCGGGAGCGCTCCCAGAACGTGAAGCGGCTGATGGAGATCGGCTGCTACCGCGGCCTGCGCCACCGCCGCGGCCTTCCCGTGGACGGCCAGCGCACGCGCACGAACGCCCGCACCCGCAAGGGCCCCAAGAAGACCGTCGGCAAGCAGAGGAAGAAGTAATTGCCCCCAGCACCGCGTAGAGGTGGGACGCGTGGCCGTGTCCGCCGAAAGGCCCGTAAGAACATCGCCATCGGCCAGGCGCACATCAAGACCTCCTTCAACAACACGCTCGTCGCGCTGACCGACAAGGACGGCGCCGTGATCGTGTGGAAGAGCGCCGGCGCCGTCGGCTTCAAGGGGTCGCGCAAGTCGACGCCGTTCGCCGCTCAGGTGACGGCCGACGCTGCCGCGCGCGAGGGCATGGAGCACGGCCTCCAGAAGGTCGAGGTCTTCGTGAAGGGCCCCGGCTCGGGCCGCGAGACCGCGATCCGCTCGCTGCAGGCCGCCGGCCTCGAGATCCTGGGCGTGAAGGACGTGAGCCCGCAGGCGCACAACGGCGTCCGCCCGCGCAAGAGGCGGAGCGTCTGATGGCGCGGATGATCGGCCCCAAGTGCAAGCAGTGCCGGCGCGAGAACATGAAGCTCTTCCTGAAGGGCGAGCGCTGCCTCACCGAGAAGTGCGCGATCGAGCGCCGGGCATACCCGCCCGGCGAGCACGGCCGCGGCCGCATCAAGCAGTCGGAGTACCTGCTCCAGCTGCGCGAGAAGCAGAAGATGCGCCGCTACTACGGCGTGCTCGAGTCGCAGTTCCGCACGTACTACGAGAAGGCGAGTCGCAAGTCGGGCATCACCGGCGAGAACTTCCTGCGGATGCTCGAGCTGCGCCTCGACAACGTCATCTACCGGCTCGGCTTCGCCGCCTCACGGTCGCAGGCCCGCCAGCTCGTCCGTCACAACCACTTCACCGTGAACGGCAGGAAGGTGAACATCCCGTCCTACCAGGTCTCCGCCGACGACGTCGTCTCCCTTCGTCAGGGATCCGGCGCGAAGGCGGCAGTGACCGACGCAACCGATCTGACCGCGTCGGTCGCCCCGTGGCTCCAGGCCGACCACGACAACCTGCAGGGGACGGTGCTACGCCTCCCCGACCGAGCGGACATCGACACGCCGGTCCAGGAGCAGCTGATCGTCGAGTTCTATTCGAAGTAAGGAACACATGCTCGAAAACATTCCGAAGATCACGTCCGAAGACATCGGCGAGACGCTTGGCACGTTCGTCGTCGAACCGCTCGACCGCGGGTTCGGCTACACGTTCGGCAACAGCCTGCGCCGCGTGCTGCTCTCGTCGCTCGAGGGAGCCGCCGTCACCTCCGTGAAGATCGAGGGCGTCGCCCACGAGTTCACGTCGGTGCCGGGCGTCCGCGAGGACGTGACCGATGTCATCCTCAATCTCAAGAACCTCATCTGCCGGCTCCACGGCGAGTCCGGCGAGGTCGAGGTGCAGGTGCAGAAGGACGGCCCCGGCAAGGTGACCGCGGCCGACATCGAGGCGCCGTCCGACCTCGAGATCCTGAACCCCGACCTCATCATCTGCCACCTGGCCGAGAAGGCCCGGTTCGAGATGACGCTCACCATCGCCCGCGGCCGCGGCTACGTGCCCGCCGAGGGCAACAAGGGCCCGGAGACGACGATCGGGGTCATCCCCGTCGATTCGATCTTCTCGCCCGTCCGGCGCGTGTCCTACGACGTCGACGCGGCCCGCGTCGGCCAGCGCACCGACTTCGACAAGCTGAAGCTCGAGGTGACGACCAACGGCTCGATGACGCCGAAGGACGCGGTCAAGGACGCCGCCGAGATCCTCATCCGCTACCTCAGCATCTTCACCGACATCGACGCTGCCGACCTGGCCATCCGCCAGGACGGCGCCGCCGCCGAAGCGGCCGCCCCGTCGGCGCACGGGATGGAGAACATCCTGATCGAGGAGCTCGAGCTGGGCGTGCGCTCCTACAACTGCCTGAAGCGGGTCGGCATCGAGACGATCGGGGATCTGATCTCCAAGACCGAGGCCGAGCTGGCCGCGATCCCGAACTTCGGCAAGAAGTCGATCGAAGAGGTGAAGGAGACGCTCCAGGCCCACGGCCTGAACCTGCGGGGAGCCGAGTGAGGCACCAGCGCAAGGGCCGCAAGCTGGGCCGGGATCCGGCCCACCGAAAGGCGCTCCACTCGAACATGTGCGGCGCCCTCTTCGCCCATGGCCGGATCCAGACGACCGAGGCCAAGGCGAAGGAGCTGCGGCCCATCGCCGAGAAGCTGATCACCCTCGCGCGCAAGGACCCGACCGATGTGGCCGCCCAGCGCCACGCGGTCGCGTTCCTGCGCTCGAAGGACGCCGTCCACGACCTGTTCCATCAGGTCGGCCCGCGGTTCACCGAGCGGCCCGGCGGCTACACCCGCATCGTGAAGCTGGGCCCGCGCCCGGGCGACGCCGCGCCGATGGCGTACCTGGAGCTCGTCGACCACCAGCCCTAAGCCCAGGGGCGCGGCCATGCCCACACATCGGCTGACCGTCGCCTACGACGGCACCGACTTCCGCGGTTGGGCGCCGCAGCCGGGTCTGCGCACGGTCGCCGCCGAGCTGGCTCGAGCGCTGGAGCTCGATCCGCGCGAGCTGACGGTCGCCGGGCGCACCGACACCGGCGTCCACGCCGAGGCCAACGTCGTCTCACTGGCCGCCGGCCGCCTGCTTCCGGCCGCTGCGCTGAACGGCCGCCTGCCGGCCGACGTCGCCGTCCGCGAGGCGGTTCCGGCCGCCGACTCGTTCGACGCCCGCCGGGACGCGCGCGCCCGAAGCTACGTCTACCGCCTGAACACCGGCACGGCCCGCGACCCGCTGCGGGCGCGCTACGAGCTTCACCACACCCGCCCCCTGGATCTCGCTGCCCTCGAGGCCTGCGCCGCGGCCGTCGCCGGCACCCACGACTTCACCGCGTTCACGCCGACCGAGACCGAGCACGTCCACTTCGACCGCACCGTGCTCGCCGCCGAGTGGCACCGCGACGGCGACCGGCTCGAGTTCCACATCACCGCCGACGCCTTCCTGCGCCACATGGTGCGCGTGCTCGTCGGGACGATGCTGGAGCGCCCCGATCCGGAGTACCTCGCGACACTGTCTGGACGGCCGCCCCCGCTCCGACGCCGGCCGCACGGCCCCCGCCCACGGCCTCACACTCACGTCCGTGACCTACTGAAACACCGGTGCCTGATGCCAATGTTTCACCCGACCCTGAAACACCGGTGAAACACCGGCGCCTGACGCCAATGTTTCAGCCGAGGTCGTCGATGAGCGACGTGCCGATCGCGTCGTAGGCGGCGAGCGGCGTGGTCGCGCTCGGGCTGGCGATGTAGTCCGCGGCGGTGAGGGCGAAGATCAGGTCGTCGCCTGACTGGCTCAGGGAGTAGCCGAGCTTGCGCGGGATGGCGGCGCTGGCGCGGTTCTCCGGCACGCAGCGGATCTCGACCCGCTCCACCTCGACAACCTCGAATGCGACCCGGGTGAGGGCGGCGGTCGCCTCCGTCGCATATCCCTGTCCGGCGGCGTCGGCGCGGATCCAGTAGCCGATCTCAACCCCTCCGGGCCCGATGCGCGGATGCAGGCCCGTGCCCCCGAGCACTCGCTCGTCGCCCGAGTCGAAGATCGCGTACACCGAGTCGGCACCGAGGTCGAACTGGCCGCGGAACTCGCGCAGGAGCTCCACCTTCTCGGCGAGTGTCTGCGGCTCGTGCCGGGCCCAGGGCATCCACGGCCGCAGATGGTCGAGGCTCGAGTCGATGGCCTCCTTCAGGAGCGCGGCGTCGCGCGGCTCCCAGCAGCGGACGATGAGGCGTGGCGTCACGATCCGGTATGCGGGCCCGCGGTGCGACATCCGGGCACGATACCGGCGGGCCTCGTAACCTTCCGTGGCAATGCGCATCCTCCTCACCAACGACGACGGCATCACCTCGCGCGGCCTCTTCGCCGCCAAGAAGGCGCTCGACGAGGTCGGCGATGTCTCGGTCATCGCCCCCGACTCGAACCGGAGCGCGGTCGGCCGCGGCATCACGATCGACCGCTCCCTGACCGTGACCGAGGTCGAGCTGCGCGACGGTTCGCGCGGATACGCGACCGACGGCACGCCCGTCGACTGCGTGCGCTTCGCCGAGCTCGGCCTCCTCGGGGAGCGGCCCGACCTGATCGTCGCCGGCATCAACTACGGCGTGAATCTCGGCGACGACGTCACGTACTCGGGCACGGTCGCCGCAGCGTTCGAGGGGATCGTCCTCGGGATCCCGGCCATCGCGATCTCCCAGCAGTCGAAGGAGGCCGGCCTCCACTTCCGCCAGCAGCGCGACTACGACTTCTCGCCGGCGGCGGGCATCCTGGCGACCCTGGCCCGCCACGTCGCCGAGCGCGGTCTGCCCCCGGGGACGATTCTGAACGTGAACGCGCCGCCGCCGCCCGTGAAGGGGGTCGAGGTCGCCAGGCTCGGGCGGCGGATCTACCGCGACCAGCTCGAGCTCGAGTCCGACGAAGCCGGCCGGCGCCGCTACCGCATCTACGGCGACGACCCCTCCTATCACGACGAGCCCGACACCGACTTCCGAGCCATCGCCGAGGGCAAGATCGCGGTCACGCCGGTGCACCTCGACCTGACGAGCGCCGGGGCGATCGAGGAGATCGCGCGCTGGCAGCTCGAGTAGCGCGAAGCGGCGGAGCCCCGTGGCTCGACCCGGCTGAGCTTCGGGTCGGGCTCGGCTGCATGCGCCTCTCGACCGACGAGGACCGCGACGAGGAGCGGGCGCTCGGAACGATCGCCGCGGCGGCTGATGCCGGCGTCACCGTGTTCGACACCGCCCGCGCGTACGGCCGTCACGCCGGGGAGGTCGGGCACAACGAGCGCCTTCTCACGCGCGCCCTGCGCCGCTCGGGAGCGGAGACGAGCGCGCGGATCGTGACGAAGGGCGGCATGGCCCGGACCGGCGGCGGCTGGGTCCCCGACGGTCGGGCGAAGGCCATCCTGGCCGACTGCGAGGCGAGCCTCCTCGCGCTGGACGGTCTCGAGATCGACCTCTACCTCCTCCACGCGCCCGACCCCCGCACCCCCTGGCGCACGTCGGTGCGCGCGCTCGCCCGGATCCGCGAGGAGGGCCTCGCGCGGCGGGTGGGGGTCTGCAACGTCAGCCTCCGCCGGCTCGACGAAGCGCTCGAGCTGGCCCCGATCGCGGCCGTCCAGGTGGCGCTCAGCCCGTTCGACGATCGCGCGCTGCGGGGCGGCGTCGTCGAGCGCTGCACCGAGGCGGGGATCGCCGTGATCGCCCACTCGCCGCTCGGCGGGCCGAGGCGCGCCGGCCGGCTCCCCCGCATCGATGCGCTCGCCACCGCAGCGGATGCGCTCGGCGCGACTCCAGCCGAGGTCGCGCTGGCGTGGCTGCTCTCGCTGTCGCCGGCGGTGGTCGCGATCCCCGGAGCGCGGCGTCCCGAGACCGCCCGCTCGGCCGCCGCCGCCGCGGCTCTCCGGCTCGACGCCGAGCAGCGGGCCGCGATCGATCGCGCATTCGGCCGTGTCGCCCCGGCCCGATCGCCGCGGGCGAGCGCGGCCCCGGGCGCCGACGTCGTCGTCGTCATGGGCATCCCGGGAGCCGGCAAGAGCCGGATCGCGGAGGAGCACGTGGCGCGCGGCTACCTGCGCCTGAACCGCGACGAGCGGGGAGGCTCCCTGCGCGACGTCGCCGGCGCGCTCGACGAGGCGCTGGGCGCCGGCACGCCGCGGGTCGTTCTCGACAACACGTACCTCACCCGCGCGGCACGCAGCCACGTCGTCGAGGCGGCCGGCCGGCACGGTGCCGCGGTGCGCTGCGTCTGGCTCGACACGCCGCTCGCGCAGGCCCAGGTCAACCTCGTGGAGCGCCTCCTCGACCGCCTCGGCGCGCTTCCGGAGCCCGACGAGCTGCGCGAGCTCTCCCGGCGTGAGCCCGGCCTGCTCGCTCCGACGTCGCAGATGCGCACCGTGCGCGAGCTCGAGCCGCCCTCCGAGGACGAGGGCTTCGCGAGCGTGGAGCGGCGGGCGTTCGCCCGGGCGCCGCGTACCGCAGGCTCGAGGGCGGGCACGTTCGTCGCCGCGGGCGCGGTGCTTCGAGAGGGTTGGGAGGAGGCCCTCGGCGAGGCGCTCGCGGATGCGCCGCACCTCGTGTTCGACTGGAACCCGGACGGAGACCGGGCCGCGCTCGACGCCGCGACCCGCTGCCTGGCTGCGGCGGTCTCGGGCCCGCTGGAGGCCGCGCTCTGTCCGCACCCCGCGGGGCCGCCGCGCTGCTGGTGCCGGCCGCCGCTTCCGGGGCTTGCGCTCGCGTTCGCCCGGGCGCACGGCGTCGACCCGTCCGGCTCGCTGCTCGTCGGGTCCGGGCCCGCGCACCGCTCGCTGGCGGCTGCGCTCAGCGCGCGGTACGTCCAGGTGACATGAAGGCGGTACCGTCCCGGTCATGGGTTCGCCGGCACAGGGCGGCTGCTCCTGCGGAGCCGTGCGCTACCGGCTTCTGTCGGAGCCGCTCTTCACACACTGCTGCCACTGCCTGAACTGCCAGCGGCAGACCGGTAGCGCCTTCGTGATCAACCTGCTGATCGAGACCGACCGGGTCGAGCTCGTCGCGGGCGCCCCCCAGCCCGTCGACGTGCCGCGAGACGACGGCTCGACGCAGCGGATCTTCCGGTGCCCCACCTGCCAGGTGGCGGTCTACAGCCAGTACGGCCGTCCCGAGGTGCGGTTCGTCCGCGCCGGGACGCTCGACGACCCCTCGCAGGTCGCGCCCGACGTTCACATCTTCACGAGATCGAAGCTGAGCTGGATCGCGCTTCCGGAATCGGTGCCGGCGTTCGAGGTCTACTACGACACGAAGGCTCTCTGGCCGCGGGCCAGCCTCGAGCGCCTGTCGGCGGTCATGGGCCTGTAGGCTCGCGCCTGTGAGGAACCCCGTGACCGTCGCGTGCGTGCAGGCCGAGCCTGCGATCCTCGATCGGGACGGGACGCTCGAGCGCCTGGAGGCGTTCACCGCAGAGGCGGCTGCGGGCGGGGCCGAGCTGGTGCTCTTCCCCGAGGCCTTCATCCCCGGCTACCCGTCGAACCGCTGGGTGCGCTTCCTGGCAGCCGGGGCCGATCCCGCCGCCCGGGCGACGTTTGCGCGCCTCATGCGCGAGGCGGTCGAGGTGCCGGGGCCGGCGTGCGACCGTCTGGGCGAGATCGCCAAGCGCTACGCCATCTGGCTTGCGGTCGGGGTCAACGAGCGCGCCGGCGGCACGCTCTACAACTCGCTCCTCGTCCACGGGCCGGACGGCGCACTCCGCCGCCACCACCGCAAGCTCATGCCGACCAACCACGAGCGGCTCGTGTGGGGAATGGGCGACGGGTCGAGCCTGCACACGGTCGACGCCGGATTCGGGCGGGTCGGCGGCCTGATCTGCTGGGAGATGAACATGCCGCTCGCCCGGTTCGCGCTCTACCAGGACGGGCTCGAGATCCTGCTCGCGCCGACGGCCGACGACTCGGACGCCTGGCACGACTCGATGCGCCACATCGCCCGCGAGGCGCGCGCCTATGTCATCACCGCCGAGGTCTTCCAGCGGGCGTCGTCGCACCCGGAGGGCGTGCCGCTGGCCGACGGCGACGACCTGATGAACCGCGGCGGATCGGCGATCCTCGGCCCGGACGGCCGCTACCTCGCCGGCCCGCTCTGGGACGAGCCGGGCATCCTCACGGCGACGCTCGACCCCGCCCGGCTCGACGAGGAGCGGCAGCGCTTCGACCCGGCCGGCCACTACCACCGGCCGGACGTCTTCCGGCTCTCGGTCGGCCGCCTCTAGCGCGCCTCGGCGAGGAGGCCGGCCATGTCGAGCGGCTCGGTCACCATCGCCACGCCGCCGTCCGGGTCGCGCGGCCACTCGGCCTCGTCGCGGTCGCGGTAGAGCTCGATCCCGTTCCCGTCGGGATCGTGGAGGTAGATGGCCTCGGAGACGCCGTGGTCTGACGCACCGGTGAGGGGCACTCCCTGCTCGAGCACGCGCTTCACGGCGGTCGCCAGGTCGGCGCGCGTAGGGTAGAGGATCGCGAGGTGGAAGAGGCCGGTCGTGCCCGGCGCGGGCGGCGGGCCGCCGCGGCTCTGCCAGATGTTGAGTCCGATGTGGTGGTGATACCCGCCGGCCGAGAGGAACGCCGCCGACGAGTCGAAGTGCTGCTGCACCTCGAACCCGAGGACGTCGCGGTAGAAGGCCTCGGCGCGGTCGAGGTCCGACACCTTCAGGTGCACGTGGCCGATCTTCGCGCCGGCCGGGATGGTGTAGTCCATCCCGCGAAGGATACCGGCGTCATCCCCGCTGCCAGTGGCGCTCGAGCTCGGAGTGGTACTCCCTGCCCAGCCAGTCCGCCTGCCCACCGACCCACTCCGAGAAGCGGGCCCGTCCCAGCGGCGCCTCGTCGGATGTGAGCAGGCTCGCCGTGAGAGCTCCCAGCTCCTCGGCCGTCACGACGGTGTCGTGCAGCGCGACGCCGGCACCCCGGCCGAGCGCCGCGACCGCCCGCTCCGGCAGCGCCACGATCCGGGCCCGCGATCCGACGACCGCTCCGATGCGCGCCACGAGCTCGCGGTAGGTGAAGGTCTCGGGCCCCACCGCGTCGACGATCCCCGGTTCGCGCGACTCCCCGGCGTCGGCGGCGATCCGGGCGACGTCGTCGACGTGCACCGGCTGCACCCGGCATGGGCGGCGCGGCACGGCGAAGGCCGGGGAGCGGCGCAGGAACCAGGCGATGTTGTTGACGAGGATCTCCTGCCGGCCGCCGAAGACGAGCGACGGGCGGACGCTCGTCGCGGGCACCGGCCCACCGAGCGCGAGCTCGTCGACCGCCGCCTTGGCCCGGAAGTACGCATACGGCGAGGAGACCGACGGCCGGGTGACCGAGATGTGGACGATCCGCTCGACGCCGGCCGTGGCCGCCGCCCGGAAGAGGCGCGCCGATGCGGCGATGGCCCACTCGAACGTCGACCGCCCGCGGGGGAACCTGATCCAGAACGTGTTGTGGAGCACCTCCACCCCGGCGAGCGCGCTCACGAGCGCTGCCTCGTCGTCAAGCGCCAGCGGCGCGACCTCGACGCTCCCCGCGAGCGGGTGGCCGGGCGGAGGCGGCGAGCGCACGAGCGTCCGCACCTGGCGGTCGCGGGCGAGAAGCTCGCGTGCGATCGCGGAGCCCGTGTACGAGAACGCCCCGGTCACCGCATCCACGGGCCGAGGCTAGCAGCCTCAGGTGTAGGGCTGCTGCGCGACCACGACCCACAGGCCGAAGCCCATGAGGACGGTCGCAACCGCCGCCGCCGCCCAGTCGACCGGCGACGGCCGGCCGCGGAAGCGCAGATACGCGACGAAGACGAACGCCTGGGAGATGTAGAGCGCCGAGAGGGCGGGCGTGAGCGCATACACGTAGGCCTTGTCGGGGTTGATCAGGCTCACGAGGCAGCCGCCCACGAACGCCGCGCCGAGAACGAGTGCCGCGCGAAGGCGCGGCACGCCGAACATCGCCGGGACGAGCCGGATGAGCGCGATGTACTCGGCGAAGATCAGGCTGGCCACGCTCGCGATGCCGCCGAGCGCGATCACCGCCGCGAAGCCGTCGCCCTCGTACGCCCTGGCGACGGCGTAGCCCGGCACCTCGGACGCGGCCAGGGAGGGGCTCAGGGTCGCGTAGGGGAAGGACCCTGCGATCGTGCAGATGCCCACCGCGGCGACGGCGATCAGCATGGTTCGGCGCAACATGCGGCCGCCGCCGCGCACCTCGGCGCCGAGGTAGAGCGGGAGGCTCGCGCACAGGAAGAGCAGCGAGACGTTGGCAGCCCCGCGCGCCAGCGGCCGGGCCGCCGCGTGCGGCGTGAACGCGCTCGCACCCGCGCCGGAGTGCTGCAGGACGACGGCGCCCAGCGCGAGCACGAGCCCGATCTGGACGACGGCACCCACGAGCATGAGCCCCATGACGGCCCGCTCGGCGAGGATCACGGCCCCCACGATGACGAACGGCGCGGCGATCTCGATCGCGGCCTGATGCTGCCGGATGCCCGGGAACGACTCCGGGGCCTGGTCGTAGACGAGCTCGGTGACCGTGAACGGCAGGTAGAGGAAGTAGCTCAGGATCCACGCCGCGCCGTGGGCGAGTGCGACCCTGCGCCCGGCGGCACGCTCGACGAACGTGTAGAGGCCGCCGGAGGACGCGATCTCGCCCGAGAAGCGCCACCAGACGAGCATGGGCGCTGCGAACAGCGCCACGCCTGCGAGGGTGACGAGGCCCAGCGACGAGATGCCGTCGGGGCCCGCGGCGTCGGGCACGAGCAGGGCCGTGAGCGCGAGCGGGCCGCCGACCGCGCTGATCGCGAAGCCGGCGACGAGCGGGCCGGGGAGCGCCCGGCCCGCTCGGTCAGCCACGATCTACCCCCAGCCGCCGCCGCTCTCAGTGGAGCCGCCGCTGCTCGAGTCCTCGGTCGAGCCGCCGCCGCCGCCGCCCGAGTCCTCGGTGGTGGTGGAGCCGGCCGCCCCGCCGCCGCCGCCGACGGTGACGTTGACGTCCATGCCGGCTTCCTTGTGCCCGGGGACCGAGCAGAAGAGCTCGTAGGAGCCGTTCTTCAGCGTCACGGTGAGCGACTGCGTCCCGCTTGTGAAGGTCGGCGTCGCCTGATCGTTCACGCCGGGGCCCTCGATCGTCAGGTTGTGGCCTGACGGCCCGTTGTTCGTCACGTTGAAGGTGTAGGTGCCGGGCTTCAGGTTCGTCCCGCCGGCGACGTCGATCGAGAAGTCGGCGAGCGTCACGTCGACCGGCGTGCCGTTCCCGGCGGCGCCGCTGGATGACCCGCCGCCGCTCGCCGGAGTCGGCGTCGAGTTGCTGCTCGACGAGCCGCCTCCACAGGCCGCGAGGGCGAGGGTGAGTGCGGCCAGAGCTGCCGCGAGCTTGAAGGTTCTCATGTGCGCTTCTACGAGCGCGAGCGCGAGCCGGATTGCCGCGCGCCGGACTATCGTGCGTGGTGAACATGGGAGGCGATCAGGCGTCGCAGCGTGCATCGGAGCTCCGGCGAGCGATCGCCGAGGCTGACCACCGGTACTACATCCTCGACCAGCCGACGCTGTCGGACGGCGAGTATGACGACCTGATGCGCGAGCTCCGAGCGCTCGAGGCCGCCGATCCCGGCCTCGTCACGCCGGACTCGCCGACGCAGCGGATCGGGGTGGCGGCGGCGTCCGCCGGGTTCGCGGAGGTCGAGCACCTCCAGCCGATGCTCTCGCTCGCGAACGCCCGGAATGACGATGAGTTCGAGGCCTGGGCCGAGCGCGCCGGCCGGCTGATCGGCGAGGAGCCCTACCAGCTCGTGACCGAGCCGAAGGTCGACGGGCTCGCCATCTCGCTCGTGTACGAGGACGGGGTGTTCGTGCGGGGCGCGACGCGCGGCAACGGCATCGCCGGCGAGGACGTCACCGCCAACCTTCGCACCGTCCGCGCGATCCCGCTGCGCCTGGCGCGCGAGCCGGCCCCGCCCATCGTCGAGGTGAGGGGCGAGGTGTACCTCCCGCTCGAGGGGTTCGCGCGCGTCAACGAGGAGCAGATCGCGGCGGGCGCGAAGCCGTTCATGAACCCCCGCAACTCGGCGGCCGGGTCGCTCCGCCAGAAGAACCCGGCCGTGACCGCGCAACGGCCGCTGCGGATCTGGGCGTACGGGGTCGGCCACTCGGAGGGGCTCGAGCTGGCGACGCACTGGGACGCGCTTGCGTGGCTCCGCGACCAGGGGTTCCCGGTCTCGCCCGACGCCGAGCTCCACGACGATCCGGCCTCGGCCCTCAGGTTCTGCCACGCCTTCGAGGAGCGCCGCGCGACGCTGACCTACGACGTGGACGGCGTCGTCGTCAAGGTGTCGTCGCTCGAGCAGCAGCGCCGGCTGGGATCGGTGGGCCGCGACCCCCGCTGGGCCGTGGCCTTCAAATTCGCCCCCACGACCGCGATCACGAAGCTCGAGAAGATCGGCCTGAACGTGGGCCGCACCGGGGCGCTCAACCCGTACGCGATCCTCGAGCCGGTGATCGTCGGCGGCGTCACCGTGTCGCTCGCGACGCTCCACAACGAGGACGACATCCGGCGCAAGGACATCCGCGAGGGCGACCGCGTCATCATCCAGCGCGCCGGCGACGTGATCCCGCAGGTGGTCGGTCCCGCGCCCGATCAGGACGGCCGCCGGGGCAAGGCCTGGCGGATGCCCGACCGCTGCCCCGTCTGCTCGACGCCCGTCGTCCGAAACGAGGGCGAGGCGCGCCACTACTGCCCCAACCGGGCCTGCCCGTCGCGGGGCTACGAGGGCCTGAAGCACTTCGTGTCACGGGGTGCGATGGACATCGACGGGGTCGGCGAGAAGCTGGTCGCCCGGCTCGTCGAGCTCGAGCTCGTCTCCCGGCCGCAGGACTTCTACCGCCTCTCCATCGACGACCTGCTGCCGCTCGACGGGTTCCAGGAGACGCTCGCCGAGAACGTGATCCGGTCGATCGAGCGGTCGAAGTCGCGGCCGTTCGACCGCGTCCTCTTCGCGCTCGGGATCCCGCACGTGGGCGGCATCAACGCCGAGGTGCTGGCCGGCGCGTTCGGCTCGATGGACGCTCTGCGGCATGCGACCTCCGAGCAGATCGCGGAGGTCGAGGGCATCGGCCCGATAATCGCCGAGACGGTCTCGGCGTGGTTCCTCGACGAGGAGCACGCGGCGATCGTGGACGCCCTCGCCGAGGCCGGCCTTCAGATGTCGGGGCCGAAGCGGGCGGCGGCGCCGGCCGGGCCGCTCGCGGGGAAGACGTTCGTGGTCACCGGCACGCTCGAGGGCCACACCCGCGACTCGATCGCCGCGCACCTGGCCGGCCTCGGCGCGAAGGTGACCGGGTCGGTCTCGGCGTCGACGGACTACGTCCTGGCCGGTGAGGGCGGCGGCTCCAAGCGGTCGAAGGCGGAGGCGCTCGGTGTGCCCGTGATCGACCTCGCGGAGCTCGAGCGGCTGGCGGCGGAGGCCGAGCCGGCCGTGGCTTCCTAGGCGCGGTCGACGGTCGCGCTCGCGAGGAGACGGCGGACGGCCTGGACGGCCGAAGCCGGGCGCCGGCGGCCGCCGTAGGTCACGAAGACGCTCAGCGAGCGGCCGGCGTACCGCATCCGGCCCGCCCGCACAGAGGCCGCTCGCCGGAACCGGGGCGCCAGGGCGCCGTCCCCGTAGTCGTAGATGCTGACGACGGCGTCGCCCCGCCTCAGCTGCGGGAGCGGCTGGCCGCAGCCCTCGGCACTCTCCGGGAGGCGGAGCTCCAGCGCTCCGTCGCCGAGGGTCCGCGGCGTCGGCGGCGGCGAGATGACCCAGGCCGCGAGGAACGGGGCGAGCATGCCGGAAGTACGGCGGCTCCGGCGCTGTGCGTCCCTGGGCCTACACGCGTGAGCCGGCGAGCAGCTGGACGATCGCGTCCTGGAGCCTGTGGGCCGCGAGCACGTCGAGGCGCGGCCGGCGGTTCTGGAGGATCGAGAACACGAGCCGGTGGCCGTTCGCCGAGCGGACGTAGCCCGAGAGCGCCGACGCGGTATTGAGCGTCCCGGTCTTGGCGTGGGCGTTCCCGTGCGCCGGGCCCGACCGCATCCGGGTGCGGAGCGTCCCACTGACGCCCGCCACCGGCAGCGCTTGGCTCAGGTAGAAGCCCCACGACTGCCGTGTAGACCGCCGCAGGATCCCGAGGATCTGGCGGGCGCTCAGATGGTCGCCCAGCGACAGGCCCGAGCCGTCCACGATGCTCGCGCCGCGCAGCTTGACGCCGAGGCTGCGGAGGCTCCGCTGTGTCGTGAGCGTGCCGTTGGCGGTGGTGCCGCGAAGCCCGGCGTGCACGGCGAGCGCCTTGGTGAGCACCTCGGCGTAGTAGTTGTCCGACACGATGTCCATCTGCCGGATCAGCCGGGACATGCGGGGCGACGACTGGCTCGCAACGACCCACGCCGTGCCGGGGTGCACGCGCACGCGCGGCGCCTTGGCGAACCTCACCCCGCGGTTCTTCAGCGACTTCTTCAGGATCTGCGCGGCGAACAGGGGAGGATTCGACGACGCCTGCGGATGGCCGAGGTGGAACAGGTCCTCGTTCACCGAGAGCGCCGAGATCGGTGGGCAGTCCTGCCAGTAGCTCGGCTTCCAGAACGGCCCCGTGCGGCGGCTGTCGAAGGCGCTCTCGTCGCCGTAGAGACGGCCCGTCACCTGCGAGATGCCGGCGTTCGCGACCGCCGCCGAGAGGTCGCTCACGAGCGTTCCGCTGCCGCCGTGGGCGGCGCGGGCAAACGGTTTCGTGGCGAGGGACGGATCGCCAGCGCCGACGAGGAAGAGGCTGCCCGTGACCGTGCCTGCCGCCAGAGGGCCCGACGCCATGATCCGCGTGCGCAGGCGGGCGGCCGGGCCGAACTCGATGAAGAGCGCGGCGCTCGTCGCCAGCTTGACGTTCGACCCGGGCCGGAGCTGGCCGCGATCGTTGTGGAGCGCCAGGAAGCGTCCCGACGTGCGGTCATACACCGCGAGGCCGGTACGGGAGCCGGCGAACCCGGACCGCGCGATCATCCGCTCGATGTGGGCATCGAGGCTCGCCGCGCCGGCGGTGGGCGGTGCGACGGCCAGGACGACCGCGCACACAAGGAGGGCTCGACGGACGGTCACCGAGAGGCTACGGCCGCCGTCCGCGTCCGGGTCCTACCTGGACGGGCTCAACTCCTCTTGCACGGCCTGAAACAGGCTCTTGTCAATCTTGCCGTGGTAGATCGGGACGGACTGCTCGTGGCAAAGCCGGATGACTTCCTCGCGCTTCATGCCGTACTCCTTCGACAGCTCATCCGGCGTGAGATGGTTGGCCATTCGTGCTCCCTTCCGTCGCTGAACGAGAAAACCCACCGAGCGAAATCGCTCGATGGGCTCAGTGGTCGAACTTGGTTTTGTGGACTGCGGACACGTTAGGCCCGCTCCGATCGCCTGTCCATCCTCACACCATACCCAGGCGCCCGGACTGCGTCAACAATCCGTCTGGGGGATCTGTTGGACTGATCTAGATCGGGTTCGGGACGTCGATGAAGACGTGCTCGACGCCGAACCGGCGGGCCAGGAGATCGCCCAGCGCCCGCACGCCGAAAACCTCCGTCGCGTAGTGGCCGGCCGCCACGAAGTGGATCCCGGCCTCGCGGGCCTGAGCCATGACGGGCTCGCGCGGCTCGCCGGTCAGGAAGCAGTCGGCACCTGCGTCGGCGGCCGGGAGCACGTCCTGCGCGGCTGCGCCCGAGATGACCGCCACGCGCCCGATCGCCTCCGGCCCGGCGTCGAAGACGAGCGGCTCCGGGTTGATCTCGGCGCGCACGCGGTCGAGCAGCTCGGGGAGGGTGAGGGGAGGGTCCGCGGTCGCGAGGAACCCGATCGTGCGGTCGCCGTGGACGCCGAACCCGACCGGGTCCGTGAGGCCCAGCGCCCGGCAGATCAGGGCGTTGTTCCCCACCTCCGGATGCGCGTCCAGGGCCAGGTGGTAGGCGACGAGGGACAGGTCGTGATCGAAGAGGCAGCGCAGCCGGGCGCGCTCTCGCTCCCCGATCCGGCGCGGCTCCGAGCTCCAGAACAGGCCGTGGTGCACGATCAGCATCTGGGCGCCCTCGGCCGCCGCCCGCTCGAAGAGCTCGAGCGACGCGCTGACCCCGGTCGCCACCCGGCGCACCTCGCCTGCGCCGATCACCTGCAGGCCGATCGGAAGCGCGTCGGGGTACCCGCCGGCGTCGAGGTGGTCATCGAGGAAGGCGACGATCTCGTCCCGGCGGGCCACGGAGCAACCGTACCCTCCATACGGGTGGTCCTGCCACCCCACCCACTTGCGCCGCGGTGGCGGATCCGCGACCCTGACGCTATGGCGGAGAGGGTTTCTCTCGACGACCGCCTGGCCGGGCACCTTCGCCCAGGCCGCGGCCGCGTGCGCCGTGAGGCGTTCGAGCGCACGGGCACCGACACCCTCCGTGCACGGATCCAGCGACGCATCGACGCCACGGTCGAGATCTTCGAGACCGACCGGCTGCTGTATGACGTCGAGGTCGAGGCGATGGCCGCCTGGATCCGCCGGCTCGTCGCGTTCGACGCGTACTGCGCGCGGCGTGACTCGCGCCTGCGATAATCCCCGGCTCCGGGGCGTGGCGCAGCCTGGTAGCGCGCACCGTTCGGGTCGGTGAGGTCCCGAGTTCAAATCTCGGCGCCCCGATAGCTCTAATCGGCCTAACCATGCGGCTAGTGACTACCTCGTCACGGCCGCGTGGTCTGCCTGTGGTCCCGAGAGCCTCGCCACCGCGTTCGGACAGGACCCGCGACGGGTCGCGTGATGCGGGCGACCAAGCGGAAGCGCGTCACGCGGCCCGGGGTTGCATGGTTCCCGCAACGGAGATGGGGGCCGGCACCGATGCCATCCGGGTCGCCCGCTGCGATCGTCCCACCTTACCTATGGAGGGGGTCGTCATGCCACGTTCACCGTTCCTCCAACGCCGCCGGCTCGCTTTTGCGGTGCTGGTTCTGGCCGGAGTCGCATCGGCGGCGATCGCGGTGCAGAGCGCGTTCGCATCCGGCCCACAGCCGTCCGACATGACCCAGGCCGTTGCCGGCGGCCAGATCGTCGCTGTCAAGATGATCGGACAGGGCGACGCGAACGCCGACGGAGTCGTGATGAGCAGCACGCAGTGGACGCCAATCTTGGCCGCATACACGGACGGCACGCTCCTCACCGCCAAGTTCACGGTCCCGGCAGGCCGGTCGGCCCTGTTTCGGGCCACGCTTTCGGGCGACTCCAAGTGCTACCTGAGCGACTATCCATCCAGCGACTGCCAGGTGCGCGTGGTGATCAACGGACAGCCGCTCGTGCCGCGAAGCAGCGGCTTTGGCATTCCCGGCAACGGCGACACTGCCGCGAGCGCACAGTTCATCACGCCGCACAGCTACCCGGCCGGCACCTACACGATCACCGCTCAGTCACGCGGTCAGGGCGGCCTGCAGTTCCTCTCGAACGTCCTCACCGTCGACGAGATCAGAGCCTCGTAGCGGACCGGACGGGCGGAACACGCACAGATGGCCAGCGCCGTGTCGATATGCGGAGGGGCACCTCGTACGTCAGTTGTGCCGGACGGTGACCGGTGTGCACCGATGCGATTTGATGCCGTTGATGGTGATCGCCTGGACGCAGTACTGATAGTGGCCGTTGGGAATGCGGTTGACGTCCCATCCGTGTGGGCCACCGACGTGCCAGACGTAGTCCGCGGCGCATGGCCCGTGTCGCGGTCTTGTAGCAAAGGTTCTGTCGAAACGTCCCGAACGCCCACACGTGCCAGATCCCGGCGGTGGGCCTGAAGAAGCGGGCGCCGTCGTAGACTCGTCGCACGGTTCCGAGGACGCGGCGGCGGTTCTCCGCGGGCGCGGATAGCCGCGGATCGCAGCCACCTCGAGCGGGATCTGCGGCTGGTGGCGCATCTTGTGGACAGGGATATCGGTGAGGCTGGCGCGAAAATCCACCGCGCCATGGAGGTCATCCAGCGAAAGCGGCGTCGCCGGATCCGAGAGCTGCGCTGGGTTGACCTCAGTGTCGACGGGCGCGAACGCGTGCCGGTCGGCGATGTACGCCGAGATCGGGCCAATCCGCGGTCGTTCCTGGTTCTCCGGGTCTCTGAGCACGCCAGTCGGCCGACGTGGATCGACGAGCCCGCATCCGGACTCGGACTCGGCCACATGAACATGGTGCCTTCCGGCCTGCACATCGGCCACGAACTCTCCCCGGGTGACTCGAGATCCGGGTCCGAGGCGATTCACAAGCCTGGCATGCCAGTAGAGGTAGAACCCGTTCCCCGAGCCGATCGAGAAGTGCGCTCGCCGCGGCGAAACACCCATGACCGTACCGGACGACATCGAGTAGACAGGTGCCTTGTCTCGCACAGCTTGAACGTCGACGCCGAAATGCGGCGCCGCGCCGCGTGGCTCGTTGAACGACCCCCGGATCGCATGAGGACGGCCGATCGGTCACAGTGGCCATGATCCTCCCCCCGGCACCGCCGGCGCATAGAAGCATGGGTCGGTCGCACGCAGCGAGAACCGCGGCCGGTGAGTGGCACGCACACGAGCGAACGCCGTCCCGCAATGGCCGCCTGACGAGGCCAGAGCGATAACGAGCGTTGCAACCCGCAGTCCCGATTGCATGGTTGCCCGAACGTCGACCGAACAACTGAGCCCAGTTTGCGTGCCCATCCTACCTAGCCATTGACCTTACACCTTCTCGAAGCAAGAAGAAGATAGGGCGCCGACTGTATGGGCCCGTGCCATCGACATGGCTAGCGGTCAAGATGCCTTCCTCCGAGGAGCCGCGTGGCTGCTCGCGGAGCAGGTGGAAGAGATCGTCCGGGCGAACCGGGGCGTGTCGGCCCACCGGACGGCCCGAATACTGACGTCCAGAACCTGTAGCATCGGTCCTGTCTCCGGGCGATGAGCGATCAGTTGCCACCCACACCGGGTCGCTGGGTGTCCTGGGCCACGGTCGGGGTTGCCGCGGTCGTCGCCGTCGCGCTCACACAGACAGCGGTGACGGCTTCAGCACGATACGGGTCCGGGCGAAGGGCGCTCGACTCGCTTCTCGCGCACGCGGCGGAGGTGATTCCACCGCGCGCGCCGTACACGATTCTCTGGCCCGGAGCGAGCCGAAAGCCGGGACGCGATGCGCGATACATCCTCTATCCACGCCGTTTGGTCCGTCTCTCAGCGCGACACACGATTTCGCGGAACACGGCACGATCGGCGCTGCGGGCGAGCGGTATCCGGTACGTGATCGTCTTGGCGCGAAAGCGCGGACGCCCGGCGGTGGTGAACCTCGCCCGGGCGCTCCGCGTACCGTGGAGTCACCCGCTCTTCGAGTTCTCAAAGGGCGCCGTCTACCGCGTCGACCCATGAAGGACTGGCTCGCTACGGTGGCTGCCTGCGCTGGGGTCAGCGTGGTCGGATGGCCGTGGAGCGCCGTCTTGCCAGGGGAGCTCATTCCGATCCCCGGCAGGCTCGGGTTGGCGTACTTGTGCGGAACAGCGCTCACCACGCTGGGCCTTCTCTTCACGACGTCCGCGGGGCTCGCGTTCGGCAGGCCGGCGCTCGTGCTCGCCGGCGGCCTGCCGTGGGTCGCCGGAGCGATACTCGTCCACCGCCGGGAGCTCCCGCGGTCTGCGACGGTGCCGGGCCCGTTCCGGTTGGCAATCCCACTGCTGGTCGTGGCGATCGCCGCGCTCGCCCTGGGCACGGTGAACGCGGTCCGGTTCGACGCCCCGACGCATATCGACTTCATGAACACCTGGGGGCTCAAGGCCAAAGCGGCGTTCGTTGACGGCAACCTCGACTTCGCCCACCTGGGTCACCGCTGGCTCCACTACCCGCTCAACGTCCCCAATCTCTACGCAACATCGTTCGTGATACGCGGACACGTCGACGAGAGCCTGCTGCGCCTGCCGGGGGACGTGTTCGGAATCGCCCTCGCCGGTGTGCTGTGGGGGTTCGGACGCCGGATGATGCCGCCCGTCGCGGCGGCCGGCGCCGTGGCGCTCGCGGTCGTGACGCCCGTGTACGCGACCTCGATGTCCGTCGGGCTAGCCGACCTGCCGCTTGCGGCGTACCTCACGGTGTCGGTCATCGCGGCGTACCTGTGGGTGCTGGAAGGCGACGCCGGTTGGGCCGCACTCTCCGGGTTCGCCGCGGGCGCCGGCGCGTGGACCAAGGTCGAGGGTGTCCCGTTGGCGCTCGTGGTGCTCCTCGTCGCGCTCGTGTACCGCCGACCCTGGCGACTACGAGAGATCGCGCACTGGATCGGGTGGTTTGCGATCTTCACGCTTCCGTGGCAGGCGTTCATGCTGGTTCACGACATTCCGGGCTCCGCGCGGCACTTCACGGTACGCCATACGGATCTCGGAGTGATCGTCCTCGACGTCGGCCGCCAACTGACGTCGGTCTCGACCTGGGGCGTCTTCTGGCTTGTGTGCCTTGGCGTGATCGCCACCACGGCACCGTACTGGTGGCGGACACGCTGCCAGATCCTCGCGGCCCTCGTCCTCCCGAACGTGGTCCTCACGATGGCGGCGTGGGTCACCACGGTTAACACGTGCGTGCCGTGCAGTATCCGCGGGATCGGAGACCGGCTCTACCTGCACGTGGCTCCGAGCGTCGCGCTCCTGACCGCCGTCGCCCTGACCGAGTACGCCGACGCCACCCGAGCCCGCGCCGGCCCCCTGGTACACGGGCCCAACGACGTGGCGACGGCGCCGGGCCCGTCATGCTCGAGTTTCCGGCTGCCGAGCGGGCATCGTGTAATCGCACGGATGGCGGCAGTCCGTGCTGCGACCGCCCGCTCGGCGACTGGTTCTACACCGACGATGTCTGCGTCGTCGGTCTCGTCACGGTCGCATGGCGTCCCCGGCGACGAGCATCACGTCCACGGGCACCGCTCGGCGATCTCCAGAGCTGCCGCACCGGGGTCAAGGCGTGCGGTGTCGAGAGCGAGGTCGGCGCTCACCGACGCCATGACCGGCCGCAGCTCGCTCGCCCGCTCCAGCAACCGGCCCAGCTGAGACCAGCCGGCGGGCTCCCGCGCGACGATGCGGGCTCGGAGCGTCTCCTCGGACGCGTCGAGTCGGACGACGAAGAGCTCGTCTGCGCCCACGGCGTCCAGCAGCGCCGCCCGCTGGCCAGGCGACGCAAGCGCGCCGGCGAGGAGCAGCAGGTCGTAGCCCTCGTCGCGGTACATGCTGCTCAGCGCCGTAACGTGCCGCGCGCCGGCCTCCGCCGAGATTGGCGGGTGCGACCAGCTGAGGGCGTCGACCTCGAGGCATGCGTGCGCCACGTCCCGATCGTGAAGCAGGTCGGAGAGGGCCTCGAGCGTCGCCGACTTGCCCGATCCGGGCGGGCCGGTGATGACCAGCGCGTTCACGCCGGCCAGTATCGCGGTCCGTCTCCCCGTGGCGTGCCTGGACCGGCCGGGTGGGCCGGCACAGGCGGCCGAGCCCGCGGCTCAGTGGTGGAGCTGCTGGGTTGCCCATGGAGCGATCACCATGGGCGAGCCCGCGGACGTGCCGTGGCCGGCAACAGGCGCCGCCGGCGCGACGTCCTCGACCCGGAGCCGGTAGATGTTCCAGTCCTCCAGTGGCAGGTCGCACGCGAGCTGGCTGAAGATGAGGTGCGTCGACCCGTCGGGGCGCTCCTCGGCGTATGTTCTGTCGATGGCGGTTCCCACCGGCGGCGCGTACACGGGGGCCGTGCCCTCTTCTCCGGTGAAGCTGCGGATCTGGACGTTCCGTCCGCAGCCGCCACCCGAGCGCACGAAGTAGACCGTGCCGTCAGCGGTCACCGACGGGTCGTAGTCGAAGCGGCCGGCCGTGACGGGTACCTCGTCCTTGACACCGGTCACCAGGTTGTACCGGTAGATGCGCAGGTCGGTCCAGTAGTCCGTCGCCTTCTGCCACACCACCCAGTCGCGGTTCACCTGGCCCGGGATGACGGCGCCGAAGCTGTACCCGTGCCGGATCCTGTCGAGGGACGTCAGGCTGTCGTCGGCGCGGTTGTAGAGCCACAGCTGGTACACGTGGGGACGCGTCTGCCAGGTCTCCCGGCCGAAGAGCAGATGATCGCCCTGAAGGCGGGGCGCGAACTCCCATGCGGGAGTGTTCACGGCTTCCGGGGCGGCGGTCCGGTGGCCGGTCGCCCAATCGAAGAGCATGATCTTCGAGTCGTCGCCCCGCGCCTGCTGGTAGACGGCCAGATGCCGGGCGGCGTCCAGGTCCCCAGACCACGCCACGCCCCTGCTGTTCAGCTTCACGAGCGGGCTGCCGTGCTGCTGGAGATACGCGTCGAACACCTGGCGCGCGCCGGGCCGGCTTCGCGACCAGGTCAGGAACTCGGTGCCCGTCAGCTCGTCGTATCCGGCGGCCGGGAGCAGCTCGTTCGCACGCGTGGCTCGCACGGGCGCCGGAGCCGACGCCTGTGCTGCGACCGCCAGGAGCAGCGCAGTGGCGACGGCGATCGCGACCGCGAATCGTGGATGGAGTGCCATGGCTGCCTCCTTCGTCGTAGCGGGCGCCTCGGCCAGCCGGGGCGTCCGGCGATCTCGATCACATCCACGCTATGTTGGGCCGCGCCCGGCCGCATCGGCGTATGCCCCGATCCGCCTAGGTAGTGGGCCGTACCGCCGATGGCCGGCTCGCGATTTCTCACCGTCCTCCCACCGACGGCCTCGTATCCTGTGCGAATGGAGACCGATCCGCGGGGCGCTGCTGAGACGAGGATGGCATCCGCGCGCCGGCGTGCGCGAAACGCCAAGATCGGCCTGACCGCCGCCGGCATCGCGCTCTTCGCCGCCGGCATGTCGCTGGCTCACGGAAACGTCGCCGGACACTCACGCCGCTCGGCCCGGCCGCTGGCGGCCCCGAGGCGCTTCCAGGAGGTCGTCCGGCGTGACGCGCTGGACGCCGGCCTCCTGGCGCCCGCGGAGGCGCCGCCGCGCGCGAGCACGTCGGTCTCGTGATGGCGGAGAAGACCTTCTCGGCCATGGGCTGCGAGATCGTCCTCGCGGGAGCGGACGATCGCTGCGCCGAGGCGATCCGGCGGCTCTTCGCCGATCGCGACCGGGCCTTCAGCCGGTTTCGCCCGGAGAGCGAGCTCAACGCGGTCAACCGGGCCGCCGGCCGCCCCACCGTCGTGTCGGCTGCGTTCGCGGCGATGCTCGAGCGGTCGCTCGCGATCGCGGCCGAGACCGACGGTCTCATTGACCCCACCGTCGGCGGGGCGCTCGAGGCGCTCGGCTACACCCGCGACTTCGGCCTGATGGATGACGATCCCGCTCCGGCCGGACCGGCGAGGCCGGCGCCCGGATGGGAGCGCGTCGAGCTCGCGGGGCGCCTGCTCTCGATGCCGGCCGGCTGCGCGCTCGACCTGAACGGCGTCGTCAAGTCCGCGACCGTCGACGATGCCGTCGCGCTCCTCGCCGGGGACGGCTTCGTGTCGGCCGGTGGGGACCTTGCGGTACGAGGGTCGGCCGTCGTGAGCCTGCCGGGCGGCGGCGCGGTGTCGGTCGTGCGCGGCGGCATCGCGACCAGCGGCTCGGGCAAGCGCCGGTGGCGACGGGCGGGGGTGATGCACCATCATCTGGTCGACCCGGCGACGGGCCGTTCCGCCGAGACGCCGTGGGAGGCGGTCACCGCGTCGGGTGCCACCTGCGTCGCCGCCGACGTCGCCGCTCGGGCCGGATTCCTCGCCGGTACCGGCGGGCCGGACCGGCTCGACCGGTGGGGGATCCCGGGGCGGTTCGTCGCCGTGGGCGGGCGGATCGTGGTGAACGACGCCTGGGCGGCGATGGTCGGGGAGCCGGTGTGCACCTGACGTCGAATCCGATCGACTGGTACGCCGCCCGCGCTGCCGGGATCGTCGCGTACCTGCTCCTCACCGCGGTCGTCGCGCTCGGAGTGTCGATGGCGGGCCGCGCCCCCGGCCGGCGCTGGAAGCGGTGGCCGATGTTCGCCGTCGAGGACGTGCACCGCGCCGGCGGCCTCCTCGTCGGAAGCTTCATCGCCCTGCACGTCGCGACGATCGCGATCGATTCGTTCCTCCCGTTCTCGCTGGGACAGCTCGCGATTCCGCTGACGGCGCACTACCGGCCGATCTGGACCGCGCTGGGCATCGTCGCCGCCGAGCTGCTGCTCGCGCTCGCGGTGACCAACCACTACCGCGATCGGATTCCCCGGCGATGGTGGA
Source organism: uncultured Actinomycetes bacterium (assembly GCA_963809325.1). Taxonomy (GTDB): domain Bacteria; phylum Actinomycetota; class Thermoleophilia; order Gaiellales; family JAICJC01; genus JAICJC01. The sequence goes on from CAWEIZ010000002.1 coordinate 799,960, forward strand.
GGCGGGCGCACTACGCCAACTTCGCCGTGTGGGTGGCCGCGACGCTGCACGGGCTCGGCAGCGGCACCGACCGCAACGCGCCGTGGATGGTCGCGATGTTCGCGGTTTCGGCGGCGGCCGTCGCCGCGGCGGTCACGTGGCGGGTGGGGGAGCGGCGCAGGATCTCCGCCGCGCTCCGGCCGGCGGCGCTCGCCTGCGCGGCGGCTGCCGCCGCGGTCATCGTCGCCGGCCTTGCCCTCGGCCCGCTCCGGGCCCACCCGCGCGCCTGGAACGCCGCGCGGTTCACGGACCGGCTGAGCGGCCGGATCCTCCAGCAGGAGGCGGCGACGCGGGCGATCGTCTCGATGAGCGGCTCGGCGACCGGCGACCAGAACGCGCTCGTGCGGGCCGACCTGCTCGTCGGCCCCTCGCAGCTCGAGTCGACGAGCTTCCAGCTCGAGCTGCTGCCGAGCGGCGCCGTCTGCACAGGCACCGTGAAGGCCGTTCGCAACTTCGGCTTCGACGCGGAGTGCCGGATGGCCGACGGCACCGGGCGCCACGTGCACGCCGCCTGGCGCCTGGTGGAGAACGCCCGGCTGAGCGGCACGCTCACCGCCGTTCCGCTCGCTGCACCCGGCTGATTGCGGACGCCGGCGGGAACACAACGCCTCCCTGCACCGTCTCAGTGGTATGAGACACATCCGAACACTCTCGATCGTCGTGGTCGTCGGGATGGCGTGCTGGGTATCCGCCTCCCTCGGCTCCGCGGTCACCCACGCGGACGGGGCGAGGAAGACCGTCCGCCTCAAGCCAGGGCACTACACGTTCCATCTCGGCGGCCGGGTGAAGGTCGGCGACAAGGTCGTCTGTGTGACCCGCAACGGCGATCCTGCTGGCGGCGGGTTCGTGCCGAAGCGGGGGCACGGCGTCGGATCTTCGACCGGGTTCAGCCTGTTCGTGTCCGAGTCGGGCAAGGTGAAGGTCACCTGTCCGGCCCATCCGGGGAACGCGTAGCAGCCACGTCGACGCGCCGGCCGCGCGGGCGCGGCCCGCCTTGACGCGAATGTTCAATTATGATTGAATATTCAATTGAGATTGAACAATGCGGGACACGCTCCTCCTCGACCGGCTCGACCAGGCCTCGGCGCTCCTCCAGCCCGCCCGCCTCGACGTGCTCCGCCAGCTTGCGGAGCCCCGCTCCTGCCCGCAGGTCGCGGCCGCGCTCGGCCTGACGACCCAGCGCGTCCACTACCACGTCAAGGTGCTCGAGAAGGCGGGCCTCGTCGAGCGGGTCGCCGAGCGGCGGGTGCGGGCGATCGTCGAGGGCGTCTATCAGGCCGCCGCGCGCTCGTACTGGCTCTCGGCCGGCCTCGTCGGACGCCTCGGCGGAGCCCGCGCGGGCCGCGGCGCCGGCAGCCACGAGTACCTGCTCGGGCTGGCGGAGGACCTCCAGGCCGACCTCGGCCACCTCGACGCCGCGGAGGCCACGTTCGGCATCACCGCCGAGGTCGACCTGCCGGCCGACCGGCGGGTCGAGTTCCTGGCCGAGGCCCAGGCGGCGATCACGGCGCTCGCCGAGCGCTACGGCGCCGCCGCGGGCGGCGCCCGGGCGACCTATCGCCTCCGGGCCGCCTGCTACCCCGTTCCCCCTCCGGAAGGAGATCTCCGATGACCCAGGCCGCCGACCTCCAGATCATCCGCGCGGGCGTCTCGATCGATGCCCCGGCCGACCGCGTCTACCGGGCGCTCACCGGCGAGCTCGACCGCTGGCTGGCCGACTCCGCGGCGGTCGACCTCGCCGCCGGCACGTTCGACTTCTGGGGCCCGCACGTATTCGAGGCGCCTGATCGCGACTCCGGCCGGCACACCCTCCTCGACCACGAGGCCGGCCGGATGGTGCGCTTCACCTGGCCCGTCCGCGGCGCCGAGACCGACGTGACCGTCGCGCTCGAGCCCGCCGGCGCCGGCACGCGGGTCGAGGTGACCCAGGCCGGGGTGCCGCAGCGCCCCGCCGGAGCTCCGTCGATCGACGACGTCTGGAAGGTCGTCCTCGAGAACCTGCGGCGCTGGTGCGAGCGGGGCGAGCCGCCCGTGCTGGTCGACTTCGCCCGCCGCCCCGTCGGCGAGGCCCGCACCCGGATCGACATGGACGCGCCCGTCGAGGCCGTGTTCGACATCCTGACGAAGCCGGAGCTGGTGCGCGGGTGGTGCGGCGGCGACGCCGAGATCGACCCCGTCGTGGGCGGCCGCTACAGCTTCGGCTGGGAGGGCGGCGGGCCCGTCGAGATCGTCGATCTCGCCGCTCCGAACCGGCTCGCGTACACGTGGGCCTTCCCGCCCGAGCCGGAGAGCGTCGTCACCTGGGAGCTCGAGGGCTCCGGCGGCCGCACGCGCGTGACGATCACGCACTCGGGCTTCGGCGACCGCGAGGTCGGCGACTACGAGACGGGCTGGACCGGGTTCCTGGTCACGATCCGAAACCAGGTCGAGGCGCGCGCCTGAGCCACTTGGCACGGGCAGCGGGTGCCAATTGGAGCAGCAGGAGGAGGGCGGCCGGGATGATCACGGGGATCCCGATCGCCCTCCCGCCGACGGCCAGCAGCACCGCGTCCACGAGCGTGAGCGCGGCCGCCGCGGCGTGCGCCGGACGGTAGGGGATCGCGTCGCCGGCCAGGCAGCCGGCGGCGAGCACGAACGCGACGATCCCGGCGATGCCTGTGAATGCGAACACCTGCGGCGGCTGCACGGCGAGGGCGGCGGCCGTCGCGGCGACCCCGAGTGCGCCGAGGGCGATCCGCGGCCACCTCACGGCTCGGACCACCTGTCGAGCTCGCGCCCCCGCTCGTCGACGAACGTGTAGCCGATCCCGCCGCTCGAGACCTCGACCAGGAGCGATCCGTAGTCGAGCAGCGAGACCGCGGCGCCCGGCGTGGCCTTGGTGAACTCCGCCGCGCCCGGCCCCTCGCCGCTCGTCCCGACCGTGAACTCGAGCACGCCCCCGACCGTGCGGCGCTCGTAGCGGTGCAGGTGACCGGCGAGGATGGCCGCGACGCCCGTCCTGCGAAGGAGCGGCAGGATCGGGTTCCCGGGCTGCACCGGCCGGTGGACGACGATGAAGCGCACGAGCGGCCCCGGCTCGGCGAGCATCCGCCGCGCGAACGCGATCTCCGGGGCGCCCGCCTCGAGCCCGAGCAGCACGAGCTGCACGGGCCCGTAGCGGACCGCGTACCGGCCGTGCGGCCCCGGCAGGTGGAGCGCCGACGTGACCGCGGCTCCGCCGGAGTAGATCAGGTCGTGCTCGCCCTCGGTCGCCCACAGCGGCGCTCCGAGCATGACGTCGTGCAGCGGCTCGAAGATGTTCCGGTCGAGCAGCTGCGGCGCGCCGACCAGGTAGCTGTTGTCGCCCGCGGTCGTGACGAAGTCGGGCCGCTCGGCTGCGAGCGTGCGGCCGACCGCCCACTCGTGGTCGTTCCCGGCGCCGTAGTCGCCGATGACGGCGAAGCGCACCGGCTCGCTCAGGTCGAGCGGCGCCGTCCGGAAGGAGCCCGCAGCGCGACCGACTCCGCCGACCGACGCCGTCCAGATGTACCTCGTCCCGGGCTCGAGCCCAGACAGGCGGCCGCCGGTCGCGGTCACGGTCCCGTCCGGCCCCGTGGCGGTCAGCTCGACGCGGCGGCCGCCGTCGATCGACCAGGCCAGCGTCGCCTCGGTCGTGCTGAGGCGGATCACGAACGGGCCACGCGTGAACGGGTCGCCCGAGGGCCCGAGCAGGTACAGCCGCCAGTAGACGAGCACGGCCACGACCAGGAGCGCGAGCACGGCGCACACCATCGCCAGCCCGACCAGGCCGCGGCGCAGCCGTCGCTCGCGCCGCGTGAGCGTGTGATCCGTCATCGTGGCATCCGCACCGTTCAGCGTACCTGCGGCCCTTCCATACAATCGGTGCGATGGGATTCGCGTCCAATCTGGCGATCGACAAGCTGTCGGAGCACATGGCCGGCGCCACGGAGCGCGCGATCACGACCGTGGTCGAGCGCCGTGGGCCGGCGGTCGTTCGCGCCGCGGACCGGCTGCGCGCCGAGCATCCGGGCCGGCCGCCCGCCGACCTGGCCCGGCTCGCGATCGCGCGCGCCGGAAAGCGCGTCGCCGGAGCGGGCGCCGTGAGCGCGCTTCCCGCGACGCTCCCGGGCGTGGGGACGGTCGTCGAGCTCGGAGCGGCCCTGGGCGACGCGTCGCTCTTGACGGTGGCCCAGACGGAGCTCGTGCTGCTCGTTGCCCATCTCTACGGACGGCCGGTCACCGATGTCGATGGCCGCCGGCTCGACGTCCTCATGGCGATGGGCGTCGAGGCGGGTGTGGTCGACCTGCGCCGGAACGGCGTCGTCCGGGTGATGGGGACGGTCCACCGCGACGGCGAGCTGAGCGGCGCAGGCGCGAGGCTCGCCAAGCCGGCCTCGCGGATGCTGGCGGCGCAGGTGGTCGGCAAGCTCGCGCGGCGGCGGGCGTACGTCATCCTCGGGCGGGAGGTGCCGATCGTCGGAATCCCGCTGGCGGCGGGCTACAACATGTGGTCGACGCGCAAGCTCGGGAAGGCGGCGCGCCGCTACTTCCATCACGTCTCCTAACGCGGATTCGGCGCACGTGGCGACGGCGAAGACCGCGTTCTTCGCCGTCGTGCGGCTCACGTCGCGCCAGCCCTTAAGGAGGGGGCTCGCGGGGGAACCCTGGGTTCCCCCGCGCTTAACCGCGGACGTGCACGAAGGCGAACGTCTGGGCCCGGTGGCGCTCGCGCTGAAGCACGCGCCCCCCGTTCGGCTCGCCCGAGAGCGAGACGTTCCCCTCGACGGTCTGGAAGCGGGTCTCGTCCGCGTCGAGCCAGCGGTCGAAGATCCCGATGTGGTCGGGGACGCCGTCGCCGTCGAGGTCGAAGATCGCGAGGTCCGCGGTGAGCGGCGTGCGGGTGATCGAGAGGTGGTTGGCCCCGCGCTGAGCGTCACTCAGGAGGTGGGGGACGTACGAGTACTGACGCCCGGGCTCGAACGCCGTCGATCCGGCCTGGACGAAGCACCACGAGACGAACATCGCGCACCACGGCCCCGGGACGCCGTACCAGTCGGTGAAGTCGCACCGGTGGCTGCCCGGCGGCTCCTCCCTGTCACCGACGCACGACACCGCCGCGTCGTAGGCGGCCCCCCAAAGCTGGGCGTCCTCGGCGCGCTTCAGGCGCCGCGTGCGCATCGACTTGAGCGATGCCGAGAGCGGCGACTCCTCGGTGAGGAGCGCGAGCAGGTCGGATCCGCAGACCTGGTCGATCTTCTGCTCCGGGAAGCCCATCCAGTACTTCGCGCGACGCACCGCCGCCGCCGTGCGCTCGCCGTAGACGCCGTCCAGCGGGCCCGGGTCGAACGTCCCGTAGCCGTTGTGCAGGAGGGCGCGCTGCGCCCGTCGCACCTGCGGGCCGTCCATGGCCGGGGACGTGAGATGGAGCTCCGCGGTGTCCGCAATGGTCGCCACGAGTCGGCCGGATGGTAGCGGCGCCGCGCCGGGCCCCGCCAACCCCGGCCGCTTTCGAACGGCAGATGATTGATTCCACGTACGCGTGATGTCCTAGCCGCAAGCCTTGGCTTGCGGCGGTCGTGAGCGACCTGCTACCCAGCAGGTCGCGAACGGGTGAGAACCGAGCCTCGCAAGGACGCAGGACCTGTCAAGTCGGAACGGCTTGACAGGGTTCGGAAGGCGTCTGCGATTACGCAGACGCCGCCGGGCGATATTGGTTGAAATATCGGCGCGACCGAGGACAAGCTGCAAGGCGAACGCCTTGCAGCGGTCACGGGAAGACCTGCTATCCAAGCAGGTCTCCCGTGGAGGCGACGGTTCGCAGCCGCAGCCCCGCCACAATGCGACAACCCACCACAGATGCACGTCCAGGCGCGCGCGGACGTGGAGTCAATCATCTACTAGTTCATCGACGGGTCGGGCGGCATCCGCGCCACCAGCGTGAACTCGCCGCCCTTGCGCTCGAGCACGCGCCGCCACAGGCCGTCGGGGTCGCCGGCGAAGATGTCGCCGGGGAGCGCCGGCTCGGTGAACCAGGCCTCCTCGGCGAGCTCGTCGTCGAGCTGCCCCTCGCCCCATCCCGCGTACCCGGCGAAGACGCGGACACGGGCGACGTGCCCGCTCATGTCCTCGATGTCGTCCGACACCTGGATCGGCGCGATCGGGCCGCACACCGATTCGTCGCCCACCGGGCCGGTGTGCTCGGCGAGCGCGATCACCGCCTGCGGCTGGACCGGCCCGCCCGCGAACACGGGATCGCCGTCGGCCAGCTCGGCCAGGTCGGGGACAGCATCGCCGACGGCGAGCTCGGTCGGGCGGTTCAGGACGACGCCGAGCGCGCCCTCCTCGCTGTGCTCCATGATCAGCACCACGGTGCGGTGGAAGTTGGGATCGACGAGCATCGGCGCCGCGATCAGAAGCTGCCCTTTGAGCGAGTCCATGGCTGCACCGGAGTCTAGGGTCGGGCGATGAGCGCCGCCGCGTCGGGCCTCTCGTCGAGCAGGCCCGACTCGAACATCCAGGTCCCGAACCGGGCCCAGGCGGCCTCCGGGGGCGGCCCTGTCCCGAGCAGGCGAAGGGTGGCCGGGACGCTCTGCTCGAGCACGTTTCGGTAGTCGTCGGCGGAGTGGCGGCGCATGACCGCCACGGCCGCGCTCGGATGGGCCTTGGCCCAGTCCGTGCCGGCGGTCAGGCCGGCGACGAACTCCCGCACCGTGGTTCGATAGTCCGCGTCGTCGCGCAGCCGGTCGGCGTTCGCCACGACGACGAGCTCGTCGTAGGCCGGCACGCCGTAGCGGTCGTAGGGAAACACCACCGGGTGGAGCCCGCGCATCGCGAACAGCACCCCCTCGATGTTCTGGAACACGCCTGCGACGGCGTCGACCTTGCCGCCGAGGAGCGCGGGGACCTGGTTGAAGTTGACGTCGACGATGTGGACGTCGCCGGACCCGAGGCCCGCGCTCGAGAGCACCCGGTCGACGAACGCCGCCGTACTCTGGGTGCCGTCGACACCGATCGTCTTGCCGCGCAGGTCGGCCGGCGAGTGGATCCCGCTCGATCCGGACGCGATGATCGACGCCAGCGCCGTGGGCACGACCGTCGCGACGGCGGCGACCGGCGCATGGTGCTCCTGGGCGAAGAAGAGCTCGGGCTCGTACGACACACCGACGTCCGCACGGCCCGCGCCGACCAGTGTGAGCGCGTCCGAGACGCCCGACGGCGGCCGCGGCGTCACCGTGACCCCGTACCGGGCGAAGAACCCCTTGTCCATCGCCGAGTAGATGCCGACGTGGTCGGGGTTCGGCACCCAGTCGAGGACGAGCGTCATGTGCTTCGCGGACGTCGCCGTGTCGCCGGTGCCGCCGCCGCACGAGGCGGCGAGGAGGACGAGCACGAGCCCGGCTGCCCGGGCCGCCCTCACATGCCCCTCTGTGCCCAGGGGATCGCGATCCGCTCGGCGACCGAGACCGCGGCGAAGAGCGCGAGCGCCAGTCCCGCCAGCACGACGACGGCGGCGCCGACCAGCGGCGCGTCGAGCTGCGCCGTGGCCGTCTGCATCGTCTCGCCGAGGCCCGCCGAGCCGCCGGCGTACTCGGCGAAGAGCGCGGCGACGGCGGCGTAGGAGGCTGCCACCCTCGCGCCCGAGAAGGCCGACGGCAGCGCCCACGGCACCTCGACGCGGCGGAAGATCGCGGCCCGCGAGGCTCTGAGCGTCCGCATCACGCGCAGGTACTCCGGATCGACCGAGCGCAGGCCGTCGAGCGCGTTCACGGTGACGGGGAAGAAGCAGACGAGCGCCACGATCACGACCTTGGGGGCGAGCCCGAACCCCAGGTAGATGACGAGCACCGGCGCGACGGCGACCACGGGCACGCTCTGCGACGCGACGAGAAGCGGGTAGACGGCCCGGCGGAGCGTCGCCGAGAAGTGCAGGGCGGCGGCCGAGACGAGCCCGAACCCGACCGCCGCGGCGAAGCCGGCGAGCATCTCGCCGGCTGTGTGCACGGCGTCCGCCGCGAGCCGGCCGCGGTCGTCGCGCAGCGCGGCGAGGATGTCGGTGGGAGCCGGGAGCAGGTAGTCGGGCACGCCCCGCAGGCGCACCCAGGCCTGCCACGCGGTCAGGATGGCGAGGAGCGCGACGATCCAGCCGATCCGGGGCCGGGTCATCGCAGCGCCCCCAGAGCCTGCTCGCGGGCGGGGTGGCCGCCCCCGCCGCTTCCGTCGAGCTCGCACGCGACCCGGCCCGGCCGTGCCGTCAGGACAACCACGCGGTCGCACAGGCGCAGCGCCTCGTCGAGGTCGTGCGTGACCAGGAGGGCCGTTCTCGGCCGGGCCCCCATGGCGGCCGCGAGCCACTCCTGCATCTCGGTGCGGGTGATCGCGTCGAGGGCGCCGAACGGCTCGTCGAGGAGCAGCACGGGCTTCTCGGCGAGCAGGGTGCGCGCGAACGCGACCCGCTGGCGCATGCCGCCCGAGAGCTCCCAGGAGCGGGCCCGCTCGAACCCCTCGAGGCCGAGTTCGGCGAAGAGCTCCGCAGCCCGCCCGCGCGCCTCGCGCCGCTCGACGCCGGCGTTCTCGAGCGGGAGGGAGGCGTTTCCGAGGGCGTCGCGCCAGGGCATCAGGAGGTCGGACTGCGGCATCAGCGCGCAGCGCTCGAGCCGCCCGCGCTCGTCGCCGGCGCCGCCGACCGAGATCGCCCCGCGGTCGGGGCTCTCGAGGCCGGCGACCATGCGAAGCAGCGTCGACTTCCCGCACCCGCTCCGCCCCACGAGCCCGACCGTCTCGTCCGAGCCGGCGCGGAAGGCCACCCCGTCCAGCGCCACGACGGGCCCGTAGCTCTTCGTCACGTCGGTGACGACGATCTCGCTCACTGCGTGCATCCCTTCGCTGGCATTACCCAGATCAGGTTCGCGGGTCGGCGCCTCTGCGGCACCCTCTCAGCCCTGCGGGCTCCCCGGCAAACGCTCCTCCGCAGCTTAGCGTGGAACGACGGGGTCAGACCTCCTAGGAGTCGAGCTGCTCCATCGCGCATTCGGCGGGCGGCTTGTCGTCGCGGAAGCGAAGCAGGCGGGCGCCGTGGCGGATGCGCCGCCCGCTCACGTGGTCGAACGAGACCTCGGCGACCAGCGCGGGCCGAAGGCCGCGCCACTCCCGGTCCTCCTTGCCGGCGCTCCAGCGATTGGGCTCGTTGGCGCCGTGCTCGCCCGTCTCGTACGGCGTCACGACGCCGACCAGCTCGCGGGCCCTGGCCGCCGTGAAGCCCGACGTGTGGCCGACGGGCCAGAGGCTCTCGCCGTCGTAGAGGGCCAGGATCAGCGACCCGACCGTGCCCTCGGCCTTGCCCGGCCGCCAGCCGATGACGACGCAGTCGATCGTCCGCACCCGCTTCACCTTGACCATGCCCTTGCGCTCGCCCGGCAGGTAGGGCGCGTCGGCGCGCTTCGCGATGACGCCCTCGGCGCCGTGCAGCCACGGCTCGGCCTCGGCGGGCGATCCGGTGGCCGGCGTCAGCTCGATCGGGTCGGCCACCGTCTCCTCGAGGATCCGCCGCCGCTCCGCGAACGGCCGCTCGAGCAGCGACTCGTCGTCTAGGGCGAGGATGTCGAAGGCGACGAAGGTTGCGGGCGTCTTCTCGGCCAGCATCGCGACGCGCGACGCCGCCGGGTGGATGCGCTCCTGGAGCGCCTCGAAGTCCTCGCCGCCCTCGGGGGTGCGGATGACGAGCTCACCGTCGAGCACGTAGCGGCCCTCCGGGAAGCGGAGCTCGGGGAAGTAGCGCCCGAGTGCCTTGCCGTTTCGCGACTGCACGTGGACGTCGTCGCCGTCCACGAACGCGATGGCCCGGAAGCCGTCCCATTTCGGCTCGTAGAGCCAGCCGTCGCCGTCGGGTAGCTCCGCCCCCGATCGTGCGAGCTGCGGCAGGACCGGGGGCGAGAGCGGAAGCGGCATCGGCCGCGAGTGTAGATGAACGATTCCACGCCGCCGCGCGCCTGGACATCCGGACTGTTATCGGTACGCGGCAGTGGCGGGGCTGCGGCTGCGAACCGTCGCATCGCTGCGTCCTCGGGAGCGTCGATATTTCAACCAATATCGACGCTCCCTGCGTCCTTGCGCTACTCGGTTCTCGCCGCCCAGGACATCACGGCGGCGTAGAACCGATCATCTATCGACGCGACTGCATGAACAGGAGCGCGAGCTGCCAGATCGCGACCAGGGCACCGACCACGTAGGTGAGGGCGGCGGCGGTCAGGACCTTGCGGGCGACCGGGACCTGCGACTGGCTGATGACGCCCTGCGTGCTCAGCATCGCCATCGCCTTCTTGCTGGCACCGAACTCGACCGGCAGCGTCACGAGCTGGAACAGCACGATCGCCGAGAAGAGCGCGACGCCGACCAGCGCGAGGCCCGACGCCTGCGTGATGATCCCGAACAGGAAGATCGGGAACCAGGCCTGCGAGGCGAACCCGGCCGCGGGGACGAGCGAGCCGCGCAGCTTGAAGCCGGCCTCGCCGCGCGCGTGCTGGAACGCGTGCCCTGTCTCGTGGGCGGCCACGGCCACAGCCGCGACCGAGTTGGAGTTGCCGACCGGGGCCGACAGCCGCATCGTGTTCGAGCGGGGGTCGTAGTGGTCGGAGAGCTGGCCGGCGATCCCCTCGACCGTGACGTTCTGGAGGCCGCCGGAGTCGAGCATCTGGCGGCTCACCTGCGCGCCTGTGAGGCCCGATGCAGCCTGGACCTTCGAGCCGTCGGCGAACGCGCGCTTCACCCACGCCTGGGCTGCCAGACCGAGGATCAGCGGCGGAACTGCGAACAGGATGTACCAGTAGTACATGGGTGCCCCTCCTTCGGGGCTGGATTGGGTCTCATGAAGACTACGTGAACGTGTGGGCACCGGTTGGCCCGCGCACACGCGGCGCTAATCTTTGAGCGTGCAAGTGACCGACCAGGTGCGCGGCCTCCTCGAGGAGGCGTTCCCCGGGGGCGAGGTGGAGGTCTGGCCGTTCTCGGGAGACGATCACCTCTCGACCCGGATCCGCTCCGACCGGTTCGCCGGGCTGTCGCTGATCGACCAGCACAGGCTGGTCTACGCCCCGGTCCAGCACCTGCTCGACGACGGCACGATCCACGCATTGCAGATCAAGACGGAGGCGGCATGATCATCACAGACGACCAGATTCGCGAGGAGATCCAGAAGGCGATCTCGCAGAACCGGGTGATGCTCTTCATGAAGGGCACGCCCGACTTCCCCCGCTGCGGCTTCTCGGCCCGGACGGTCGAGGCGCTGCACCAGGCCGGAGCCGATTTCGCGGCGATCGACATCCTGCCCGACCCCCGGATCCGTGAGCAGCTCTCGGCCCACTCGGGCTGGCCGACCATCCCGCAGCTCTTCGTCGACGGCGAGCTCGTCGGCGGCTGCGACATCGTGACCGAGCTCTCCCAGACGGGCGAGCTGGGCCGAATGGTGGCGCCGGCTGCCTGACCGGGCCGCCGTCGTCGGGGCGGGGGTCATCGGCCTGAGCGCCGCGCGGGCGCTTGCCCGCGACGGGTTCTCGGTCACGGTGTACGAGCGCGACCGGATCGGCTCGCCGCTCGGGTCGTCGACCGGCCGCTCGCGCATCTTCCGGCGGAGCTACCGCGAGGTGGACTACCTCCGCCTCTCGCTGCGCGCGATCGAGGAGTGGCGCCGGCTCGACCCGTGTCCGCTGCGCCCGACGGGGCTCCTGGAGTACGGCCAGGGCGTGGAGCTCCACGCTGCCGCGCTCGAGGAGGTCGGTGAGGCGTACGAGTGGCTCGAGCCGGCCGAGGCCGAGCGGCGCTTCCCCGAGGCCCGGTTCCCCGAGCCGGTGCTCTGGGATGGAGGCGCCGGCGCGGTCATGGCCGACGACGCGCTCGTGGCGCTCGGCCGCGGCCTCGACGTCCGCGAGGGAGTCCACGTCGCCGATCCGCGCGAGCTCGAGGCCGACGTCATCGTGGCCTGCCCGGGCTCGTGGCTCGGCCCGATGTTCGACCTGCCGCTCCAGCCGCGGATCGAGCAGGTGACCTACTTCGCCGGGGCGCCGGACGACCGCCCGTGCGTCATCGACCACGGCGCGCCCGACAGGCGCCTGCACTACGGCCTGATCGCGCCCGGCACCGGCTACAAGATCGGCGAGGACGCCGCCCGCCCCGACCCGTGGGACCCCGACCGCCCCGACCGCCCGGTCGACGAGCCGCTGCGCGACCGGCTCGTCGAGCACGTCCGGCGCTTGTTCCCGGGGCTCGACCCGCGGCCGCTGCACTCGGAGGCGTGCCTCTACACCATGTCGCCCGACGGCGACTTCGTGCTCGATAGGATCGACGGTGTGATCGTCTGCGGCGGCTGCAGTGGCCATGCGTTCAAGTTCGGCCCGCTCCTCGGGAGGCTGATCGCCGACCTGGCGCAGGGCCGGCCGCTGCCGCCCGAGGCCGACCGGTTTCGCGCGTCCCGGCTGGCCGCGGCGTGAGCCTCGCCATCGCCGAGCAGGTCCGCGCGCGCGAGCGGACGGCGACCGAGGTGCTCGACGAGCACCTCGAGAGGCTCGCCGCCGACGAGCTCGGCGCCGTCTGGCGCATCACCGAGGAGCGCGCCCGGCGCGAGGCCGCCGCCGTCGACCGCGCGCTCTCAGAGGGGCGTGACCCGGGGCCGCTGGCCGGCGTGCCCGTCGGGTGGAAGGACCTGATCGACACGGGCGGCACCACGACGACCTACGGCAGCGCCCTCTTCCGCGACCACGTTCCCGAACGCGACGCCGACGTCGTCGCCCGGTTCGCGGCGGCCGGGGCGGTGACGGTGGCGAAGCTCGCCACCCACGAGCTGGCGTGGGGGACGACCAACCAGAACCCGCACTTCGGCTCGTGCAGGAACCCGCACGACCCGACCCGCGTGCCGGGCGGCTCGAGCGGCGGCTCCGCGGCAGCGCTCGCCGCGGGGATGGTCGCGGCGGCGCCCGGCACCGATACCGGCGGGTCGATCCGCTGTCCGGCGTCGTGCTGCGGCATCGTCGGCCTGAAGCCGACGTTCGGCCGCGTGAGCCTGGCGGGGATCCGCATGCTCTGCCCGACGCTCGACCACTGCGGCCCGATGGCCCGCACGGTGGCCGAGTGCGCGCTCCAGCTCGAGGTCATGGCGGGCGAGTCTCCGCGCGACCCGCGCACGCCGCCGGTGCCCGTCGAGCGGTGGACGGAGGCCGTCTCACGCGGCGTCGAGGGGCTGACGGTCGGAGTGGCCGAGCGCTACTTCTTCGAGCACACCGCCCCCGACATCGCGGCGTCGGCGCGGCGCGGCGTCGCGGCGCTGCGCGCCGCCGGGGCGCGGATCGTCGAGGTCGACATGCAGTGGCCGACGAAGCTCGGCGTCGCCGATCCCTTCACGCCCGAGGAGGCGGCGACCGTGTGGGAGTTCTGGCCCGAGCGGCGGGCCGACTTCGGGCCCGACGTCGTCCGCGACCTCGAGGCCGCCGAGCCCATGCTGGCGGTCGACTCCGCGATCACGTCGCAGAACCGGCTCGAGTACCGGGCCCGCATGCACGAGTCGCTCGTCGCGGACGGGATCGACCTGGTCGCGTCGCCGGCCCAGGCGTTCACGCCGCCGCACATCGGGGTGACCGAGGTGCCGTTCGCAGGCAAGGACGCCTTCGACGTGACCTTCGCGATGTGCGGGCTCACGCAGATCTTCAACATCCTCGGCTGGCCGGCGATCAGCGTTCCCTGCGGCCGCGACGACGCGGGCATGCCCGTCGGCCTCCAGCTGGCCGCGCTCCCCTGGCGGGAGAGCTACTGCCTCGCGGCCGCGGCGATCGTCGAGGCCGCCGCGATCTGACAGGGGCCGCCGCGGTGGACCCGCAGCCTGCGGAGGGCGGGCTCGGCGACCACGGTGGCGAGGGTCGTCCACCGGTCTCCGAGCGCCGCGCCGGGCTCGGGGTGACAGCACATGGCGCTCGCGCCGCCGCGATGCGACGCCATGGCCGCGAGAACGGCGTCGGCGGTGACGGCTCCGGCGGGCATCGCCGCCATCCGTCGCCGGGCGAGGTCGAGGCGCAGGATCGTCCCGGGCGCGTCGCGGACGGCCGATTCGCCGTCGCGGCCGGGGTGCTCGAGGAAGTGGTTCGTGTGGACGAGGACGCCGCGGTCGTCCGGCGTGACGAAGCCCGGGCCGGCGGGTGAGACCTCGACGCTGCACGCCGTCCCGCCCTCCTCGTCGGTGACGATCGTGACCGCGCTCGACGCCGAGACATCGGCGGCCGCGACCATCTCGAGGGCTGTCACGGCGCCGTCGGCCTGATCCAGCACGCTGCGGCAGAGCACGTGGATGGGGACGCCGACGGGCGGGCCGTCGTCGCGGTGGCCGAGGATGTTGAGCAGCACGGCGACTCCGCGGTCGTTCATGCCGATCTTGCCGACGATCCCGGCCTCGGTCAGGGTCTCGACGCGGCGGCCGTCGGGATGCTCGATCGTCCACACGATCCAGCCCTCGGCCAGCTCGTTGTGCCAGTCCCACGTCTGGATCCCGAGCGCCGACCCGGACGCCGTCATCGAGCCGAGACAGGCGATGGTCGAGCACTCGCCCGCCGACGCGGCGAGGAGCTCGGTGCGGGCGTTCAGCGCTCCGATGGTCTCGGCGGGGAGCCCCGAGCCGGCCGCGACGCCCTCGATCTCGGTTCCGAGCTCCGGCGCGTAGGCGGAGATGCGCTCGAGGGCCTGGAGCCCGAAGCGGGCCACGTCCGTCGCCCCGAGCCCGTTCAGGGCGTAGAGGCGTGCGTACACGTCGGTCACGAGCCCGATCCGGTCGCGCTGGGCGAGGCCCAGCCCGCGGCCGCGGTCGCCCGCCGAGGCCTCGTTCGAGAGATGCCGGTGGAGCGTCACGGGAGGAGCATATTCTTGCCCGATGCGCGCGATCGTCGGAGTCGACGTGGGCGGCACCTTCACCGACGTCGCCCTGATCGCCGGTGGCCGCCTCACGACCGCCAAGGTGCCGACGACCCGCGACCAGTCGCGCGGGGTTGTCGAGGGCGTCGCGCTTGCGCTTGCCGGAGCGGGCCTCGGCCCCAGCGACGTCGCCCGGCTCGGGCATGGGACGACGGTCGCCACGAATGCGCTGCTCGAGCGGCGCGGCGCGCGCTCCGCGCTGGTGGCCACGGCCGGGTTCGCAGACCTGCTGACGCTCGCCCGCCAGACCCGTCCGCACCTCTACCGGCTCGACGTCGCCCCGCCGGCGCCGCTCGCGGAGGTCACCGCGGAGGTCGACGAGCGGTGCGGGCCCGACGGCGTGCTGCGCCGGCTCGACCCGGCGTCGGTCGAGCGGGCGGCGCGCCGGCTCCGGCACGCGGGCGTCGAGGCGGTCGCGGTGTGCCTGCTTCACTCCTACGCCCACCCCGACCACGAGCGCGACGTGGCCCGCCGCCTGCGTGGTGCGCTGCCCGGCGTCCACGTCGTCGCGTCGGTCGACGTCGCGCCCGAGTTCCGGGAGTACGAGCGGGCGTCGACGGCGGTCGCCGACGCGTACCTGGGCCCCGTGGCCGGCCGCTACCTGCGCCATCTGGGGCGATCGGCCGCCGAGCGCGGCCTGCCCGAGCCCGACGTGATGCAGTCGAGCGGCGGCGTGTGCGGCCTGGAGGACGCGGCGGCGCACCCGGTGCGGCTGCTCCTGTCCGGCCCTGCCGGCGGGGTCGCCGCCGTGTCGGCGCTGGGGACGCGGGAGGCGGTCAGCTTCGACATGGGCGGGACGTCGACGGACGTCTGCCTGATCCGCGACGGTGAGGCGGGCATCTCCTCGCAGCGGGCGATCGCCGGCCTCCCGGTCCGCGTGCCGCACGTCGACATCCACACCGTCGGCGCGGGCGGCGGCTCGATCGCGTGGCTCGACGAGGGCGGGGCGTTGCGCGTCGGGCCGCAGAGCGCGGGCGCCGATCCGGGGCCGGCGGCCTACGGCCGCGGTGGGCGCCTGCCGACCGTGACCGACGCCAACGTCGTGCTCGGGCGGCTCGACCCGGCGGTTCCCATCGCCGGCGACCTGCGCCTCGACGCCCGGGCCGCGCGGGAGGCGCTGCGGGAGGTCGCGGGCCCGTTCCGGTCGGTGCGGGCGGCCGCGGCGGGCGTGATCGCCGTCGCGAACGAGGAGATGGTGCGGGCGATCAGGGTCGTGAGCGTCGAGCAGGGGCACGATCCGCGCGGGTTGGACCTCGTCGCGTTCGGCGGAGCGGGGCCGCTCCACGCCTGCGACGTGGCCGACCTGCTGGGGATGCGGGCGGTCGTCGTGCCGGCGGCGGGCGGCGTACTCTCGGCGCTCGGGATCGCGGTGGGCGACCGGCGCACCGACGCGGTCGAGAGCGTGATGCAGCCGCTCAGCGACTGGCGGCCGGGGAGGATCCGCGGTGCGGCCGACTGCGAGCTTCGCTACCGGGGCCAGGCCCACGAGCTGACCGTGCCGGTCGCCCCGCGCGCGAGCCTCGCCAAGCGCTTCCACGCCCGCCATCGCGAGCGGTACGGGTTCGATGAGCCCGACGGTGAGATCGAGGTCGTGAGCGTGCGCGTGTCGCGGGTGACGGCGGGCCCGGCGCTCGAGCTGCCGCGGGCCCCGCGGACGGCGCCGGTGCGCGGCCCGGCGTCGGTCGCACTCGACGGGGCGACGATGTGGGTCGGCGAGGGGTGGACGGCGCGGCGACGGCCGGACGGCTCGTGGAGGATGGCGCGGTGATCGACCCGGCCGGCCTCCAGGTGCTCGCGGCTGCGCTTCGCGGCGTCGCCGAGGAGATGGGCGCGGCGCTCGTTCGCTCCGCGCACTCCGCCAACATCAAGGAGCGGCGCGACTGCTCCACCGCCGTGTTCGATCCCGGCGGGCGGATGATCGCCCAGGCCGAGCACCTTCCCGTCCATCTGGGAGCGATGCCCGACGCGGTCGCAGCGGTGCTGGGGCGTGGGGCCGTGCGCGGCGAGGTATGGGTCATCAACGACCCCTACACGGGCGGCACGCACCTGCCCGACATCACGCTCGTTTCGGTCGTGGACGACCTCGGCATCGTCTGCTCGCGCGCGCACCACGCCGACGTCGGCGGGATGCAGCCCGCGTCGATGCCGGCCGGGGCGACGGAGCTGCTCCAGGAGGGGGTGGTGATCCCGCCGCTGCGGCTGACCGGCGACGTGCGCGCGCTCCTCGTCGCCAACATGCGAAAGCCGGCCGAGCGGCTGGCAGACCTGCGCGCGCAGGAGGCGTGCATGTCAGTTGGCGCCGACCGCCTGCGCCAATTGGCGTCCCGGTTCGGGCGAACGACGCTCCTGCGCGGGATGGACGAGCTGCACGCCTACAGCGAGCGGCGGATCCGGGCGGGCATCGACCGCATCCCCGACGGTGCCTACGAGGCCGAGGACGTCGTCGAGGGCGACGGCATCCACGTGCGCGACATCCCGATCCGGGTGCGGGTGACCGTCGCGGGCGACCGGGTGCGGGCCGACTTCGCCGGGACCGCCCCGCAGCAGCGGGGCAACGTCAACTGCCCGATCGCGGTCACGCGCTCGGCGGTCTACTTCTGCGTCCGGTCGGTCTGCGATCCCGACATCCCCGCGTCGGGCGGCGCGTTCGTCCCGGTCGAGGTGGTCGCGCCCGAGGGGTGCCTCGTGAACGCGCGGCCGCCGGCGGCCGTGGTGGGCGGGAACACCGAGACGTCGAGCCGGATCGTCGACGTCGTCATGTCGGCGCTCGGACGGGCCGTCCCGGTGCCGGCCCACGGCCAGGGGACGATGAACAACGTCACGTTCGGGACGCCGGGCTTCACGTACTACGAGACGCTCGGCGGCGGCCAGGGCGGCGGGCCGGCGGGGCCGGGGCCGAGTGCCGTCCACGTGGCGATGTCGAACACGCTGAACACGCCGATCGAGGCGCTCGAGCGCGAGTATCCGCTGCGGATCGAGCGCTACGCGGTGCGGCCGCGGACGGGCGGCGCCGGCCGTCACCCCGGCGGCGACGGCGTGGTGCGCGTCTACCGCGTGCTGGCCGACTGCCGCCTGGGCCTCATGACCGAGCGCCGCCGCCACGGCCCGCGCGGCGCCGCCGGCGGCGAAGACGGCTCGCCGGGAGCCAACCGCCTGAACGGCCGCCGCCTTCCGGCCAAGTGCAGCCTTGATCTGAAGAAGGGCGACGTGCTCGAGATCCGCACCCCGGGCGGCGGCGGCTGGGGCCCGCCGTCCTGACTGCAAGACCGGGGTCAGACCCCAATTTTGCAGCCGGTACACTCGGATCCGTGTCGACCGTCGCCCCGCCCGTCCGGAAGCAGAAGCCGCGCAGGTCGGGGCCGGGGTCGGGAGCGGGCCGGCCGTGGCTGGTCATCGTCAAGAACGACGACCACAACACCTTCGACGGGGTGGCGTTCGCGCTCGCGCGCACCATCCCCGGCGTCAGCTTCGAGCGCGGGATGGAGATGGCCAATCGCATCCACACGAGCGGGAAGGCCGTCGTCTGGACGGGCGAGCGCGAGCGGGCCGAGCTCTACTGGGAGCAGCTCGTCGGGTTCGGCCTCACGATGGCGCCCCTGTCTCCGGCGGGCTGAGCCGGTGGCCGCCGTCGATCCCTGGCAGCTCCAGGCCGATCCGGAGTGGGCCGTCGCGATCGTCATCGCCGCCGTCGACTACGCCGTCGTCGTGCGCACGTTCGGGCGGCGCGGCTCGCCGACGCCGGCGTGGCGGCGCTGCTGCTTCGCCGCCGGCCTCGCGCTGATCGCCATCGGCCTGCTCTCGCCGCTCGAGCACATCGCGCTCACGTCGCTCCTCGCGGCCCACCTGCTCCAGAACGTGATGCTGGCCGACTGGGCGCCGCCGCTCCTCGTGCTCGGCCTCACGCCGGCCATGATGGCGGCGGCCGAGAAGCGCGCGTGGGTTCGCGCCGCGACGGCTCCCCCGGTCGCCCTGACCCTCTGGCTCGCCGCGTGGTACGCGCTGCACGTCCCCGCGGTCTACGGCTACGCGCTCGAGCACCGCTGGGCGCTCGGACTCGAGCACCTGGCGTTCCTCGCCTCCGGCCTCGCGTTCTGGTGGGCGGTCATCTCGCCCGGCCGGATGCGCCCGCACTCGCGCCTGCTCTTCCTCTTCGGCGCGTTCATCGCCGCCGCGCCGGTCTCGTTCGCGCTCGCGTTCACGCAGCCGCTGTATGACTTCTACGAGCGTGCACCGAAGCTGTGGGGGCTCTCGCCGCTCGAGGATCAGCAGATCGGCGCCGTCGGGATGGCGATCGAGCAGGCGGTCATCCTCTTCGCCGCGTGCTCGATCGCGTTCATGCAGTGGCTGGACGAGGATGAGGCCCCGCGCCGGCCGGTAGGCTTTCCGACATGAGCCGGATCCGCGCCGCCTGCGTCCAGTTCTCGGCCCGAGCAGACAAGTCCGAGAACGTCGCGCTGATGGCGCCGCTCGTGGCCGAGGCCGCCCAGCGTGGCGCCGACATCGTGCTCCTCCCCGAGAAGTGGAACGCGTGGATGGACGGCCCGCGCCTGCGCCCGCTGGCCGAGCGGATCGACTCCGGCGAGACCGTCGACGCGATGGCCGGCTGGGCGCGCGAGCACGGCATCAACCTCATCGGCGGCTCGATCGCGATCGCCGCCGACGACGAGACCGTGCAGAACGTCTCGATCGCCTTCGATCGCCGTGGGAACCAGGTCGCCGCCTACACCAAGATCCACCTCTTCGACGTGGACGTGGGCGGCTTCAGCTACCGCGAGTCCGACGGCACGGCGCCGGGGTCGGAGCTCGTCACCGCGGAGCTCGACGGCATCACCGTCGGCCTCACCGTCTGCTACGACCTGCGCTTCCCGGAGCTCTACCGGGCGCTCGCCCTCGACCGGGGAGCGCGGATCCTCACGATCCCCTCCAACTTCACGCTCCACACGGGCATGGCCCACTGGGAGGTGCTCCTCCGGGCGCGGGCGATCGAGAACCAGGCGTTCGTGCTCGCGACCGGCCAGCACGGGACGCCGGGCGGGCTCGACAAGCCGAGCTACGGCCACTCGATGATCATCGACCCGTGGGGGACGGTGCTGGCCCAGGCGCCCGACGGCGACGGCGTGATCGTCGCCGACCTCGATCTCGCCGCCCAGGCCGCGATCCGCGAGCGGCTCCCGGCGCTTCTCCACATTCGCCCCGATCTCTACCAAACCACGCACCCCGCTCACACATAACGCTAACGAGCGTTGTGGATACTCGCGGCCGTGGACACGATGTCGACATACGCGCCCGGAAGCGGGCTCCTGCTCATCACGATGATGCAGCTCGCCGGCTGGCAGGTGCGAATCCAGCGAGGCGGAACCCGCGCCGTGGCGATCCGCGGCGTGCAGCAGGTCACGGCGACCGGATCGAGCCTGCCCGAGGTCATACTGGGCGTCTTCCAGAAGACCGTGCGCGCCGGCCGTTCCCGGCGCCGCTGAGAGCTACTCCGCCGGCGGGGCGTTCGGGTCGGGGATCGCGCCCTGGCGGATGAACCAGCGGCGCACCGCGTCGAGGTAGACCTTCGGCTGCTCGACGAACGTCATGTGGGCCGCCTTCTCGACGACCACGAGCTCCGACCCCTCGACCTCGCGGTGGATCTCCTCGGAGCGCTCGACGGTGCACACCCGGTCGCCCCGGCCCGCGATGACGAGCATCGGCTTCGAGATCCAGCGCAGGTGGTCGAGCCACTCGAAGTTGCCGTAGCCGTTCGCGGCGAAGTGCGCCAGCACCTCGGGCGCGTAGACGGTCTCGTCGGACTGCGTGTAGCGGCTGTAGGCGTCGCCCATCTCCCAGAAGTGAAACGGCATCTGGGCGGCCGAGACCTCGCGGGCCTGCTCGACGGTCTTGAGCTTGGGCTCCTCGGCCCACGACTTGCGGATCTGATCGCGCAGATACGCCGGCTCGAACGCGTCGATCTCGCGATCCACGTCGGCCATGAGGCCGGCGGTCGTCGCGACACCCGAGGAGATCACGTACTGGTCGGCGCTCCCGCGCTCGAGCGCGTGCGAGAGGGCGATGAACGCCCCGAACGAGTGCCCGAGGACGCCGTAGGGGCCGAGATCGAGCGCCCGGGCGAGCCGGTCGATGTCGTGCGCGAAGACCTGCATCGTGAGCGATGCCGGATCGACGCGCGGCGAGGCGCCCTGGCCGCGCTCGTCGACGTAGAGGAGCCGGAAGCCCATGTCGGCGAGCGGGTCGAGCCACGGCCGGAACTCGTGATGGTCGAGGCCCGGGCCGCCGTGGAGCAGCATCAGCGGATAGGCGCTCTTCGAGCCCACCTCAACGACGTTCAGGACGCCGCCGTCCTCGAGCTCCACGAGCTTCGCGTCGCCCGCGTGCTCAGCCATTCAGCTTCCGGTAGCCGAGTGCGTGCTCGGCCTGCATCATCTTGTGGATCTGCGTCGTCCCCTCGTAGATGATCGGGGCGCGGGAGTTGCGGAAGTAGCGCTCGACCGGGTACTCGGCGGAGTAGCCGTACGCGCCGTGCACCTGGATCGCGAGGTGGGCCGCCTTGAACGCGCTCTCGGTCGCGTGCCACTTGGCGAGCGACGTCTCGCGCGTGTTTCGCACGCCCTTGTCCTTGGCGGCTGCGGCCTGCATCACGAGCAGCCGCGACGTCTCGTAGCCCAGCACCATGTCGGCGATCATGTCCTGCACGAACTGGTGCTTCCCGATCTGCTGCCCGAACGTCTGGCGCTCGTTCGCGTACTTGACCGACGCCTCCAGGCAGGCCCGGATGACGCCCACCGCGCCGGCGGCGACCGTGAAGCGCCCCTGGTCGAGCGAGTGCATTGCGATCTTGAAGCCGTCGCCTTCACCACCGACCAGGTTCTCGGCGGGCACCTGCACGTTCGAGAAGAAGAGCTCGCCCGTCGAGCCGGCCCAGATCCCGAGCTTGTTCGGGATTCGGCGTGCCTCGACGCCGTCCCACGCGCGCTCGACGACGAACGCCGAGATCCCCTTGTGCCCGGCCGAGGGATCGGTCTTGGCGAAGACGAGCGCGTAGTCGGCCTCGGTCGCGTACGAGATCCAGTTCTTCTGGCCGTTCAGGAGGTACGTGCCGTCGGCCTGGCGGATGGCCGTCGTCAGCATCGCCGCGACGTCGGAGCCGGCGGCGGGCTCGGTCAGGCCGAAGCAGCCGAGCTTCTCGCCCGTCGCCATCGGCGCCAGGTAGCGGCGGTGCTGGTCGTCGCTTCCGAACTTGAGCAGCGACAGCGAGTTCAGGCCGACGTGCACCGAGATCAGCGTGCGGAACGCCGACTCGCCGCGCTCGATCTCCTCGCAGATCAGCGCCTCGCAGACGTAGTCGAGCCCTGCGCCGCCGTGCTCGGGCGGGATCGGCGCGCCCAGCAGCCCCAGCTCGGCCATGCCCTCGATGATGCCCATGTCGAGGTGGTGGTTGACGTCGTTCTCCTGCGCCACCGGCAGGATGCGTCGGTCGACGAACTCACGCACGGTCTCCTGGATCGAGCGTTGCTCGTCGTTCAGGTCGAGATCCACGGTCCTCCCCTCGCCCCCTCTCGGCGGGCATCCTAACGGGACCGTTAGATGAGTGATTCCACGTCCCCGCGCGCCTGGACGCACGTCGGTGGTTAGTAGCCGCGTTCTGGCGGGGCTGCGGCTGCGAACCGTCGCATCGCGGCGTCCTCGGTCGCGCCGATATTTCAACCAATATCGCCCGGCGGCGCCTGCGTAATCGCAGGCGCCTTCCGAACCCTGTCAAGCCGTTCCGGCTTGACAGATCCTGCGTCCTTGCGCTACTCGGTTCTCGCCCGTTCGCGACCTGCTGGTAGCAGATCGCTCACGACCGCCGCAAGCCAAGGCTTGCGGCTAGGACATCACGGCGACGTGGAATCACTCATCTACGCCTCGCGGGGCACGCGCGGCTTCGCCGCGTACATCGCGCGGTCTGCGGTGCGGAAGAGCGGGCGCGGATCGTCGCCGTCGCGCGGGCAGACCGCGACCCCGAAGCCGGCCGCGAGCGCCTCGTCCCGCGCGGCGAACGCCGCGGTCATCGCCTCGCCGACGCGGTCGACCGCCGCCCTCGCCTCGTCATCGCCGGTTTCCGGCAGGATGAGGGCGAACTCGTCGCCGCCGATGCGAAACGCGGCGTCGGCGGTGCGGAGCGCGCTCGTGAGCACCGCGCCCACGACCTCGAGCGCCTCGTCGCCGGCCGCATGGCCGTTCCTGTCGTTCAGGGCCTTGAACCCGTTCAGATCGCAGAGCACGAGGGCCATGGGGTGGCCGTAGCGCATCGACCGCGACACCTCCTGCTCGAGCCGCTCGTTGAAGGCGCGCCTGTTGAGCAGGCGGGTCAGCGGATCGTGCTCGGCGAGAAACTGCATCTCCTCGTACTGCGCGGCGGTGTCCAGCGCGGTCGTTGCCTGGTTGGCGAAGACGCGCAACGCCTGGAGCTTGCGCTCGGACGGGACGAGGCGGTCGGTCGGGTCGTCGGCCCAGATCGTGCCCATGACCTCTCCGGCGCGGCTCCAGAGCGGGACGACGAGCCAGTGGTTTCGCCACGCGAGCGGCCCGCGCCCGCTTCGCGCCGACTCGTAGGTGTGGTGCTCGGGAGCGACCCGCTCGAGACCCTGCTGGTGGTCGAGCAGGTAGCAGCCCTCCACCTCGAACTGCGGGTCGAGGAGGCGCTCGATCTGGGCGAACGGCATACCCGTGTTCACGGCCGGATCGTCCAGGTCCCACCCGTGAGTGGCGCGCGTCCGGAAGGCGCCCGTCTCGGGGTCCGGCAGGTCGATGCAGACGTTCTCGAAGCCGAGCGCCGTGTGGATGCCGTCGCACACCGACCGGAGGATCTCGTCGATCGCGAAGGTCTCCGTGAGGCGCGAGGACACCTGAAGCAGCTGCTCGAGCGCGGCTCGGTGACGGGCGGCCTGCTCCGCCTCCTGGGTGCTCTGGACGGCGATTCCGGCGTGGTCGGCCATCGCGACGAGCACGTCGAGCTCCTCGTCGGTCGGGATGCGGCCGCTGGAGGGCTCGTCGACGGACAGGATGCCGATGAGATGCCCGTCCGGGTGTCGCAGCGGGACGAACAGGGCGTCGAGCGGATGCCAGCCGTCCGGTCCGGGCCGGGCCGCGACGGGAGGGACGTACGAGCCCGGCGCGTGGGTCTCCCAGTCGAACTCGCCGTGCGGCACGTGGTAGGCGCCGCGGCGTGAGAAGCGCGAGTCGAGCAGCGGCTCCCACACCTCGCGTCCGCGCGCGTCGCCCAGGAGCCGCTCGGCGTCCGGGCTCCCGTGCACGGTGGTCACCTCGAAGTCGTCCCACGCCGGGCGGTGCAGGTGCACGGTCACGGTGGCGAAGCCGAGCGACTCGGAGATCGACTTCGCGATCGACGCGAGGAGGCCGCCGAGCTCCTCCTCAGACCGCACGACGCGGGTGACCTCGAGGAATCCGCGGAGCCGCGAGAGCGCTTCAGGATCGTGAGGGGTCACTGCCGTCGTCCTCGGATCATGCGACGAAATGGATGTGGGCGCCGGTGCGCTTGGCCTCGTACATGGCGGCGTCCGCATCCCGCAGGAGCCGCTCGGCGTCGGTCAGGCCGCCCTCGCCGACGATCACGCCGAAGCTCGCCCGAAGCGGCGTTCCGGCCCGCTCGCCGGCTCCCTCGAGGTTCTCGGCGATGCGCTCGATCACGGCTCGCGCCTCGGGGGCGGAGGTCTCGGGGAGGAGCAGCGCGAACTCGTCGCCGCCGATCCGGTACGCGGTGTCGGCGGCGCGCAGCCCGGCGCGCAGGATGAGCCCGAGCTGCTCGAGGGCGGCGTCGCCCGCCAGGTGCCCGTGGCGGTCGTTCACCGACTTGAACCCGTCGACGTCGAGCACGACCAGCGTGAACGGGCGCCCGTAGCGGGTCGACCGCGTCATCTCGGCCTCCAGCCTGACCGCGAACGCGTGGCGGTTCAGGAGGCGGGTGAGCGGGTCGTGCTCGGCGAGGAACCGGACCTCCTCGAGGCGCCCCGCCGAGTCGAGCGCCGCGGTGGCCTGGTTCGCGAAGACCCGCAGCGCCTGCATGAGCTGCCGCGACGGGACGAGCCGGTCCTCGGGATCGTCGGCCCAGATGACGGCGATCACCTTGCCCTCGCGGTCGAGGAGCGGGACGACGAGCCAGTGCCTGTCCCAGGCCCAGGGGCCACGGCCGTTCATCACCGACCGGTACATGCGGTGGCCGGCCGGGAGCCGCAACATCGCCTGCTCGTGCGTGAGCAGGTAGCAGCCCTCGACCTCGAACGGCGGGTCGAGAAGGGGCGCGAGCTCCCACATCGAGAGCGGAGCGTTCTGGGCCAGCTCGTCGAGCGTCCAGCCGGCCGTCGCACGCGTGATGAACACCCCCGTCCCGGCGTCGGGGAGCTGAATCGAGACCTTCCGGAACCCCAGCGAGTGCCCGATCCCCTCGCAGGTCGCCTGGAGGATCGCCTCGACCGACGGCGTCTCGGCGAGCCGCGACGACACCTGCAGGAGCTCGCGAAGCGCGAGCCGGTGATGGGCGGCCGCGGCCTTCTCCTGGAAGCTCTGGAGGGCGAGGGCGACGTGGTCGGCGACCGCCACGAGCACCTCCAGCTCCTCGTCCGACGGGCGCGTGCCCGTGTAGGGCTCACCGACCGACAGGATCCCCAGCATGTGCCCGTCGGAGTGGAGCATCGGCACGAACAGCTCGTCGTCGGGGTGCCACGCGTCGGGGTCGGCGCTCGGCTCCCAGGCGGGGACGTACCGCTTGCCGACGTCGCCCTCCCAGTCGAACGTCCCGTGCGGGATCAGATAGGTGCCGCGGCGCTCGAACCGCTCGTCGAGGAGCGGAGCCCACGCGGCCCAGTCGAGGGTGTCGCCGAGGAGCGCCCGGCGTGCGTCGTCGGAGCCGTGCACCGTCGTCACCTCGAAGTCGTTCCACGCGGGACGGTAGAGGTTGATGACGACGGTGTGGAACCCGAGCGAGGTCGCGATCGAATCCGCGATGGCCTCGAGCAGGGCCGATTGCTCGGTCCCTTCCCGGACGAGCCGGGTGACCTCCAGGAGGCCGCGAAGGCGGTCGATGGTCGACGGGTTCTCGGGCATGGTGCGGCAGAAGGATCGGCCAAGCTGGAGCCGGGGTGAAGGGCCGTCCTCTAGGTTTGTCGGGACTATGCGGGAAATGGTTGAGCGGAAATCTGTGTTTGTTGCAATTTTTGCAGTTCTTGTCACTGCTTGTGGCCAGGCGAGCGAGCCTTCCGTCGACATTCCTGCGGGCGCCACGGCGCTCGCAATCGCCCCGGATTACGCCGGAACGATCTGGGAGACGGCGGGTGCACACGTCTACCGCTCGCGGGACGGCGGCCACAGCTGGCACGGGATGGCGCACACCGGGGCGATCGGCGTGGCGTTCCTCGAGAAGCGCGTCGTGGTGGTCGACGGCACGAACGTCGGCGTCGGCGGCTTCGGGGCCGCGCGCCTCGCCCAGCACCCGGCGGGGAGGCCGATCGTGGCCATCACATCGCCGTACTACCGCACGAACCGGCTCTACGGGCTCGATGCGAGCGGGCGGCTCTGGCTGTCGGTGCGCGGCGGCCGGCCGTGGGCCCCGCTTCGGGCCACCGGCCTTCCGTCCGGCTGTGGCGCGCTCTCGGCGGTGCGCGGCGACCCGTTGAAGGCGGACGTGGTCTACGTGGCGTGCGGGCCGGCGGGGCTCTGGCGCTCGTCCAACTTCGGGGCGTCGTTCACGCGGCTCGCGAACGCCCCGGATGCGACGGCCGTCGCGACGACGACCGACGACCACGAGCGCGTACTCGTTGCCGACGGTGCGGGCCTCGTCCTCTCGACGAACGGCGGCCGCACGTTCCGGCGCGTGGCGCGGGTGGCGGGCGTCTCGGCGGTCGCGTTCGACCTTCGCAACTACCTGATCTGCTACGCCGCGACCGGCCGCACGCTCCTGCGATCGGCCGACGGGGGCGTCACGTGGTCGATCCCGCGCTGACCGCCTCTCCGAGCCAGGCCGGCACGCGGACCGGGCGCATCGACGCGCGGTTGACACAGGCATGGCGTGTGAAGCCGCGACAGGCGACCTCGCCGTCGCGGACGAGCTCGTAGCCGAAGGTGAAGCTCGCGCCGCGCACCGCCGTGCAGGCGCACTCGACGGTGAACTCGTCGTCGAACCGCAGCGCCCGCAGGTACTCGGCGTGCGCCTCGACGACGACCATGTCCATCCCGCCGGCGTGCACGTCGGCGTAGCTGTGGCCCAGCTCGCGGAGGTACTCGACGCGGCCGACCTCGAACCACGCCAGGTACGCGGCGTTGTTGGCGACGCCCATTGCGTCGGTCTCGCCGAAGCGGACTCGCAGGCGGACGGCGGTGCGGCGGGCCCCGGCGGAGATCACCCCCGCGAGGGTACTGGAAAACCGTCCGGGGCCGCTGGTACATTGGGGTTATGGACGATCGAAAAAGCATCATCGACCGGATCACCGGCGCCACCGAGGACACCGTCGCCCGCATGCAGCAGGAGATGTCGCAGAGCACCGTCGTGAACGCGACGAAGGAGCGCGCCACGGCAATGCGCCAGCGCGCCCAGCAGGCGGCCATGTCGCAGCTTCAGGTGGCCACGCGCGAGGACGTCGCCCGTCTCCAGGCGTCGCTCGATCGCGTCGAGGCCGCGCTGAACGACCTCGCCAAGCGCCTGCCCGAGAGCAAGCCGCGGCCGCGGCCGCGGGCTCCGAAGCCGGCGACGCCGAGCGACTGACCCGCCGCTACCCGGGCACGCGCAGCCGAAGCGCGGCCGGCACGATCTCGAACGTCATGGGTGTGAGGCCCGGCGTCTCGCCGTCCGCTTCGATCGGAAGCGGGCGCGATGGCTCGACCGTCACGCGACGCGCACGGCTGATGTCGGCCTTGGGATGGCCGATATGCGTGCCGCGGTAGAGCTTGTGCAGGTTCCGGGCCAGATCGGCCTTGCCGACGTCGCCCCACACGAGCACGTCGAGCAGCCCGTCGCTCGGGTCGGCCATCGGCATGATCCGCATGCCGCTCGCGTAGAACCGGCAGTTCGCGACGATGACGTTGTTGCAGACCTGGTCGAGCTCGCGCTCGTCGATCTGCACGCGAAACCGGCTGTTGCGGTACCCCGCGAACGTCACGATCGTCCCCCATGCGAAGGCGATCGTGGCCCCGAGCGGCTTTCCCGACCGGTTGACCCGGTCGGCGGCCACGCCCGTCAGGCCGGCGCTGGCCACGTTGCAGAAGATGCGGGAAGCGGGCCGGCCGTCCCAGTCGGTGAACCGGACCCGGCCGAGATCGATCGTCCGGACGGCCGAGCCGGACGCCGTGGCGACGGCGCGGTCGACATGCTTTGAGATCTCGAAGGTCTTCACGAAGTCGCATCCGGAGCCGCGCGGGATCACCGCCAGCTCCGCCGCGGGGTTGACGGCGGAGTCGCCGTCGAAGAACCCGTTTGCGACCTCGGACACCGTGCCGTCGCCGCCCACCGCCACGATCAGCCCGGCACCCTCGCGCAGCGCGGCGCGCGTCAGCTCGGACGCGTGCCCGGCAGCCTCGGTCGCGCGCACGTCGAGGTCGAGGCCGCGCGCCGCGGCGGCCCGGGCGATCTCGGGCCAGCGCCGCGCCGTGCGCCCGTGGTCGGACGCGGGGTTCACGACCATGACCCCGGTCGCCGTGGGGCTAATGGTCGTCCACCGCGGCCGCCAGCGCCAGCCGGGTCATCCGCTCGACGGCCGCGGCGAGGTCGTCGTCGCTGATCCGCACGAACTCCTCGCCGCCGACGAGGTCCGAGACGACCAGCACGCACGCGGCCGCGACGCCGCGAAGCGCGGCGATCGTGAAGAGCACGGCCGCCTCCATCTCGACCGCGAGGACTCCGCGGGCCGCCCAGCGGCGATGCCGCTCGGGGTCGGGGTCGTAGAACGTGTCGGAGCTGACGATGGGGCCGACGTGCGGCCGGATGTCCATGCCCTTGGCCGCGTGCACGATCCCGTGGGTCACGCCGAAGTCCGCCGTGGGGGCGTGCGGCTCGCCGCCCGTGTAGTGAAGGGCCGTGCGGTCGGCGGGGACGGCCGAGATGCCGACCACGACGTCGCCCATCGCGAGCGTGCTCGAGAGCCCGCCGCAGGTGCCGACCCGGATCAGCCGCGTCACGCCGAGCTGGATCAGCTCCTCGATCACGATGGCGGCGCTCGGGCACCCCATGCCCGTCGCCTGCACCGACACGGGGCGGCCCTGGTGGGTGCCCGTGTAGCCGAGCAGGCCGCGCTCGCCGTTCACCTGGCGCGCGTCGTCCATGAACTCGCGCGCGATCCGCTCGGCCCGGAGCGGATCGCCCGGGAGGAGGACGGCGGGCGCGTAGTCGCCCGGCTCTGCGCGCAGGTGGATCGGCACGGCGGCGGGACTCTACCCCCTCACGCCGTGGCGACGACGCCCAGCGCCGAGCCGGGGGCGCTGTAGCCGCTCCCGGTCCGGAACGGCTCGACGGCCTCGCGCACGGCGCCGGCCAGCCGCGTGCGCTCGGCGTCCGTCAGCGTCGGGAGAAGCCGCGTGATCGCTCCGTTCAGGGAGGACTGCGTCCGCCAGTACGTCTCGAAGTCAGGGTATCTCCAGGCGACGGGGATCGACTCGAGGTGGATCTCGCCGAACCCGGCCGCCGAGAGGAGCGAGCCCAGCCGGCCCCGGTCGGCCAGCGTGAACATGCCCGGGCCGCCCGGACGGGCCTGAGGGATGTCGGTCATCCGCTCGATCACGTCCCACAACACCGGCGCCCACGGGTTCCGTTCGACCGTGTCCCACACCGCCGCGGCGAGCCGGGCGCCGGGGCGAAGGACGCGGTGGATCTCGCCGAGCGCGGCGGCGATGTCCGGGACGAGCATGAGCACCATCCGGGAGATCACCCCGTCGACGGCGGCGTCGGGGAGGTCGATCGCCTCGATGTCGAGCACGCGGAGCTCGACGTTCGTGAGGTCGAGCTCGGCTGCCCGGCGCTCCGCGGCGGCGAGCATCGCAGTCGAGCGGTCGCTCACGATGACCCGCCCGCCGGGCGACACGAGCCGCGCGGCGATGAGCCCGGTCTCGGCGGTGCCGGCTCCGAGCTCGAGGATGGTCTGGCCGGGCTCCGGGGCCAGGCGCTCGATCATCCAGTCGGTCAGCGGCCCCATGGCCGCCTGCAGGGCCTCTCGCTCGCGCTCCCACCCGGCGGCGGCGTGCTGCCAATTCCTGTAGCTGCGCCGACGGTACTCGTCGGCATCGCCGGGGCTGGTAGTTTCCGTGGGATGCATGCGCAAACCCTCGCTGTGGACGGCCTCCGTGTCAATGTGGCCGAGTGGGGTGCGGGCGACCCGGTCGTGCTGCTGCACGGGCTCACGGGCTCGCTCGACTACTGGGCGCCGTTCGCCGAGCGGCTCGGGCGCTCGCACCGCGTCATCGCCGTCGACGTCCCCGGCCACGGCGACTCGGATGTGCTCGACCCGTTCTCGTTCACGGAGGCCGTACGGCTCATGGGCGAGGCGATCGACCAGATCGGCGTCGATCGGCCCGCGGTCGTCGGCCACTCCTTCGGGGCGCCGCTGGCGATCACCTGGGCGGCGGAGCGGCCGGTGTCGGCGATGGTGCTCGCCTCCCCGGTCGGCATGGCGCCGTTCAGCCTTCGCCGGGCCCGGTTCATCATGCCGTTCCACCGCGCGATCGCGGCCACCGAGCGGCTGTGGGAGAGGCCGGCGGCCAGCCGTCGCCTGCCCCGCAAGCTGGTCTTCGGCTGGTTCGTCGGCATGTCCCGGACCGAGGGCCTCGACGTGCCGGCCGCGCGCCGGCTCCTGCGCGGGGCGGCCAGGGCCGCGCCGATCGTCCCCGGCGTCCTGCCGGCCCTCGCGTCGCTCGATCTGCCGGCGCTGATCGAGCGCGTCCACACCCGCTCGCTCATCATCTGGGGCGAGCACGACCGCAGCGGCTGGGAGAACGGCCCGGCGCTGGCCGAGGCGCTCGCCGGCGAGGAGCTCGTGCTGCCGGGCGTCGGGCACATGCCGATGATCGAGGCGCCGTACTCGTTCGGCGTCGCGGTGGCGGAGTTCGTGGGCGCGTCGGTGCCGGCGTGACCGCCGACCCGTGGCACTGCGAGGCGTGCGGCGCCGCCTACGACATGGCCTCCCGCACGCTCGAGGTCGGCCTCGTCCGGCTGGCGCTCCATGGGACGGACGGGTTCAAGCTGGGGAGCGAGGGCATCGAGGCCGACGTCGCGGAGCTGCTCGAGCCGTGCAGCTGCGGCGGGCGGATTGCGCCGGGCGGCGAGGCTGCGGTACTGGGGTCTGACCCCGTCTTTGCAGCCGAGGCGGTGCGGCCGCCGGCGAGCAGGGGGTGGGAGGTGCTCGAGGGCGCCGACGATCCGGGCCTTCGCCGGCTGCGCGAGGTCTGGCGGCCGCGGGCGCTTCGGCTGCTCGGCCGGGAGGCGGAGCTCACCCCCGAGGATGTCCTCGGGCTGCGCCTCGAGCAGCGGCTGGCCGGCCTCCAGGCCGAGATCGATCGGGCCCGGGCGGCCGGTGACGACGACGCCGCGCAGATGGCGCACGCACGCTACATCGAGCTCGGGACGAGCTATGCCCGGCGGTTCGCTGCTCGTTGAGCGCGTAGCCGGATTCGTCGCCGAGCACGGTGTGCTCGAACCGGGCGAGCCGGTGGTCGCCCTGGTGTCGGGCGGCGCCGACTCGTTGTGCCTCTGGGGCGTCCTGCGCGAGCTCGGGCATCCCGTCGAGGCGCTGCACGTCGAGCACGGCCTGCGCGGCGAGGCCGGGCTCGCCGACGCGGCGTTCTGCGCCGGCCTCGGCGCCACGGTCGTGCCGCTCGACCTCGAGGGAGGGGCGAACGTGGAGGCGCGCGCCCGCGAGGCCCGCTACGCGGCCGCCCACGAGCACGCCGCGGGCCGGGTCGTCGCGACCGGCCACACCCTGACCGACCAGGCCGAGACGGTCGTCTACCGCCTCGCGAGCTCGTCCGGCGTCCGCGCCCTGTCGGCGATGCGCCCGCGCGCAGGGGCGCTCGCCCGGCCGCTTCTGTGCGTGACGGCCGCCGAGACGCGGGAGTGGTGCAGGGCGGCGCGGCTCGTTCCGCGGGTCGACCACACGAACGCCGACACGACCCTGCGCCGCAACCTGATCCGCCACGACGTCATGCCGGCGCTCCGGCGCGTCCACCCCGGCGCCGACATCAACATCGCGCGCACGGCGGAGCTGCTCGGCGAGCTCGACGAGCTCCTGACCGAGCTGGCCGGAGAGCACGTCGCGGACGAGCTCGATCTCGACCGGCTCGCCGATCTTCCCCGCCCGTTGCAGGCGATCGTGCTCCGGGCCACGGCCGAGCGCGCCGCGGGCCGGCCGCTGCGGCTTCCGCGCGCGCTCACCGACCGGCTCGTCGATCTCGCCGGCCGCAGCTCGGGCGTGGAGCGGCTGTCGCTCGGGCGCGACCTCGAGGCGTGCCGCGATCGGCGCACGCTCGTCTTCGGGCCGCCGTCTCGAAGCCGGTATCCTGCTCAGCCATGAACTTCCCGACCGCGGCCGAGCACGACGCGCTGATCGCGGAGGTGCTCGTCGGGGAGGACGAGCTGCGCGGCCGGGTCGTTGAGCTCGGCGCCGAGATCTCGCGCGACTACGCCGGCCTCGACCCCGTGCTGGTCGGCGTGCTGAAGGGCGCGGTGTTCTTCATCGCCGACCTGGTGCGCACCATCACCGTCACCTGCGAGATCGACTTCATGGCCGTCTCGAGCTACGGCAACACGACCGACTCGTCGGGCGTCGTGCGGATCCTGAAGGACCTCGACACCGTGATCGAGGGCCGGCACGTGCTGATCGTCGAGGACATCGTCGACTCCGGGTCTCACGCTCTCGTATCTCGTCCGCAACCTCGAGGCCCGGAAGCCGGCGTCGCTCGAGGTCTGCGCGCTCCTGACGAAGCCGGCCAGGCGCAAGTCCAACGTCCGCTGCCGCTACGTCGGGTTCGAGATCGCCAACCGGTTTGCCATCGGCTACGGGCTGGACTACGCCGAGCGCTACCGGAGCCTGCCGTACGTCGCCGCGCTCGACGAGTCGAAGCTCCCCGAGCCGCTCGACTGACGCCGTCCCGGCGGCCGCGCTACAGAACCCGCGCGCGCGTGCCGATACCCGGGCAGGCGAAACCCCCGTGGTAAGGTTCAAGCCCGGGTCACCGGGCATTATCGCGGGCGAGATGCCTACGCACCATCCCCTGGGGAAGCAGGCGAACGCGCAGTGAACAGACTTTTCAAGAGCGCTCTCTTTCCGATCCTCGTTGTGGTCGTGCTCGCGTTCTTCGCGCTCAAGATCATCAACTCGTCCTCCAGCTCGCGGCCGACCACATGGAGCGACCTCTCGGAGTGGACGGACCAGGGCAAGGTGGCGTCGCTCAAGTCTGACCCCGCGAACAACAGCGTCAGCTTCAAGCTGGCCGCGAATCCCGACAAGACCTACTCGGTCGGCGTCCCGTCCCCCGACCTCCTGAAGCTGGAGCTCGCGGCGGCCGGCGAGAAGGGCGTCACGATCGACGGCGCCAAGGCCGGCGGCTCTCCCTGGTGGAGCGCCCTCATCACGATCCTGCCCTTCCTGCTCTTCTTCGTGATCTGGATCCTGCTCATGAACCAGATGCAGGGCGGCGGCTCCAAGGTGATGAGCTTCGGCAAGAGCCGCGCCAAGCGGATGTCCGTCGACTCGCCCAAGATCACGTTCAAGGACGTGGCCGGCGTCGACGAGGCGGTGGAGGAGCTCCAGGAGATCAAGGAGTTCCTCGAGAACCCGAAGAAGTTCCAGGCCCTCGGCGCGCGCATCCCCAAGGGCGTCCTGCTCTTCGGCCCTCCGGGCACCGGCAAGACGCTCCTCGCCCGCGCCGTGGCCGGCGAGGCCGGGGTGCCGTTCTTCTCGATCTCCGGCTCCGACTTCGTCGAGATGTTCGTCGGCGTCGGCGCGAGCCGCGTGCGCGACCTGTTCGAGCAGGCCAAGCAGAACTCGCCGTGCATCATCTTCATGGACGAGATCGACGCCGTCGGCCGCCATCGCGGCGCCGGCATGGGCGGCGGCCACGACGAGCGCGAGCAGACGCTGAACCAGCTCCTCGTCGAGATGGACGGCTTCGAGATGAAGGACAACGTCATCCTGATCGCGGCGACGAACCGCCCCGACATCCTCGACCCGGCCCTGCTTCGCCCCGGGCGCTTCGACCGCCAGGTCGTCGTCGACCGGCCAGACCGCGTCGGGCGCAAGAAGATCCTCGACGTGCATACCCGTGGCAAGCCGATCTCCCAGACCGTCGACATCGAGGCGCTGGCCGGGCAGACGCCCGGCTTCACGGGGGCCGACCTGGCCAACCTCGTGAACGAGGCCGCGCTGCTCGCCGCCCGCAAGGGCAAGAAGCAGATCGAGAACCTCGAGCTCGAAGAGGGCATCATGCGCGTCATCGCCGGGCCCGAGAAGAAGACCCGGCTGCTCTCGCCCAAGGAGCGCGAGATCACCGCCGTCCACGAGATGGGGCATGCGTTCGTCGGGCACTACCTGACGCACAACGACCCGGTGCACAAGATCTCGATCGTCGGGCGCGGCATGGCCCTCGGCTACGTGGTCACGCTGCCGAGCGAGGACAAGTTCATGCGCTCGCGGGCCGAGCTGCTCGACGGCCTCGCCAAGAACCTCGGCGGCCGCACGGCCGAGGAGCTCGTCTTCGGCGAGGTCACGACCGGCGCCGAGGACGACCTCAACAAGACGACCGACACTGCCAAGCGGATGGTCACCCGCTGGGGCATGTCCGAGAAGCTCGGGCCGCGCACCTTCGGGCGTGACTCGTCGCAGCCCTTCCTGGGCCGCGACTTCGGCCACGAGGCCGACTACTCCGAGGAGATCGCGCGCGAGATCGACGACGAGATCCGCCGCATCGTCGAGTCGGCCCACGAGCGGGCCCGCGAGGTGCTGACCTCGCACATCGCCGAGCTCCAGTCGATGTCGAAGATCCTGATCCAGTACGAGACGTTCGACTCCGACCAGTTCCAGCGGCTGCTCTCGGGCGAGGCTCCCGAGGAGGTCTTCGCCGACCAGGAGCCCAAGGAGTCCGACACGCCCGTCGCCGAGCAGCCGCGCAAGGAGCCCGGCCGCGCCCGCGGCATCGGCCTCCCGCTCCCCGGCAACATCGCCTCCGGCCAGCCGCCGGAGTCGCCGCAGCCGAGCTGAGCCCTTTCCCGGACGCCGGGGCCACGGGCAGCCGGCGAGATTGGTTCCTGACCGTCGGGGTCAGACCCCGCATCGGTCGCCGTCGCAGATTCGTGACGCCGGTGGCGCATACCGCGGCCGATAGCGGGCCGAAGCGCCGTCGACCTGTGCCGCCGCCGTCGCGAAAGCGCAAACCGCCGCGATGCGGGGTCTGACCCCGGCCGCCCGGTTCACCGGTTCGGGTAGGTGACCCTCCCCCCGAAGGGGGCAGATCCGGTCCCCCGCGCGCCGATAACCCTCCTACGCATCGGCTTCAGCAGGGGGTTCCTGGCGTGTCATCCAAATTCTTCTCCCGCGTGCTCGGGATCGGCCTCGTGGGCCTCGTCGGCCTCTCGAGCGGCACCGCCGCGTGGGCGGGCCCGGTCACCTCGAAGGTGGTCATCTCGCGGAAGACGGTGAAGCCCGGTGTGACGCTCGTGCACTCGCGCATCACGGTGCGCGGCGTCTTCGGCGCCCAGGAGGTCTACAAGCTGACCTGGAAGCTGGGGAACAAGCACGTCAGCCTGCACTCGTCGCTGCTCGGCGCCTACGACAGCTCGAGCAGCTGGATCACCGACCACCAGATCTCGCACCTTGCGTCGGCCGGCGGGCCTCCCGGCCTGATCGCCGCGATGACGGGCGACTACTCGATCTACAAGAACTGGAGCCCCGCCCAGAGCATCACCAGCGGCCTGCTCGTCTCGGACGGGACGGTCTACCGGGCCGGCAGGGGCGCGCTCGCCGTGGGCTACAAGCCGGACGGCCGGTTCATCATGGGTCACCCGCTGGCCCGGCCGATGAAGCT
Source organism: uncultured Actinomycetes bacterium (assembly GCA_963809325.1). GTDB lineage: Bacteria > Actinomycetota > Thermoleophilia > Gaiellales > JAICJC01 > JAICJC01. Next base: position 835,996 of record CAWEIZ010000002.1, read on the forward strand.
CGCGCTGCCCGGCGGCGTCGTCGCCACGGTCGGCGCGTTCAACCCGGCGCCGTCCACCGTGACCAGCGCGATCCGCAGCGACCAGGTCGCGGCCTACACCCACGCCGGAGCGCAGGTGAAGGTCCCGGTTGGCGCCGTCGGCGTCGTCGTCGATTCCGACGTGCTCGCGACAGCGCTCGAGGGCACGTTGCCCTACACCAACCCGCAGGGGTCGAACCGCCGGGAGACCGTCGTGGCGTACAGGCTGACCGAGCCGACGGCGGACCGCCAGCCCGTCTCGATGCCGCTCTCGGCGACTGCGTGTGCCGCCGTCGTCTGCCAGCCCAACGAGGTCGTGACCGTCCCGACCGGCGGCGTGCTGCTTCTCACGAGGAACGACACCCAGAGCCCGGTGGTGAAACCGGCCCTCGATCAGCTTGCCCTGGCGGCCTCGCCGGCCATCGAGACCGCGGTCGACGACGCCGGATGGAGCAACGTCACCGACGTGACCGGCGGCAAGCCGATGCTCGTCAACGCCGGCCGGGCGGTCTCTTCCCGGCCCGACTCCGTCGACCCCTGGCAGTGGGACTGCGGCGGGGGCTGCTGGCGCCCGGCGCTCGTCCAGGCCGGGAACTCCGGATGGATGATCGTGATCGGCGGGAAGGGCGGCTCGGGCCTCACCATGCCGAGGTTCGCGAGCGTGCTGGCCGACATGGGCGCCACCAACGCCATGGGCTTCGACAACAACAACTCCGCCGAGCTGTGGCGGCCCGGCCACCGGCCGATCACCGGCTACGGCTACGAGCGGCTGCTGCCGACGGCGACGTCGCTCTCGTACCGCGGGTAGTCGTCCAAGTTAGTCGCGCCGGTACCAGGCGACGATCGTCGAGCGAAGCCGCGGCGGCAGCATGCGCTCGAGGTTGCGGAGGGTCGCCGCGGGCAACCGCCGATCGCCCGCGTAGCGATGGAGCGTGGCGACGGGGACGACCTGGACGGGCTCGAACCCCGCCCGCTCCAGCTGCGCGGTGAGCGCTCCCGGCGTGTTGGCCCGGTAGCGGGCCGGGAAGACGTCCCGAGCGACGGCACCGGGCCCGCGGCCCTTGATCGCCGTCCGGACGGCCTGCGGCAGGATGCGGGCCGCTGCCATGAGCGGGTTTGAGCGGTTGCTGGTGACGACCACGACCGATCCTCCCGGGCGCAGCACCCGGTGCCACTCCGCGAACGCGGCCGGCGGCCGCTCGAGGTGCTCGACGACGAAGTTCGAGTAGACGAGGTCGAAGGTGCCGTCCTCGAAGGGCAGCGGGCCACACAGGTCGGCGACGGCGAACTCGTCGAGCGACTCGTTCGTCCGCCCGCCCGACTCGTCGAGGTCGACGCCCACGAGCCGGTCGATCCGGTCGCGAAACCGCGCCAGGCGGGTCGTTCGCCCGCACCCGGCCTCGAGCACGGTCGAGCCCGGGCCGAGCGCCCGGCGGAGCAGGTCGGCCTCAACCTCGGTGTGCGACGTGTGAAACGGCAGGGCCCCTCCGGCGGGTCGTCGGGCCATTCTAGAATCGCGCCCGTGGCCCCGCTGCCTGACCGGTTTCCGCCCCCGGCGGTGATGGGCGTGATCAACGTGACGCCCGACTCCTTCTCGGACGGCGGCGAGTACCTCGATCCCGGGACCGCGGTGGCCCGCGGCATCGCGCTCGTCGCCGACGGCGCCGATGTGCTCGACGTCGGAGGCGAGTCGACCCGCCCGGGGTCGGATCCGGTATCGGCCGACGTCGAGCTGGCGCGCGTGCTCGCGGTGATCCGCGGCCTGCGCGAGGCGACCGACGTGCCGATCTCGATCGACACCACGAAGGCCGTCGTGGCCGAGGCGGCGATCGCGGCCGGGGCGTCGTTCGTGAACGACGTGTCGGCGATGCGGGTCGACCCGCGCATGGCGGAGGTCGTCGCCGGCGCCGGGGTGCCCGTGTGCCTCATGCACATGCTGGGCACCCCCAAGACGATGCAGGACGACCCGCGCTACGACGATGTCGTCGAAGAGGTGGCGTCGTTCCTGGCCGAGCGCGTCCGGGCGGCGCAGGACGCGGGCATCTCGCAAGACGCGATCTGCATCGACCCCGGCATCGGCTTCGGGAAGACCGGCGAGCACAACCTCTCGCTCCTGCGGCACCTCGATGCGATCGCCGCGGTCGGCCCACCGGTGGTGATCGGGGTGTCGCGCAAGCGGTTCCTGGGCGCGATCATCGGGGACGCCGAGCGCGCCCGGGCCGTCGCGACGGCGGCCGCGAACGTCGAGGCGGTGCGGCGCGGGGCCTGGATGGTGCGGGTCCACGACGTGCGCGAGACGCGCGAGGCGCTCGCCGTCGCAGCTGCGATCGAGCACGCCTCATGAGGAGCGCGCGGATCGAGATCCGAGGCCTGCGGGTGTTCGCCTACCACGGCGTGCTCGACGAGGAGCGCGAGCAGGGGCAGACGTTCGTGCTCGACGTCTGGCTCGACCCGCCGCCGTCCCGGGCCGACGAGACGGATGACCTGGGCGACGCGGTCAACTACGCCGCGGTCACAGACCGGGTGGTGGAGCTGGCCCAGGGCGGCCCGTACCGGCTGCTCGAGCGGCTCGCCGCCGTGATCGCCGACGACCTGGTCGCCCGGTTCGGCGTGACCCGCGCGCGGGTGCGCGTCGCCAAGCCCGATGTCCCGATTCCGCACCCGCTGGACGAGGTCGCCGTGGTCGCCGAGGCTTCCGCCGGCCCCAATTCCGCCGTATAACGGAGGCATGTCGCAGGTGCGCATCGTGGTCGTCGACGACCAGCCGCTGTTCCGCCGTGGGCTCGTCGCGGTGCTCGAGGCCGGCGGCCTCACGGTCGTCGGCGCCGCGTCCAGCGTGCGCGAGGCGGCGGATGTCGCCACCCGGACGCAGCCCGACCTGGTCGTCGCCGACCTCCGCCTGGCCGACGGCAGCGGAATCGACCTCGTGCGCCGGCTCGCCGAGATGGACGGCGTCGCGCCCCGAGTGGTGATCCTGACCGAGTCGCGCGATCCCGCCGACATGCTCGCCGCGGTGCGCGCCGGCGCCGCCGGGTACCTCACCAAGGATCAGCCGCCGGAGCGGCTCGCGGTCGCGCTGAACGGCGTCCTCTCGGGTGAGGCGGCCCTGTCACGGGCGATGGCCGCGCACCTCATCGACGACGTCCGCGAGTCGCAGCGGCGCATGCTCCTCGCGTCGAAGCTGCCCCACCGCGAGCGCCTGACGCCCCGGCAGCTCGAGATCCTTCAGCACATCGCCGCGGGCGAGACGACCGGCGAGATCGCCGACCGGCTCTTCCTGTCGCCCGAGACCGTGCGCTGGCACGTGAAGGCGATCCTGCGCAAGCTGAAGGCCCGCACCCGCGCGGAGGCGGCCGCCGTCCTGCGCGAGGTCATGGTCTAGTGCTCTAGCGGCCTTCGCGGACGGTCTCGGACGCCAGCCGGAAGATCCAGACCGACACCGTCAGGCAGTACGTGATGACGGCGCAGGCGGCGATGAGCGCCGTCGCCTTGCCGGTGGGGCCGGACAGCTCGGCCGCGATCGCGGCCAGGATCGGCCGCATGCCGAGGAACGCGAGCAGGCCGCCGATGCCGAGGTGGATCGTCGTCCGCCGGATCTCGCGCGGGCGCAGCTGGGGGTAGCGCGCGTCCGCCCAGATCGCCAGCGCGGCGGGGCAGAGGACGAGCACAACGGTCAGTTCCATGAGGGTCGACATGGCACCATCCTTGGTCAGAACAGGAGCTGGGTGCGGCCAACGCGAATCGCCCGTACCCTGACCAGGACATCGGCAAATGTGAGCGGTTCGTTAAGGGGATATATGGAAAATGCACCCAAGCGGGTGAGTCGGGCGTACGTCGGATTCGGGGGAAACCTGGGAGATCCTGCGATGACGCTGCGCGCGGCGGCCGCCGAGCTCGGGCGCCGGGCCGGCCCGCTGACGGCGGCCTCGCCGGTGTACCGCTCGGATCCCGTCGGGCTCACCGACCAGCCGCCGTTTCTGAACGCCGTCGCCGCGATCGACACCCAGCTCGATCCCGATCGCGCTGCTCGATGTCCTCCTCGCGATCGAGGCCGCGCACGGCCGCGTCCGCGACGTTCGCTGGGGGCCGCGCACGCTCGACCTCGACCTGATCTCGTTCGAGGACGTGGTCCGGGACGACGCCCGCCTGACACTGCCGCACCCCCGCGCCCACGAGCGCGAGTTCGTGCTGCGCCCGCTGTGCGACATCGCACCTGATCTGCCGCTCGCCGGCCGGCCCGCCCGCGAGTGGCTCGCCGCGCTCGACCCGCAGGGCGTCGAGCGGACCGGCCTTTCGCTCATGTAGCGCGCCGCGCCCGCCGATGATCGATGTGTGACCGACTACGTCTCTCGCGCCGGCCCGATCCCCGACGTGCTCACACTCCTGGGCTCGCGCGCCATCCCGACGCTCCTCTTCACGATCATGGTGGTCGTGCAGGTGGAGGCCACGATGCAGGCGTCGTCGGTCTCCGGCGGGGCCTTCCACGTCCTCTCCGGCGTGCTGTGGGTCATGTTCACGGTCCTGATCAACATCCGGCCCGCACCGATCCGTCGCGACCGGGCGCCCGTCGGCGTCGCCGTCGCGCTGCTGTCACAGCTCACGATGATCTCGGTCGGCCTCTTCGGCGCCGACGCCGGAGCCGGCATCCGCGTGATGGTCTCGGATTCGCTGCTCTTCGCCGGGCTCGCGTTCTCGCTCGCCTCGGTGGCCTTCCTCGGCCGCTGCTTCGGCATCCTGCCGGACGTGCGCGGCCTGGTCGTTCGCGGCCCCTACCGGCTGGTGCGCCATCCGCTCTACCTCGGCGAGCTCACGGCCGCCCTCGGCATCGTCGTCGGATCGCGGCATCCGGCCGCCGCAGCCGGCGCCTGGCTGGTCTGCCTGGGCCTCCAGGTGGCACGGACGCACTACGAGGAGTCGAACCTGCGCGCCGAGTTCCCGGCGTACGAGGCGTACGCCGCCCGCACGAAGCGACTGCTCCCCGGCATCGTGTAGCTCAGCCGCCGCCGGCGGCCGTTGCGAGCCGTCCGGACGCGATCGCGATGAGGCCGACGAGGCAGACCGGAATCACGAGCGCGGCGCGCAGGCCGATCTGACCCGCGGTGAACCCGATCGTCGCGGGGCCGATGATCTCGCCCACGTAGCCGACCGCGAAGACCCGGGAGACGACGGCTTCCGGGGTCCCGAGCCGCGCCCCGCCGGCGGCGCTGATGACCGTCGGCACGATCGGTGCGATCCCCGCCCCGAGGAGCGCGAAGCCGACCAGGCCCGCGGCGGAGGTCGGGATGAGGAGGGCGAGAGCGAGGCCGAGCCCCGCCGTGACGCTTGCCACACGGGTGAGCCTGACCGGGCCGAACCTGGCCGCCAGCCGATCGCCCGCGAGCCGCGAGGCGGCCATCGCCAGCGAGAAGCTCGCGAACGCCGCCGCGGCGATCGCAGCGCCCGCGTCCGCCCGATCGCGCAGATAGACGGCGCTCCAGTCGGCTGCCGCCCCCTCGGCGAAGAACGAGCAGAAGGCGATGAGGCCGAGCACGACCAGCTTCGCCGACCATCCGCCCGCGGCCTCGGCCGGACGGATCGGAATCGAGCGGTGCGGGAGCCGGGCAAGGAACGGCGCCGATCCGGCGGCGACGATGGCTCCGGCCAGCGCGAAGTGCACGACCGGGCGGAGGTCGAGCGCCGCCGCTCCGATCCCTCCCACCGCTCCCACCATGAGCCCCACGCTCCAGAACCCATGGAACCCGGACATGAGGGGCCGGCCTCGTGCTCGCTCCACGACGACAGCCTCGGCGTTCATCGCGACGTCCACGACGGCCGCCGTGATGCCCAGGGCAACGAGCGCGGCGGTGAGCGTCGCCAGATCGCCGGCTGCGGCGGCGACGACCAGCGCCACAGCGAGCACCGGCAAGCCCGTCTGCACGACGCGCCAGGCGCCCAGGCGCGACGCGAGCGCACCGCCCAGCCGGCTCCCGATGAGCGTCCCGGCCGCCATCCCGAAGAAGGCCAGTCCCAGCTGTGCGTCGCTCAGCCCGAGCGCATGCTTGACGGCCGGAACGCGTGACGCCCAGGTTCCGAAGACGACGGCATGCCCGAAAAACGCCACGGCCACGCCGACACGCCCACGATCACCCGAGAGACCCGCCGCCATCGGGCGAGGCTAGTGGATGCCCGCCGTGTACTCTCGCACCGATGCCCGCGGATGTCTGGGACGATGCCGAGCGCCTCGAGCGCTACGTCGGCCGGTGGAGCCGGCTCGTGGCGCGCGAGTTCGTCGCCTGGCTCGACGTGCCGCCGGGCGGCCGCTGGCTCGACGTGGGCTGCGGGTCGGGCGCGCTGACCGAGACGGTGCTCGCGGTCGCCGAGCCTGCGTCGGTGGCGGGCGTCGACACGTCGGCCGCGTACGTCGCCTATGCCGGCTCCCGGGTGACCGACCCGCGCGCGACCTTCGCGGTCGGCGACGCCCAGGCCCTGGATCACCCGGACGCCGCGTTCGACGCCGTCGCGAGCAGCCTCGTCCTCAACTTCCTTCCCGATCCCGAGCGTGGCGTCGCCGAGATGGCGCGCGTGGTCCGGCCGGGCGGCGTCGTCGCCGGCTATGTGTGGGACTACGCCGGCGAGATGCAGCTCATGCGCCGCTTCTGGGACGCGGCCGTCGAGCTCGACCCGGCTGCGGCCGACCTCGACGAGGGCCGGCGGATGGCCGGGTGCAACCCCCCGGCGCTCGAGGCGCTCTTCGCCGGAGCCGGCCTCACGGGCGTCGAGACCCGGGCCATCGACGTGCCCACCGTGTTCGCCGGGTTCGACGACTACTGGATGCCGTTCGAGGGCGGCCAGGGCCCCGCGCCCGGCTACTGCGTCTCGCTGCCGGCGGATCGGCGCGAGGCGCTGCGCGAGCGGCTCCGCGAGACGCTGCCGGCCGAGGCCGACGGGTCGATCCGGCTGATCGCGCGGGCCTGGGCCGTGCGCGGCACCATCTAGACTGTCGCCATGGCCTACATCGAAGACCTCGAGGAGTTCGACGCCGAGCTGGAGCTGCGTCTGAAGAAGGAGTACGCCACCGTCTTCGGCCTCTTCAAGTACTGCGTGCTCACGGCCGAGGCGACATACCTGTGCAACCGGCTCGAGATGGACACCGCGAACCAGCCCGCCTATCCGCTGGTTCACCTGACGATGGAGGACGTGTGGGTCTGGGACAAGAACCGGCCCAGCCGGATCATCCCGCGGGCGGAGGTGCACACCACGCAGGACGTCACCATCGAGGAGCTGAAGCCCGAGAGCGAGATCGCGACCACGTTCCCGCCCGGCTTCGAGCTCTCCGACGAGTGACCGATGCTGCTCGCGCTCGACGCCGGTAACACCCAGACCGTCGCGGGTCTCTACGACGGCCAGAACGTGGTCGAGCACTGGCGCACGACCACCGTCCGCACGCACACGGCCGACGAGCTGGCGCTCGAGCTGCGCGGCCTGCTCGAGCTGCGCGGCCGGGCGCTCGGCGACGTCACCGGGCTCTGCCTGGCCTGCGGCGTGCCGGCGCTCACGTCCGAGTACGAGGCCGTGGCGCGGGAGCGGCTCGGATGCAGGGCGCTCGTCGTCGGCCCGGGCGTGGAGACGGGTGTCGGCATGCGCGTCGACAGCCCCGACGAGGTCGGCCCCGACCGGATCGCCAACACCGCCGCGGCGTTCGAGCGCTACGGAGGGCCGTGCGTGGTCGTCGACTTCGGCACCGCGATCAACTTCGACGCGGTCTCCGCGGCCGGCGAGTTCGTCGGCGGCGCCATCGCGCCCGGCGTGCAGGTCGCGACCGACGCCCTGCGAGACCGGGCCGCAAGGCTCGCGAAGGTCGAGCTCCGCGCGCCGGAGCGGGCGATCGGCCTGAACACCGACACGAACATGCAGTCGGGGGCGATCTTCGGGTTCGCCGGGCTCGTCGACGGCCTCGTGCGGCGGTTCAGGGCGGAGTTGGGCGGCGAGGCGGTCGCGGTCGCCACCGGCGGCATGGCGGCCCTCGTCGCGCCCCACTGCCAGACCGTCGACCACGTGGAGCCGCTGCTCACGCTCGAGGGGCTGCGGCTCATCTGGGAGCGAAACCCGCCCGCCTCCTGACCCGTTCAGGTGATGCGGCACCCCCCGGGTTGCTGACACCCTTGGGGTGATGGCGCACGGTGACCGGGACGCTTGTGAGCGAGGGCGGGCCGCGGCCGTCGATCGCATTCGTCCACGACGACCCGACGCTGTGCAGCGCGGCGGAGTGGTGGAGCGGGCTCGCGCGGTCGGCGGCGGCGCTCGTCGTCGTGTTCGCGCTCGCCGGCGCCGCGGCATCCCTCGCGGCGGGCGTCCCCGTCGCGAGCCTCGCGCTGTGGGTGCTCGCGGGAGGCGCCGGCGGCGCGTGTGCGCGCCTCGCCGCGACCGTCCGGCGCGAACGCCGGATCGCCGTCTCGGAGACAGGGCACGGGCCCACCGGGCCGGCACCGCAGCCAACGCTTCTCCGTCTCGCCGGAGCGCTGCTCGCACGGGCCTGGGTCGCGTGGCCGGTGATCGTGATCGCCGGAGGCGAGCGCACGCCGGGCCACGCGCTCGCCGCCGCGGCGTGGGCGCCGGCGGTGACCGCGGCGTGGACGGCCTGCGGGGCGGCGGCGGCCGCCTGGCGGATCCGGCGGCTGGAGCGCCGCCGCGGGGTCGAGGTGCTGTTCGCGGCGGGCATGCGGCAACGCGCGCTCGCTCCGCCGGTGATCCGCGCGGCGCCGAGATGACCCACGTCGCCACGACGGCGGACCTCGCGGCCCGCTGGCGGCTCGCTCTTCCAGCGGTCGCCGTCGCCCTCGGCCTGAGCGTCGGGAGCCTGCGCCTGTGGCCCTTCCTGGGCGCGCTTCTCGTGTTCGACCTCTGGGTCGGGTTCGTCGCCGGGCGGCGCCAGGTGCGCACGTGGCGGCGCACGATCGACGCCGCCCGCCCTCCGTCGCAGGTCGAGGTCGAGACGGCGCCTGCACGAAGGCTTCCGCGCTTCTCGGTCGTCACATCTGCCGTGCTCGTCGGCCTGGCGGCCACCGGGGAGGGCGGCGGCACCGCGATCGCCGTCTGGGGATCGGGCGTCGCCGCGTTCGGCGGATGGTCGTTCGGCCGCGGCACCGGCGTGGCCGCGCTCGAGAGCGCCCGTGGCTGGAGCCTGCACTGGCCGGAGGGATCGTGTCACCGCCCCGGCATCCCGCGCCTCGTGGCCGTGCCCGCGCCTGAGACGCGCCCGCGCCGGCGGCGGTTCCGATGGGCGCTCGTGCTCGCGGGCGCCCTCTCTGCGGCTGCGGCCGTGCTCGGGATCGAGACGCTCGCCGCTGTCCGCGCCTACGCCACCCAGCCGCTTCCGGCGATCGCCGCTCCCTCGGACCAGAGCCGGATCGAGCCCACGCTCGGACGGGTTGCGTCGGCGCTTGCCGGACGACCGGTCGAGGTGCGGTGCTGGTCAGCGGCCGACTGGCCCAAGGTGACGGTGCTCGACCCCGTCGAGACCGGCGGGTTCGCCGACCTCGCAACCGGGACGGTGAACCTGCCTCCGAACGTCTGCGCCCCGCTCGACACGCTGGCGTACGGCTCGTCGCACCGGTTCGTCGATGCGACGTGGCAGGACGTGGCCGCCGCCCACGTTCTGGCCCACGAGGCCGCACACCTCGGAGACGCCGGGCCGAGCGAGGCGCGGGCCGAGTGCGACGCGGTCCAGACCACGACGCGCGCCGCCGAGCTGCTCGGGGTGGATGCTCCCTACGCCAGGTGGATGGCGTCGCTCGACTGGACGCACCTCTACCCCGACCTGCCTGCGTCGTACCGCTCGCCGGACTGCACGCCGGGCGGCGGGCTCGACCTGCGCCTCGCCGACGGTTGGCCGGCGGCCGCCGTCAGGCCAGCCGCGCCGTGATCGCGCCGTCGGCCGCGACGGCCACCGCGGTCGGAACGATGCCGATGCCGTACTTGCGCGCGAGATCGGGCCGGCGGCGGACATCGACGGTGACGAGCGTGCGCCCCTCGGCCCGGAGCCGCCGCTCCACGGCCAGGCAGTCGGAGCACAGCGGGTGGGTGAAGTGGACGACCAGCTCGCCGCCGCCACCGCCGACGTCGGCCCGGTCGATCCGGCGCAGCTCGCCGTGGCCGACGCCGCGCACGCGCGCGCCGAGCCGGTAGATCTCACAGCCGGTGCAGAACCCGGTGGCCGCGGCCAGGAGCGCGAGCGCCGCGACGAGCAGCCCCAGGGCCCAGCCGATCGTGGAGAGCCCCGCGGCGAGCGCGACGGTCGCCAGGGTGAGGACGACCGCGCCCATGATGTTCGCGAAGCGGGGCGAGCGCGAGTCCTCGAGCGGGCCCTCGCCGATCCGGGGCTGGACGAGCTCGAAGTAGGCGACGCAGGCGATGCACCAGCGCCGGCCGAGCGTGATGCCGACGGCGAGCTGGAGCGCGAGGAGGCCGAGGATCGGCCACCAGCCGGTCAGGAACGCCACGAGCGCGAGCACGCCGATCACGAGCTGGTTGGCCCGTGGCGCGCGCCGGTCGATGACGTCCAGGTCACGGTAGGGGTCGGCGAGCCTCGTCATTGTTTGGATCCAAACTGTAGCGGTAGCGTGTGCAGCGTGCGCGGACGAGTTCGCATTCGAGACCCCCCGCGGGCCCACCGCCGGCGTGATCGACCGGCCCGACGGGGCGGCCGCCGTCGTCGTCCTCGGCCACGGTGCGGGCTCCGGCATGGAGTCGCCGTTCATGGCCGGGATCGCGGGCGCGCTCGCCGAGCTGGGCCTCGCCGTCGCCCGGTTCGACTTCCCGTATATGCACGCCGGGCGCAAGGCGCCCGACCCGGCGCCCGCCCTGATCGAGACGTGGCGGCTCGCGCGGGCCGCGGTGGCCGAGCGCGTTCCCCTCCCGCTCGTCGCCGGTGGCAAGTCGCTCGGCGGGAGGATCGCCTCGATGGCCGTGGCCGAGGGGATGCCCGCCGAGGCGCTCGTCTTCCTCGGCTACCCGCTGCACCCGCCCGGGCGCCCCGACAAGTTGCGCCGGGAGCACCTCGAGCAGGTCGCCGTCCCGATGCTCTTCCTTCAGGGATCGCGTGACCCGTTCGCACAGCCCGACCTCCTGGCCGAGACCGTCGGGCGGCTCGGCCCGCGCGCCCGGCTCGTCGAGGTCGACGGCGGCGACCACTCGTTCCGCGTTCCGGGGGACCGCGGGACGGTGCGGCGATCGGTGCCGGGCTCGCTCCCGCGGTCGCCGGGTTCGTGGCCGAGATGGTCGGCACGGCGTCGTGACGAGCGGCCCGGACTTCCACCGCGGCCTGGCCGCGCTGCTCTTCCAGGTCGTGAACCGCGACGACGCGCCCGAGGTCGGCTACTACCGCGACATCATCGAGCGAAGCGGCCAGCCCGCCCTCGACGCCGGCTGCGGGCCGGGCCGGCTGCTGTGCCAGTACCTGCGGGCCGGGCTCGACGTCGACGGCTGCGACATCTCGCCGGACATGCTCGAGCTCTGCCGAGCGCGGGCGGAGGCGGACGGCGTCACGCCGTCGCTCCACCTCCAGGGCACCGCCGAGCTCGACCTGCCGCGCCGCTACCGGACGATCGTCTCGTGCGGGACGTTCGGCCTGAACGGCACACGCGCCGACGATCTCGAGTCGCTCAGGCGCTTCCACCGCCATCTCGAGCCGGGCGGCACGCTGGCCGTCGACATCGAGGCGGGCTGGGCGATGACGGAGGTGTGGAAGCGATGCGCCGACCCCGACCGGTCGCGACCCGGCGAGTGGACGACCCGCGACACGACCCCCCTTCCGGGCGGTGGCGAGATCGCCATCCGGCGGCGGCTCGTTGCGGCCGATCCGCTGGGGCAGGCGTTCACGCTCGACCTGCGCTACGACCTCGTGCGCGACGGATCGGTCGTCCGCAGCGAGGATCACCGCCTCGTCGAGCGCTGGTACGGGGTCCACGAGATGGTCGGAATGCTCCAGGCGGCCGGATTCGACGACGTCCACGTCGAGGGCGACTACATCCCGGTCGAGGTCAGGGCCGACCACCGCATGCACGTCTCTCATCGCGCGGCGGCCGTAGCGGCGCCGGGGCAGGACTCCCACGACGACCGAGAATCCGGCACGGTGGCCCGGCGTTCGCTCGTTCTCGCGGTGGTCGGGGCAACCCTCGCGGCGTTCGCGCCCGCGGTCGCGCTCGGCGACGTCTCTTCGGAGGCGACGCTCGCCGACCGCTACGCGCCGGTGGTGCGGCTCGTCGCTCAGGAGGAGCCGTGCGGCGCCGGCGAGCCGTACGTCGCCGATCGACGTCGACGCGGTGCTCGGGAACGATCAGGTCACGCTGCGCGGCCCGTGGCAGGGGAGCAACCTCGTGAAGGTCGCGCCGACCGCCGCGGACCTCGCGGCGGGCCTTCCGAACTACCACCTCGACTTTCCCGGCGACGCGCTCCAGCCCGGCTGCACCTACGAGGACTGGCAGCGGGGGTTCGGGCGTCGGCGACGCCGACGACGTACGCCCGGATCCGGTCCGAGGCGGGCGGACCGCGCTTCAGTACTGGTTCTTCTACATCTACAACGACTTCAACAACAAGCACGAGGGCGACTGGGAGATGATCCAGCTCGACTTCGACGCGCCCGACGCGACGGCCGCGCTGGCCGATGTCGCCGGCGGACGTCGGCTACAGCCAGCACGACGGCGCGGAGCGGCGGACATGGGATGCGTCGAAGCTCGAGAAGGTCGGCGGCACGCACCCCGTCGTCTATCCGGCCGAGGGGTCGCACGCCGACTACTACGGGCCGGCGCTCTATCTCGGGGAGCAGCGCCGACCGAGGGCGTCGGCTGCGACAACACCCGCGGCCCGTCGCGGGAGCTGCGACCGGCCGTGAAGCTCGTGCCGGAGCGATCGGGCCGCCATGGTGGCGGAGTACCCCTGGCTGGGGTTCACGGGCAACTGGGGCGAGAAGCACGCCGCGTTCTACAACGGGCCGACGGGGCCGAACGTCCATTCGCAGTGGGACCACCCGATCACGTGGGCGGCCACCCGGTGGCATCCGGCTGCGTTCGCCGTACCGGAAGGCCTCACGGGCGTGCCGCGCACGCACGGACCTCTTCTGCGCCGGGCGTGGCCGCGGGCTTCAATCTCCTGACGTTCGCGGTGCGCGGCGGGCCGCCGGTGTTTCTGGCGGCGCTCGGGGCGCTGCGCTCGTGGTGAGGGCGGTGGTGCGGATGCGGTGGCGCCCTTCGCAGCCGTTCGCGCTGGCCCGCCGCCGGGCGCTCGGCCAGATCCTGTTCGCGTCGCGTCGGGTCTACCGCGAAAACCCGCGCCTCTACCTGACGATCGGCGTGCTCTTCGTCCCGGTCTCGCTCGTCATCGCCGGCATCCAGAAGCTCCTGTTCGACGCGACCCGGCTCGAGGCGCTCCCTGGCGTCGCCGGGGAGACGAACGCCGCCGTGGTCGGGGTCGCGCTGGCCATCGGCCTCATCATTGATGCCGCTCGCGCTCACGATCGTGCAGGCGATGGTGGCGTCGTCGCTGGCGGCTGCCGAGAGCGAGCGCGAGCTCCTGCCGTGGCACCGCCTACGCGACGATCAAGCGCAGCGCATCGGCCCGATCATCTCCGGCCTGGTGGTCGTCGCCGTCGTCGTCGTGGCGCTCCAGCTCACGGTCGTCGGCATTCCCGTCGGCGTGTGGCTGCTCGTCCTGCTGGTCGCTCTTCACCGCAGCTGCATCGTCCTCGAGAACCTGTCCTGGCGTGCCGCGCTACGCCGCAGCCACGAGTCTGCGCGAGGTCACTGGCTCCGACGTCGCCTGGGTCACGCTCGCGGTTGTGGGGTTCGCGCTCCTGCTCGGCCCGCTCATCGGCATCGTGCTCCTGCTCGCGACGCCGATCAGCCTCGCAGCCGTGAACCTCGTCTCCGGCGTGGTCTACGTCCTCACGATCCCGTACGCGGCGCTCGCGACGACATACGTCTACTACGACCTCCGCGTCAGGGAGCGCGCCGAGCGCGAGCCGCTCGCGCTCCGGCCGAGGCCGTCCTCGACTCAGCCTGCCGCTCTTAGCCCGGATCGCCGGGCCGATCTGCGGACCGGCCGTCCCGCCCGCGAGGCGCGAGGTCAGGACGACCAGGCGCCTCGCCGGCGGGCCGCTCGCCGGGCATCAGCCCGCGAGCGCCTTGGCCTTCAGGCGGTCGAACTCGCTCTGGTCGATGGCGCCGCTGTCGAGCAGCCGCTTGGCCGACTCGATCTCGGCCGCCGAGCCTCCCGAGACGGACCGGGACGTAGTCGTCGAACTGGGCCTTCGACTCCTGCGCAGCCCACGTCCCTGGCTCCATCCCCTGTCCGTTCACGATCAGGTAGGCGAGCAGTCCGAACAGCGGGATGATCAGCAGGAACAGGAGCCAGATCGCCTTGGTGAAGCCGGAGGTGTCCTTGCGGCGGAAGATGTCGACGATCACGTGGAACAGCATCATGAAGTAGGTCACCATGAAGAAGATGATCAGGAGCGACCACAGGAAATCCGACAGGCTGAGTACCGGCACGCCCTTCCTCCTCGAGTGTCGTGAGTCGCGCTCGTCGCAGCGCGGTAGGCGCCGATGCTACCGAATCGGCGGGACGGCGGCCGGATAGGCCACGTCTACCCGCCGCCGTAGATCGAGATGGGGAGGTCGAGCAGCCGGTCCGACTCCGTGTCGGGGAGGAGGGCGAGCTCGGCCTCGTGCCCGGCCAGGCGGTCGCGCGCGGCGGGGCAGAACCCGAGGAGCGTCGCCTCGGCCTCAGCGACGGTCGGGGCCGACGTCAGCTCGGGCTTCACGGACTTCGCGTCGGGCATGCCGCGCAGGTACCAGCCGTAGAACTTGCGCAGGAAGCTCGCCGCCCGGTCGCCCATCTCGCGCTCGACCTCGCGCATGAAGCGGATCAGCTCGGCCACGACCTCGCCGGGCTCGGGTGCCTCGGCGTCGCGCTCGGCCATCTCCCGGAGCGTCCACGGCTGGCCCTGCGCGCCGCGCCCCACCATCACCGCCGCGGCGCCGGTCGAGTCGAGCACGCGCTCGGCGCTCCGGCGGTCGACGATGTCGCCCGACGCGACCACCGGGACGCTCACGCGCTCCACGAGCTCGGCCGTCAGCGTGTGGTCGGCGGTTCCGGTGTACATCTGCTTGGCCGAGCGAGGGTGGAGCGTGAGCGACGCCACCCCGACCGCCTCGAGCCTCGGCCCGAGCTCGAGCGCGTCGCGAGACCCGTTCTCGACCCCGCGGCGCATCTTGGCCGTCACCGGCACGCCGACCGCTCCGGCCACCGTCCCCGCGATCCCGCAGGCCAGGTCGTGGTCGGAGAGGGCGCTGGCCCCCGCCCCGGTCTTGGTCACCTTGCGCACGGGCAGCCGAAGTTGATGTCGACGATGTCGGCCCCGGCATCGACGACCATCCGGGCGGCCTCCGCCATCCGCTCGGGGTCCGACCCGAAGATCTGCACGGCGAGCGGGTGCTCGTCGCGCGCGATCCGCAGATAGCCGAGCGTCCGCTCGTTCGCGTGCGCCAGCCCGGCGGCCGAGACCATCTCCGAGCAGACGAGGCCGGCGCCGAATCGGCGTCCCTGGCGCCGGAACGCCTGCACCGACACGCCCGCCATCGGTGCGAGTACGATCCGCGACGGGATGACGACATCCCCGATCGCCCAGGGCTGTGTGAGATCGGTCACCGCTGGGCATGGTAGAGCCTCACGCCTCGGGGCCGGGCGAACCGGTTGACCCCGCCTCGCAGGTTGCATATAATCCCGCCTCCCTCGGTGCCAGCCGGAACGGAAACCGCTGCAAAACGGCGAAATCCGGCGACACCGTTTTCGTGCAGATAGGGGGCAGAAGGGCAGGCCGTGGACAAGGACGTCATCCTCACTCCCGAGGGCTACGAGAAGCTGAAGCAGCAGATCGAGGAGCTCGAGACGACGCAAACGTCGCGAGGTCGCCGACCGCATCCGCGAGGCGCGCGAATTCGGCGACATCACCGAGAACTCCGAGTACGACGACGCCAAGAACGAGCAGGCGCTGCTCGAGCATCGCATCGCTCGGCTCAAGGAGCAGCTCCGCGCCGCCAGGGTCATCGATCCGAAGGACATCGGCACCGACGTGGTTTCGGTCGGCACGCGCGTCCGCGTGAAGGATGTCGACCACGGCGACGTCGACACCTACGAGATCGTCGGCTCGGCCGAGGCCGATCCGGCCAACTCCCGCCTCTCGAACGAGTCGCCGGTCGGACGCGCCCTGATCGGCCACAAGAAGGGCGAGACGGTCGAGGTGTCGGTGCCTGCCGGGGCGATCCGCCTCAAGATCATGGACATCAAGGCCGCCTGACGCCTGGACGATTGATTCGATGCTGCCGTGATGTCCTGGGCGGCGAGAACCGAGTCCGCGAGGACGCAGGGAGCGTCGATATTGGTTGAAATATCGGCGCGACCGAGGACGCCGCGAGACGACGGTTCGCAACCGCAGCCCACCACAAACGCGCCACCGACCACCGTTGGACGTCCAGGCGCGCGGGGGCGTGGAATCACTCGACCGGGGCGTTCGCGCCCGGCAAAAAGCGGGCCACCTGATCACCGGTTTGCGGTATGCCGCGGATGACCGCCCGCGCGTACGCTGCTTCGGCGATGCGGGGGACGACGGACCAGTCCAGACAACCGGGCCGGCGGGCGCAGAACGCCCTCGGCGCTCTCGTTGCGCTGCTCGCGGCGATCGTCGCGGTCGGGGCCGCTGCGGTGTTCGACGCCGGCACGACCGCCGTGACGCTCGCGCTCCTCGCCGTGCTCGGCGGCGGAGCGCTGGTCACGAGCGCCTGGCTGCTGGCTCGTGTGCCGGCGCAGATGCGCGGCCTGGCGGGTGAGCGCCGGCGCGCGCTCGACGATCTCCTGCGGGCCGAGGAGGTCGAGCGCGAGCGCATCGCGACGGAGCTTCACGACGACACGATCCAGGTCATCACCGCGGCGCTCGTGACGATCGACCGCGTGACGCCGGCGATCCGTGCGGGCGACGTGGGGCGGATCGCGGAGGTGCTCCCGCCGACGCGGACGATGCTCGCGGACGCGGTCGAGCGGGTGCGGCGGCTGACGTTCGAGCTGCATCCGCCGTTGCTCGGGGCGCACGGATTGCCCGTCGCCCTGACTGACCTCATCGATCGAGCAGCCCGCGAAGCGGGCCTCGAGACGGACGTGGTGGTCGAGGTCGGCCGCTACACGTTCGTCGTCGAGGACCTCGCGTACCGGATCGTGCGCGAGGCGATTCCAGGCGCGCGCGGCCACGAGGGCACGTCACGCCTCGAGGTCGACATCCGCGAGCATCGCGGAGCCGTGCACGGGCGGGTGTGGGACAACGGCGACAGCCAGGCGGGGCGGCGGCGCGACGACGGGCCGCGCGTCGTGCTTCACCTCAGCCTCGAGCGTCTGGCCGAGCGGGTGCGGCTGGCTGACGGCGATGTCCAGGTCCGGTCAGTCCCCGGCCGTGGGACGCTGGTCGCCTTCCGGCTGCCGCTCGCACCTGGCGGCGCGGTCGCGCTCGCGGCGGCGCGGTAGCGCTAGCGCCAGGGCATCGCGGCCCGGGCGCGCGTCTCCTCGTCGACGCTCGGCGGCCGGCTGCGACGCCAGGCGACGAGCAGGGCGAGCGGTGCGGCGACCAGGGGCAGCACGATCACTCCGATGAGCGCCACCATCCAGCCGCTCCCCAGGATCTGGCGATCGTGGATGCCCTGGGCGTGCGGGCTCAGGTCGGGCTCCGCCGTGATCGACCGCTGCTCCCCGGGGCCCGCGAACTGCGCGGTCGGGTACATCGACGCGACAAGCCATCGGTCGCCGACGCGCTGGACCTCCGTCGTGTAGACCGCCACTCCGGCGTCGCTGCCCTTCCGGGGCTGGAGCATCAGGTCGAAGATGACGTCGTCCGGCGTCACCGTGATCGGGCGAATGCCGTAGCGGGTGCCGCCGACCGGGTACGGCGTCACCGGAAGCTCGCCGCGGCGCCACTGGGCACGGCTCGTCGTCGATCGGAGGGCCGGGGTCGCGAGCGCATACGCGCCGATCGGGTCGTGGCGCCCGACGACCGCCGGCACCCACGCATGGAGCAGCGTCTGGATGGCCTTGAGGTCGTCCGCCGGGATCGTCGGCCGGGCCGCGGCGGCGGGGTCCGCCATGACGAGCGCCGCCACCGTCGCGACGAGGAGTCCGAACCGCCTCATATCCGTAGCCTGCCATGTCCGTGCGGCGAGCGCATATTCTGTCGCGGTGAGCGGCGACGCCGAGGACCGGATCCGGGCCGACCGCATCGCCAAGGTGGACGCGATGCGGGCCGCCGGCGTCGATCCGTATCCCGCCCGGACGCCCGCCCGCGTGTCCGTTGCGGAGGTTCGGGAGCGGTTCGGCGACCTCGAGGCGGGCGCCGAGACGGACACGCGGCTGGCCGTGGCCGGGCGGATCGCGGCCCGCCGGGGCCACGGCAAGGCCATGTTCCTCGACCTCGCCGACCGGACCGGGCGCCTCCAGCTCCACGCCACGCTCGACGGGCTGGGCGAGGAGCCGTACGCCGCCCTCGCCGACGCCGATCTGGGCGACGTGATCGCGGCCGACGGCGCCGTCTTCGTGAGCCGCCGCGGGGAGCTGAGCCTGCGCGTGGGCGAGTGGCAGATGCTGGCGAAGTGCCTGCGGCCGCTCCCCGAGAAGTGGCACGGGCTGACCGACGTCGAGCTCCGCCACCGGCGCAGGTACGTCGACCTGATCGTGAACGAGGACTCGCGCCTGCTCGCCATGGCCCGGTCGCGGATGGTGACCGCGATGCGGGCCGTGCTCGACGGCGACGGCTTCGTCGAGGTCGAGACCCCGATCCTGCAGCCGATCTACGGCGGCGCGTCCGCAGAGCCGTTCACGACGTACTACAACGAGTTCGAGCGCGACTTCTACCTGCGCATCGCCGACGAGCTCTACCTGAAGCGGCTGATCGTCGGCGGCCTCGAGCGGGTGTACGAGATCGCGAAGGACTTCCGGAACGAGGGCGTGTCGTTCAAGCACAACCCGGAGTTCACGATGCTCGAGTGGTACGAGGCCTACGGCGACTACGACGTCGGGATGAAGCGGGTCGAGCGCGTGATCGCCGCGGCAGGAGCGGCGGCCGGCAGCGAGATCGACCTCACGCCGCCGTGGCCGCGGGTTCCGCTCCGCGAGGCGATTCACGAGTACGCGGGCATCGATCCGATGGCGGACCGCGATCGCGACCGGCTCGTCGCCCACCTGCGGGCGGCCGACATCGACACGACGGCCGACGAGACCTGGGCCGATGCGGTCGACCATCTGCTGTCCCACTTCGTCGAGCCGGCGATCGAGCGCCCGACGTTCCTCGTCGACTACCCGGTCGAGCTCTCGCCGCTGGCCAAGCGCACACCCGGCGATCCGGGGCTCGTCGAGCGGTTCGAGGCGTTCTGCGTCGGCATGGAGCTCGGAAACGGCTACACGGAGCTGAACGATCCCGAGGACCAGCGGGCCCGGTTCGCGGCGCTCGGCCAGGCCGACGACGACTACGTGCTGGCGCTCGAGTACGGGATGCCGCCGACGGTCGGCGTCGGGATCGGCATCGACCGGCTGCTGATGGCGCTCAGGGGCGTGCGCTCGATCCGCGAGGTCATCCTGTTTCCAACGCTTCGGGACAGGGGCGAGTGACGTGGGCAAGGTCTTCGACGAGATCGACGACAGGCTGACCGGCTGGATCGCGGCCCAGCAGCTCTTCTTCGTCGCCACGGCGCCGTCGGGCGACGGCGGCCACGTGAACTGCTCGCCGAAGGGGCCGATCGAGAGCCTGCGGGTGCTCGGCCCACGCCGGGTCGCCTACCTCGACCTGGTCGGATCGGGCGCCGAGACGATCGCGCACCTGCGCCAGAACGGCCGGATCGTGATCATGCTGTGCGCCTTCGTCGGGCCTCCGCGCATCCTGCGGCTGTACGGCCGGGGGCGGATCGTGACGGCCGCCGATGCGGAGTTCGACGAGCTCGCCGGCTGGTTCCAGATCCGCGACGCCTATGCGACCGAGCCGGTGAAGCGCTCAGTCGTCGTCGTGGACGTCGATCGCGTCGCCGACTCGTGCGGCTACGGCGTGCCGCTCATGGAGCCCGTGGGCGACCGCCCGCAGCAGGCGCTCTGGGTCGAGCGCAAGCTCGCGCAGGGCGGTCCGGACGCGATCGCGGCCTACCGGGCCGAGCACAACGTCCGCTCGATCGACGGCCTGCCCGCGCTGGACGGCTAGATCGGTGATTCCCAATTCCCGCGCGCCTGGACGTACCGCTGCTCGTGCAGGCCCGTCGCGGTGGGGCTGCGGCTGCGAACCGTCGCATCCACGGGGGACCTGCTGGATAGCAGGTCTTCCCGTGACCGCTGCAAGGCGTTCGCCTTGCAGCTTGTCCTCGGTCGCGCCGATATTCACCAATGTCGGCCGGCGGCGCCTGCGTAATCGCAGGCGCCTTCCGAACCCTGTCAAGCCGTTCCGGCTTGACAGGTCCTGCGTCCTTGCGCTGCTTGGTTCGCAGCCCGCTCGCGACCTGCTGAGTAGCAGGTCGCTCACGACCGCCGCAAGCCCAGGGCTTGCGGCTGGGACATCACGGAATTGGGAATCAACGATCTAGTGCCCGAGACGACGCTCTACGGGCCCGGGCAGTCGCGGTTCGCCCGCCTCCTCGAGCGGCGCGAGGAGCGGCGGCCGGACGAGACCTCACGGGCGCTCCGCGGCAAGCTCCTGACCGGGATCAGGGGGCGGGTGATCGAGATCGGCTGCGGAGGCGGCCCCGCCTTCGAGCACTACCCGCCGGAGGTGGAGCGAGTGCTCGCCGTGGAGCCCGACCCTGTCGCCCGCGCGGCGGCCGCAGAGAGCGCGGCCGCGGCGGCGGCTCCGATCGACGTGGTCGAGGGGTTCGCCGAGCGCCTGCCGGCGGGAGACGGCATGTTCGACGCCGTCGTCTGCATCTGGGTGCTGTGCAGCGTGCCCGACGTGGCGGCGGCGCTGCGCGAGTTCCGCCGGGTGCTCGTGCCGGGCGGCGAGCTGCGCGTATACGAGCACGTCCGCTCGCCCCACGCCCCGTTCCGCGCCGTCCAGCACGCGGTCGACTCGCTCTTCTGGACGCGGTCGCTCGGCGGCTGCGAGACGACGCGCGACACCGAGGCCGCGATCCGCGCCGCGGGCTTCGAGTTCGACCGGATCGAGCGCGGCTTCCAGTCCTCCTCGCTGCTCACGATCACCGCCGCGCCGTACATCCTCGGCACGGCGCGAAAATTGGGGTCTGACCCCGTTCCTGCATGCCCAAATGCGGTTGGTGCGGCGAACCACTGGGGCCAGGCCCCGGACGGGGTTTGGCCCCATGGGGTCTGCGGCCGGCACGGCTGCGCAACACCGGGGTCTGACCCCGATGTTGCGCCGGTTCGGGCGCCTGAGGCCCGGAGCCGAGCTCCGGGCCTCGCACAGACGATGGCGTGCACACGTGGGGGGCTCGTGGGGGGAGCCTGCTCCCCCCACGGATCTATTCGTGGGCGGCGAGGAACTCGCGGAGCATCGGCATGTAGACCTCCGGATGCTCGGCGAAGCACAGGTGCGAGCCGTCAGGGATGATCTCGAGCCGGCTCCCGGGGATGCGCTCGTGGATCTCGCGCAGGTGCGACGGGCGGCACTCGTCGTACTCGCCGCCGCTCACGAGCGTCGGCACCGAGATCTCGCCGAGCCGGTCCATGATGTCCCACTCGCGCAGCGTGCCGATGATGCGGAACTCGCTCGGCCCGGCCATGTAGTGGTAGATCGGGGTCGCCATCCGGTCGAACGAGCGGACGACGAAGTCGGGCCAGGGGTCGAGGCGGCAGACGTGCCGGCGGTAGAACGGCATCATCGCCTCCTCGTACTCCGGCGACTCCATCTTGCCCTCGTTCTCGAGCCGCTCGATCTCCTCGCGCTCGTCGGCCGGCATCTCGTCGAGGAGCTCCTGGCAGATCTCGTTCCAGCGCGGCGAGGAGGCCGGGCTGCCCGCCATCGTGAGCGTGAGCGGCGGCCGGCCGCGGTCGAGGACGTACTGCATGGCGAGCATGCCGCCCCACGAGCTTCCGAACAGGTGCACGCGCTCGAGGCCGAGCGCGTCGCGCACCGTGCTCAGCTCGTCCATGAACCGCTCGACCGTCCACAGCGAGCGGTCGTCGGGCTTGTCGGACTCGCCGCAGCCGAGCTGGTCGTAGAAGACCACGCGGCGCTCGTCGGCC
Organism: uncultured Actinomycetes bacterium; assembly: GCA_963809325.1. Lineage (GTDB taxonomy): Bacteria > Actinomycetota > Thermoleophilia > Gaiellales > JAICJC01 > JAICJC01. Next base: position 858,256 of record CAWEIZ010000002.1, read on the forward strand.
AGCTCCGCGAACGGGGTCAGGTAGTCGTGCGGGGCTCCGGGGCCGCCGTGCAGGCAGAGGAGCGGCGCGCCCGGGCCGTCGCCGTACGACCAGTACCGGACGCGACCGCCGGGGACATCGACCCAGCCCTCGGCGGGCGTCAAGACGCCTTCACCCGCACCGCCTCGTCGTCGCCTGCGACGCCGTAGAGGTCGTCGCCGGGGTCGTAGCTCACGAGGTCGACGTCCATCAGGTCGTCGGCCTCCGAGAGGGCGATCGCCGCTGCGGCCGGGGGATCGTGCGCCTCGACCTGGTCGACCCGGCCGGTTGGGACGTACGCGACGCCGAGGGGGAGCTCGTCGGCCTCGACCGCACGGAAGTGCTCGACCGTGTAGCGCACGCCGCGGATAGTTGCGCATTTCCGCGCCGATGTCCACCCGTTCGGACAGCCGGTGTAGCCTGCCGCCACCCAACCCGAAGGAGCCCCATGGACGTTCAGGTCAGGCACACGCCGTCGTTCGCGGTCGTCCGCTGCACCATGGCCGGGGGAGAGGCCGTCCGCGCCGAGTCCGGAGCGATGATGGCGACGTCGGACGGCGTCGCGGTCGAGGCCAAGATGCAGGGCGGGTTCATGAAGTCGATCAAGCGAAGCGTGCTCGGCGGCGAGTCCCTCTTCATCACGACGTACACGGCGCCGCCGCAGGGCGGGTGGGTCGATTGCGCTGCCAACCTCCCGGGCGACGCCGTCGTCCGTACCGTGGGCGGCGGGAAGACGCTCAACATGTCCCGCGGCTCGTTCCTGGTCTGCGAGGCCGGCGTCGAGATCGACACCCAGTGGGGCGGATTCCAGAACCTGGTGGGCGGCGAGGGCGGCTTCCTCGTACACGCGTCAGGCCAGGGCGAGGTCGTCGCCGCATGCTACGGCGCGCTCGACGCCATCACTCTGGGCCCCGGCGAGAAGGTGGTCGTCGACTCGGGCCACATGGTCGCCTACGACGACACCGTGCAGATGTCGACCCGCCGCGTGGCGGGCACGATGGCGTCAATGAAGAGCGGTGAGGGGCTCGTGTTCGAGTTCACCGGGCCCGGGGAGGTCCTGACCCAGACGAGAAACCCGTCAGCGCTCATCGACTGGCTCACGACCGTGCTCCCGTTCACCCGGCAGTAGAGGCTCAAGAACGGTCCACCTGCGGCCGATGAGTGGGCATCACGCCACATTTGGGGTGATCGGGCCCGGTGCTATAGTCCAGCCGGCTTCACTCCCCAACCGGGACCGAAGGCGACCGAAGACGGCCGCTTGACGTTCCGGGTCGAGCCATTTTCGGAAATCATGAATTCATCGACTTGCACGGAAAGGGGGCACGGAGATGTTTGAACGGTTCACGGAGCGTGCCCGCCAGGTCGTCGTGCTTGCGCAGGACGAGGCGCGGACCCTCAAGCACAACTACATCGGCACCGAGCACATCCTGCTCGGCCTCTTGCGCGAGGAGGAGGGGCTCGCAGCCCGGGTGCTCGACACCCTCGACATCACCGTGGAAGAGGTGCGCGCGCAGGTCGCCCGCATCGTCGGCCAGGGCGACGAGGTGACGACGGGCCAGATCCCGTTCACGCCGCGCGCGAAGAAGGTGCTCGAGCTGGCGCTGCGCGAGGCCCTGTCGCTGGGCCACAACTACATCGGCACCGAGCACATCCTGCTCGGTCTCGTGCGCGAGAACGAGGGCGTTGCCGCCCGGATCCTGCTCGACTTCGACGCCGACGCCGAGCGGATCCGAAACGAGATCATCCGCATGCTCTCCGGTCCCGGGCGCCGCCAGGGTGCGGGCGCCGGCGCGACCGAGAAGGGCCAGAAGAGCTCCAAGCTGCTCGACCAGTTCGGCCGCAACCTGACGAAGCTCGCCACCGAGGGCAAGCTCGACCCGGTCGTCGGCCGCATGAACGAGATCGAGCGGGTCATGCAGATCCTCTCGCGGCGCACGAAGAACAACCCGGTGCTGATCGGCGAGCCCGGCGTCGGCAAGACCGCCGTCGTCGAGGGCCTGGCCCAGCGGATCTCGTCCAACCAGGTGCCCGAGCTGCTCAAGAACAAGCAGATCTACACCCTCGACCTGGCCGCCCTCGTCGCGGGCTCGAAGTACCGCGGTGAGTTCGAGGAGCGGCTGAAGAAGGTCATGAAGGAGATCGGCCAGCGGGGCGACATCATCCTGTTCATCGACGAGCTCCACAACCTCGTCGGCGCGGGCGCGGCCGAGGGCGCGATCGACGCGGCCTCGATCCTGAAGCCGGCGCTGGCGCGCGGTGAGCTCCAGACGATCGGCGCCACGACGCTCGACGAGTACCGCAAGTACCTCGAGCGCGACTCGGCGCTCGAGCGCCGCTTCCAGCAGATCAAGGTCGACGAGCCGTCGATCGAGGACACCGTGCAGATCCTGCGCGGCCTCCGCGACCGCTACGAGGCCCACCACCGCGTCGGCATCACCGACGAGGCCCTCCAGGCCGCCGCCGAGCTGTCGTCGCGCTACATCCAGGAGCGGCATCTGCCCGACAAGGCCATCGACCTGATCGACGAGGCCGCGTCGCGCATGCGCATCAAGCTCATGACCGCGCCGCCGGTGCACAAGGAGCTCGACGACGAGATCGAGACGGTGCGCAAGGAGAAGGAGTCGGCGATCGAGGCCCAGGAGTTCGAGAAGGCCGCGAACCTGCGCGACACCGAGCGCAAGCTCTCGCTCAAGAAGCGCGAGATGGAGGACAACTGGAAGTCGTCCGGCGAGTCCGAGCAGGCTCAGATCGGCGAGGAGGAGATCGCGGACATCGTCTCGATGTGGACGGGCATCCCGGTCTTCAAGCTGACCGAGGCCGAGTCGCAGCGGCTCATCCGGATGGAGGAGGAGCTGCACAAGCGGATGATCGGGCAGGACGTCGCCATCCAGGCGGTCTCGAAGGCCATCCGCCGCGCCCGCGCCGGGATCAAGGATCCCAAGCGGCCGACCGGCTCGTTCATCTTCCTCGGCCCCTCGGGCGTCGGGAAGACCGAGCTGGCCCGGACGCTCGCCGAGTTCCTGTTCGGCGACGAGGACGCCATGCTCCAGGTCGACATGTCGGAGTACATGGAGAAGCACGCGGTGTCGCGACTGGTCGGCTCGCCTCCGGGCTACGTCGGCTATGACGAGGGCGGCCAGCTCACCGAGGCCGTGCGCCGCAAGCCCTACTCGGTCGTCCTGCTCGACGAGATCGAGAAGGCCCACCCGGACGTCTTCAACATCCTCCTGCAGATGCTCGAGGAGGGTCGCCTGACCGACGCCCAGGGCCGGCACGTCGACTTCCGGAACACGATCGTCATCATGACGTCCAACATCGGCGCATCGTCGATCGCCAAGAACACGCAGCTCGGGTTCAGCGTCGAGGAGTCCGAGACGGGCGTCTCGTACGAGGACATGAAGAACCGGATCATGGGCGACGTGAAGAAGGTCTTCCGGCCCGAGCTCCTGAACCGGATCGACGAGATCATCGTCTTCCAGAAGCTGACGAAGGACGAGATCCAGATGATCGTCGACCTCCTGATGAAGCGTCTGCGCGAGCAGATGAAGATCCACGAGGTGTCGATCGAGCTCACGAACAAGGCCAAGGAGTTCATGGTCGAGAAGGGCTACGACCCGACGATGGGCGCGCGGCCGCTGCGGCGGGCGATCCAGCGCTACATCGAGGATCCGCTGGCCGACTATGTGCTCGGGCGCTCGCTCGAGCCGGGAGCGACCGTGCTCGTCGACCACATCGACGGCGACGAGGAGGTCTCGCTCCAGATGATCGAGCCGGTCGAGGTGCCCGACGCGCCGCCGGAGGATCTCGTGCCGACGCCGGCCGACGCCGACGACGCACAGACCGACGAGTCGGGCGATGAGCCCGAGCCGCCGGCCGAGCCCACCGAGTAGGGCCGAGCCGGCAACCGATTCCGCCATGAGGGCCGCTCGCGAGAGCGGCCCTCATGTGCACGGTCCAGGTAGGTGGTCCGCGCTCGTCGTCGAAGCCACATCCTGGTATGCGACGCAGCCTCGTCCTCGCCGTGCTCGCGGCCGCCATCGCGGCCTCGAGTGTGCTCGCGCCCCCCGCGCTCGCCGCGAGGCGGTACGTCAGCTCGGCACGCGCGTTTCAGCGCGCGGTTCTCGACTTCCAGCGAAGCGGCGGCAAGATCGTGCTCCTGCCCGGCGATTACCGCCAGCCGCTCGAGATCGGGCCGCGGTCGGCGCGGCCGCTCAGCATCGTGGGAGCGCCGGGGGCCCGCGTGCAGTCGCTCAGCATCGTCCGCTCGCACGCGGTCACCATCGAGAGCCTCGTCGTCCGCCCGCTCGGCGGCAACGCCCAGGTGCTCGCCAAGCGCTCGAGCGAGATCGTCTTTCGCGGGGACACGTTCACGGCCAAGCGCACGAGGTACAAGGTCGGGCTCCGCCTCGACTACTCACGCAACGTGGTCGTCCGAAACAGCCAGTTCTCGCACTGCGGCGATCACACGCCGAAGTGGTCGACGTGCCTGCTGCCGCGCTGGGCGTCGCATCTCACCGTCATGACGAGCTGGTTCCACGACTGCCGCGGCTGCGACTTCATCGGCGGCAGGGCCGGCCCGGATCTCGTGATCCAGGACAACCGCTTCGACCGCGCGCTCGCGTGTAAGACGGGCTGGGTGAAGTGCAGCCATCAGGATCTGATCGAGCTGTTCAATGCCGACGGCATGCTCGTCACCCGCAATATCTTCGGCGTCAGCCAGGGGGGCGGGGCGCAGCTCAACCTGGCGACGGCCGACGACAACGTCCGCGTCGTCGACAACCTCTTCCTGCGGGACGACCCTCGCACTCCGGGCATCGTCCCGCGGGTGGCGATCCTGGTCGGGACGAAGACGACCCCCCGGATCCCTCGCGACGTCACGATCGTGAACAACACGATCCTCTCGGGGGCCCCCAAGGGAGGGCACGCCGAGTCCTCGATCGTGCTCAGCCCCCACTACTCGACCATGCTGTCGAGCAACCGCCCGGTGATCGCGAACAACGTGCTCGCGTGGCTCATGGCCCCCGCGCTCGTGTGCGGCCTCGCCCGCGACTCGCTGCACAACGTCGTCGGGGCCGGCACCGCCTGCGGGGTCACCGACGTGGTCGGCGACCCGGTGCTCGATCCCGGCGGGAGGCCGACGGCCGGCTCGACGCTCGTGATCGACCTGGCCGACCCGGCGCTCGCGCCGCCGCTTGACATCGACGGCGCGGCGCGGACGGGTCCGCCCGACATCGGCGCGTACGAGTTCTCCGGCTAGCTGACGGTCAGCGTGCCCTTCATGCCGGCGGCCTCGTGCCCCGGCACCGAGCAGTAGAACGTGTACGTCCCGGCCTTGAGGTCGGCGATGTCGATCGTCGAGACGCCGCCGTCCTGGACGATGTCACCCTTCTCGTCGACGCCGTTCCCCTTGAGGGAGATGTCGTGGCCGGTCGACTGCGGGTTCATCGACTTGATCACGACGTGGCCGGCCGTTGCCGTCGCTGTGGTCTCCGCGTAGGCGAAGCCGCTCGCGGCGACGTCGATCTCGACGACCTGGCCGCCGGAGGCCGAGCCGCCACCGCCGCCCGAGGAGCCGCCGCCGCTCGAGCCGCCACCGCCGCAGGCACCGGCGAGGAGCGCGATGACCGCGGCCCCGGCGATCCAGCGGCCTCTGATGATGCTGCTCTGATGGGTCATAAGGCTTTGGACGTTAGCAACGTGGGCGCCCTGAGATGGGTGATTCCCAATTCCCGCGCGCCTGGACGTCCGGATGTGGACTGGGATTTGGCTCTGGTGGGGCTGCGGCTGCGAACCGTCGCATCGCTGCGTCCTCGGTCGGGCCGATATTTCAACCAATATCGCCCGGCGGCGCCTGCGTCATCGCAGGCGCCTTCCGAACCCTGTCAAGCCGTTCCGACTTGACAGGTCCTGCGTCCTTGCGCTGCTCGGTTCTCGCCCATGAGCGACCTGCTGGATAGCAGGTCGCTCATGACCGCGGCAAGCCGTCGGCTTGCCGCTGGAACATCACGCGAATTGGGAATCAACCATCGCGGCGCCATCCGCGGTCACTGCCAGAATGGAACGTCCGTGACCCGGACCCTCGTCGCATACGTCTGCACCGCCTGCGGGCACCATGCCCCCAAGTGGCTCGGCCGCTGCCCCGGCTGCGGCGAGTGGAACACGCTCCAGGAGGGTGCCGCCCGGCCCGCAGCCCGAAACGGCCGTACGCGGCCGGCGGCCGTGGTGCGGCTCGCCGATGTCGACACCGCCGAGGGGCGGCGCATGCCGACGGGGATCGACGAGCTCGACCGCGTGCTCGGCGGGGGCCTCGTTCCCGGATCGCTCGTCCTGATCGGTGGCGAGCCGGGCGTCGGCAAGAGCTCGCTCCTGCTCCAGGCGCTCGCCGCGGCCTCCGCCCGCGGCCTGCGCACGCTGCTCGTCTCGGGCGAGGAGTCGCCCGCACAGGTGCGGATGCGTGCGGGGCGGCTGGGCGATGCCGACGGCGTCCGCATCCTCGCCGAGACCGACCTCGAGGTGGTCGTCGAGACGATCGCCGCGGAGCTCCCCGACGTCTGCGTGATCGACTCGGTGCAGACGCTCCACACGGCCGATGTCGGGTCGGGGGCGGGATCGGTCGCGCAGGTGCGCGAGGCCGCCGACCGGCTGCTTCGGCTCGCAAAGTCGCGCGGCGTCGCCATCGTCCTCGTCGGCCACGTCACCAAGGACGGCACCGTCGCCGGCCCGCGCGTGCTCGAGCACCTGGTCGACGCCGTGCTCCAGTTCGAGGGCGACCGCTACCGGCACCTGCGCGTGCTGCGGGCCGTGAAGAACCGCTTCGGCTCCACCGACGAGATCGGGATCTTCGAGATGACGGGGGCGGGCCTCGTCCCGGTCGTCGATCCGTCGTCGGCGCTGGCCGAGGACGGCGTTGCCGGGCCCGGTTCCGTGCTCCTGCCGGCGATCGAGGGCAGCCGGCCGATCCTGCTCGAGGTGCAGGCGCTCGTGGCCCCCTCCGACCTGGCGATGCCCCGCCGCCAGGCGACGGGGTTCGACCGCAACCGCCTCAGCATGATCGCCGCGGTGCTCGGGCGACACGCCGGCATCGCGCTCGGCTCGTCGGACGTGTTCGTGAACGTGGCCGGAGGCGTGCGCGTCGACGAGCCGGCTGCCGACCTCGCCGTCGCCCTGGCGATCGTCTCGTCGCACCGCGGCCGGCCAGCCGGCGAGCGACTGGCGTGCTTCGGCGAGATCGGGCTCACCGGCCGCCTGCGCCCCGTGGGCCACACCGCTCCGCGGCTCGCCGAGGCGGCCAAGCTGGGCGTCACCGAGGTCGTCGCACCCGCCGGCACCTCGGGCCCGGGTTCTCTCACGGTTCGCTGCGCTGATACCCTGGATGCGGCGATCGGGCTCGCACTGGCCTGATCGCATGACCGCCATGAGCGAGCCCCTAGTCGACGTCCGCACGGACCCAAAGATGCTGGAGGCGCTGCGTCGCATCGCGCCCGGCACGAACATGCGCCAGGGGATCAACGACATCCTCCGCGGCGACCTGGGGGCGCTCATCGTGATCGGCGAGCCGGCCGAGCTGTCGTTCCTGTTCTCGGGCGGGATCCGGCTCGACCAGTCGTTCTCGCCGTACCTGCTCTACGAGCTGGCGAAGATGGACGGCGCGATCATCCTGAACGCGCTGGCGACACGGATCGTCTACGCCAACGTGCAGCTCATGCCCGACCCGACGATCCCGTCGGCCGAGACGGGCACGCGCCACCGCACCGCCGAGCGCGTCGCCAAGCAGACGGGCGCGCTCGTCGTCTCGATCTCGCAGCAGCGCGACGTCGTGACGCTGTACGTGAGCGACGCCCGCTACCAGCTCGAGGAGATCTCCGACGTGCTCGCCAAGACGAACCAGGCGGTCACGACCCTCGAGACCTACCGCGTCCGGTTCGATCAGGTGTCGACCCGGCTCACGGCGCTCGAGTTCCAGGGCGCGGCGATGCTCGACGACGTCCTCGTGGCGCTCCAGCGGGCCGAGATGACGTCGCGCATGCGCTCCGAGATCGAGCGCAACGTGGTCGAGCTCGGAGTCGAGGGCCGGCTGATCAAGATCCAGCTCGACGAGATGTCGGAGTGGGTACCCGGCGACGAGGTCGCGATGGTGCGCGACTACTGCCTCGACGAGGTCACGGGCGGCTTTCAGCGCGCTCTCCAGGACCTGCACTCGCTCCCCGACTCGCAGCTGCTCGAGATCGAGTCGCTGGCCGAGCTTCTGGGCTATCCCCGCACGATTTCGCCCGTCGACCACGCCGTCACGCCGCGCGGGTACCGCGTGCTGTCGAAGGTCCCGCGCCTGCCCGAGAGCGTCGTCGCCCACGTCGTGGCCCACTTCGGCACCCTGGAGTCGTTCGTCAGGGCGTCACAGGGCGAGCTCGAGGAGGTCGAGGGCGTGGGGGCGGTGCGGGCCCGCGAGATCCGCGAGGGGCTGCGGCGCCTGCAGGAGCAGAATCTGGTCGATCGTTACCTAAATTTGTAAGATATTCTTCGGCCGACCGGCCGTTTTGAAGTAGTTTGTTTGCACGTGCTACAATATAGATTGATGCTTTCGGCCTCAGACGTCCCCGTCTGATAGAATTTTCGCCTCCCGGGGAGTGTGTTTGCAGGCGGTCTCCGGGCATTCCGGCGAGGAGGTCGAGCAACACCTTGTACAAAGTTGGCGAGAAGGTCGTCTACCCGCACCACGGTGCCGGGACGATCGTGAGCAGAGACAGCCGGCAGGTGGGTGACCAGGAACGCGAGTACCTGACCATCAAGATCCTGCACAACGACATGACCGTCACGATCCCGCTGGACAGCGCCGACCGTGTCGGTCTGCGCAAGGTGATCCAGGAGGAGACCGTCGATCAGGTGATCGAGGTGCTCCAGGGTGACGGCACGAAGATGCCCAAGAACTGGAATCGGCGGTTCAAGCACAACCGGGACAAGATGAAGACCGGCGACATCTTCGAGATGGCCGAGGTGGTGCGGAACCTCGCCCAGCGCGACCAGGAGAAGGGGTTGTCGACCGGCGAGAAGCAGATGTTCTCGAAGGCCAAGCGCATCCTCGCGTCCGAGCTCATGTACGCCAAGAACATGGACGAGGACGAGGCGCGCGAGTTCCTGGAGGAGGTGCTCGAGGAGATCGGCGAGGCGCGCCGGGCCCGCGCGTAGCCAAGACTTTTCACACCCCGGCGCCGGAGGCCGCGAGGCCCAACCGGAGGGCCGGGCAAAGACGAACGTTCCGAGGAAGGAGCGGACGATGGTGGTGTCAACCCGAATCGTCTTGTCCCTCTTGGGAGTTCTCGGTGCCATCCAGGCGGGGTTGTCTTCCGACTTCCTTGACCGATATTCGGCCTCATACGCCTACCCCGCCTTTGGAGTCATCGTCTTCCTGGCCTTCGCCGTCGGCTGGATGATCGGCGGGCTGGTCGGACAGGGACTGGTACGGGGATTCAAGAGGGTCGAGCGTGCTGCGCAGACCCGGAGTGCCGGAGAGCTCACCGTGGCCGCGATCGGCCTGCTCGTGGGCCTCCTGGTCTCGGCGCTTCTGTGGTTTCCGGTGCACACCCTGCCGTACATCGGAAACTGGGTCATCCTGCCGCTGTTCCTCGTGGTGGGGTACCTCTTCGCCTACGTGGCCGCCAAGAAGCACCGCGGCATCCTGCGGCTCGTGGGCGTTCACCAGATCGTCGACCCGAGCATGCCGGGGTCGTCGAACGCCAGTGTCGAGACGCTCGTCGACACGAGCGCGATCATCGACGGCCGGATCGCCGACATCGTCCGCACCGGGTTCCTGCGTGGCGAGCTGGTGGTGCCGGAGTTCGTGCTCCGCGAGCTCCAGCAGGTCGCCGACTCAGGCGACCCGCTCAAGCGGGCCCGCGGCCGGCGCGGGCTCGAGGTCGTGCAGGGCCTGCGCTCGGAGGTCACGGTGGCGACGCCGGAGATCGACTTCCCGGAGCTCGCCGACGTCGACGCGAAGCTCCTGAAGCTCGCGAAGCAGCGCGGCCTTCGCATCCTCACGACCGACTACAACCTGAACCGCCTGGCCCGGATCCAGGACGTCGTCGTCCTGAACGTGAACGAGCTCGCGAACGCGCTCAAGCCGGCGGTGCTCCCGGGCGAGCGGCTCGAGATCCGCCTCATCCGCGAGGGCAAGGAGGCGGACCAGGGCGTCGGCTATCTCGACGACGGGACGATGGTCGTCGTCGAGGGCGGGCGGCGGCGGGTCGGCGACACCGTCGACGTGCAGGTGACGTCCGTGCTCCAGTCGCCCTCGGGGAAGATGATCTTCACCCGCATCGGCGACGCCGCGGCCGAATGACGGCCGAGCTGGTGTGGGCGGTCGTGGCCGCGGCCGGCGACGGCCGTCGCCTCGGCCATGAGCGCCCGAAGGCGTTCGTCAAGCTGGGCGACCGGCCGCTCCTCGCGCACGCGATCGAGCTGCTCGAGGGGCACCCGCGCGTCGAGCGGATCGTCATCGTCGTGCCGGAGGGGTGGGAGGAGCCGACGGCCCTTCTCGCCGACGAGCTCGCCGCGGGCAAGGTGGCGGCGTCCGTCGCCGGCGGGCCGACGCGGGCGCTGTCGGTGGCGGCCGGCCTTCGCGAGGTCGCCGACGCCGCGACCGCAGTTCTGGTGCACGACGCGGCCCGGCCGTTCGCCTCGGAGGAGCTCGTCGACCGGGTGCTCGCGGGACTGGAAGGGGCCGACGGGGCCGTCCCGGGGATCCCCGTCTCCGACACGGTGAAGCGGGTGCACGACGGCTCGGTCGCCGAGACGCTCGACCGGTCGGAGCTCCGCGCCGTCCAGACGCCGCAGGCGTTCCGGGCGCAGGCGCTGCGGCGGGCCTACGCCGGCTCGCCTGACGGCATCTCAGGCGCGACCGACTGCGCGCAGCTCGTCGAGCGGACGGGCGGTCGCGTGGTGGTCGTCGAGGGCGAGGCGGCCAACGTGAAGATCACCGATGCCGACGACCTGGCCCGCGCCGAGGCCGCCGTCCGGGGAGCGGTATGAGCGACGAGACACGGGTCGGGATCGGCGTCGACGCCCACGCCTTCGCCGAGGGCCGGAAGCTGGTGCTGGGCGGCGTCGAGATCGAGCACGATCGCGGCCTGGCCGGCCACTCCGACGCCGACGTCGTCTGCCACGCCGCGTGCGACGCGATCCTCGGGGCGGCCGGTCTCGAGGACATCGGCCACCTCTTCCCGCCCGGCGACCCGGCCTACAAGGGGGCGTCGAGCCTCGCGCTTCTGGGCGAGGCCTGGGAGCGTGTGCGCGCGCTGGGGTGGGAGCTCGTGAACCTCGATGCGGTCGTGATCCTGGAGGAGCCGCGGATCGCTCCGCACAGGGAGCGGATGCGGACGGCGGTCGCAGGGGCGCTCGGGGCCGAGCCCGGCCGGGTCACCGTTCGCGCCACGACCACCGACGGGCTCGGGTTCACGGGCCGCGGCGAGGGCGCCGCATGCCATGCCGTTGCGCTTCTTCGGAGGCGAGATTGAGCCCGCCGGCGGTCGTCTCGTTCGATCTCGACGAGACGCTGTGGGAGTTCATGCCCATGATGGACGGGGCGCTGCAGCGCACCATCGAGCGGCTCGAGGAGCGCATCCCGGCGCTCGCCGGAACGCTGACCGTGGAGGTGCTGCACTCGTACCGGGCCGCCCTCGCCGGCGTCGCCGGGACGTATGAGGAGCTGCGGATGGAATCGTTTCGCCGCGCCCTCGTTGATCGCGGCGTCGTGGAGGAGGGGCTGCCGCGCTGGATGGTCGACGTCTGGATGGCCGAGCGGGTCTTCACGGTCGAGCTCCACCCCGATGTCGAGCCGGAGATGGAGCGGCTGGAGAGCGCCGGACACGTGCTCGGGGCGATCACGAACGGCAACTTCCCCGTCGAGAAGCTCGAGGTGGCCCGCCGGTTCGCGTTCGTCGTGCACGCCGAGCGCGTGGGCGAGCTGAAGCCCGCGGCGGCGCCGTTCCTTCACGCCGCGGAGCTGTCGGGCGGCCGGCCGGACCGGTGGGTGCACGTGGGCGACGATCTCGACACCGACGTCGCCGGGGCCCAGGCGTGCGGGATGAAGGCGGTCTGGATCAACCGCACCGGGCGCGAGCTTCCCGAGGGCTATGCGCCCGACGCGGAGCTGCCCTCGCTCGAGGGGCTCGCGGCGCTCGTCGCCAGGCTCGTCTGACCGGGCAGCCGCGCCTCGCCGCCGGATACCTCGGCCAGCCCGTCGCGGACGAGTGAGACGAGCGCCTCGGCGTCGGCCTCGCTCTCGGGCAGCCGCCCGGCGGCCGCGATCGCGCGCAGCAGCCGCGCGCGCCGCTGCCGGAACGAGCCCTCGAAGCGCGACTGGCGCCTGAGCGGGGCGTACGTGCGGCCGCGGGACGGGCACCCCGCCGCGAGCGGGCAGACCCCGCAGCGCGGCGTGCGCGCGATGCACACCTCGCGGCCGAGGTCGAAGAGCGCCTGGTTCCACTCGTAGGCGCGGCCCGCCGGGACGGGCACGTCGATTCCGGGGAATGCCCGCTCGAGGACGCGCAGCGCGTTCGTGTCGGGCGCCGCGATCTGGGCGCCGAAGGCGAAGCAGGCGACGGCGGCGGCCGTGTACGGCCCGATCCCCGGCAGCTTCCCGAGCGCGGCCGGCTCGGGCGGGAAGCCGCCGCGAGCGACGACGGCCTGCGCGCACCGGTGCAGGTTGACCGCCCGGCGGTTGTACCCGAGCCCGCTCCACGCCTGGATCACGTCCGCCGGCGTCGCCGCGGCCAGCGCCTCGACCGTCGGCCAGCGCTCGAGCCACTCGAGGTACCGCGGGACGACGCGGGCGACCTGCGTCTGCTGGAGCATCACCTCGCTGACGAGGATGGCGTACGGGTCGCGCGTCTTCCGCCAGGGAAGCCGCCGCCCGTGCTGGCTGTACCAGGCCAATACCAGCTCCTGCATCGTCCTCGCCGTGGTCGCCGCCATGGGCGCACGCTACCGCTCGGAGTCGCCGTCGCCGTAGATCTGGGCGATTCTGAGGGAACTCTCACAGCCGTCTCACCGAGATCGGATGTGCAGCGTCGACTCTCCATGAAAGACAACTTCCGTCTCGAAGGAGCAGCCGATGATCACCATGAACCGGGCGGCGGTCGCCGGAGCGATCGCGCTCAACATCCCAACGCTCTACTGGATGACCCAGCTGTCCGCGGGCGCGACGGCGCTTGCCGCCGTCGCCCTGGCCGCGGTGGGGGCTGGCCTGGGCGCACTGGTCGCGTTCGGGTTGGGGCAGCCCAGCCGCAAGGCGGTCGCACTTCCGCGCTCGGACTCCCGCGACCTCGAGCGGGCCGCATAGACGAGCTTCAGAGCAGGACGTCCGCCGCCATGGCGCAGTAGAGGAGCGCCAGGTAGGCGAGCGAGTAGTGGAACAGCACCCCGGCCCGGCGCGGCGTCGTCTCGCGCACGAGCCGCCAGGCGAGCGCCGCGAAGCACGCCGCCGAGGACGAGTGCGGAGGCGGCGTATGCCGGGCCGAGGGTGCCCGCCGCGACCGGTGCAAGCGTCACCGGCACGAGCACGAGGGTGTAGCCGAGGATCCGGCGCGCCGTCGCCGCATCGCCGCGGACCACCGGCAGCATGGGGACACCGGCGGCCTTGTAGTCGCGCTTGATCAGGATGGCGAGCGCCCAGAAGTGCGGCGGCGTCCAGACGAAGACGATCGCGAAGAGCGCGAGCGCCGGCACGGTCAGGTTGCCGGTCGCCGCCGCCCATCCCACGAGCGGCGGGACCGCTCCCGCAGCGCCGCCGATCACGATGTTCTGGGGTGTGGAGCGCTTGAGCACGCGGGTGTACACGACGACGTAGAACAGGTTCCCGGCCAGCGCCAGCACCGCCGTCAGCGGGTTCACGGCCGCGGACAGGAGGACGAACGATGCCGCCGAGAGCGCGAGCCCGAACTCGAGCGCCCGTGACGGCGCCACCCTGCCGGCTGCCACGGGTCGGCGGTCGGTGCGGGACATCGCCCGGTCGAGGTCGCGGTCGATCAGGTGATTGAGCGCGCTGGCGCCGCCGCACGCGAGCGCCAGGCCGGTCATGGCGGCCACGAACCGGCCCGCCGGCGGCGCCCCGCCGGCGCCGACGACCATCCCGCACGCTCCGGTCAGGAGAAGCAGGCTCATGATGCGCGGCTTCGTGAGCGTGACGTAGTCGCGCCAGGGCGCAGCCGCCACAGGCCGTGTGCGCATCGTCGCGCCTGCCGCCGCAGCCGTCGCCGCCAGGGCGGCGAGCGCGAGCGCCACGTGCGGCCGCGTGCGCTGCCGCGCCGCCGGCGAGCGCGACGACCGCGCCGGACGCGACCTCGGCGAGCATCAATCCCAGCGCCGCCGTCCACCACGTCCGCAGGTGCGGGTGGGCGGTGTACGCGGCCGTCGCGAGGGCGACGATCGGCGGCAGCGCCACGAGCGCCAGCGTGGGATGGGCGATCCCGAGCCCGAGCGCGCCGCTCGCCACGACGAGCGCCGAGGCCGCCACGGCCGAGACCGCCGTCAGCCGAAGCCACGGCCCGGGAGGGGTGCGCTCAGGCATCGGACCGCTCCAGCGCTCGCACGTCGGCCGTCACGAGCTTGGGCAGGAAGGGCGCCACGTAGCCGGACCGCTCATCACCGCGCCGGTCGACGATGTAGAGCGCGGCCGAATGGATGATGTCGTGCGACGTCGGATCCACCTCGATCCCGTAGGCGCTCCAGACTCTGCCCAGCTCAGCGGATGATCCCATGAGCCAGCGCCATCGCGCCATGCCAGCCACGCAGGCGGGCGAAGCGGCGAACGCTTCGCGGCGTGTCGGCCGGGTTCACGCTCACCACCACGATCTCGGGCCGGCTCCGGGCCGGGAACGTGCGCTGCACCGCGGCCAGCTGGTGTCCCTCGACCGGACACTCCGTCGTGCAGTGGGAGTCCATGAATGTGACGAGGAGCACCCTGCCCCGAAGGTCGGCGAGCGACACGAGCTGCCCGCGCTGGTCACGGAGCCGCATCGGGGGGCGGGCCGGGCGCCTGCCGCCCAGACGGCGTCGCCGTGCAGTCGGACCGGGGAACCGCCGGAGGCCGGCGACTGGTTGGCGACGAACCCGACCGTGAGCGCCACAGTCACGGCGACCGCGGCGATCGCACCGGCGAGCGTCCTCATTCCGCTCGCCCGCGCAGCATCCATCCCCACACGATCATGACGACCACGAGCGCGACCGGGATGACCAGTGTCATCCAGGCGCCCGCGGTGACGTCGCTCGAGACGGCGAGCATCGGCATCACCTCCTCCCCGCGAGGCGAGCGCGCCGCGGCGCAGCCACCTGGCCCTCCGTCTGAAGCCACCGATAGATCCCCACGAAGACGGCGACCGAGAACGGGATCGCGCCCGGGCCCCACATCATCCCGGCGGCGAGCTGCTGGTCGGTGAGCGCGGACATGCCCCACGGCCGGCCGGCATCGCCCGCGTAGGCGGGATAGAGCGGCGTCGAGGCCAGCGCGAGGATCACCGCCAGGAGCCACGACGGCACCGTGGCCGCCGTGACGTAGGCGACCCGACCGAACGGGCTCAGTCGCGCGCGCAGCGGTGGCGAATCCCAGACCTGTGCCCAGAAGAGGACGGCCGTCGCGAGGAACAGCACGTGCTCGAGGTCGTGCACCCACTCGTCGCGGAGCGCGAGGTCATAGAGCCGCGGCCAGTGCCACACGAGCAGGTTGGCGTTGAACGCGATCCAGGCCGGGATCGGACGGGCGAGGCTCGCGCCCGCGCGGCGAAGCGGCGCAGCCCAGCGGCGGCGCGCAACCGGCTTTGCCACCCCGCGGCGGAGCCGAAGCGGAAGCGGCCGCCAGAGCTCATGCCATGGCGCTGCCAGCACGAGGAGCGGCGCGACCACCATCACGAGCAGGACGTGCTGGAGCATGTGCACCCAGAAGAGGTCGTCGGCGAGGCGGTCGATCGGTCCGGTCAGCGCGACGAGGACGGTTGCGAGCGCGCCTACGAACGCTGCGGTGCGCCAGCGCCGCAGATGGCGCCGGCGTGAGTCGACCGCCCGCAGCCTCCGGCGCGATCCGCGCCAGTAGAGCGCCGCGGCGGCGGCGACTCCCAGCACCGGCGGCGAGAGCAGCGCTGTCACAGGGTCACACGAGGTAGAGGAGCACGTACATGATCGCTCCCACGACCGCCATGAACTCCCAGAAGACGACGCAGGCCTCCGCCGACGGCAGGACGGTCGCGCCGGCGGCGGGGAGGCCGCGCTCGCGAACCGACTGGGCGAAGAGCGCCTCGAGCCAGGCGCCGGCGCCGACCAGGTGGATCACGTACGCGATCGTCCACCCGAGGAAGATGCTCCCGTAGCCCTGATAGACCAGGCGATCGAGTCCGAACTGGCCGAACTGGACGATCTGGAGGACGACGGCCGCGACCGCGAGGACGAGCGCGATCGCCGCCGCGCGCCTCCAGCCGGTGCCGTCGCCCGACCGCAGCCGGGCGACGCCGTAGCGGACCATGACCGCGCACCCCACGGTCGCCGCGAGGACGGCCGTGCCGACCGCCGTCGACTGGTGGTCGTGCGGGTCGCGAAACATGCCGTTCGAGTCGAGCGCCCGCAGGTAGAAGAACGCGAACACGAACCCGAGGAAGAAGAACGCGTCGGCACCCACCCACAGGCGCACTCCTGCCCACAGGTTCCGCCCCACCAGGTCGGGCGGCTCGCGGTATCCGGCCTCGGCGTGGTCGCTCATTGGACTCAATCTCCCGCCGCCAGGGCTGCGGCGCCGCCCAGGTCGGCGACCGGCGGCGCCGCCGGGTCGCCGTAGTCGTAGGGCCCGCCGGTGATCACCGGGATCCGCTCGAAGTTCATCACCGGCACGGGCGTCGGGAGCTGCCACTCGAGCGCGCGCGACCGCCACGGGTTGGCGGCCGCGGGTACGCGGGCGAGCACGAGCGAGTACACGATGTTTACGAGGAAGACCAGCATCGACGCGCCGAGCAGGAACGCCGAGACCGAGACGAAGTCGTTCAACGGCTGGAGGTGGTGGGCGTACGTCACGACGCGCCGCGGCATGCCCATCGCGCCGAGCGCGAACAGCGGCAGGAAGGTCGAGTTGAAGAAGATGAACATCCCCCAGAAGTGCACCCTCGCCAGCCGCTCGTTCAGCTCGAGACCGGTCATCTTCGGCAGCCAGTAGTAGATGGCGGCGAAGAACGCGAATACGAGCCCGCCCATGATCGTGTAGTGGAAGTGGGCCATCACGACGTAGCTCCCGTGGGTCGAGACGTCGGAGGGGACGTCCGACAGGTAGATGCCGGAGAGCCCGCCGATCAGGAAGTTGAAGAACCACGCGAGCGCGAACAGCATGGGCACGGTGAACTGCATGCGCGCCCGCCAGAGCGTGCCCATTCCTATCAGGAAGATGAACCCCGTGGGGAGCGAGATCAGTTCCGTGGTGAGCATGTAGAACGGCCGCAGGCCGGCGTTCATGCCGCTGACGAACAGGTGATGCTGCCAGACGACGAAGGACAGGAGCGTCACTCCGAGCATGCCGGCGACGGCCAGGTTGTATCCCCAGAGGGGCTTCCGGCAGAAGACCGGCAGCAGCTCGAGGACGACGGCCATCCCGGGCAGAGCGAGGATGTAGACCTCCGGGTGGCCGAAGAACCAGAACATGTTCTCGAACAGGTACGGGCTGCCGCCGAGCGGCGCGCTGAAGAACGAGGTCGTCAGCGTGCGGTCCATCACGAGCATCATGAGGGCCGTGACGAGCATCGGCGCCCCGAGCACCATGAGCACGGAGGTCGAGAGGACGCCCCACACGAAGATCGGTAGGCGCGTCCAGGTCATTCCGGGCGCGCGCTGGGTGAGGACGGTCGCGATCATGTTGATGCCGGTGAGCACCATCGAGAGGCCGATCAGGGTGAACGCAACGGCGTACGAGATGCTCCCCTCCATCCCCTGAGTGGAGAGTGGCGCGTACCCGGTCCAGCCGGTCGGGAAGCCGCCGTAGAAGATCGCCGTCATCAGGATGATCCCGGCCGGCGGCGTGAGCCAGAACGTGAGCGCCTCGATGCGGGGGAAGGCCATCCGCTGGGCGCCGATCATGAGCGGGACGAAGTAGTTGCCGAACGGCCCCAGGATCGCCGCCGACATCATCATGAGCATCATCGTGCCGTGCAGGCCGACCAGGGTCAGGTAGGCACCCGGGTTGAAGACGGGCGGCGACGGGCGGAGGAGCTCCGTCCGGATCAGCATGGCGTTCAGGCCGCCGATGAAGAAGAAGACGAGGATGGCGACCAGGTACTGGAGGCCGACAACCTTGTGGTCTGTGCACATCCGCCAGTAGCGGCCCGAGCCGCCGGTCTCGCGCTCGCGCAGGCTGGGCGCGTGGCCGAGCATGCGCCGGATCGGGTAGACGTGGAACCCGAGCCCGACGAGCCAGCCGATCACCGCACCGGCGTATCCGAAGACGAGCGCCACGTTGTTCTGGCCGGTGTCCTCGACGTAGCCGAACGAGACGACGCGGTCGCCGATCCAGACTCCGACCGCGTAGCCGACGACGAACAGCACGATCGCCGCCAGGAGGTTGTACGAGAGAAGGCGGCGGGCCATCATCCAGCCCTCGCGGTCGGGTCGGGGACGTACACGCGCTGGTACGGCCCCATGTACCGCTGGACGGGTAGGTCCACCCGCCGCATGGTGGCCACCCACGTGCGGAATGCCTGCTTCGAGACGACGTGCCCTGTCGCGAACATGTGGCCGTGCCAGAGGCCGCACAGCTCGGCGCAGCGGATGTCGAAGCTCGCCGGCCCCTTGGTGCGGACGAACGCGATGTTGTCGGCGCCGGGGACGGCGTCGGCCTTGACTCCGAGCTGGTAGGCCCAGAAGGAGTGGGTGACGTCGAGCGACGTCACGTGGAACTCGATCGTGCTCGACTCCGGGAGCACCAGCTGCGCGGTCGCGAAGCCGCCGTACTGCGGATAGCGGTACGTGAACTGCCACTGCTGGCCGATCACCTGCACCTGCACCTTCGGGCCCGATGGGGTGACGAGCGGGCTCGGGCCCTGGCCGCCGCCGGCCCCCTCGGCAGTCGAGAGCAGGGCGACGCTCCCCCAGATCGCGAGGAACAGCACCACCGCCCCGGTGACGGCGAGCCAGATCAGCTGCACCCGCGACGAGCCGTGGTCGGGCGGGCCGTCACCGGCGTCGGCGGGGCGGCGGCGGAACACGGCGATCGCGTAGACGAAGTACACCCAGATCGCGAGCAGGATCGGCGTGCAGATCGCCGAGAGGATGATGTTCGCGGTGGTCTGGTCGGACGCCTCGGCCGTGTCCCGCCCGGGCGGCATGTGCGGGCCGAGCAGGAAGACGACCAGGATCACGCCGACGATGCTCGCGACCGCCCAGATGACGGCGATCCGGCGCAGGTGGTCGCGCCCGGGGTCAGAGGTCGAGGTCGCAGCCATCTATACGACCTTGATGAACCCGTCCATGTACCCGAACGTCTGCATCGGCCCGCCGAAGCCGTACTGCCAGCCGGCGGCGCACGGCACGAAGCACTGCCAGCGGTAGGTGCCGGACGCTCCGGTGCGGAACGTGAACGTGATGGTCTTGTGATTGAAGTCGGTTGTGCAGGGTGCGACCTCGCAGGGGTTCCCCGCGTCGCCGGCGACGCCCTCGATGGGCACGCTCACGCCGAGGTCGGGGATCGCGAACGTGTGCGAGGCCAGGCTCGGGTCGAGCACGCGGAGCGGCCGGCCGTTGACCCTCATCGGCCCGCTGATCCCCCTCGGGAGCCCGAAGAACGGGTTACGCAGGCCGCTCGCGCCGTCGTAGTTCTCGATGGTCACGTGGACGAGCGCGTGCGCGGGAAGCTGGAACACGGTGCTGTGCTTCCACTCGCCGTTCGTGTCCTTCACGAAGTACGAGACCCAGTTGGGGTGCGGCCCGTATCCGACCGCCGCAACGGTCTGGAGCGTGATGCTGGCAGCTGCCGGCGAGGTCGCGGCGGCCACGGTGGGTGGCCCGGCGAGCAGGAAGGTCGAGACGTAGGCGCCCACGAGCGCGAGCGCGGCTACGGTGGCGACGAGGATCGTGGCGATCCGGGCGGTTCGGCTCATCGGTCCCTCCTTGGCCGCGGAAGCTACCCCCGCCGAGCCGCGGTGTGGAGTCCGCGGCGCCAGATGTCATCGATCTGTCATCGCCCAGCGCCGGACGGCGGCCGGAATCTGGGATAGTTCAGGCGGGATGCGAATCCTCCTTGCCGAGGACGAGCCGCTGATCGCCCGCTTCATCGCCCGGGGCCTTCAGGCCGAGGGCTACCACACGACCGTGGCGGGCGACGGTGATGTCGCGGTCGCCCGCCTGACGGCGCAGGAGTGGGATCTCCTCATCCTCGACCTGATGCTCCCGGACCGTGACGGCTTCTGGGTGCTGGAGCAGGCGCTGCGCCTGCACCCGCGCCTGCCCGTGCTCGTGCTCTCGGCCCGCACGGCGACAGATACCAAGGTGCGGGCGCTGAATGCGGGCGCGAGCGACTACCTGGCGAAGCCCTTCGCCCTGGACGAGCTCCTGGCCCGCGTGAAGGCGCGGCTCCGCGAGTCGCCGCCGGAGCTGCCGGCCACGAAGACAACGGCGACCGGCTGCCGCAGATGGATCCCCGCAGCCGTGTGCTCAGCCTGCGCGACGGCAGGCGCGTGCACCTCTCGGGGCGGGAGTTCGAGCTGCTCGAGTATCTCCTGCGGACGCCGGACGAGCCGGTGTCACGGGAGCGGATCCTGAGCGCCGTCTGGGACTACCAGTTCGACCCCCGGTCGAACGTCGTGGACGTCACCGTTGGCCGGCTGCGGCGCAAGCTGGAGGCCGACATCGCCATCGAGACGGTCCGTGGCGGCGGCTACCGGCTCAGCCTCTGCTGACCGCAGCCCGGGCAGCGTGACGAGGAACTCGGCACCGCCGCCTGCCGACGTGTGCGCGCGGACGCCGCCGCCGTGGGCCTGGGCCACCGCGCGGACGATGGAGAGGCCAAGCCCCGACCCGCCCAGCCGCCGGTTGCGCGACCGGTCGATCCGGTAGAAGCGGTCGAAGATGCGCTGGAGCGCGGCAGGCGGAATCCCGGTGCCGCCGTCCCGCACGCGGATCTCGAGCCGATCGCCGAGGGCCCGGCTCGACACGGAGATCTCGTCGCCGGGATCGGTGTGCTGGACGGCGTTCTCGACGAGCGCGTCGAGGGCGAGCATGAGCTGGTCGGCGTCGGCGGTGATGCGGCCGCCGGCGAGCGGCCCGAGCCGCCAGTCGCGGTCGGCGGTGCCCTGCCAGCGCTGGTGGAGCTCAGTGAGCATCGCGCGCACGTCGACCGGCTCCCGGTCGCCTGGACCGAGCGACGCCGCCCGCTCGATCACGAGCAGGCGGTTGATGAGGCGCGCCATCCGGTCGAGCTCACCGGTCACGACCTCGTACGCCTCGGCGAGGTCGGCCGGCTCGGGGCGGCGGGTACGGCGCATCAGGTCCACGTGCCCGCGTGCGATCGTGATCGGAGTCAGGAGCTCGTGCGAGGCGTCCGAGACGAACACGCGCTGGCGCTCGAGATCGGCCGCCCGCGCCGCGGCGAGCGCCTCGGCGACTGCGGTCGCCTGCTGCCGCCGGCGGACGTGAAAGACCATCGCCGCGAACATGAGCGCCATGAGCGGGATCTCCGTGACCTCCGGCACGGCCTCCCACCCGACGACGGTCGCCCAGAGCGTGAGGACGCCGGTCGACACGATGACGAACGCGAGCCCGATCAGCGTCCCGCGCAGGCGCCACGCGCGGAAGCCGTAGAGCAACGTGAAGGAGACGTAGATGAAGTGGAACGGGACCGTCTCCCAGCCCTCGAACGCCCGCGCCGCGATCATCCACACCATCGCGGCCAGGTTGGCGACCGCGAACGCGAGCCACGCCAGCTCCAGCCGTCGCCCGGTGTCGAGCCATCGCCCAAACCTCCCGAGCATGGGCCGAGCCTACCACCAGCGGATTGTCATCGATGGTCTCAGCTGTCGGTCTGCGGCGGCAGGAAGATGGTTGTCTCGTACGAGTGCGTCACGGCCGTGACGTGCATCGAGACATGTGCGCCGATCGAGCCAATCGGGTTCGCCGTCGCCAGCATCGGGATCGAGATGAGCGTGTTGCCGATCTCCGGCTTCGCGACGCCATCCTGCCTGTACTGCGGGTATCCGAGGTGGTAGGTCGCCGTGATCACCAGGATCATCGGGAGCGCGATCGCGATAGAGCGCGCTCGGCCGAGGATGCCGCGGATGTGTCCGTGGAGCATGCTGTAGGCCACGACGCACGGGAAGGCTGTCAGCAGCAGCGCGTCGATTGCGCCGTACCCGACGCCGCGCCAGAGGATCTCGAACGCGAAGTACGCCCCGTGCGGGCGCGCCGTCGCATCGTCGGTGCGGAAGACGTTCCACACGACGAAGGCCGCGACGGGCACTCCGACGGCCAGGCTCCAGATCCAGTTTCGCGTGAAGAGTGCGCGGATGTCGACGTGCTCCGACCGGACGTAGGCGGCCAGCATCGCAAGCGTGATCGCGAAGTAGGCCCCGTAGTAGAGATCGTGCTGCAGATCCAGGAGCGAGACGCCGACGTACGGGATGCCGAAGGCCACCGCCGAGCCGAGGACGAACCACGCTCCATGCCGAACCACATGCGGAACGAGTGCCGACCTTGAGTGGACATAGGTCGCCATGACGATCGCCTCCAATCGAAATTGAGACGCCTTCACCATGGCAGGGATGCGTGACCGTCGCATCGGTGGCTCCCCGCATCCTGCGTTCGGCTCGATACTGATTCTCAGGCCGTGCGGCGGGGGGGCAGGCGCACTCCGCGGTTTCCCGCACCGACGTCTGCGGGCCTCCACGAACGCCGGTTCCGTGCGGACGCCGATGTGGGCGCTGCCACCACACGCGACGCTCCCCGCCATGTCGATCCCAGCCTTCACCTCGCCTTCCTCGATGCCCAGCGAGACCCGCACGGTCACGCCGCCCGACCTGGACATCGAAGAGACGTCGACAGACTCGATCAGGCTGATGCCGATGTCGTCGACCTTCGCCGGGCGGCCCGATCCTCCGTACGCCGGCGCGGGACGCTGAACGACGCTGCGCCCGGGCGAGGCGCGCCGGCGCTCGAGTCAGGCCGCGCGCCTCAGCTCGCCGCCATCGCGCCCCTCGAGCTCGCTGAGCGTCTCGAGCATGCGCGCCGTTGCGAGCGCGGCCGTCGTCTGGTTGGCGAACAGCCGGAGCGCCTGGAGGCGGCGCGGGATGGGGAGCAGCCGGTCGCGCGGGTCGTCGACCCAGATCACGCCCACCAGCCGTCCGTCCGTCTGACGCAGCGGCACGAGCAGCCAGTGGCGGTTCCACGCGTTCGGGCCTGAGCCGTTCAGCTGCGAGCTGTAGGAGACCGAGGCCGCCGAGCAGCGGGCAGCGCCCTCCTCGTACGGCAGGAGGTAACAGCCCTCGATCTCGAACTCCGGGTCGAGCAGCCGGTCGAGGTCGGCGGCCGTCGTCGGCGTCTCGAGGACGGCGTCGCCGGCCGACCAGCCAATCCCGGCGACCGACGGGTAGTCGCCGGAGGCGTCGTCACGCAGCTGGATCACGACCTTGTCGAACCCGAGCGCGGACTGGATGGCACTGCAGACCACCGAGAGCACGTCGACGACCGAGCCCGACTCGAGCAGGCGCGACGAGACCGAGAGGAGCTGGGTGAGCGCGGTCTGCGACCGGGCCCAGTTCGCGGCCGACTGGGCGGCCTCGACCAGCACGGCCGCCTGTGAGGCCGCGGCCACGAGGACGTCGAGCTCCTCGTCGGAGGGGCGCAGGCCCGATGCGGGGTCGCCGACCGAGAAGACTCCGAGGATGTGCCCGTCGGAGTGGTGGAACGGCACGAACAGCTCGTCCTGCGGCTGCCAGGCGCCGGGGATCGTGCTCTCGGGCGAGCTCGGCACGTACCGGTCGCCCAGGTGCGACTCCCAGTCGAACGTGCCCTGCTCGATGACGTACGCGCCCCGGCGCAGGAACTGCGTGTCCATGATCGGGTCGAACCACTCGCGCGGATACGTCGACCCGAGCAGCGTCTCGCGCGCCTCGTCGTTTCCGTGGACGCTGCAGACGACGAAGTCGTCCCACTCGGGCCGGTAGAGATTGATGACGACGGTGCCGAACCCGAGCGCGATGCCGACGGTGCCGGCGATCTCGTCGAGGAGCCGGTCGGGCTCGTCGCGCATCCGGACGAGGCGGATGATGTCGACGAGGCCCTGGATCCGCGCCACGGGCGAGAGGTCGGGGGCGCGCCTGGTCGCCATCGGCGCGGAGGTCCGCCGCCGCGTCGAGGGATGCTCCAGCGCGGCGCGGGCGGCGGCCACTACGGCCGGATCGAACTGCGTTCCGGCCCCGGCCTCGAGCTCGGCCAGCGCCGACTGGCGTGACATCGCCGGCCGGTAGGCGCGGTCGCTGGTCATCGCATCGAACGCATCGCAGACCGCGACGATGCGCGACTCGAGCGGGATGTCCTCGCCGGCGAGGCCGTCGGGATACCCGGCCCCGTCCATCCGCTCGTGGGTCGAGCGCACGAGCCCCGCCACGCCTCGCAGCACCGGCGCCGCAGCGAGGATGTCCTCGCCGACCGCGGTGTGCCGCCGCATGATCTCCCATTCGGCCTTGTCGAGCGGGCCGGACTTCTCGAGGATGCCCCGCGGTATCACGGCCTTTCCGATGTCGTGCAGCTCGGCCGCGAGCACGACGTCCTCGATCCGCTCACGGCTCAGCCCGAGCCGGTGCCCCACCGAGCGGGCCAGATCCGACACCCAGTCCGAGTGCGCCCTCAGGTCGGGCGCGTGCTGGTCGAGCACGGCGAGCAGGAGGTCGCGGGCCTGGCGCTTGGTCGACGCCCGCCGGCCGTCCTTCTGCGCGTACATGCGCTGGTCGACGATCCGGAGCGCCGACGACGGGTCGCGCGCCTCGCGCGGCAGGAGCGCGAAGCCGTACGACGGGCGGACGTCGGCGTCCTCGTCGGTGAGCGCCTCGAGCGCCCGGGTCAGCGCCTCCTCGAGCTCCGCGGGCGAGCCGTGGAGCAGGACGCAGAACTCGTCGCCGCCGAGCCGGTATGCGGCACCCGAGCCGGCGAAGGTCGCGTCGAGTCGCGCTCCGAGCTGTGCGAGGAGCGCGTCGCCGGCCGGATGGCCGTGGGTGTCGTTGTAGGCCTTGAAGCCGTCCAGGTCGAACATCGCCAGGGCCGACGGAGAGTGGTCCGTGCCCTCGCCGATCGCGCACCCGAGATCGCCGAGGAGGCGGCGCCGGTTGCCGAGGCCCGTCAGGTCGTCGGTCAACGCGAGGAGCCGGCTCTCCTCGACCCGCGTCCGCACGGTCCCGAGCCACAGCCAGAGCCCCGCGGCGACGGCGACGAGGACGCCCGCCTCGCCCGCGGTGACGCCGAGGGTCGCAGTGCTGAGGAGCGCCGCGACGGCCGCCGCGACCGGCAGCAGGAGAAGAAGCGCGCGCCGCGTCCGGCCGCGCAGAAACTGCGAAAGGGGGTCCACGATGTTGTTATCGGCAGAACATGCTCTAGTTTCGATGGCGCGGCCGACGGCCTCGAGATGTCGCTACGCTGAGCCGGCCGTGACGGAGCCGCTGGTCGAGGTCGAGCTCGCTTTCAGCCCGGAGCTGGAGTACCGGGTGCAGGCGCATGCGGACGGGTTCGAGTTGCGTGGGTGGGTGGACGGCGAGTCGGGGCAGTTCCGGCATTGGTTGTTGGGCGTCGGCTGGGTGCTGACGACGGGTGACAACGAGGTGCGCGACGTCGGGTCGCATGGCTGCGTCGCAGGGGCCGTCGAGATGCCTGCCGTCGAACGGGTCGAGGCGATGCCCGCCGGCATGCCTGCGCGCATGCGCTGGCCGACTCCGGCGTCGGCGCGGATGCAGCGCGACGGGGCGATGGCGCGGTATGAGCTCGCGTTCTCGCCCGAGACTCCGGTGCGCTGGTTTCAGCTGGAGGCGGACGCCGTATGGGTCGGGCTGTCAGCGCAGGACGAGCTGTCGAGGCTCGTGTGCACGGCGCGCTTGCCGGTGAAGGAGCGGGTGTCGCTTCGGCTTCCCGCCGATCGGTATGCGGCATCGATGCAGGCGAGCCGGTACCTGCACGTCGAGCTCGAGCCCGAAGGTTGGATTGAGGACGGAGATCTCTCCGGGCAGGAGGGGGCGCACCACGAGTCCGCGCGGGGCAACGCCTGGCTTTCGGTCGGTCATGGTGGCGCGTTCGAGCTGCTCGATGTGCACGACGCGGAGGAGGGCGATGCGGTCGCCGTTGATCCCCAGGCGCCCGTGGCGGATGTGGTCGAGGGGTGGCAGGAATGGCCGGTGGACGTGCGGGCAACGGTGTCAAGAGCCGGGGGTCAGGCGCGGGTCTGCATCCGCTTCGGGGACGGCGAGGCAGAGCGGTGGGTACGGCTGGGCGCGGACGTGTGGGTGGGCTCGACCGCCGAGCGGGAGATCGCCGCGCTCGTGCTGGGGGATGTCGAAGAGTCGCAGGAGCGGGGGGTCGACCTCGATGACGACCTCGACGGGTACCCGGGCGAGCTCCCCGGTCAGGCGGGGCTCGTCGAGCAGGCCGGGTCGCTGCGGTTCACGGTGTACGGGTTGCCCGGCGAGCTGGGCGCGCCGAGTGGGCTCGGCTCCGGCCGAGGAGGTGCGCCGTCCTCGTTCGGGCTCACGTTCGGCGACCCGGAGGGGGCTCGGTGGCTCACGGTCACCTCGTCGCGTGAGGCCGACCTCGAACTGGCGCGCCTGCGCGCGGCCGACAAGCTCGTGCCGCACGGCGAATGCCCGGCCGGCCACTCCGCAGAAGCCGTCGAGGCGTTCTTCGCGGAGGAGCATGAGCGGCGCAACCGGATCCAGGCGGAGGTCCTCGCCGCGAGCTGGCGGCGAGTGACGATCCCGGTGGACGGCACGGGCGTCGAGTTCTCAACCACCCGGCACGGTGATCGCTGGGCGGCGCTCAGCCGGGTCGGGCACACCACGATCACCGTCGTCGCGCAAGGGTACGAGCCGGGCGAGATCGCGCTCGTCCGCATCACCGACCTCGCTCCGCACGTGGACGACGCTCGCCGCCGGCACCGGGAACGGATCGGGCGGCGCCTTGCGGAGCATGGGGGGAGCTGGCCGGCGAGGCAGCCACCGCTCGCGCCGGCAGATCGGGCACGCAGATCTCGAGTCCGAGAGGTGGTGGCGGGCTTGATGGACGGGCTTGACCGCACCGCCGGCGCCCCCGAGCCGGGCGACGCCTTCACGCCGCGGATCGTCGACGCCTGGGGCGGGCGCGAGCGCTACCAGCAGCTGCTCTGTCTGCACACCATGCTGCGCCCCTTCTCCGGACATGGAACCTCCGGCGGCTACCCCAGGTTCAACGACGACGGCACCGCCGAGATGCGCGTCTCCATCCACCACGCCGCGCCGACCGGCGAGGGCGGTCGATCCTTCGCCTTCGTTATCACCTCCGCGAGGGTCGGCGGCGCCGACGAACCGGAACCCGACCTGGCGGCGATCCGGCGCGGCGAGCAGCACCACATCACGTTCCATCTCGTCCCGCACGCCGGGAGCTGGATGATCGACACCGACCTGCTCGCCATCCTCATCGAACGGCTCGGCGCCATCGACGAGGTCGTGCGCCCGCTCTCCCAGCAGGCCACCTAGTCCACCCGTTCGCGCGCAGGGCGGTTTCGGATACGCCGGGGTGAAACGGTGGTGAGAACGCTTGACACGTTCTCCTGGCTGCGCTTTCCTGCTCGCAAGGAACGCTGCGGGGGACTCAGAGCGGCGCTTCCGGACTGACAGCCGACAACTGCGCGAGGCGGACGGGCACGGGGTGTGCGCCGCCGTGCGCGAACGGAGGGTTTCTCGATGACTGCTCACCACGGGGCGGCGCTCGCCCATGCCCGCACGACCGGACCCACCTCGGTGGGGACGGTCGCCATCGTCGGGCTCGGCTACGTCGGCCTGCCGACGGCGCTCTCGCTCCACCAGGCGGGGACGGCCGTCGTCGGGGTCGACATCTCGGCCGCACGCATTCGCAGCATCCGGCGCGGGATCGTCGATCTCACGGCATCCGACCACGAGCGCCTCGGCCGGGCGATCGCCGACCCGGACCGGTTCGCGCTCACGCGCTCCCCGGACGCAATCGCTGCGGCCGACGCCGTCATCGTGTGCGTGCCGACGCCGATCGACGACCACCACGTCCCCGACCTGCGAGCGCTCGCGGCGGCGGCGCGCACCGTGTGCCGGCACGCCCGCCGCGGGCAGGTGATCATCCTGACGTCGACCGCCTACGTGGGCTCGACGCGCGAGCTGATCGCGGCGCCGCTTCGGGCACGCGGGCTCGAGCTGGGGCGCGACATCTGCGTCGCCTTCTCGCCCGAGCGCATCGACCCGGCCAACGTCGCCTATCCGCAGGAGCTCGTCCCGCGCGTGATCGGCGCCGTGTCCGAGCGCTGCGCGGAGCGTGCCGAGGCGGTGATCGGCCTCGTGGCGCCCGCGACGACACGGGTCTCCTCGCCCGAGGCTGCCGAGATGACGAAGCTCTACGAGAACGTCTTCCGGGCCGTCAACATCTCGCTCGCGAACGAGCTGGCCGACGCCTGCCGCGAGCTCGAGCTCTCGCCGCGCGAGGTGATCGACGCCGCGGCGACCAAGCCCTTCGGGTTCATGCCGTTTCGGCCCGGGCCGGGGGTCGGTGGCCACTGCATCCCGTGCGACCCCCACTACCTGATGTGGCAGCTCAAGGCCCGCCAGGTGCACATGCCGCTCGTCGAGCGCGCGATGACCGCGATCGCGCTGCGGCCGTCGCAGGTCGTCGAGCGGGCCGCGGACGTGATCTCGCAGGATCACAACCGCGGGCTGGCCGGCTCGCGGATCCTGGTCGTCGGGGTGAGCTACAAGCCGGGCGTCTCGGACGTCCGCGAGTCGTCGGCGCTCGTCCTCATCGCCGCGCTTGGCCGGCGCGGCGCCGAGGTCTTCTACTACGACCCCCTCGTCCCGGTCGTCGACACCGCCTCGGGGCCGCTCATCTCGGTGGCCGGCCCGCCGGAGGCCGCCGACTACGACCTCGTCATCGCCCACACCGTGCATCCGGGGTTCGACCACGGCTTTCTCGCAGACGCCTGGCCGCTCCTCGACTGCACGTACTCGCTCGAGGGGCGCAGGATCGAGCTGTGAGCGGCGCCGCCACCCCCGTACGCGTCGCCCATCCGCCTCCTGTCGCCCCTCGGGCACCCGTCCTCGTCTCGGAGGGGTCGCTCGCATGGCTCCGAGCCGGCTCGGTGCTCGTCTTCCTGGCACCGGTCACCCTGCTCCTCGGCCTGCGCCTCGCCCACCTGCGCGTGGATCCGCTGCTCGGCCTCTACGGCGTGGTGGTGCTGGCGACCACGTCGCTCGTCATGTTCATCGCGTTCGGCTTCTACCGCGACCCGGCGATGGGGGTGCCGACCGACCCGCGCCGGCCGCTCGTGTCCGCCCTCGTCGCGTGCAAGGACGACCGCGACATCGTGATCCGCTGCGTCCGCTCGCTGCTCGCGTCGTCCTACCGGCGCCTCGAGGTGATCGTCGTCGACGACGGCTCGACCGACGGCTCCCGCGAGCGGCTCGTCCAGCTCTCGCGCCGGCTCCCCTTCCAGCTCGTCCTGAACGACGAGTCGGTCGGCAAGAAGCGGGCGCTCGTGCGGGGCGCCGAGCGGGCGCGCGGCGACATCTTCGTCTTCACCGACTCGGACTGCGTGGTCGATCCGGACGCGATCGAGCAGGCCGTGCGGGCGTTCCGGTGCGACCCCGAGATCGGCGGCATCTCGGGCCACGCGCGCGCCCTGAACGCCGACCACAACGTGCTGACGCGGATGCAGGACGTCTGGTACGACGGCCAGTTCCGCGTGTGGAAGGCCGCGGAGTCGGTGTTCGGCGCAGTCACCTGCGTGTCCGGCCCGCTCGCGGCCTTCCGGCGCGAGGCGATCTACCCGTACCTGCCGGCCTGGGCCGAGGACTCGTTCTCTGGGCCAGGAGTTCCGGTTCGCCACCGACCGCCAGCTCACGGGCTACGTGCTCGGCCAGCGTCAGGTCGGGGGCCGGCTTCAGGCCCGCCACGCCGACCATCCGTTCGTGCGCGGCGGCGCCCATCCGCCGCGGCACTGGAAGGTCTGCTACGTGCGCTCGGCGCGGGTGTGGACGGCCGTGCCGCACTCGCTCGGGCGGCTCTTCCGCCAGCAGGCGCGCTGGAAGAAGTCGTTCATCCGGAACCTGTGCTTCACCGGCACGTTCTACTGGCGCCGCGGGCCGATCCCGGCGCTGCTCTTCTACTCGCACTCGCTGTTCGTCATGGCGACGCCGGCGATGGCCGCCCGGCATCTGATCTACCTGCCGCTTCGCGGCGCCTGGTTCCTGTGCGGCCTCTACCTGTGCGGGGTGTGCGTGAAGGGCGCGATCTGGGCGGCCGCGTACCGCATCCAGAACCCCGGCGACGGGCGCTGGGTGTACCGGCCGCTCATGAGCCTCATGTCGGCGGTGCTCTTCTCGATGCTGCTCGTGTACTCCTCGCTGACGCTCCGGAGGCAGGTGTGGGCGAGAGGCTGAGGGCATACCCGAGGCGCCGGCGGCGGCCGGCGGCGATCGCGGTCCAGCTCCTGGTCGCGGTGCTCGTGGTGGTGCTGTATCTGATCGTCGTGACGCGCGGCCGGATCCTGGAGATCGGCGCGTGATCAGGCCCGCGCTCGCAGGCGCCGCGGTGAGGGCCCTCGGAGTGGGCCTGGCCGCCACCGGCATCTCGGTGCCGGGTGCCGCGTACTGGTGGGCCAGCCAGCCGCGCGTCTACGGCCTCTCGCCCCGGGTGGACGTCCCGATCCCGGTCGTCACCCCTCTGCCGGTCGCCCTCTCGTACCGAAGCGGCGTGCTCGTGCTCTGCTACCACGATCTCTCGCCGCGGCCGCACAACGTCTACACGGTGACGCCGCGGGCGTTCGCGGCCCAGATGGCCGCGCTCCACGCGCTCGGCTATCACGCCGTGGGGCTCGCGCGGACCGTCGCCTACCTGACCGGCCGCAGCGGGCCGCTCCCGCCGAACGCCGTCCTGATCACGTTCGACGACGGGACGAAGAGCACGTGGATCTATGCCGACTCGATCCTGCGCCGGCTCGGGATGCGCGCCGCGGTCATGCTGATCACGGGCGACGTCTCCCGGCACCAGCCCTACTACCTCGACTGGGCGGAGGTCGCGGCGATGCAGGCCGGCGGCCGGTTCGAGTTCGGCGGCCACACCCGCGAGGGCCACGGCCTGATACCGGCGGGCAGCGGGCGCGACGGCCCGTTCCTGACCGAGCGCAAGTGGCTCTCGAGCGAGGGCCGGCTGGAGACGATCGACGAGTACCGCGCGCGCGTCGCCGACGACCTGGACGGGTCGCTGGCCGACTTCGCGGCCCACGGGCTGCCTCGCCCCGACGCGTTCGCGTATCCCTTCTCGGCGTACCGGATCCCGACGAACGACCCGGCCGTGCCGGGGCTCCTCAACTCGATCCTGGTGGCGCGATTCCTGGTGCGGTTCGACAACACGTCGTCGGCCTCCAGGATCGTCCGGGGCATGAGGAGCCCACTGCCGCGCGTCGAGGTGTTCCACGGGATGACGGCGGGCGAGCTGATCGGCGCGATGAACCGGGCGGTTCGCGCGCCGATCGCCCGCCGGGCGCCGGCCCACGATCACCAAGGAGACCCCTCATGAAGCGGATGCTGATCCTGGCTGCGGCGCTGGTCGCGGCCTTCCTCGGCCACGCGACGCCGTCGCACGCGGCGCCGGCGCCGGTGATCGTCTCGCTGACGTTCGACGATGGCAGAGCCGACCAGATGGCGGCCGCGCCGATCCTGGCCTCGCACGGGATGAACGGGACGTTCTTCATCATCTCCGGGCGGGTCGGAGCGGCCAATTACCTCTCCCAGGGCCAGATCGCGTCCCTTCAGGCCGACGGCAACGAGATCGCCGGCCACACGGTCACCCACATCGACCTCACCACCGTCTCGCACGACGAGGCCGCCCGGCAGGCGTGCGACAGCCGCGCCACGCTCATGGGGATGGGCTTCCACATCTGGGACTTCGCCTACCCCCAGGGGCACGCGAACGCGGACGTCGAGGACGTCGTGCGCGACTGCGGCTACAACTCGGCCCGAGGTACCGCCGGGATCGTCTCCCCCGGCGCGTGCAGCGGTTGCCCGTTCGCGCAGCAGCTGCCGCCGCCGGCGGGTGAGCTCTACGACCTGCGCACGCCCGACTCGGTGCAGACTGGCACGTCGCTCGCCGACCTGCAGCAGCTCGTGACCCAGGCTCAGGATCACGGCGGCGGATGGGTCATCGTGGTGATGCACCACGTGTGCGACGCCTGCGATGCCGAGTCGATCACGCCGGACACGCTCTCGAGCTACCTGGACTGGCTCCAGGGCAAGGCCGGAACCGGCGTCTCGGTGCAGACCGTGCACCAGGTGATCGGCGGCGGCGAGGCGCCGCCGGTGTGGGGGCCGGACCCGACCGCGCCCCCGGGTGACATGCTCGCCAACCCGTCGCTCGAGACCGACATGAACGCCGACGGCGTGCCCGACTGCTGGCAGGTCGGCGGGTCGGGCACGAACACATGGGACGCCGAGCACGTGACCGACGCGCACTCCGGGACGTTCGCCGAGCAGGTGACGATCGCGAGCTTCGAAAGCGGCGACCGCCGTCTCCTCTCGCGCCAGGATCTGGGCCAGTGCGCGCCGCCCGCCACGCCGGGCCACACCTACACTGTGTCCGCCTGGTACCACGGCAGCGGGACAATGCGGTTCGCGCTCTACTACCGAAACGCGCAGGGCGCGTGGATCTACTGGGCCCAGTCGCCGGTCCTGGCACCGTCGTCGTCGTACGCCCGCGCCAGCTTCACGACCCCGCCGCTGCCGGACGGCGCGCAGGGCCTCTCGGCCGCCCTCTCGCTGCGGTCGACCGGCTCGGTGACCGTCGACGACATGAACCTGACCGACGGCGGGCCCGCCGACTCGCCGCCGGCGGTGGCCATCACATCCCCGGCGGACGGCGCGGCGGTGACGGGCACGGTCCCGATCCAGGTCGATGCGTCAGACGACGGCCAGGTCACGCGGGTCCGGTTCCTCCTGGACGGGGTGAGCCTTGGCACGCGTGGCGCGGGCCAGACGTTCCGGTGGAACTGGGATACGACGACCGCGGCCCCGGGGCCGCACATCCTGACGGCGATCGCGACCGACGACACCGGCCACGACACGACCTCGGCGCCGGTCCACGTGACGGTGTCGAGCTCGCAGCCGCCGACGGTGTCGATCACGGCGCCGGCGGACGGTGCGGCCGTCACCGGCACCGTCACGATCAAGGCGGCGGCGTCAGACGACGGCCAGGTCACACGGGTGCGGTTCCTCCTCGACGGGGTGAGCCTCGGCTCGCGCGTCGCCGGCCAGACGTTCCAGTGGAACTGGAACACGTCGACGGCGACGCCGGGCCCGCACACGCTGACCGCCGTCGCCACCGACGATGCCGGGAACCAGACGACGTCGGCGCCTGTGCATGTGACCGTCACGTGAGGTGGTGAGCGATCGGCCGACGCTGCGACTGCTGGTCGACGAGCGCCGCGGACGGACGCGCCGCGCGGCGCTCGCGGCCCTGGGGTGCGAGCTCGTCCTGCTCCTCGCGGTGGCGTCGGCGCCGGGGAGCGCGGTGGTGCTCTTCGAGGACACGTTCTCGGGACGGCCCGGGTTGATCACGAACGAGTACGCCGCCCACCATCCCGCCGATGCGCGGAGCCGGATCTCGCCGGGGTGGGTGGTCACCTCCGGGTCGCTCTTCGGGACGGGCGGCGCGGCGACCGACGGCGCGATCGACCGCGGCACCGTCGATCCTGGCTCGACCGGCCCGACCGACTCGGCGGTCTTCCGGGCCTACACGCGCGCGCGGTTCGAGCCCAGCTACTCGGTCCGCTTCGACGCCCGGGTCGCGCCGCCGGCCCGCCCGTCGGGGCCGGCCTGGGACGGCTTCCATGTGATCGTGTGCGCGCGCTCGCCGGCGTCGGCCTACTACGTCTCGGTCGTGCGCCGCGACGGGCGCTCGGTCATCAAGAAGAAGACCGCGGGCGGCCCCATCGCCGGCGGTACCTACACGGCGATCTCGCCGTACCGGCCGTTCACGTTCCCCGATGACCGGTTCGAGCCGGTGCGCATCGACGTCACCCGTAACGGGGACGAGTCGGTCTCGATCGACCTCTACGTCGCCGGCCACCTGGTCGTCTCGGCGACCGACGAGACCGCCGCCGCCTACTCGGGCGCGGGGCGGATCGGCCTGCGGGCGGACTGGACGCAGGTGTGGATCCGCGACCTCGAGGTGGTCGCGATCTAACTGTGGGATCTACGAGATCGGGATCGTCTTCTGCGGGTCGATGAACGGCATCGGGACGACCGTCGCGCCTCGCGTGCCCCACTCCGTGTCGACCTCGAGGCGGGTTCCGTCGCGCGCGAGCTCCTCCGGCAGCCACACGTAGCCGATGTTCTTCTCGAGCCGCGGCGAGTGGCACGCCGAGGTCACCTTCCCGACCCGGCTGCCGGCGTGGCTCGCCTGCCATTTGGTGTTGTTGAGCGTGGGGAAGCGCTCGCCGTCCATCTCGACGCCGACGATGCGGCGCGTCACGCCGCGCTCGGCGATCTCTCGCAGGGCGTCCCGCGCGGCGCAGTCGACGTCCAGGTCGACCAGCCGCTCGAGCCCCATCTCGTAGGGGTTGTTCTCGTAGGTCATGTCGGCGCCCCAGTTGAAGATGCCGCCCTCGATGCGGCGGATGTCCACCGGGCCGGTGGGGCGGATGTCGTAGGGCGCGCCGGCCCGCATGATCGCCTCCCACAGCTCGGATCCCT
This sequence comes from uncultured Actinomycetes bacterium, assembly GCA_963809325.1. Lineage (GTDB taxonomy): Bacteria > Actinomycetota > Thermoleophilia > Gaiellales > JAICJC01 > JAICJC01. The sequence goes on from CAWEIZ010000002.1 coordinate 893,217, forward strand.
TGGAGCTGTCGCACAGGTACACCTCGTAGCCGACCTCCGACGTCCAGCCGGTGCGGGTGACGACGACGGGGATGCCCTCGATCGCGGTCTCGGTGAACCAGTAGTACTTGAGGTCGAGGATGCCCTCGCCGAGCAGGTCGCGCATCACGTCCTTCGACCGCGGGCCCTGCACCTGGAGGGGGTGGACGTCCGCCTCCCGGAGCTCGACGTCCAGGCCGGCGTGTGCGGCGAGGCCCTTGGCGTAGAGCAGCGCGTCGCTCGAGGCGAGCGCCAGCCAGAACCGGTTCTCGTCCATCCGCGTCAGCACCGGGTCGTTCAGGATGCCGCCGTCCGGCGCACACACGAGCACGTACTTGGCCTGGCCCACCGCGCATTTCGAGAGGTCACGCGGGGTGAGGAGCTGTGTGAACCGGAAGCCGTCGGGCCCGGAGATCTCAAGACAGCGCTCAACGGCGACGTCCCACACGGTCACGTGGTTCAGGAGGTGCCAGTACTCCGCGTCGAAGTCGTCGAACCGGATCGGGAAGAGCATGTGGTTGTAGACCGTGTATCCCAGCGGGCCGTACCGCTGCTCCGCCTCGTAGTACGGGCTGCGCCGCAGGCGCGCCCCACACTGGACGAGGCCCATGTCGAACGCCGTCGACTGCATCTCCGCTCCTCCCTGCTCGTGTGCTGCGCGATGCTACCCGCTGGGCGTGACCGTGAAGTCGTCGAACCGGAACTCGTCGTTGTCGCCGCGGATCCCGACCGCGCCCGGAGCGGTGATCGGGGCGCAGCCGACGCCGCGGTCGGTGACCCTGAGCAGGCGGCGGCCGTTTCGCCACATCGTGATCGTCACCGAGCCGTCGGCGTTGTCGCGGATCGCCGCCGAGACGTGCTTCCAGCGGCCGAAGCGGATCGGGTAGCCCGGCACCTCGCCGGGGCCCAGCTCGTAGTACGTGCCGCCGTTCGTCGAGCCGCCGGCGCACTTCTTCTTGACGACGATCCTGCCGTCCCTGCGGTCGAACGAGGCGTAGTAGAGCTCGAACTCGGACTGGTAGTGGAGCCACACGTGCACGCCGTCCCAGTCCTCGGGCGGCGTCCGGTCGGACGACGTGAGTCGGAGGTTCAGGAGGTCGAAGCCGACCCGCACGTCCCCGAACCCGCGGGACCGCGTGTTCAGCCGGAAGACGTCGGAGGCGTTGCACGGCGTGCCGCGGCGCGACGCGCTCGAGCAGCCGTCGGGATGTCCCGTCCAGCCCCGGCCGCCGCGCGCGAAGAGCGACCCCGACGTCATCTGCCAGCGCGGGTCGCGCGACGGCAGGTGGTTCCAGTAGCGGTACTCGTTGGTGAGCAGGCCGTCTCGGACGTTGAAGCCGTCGTGGAAGAGCGCCGCCTGCGCGGGGGCGGGCGTGAGCGCTCCGGCGAGGAGTGCGAGGAGGACGGCGGCGCGTCTCGGCATGCGTCTGATGCTGCCCGTGGATAACGAGATCCGGCAAGCGACTTCTCCGATCCCTTACGGAATCCTGAGGTGAAGGGCCGCGGGACGGTAAGATCGGCGGGCGATGGCCAGGACGACCGATCCGAAGCTCAAGCTCATCGCCGCGGTGCCGCTCTTCGCCGGGTTCAACCGGCGCGAGATCGAGGCCCTGGGCCGGCTCATGGACGAGGTCGACGTGAAGGACGGGCGCGTGCTCATGCGCGAGGGCGCGGTGGGCCGGGAGTTCTTCATCGTCGTCTCGGGCAGCGTGCGGGTCGAGCGGAAGGGGCGCAAGGTGAACGAGCTCGGCGCGGGTGACTTCCTCGGCGAGATCGCGCTGATCGACGGCGGCCCGCGCACCGCGACGGCGATCGCCGCCGAGCCGTGCCGGCTGCTCGTCCTCGGAGTGGGCGGCTTCCGCACGCTCGTGTCGAAGTACCCGACGGTGCAGGGCAAGATCATGAAGGCGCTCGCCGTCCGGCTCCGCGAGGCGCAGCCCCGCGCCGTCGTCTGACGGTCATTTAACGTACGGCGGATGACCGTTCACGTCCGCTTCGCGCCGAGCCCGACGGGCTCGCTCCACCTCGGGAGCGCCCTCACGGCGCTCGTGAACCGCCTGTTCGCGAGCAGCCAGGGCGGCACCATGCTGCTTCGCATCGACGACACCGACGCGGATCGCACGGTCGCGGGCGCCGAGGAGGCCATCATGGCCGACCTCGAGTGGCTCGGGATCGGCTGGGACCAGGGGCCGGTCCGCCAGAGCTCGCGCGTCGAGCGGCACGTCGAGGCCGCGAACGCCGCAGAGCACACGTCGATCCGCGACGGCGCGCTCTACCTGGCCGCGCCCGGGGTGCGGCCGTTCGTGATCGTCCGCGGCGACGGCCGGCCGACCTACCACTGGGCGAGCGTCGTGGACGATCTCGACTTCGGCACCACCCACATCATCCGCGGCGGCGACCACCGCGCCAACGAGGACCTGCACGCGGCGGGGTTCCGGGCGCTCGGCGCCGAGCCGCCGGTGTTCATCCACCACGCGATCGTGCTCGGCGGCGACGGCAAGCTCTCGAAGCGTGAGGGCGACGCATCGGTCGCCGACCTGCGGGCCGCCGGGTATCCGCCGGCGGCGGTCGTCAACATGCTCGGACTCGTCGCGAGCTCCGGCCCCGGCGAGGTGCTCGACATGGACGGGCTCGTGGCTCGGTTCGACCCCGACCGGATCGCCCGCGGCGATGTGCGCCTCGACCCGGCCCGCCTCCGGTCGCTCTCGGCGCTCCACCTGGCCCGGCTGGGGAACGCTGAGCTCGTCGCCGCCGTCCTGCCGTTCTGCACGCCCGGGACGCCGCCCGCCGCCGTCGAGGCGATGGCGCCGGCCCTGCGCGGCGCCCACACGCTGGTCGAGGCGGCGGAGCTCGTCGCCTGCGTGCTCGACGCGCCCGCCGAGCCCTCGACGCTGCCCGAGCTGGCTGAGCTCCGCCGCGGGCTCCCCGAGCAGCTCGACGAGGTGCAGGCCCGCGAGCTCGTCGACGAGCTCCGCCGGCGCGGGATCCCGCTCAAGCAGGCGCGGCTCGCGCTGACGGGCCGGACGACAGGGCCCGAGCTCTGGGCCGTCCTCGCCGCGCTGCCGCGCGACGAGGCTGTGCGGAGGGCGGCGTGAGGCTGCGCGACACCCTCACCGGCGAGCTCCGGGAGCTCGAGCCGGCGGCGGACGGGACGATCGGCGTCTACGTCTGCGGCCCGACCGTCTACGGCCGCATCCACGTCGGGAACGCCAGGCCGGTGGTCGTGTTCCTCCAGATGAAGCGCTATCTGGAGTGGCGCGGGCAGCCCGTTCGGCTGGTCGAGAACATCACCGACATCAACGACAAGATCTACGACGCCGCCCGGGCGCGCGGCGTGCGCTCCGACGATCTCGCCGCTGAGATGGCGCGCGCCTTCATCGACGACACCGACCGGCTCGGGCTGGGGCGGCCCGACGAGGAGCCGCTCGCGACCGAGACGATCCCCGAGATCGTGGCCCTGATCGAGGAGCTGGTCGCCTCGGGGCACGCGTACGAGGCCGGCGGCGACGTCTACTTCGCCGTCCGCAGCTTTGACCGCTACGGCGAGCTCTCGGGACAGCGCGTGGACGAGGTCGAGTCCGGGGGGCGTGTCGAGCCGGGCGAGCACAAGCGCGACCCGGTCGACTTCGCCCTCTGGAAGGCGACGAAGGACGACGAGGACACGTGGTGGCCCTCGCCGTGGGGCGACGGGCGCCCGGCGTGGCACATCGAGTGCTCGGCGATGGCCGAGAAGCTGCTCGGGCGGGAGTTCGCCGTCCACGGCGGCGGCCGCGACCTGATCTTCCCGCACCACGAGAACGAGATCGCCCAGTCCTGCTCGATCGGCCGCGGGTTCGCGCGGGTGTGGGCGCACAATGGGATGCTGCGGCTGGCGGGCGAGAAGATGTCGAAGTCCGAGGGGAACATCGATCAGCTCTCCGACGCGCTCGACCGCTGGGGGCCCGAGACGCTGATCATGTTCATGCTCCAGGCCCACTACGCGAGCCCGGTGGACTACACCGACGAGGCCGCTCGAGCGGGCTCGCAGAGACGTGCGAGACGCTCCGAAACCGGCTGCGGTCCGGGTCGGGGCACGATCCCGCCGTGAAGGCCGCGGTCTGCGACGCCCTCGACGACGACTTCTCGACGCCGCGCGCGCTCGCGGTGCTGTTCCGCGCCCCGCCGGAGGCGCGCGACACCGTCGCCGAGGTGCTGGACGTGCTCGGGCTGGGCGCGCTGGCGCAGGCCGACTCGGCGCCGGCCGAGGTCGAGGACCTCGCGAGGGCCCGGGATGAGGCGCGCGTGCGGCGCGACTATGCCGAGTCGGACCGGCTCCGGGAGGAGATCGCGGCCCGCGGCTGGGAGGTGCGCGACACCGCCCAGGGCCACGACCTCGTCCGCCGTGACTGAGGTCGTCTACGGCCGCCGGCCGGTCTTCGAGGCCCTCCGCGGCCGGCGCGAGGTGGCGCGGGTCTGGTGCACGGAGCGCTCGCGCGAGGCGCTCGGGTGGCTGCCCGAGCGCGTCTCGGTGGAGGCGCCGGACCGGCTGGCGGCGCGCGCCGGGAGCGAGGAGCACCAGGGCGTGGTGGCCGAGGTGGCGCCGTACCCGTACGCGGGCGTGGCCGAGGTCATGGCCGGCGAGCGCCCGCTCGTCGTCGCGCTGGACGAGGTCACCGACCCGCACAACCTGGGCGCGGTCGCGCGCGTGGCCGAGTGCGCCGGGGCCGGCGGGCTCGTGATCACGCGGCGGCGGTCGGCGGCGGTGACGGCGGCCGTGTGCCGCGCCTCGGCGGGGGCCGTCGAGCACCTGCGGATCGCGCGCGTCGAGAACCTGGCTCAGTTCCTCATCGACATCCGCCGGCCGGGCCTCTGGAGCTACGCCGCGGTGGCCGGGGCAGGCGCCGCGTACCACGCCGGCGACTACCGCGACGGGGCGGTGTTCGTCCTCGGAGCGGAGGGACGGGGCCTGCGGCCGCGGGTGCGGTCGTCGTGCGACCAGGAGGTGTCGATCGCCCTCGGCGGCAGGATCGAGTCGCTGAACGTGTCGACGGCGGCGGCCGTGCTCCTCTTCGAGGCGCGGAGGCAGCGGGGCGATGGCTGACGACCTCTACGTCCTCGACGGCGACAACATCACCCACGTCCGCGGTGCCGGATCGGACTACATCCGCGCGCGGGAGCAGCTCGTGGGCGACGTCGCCGGGTTCGCGTCCGAGGCCGGGATCGACGTCGTGCTCGTGTTCGACGGCGAGGGTCGCGGCCGTCAGATCGGCAGGGTGCGGGTCGTCCACTCCGGCCGCGAGACGGCCGACACGGTGATCGAGCGCCTGGCGCACCGCAGGGCCGGCGAGGGCGCGGGCAGCGCGGGCGGCGTCACGGTCGTCTCGAACGACGCCGTCCTGCGGCACGTGGCGCAGCGCGGGGGAGTCCACGCGATGAGCGCGCGCGAGTTCCTCGACCGGCTGGGCGCCGCGCCCGCCCAGCGCCCCGCCGTGCCCGAGACTCGCGGCCGCACCACCCTTGCCGACACGCTCGACCCCGATGTTCGCGCCGCGCTCGAGCGCATCCGGCGCGGCGAGTAGGGGGACAGTCCCCGTACGGACCGCGTGGCGGTCTTGGCGCGAGAACTTGACATATCGCCTGCGTGCGCTAGAGTTCCCGTCCGTCCCTAAAGCTGTACTCGAGGGTCAGGTTTATGTGACTTGAGGGTTGGCTTCACCCGGAGGTACGAAGGTGGCGACATCGAGAGCAGCGGCTGCGGCCCGAAGCGGCGTACGAACCTGGCGCGAGCCCCACGAGCTCGCCCTGATCGCGGCGGCGCGCAACGGGGACGAGCGTGCGATGGACGAGTTGATCCGCCGCTACCACGGGTTCGTCCGGCTGAAGGCCAGCTCGTACTTCCTCGCCGGCGGGGACGGCAGCGACCTCGTCCAGGAGGGCCTGGTCGGGCTCTTCAAGGCCGTGCGCGACTTCCGCTCCGACAAGGAGACGTCGTTCCGGTCGTTCGCGGAGCTCTGCATCACCCGCCAGATCATCACGGCGATCAAGACCGCCACCCGGTACAAGCACGCGCCGCTCAACACCTACGTGTCGTTCAGCCACACGCCCGCCGGCCAGGATCTCGACACGGACTGCACGCTCGGGGATGCCCTGCCCGGCCCGGCGGTCGACGATCCGGCGACCTGCGTCATCTCCTCGGACGAGCTCAAGAGCCTGCTCGAGTGCCTGAGCTCGACGCTTTCCCCGCTCGAGTCCCAGGTTCTGACCTACTACCTCGAGGGCCGAAGCTACGAGGCGATCGGCGACCTGATCGGCTGCGACCCGAAGACGGTCGACAACGCGCTCCAGCGGGTGAAGCGGAAGGTGCTCGCCCATCTCCAGGCCCGCCGCCAGCTTTCCTAGCGGCATTCGATACTCGCCGCCTCGTGCTATAGCATCCCTCTGGCAACCGACTACGGCGGCGTACCCCATTCCTGAGCGCCGCCCTCCTGTGGCCGGCCGGCGCATGCCTCCCCCTCCGCGTCGGCCGGCCACTTCCAAGGTACGAGCGTCCTGCGCGGTGGCAACACCCGGGTCTGGCCGACTGCCGGAGCTCGCGGTAGGCTCGTGAGAGCGCCGGGATAGCTCAGCTGGTAGAGCCTCCGATTTGTAATCGGACGGTCGCGGGTTCGAGTCCCGCTCCCGGCTCTCTCTCGGGACGTTGAACAAGACGTCCATGGGTGAAGAGAGCGGTTTGGCTTGGTTGCGCGGTTGCGCGTGTCGGGCGGTGGTTATGAACGAAGAGCGGGATCGGCGACGCCCGTTTTCTCATCGCTGCGGCCCGGTTTGTGAACGAAGACCCTTACAACTTCTTGCCTACGGGGAGGACGCCGAAAGCCCGGCACAGCGGCCGGGCTTTCGGTCTCGGATCCGGTTCGGGTGGCAGTGCTACGCTACTGGCGTGGGGTCCCCGTCCCCGTCCCCGTCCTCGTCGTCGTCGGGGAGGTCGTCGTTCGGGGGTGTACGGCCGGTTCCTCGTCGTACTGCCACTCCTCGAACCAGGCCTCGGTCTCGGGCGTCAGGAATCCGAACTCGCGGGCCTGTTCGAGGCTCTCCTGGTAGGCGCCGGACGCGTGCGCGAGTCGCCGGAGCGTCTGAGCGGCCATGACGCAGCTGGAGAACCAGTAGATGTCGTAGGTGTGGTTGCACCAGAACGGGCCGGCCTTGCCCTTGAGGCCCGAGGCCCCATGCTTGGACGCAGGCGTTGAGGCTCTCGGAGGCGTTGCGGCGGTGGTACAGGGCCTGGCGAAGACCGACGCGCCAATGCTGGCCGGACCACGGCAGCCAGGCGTAGAGCCTGGGGTTGTCGCGCAGCGGGTGTACGTCCAGTCACGGCGACGCCATTCGGACGAACAGTCGGGGCAGTACCAGCGGTGGAATGCACCGGCCAGCTCGAGCGGCTCCCCGTCGGGGTACGCCGGCCGCCCGGCGATCTGCCCGGCCCTTCGGGCCGGCGACGAACCCGTCGCTCTGATGGAGCTTCATCGGCCCGTGGCTTTGAGCATCTCGGGGCGTGCCCTGGTTCTGGTCCTCGTGCCAGCGATGGCTCTTCCCCCACGTGCCGCGGTTGTAGAAGACCGGGTGGACGCCGTAGCGGCTCTCGATGTCGAAGGCGAGATCGCTCGCTCTGGTCGTACTCGGAGTCTCCGACGAGATAGGTCAGCGGACAGTCGGGCCACAGCCGGAACAGGACCCCGAGCAGGTCGAGCACGCCGGTGTACTCGCGCTGGTTCGCGGGGTCGGTAGAGCCACACCAGCGGCAGCGTCGTCTTGATGTCGGTGATGGTCACCTTGCGACAGACCCGCGGCAGCCGACCTTGCCGTGCCAACCAAAGCCGATATCGAGTCCGTGGTTGAGCAAGGCTCGTGCTCTTCGGACACGCTAGCGCGCTGCGGTCGAGCGGCGTTGATGAACATCCCGTCGATCGACCCGTAGACGCCGATCTCCTCGTCGCCAATGATCGAGCGCAGCGCCCGCAGAGCGTCGAGGTTCACATACAAGAGCACCTCCGGATCGGTGAACCTGCAGAGCGAGTGCACTCCCTCATAGGCGCCTTTCGCTGTCGTCACCGTGCCGGTGTAGGGAAAGCCAGCGGCCCAGTGCAGGAGGGATCGACACCCTCAGGTTGTCCCACATGCTGAGCATGTTGGGCTGGCCGCGCAGAAACGCCATCCCCTCGAGCAACGCACCTGGCGATCCGGCCATCGGCCGGCTCGGGACCGGCGCGGTGTGTCCACCTGTGGTCGTAGGCAACGCCTCCGCCGATCGCCCGCACCAACTCCCGAGTCTGGGCCAGCTGGCGGATGGCGTGGAACTCTCGCCAAAGGCACGACATCGACCCGGGGTACCGAGATGCTCGACGGCCGCGTCCGGTTCAGCCACTTAGCGAGCAGCGGATGCTCAGACCCTAGGCTGTCTGCCCAACGCGTCTGAGCCTCATCCTCAACCTGCTGACGACTGAACTGCAGGCCGAGCCTCCGCCATTCACGGCGCACCTTCTTCCGCAGCTGCTTCAGCTTGTCGCGAGCCTCCTCGGCCGACAGCGTCGCGATGAGGCCGCCCGCGCGGCTCATACCGCTCGGGGCCGCCATCCGAACCGTCGCTTCGGCTTGCTACTCTCCTCATGTCTATCACTCCTCTGCCAAGGGTGCAGTGATGGGCAGTGCCGCGGTCCCGGCGCATTCCGGGGGCCGCGCACCTGCCAGTTGGCCGGGCGCTGTGTCCCTCCTAGCTGCCACCTCCTCCAGTCGCCGCATCGGTCAGGGCAGGTGCGAGGAACGCGCGACCCGCCTCATCCAGTCGCACGCCCTGGCCGCCATCGGTAAAGGCCACAAGGTGGCTCGGTGTCACCGCGTTCTGAAGTATGGCTCTGCTAGGCGATTAACCGCGTGTCCGAGCAGGGATTCCACCAACTCCTCGACTCCTTCGCGCGGGAGGTGTGGAAGCCCAGGCCGCTCGCTTCGTACGCCAAGATCGCCACGCACCGCGTCTGCCTACGCGCGTTCAACCGTCCTGCCAACCAGCGAGCATGATCCATGTCGATGGCCGCGACCGAGCCGCCCGCCGCATGGTGGGGATCGCCGGCCTGCACCGCCGACGCTCCCACGCCCGCGCCGGACTGGCCGGGGCGATCATTTCCGACGGGACGCGATCTCTTGGACGGGGTCCCCAACACCGTCGCCATGCCCAACACCGCCTGCGCGTCCTCAGCGCGGAAGTCGAGATCGAGCTCCAACCCGGTGCTCACCTCTATCCACATCGTGACTCGTGACACGGTCGAGACAGTACCACATTCAGACGGCCCATGACGATGTGCGACTGACCGTCTGATTTGAGCTGCGGCTTCGGCGGATGCCTCCGACCTGGATCCCCGTGACGACTGGTCGACTTGGCGACCCTGGGAACCCTCGAGGGTCGAGCCCTAGCCGATCCGCACCAAGCACACCCGTCAACGGTACAGGCGTATGCACAGCTGTCAACGCCTTGGACGCGAGTGCGGCGTGTGGTCACCGACCTGCCGGCGGAGCTCTACGCGACGATCCGAAACTCTAGGGCGGCGAGGAAGAGATCCGCTTCCTCAAGCCGATCACTGACTACCGAGCGCAGACCGGCGTCGGCTCGCGATCGCGAGCCGACTGCGGCTACGTCCCAAGGAGCGTGGCCGCCTTGCTCGAGCGGCACCGCGCCTGAAGAACGACAGGGCTGAGTGCGGGTCCGGCACCAGAGCGCCCCGGGCATGTGTCCGGACGCCTGGCATGGTGGGTGTATGAATGTTCAAGAGTGGGACTCAGGGCCAGCCGACCAGGTGGTGATCTGGGTCGAGGCGGATGGCTCGGTGATCGTCGAGGTCTCCGAGCTTGGTGGCGATGGTTCGCAGTCGGCGAGAGAGTTGACGTAGGCCGCAGGCGCGTGAAATGGCGCATCCGCCTTCACCGACAAACGCGCGAAGCAGCAGGCGAGGACGAGGAAGTTGACGAACGACAGACCGCCGTGCTCGCCGTCGTCGAGCGCATCGGGGTTGTCGATCCTCGACCTGACCGCGGCGATCTCGGGTGTGGCGCCGAGCGCCTCGTCGCGACGGCTCGTCGCTCGAAAGGTGCGGCGATCTCGGTGTCGGAAAGGAGCATCCGTGACGGGATCCGTGGTCAGGTCGACTTGCAGAGCAGATCCGCCCAGGCCAGCCCGCCGCCGACGTGGGCGCGCCTCGCCTCACTGTCGACGGCGACGTTCGCGAGACTTCGACGGGCGCCTCGACCGAACGCTCGAAGCCGTCGTCGTACGCATCCTGATTCACCCGCGGTCCAGCAGCGATCCGGCCGGGACGATGATCGGCTGAACAGGGCCGCCGCATGCTCCAGCATCAGCACCGATGAAGATCACCGTCCAGCTCTCCAGCGCCTATGACGAGGACCAGACGGCAAGGCGCTGCGATTGATCCTCGACCTGGGCGGTCGCCTCCGACGTGACCGTCGGCGCGCTCCGCCGGCCTCGTCGACGAGGCCTGGATCTCGCCGTCGGAGGACGGCGCGCAGGCGCGGCGAACTGCCCCGCGCCGATCGCGGTCAGCAGTTCGAGGCGGCATACGTGGACACACGACGCGGCCTTCGCTGTCCCGCCGAAAGCTCCGCCGGGATGCTGGGGAACGCCATCCCCCTCGACGACTTCGTGGTTGTGCAGGCGTTCGCGTTCTCATGTGTGGTCATCGAGTTCGTCACCACGACGAATCGTCCCGCGACGAGTGGATCAGTGTTGAAGTCACCGTCAACCAAGCTACGCCGTAGTTGTTGGTGGCTCTGGTGGCGTTGAGCAAGAGGAAGATATGCCCTCGAAGGCACCCCGGAGAGTGGCAATCTTCCTGCTGCGGCCTGATGGCGCCGACCTTCACCACATGGCCGCGGTGAAAGAGCTCGACGAGCGAGCGCGCCGCCGTCGCGGGCCGCCTCCACCGCCGTCCCCAGCCCTCTGCACACCCCTCCCTCGCCTTGACCTGTACGTGGGGCCAATCCTGGCACGCGGAAAGGCGGCACGAACGACCGTGGCGCCTGACACGCTGTCGTGGTGCGGCAGAGTCAGGCACCGAGCCGGCCACCCGGACCGAGATGGGCAGGGCGCAGGGCGGACGCCCTCGTCCGAGAAGGGAGGACCGTCATGAACGAGTCGACCGGCGGACGAACGAGGTACATCGCCGCGGTGACCGAGGCGGCGAGCGCGTACGACGACGGGACGACGAGGGCGACGAGGCCAAGCTCGCCCGTGCGCTGCACCTGCGCGCCTGCATCGTCGGCAACGACCAGGAGAGTTGGAGTGGCAGACCTTGGAGGAGTTGCGCCGCCAGTGCAGGAGGCGGCAGGCGACACGGAGCCTACGCCGGCGGATCGATTCGGCCTGTCGTTCCAGGGCGAGACGGCACGGTAGCTCAGGTTCGGCGGCCAAATCGCGGCTGTGGCAGCGACGATCTGTCCATGGCTTCGGATCGACGGCGCTCTCTGGCGGATCGTCCACAAGACGTGGAACGTCGATTCCGTGGTGCGGTCGGCGATGCCTAGGCAGACCTCCGGTTCCAGCCCCCTCGGTGTTGGAGGCGCGGCTTTCCAAGCAGGTCGCGGCACAAGATGCCACCCGGCGGCGCCGCGAAACGCAGTCACCGGCGGCGGGCCTCAAGGGGGGAGCGGCACGAGGAACTCCTGAGGCGGAGGCACAGGAAGGCATGAGCGAGTACGATACGGAGCGGCTGGCAGCGTTGAGATGGTCGCGCCCGCCTGAAATAGACGCGACTGGTGTCCGTTCACCAACGGATGCTCGATGCTCCCGGCGAGGATGAGCGCGACTCAACCAGGAAGAAGGACCAGTCATGGCAGATGCCAATCTCGTGCTCGTGGTCGGTAGCTACGCGGCGTCCGGGGCCGCAGCCGAGGACTTCAAGACGCTGAAGGCCGGGCAGGACGCCGGTGAATACCAGGTCGTGGGGGCGGTCGTGTTGGATCGCGACGCCAGCGGCAAGGTCGATGTGCGGGAACACAGCGACGCGCACGTCGCCGGTGGCGCCGTCGTCGGTGGGACGGCCGGCCTGGTGATCGGGCTGTTCGCGCCGCCGCTGCTTGCCGCAACCGCTGTCGGAGCGGGGATCGGCGCCGTTGTCGGCAAGCTCAAGAAGAAGCACGAGGAGAAGCAGTGGGGCGTCGAGGTGGAGGAGTACCTTCCGCCGGGATCCTCGGCGGTCGTGGCGGTCGTCGACGACGTGTATGCCGATAAGGTCGAGGCCGCGCTTGCCCAAGTCGGACAAGCGGATCAACAAGGCGATCGACAAGGGCGACTACGACGAGCTTCAGAAAGCCATCGCCGAGTCGTCCGACGACGTCACGAAGGCTGTCACCTCGTAGAACCTGGGGCGAGGAGGGTCGGCGCCTGAGCGCCGCCGATCGTTATGAACCGGGTGCTCAGCAGCGTGCCGCGCGGGCTTGTATGCCGTGCCTGCGCGCCGCGATCCCGGCGGGCTCGTGTCGGTGCCGTTCGCCGGTGGTGCTCGCCGCGCGTTCGTGACCAGGTCGCGGCGCTGCGGGAGGTGCCGATCCTGATCGCCGTCGTTCCTCGTGATGGAGGGGTGAGATACTTGGCGGCGGGCCGAAGCATTAGGCTGCGGCCATGCGGGGCGGACAGGAGGGCCTGCGCCGCCGAAGGGGGTTCGTGTCGGAGGTTGACAGGGTGAGCGCCCAGCCGGGATGCGGCGCGCGACCGCGTCGTGGTGGCAGGCTACGGGCAGATTGCTCTCCACAGGCGCGTTCCTGCTCGGCACGAGCGATGGCTGGCGCACACGCCAGCCGTCCCGCTCGGCGAGAGGACTTGGCGCAGATGAACGCGTCACCGGCTCGTGGACACGGCCGGGGTCTCTGCGGATCGGCCGCCTGGTCACCACCTGGTTGATCAACACGGCGGCGCTGATGGTGCTGGCGTGGGTGCTGCCGGGCTTCTCTGTCGAGAGCTGGTGGAGCGGTCTTGCTCTGGCGGCGGTGCTGGGGTTGTTGAATGTGCTCGTCTGGCCGCTGCTGATCCGGGTGGCGCTGCCATTTACGGTGATGACTCTTGGGTTCGGGGTGCTGTTTTTGAACGGTGTCTTCGTCTGGCTGGCCTCGGATATCCTCGCCGGGTCGGTGCGGATCAACGGGTTGTGGACGGCGATCGTGGTCGCGTTCGGGCTGACGCTCATCAACAACGCCGTGACGCTGTTCTTGGGGATCGACGACGACAATCTCTACTACCGCGAGGTGATCAAGCGCCACGCGCGGAGGTCGAAGGAGGCCGCGGCTCCAAGCGGTGTTCCGGGAGTGCTGTTCCTTGAGATAGACGGGCTCGCGCACGCCGTGCTGGTGCGGGCGATGCGGGACGGCAGCGCGCCGACGATGGCGGCCTGGCTGCGAAGCGGTTCTCACTCGATGATCGAGTGGGAGTGTGATTGGTCGTCGCAGACCGGAGCGATGCAGTCGGGGATCCTGCATGGCTCGAACTGGGATATGCCCGGTTTCCGCTGGTGGGAGAAGGACAGGCAGGAAGCGTTCGTCTCGAACAGTCCGAAGAACGCGAGGGAGATCGAGAAGCGGCATTCGAACGGCAAGGGGCTGCTGTATGCGGACGGTGCCAGCCGGGCGAACCTCGTCTCGGGTGACGCACCTCACTCGATGATCACGATGAGCACTCTGCGCGAAAAGCGGGAGGGACGCGTTGGTGCGGACTACTTCGCGTTCTTCGCCAATCCCTTCGACGTGACCCGCACGCTCATCCTCGTGGTCAAGGAGATCGTGGCGGAGATCTGGCAGCAGACGCAGCAGCGGCGTCTGGGGATCGAGCCGCGGGTGCACCGTGGCTGGTTCCCCTACCCCTTCCTGCGCGCGTATACGAACGTGCTGCAGCGTGAGTTGGAGGTGGCGTCCACGATCCAGGATCTCTACAGCGGGCGACCGGTGATCTACACGATGTTTCTCGGCTACGACGAGGTCGCGCACCACTCGGGAATCGAGCGGCCGGAGACGCTCAGGGAGCTTGCGAAGATCGACAAGGCGTTCGCGCGGCTCGCCAGGGCCGCCGAGGACGCTCCCCGGTCCTATCGCATCGTCGTGCTGGCTGATCATGGCCAGTCGCAGGGAGCGACGTTCAAGCAGCGCTACGGGCTCTCGCTCGGTGACCTCGTCACCCAGCATTGCGGTTCTGACGAGGTGCTTGCACCGGGAGGTGTCGACGAGGGCTGGGGGTACTTGAACGCCGCCGCGACAGAGGGTGCGTCCTCGTCCGGCGTGGCCGGGGTGCTCACCCGGCTTGCCACGACGAACTCGACCGTCAAGGATGGCACAGTGAACATGGGTGCCGGGCGGGACGAGACCGGCCGAAAGCGCAAGCGTCGGGAGAAGAAGGGTGAGGGACGCGCCCGAGGTGACCGTGATGGCGTCCGGCTGCCTGGGCCTGATCTCGTTCCCGCGGATCGAGGGGAGGGCCACCCTCGAGCAGCTCGACGACCGCTACCCCGGCCTCGTCGAGGCGCTCCGCACGCACCCCGGAATCGGCTTCCTGCTTGTTCGCTCCGACAAGCACGGAGCCGTCGTGCTGGGGCGCAGCGGCGCCAAGCACCTGGACGAGGAGCACGTCAAGGGCGATGACCCGCTTGTCCCGTTCGGCGCCAACGCCGCCCTGCACGTCAAACGCACCGACAGCTTCCCCCACTGCCAGGACATCATGCTCAACAGCACCTACTGGACGGCTGTGGACGAGGTCGCCGCGTTCGAGGAGCTTTGCGGCTCACACGGAGGCCTGGGCGGGACCCAGAGCCGGCCCTTCATCCTCTTCCCGTCTGATTTCGCCCCGCCTTCGAAGCGGATCGTCGGCGCCGAGAGTGTGCATCTCCAGTTCGCGCGCTGGCTCGTCGACCTCGGCCATACCGCATACGCCGACTTGCCAGAGGGACCCGCACCGACTCGCCAGCAGCCTGAAGTCGCAGCTTTCGACGAACCAGAGTGAGGCGACGCGCTCGTCCACTCCGCCAAGTCCGACTTCCCAAGCCGACCAGCCTTACCCTGACTGAAGCAGCTTTTCGTCACCGCCGCGACCGAGGCTGGACTGACGAGCAGCGGCGAGCCGACCCCGCAAGCAGGGCTCGTTTACCGGCTCGGCACTAACACGACGGGCCGGCCAGCCGCCTTGTCTCGCTGGGGAAGTCAGACTCGGCGGAGAACGTGCGGTGGAGGATGGTCGGCTGGACGCCCGCACGGGTCGACGCGGTTTAGTACTGACTCGCGTGCCGTATGCAGCCCCGATGCGGCGAGTGTGGAACGCGGTGAGGATACACGGATCCGACACAAACCGGACAAGGAGTGGGACATGGCGATTCGACCTGTACAGCTGCTGGTGTTGGGCTTCGAGGAACCAGACTTCCACGGTGAGATCATCGCGGAGCTCGAGCGGCTACGACAGAGCGACACAGTGCGAGTCATCGACGCGCTCGCGGTGTACAAGGATGCCGAAGGTGAGATCGAGGTCGCGCATCTCAGCAACCTCTCCAAGGATGAGGCGATCGAGCTTGGCAGCAAAGTCGGGGCGCTGATCGGTCTCGGGATTGAGGGCGAGCAGGGCGCTGAGGCCGGAGCCGTTGCCGGTGCCGAGGCGGCCGAGGACGGTGTCGAGGTCTTCACGGAAGACGAGGCATGGGACGTGTTGGAAGAGATCCCAAGCGACTCGGCTGCGGCGCTGATCTTGGTCGAGCACCACTGGGCGGTCGGGCTTCGCGACGCCGTTGCCCGAGCTGGAGGCTTTCGCATCTCAGACGGCTTCATCAGCCCGCTTGACCTCGTCGAGATCGGTCTGGCAACAGCCGAGGAAGCAGAGCAGCTCCACGCGCTCGAGCGGAGTGCGGAGTCGGCTTCAACCACAGGAGGATCGAAATGATGGGATCTCGCAGAGTCGCGCGACGCACGTCTTGTCGCGTCGCTCGCCGCCGGTAGAGGCGAGTCGGTAGGGCGACTGGCTGACGCGACACCCGCGTCAGCCAGTCGGACGTCTGGCTACCTTCGTCGTGTGGAACGGATCGACACGATGATGCGGTTGAGCCCCGAGCTCAAGGCGCTAAGGCGAGGGCGCTCGCTGCATAGCCGGCATCTGCGCGTGTCTCGGCCTCCATTCCAAAGCGATGGCACAGGGGTTGCGCCTCGGTAGTAAGCGTCGTTAGCCAAGAGCATTCAGTGACCGTGTGGTTCGCGCAAGAAGCATCCTGGTCGTCCAGCGACGGAGGAGTTCTACGATGTTCACCAGAATCTTGAACGGTCTCGTTGACCAAGATCCGCCCATCTGGGTCGGATCGCCGTCCTGGCACCGGTCGCCCTGTTCGCCATCGCTGCGCTGATCACGGCGGCGGGGTGTGGCGGAAGTAGTAGCAAGCCGGCGTACTGCTCCGACCGGAGCAGCCTGCAGAGCGACATTCAGGGGTTGTCAGTGTCGACGTCCAGCAGCGACATCGGTGGTCTGAAGTCGCAGCTCACCAAGATCCAAAGCGATGCGACGGCGCTGGTCAGCTCCGCCAAGTCTGATTTCCCGAGCGAGACGAGTGCGATCAAGTCGTCGGTCGACACACTGTCGAGCGCGGTGAATGCCCTCCCGTCCAATCCGTCGACGAGTGAGATCGCGGCGGTCGCGGTCGATGCGGGGGCGGTGACGAGCTCGGTCAAGAGCTTCATGGACGCCACCAGTTCCAAGTGCTCCTAGCCGGATGACGAGTGAGCGGACGCACGACACACGGGCGCGGCGATCGCTGGGGAAGGGGCGGATGGAGGCGTTCAGCGCGCCTCGCCAGCTGGCCTCGCAGCTGGGCCCACGGTGAAGCATCACCATCAGGTCGGCGGCCTCGCCTGGGTGGTCGCGCACGACTGCTGACTCCGGATGGGGGATCTCCCCGATGTGACGGCTCTGAGCACACGCGAAGCTCCTGCGTCAAATGAAGCTCGCCTCCCAGACGCGTGGAAAGGACGGGGTGATGGGTTCTCCGGGTGCACCGAATGTGAGCGGTGTGGGCGTTTCGGGTCGACGTACGGTGTACAGCATGTGCGGCATGTGTGCGGTGCGTTGCCCGATGGAGGTGACGGTCGAGGACGGTCGGGTGACGTGGCTGCAGGGCAATACGCACGACCCGGTGCTCGGCGCCAGCCTGTGCGCGAAGGCGCGCGGCGGGACTGTTTCTCGAGTCTCACGACGAGCGGCCGCAGACGCCGCTGATCCGGGCCGGTGAGCGTGGTGGTGGCCAGTGGCGGCGGGCGTCCTGGGACGAGGCGCTGGACTACATCGCGGAGAAGCTGAAGGAGACGATCGATGTCTTCGGCGGCCGCGGGATCGCGCTGTCCGATCGCGGCGGCCCCTTTGTCGACCTCACGCAAACGTTCGTCAAGGCACTCGGCTCGCCGAACTACTTCAATCACGATGCCGCCTGCGCCGGCAACGTCCACAACGCGATGCGCTCGATCTACGGCTTCGGCGTCGCCGAGCTCATGTTCGACTACCAGCATTGCAAGCATCTCGTGCTCTACGGCCGCAACATCGTCGAATCGCTGATGGTCAAGGAGGCCAAGGTGTTCATGGCCGCGGTAGCGAGGGGGATGCGCTGCACCTATATCGATCCCCGCGCAACGATCACAGCGTGCAAAGCCGGCCGCTACTGGCAGGTTCGACCGCAGAGCGACTACGCGCTCAACCTCGCGATCATCCATGAAGTCCTGGAGCGGGAGATCTACGACAAGGACTTCGTCGAGCGCTTCGTTTCCGGCCTGGACTCTCTGCGCGAGGCGGTCAAGGACACGACGCCCGAGTGGCAGGAGCCGCACACCGGTGTTCCCGCCGGCGAGCTGCGCGCGTTCGTGACCGAGATCGCCGCCGACGCGCCGCATGTGATCTTCCATCCGGGATGGATGTCGGCTCGTCACAAGCAGTCGTTCCATGTGAGCCGCTCCGCGCTGATCCTGAATGCGCTGATGGGCAGCATCGAGGTTCCGGGTGGCTGCGTGCTGGGCAAGCCGCCCGAGCACTACGGCCGCAAGGGCTTGAACCACCTGGCCGACCGCGTGCCGGAGGTCGAGGCACCTCGCGTGGACGGGGCCGGTGGCGAGCGGCCGCAGTGGGATCCGGCCACCGGCGTGGTGCACCGGGCGTTCGCCGCGATGGAGACGGGACAGCCCTACGGGATCGGCGCGTACTTCGCGTATCGCCACGACCCATTCACGGGCCTGCCGGATCCGGAGGCGGCGCAGCATGCGATCGAGAAGCTGAAGCTGCTGGTCTCGATTGACGTGCGCTACTCGGAGATGGGGTGGTTCGCCGACGTCATCCTGCCCGAGTCGACCTACCTGGAGCGGGCGAACATCCTGTGCCAGATGAACGGCCCCGTGCCGGTGTTCGCGATGCGCGACCAGGCGATCGCGCCGCGCTTTGACAGCCGTCCGGCGTGGTGGATCTTCCGCGAGATCCTCCGCCGCATGGGGATCAAGGAGGCGCTTGACTTCGAGACGATCGAGGAGCTGTGGAACTACCAACTCGACGGCACCGGCGTCACCGTCTCGGAGATGCGCGAGGCCGGCATCACTCCCCTCGCGGCTGCGCCGAGGCTGATCCCACGCGACGAGCTCACGTTCCCGACGCCGTCGGGCAAGATCGAGATCGAGAGCGAGGTCCTGGGGCAGGCCGGGCTTGAGAGCCTGCCAGCGTACGTCCCCAAGGAGGCGCCGACGGGCGAGCAGTTCACGCTGCTGTTTGCGAAGACCGCAACGCTCGCGCAGGGCCAGTCGCTCAACAATCCCCTCCTCAACGAGCGAGCGCCAAAACAGGTGCTCTGGATCCACCCCGACCGTGCCGCCGCGCTCGGGATCGCCGACGGCGACGACGTGGAAGTCAGCGGCGGTGGCCGTTACAGCGGCTGTCTGCCGGCGAAAGTCACGCGCTGGATCCATCCCGAGGCGGTGTTCATGTTGCACGGCTACGGCGCCACGGTGCCGCTCGCCACCCGCGCGCTGGGCCTCGGCGTCGCCGATCAGCGCCTGCAGCACGGCAAGCTCGACGACTTCGATCCCGCCGGCGGTGGCTGTGCGCTGACCGAGACGGTCGTGCGGGTGAAGCGCCGGATACCAGAAGGAGTGACGGGATGAGCAAGTACGAGCTTCGACACGACGAGGCAAACTGCATCGGCTGTCTGGCCTGCGAAGTCCATTGCAAGACCAACAAGCAGCTGGGTCCTGGTCCCGATCCGTGCCGGGTGATTGCGCTGGATCCCGTCGAGGTCGACGGACTGCCTCGGTCGCATTTCGTGTTCATGCCGTGCTTCCACTGCGAGGATCCGTGGTGCGTCCGGGCCTGTCCAACCGGCGCGATGCAGAAGCGGGAGAAGGACGGCATCGTGTTTGTCGAGGACAGCCTTTGCATCGGCTGCAAGAGCTGCATCGCGGCCTGTCCGTGGGGTACTCCGCAGTGGGACCCGACCACGAACAAGGTGGTCAAGTGCGATTACTGTATGGACCGGATCGACGCTGGGCTGGAGCCAGCCTGCGTGACCAAGTGCGTGACCGGATGCCTGTCCTTCGGTGAGGCCAACGAGGTACCGGAACCGCGCCGCGAGCGGTACGCCCGTCACCTCCTCGCCGAGCCCCCAGGCAGCGATCACACGTCGCCATGAGCGCGCTGGGAACGCTGCCGAGTTGGCTT
Source organism: uncultured Actinomycetes bacterium (assembly GCA_963809325.1). Classification (GTDB taxonomy): domain Bacteria; phylum Actinomycetota; class Thermoleophilia; order Gaiellales; family JAICJC01; genus JAICJC01. The sequence goes on from CAWEIZ010000002.1 coordinate 912,967, forward strand.
GACGAGGGCGCCGCTGCCGTGGCTGGCGCTACACCGCCCACGCTCGCCGGCGCGTTGCCGGGCCTCGCCCAGGCAAGGGAGCTGGCGCCGATGCAGCGGTTGCAGTGCAGTACAGGAGGCGGGTCTCGCGGAGAGCAGCGGTGCGGGGGAGCCGATCTATCTGGCGTGGCGCAGGTTTCTGCGCGGCGTCGGGCCTTCGGTGCTGGTGATCGATGCGACCGGCCTCGATGTGCGCGCCCGCGGGACAGCTGCGGTGCTCGATGGCGCTCCGCGGCTGCTGGTCGAGGGGGTGCTGATCGCCGCCGGCCTGCGCGACAGCCGCCAAGTCCAGCTGCGCCTCCCGGCCGAACTGAACGGCCACGAAGCCGTCCTCCTGAACGCCGTCGACGCGATCCGTTCGCTCGCCCACGTCACCACGCCCCGGATGCAGCTGGAGGTCCAGCGCGATAGCAGCCCCGGCCCGTGGACTGAGCAGCCGGCTGTCGAAGCGTCACGGCTGATCCACACGCCTGAGACCTGGTGTCGGATCGCCCTGCTGTTCGCCGGCGCGTCGGGTCTCGACGCGTCGTTGCTGACGTTGCGGCGCGGCATCAAGCAGCGCGGCCTGGTGGAGCTCGCACATTCACAGAGCCTGCGGCGGCAACTCGACGGCTGGGGTGGTGGCGTTGAGGTGGAAGGCCAGGACCCGGTGCTGGTCTTCGACGACGGCCTCGGCGGCTTCCTGCCGCTCTCAGCGGCCGACGTATCGTGCCAACCGTTGTCGCTCGCCTCCGCCGGCGTCGCGCCGGTGCCGTCGACGCTGATGGTGATGGCCGAGGGCGCGTGCCTTCTCCGCCAGACGCGCCGCGCGTCTACCGGCATTGGCAGCTCGCCGACAACGCCGAGGGCGATCCGGTGCGCCCCCTGCTCGCCCGCGCCGGGCGCCTGGTCGCGGAGCTGACGCTCGGCCGCGGTGACGACGCGCATCTCCGAGCGCTCGACGAAGTCGCGCTCGAGCTGGGCGCGCAGGGGCTGGCGGCCGCATGGCCGCTCGGCAGCTCGCTGCGCTACTACCGCGAGCAGTGGGAGAGTCACGCTCGGCGCGAGTCCTGCCCGGAAGGGCTGTGCTTCGAGCACCAAGCCGCGCCCTGCCACGGCACGTGTCCGGCCAACATCGACATCCCGAGCTTCATCGCTCACATCGGTCACGGCGACTATCGAGCGGCGATCGAGGTCATGAGGCGCGACAACCCGCTGCCACTGACCTGCGGCCTGGTCTGCCCCGCGCCCTGCGAATCGGCGTGCGTTCGGGGGGGCAGCAACGGCGCCGTGTTCATCCGGCCGATGAAGGCCAAGGCGGCCGAGCACTGCCTCGCGAACGGCGGCTACCCGAAACCCGAGATCGCGCCGGACAGCGGCAGCCGGGTCGGGATCGTCGGCTCCGGTCCAGCCGGTCTCACCGCCGCCTACTACCTGCGCACGTTCGGTCACGAGGTCGAGATCCTCGAGGAGCAGGAGCAGGCCGGCGGCATGCTGCGCTACGGATTCCGGCCTATCGCATGCCACCCGAGCTGCTCGACCGCGAGCTCGACGAGATCCGCGCGCTCGGAATCGCGATCCGCACCGGCGCCGAGGTCGGCAGTATCGAGGCCTTCCGCAAGGACTACGACGCCGTGTTCCTCGGCCTCGGCACCCAGCGCTCGCGTCTGATCCCGATCGAGGGCGTCCATCAGTCCTTCGTACTCGGCGGCATCGATTTCTTGCGCGACGTGCGCAGCGGCGAGCCTGTAGGGGTCGGGCCGCGGGTGATCGTCATCGGCGGCGGCAACGTCGCGATCGACGTCGCCCTGACGGCGTTACGACAGGGCGCAACCAACGTCGACATGGTCTCCCTCGAGAACCGCCGCGAGATGCCGGCCAGCCCCCACGAGATCGAGAACGCCGTCGGGGAAGGCGTGCAACTGCACCCGGGCTGGGGCCCGGTCCGGATCGGGGAGGACGGCGAGACCACCTTCCAATTCTGCGAGCGGGTCCACGACCAAGCCGGAAAGTTCGATCCGAAGTTCGACGCCGCCCGCCTGCTGACGCTCGAGGGCGACCATGTGATCCTCGCCACCGGCCAGGGCACCGACCTGACGATCCTCGACGGCAGTGCGGTCGAGACGACGCACGGCTTCATCCTCACCGACCCGAAGAGTCTGATGACCAAGGTGCCCGGCGTCTACGCTGGGGGCGACGTCGAGCACGGCCCGCGGACGGTCGTGGAGGCGATCCGCTCCGGAAAGATCGCTGCCAACGCGATCGACGCGTGGCTGCGTGGGACGGCCATGGACCCTGCCACCGGCACGCCGGTGCGCCGAGCCGACGTCGCTCCGCTGCCGGTCACGGCGGATGAGCGCACCCATCTACCGCGATCCGTGATGCCCGAACGGACCGTCGAAGAAGTTCTCGGCCAAGGCAACTACGTCCAGATCGAGGAGGGCCTGACCGACGCGATGGCCCACGACGAGGCACGCCGCTGCCTGCGCTGCGACGTCTGTATCGGCTGCGGTCTGTGCATGGCGGCCTGTAGCGAGATGGGCGTCGACGCGCTGCGCATGGCCGACACCGACGCCGGCCGGCTCGCCTACTTCGACTTCACCCGCCCCGCAGAGCTGTGCATCGGCTGTGGCGCCTGCAGCCACGTCTGTCCGACCGGCGCCATCCGCATCGACGATCAGGTCGCCCTGCTCGCCGGCGGCACGCTCGGCGGCGACACGCCCGACTTCGTCCGGCGCACGATCATCACCGGAACCGTCGTGTGCGAACAGCCGCTGCTCAGCTGCAGTGAATGCGGAGAGCCGACCCAGACGCCCGCGCATCGGGAGTTCATCCGCAATCGCCTCCCCGATCACATGGCGGCCCTCCTCGATCGCGAGCTCTGCCCGTCATGCGCACGGCTCCGGGCCGACCGCCCCGCAGAGAGCGCTGCCGGGCGAGGGGCGGCGCCGGCTCTCCCACGACCGGGAGGTCAACTCTCGGTGATTCCGGTGATCGCGCCTACCGAGCAGCGAAGCAGGCTATTTGAGGAGGAATCATGAAGGCCGTCACAGTTCAGCCCGGCGTTGCCGGATCCGTCCGCTTCGAGGATGTCCCCGAACCGGACGAGAGCACCGGATCGATCCTGGTCGAAGCGGTCGCCGTAGGCATCTGCGGAACCGACGAGGAGATCACCTCCGGCGCATACGGCTGGGCACCACCCGGGCGGGAACGTCTCATCCTTGGGCACGAGTCCCTGGGTCGTGTCGTTGACCCTGGGCCTGACCGCAGTGTGCAACCGGGTGATCTGATCGTCGGGATCGTCCGGCGGCCCGACCCGGTGCCATGTCCCAACTGTGCGGTCGGAGAATGGGACATGTGCCGCAACGGGCAGTACACCGAGCGGGGCATCAAGGAGCTCGACGGGTTCATGTCCGAGCGATGGAGGATCGAGCCCGGCTACTTCACCAAGGTTGACCCCTCGCTCGGCCTGCTCGCGGTACTGCTCGAGCCGACGACGGTTGTGGCAAAGGCGTGGGAGCTGGTCGCTGCCATGCGGGCACGAGCTTTTTGGGTGCCTCAACGGGTGCTGGTGACGGGTGCCGGCCCGATCGGAATGCTTGCGGCTATGGGCGGCGTTCAGTACGGACTCGACGTCCACGTCTTGGATCGGGTGACGGACGGCGCGAAGCCTCAACTCGTTCGCGATCTCGGAGCCACCTACCACACGGGTGCCATCGCCGACGTGGGCTTCGACCCCGACGTCATCATCGAGTGCACGGGGGTGGGGTCGGTGATCGTCGATTCGATCCGCAACGTCGGCGCGGGCGGGGTGGTCTGCCTGACGGGGGTGGGCAGCGGCGGCGGTCCCAGCGGGCTATCTCCGGCCGATGTGGGCAAGGAGCTGGTTCTGCAGAACAACGTGGTGGTGGGGTCGGTCAATGCCAACCGGCGGCACTTCTACCGTGCTGCGCAGGCGCTGGCAGCCGCCGATCCGCAGTGGCTGGGCCGGCTGATCACGCGCCGGGTGCCACCGCAGAAGATCGCCGATGCGCTGACGCGCGGGCCCGATGACATCAAGGTGGTTGTGGATTTCGGAGGTTGACGATGGAGACCAGAGAACACGAGCACGACAGCGCCGTGCCCTGCAACACCGAGCAGACCCAGCTCGGCGAGGGCATTCGGTGGGACGCCCGTCGGGACGAGATGCTGGCGGTCGACATCCTGGCCGGGCGGGTCGCCCGCGCGCACGTACTCGACAGCGGTGCGCTGGAGCGCATCCGGTTCTACCGGCTGCCCACGACGGTCGGGATGATCGCGCCCGTGGAGGGCGACGACGGCTGGCTGCTTGGCGCCGGTCGCGGCTTCGTGCACCTGGCGCTCGACGGTACCCAAACGACGATCGCAGAGGTCTCACCAACAGGAACGCGAATGAACGACGGCGCCTGCGATCCCCAAGGCCGCTTCTGGGGCGGGACGCTGGCCGACGACCACCACGAGGGAGGTGGCGCGCTGTACCGACTCGAGCGGGACGGAGCGGTAGAGCTGATGCTCGACGGGCTGACGATCTCAAACGGCGTAGGGTGGAGCCCCGACGGCCGAACCATGTACCTGGTGGACAGCGGCCCGCGAGTGATCCACGCGTTCGCGTTCGACGCCGAACACGGCACCATCTCTGGCGATCGCGTACTGGTCACAGTGCCCGAGGACGTCGGCGCGCCCGACGGGATGACGGTCGACGCTGCCGGTGACCTGTGGGTGGCGATCTACGGCGGCGCGCGGGTCAACCGCTACGCTCCCGACGGCTCGCTGCGCAGGGCATACCCCATCCCAGCCCGCGAGTGCACGTGCTGCGCATTCGGTGGGCCCAGGCTGAACCAGCTCTTCGTCACCACCGCGACCGAGGGCTGGACTGACGAGCAGCGACGAGCCGACCCCGCAGCGGGGCTCGTCTACCGGCTCGACACCGATACGACCGGCCGGCCAGCCGCACCATTTCGCCCTGACCCAGCTTGGTGGGAGCGGCTCCACCGGTGACAACGCTCGGATGCACCGAACCGGCGTGAGGACCTGACAATGGAATGGGCTCTTGCCTTGGTGGCGGTGGGGTTGCTTGCAGTCGCCACGGTCTCGCGGCGGATTGTGGGAACGCCGGTTACCCCGGCGATCCTGTTCGTCGGTTTTGGGCTGATCGTGGGGCACGAAGGGCTCCATGGGATCGACCTCTCGAGCACCGACTCGGCCGTGCGGCTGCTGGCGGAGGCGACGCTCGCATTCGTGCTGTTCGCCGACGCGTCGCGTATCGATCTGGGTCAGCTGCGCCGCAGCGTCGGCCTGCCGTTGCGGCTGCTGGGGGTGGGGCTGCCGCTCACGATTCTGCTGGGCGCCGTCGTGGCCGCCGTGCTGTTCGGAAGCCTCACCTTCGAGGAGGCGTTGATCTTGGCGATCGTCCTGGCCCCGACCGACGCTGCGCTTGGGCAGGCTGTGGTGACCGAGCCGCGAGTGCCGCAACGGATCCGCCAGGGACTGAACGTCGAGAGTGGGCTGAACGACGGCATCTGCGTGCCGCTGCTGTTCGCCGCCGTTGCCCTGGCAGACGTGCAGTCCAATATCTCCGGAGGTCGAAGCGCCGGCACGCTGCTGCTCGACGAGATCGGCTACGGCGTGCTGGGAGGCGTGGCCGCCGGCCTCACGATCGGCGTGATCATCCGCCAGGCGGGCCGGCGAGGGCTGATCGCCGATCCGTGGCGGCAGGTGATTCCGGCGGCCGGCGCCGGCCTCGCTTACGGAATCGCCGACGCGCTGGGTGGCTCCGGCTTCATCGCCGCGTTCACCGCCGGCGTCGTGTTTCGCCAGGCGCTGGGACGCGACCCGGACAGGCTCAACCAGCTCACCGAGGAGGTCGGTGGCGTGCTCAACGGCGTCACCTTCATCCTCTTCGGTGCCGTCTTGCTTGGACCGGCGCTGGGCGACCTGAGCTGGCGACTCGCCCTGTATGCAGTCCTCAGCCTGACGCTGGTGCGGATGCTTCCTGTGGTGATCGCGATGTGGGGCTCCCGTGCCCAACGTCCCACTCTCGGATTCCTCGGCTGGTTCGGTCCCCGCGGCCTGGCATCGATCGTGTTCGCCGTCATCATCGTCGAGGAGTCGCACCTTCCCCACGAACACCTGATCGTCCTCGCCATCTACCTGACCGTAGGGCTCTCCGTCCTCGCCCACGGCCTCACAGCCGCCCCACTCGCCGACCGCTACGCCCGCTGGTACCAAAGCCACCCTCCCGACCAGCTCCCAACCATGGAGAGCGCTCCCGCCGACGAAACGCGACCACGCGGCCACCTAACGGACGAGAGCGCCTGAACGATGGTTCAACGCTCAGACGTGGGTGCGCATGCTGCGAGCGAGTCGCCTCCGGCCAGCCAGTGCGGCCCCTTTGGGTAACCCGGGGCGGCGGCGTGTGGAAAACCACGGACGCGCTGTCGGGTTCTCCCCCATGTGCGCCAGAGACAGATAGGCGATAGTGCCATCGTCGGAGTAGACAGCTACGTCCCAATTGAAAGGGGTTTCGATGGACCTTACTCAGTACCCATTCCTTCACGTCCTGTGGTCGATGTTCCTGTTCTTCGCATTCTTCGCCTGGATCTGGGTAGTTGTGATGGTATTCATCGACAACTTCCGTCGAACCGACCACAGTGGCCTCGCCAAGGCAGTCTGGACAGTCTTCATCATCTTCCTACCGATCATCGGCGTGCTGGCCTACATGATCTCCAGGCCGCAGGTGGCGATCGAGTAGCCTGCCGCCACCTGGTCGCGTGCATCGGCGGTACGGTATGTCGGAGCGTGGCGGAGGCGGTGGGCGAACAGCACGATTGATCCCAACGACCGACCCGCAAGCCGATACGAGTCCGGGCGCGCCCCGCGTCAGCTTACGATTTGGGCGGCGAACCTTGGCGACGCGTAGGGGGAGCGACACCCGATGACGCCGACGCCGCCCTCGCCAGATAGGCGTCGATCAGACCCGCGGCCTGTTCCTCGTTACCCGGAAATAGATGGCCGTACAGATCGAGCGTGATAGTGATCGACGAGTGCCCCATGTAAGTGGAGAGGGCCTTGACGTTGACGCCGGCGGCGATCAGCACGCTGTCTTCTGGCGGTCGGGCGAGCTCTCGATTCTCAAACGACGGGAGCAGTCGATGTCTCCGACGTCTTTCGAGCCGCGCTCGTTCAAGGCGTGAGCGCCTTGGATCCTTGCGTACATGAGCTGGTTCGTTTGGAAATGCTAAACATCGCACGAGGGGTACGCCCCGTCACGAACCACTACTCACAATTCACAGTCCGAATGGCGAACGTATGTGCTGCGCTCGGGCGCGGTGGCGGCGTGCGTTTGCCTTGGCGTCGTCCCAGCTGCCGTTTCCGAGCCGCTCGGTGAGGCAGCCGTCGCTGGGAACGCCGTTTGGTGGCGAGTTGGGACCGGTGAGGCGTCGAGGGCGGTAGCGGCGATAGTCGGATCGGCTGGTGTCATCGCCGAGCACATCGAGAGCTTCGGCAAGCGCGGCCCTAAGCTGCTGGTCGGTCATCTGTACGCCGGGTCGCTGCTTGCGCCACTGGTACTCGGCGTCGGTGAGCAGTCCGCTCTGGTGGAGGCTGTTTGCCCAGGTCTTGAAGCGGCGGCGGATCATGCTGTAGCGAGCGATGTGCGCTGTGGGGTCGTGCTTGCGCAGCTTCGTTTCGGTGGCGTCTGCCCAGGTGTCGTAGGCGGCAGGGCTGAGCTTGTTGCCGAGGCCGGTGTCGTGCGCTGCTTGTCGGATCCATGCCGCCAGCTCTGCGTTTGAGCGGCGTTGTTGGGTTGTGACGACCACGCGTGAGAGCAGGTCTGCGTGTCCGAGCCTGGTGAGCACGGTGGCCCATGGGCCGAGGTAGTGGATGACGGTCTTGCGGGCTCGACAGAGACGCTCGAAGCGCGGCTGATCGCGGCCCAATTTGAGTCTCTACCCAGTTTCGGTAGTCGATGAACCGGAATGGCACTCCGGGGTGGGCTGCTCGCCATTCCTTGGCTGCTTGGTCGATGCCGGCGAGGATCTCCTTGGCGGTGAACGGTGGCGTTCGGCCGCGCAGTCGGTGGATCAGGATGTCCGGCCCGGGTTCGGTGCCAAGTTCGGCGAGCGCCCTGCTCCAAGAGGTGAAACGGCTTCGGATCGACCGTGCGGCCGGCAACTCGTCGGGGTAGGGCGGTGGTCTCGCCACCACTGGTAGGCGCGGTATGAGGGGTAGCGGCCGATGTCGTCGTGGCAGGCAAGGATGGCGCTGAGCATGACGTCGGCGTGCAACGAGTCGGCCACTCGAGTGCGTCGGACGAGCGATAGTTGGATGAACCGGCGATCAGTCTCAGACAGCCCGCCAACTACTTGCCACCAGACCTCGGCCGCCGGGTGCAGCCGACCAGGCTCCGAGGCGGGGAGAGTCATCGCCGCCTCCGAGGCTCAGATGTATGCACCGGGGCAGACGGTGCTTCGCCGTACGCCAGGCGGGCTTGCGCCACCAGCGCGGGGTAGCCTCCGAACAGGCGGTTGATCGGCGTCATCGTGGGCAGCCGCGGCTCGGGCTGGCCGAGCTGCAAGGCCGCACGGCGGCGAAGCTCCGCAAACTGCAAGTACTCGCCGCTCATCAGCCACACCCCAAACACGCGCCGCAACTCGATCATCACCGCGACCAGCTCGGCCCGCGTATACGGATCTCGCGGACCCGTGTGATGCAAGGATCGGGGCCGTCGCGCCTGCGTCCCCAAGAACGCCAGGTGCACCGCCGCCATCTGCGCCCGCAACCAATCCCCAAACGCGCGAGCGATCGTGGTCGCCGCCGGCCACGACTCGCCCCTCCGTGCTCGCCGCCGCCGCTCCGCCTCATACTCTCCCGAGTCAACAAGCTCCGCTTGGCGATCGCGCAGCATCTGAACCAACAACCCCAGCCGCGCATCACGCAACAACCCCGACCTCGGCGCCGCGATCGAGTCGCCCACCAACCGACAGAGCTGTCCCGCTGCCGCCCTCGGCAGCGACTCCACCAACAACGCCAAACAGCGAGCCACGTCACTGACCGGCTCCGCCACCGGCCCCACCACCCGGCCCCTGGCTGTCGGCAGAGGCCCCTCGGCATCTCGCCTTGCGCGCTCACCCGCCGCCCGGTCGGACGCTTGCGATCGGTACCGCTTCCGCGCCACCGATCCCTCGGCCGACAAGTCGACACCGAGTCGAGCTGATTTCAAGCGTCGCGAAGCCACCGCCACACCAATACCACGACACGCAGTCACCGTCGAACCGCCGAACACCCCCCGATCCCGCAATTCGATGAGAAACCAGCCCGGCCGCTCACACGATCACGACTGAGAAACCAGATTTGGCTTTAACAGCCGCCAAACCAGCCCCCAAAATGAGAAATCCACCGCCGCACGCACGCAGCTGGTTGAGAAACACCCGCGACGACCCCAACCAGCATGGCCACAAGGCCCCATCAACAGGCAGAATGAGAAGGACTGTTAAACGGCCCTCTCCCACGGAGGCGGCCTTGCGCACCGGGTTGCGGGAGCCAGAACGTGCGAGGGGATCGCCGGTGTACGCTGGGCGTCGTCAACGGGAGGTAGCGGCCATGCACTGGTACACGGACGTTCTCAAGAAATACGCGGTGTTCGACGGCAGAGCGGCACGTCCCGAGTACTGGTGGTTCACCCTGTTCAGCACGATCGTCGCGATCGTGATCGGGGTCGTCGTCGCTGTAGCTGTCAGCGGTGGATCTGGACAGGTTGCGGCTGACCTCTACTCGCTCGCGGTGCTTCTCCCCTCCCTCGGCGTCACGATCCGGCGCCTGCATGACACGAACCGCAGCGGCTGGTGGATCCTGATCAGCCTGATCCCGTTCGTCGGCTGGGTCTGGCTCATCGTGCTCCTGTGCATTGCGAGCGATTCGGGGCCGAACCGTTTCGGACAGGGCCCGTCGGGAGGACAGGCGCCGCGATATGACACGCAGGCGCGATATGACACGCACACTGGTGAGCCGCTGGCCCCTCCGCCGACCGACGCGCCCTACTGAGCCGCCTCTCCAAAGAGACCCTGAACAGGAGCGGGAGCCGCTCGCGCGACCCCCGCTCCCGAACGCGCCGGTGTGTCAGCCGCTCCGCGGCCAGTTGAGAACCGTCTGTACAGGGTGCTGCCAGAGTGTCCCGGCCGGCGGTGCGGCCGGGGAGAACCCTGACACGACCGTGGTGATCGGGTTGGGGCCGTGGAAGAACTGATACTCGCCCCAGGTGCCTGCGAAGCGCATCCACGCCGGCCGCGTCGCGGTGACGCGCACGACCGCGGTCGGCAGCACGCCGGCCGCATGCGCCGGCCCGTAGGCCTGGCCCGGATGGGCGTGATCGTCGGGCAGAGCGAGCCCCTGAGCCTGGAGGAACGCGACGGCCTGCGGCGGGATGCACTGCACCGCGATCGGATGATCGCCCGACGTGAAGAAGTTGGCGTGCGATCCGATCCCTACGTCGACCACGGGATGGGTCGAGCCGTGCCAGCGAGGCGTATCGCTCCAGCTTCGGCGCTCGCCCGTGCAGTGCTGGCTGTAGCCGATCCACCGGGGATGGTCCGCTCCACGGGGGACGAGGATGGTCACGGCTTCCCAGTCGCCCTCGTGGGCCTGCCAGATGAAGTCATCCGGCGGGTAGTTGTAGCTATAGAAGTCGTCGTAGTAGAAGTACCAGTACTGCAGGATCGTTGTGCTTCCTGCGCGTGTTGCACGGCCATACACAACACTCCGCGGCTCAGGATCAAGTGAGTTCGTTACATAACAAGATACTGATGTAACGCCTGTCGCCGGGGTGCAGGCCTGCTGGTTCAGCCGGTAGCACGGAACGAGCGCCTGGGCGACGCACGCGGCAGTGGGCGATGTCGGAAGACCCGTGGCAGACGGGCTCGAGTCGACCACGGCCCACGTGTTCGGCGCAGTCTGGGTCTCCAGGGTCGCATCGCCGACGAACGCCTCGACCGACGTCGGAACGAAGCTCTCGTGGGTGTCGACGACCGTGACGGGCTGATAGCGCGACAGCATGCGGTGCAGGTGGGCCGACGCCGACGCCGACCCCGAGAAGACGGCCAGGCACGCAAAGACACCGCCGGCCAACACGACCCATCGAACGAGCGAACGCATGTGCTCCTCCTTTACCGAGAGTGAGATGCCGCGGGCGTGTGCGGCGTGCCACAACCTAGGTTGCGTCCAACGCCCGTCGCATGGGGGAAATCCCTCGACCCGGCGCCCTGAGCGCCCGCCGCCGACCGCTCGCGCTCGCCGCGTAGTCCCCTATTCCGGGGGAGGCGGGGGCTGCGCGTCGAACCTACCTTGGGAACACCGTCCATACCCCCCGATGGCCCGGCTCCTTCTCTCAACCCTCATCGAGGACGCATCCGCGTCCGACGACGCGACCGTCAGCCGCGTCGTCCGCACGCTGCTTCGCTCACCCGTGACCGACGCAGAGCGCGTCGGCGAGCGTCTGTGCGTCTACGGCTGGGAGTGCAGCCGACCGGACAGCCAGATGATCTCGTGGCGCTACAAGGTCGTCGGAGAGGACAGCGGAACCGAGTACGTCAGCTTTGGCCTCGCGATGCCGACCGGTCCGGACCTGCTGCTTTCGGTGTTCGGCCTGCAGCTTCAGATCGCGCTCAACGGCCTGGCGTCGACCTCCGAGGACGAGGTCGGGTGCTTCATGGAGCTCATGGCGGCGGTCCGCGCCGCATAGCGCGGACATCCTCCGCGCCCGCCCGGTGGTGGACGTCCAGCCGGGCGGGCGCATATCAGGGAGGCACCCCAGTCGCGGTGCGCGCCAAGGATGTAGGTCGAGTCTGACGCGCGGCTCGTCGCGGGGCTAGCCCCCTAGCCGGGTGGTTCCCGGGGTGGCCCCGGCCCCCTCTCCGGGCCGGTCTTCCAGTTGGCGGTGGCGGCCAGTGCCAATTGACGACCGGCCCACGCGTCGCCCCGGCCTGCTTAAATCGCGCGGTGCGCGTCGTCACCGACTTCCCGAGGGCCGTGCGGACGATCCCGACGGCCTGGATCGAGCTGGCCGACGGCTGCCGGCTCGCCGCGAGGATCTGGTTGCCCGAGGACGCCGAGCAGCACCCGGTGCCGGCGATCCTCGAGTACCTGCCCTACCGCCTGAACGACGGCACGGCGGTGCGCGACTCGCACCACTTCCCCTACCTCGCCGGCCACGGATACGCCTGCATCCGGGTCGACCAGCGCGGGACGGGCGAGTCGGACGGCATCCTCGACGACGAGTACCTCCCTCAGGAGCAATCCGACGCGTGCGAGGTCATCGCGTGGATCGCCGAGCAGTCGTGGTGCACCGGCAAGGTCGGCATGATCGGCATCTCGTGGAGCGGGTTCAACTCGCTTCAGGTCGCCGCGAACCGTCCGCCGGCGCTCGGGGCGATCGTCACCCTCTGCTCCACCGACGACCGCTATGCCGACGACGTTCACTACGACGGCGGCTGCGTCGCCTCCGACATGCTCCAGTGGGCGGCGTCGATGCTGGGGTGGAACGGCTGGCCCCCCGACCCCGAGATCGTGGGCGAGCGCTGGCGCGACATGTGGCTCCACCGCCTGCGCGAGGCGCCGCCCTTCATCGACCACTGGCTGGGCCATCAGCGCCGCGACGACTACTGGAAGCAGGGATCGGTGTGCGAGGACTTCTCCCGCATCGAGGTTCCCGTGTACGCGGTCGGCGGATGGGCCGACGGCTACACGAACGCCATCCCGCGCCTGCTCGAGGGGCTCCCCGGCCCCCGCAAGGGCCTGATCGGCCCGTGGGCGCACGCGTGGCCGCAGGCCGGCCCGCCGGAGCCGACCATCGGCTTCCTCCAGGAGGTGGTTCGGTGGTTCGACCACTGGCTGGGCGGCGTCGACACCGGGATCATGGACGAGCCGATGCTGCGGGCCTGGATCCACGAGCCGGTGCGGCCGGCGGCGTGCTACACCGAGCGGCCCGGCCGGTGGGTGGCCGAGGGCGGCTGGCCGCGAGGCGGCGGGCCGCCACGGACGCTCGCGCTCGGCGGCGACGGCCGGCTCGAGGAGGGCGGCACGGCCGGCCGGCTCCAGATCGCCGGCCGGCAGACGGCCGGGCTCGACGCCGGCTCGTGGTGCCCCTACGGCGAGGTCGCCGACTGGCCGGGCGATCAGCGCGCGATGGACGGCATGAGCCTCACGTTCACGTCCGATCCGCTCCCGGAGCGGCTCGAGATCCTCGGCTACCCCGAAGTGACGCTCCGGCTCGAGAGCGACCGCCCGCTCGCGCTCGTCATCGTGCGGCTGTGCGAGGTGTGGGCCGACGGCGCGTCCACCGTCGTCACGCGGGCGCTCCAGAACCTGACCCACCGCGAGAGCGACGAGCACCCGGCTGCGCTCGTCCCGGGCGAGCCGTTCACGGCGGCGATCCGGCTCGACGCGACCGGGCACGCGTTCGCTCCGGGGAACCGCATCCGCGTCGGGGTCTCGCCGACCTACTGGCCGTGGGCCTGGCCCTCGCCCGAGCCCGTGACGCTCTCGCTCTTCGCGGGCGAGAGCTTCCTCTCGCTCCCGGTCCGCGAGCCGCGGCCCGAGGACGCGACCCTGCCCGACTTCGGCGAGCCCGAGGAGTCCGAGCCCATGCGCAAGGAGGTGCTCCGGCCGGGCCCGGCGGGCCGAACGCTCACCCACGACCTCTCGACGGGGCGGGTCGAGCTCGCCTACGACTGGCAGGTCGGTGGGCTCATCCGGCTTCCCAACGGTCTCGAGGTGGAGGATCGAAACCTCACGGTGTTCTCGATCGTGGAGGGCGAGCCGCTGTCGGCGCGCGTCCGGTGCGAGACGGCCGGCTCGATCGGCCGCGGCGAATGGCGGGCGCGGTGCGAGACCGTCTCGGAGATGACCTGCGACGCGGAGTCGTTCCACGTCCAGAGCACGGTGCGGGCATGGGAGGGCGACAAGCCCGCCTTCGAGCGGACGTTCAAGCGCACGTTCCCGCGCGACCTCGTCTGAGCGCTACGCGGCCCGCCGGCCCGATGAGAGGCGGCCGTGGATGTCGGCGATCTCGGCGGCGGGCACCGGTCGCGAGAAGTAGTAGCCCTGGCCGAGCGGGCATCCGCGCTCGGTGAGGAAGCGGAGCTGCTCGCGGGTCTCGATCCCCTCGGCCAGCGGGACGAGGCCGAGCGTCCGTGCCAGCCCGATGATCGCCGACACCATCGTGGCGGAGTGGGCGTCGCCGGGCAGGTCACCGATGAACGACCGGTCGATCTTGATCGTGGTGACGGGCATCTGCTTCAGCCGCGACAGCGACGAGTAGCCGGTTCCGAAGTCGTCGATCGCGAGGCCGAACCCGCGCTCGTGGAGCTCGCGCAGGATGCGCGTGGTGCGGTCGGGATCGGTCATGGCGGCCGACTCGGTGATCTCGATCATGAGCTGCCCGGCGGCGATCCCGAACGTGTGGATCGTCCCCGTGAGCCGGCGCAGCATCGACGGCTGCCACAGGATCGGCGGGAGGTTGATCGCGACGCGCAGGTCGAGCCCCGCCGTCCGCCACTCCTGGGCCTGCCGGCACGCGTTCTGCACGACCCACTGCGAGATCGAGCCGATCATGCCGATGCGCTCGGCAACCGGGATGAAGTCGGCCGGCTGGATCAGCCCGTGCTCGGGGTCCTCCCAGCGGATCAGGGCCTCGACGCCGACCATCCGGCCCGCGTTCAGGTCCATCACCGGCTGGTAGTGCAGCACGAGCTCCTCGCGCTCGACCGCGCGCCTGAGCCGCGTGATGAACGAGAGCTCGAGCCGGGGGCTCCGCTCCACCGCGGGGCCGGCGCCGCGGTCGGCGCCTCGCGTCTGCACCATGTCGTCACGCGCGGCGCGAAGGAGCACCTCGGCGTCGGCGCCGTCGGGGGACGAGATGGCGACGCCGGTCGAGGCACCGATCGAGATCTCGTTCCCGTCGAGCACGAACGGCGCCCGGAGTGCGTAGCGGATCTGGCCCGCGATCGCCTGGCTCACCTGGGCCGAGTCGCGCTGGTGGGCGTCGTCGCCGGCCGTCCCGGAGGTCGGCTCGATGTCGGCGAGGAGCACGAGGAACTCGTCCGCCGAGAACCGGGCGACCACGTCGGCGGGCCGGGTGACGCGCCGCAGCCGAGCGGCGGTCTCGCGGAGCACGTCATCGCCCGCCGAGTGACCGATCGAGTCGTTCACCAGCCTGAAGTCGTCGATGTCGACGCACACGACTGCGACGGCGGCGCCCGTCCGGGAGGCCCGCGCCAGGGCGACCTCGAGATGCTGAATGAGCATCGCGCGGTTGGGGAGCCCGGTCACGTCGTCGTGGTGGGCGACGTACGCGAGCCGTTCCTGCGCCTGCCGCCCCTCGCTCACATCGATGAACGTCCGCAGGACGTCGCCCGAGCGGGAGTTCGCAAGCGGCGCGCCTGAGACGAGGACATGGCGGGCGCCGCCGCGCCGGCCGACGAGCTCGGCCTCGCGGGTCGCGCCGTTCTCGGCCTGCTCGATCCGCTCGAGCGAGCCTGCTGCGAAGAAGGCATGGTGGGTCAGGCCGGCGAGGTCGTCGCCTGCGTCCAGCTCGAGCAGGTCTCGCATCGAGCCGTTCAGGAAGACCGTCTCGCCGGCGGCGTTCACCTGCCACAGCCCGACGGCGCTGGCGGCGAGGGCCTGGAAGCGCTCCTCGGCGGTGCGGGCGGCCTCCTCGGCGTGTGTCCGCTCGATGAACTGCGCGAGCTGGCTCCCCACCGACTGCATCAGCTCGAGCAGCGGCTCGTCGGGGCGGCGCACCTCCCGGCTGAAGAACTCCATCACGCCGAGGACGCCGGACGGCAGCAGGATCGGGAACGCGAACGCGGCGTGCAGCCCGAGCCGCGCGGTGTTCCGGACGCGATCGGAGCGGGCGAGGCCGGCGACGTCGTTCACCCAGATCGGGCCGCCCTCAGCCCAGGCGCGGCCGGGGATGCCGATGCCGACCGGGAAGGCGGCGCGATCGCAGGCCGCCTTGAAGGCGGAGGCGTCGATGGCGTCGGCGTGCCACACGGCCGTGCACCTGAGGCGGCTCGAGGCGCGGTCGACGCACCACACGGCTCCGAGCTCCCACCCAAGGGTGCCGCTCAGGCCGGCGAGGATGCTCGGCGCAGCGTCGGCCAGCGAGGCGGCCGCCGCCAGCGTGCGCGTGGCGGCGTTCTGGACCTCGAGTCGTCGTTCGGCTGAAGGGCGGGGCGGCACCTCGTGGCGGTGATCGTCGCGCCAGCGTCCGAATTGAGCCTGCCGGCCCCGGGTGGGGACCGGGTCGGACCGGGGTCGGACCCGGGGTCAGACCCCGCATCGGCGGGCGTTACGCCGGCGATGCGGAGCTGTGACGCTTATCGGGCGGCGTCCGCGGCGAGCGTGGCGGCGTGGTGCTGCTCGAGCCGCGAGTAGATCGAGCTGCGGTAGAGCTGGCGTGCGCGGGCGTCGTTGGTGTCGAACCATTGCAGGACCCCGGGCACGTCGAGAAACCGCGGCGCGGGCACCGTCCCGACCGTCGCGCGGTAGCTCGACCAGGGCCATTGGTCCGGCCCGGCGCACATCCCCGACTGGATCGGGTTCAGGACGACGTACTGCAGCAGGGTCACGAACTGTTCGTCAGAGACGACATCGATGGAGCGATACCGATCCTCGAACAGGTGTCCCCGCAATCCGTGTCTGAGATTGAAGTTCTGCGCGTAGAGCCCGTTCAGCCGCTTCATGCCCATGCCGACGTTCGGCTCGGGCGTGACGACGACCGTGTGGTAGTGGTTCGTCATCAGGCAGTAGGCCCCACACCGCCACCCGAACTGGCGCACGGTCTCGGCCAGGATCTGCAGGAAGATCACCCTGTCCTCATCGCTGGTGAAGATGGGCAGCTTCCGAACACCTCGACTCATCAGGTGGTAGATCGCCCCCGCCTCCTGGCGTCGCAACGTTCGTGCCATCACCCGACCGTAGCCCGCCGGCATCCAGCAGCGGACGGGCTCCTGCAACGATCGTCTAACAAATGCGTGCCCATGCCCGATGCGGGGTCTGACCCCACAGCCGCGGGGTTACCGCGCCAGCACCTCGGCGGCGGCGCGGGCGGCGCGCAGGTACGGCTCGCGGACCGTCGTCGCGGAGTACCAGGCGACGTAGGGCGTCAGCACGAGGTGGTCGTGGCCCAGCAGGTCGGCTCCCGGCGGGCGCTCCCACAGCGCGTCGAACGCAGCCCGCACGTGCGTCGCCTCCAGCATCGCCGCGCGGTCGACGATCGCGGCGCGGGCGGTGTTGACGAGGATCGTGCCCGGGGCGAGGAGCCCGAGCCGGCGAGCGTCGAGCAGGCCCTCGGTCTCGTGTGTGAGCGGCATGTGCAGCGACACCGCCTCGGCCCAGCCCAGGAGCTCGTCCAGGTCGGGCTCGCCGCCCGGGACGTACGGGTCGAACCACCGCACGTCCATCCCGAGCGCCTCCGCCCGGCCGGCGAGTGCCCGCCCGATCCGGCCGTACCCCACCACGGCGAGCCGGGTCCCGGCCAGCCGCCGGGGAACGCCGCCGGCCCGGTGGTCGAACCGTCCCGCCTGCACCGATCGGTCCTGCCCCGGCACGCCGCGCAGGAGCGCGACGAGGAGCGCCAGCGCGTGGTCGGCGACCTCCTCGGCGCAGTAGTCGCCGGCGTCTCGCACCTCGACCCCGGCTCCCGCCGCGGCATCCGTGTCGACGTGGTCGAGCCCCGTCGAGGCTGTGGCGATCACTCGTAGGTCGGGCATCCGCTCGATGTCGGCGGCCGTCACGGGGGAGTCGGGGCTGACGAGGATCGCCGCGACTCCCGGCCCACCCTCGGCGACGTCACATCGCTCCGCATGCGGCAGCGTCTCGCGCACGGCGTCCATCGGATACCAGTCGTCGCAGACGAGCACCCGCCCGCCGGTCACGGCATCTGCGCGGCGAGAGCCTGCGCGCGGGCCCGCGTCGCGCCGGGCCCGTTCACGAGCAGCCAGCTCACCCGCGAGCGCTGCGAGACGACGGTGACGAGGATCGGCGTCTCGCGGTGGCAGCCGCAGCCGGCGCCGCGGACGAAGAAGCCGGGCCGGCCGGCCGACGTCACCGGCTGGACGACCGTGCCCGGGCCGTAGTAGCTCGCGGCGTGGGCGGCGACGAACGCCACATATGCCCGCGCGCCCGTCGTGGAGCGGAAGGCGAGCGTCCGCGAGATGACGTCGGTGAACGTCTTCGAGGTGCCCTTGAACTCGCGCTCGTGCCCGCCCAGGAACCCCCATTTCTCGAGGTCGGCGGCGAGGCTGGGCAGTGGCGCGTCGTGCGAGAGGGCGTCGGTGTCGAGGGCCCGGTCCTGGCCCGCCAGCCCCGGCACGGCTGGGAGGACCGGGAGCTCTGTCGTCGCGTTTCCCGCCTCGGAACTGCCCCCGCCGCCGCAGGCCGTGGCGAGAACCACGAAGAGGATTGCCGCGGTGAAGAGTTGGACACCCCGGGCCATTCTCGGTATGTTCGCACGTGCGCGCACCCCCCGGCCCAAGGAGGACCAATGGCGCGGAGGATGGATAGAAGACGCTTTCTGGCGAGCACCGCTGCGGCGGGCGGCACGGTGCTCATCTCCGCCTGCGGCGGTGGATCGAGCTCCGGCGGAGGCGGCGGCGACTCCGGCGCCGCGCGGCCGGCGATCGGCAAGGAGCCAGGCAGCCTGAGTGTGTACGAGTGGCAGGGCTACGAGGCCGCCGGCACGAAGGCCCAGACCTACATGAAGGTCCCGGGCAAGTCGTACGTCGACGAGTTCGGCGCCAGCACGATCAACTACACCGCGTTCCAGTCCGACGACGCGGCGGTCGCCAAGGTGCGGGCGGGAGCCGAGTACGACCTGGC
Organism: uncultured Actinomycetes bacterium; assembly: GCA_963809325.1. Taxonomy (GTDB): domain Bacteria; phylum Actinomycetota; class Thermoleophilia; order Gaiellales; family JAICJC01; genus JAICJC01. Next base: position 931,876 of record CAWEIZ010000002.1, read on the forward strand.
CCACCCCTGCATCTCCTACGTCCGCGACTGGGTCGAAGCCGGGCTCGTGCAGCCGTTCGACCCGAGCCTGCTCACGAACTTCTCGGAGCTCGACCCCGAGGTCCTGAAGGCGGGGCAGGTGGACGGCAAGCAGTACTGGATCCCGTGGGACTCCGGCTACTCGAGCGTCATGTACCGGACCGACAAGATCGACGCGGCCGACGCCACGAGCTGGAACCTCTTCTGGAACCCGAAGTACGCCGGCAAGATCTCGATGTGGGACGGGTTCACTACGCCGCTCGTGATCGCCGGGCTCGTGAACGGCGTCTCCGACCCGTACAACATGTCGTCGGACGAGATCGAGGCGGCGAAGACGAAGCTCATCGAGCAGAAGCAGGTCAACAAGTTCTACTGGAAGCTCGAGTACGACGACATGCAGCCGGCATTCAAGTCGGGCGACATCTGGGTGACCTACGCCTGGCCGAACGACTACAACGACATGCTGGCGGCCGGCCTCAAGACCGGCTACATGGACCCGACCGAGGGGCGGCTGGCGTGGTACTGCGGATTCATCATGCTGAAGAGCTCGCAGAACTACTACCACAACCATAAGTACGTCGACTCGTTCATCGGCCACGATGCCTGCGTCGATCTCTTCAATGCGTTCGTGTATGCAAGCGCGAACACCACGGTGAAGAAGAGCGACCTCGCCATCAAGGGCCCGAGCGACCCCAAGGCGTACGCGCTTCCGGCGGCTGCCGACGCCCTCCGGATCGGCGATCCGAACCGGCTCGCAGCACCGGTCCACCTCGAGCAGTTCATCCCACAGCGGGCCGCCTATCAGTCCGCCTGGGAAGAGGTCAAGGCAAGCTAGCCACGCCATGAGTGAGGCGCACAGCGTCGGGCGCCGGCGGGGGTTTCCCTTCCGGCGCCCGTGGCGTCCCGGCCGGGCGTGGCTGTCGCTGCCGGTCACCGTCTACCTGCTCGCCGGGCTGGTCGTGCCGATCATCCTGATCGCGCTCTACAGCGTGCACCTGCTCACGAACTTCGTCTACCCGCCCGCGAAGTTCTCGGTCGACACGTGGAAGGGCTTCCTGCCGTATCTCCACGACGGCACCTCTGTCTACTTCGACCGCTTCAAGACCTCGATGGCGATCACGCTGATCGTCTCGACGGTCGCGGTGCTCACGGCGTACCCGCTGGCGTTCTACCTGGCCTTCGTCGCGCACAAGCGTCGCTACACGCTCCTACTCGTGCTGCTGGCTCCGTTCTTCGTGAGCTACCTGCTGCGGGTGTATGCGTGGACCGTCATGCTCTCGTCCGACGGGACGATCAACTCGATCCTCGTCGAGCTCGGCCGCAGCCCCGGCCATCCGGTCGAATGGCTCTTCCACTCGAAGTTCGCCATCGGCCTCGTGCTCGCCTACTCGTGGATCCCGTTCGTCGCGCTTCCGATCTTCGTCGTGCTCGAGAACCTCGACAAGCGGATCCTCGAGGCCGCCCAGGATCTCGGCGCGAACCGGTTCTCGACGTTCCTGCGCATCACGCTGCCGCTCAGCCTCCCCGGCGTTATCGCCGCGTTCGTGTTCGTCCTGATCCCGACCACGGGCGAGTTCGTCGCGCCGTCGCTCGTGGGCGGCTCCGACGACAGCATGTTCGGCAACTTCATCCAGGACTCGTTCGTCAGCACGACCGACTGGGCGCTGGGCTCGGTGATGGCGATGTGGCTCATGGCGATCGTCATCGTGCTGATCGCGTTCTCGGCGCGCTACCTGACTGCCGACCTCCGGGGTCCGGGCCGATGAGCGCCGCCGCCAGCCGGCTCGCCCGCGGGATCCTGAGCGGCTACTTCCTGCTCATGGTGATGTTCCTGTACGCGCCGATCGTCGTGCTGGTCATCTTCTCGTTCAACGACAACACCACGCCGACGCTTCCCCTCGCGGGGTTCACCACCCACTGGTACCACCTCGCCCTCGGGAACGACCTGCTCGTCGCCGCGGTCAAGCGGAGCGCCGCCCTGGCCGCGGTGAACGGCCTCGCCGCGACGTTGCTCGGAATCCTCGCGGCGCTGGCGCTCTCGGCGCCGCGGGTGTTCGCCCGCCCGGTCGTGACCGCGCTCGTGATGCTGCCGCTCGTCGTGCCGTACGTCGTCCTCGGCGTCGGCATGCTGGTGCTGCTGAAGACCCTCGGGTTCAACCAGTCGCTGAGCGCGGTGCTCTTCGTCCACGTCGTCGTCTCGGTGCCGTACTGCGTGCTGGTCATCCTCCCGCGGCTCCAGACGCTCGACCCGGCCATCGGAGAGGCCGCCCGCGACCTCGGCGCTGGCGAGATCGCCGCCTTCGCCCGGGTCACGCTGCCGCTCATCCTGCCGGCGATCCTGTCGGCGTACCTGATCTCGTTCACGATCTCGTTCGACGAGTACGCGATCGCCTCGTTCCTGGTGCCGCCGGGCCACGACACGTTCCCGATCTTCCTCTACTCGAACGCGCGCAACCCGAGCCTCCGCCCGCAGACGGTCGCCATCGCCGGTCTCGTCATCGCCGCCTCCCTCACGCTGGTCGTCGCCGCGGAGATCGGTCGGCGGGCCGCCGAGCGGCGGCTGGAGGGTGTCTGAGCCGTTAGGCTCGCTTGCGCATTGCGCATCCTGCTCGTCTCAGGCATGTACCCCTCGCCGGAGCGTCCGGAGTACGGCGTCTTCGTCGAGCGGCTCGCGAACGCGCTGCGGGCCCGCGGCCATCAGGTCGACGAGTCGGTCCTGCGAAGCGGCCGCCGCGGCCGGGTCGCGACGCCCGTCGCGTACGCCGGGCTCCTGGGCCGCACCCTCGCGATGGCGCGGCGGACGAAGCCGGACGTCGTCTACGCCCACTACCTCGTGCCACCGGGCCTGATCGCGGCTGTGACAGGTTGTAAGTATGCAGTCACTGCTCACGGAGGCGATGTGCGTAACGCCCGCTCGAGCCTCGCGATCGGGCTTCTGACGCGCCTCGTCGTCCGCCGGTCGGGCGCCGTGATCTGCGTCTCGGAGTACGTCCGCGACCGGCTCGGAGCTCCGGCGGAGGTGATCGACTGCGGGGTCGACACCGACCGCTACCGGCCGACGCCGCGGGCTCCGGGCGACGGCCCGCGGTTTCTCTTCGTCGGCTCCCTCACGGCGCGCAAGAACGTGGGCCGGCTGATGCGGGCGTTCGCGCGGCTCCGCGAGGGCTCGCTCACGATCATCGGCGCCGGCCCGCTCGAGGCCCAGCTGCGCGCGGCGGCGCCGGCGGGCGTCCGCTTCACCGGCCGGCGAACGCCCGAGGGCGTCCTGCTCGCGCTGCGCGAGCACGACGTCGTGTGCCTCCCGAGCCTCGAGGAGCCGCAGGGCCAGGCGATGCTCGAGGCGCTCGCGTGCGGCCGGCCTGTGGTGGCGACGACCATCGGCGGCCCGCCCGAGATCGTGACTCCGGCCTGCGGTGCGCTGGTCGATCCCTACGACGAGGAGGCCATCGCCGCCGGCATGCGAACCGCGGCCGGCCTGCCGGTGCCGTGCGCGGCGGCCGTCCGCGTCGCCGAGGAGCACGCGCTCTCGCGCCAGGCGGAGCGGATCGAGGGCGTGCTGGCGCGCACGGCCGGTATCGTTCTGCCATGACCGTGTGGTGGCTGCTCGTGGCGGTGCCCGCCGCGGGGGTGGGGGTGGAGCGGCTGCGCGCGCGGCGCCGGGCGGCCCGGGCGCGGCCACCCGAGCGGGTCGCCGCCGCGGCACTCGGCCTGAAGCAGTTCCCCGCCGGCGGCGCGCTCGTCCAGTTCTCGAACCCGAGCCCGGCGTCGCGGGTCGCGCTCAACCGGCTGGCCGAGGCGGTCGCCCACCACCCGGGCGTGACCGTCGTCGAGCTTCCCTCGCACAGCCCGTGCGCGTCGATGCTGCGGGTGCGGTCGGCACCGACGGTGCTGCTCGTCGACTCGAGCGGAAGGGTGCAGCGCCGGTGGACGAAGCCGCCCGAGCGCTCCGAGCTCGCCGCGCTCCTGGGCCCGCCGGCTCAGGCGCCGGTCGCGGCCGGCTCCAGGTAGAAGCCGTTCTCGTACAGGTCGGCGACGCGCTCGAGCTCGACGGTCGAGAGGTCGGCCGTATCGGGCGCCGCGGCGAACTCGCGCAGCTGGTCCGAGTCGTAGATGTTCGGCAGCACGGTCGTCACGGCCGGCTCGGCGAGGAGCCACTTGATCGCGGCCTGCCCGAGCGTGCGCCCCTCGGTGAGAAACCCGAGCCGGTCGACCTTGCGCAGCCCCTGCTCCAGCCACTCCTTCGGGCGGTGCCTGCGGTGGTCGTTCTCGGCGAACACGGTGTCCTTCGTGTACTTGCCCTCGAGCATGCCCGAGGAGTGGGGGACGCGGACCATGAGGCCGACGCCGTTCCCGCGGGCGGCCTCGATCAGCTCGCGGCCGGGGTCCTGCTCGAGCAGGTTGTGGATGATCTGGCCCGTCGCGAGCGACCGCGTCGTGAACGCCTCGATGCCCTCGTCGCGCCAGCCGATCGCCGGTCCGAGCGCCACGCCGTACGCCCGGATCTTGCCCGCGTCGCGCGCCTCCTCGAGCACCTCGAAGACGGCGTCCGACCGGATCGCGTCCATGCGCGGGTTGTGGAGCTGGTAGACGTCGATGTGGTCGGTGCCGAGGCGCGCGAGGCTCTGCTCGAGGGCGTAGCGGATGAACCGGGGCGACCAGTCGTGCGGCCGCTCGACGTGGCCCTTGCGCTCCCACGGCGAGTAGATGTCGTAGCCGAACTTCGTCGCGATCGTGATGTCGTCGCGGACGTCGCCGAGCGCCTGTGCGAGCAGCGTCTCGCCGCGGCCCTCGCCGTAGGTGTCGGCCGTGTCGAAGAACGTGATGCCGAGGTCGTACGCCTCGCGCAGGAGCGCGACCGCCGACTCGTCGGAGTGCTCGCCCCACCAGCCGGTCGAGACCGTCCAGAGGCCGAAGCCGACCTCGGAGGCGGGGATTCCCGACGTGCCGAACGTGCGCGTCTTCACGGCCCGGAGTGTAGATCCTCGATGGATTCCAGCCGCCGCTCGATGAACGGCCGGAAGCGCTCGCCCAGGCCGACCTCCTCGGCCATCCGCAGGGCCTGCTCGTAGGTGCCGCGGGCCTTCGCGTACTTGTCGTCGCCGCCCTGCTTCAGGCGGTTGTCGCCGACGATGATGAGCTTGCGGATGCGCTCGGCGGCCACGTCCGGGTCGACCTGGGGCATGCGGGGAGGATAGGCCCCTCTAGAACTGACGGGATGGCGACGGCGGCAGTCCGGCTGACCCAGCTCTCTCACGGCGCGGGCTGCGCGTGCAAGCTGCCCGCCGGGTCGCTGCGCGAGGTGCTGGCGGCGCTCCCGGCCTTCGAGGCGGCCGAGCTGCTCGTCGGCCACACCGCCCTCGACGACGCGGCCGTCTGGCGCATCTCCGACGACCTCGCCGTCGTGCAGACGATCGACTTCTTCACGCCGCTCGTCGACGATCCGTACACGTTCGGGCGGATCGCGGCCACGAACGCGTTCTCGGACATCTACGCGATGGGCGCGCGCCCGGCGTTCGCGCTGAACGTCGTGGCATTCCCGAAGACGCTGCCCGATGGAGCTCCTCGGCGAGATCCTGCGCGGCGGGGCGGACGTTGCCCGGGCGGCCGGCGCGGTCGTCGCGGGCGGCCACTCGATCGACGACCCCGAGCCGAAGTACGGCATGGCCGTCACCGGGTTCGTGCACCCCGACGAGGTGTGGACGAACGCGGGCGGGCAGGCGGGCGACGTCCTCGTGCTCTCCAAGCGGATCGGCACCGGGATCGTGACGACCGCGGTGAAGCGGGGCACGCCTGACGCCGACGTCGTCGATGCGGCGGTCGACTCGATGACGACCCTGAACGCCGAGGCCGCCGACGTCGTGCGGGGAGCCCGCCCCCACGCCGTCACCGACGTGACCGGGTTCGGCCTGGTCGGCCACGCCCGCGAGGTCGCAGACGGCGCCGGCCTGCGCGCCGAGATCGACTTCGCGGCCGTCGAGCTGCTCCCCGGCGTGCGGCAGCTGGTCGAGGAGGGCCATGTGCCGGGCGGCACCCGCACCAACCTCGAGCTGGCGGCCGCCTACACCGACTTCGGCCCCCGGCTCGACGAGGCCGACCGCCTCCTGGCCTGCGACGCACAGACGTCGGGCGGCCTGCTCGTGGCCCTCCCGGCGGAGCGGGCGGCAGCCCTCCCATGGCCCGTCATCGGCCGTCTCAGCGCAGGGCCGGCCGGGACCGTCTTGGTAGACTGACGGCGTGGCCACGCACATTCTCTCCGGGCTTCAGGTCATCCTCAGCGTCGCGCTCGTCGTCCTCGTCCTCATGCACTCGGGCAAGGACACGGGGCTCTCGGGGATGTTCAACCCCGGCGGGGCGAGCTACGGCGGGACGGCCGTCATGGAGCGGAACCTGACGCGCATCACGATCTTCGTCGCGCTGGTCTTCACCGCCAACGTCATCGCGCTCGGCTTCCTGCTCTGACGCGGGCGTGCGCGCGCCGAGCCAGTAGAATGCGTGGCCGCACCGCCTGCGCTGGTGGCGGAATTGGTAGACGCGCAAGGTTGAGGGCCTTGTGACCTGAATGGGCCGTGGAGGTTCAAGTCCTCTCCAGCGCATACCCGAAACCCGCTTGGAAGGGCGGGTTTCGGCGTTTCCGGAGCCACGGCGCGACCGCCTGAAGGCGGGTCGTGGTAGCAGCCGTGGTAGCAGCTACCGCGAAGTCGGCCGGACGGATCCTGCCTGGCGTGAGAGAACCGAGTGGATGGACACGCCTTCACTTGCGCCTCCCGTCTCCGACGAATCTCACGACGCACTGCTAACAGCGTCCCAGCTGGCCGAGCGCTTCGCGGTCAGCCGAAACTGGGTCTACCAGGCAGTCGCAGACGACCTGCTGCCACACCGCCGCCTCGGCCAAGACGGCCCGATCCGCTTCGTCGCCACAGAGATCGACGAGTGGCTAGATGCGCAGCGCCGCGGCTGGATGCCGGGTCGCGGCGAAGCGGGCACAGGCAGAGGTCGCTGACCGTGTCGGGCTGGATCATCGAGCGCACGCTACGAGACGGCTCAGTCGTCTTTGACATCGGCTATCGCGTAAACGGCCGGCTGGTCAAGCGAAAGGGGGGAGCGACGCGGAGAGCGGCCGAGTCGGCGCTCATCCTGGCCCTGGCGGAGATCGAGACGGGAGCGATCCGCGACCACACCACCGAGACGCTCGCCGCCTACGCTGCGCGCTGGCTGGAACGGCGCCGCCCCTTCGTTGAGAGCGGCACCCTGGACGCCTACCGAAACGACATCGTCTTCCGCATCACGCCGACACTGGGCGCTAAGCGCCTCCGGGAGATCACGGCAGAGACGATCGAGGAGGCCATCCTGGCGATGCAGCAGATGAAGCCGCGCCGTGGCTCGTCCAACGCCACCTACAGCGCAAAGACGATCAACAACACGCTGACGACGCTGTCGGTGATCCTCGGCTCCGCCGTGAACGACGGCCTGCTTCGCACCAACCCGGCGCAGCGGCAGGGCGGGGCGGGCGAGCGGCGGATGCGGGTGCGCGCGGAGTTCCGCGAGTTCTCCTACCTGATCCCCGAGGAGATCCCGCCCTATCTCGATGCCTGCCATCCCGACTATCGCGACCTGGCCGAGGTCCTCGCCCTGGGCGGGCTTCGCATCAGCGAGGCGCTGGCGCTCGAGCCGCGCGACGTTGACGTCGACGGTCGCACCATCAATGTGGTTCGCTCGCTCAAGGCCGACGCGAAGGGCCACCTCAAGGACAAGACGCCGCGCGGCGTCGAGATCGGCCCACGGCTGGCCGAACGGCTCGAACACCGAATCCGCGCGTGCCGACAAGCCCGTCAGCGGATCCTCTTCGCCGACACGGACGGTGGCTGCATCGATCGCACCCGGGTCGCTCGGCGCTGGCATGAACCCGCCCTTCGCGACGCCGGGATCGAGATGCACCTGCGTGTCCACGATCTGCGCCATACCGCAGCAGCTGCCTGGCTGATCGCCGCGAAGCAGTCGCTCGAATATGTCCGCCGCCAGCTCGGCCACTCCAGCATCCGCGAGACACAGATATACGCCCACCTTGAGCGACGCGGCCGAAGCCAGGCCGCGAACATGACCGAGGATGCGATTTGGAGCGGCGAAGAGCCTCCTCGCGTCATGCCGCCCAAGTGATTAGGCGGAGAGAGGACGATCTGGTCGCCAGCGCTGACCTCCTGCGCCAGGATACTGAGGACGAGCTCGTCCACGCGGATGACGCACCCGGGTCGACGCGTCGCGCGCGGGACACCGGCGCAGCAATCCGTGCCAGCAGCTCCGGGTGGTGGAACGGCGTGACGATGGTCTTTGCCTAACCGGCCGGTCGCGCCTCCAACAGCCGCTTGAGGTTGCCCCAAATGCGTTGTTCCTGGCGTCGGCCGATCAGACCCACGACCGGCCCTATCAGCTTGAAGACACCTCGCGGCCGGACGTCCCACGACCAGCGCATCCGGGTGCCGCTAGGGACGGACTCGAATGTGAGCGCCCCCTCCGTCTCCATCATCGACGAGCGCGTCACCGACGCCAGCCTCGACGGCCGCTCGTAGCCGGTGAACTCGACCACCATCGGCATCGTCCGACCCCTCGTCTCTAGTTCCGCCCGGAACCGCGCCCCCAAGCCGATCGGCCCCTCCGAGATCAGCTCTGAGCGAACCATGCGCGGGTTGTAACGCGGCTCGTTGCGCTCGTCAGCCACAAAGTCGAACACTTCCTCCACCGGTCGAAGAATCACGATTTCTCCGTCCACACGCGCCACGGTAGCCTCCCGGTTCGGCGAGTAATCGAGAGCTTCTCAGATGGCGTGGTGCCTAGCTCTGCCAGTATCACGACGTAGTCGTCCGCCCCCCGTTCCAGTCCGCGCACCCGGTCGGTCTCCTCGGCCTTCGCATCGGTCGGGGACCGATATGAGCGCGCGTTCGGCACCAGGTCGTCTTCACTGAGCTTGCGTGTCGCAAAGCAGATCGGCCACGGGAGCAACTCACCGCCGCCTCGGCGAAGGAAGTCCCCCTTGTCCAACTCCACCGCCTAGCCCAGGCCGCACTCTGACGAATCTGTCGTGCCTGGCGGAGGGGCATCCGGGAGGAACCCCCAATACGCTCTCACGTCCCCCTGTCGGATGCGGGATCCCTTTGTGCAAGCCTTTTCGTCGTTCCGGGTGCCGGACCGCTAGGTCGCTGCCACCTGTGCGGCGTGCTCTCCGCGAAGCGCGACGTAGGTCCACACCGCCTTGACGACGGCCCAGCCGAGTGCCACCAACGCGCTGACAAGGAGGATGTAGACGAGGTCCGGAAATCCAGTGGCGACGACGAAAGCGGCAAGCCCAGCTGCTTCGGCACGAGCACGAGGACGCAGTGCCCAGCCCAGGCTCAGCACCAGCGAGAGCACGATGCGCAGCCGCGGTCCGATCCGGCCGCGCCGGATACGCCCACGGCGCAATGCCACGACGGACGTAGCCATCCCGCGGGCTGGAGCACGATGACCCCGAAGAGTACCGCGTAGACGAGGAAGATGACGATGTTCGACGGCGGTGGGGACGGCTCGCGCCCCTCGAGGAGACTTATCACGCCCTCCGAGATCGTCCCCATCCGATCGGCGGAGAAGAGGTCCAGGGAGTTCTGCGCGTTCATCAGACACGATCGACGCCCGTTCGGCTCTGCGGGGACGAGCACGACGTTCGCGTGGAAGTTGAACGTCTCGCCCTGATGGTGGATCGCCGGGATCCCGTTGATCGGACCGACGAACCAGCCCATCGCGTACGAGGTGTCAGCCTCCGGCGTCCGGACGGCCGGTTCGCTGGAGTTCGCGCACTCCGGCCGGCGACAGCACCGACTGCCGTCCGTACCGACCGCCGTTCGAGCTGGGCGATCAGGTAGTGCGTCATGTCCTCTGCGCTGGAGATGAGGTAGCCGGCGGGGACGAGGCCCACGGTTGTACGGCAGATCAGCCGCTCTGGGCCGGCCGAACCAGTAGTTGTAGCCGCTCGCCAGGCCCTGTCGCTCCGCGGCGGCCTCGGACGTAAACGAGTCGCGCATGCGCAGCGGGTCGAGGATCTGCGTCTGAACGTAGCTCTCGTAGGAGCGTCCGGCGACTGTCTGCACGATCAGTCCCAGGACCGAGTAGTTGATCGTGCTGTATTGGTGCGTCTCGCCGACCGGTGCTGTCAGCTCGGCGGTGCTCAATTTCCGGACCGCCTTTCCGAGCGCGGCGTCACTTGTGTCGCCGTTGCCCTGGTAACTACGCCCGGTCTTGGTCGACAGACCGCTCGTGTGATTCAGGAGGTGGCGGACGGTGATTCGGGCGGAAGCTTTCTCGTCCGCGACCCGGAACCACGGAAGGTAGCGCTGCACCGGGGCGTCGAGCTCGACCTTCCCGGCCTCGACCAGCTGCATGATCGCCAGGGCGGTGAACGACTTGCTGAGCGAGCCGATGATGAAGGGCGTCTGCGGCGTCACGGCCCGTCCGGAGTCGTCCGCCTTGCCGAAGCCTCGGAGATAGGCGATCCGATCGTCCTTGACGATGCCGAGAGCGAGTCCGGGGATCCGCTGCGCCGCCATCTCTTGCTTGACGAAGCGCTCGATCGCGGCGAACCCGGGAGCGGCGCCTGACCCGTTGGCGGCGGGCGTGTCCGAACCGGGGCTGCTCGCGAAGTAGGCCGCACCGACGACCAGCGCGGCGAGTGCCGGCCAGATCGTGATCCTCCGTTGTCGCGGGCTCCAGCGACCTATGCGAGCCGCCAGGTTGTTCGAATGCTTCAGAATTGACATCAGGCGCTCCCTTTAGTTCTGCGGCTGCGGATCGAGGGATTCGCGGTCCGGATCGGCGAGCGGGTGCGTGCTGGGCTCGGCGCCTTCCGCTGGTGCGGCGGAGGGCTCGCGGGCCGGTAGGAAGCGGAGCACGACGACGGCCGTGGCGGCCGCGAGTGCCGCGGCGACGAGGAGGCCGCTGCCCATCGCCTGGGTGAAGGCGTCGCCGGTCGTCGCGAGCAGGCTGGAGGCGGCATCGGGTGGGAGCTGGGCGGCGATCGCGCTGGCCGCGCCGACCGAGTCCGCCGCTCCGGCCTGCGCGTCGGTGGGCAGGCCGACGAGCGAGCCTTCGACGTCGTTCGAGTAGAGGGAGCTGACGAGCGAGCCGATCACGGCGACGCCGAGTGCTCCCGAGACCATGCGTGCGACGGTGTTGGTGGCCGAGGCGACGCCCGACTTGGCCGCAGGCACCGCGCCCACGACCGCGTCCGTGGCCGGAGCCATGACCCAGCCCATCGCCAGTGCGAGGCCGAAGAACCAGAGGCCCAGCGTGAGCGCTCCGGTCTGGGGCTCCCAGAGCGTGGTCAGTGCCAGCATGGTCGCGAGGCCGGTCAGACCGACGGCGATGACGCGGGAGACGCCGAGCCGCTCGGCGGCCTTGCTCGATGAGCCTGCGCCGATCATCAACCCGAGGGCGATCGGGCTCATGATTGCGCCCGCCTCGATTGCGCTGTAGCCGTGGACGAACTGCAGGTATTGGGTCAGCGCGAAGATTGCACCGAGCAGGGCGAAGAAGGCGACGCTGACCGCCGCGGTGCCGACGCTGAAGCTGGCGCTGCGGAAGAAGCCGAGGTCGAGCATCGGCTCTTCGATGCGACGCTCCCACCACAGGAAGGCGCCGAGCAGCACGACGGACGCCGCGAGGAGTCCGAGGATGAGACCGGATGTCCAGCCCTGCCCGGGGGCTTCGATGATCGCGTACACGAGGAGGCTGAAGCCGGCGGTGGAGAGCGCGGCCCCGAGCAGGTCGAACGAGCCGGGCCGGGGATCGCGGCTCTCGGGCACGTAGCGGATGCCGAGCAGCAGCGCGGCGGCCGCGAACGGCACGTTGACCATGAAGACGGACGACCAGTCGAACCACTCGAGCAGCAGCCCACCGGTCAGCGGGCCGAGCCCGATCCCGACCGCGGCCAGCGCCGCCCAAATGGCGATCGCCTTGCCGCGCTCCTTGCCGGTGAACAGGTTGGCGATGATGGAGAGGGTGGCGGGCATGATCAGCGCTGCCCCCACGCCCATGGCCGCGCGGACGGCGATCACCTGGTCGGCGGAGTCGGCGATGAGGGCCCCGAGGCTGGCGAGCCCGAAGATCGACACGCCTGCCTGGAGGGCACGCTTGCGCCCGAAGCGGTCGCCGAGCGTGCCGAACACGAGCAGCAGGCCGGCGAAGACAAGCAGGTAGGAGTCGACCATCCACTGCAGCTTCGACGGGGAAGCGTCGAACTCGTGCTGCAGCGTCGGCAGAGCGACGTTGAGGATCGTGTTGTCGAGCCCGATGATCACCAGGCTCAGCGACAGGACGGCAAGCGTCTTCCAACGGCGCGCGTATTGGACGGGATCGATCGTCATCAGGCTGCACTCCTCTCGGGCACGAAGGACTCGCGCATCGCACTGCCGACGCCGAGGCCTCGGCCGGCCGCGTACGCGAACGGGTGGTAGAAGGCATCGAGGGCGTGCGGGCCCGCGACGTCAAGGTCGAACTCCTCGTCGCACCTGTCGTCGGCGACGGTGACCCTGACTCGGTCAGTCGTCTCGCTCCAGAGGAGCGCCACTGCGAGGCCGTCAGTTCGCCGGCTCGCGAGCTCTTTCCAGTCGTTGATGGCGGTGGTAGTCACGACTGACCTCCCTTGATCCGTTGACTGGTCGTGTTGGGAGGGATCGTCCGCGACGCCTGGGTGAGCTGTCTTCACCCAGAGACGAGAACACCCTGGGTGAAGTCAAGGGCTGTGGCGATGTACCCTCCGTTGTCATGTCGACGGAGGTCGAGGAGGCTGCGCGCCCGCTCATCCAGGCGAAGCTGGAGCCTCCCGTCCCGCGCCAGCGGGTCTCACGCCGCGAGCTGCTCGAGCTCTGCGCGGGCCCGCGCCCGCGCAAGCTGACGCTGATTCGCGCCCCCGCCGGATGGGGGAAGTCGACGCTGCTCGCCGATTGGCACGTACTCGAGCGCGAGACACGGCCGTTCGCGTGGGTCGCGCTCGATGACGGCGACAACGACCCGGTCCGGTTCTGGACCTACCTCATCCATGCCCTTCGCACGCTTGACCCAAGGGCCGGCGAGGTCTCTCTCCCCACGCTGCGGGCTCCCAGGGTCAGCGTCGTCGACGACGTTCTCCCCGCACTCTGCAACGAGCTCACGGCGTTACCGCACCAGGTCGTGCTCGTACTGGACGACTACCACCTGGTCAGCAACCCGGAAATCGACGAGGGTCTTTCTTTCCTTCTCGAGCACCTTCCCCAGACCCTCGAGCTCGTGCTCTCGAGCCGTTCGGAGCCTGCGCTCCCGCTCGCCCGCCTACGCGCCCGCGGTGAGCTGGCCGAGATCGACGCGCAACAACTTCGCTTCTCCGAGGACGAGGCCGCCCTCTTTCTCAACGACCTTCACGGGCTCGGGCTCGACCGTGACGATGTCATCCGGCTACGTGAGCTCACGGAGGGATGGGCGGCCGGTCTCTACCTCGCGACGCTTACCATCCGCGGCCGGGAAAGCGCGCACGAGTTCATCGAGGCCTTTGCGGGCAACCACCGCCATGTCGTCGACTACCTGAGCTCGGAGGTGCTCGCCGGCCTCCCCGACGAGATGAGGGCCTTCCTGCTGCATACGTCGGTGCTCGAACGCCTCTGCGCCTCCCTCTGCGACGCCGTCACCGACCGACCTGGCTCGGTGCTGACGCTGCACGAGCTCGAGCGGTCGAACTTTTTCCTAATCCCCCTCGACACGAAGCGCGAGTGGTACGCCTACCACCACCTCTTTCGCGAGCTACTGCGCCATCAGCTCGCGCTCGCCGAGCCCGAGCACGCTCGGACGCTGCATCGCCGGGCCAGCGCATGGCACCGAAACCACGGCGACCCGTCCGAGGCGATTCATCACGCCACGGCGGCAAAGGACTTCGCCGATGCCTCCGAGCTGATCCTTCACCACTGGATCGAGTTTCGGAACGAGGCTCGCCTCGAGACCCTGCTCGCCTGGCTCGATGGCCTCCCGCCCGAGGCGGTGACAGGCGATGCCCGGCTGTGCCTCGTGAAGGCATCGACGCTGCAAGAAGTCGGCCGGATCGCCGAGGCCCATCAGTGGCTCGAAGCGGCCGCACGCGACGCGGCAGTTGGCTCACGCCTTGCCGGCCCGGCCTCTGTCGCGTCCGGTGTCGCCGCGTCCCAGGCAATCAATCAATACTTCCTCGGGGACGTGACTGGGATAGCCGAGACGGCACAACCCGCCCTCGAGCTCGAGGAAGCCGGCTCTGACTATTGGCGGAGCGCTCTCCTGACCACCTTCGGCGTCTCAGTGTTCCTCCGTGGGAACGGTCGGATCGCGTCGGGCCTACTCGACGAAGCGGTGACGGCGAGCAAGGAGTCCGGCCACTCCCTTGCGCTGATCCACGCTCTCGGCTGGTGCGCCGTCGTCCATGCCGCGATCGGTCAGTCGGACCGCGCCCATCAGTTGCTCGACGACACCAACGCGCTGCTCACGCAGACCGGTCTGACGAAGTACGTCGGCATGTCTATGGCCCACGTCGCCCGGGGAAAGCTGCTCGAAGGGCGGGCCGAGCTGAGAGAAGCCGACGAGGCGCTTGCCCAGGGCATAGAGCTAGCTCGACGAGGCGACGCCAAGTTCGACCTCTCCTACGGACTTCTCACCCACGCGGAGGTCAAGGGCGGTCTCGGCGATCGCCGCGCTGCCAAGGACATGCTGCGGGAGGCTCGCCAGGCGATCGGGGCGTGCGCCGACCCGGGCGTGTTGCCCGAGCTGGTCGCGCGAGTCGAGCGCAGGCTCCGCCTCGTACCAAGCCGTATGTCGCGAACGCCGTATCAGGAGGATCTCAGCGACCGAGAGCTCGCCGTGCTCCGCCTGCTGGCGACCGATCTCACCCAACGGGAAATCGGCCAAACGCTGTACGTCTCATTTAACACCGTCAAGACCCACGTGAAGAGCATCTTTCGCAAGCTCGACGTCGCCACCCGGCCCGACGCCGTCTCGCGTGCCCGCGAGCTGAGATTGCTCTAACCGTCGAAACTGGGACGAGTGAGCCGGGGTGCCGACCCGCCCCTCCGGCCGCTTCGCTAGTCCTGTCCGGCACGGGGTTCCTCGGGTTCGCGTACGAGATGCTCGTCCCGGTCGTCGGCCCGCTCGACGCGATGTTCAGTGAGGTGGGGACAGCTGTGTGTCCACTCTCCGAGGCGGAGGAGCGCGCCGCTTGGAGCGGGTCGGCTCAGCCCGCGCTCAGCGCTGGGTGAGTCCGGCCCGGCATGCTTTCCCGATCGCCAGCGGACATATTGCAGCCGGACGGCGGCCAGGCGATCCTGAGCCCGATACGACTTGAATAGATCGAGGTGACGCAGTGGACACCGGGACGCTCCGAGTCCTGCCAGCAAACGAGCACCTGTACGGCTTCTACGACGAACGCACGGCCGAGCGCCACGGCTCCGATGAGGCGTCCTGGGTCGACGACGGCGGAGCTCTGTCGCTCGGCGGTTATCGTCGGAGAGGTTGCCCCGACGGCCTTATGGGCATCCAGGTTCCATCGTTCATCGTTCGACTCCTTCCCCTGGCGTGGTGGCAGCCCAACCTCGGAGCAAAGGGATAGGCAGGCCGTTGCAGCATTCCGGTGACGAGCCAAGCCTCAAACACCTGCGTTCTCAAAGGCTGAGGTTGTTCGGCTGCGAGTCAGGGGAAGCAACAGTCCTGGCCACGAACGCCGTGGATATCGACCAGCTCGAACGGCTGATCGGCTCGGCGTGTCCGCATGATCTCGCCGTTCGGATCGCTGTCTAAGCGGCGGAGCTACGCAGCGTGACGCATCTAATCCGCGACGCGACCCGTGACGACGCTGCGACCGTCTTGATGCTCTGGCTCGAGTTCAAGGCCGAAGAGCGGCAGCCCGCGTGGCGGGAGGACGCTACCCGAGATCATGCCCGTGAGCTCGAACGTGCGATCGGAACAGACATCGTCCTGCTTGCGGAACAGGACGAGCAGCCCGTGGGCCTCGCTGTGGCAGACGCCAAAGGCGAGGGCGTCGGCTACCTGCACATTCTCTACGTCCATCCCTCCGCGAGGTGGTCAGGAGTCGCCGCGGCGCTCCTACGCGAGGTGGTAAGACGGCTGCGCACGGAGGGACGCACCGTGCTCGAGCTCGATGTCCTTGCCTCAAACGAGCGCGCGCGCTCCGTCTACGATCGCTGGGGGTTTACGCCGGTCGAACTCACACTCGCGGCGACGGTCGACACCCTGGTCGATCGGCTCGAAGGCCCGGCTACCCGACCGGATTGCTGAACGCGTCCGCTTCTCGAGGTTGGCGGGAGCCGAACAAGGTGTTCCGTGCGCCGGGTGGCTACGGCCTGTGGGTGGCCGTCTACCCGCGCGCGTACTCCTCCGCCGACTTCGACTCGAACTCGAAAGCAACGACCGGCTCGTCGCCAACCACCCAGGCTTCGTGGCCAGGCTCGATCACGTAGGACTTGCCGGGTTCGATCTCCATGTCGGATCCGTCATCGTGTGTGATGCGCATCCTCCCAGACTGCAGGAAGCCAACATGCCGCACCTGGCAGCTGTCCGTCCCCACCACCGGCTTGATGCACTCCGACCAGCGCCAGCCCGGCTGCAACGTCAGCCGCGCCGCCGTGGTGTTATCCCCCATCCGCACAACATCCACCTTGGTCTTGTCCGGAGAGCGGACCTCATCAGGCGATTCGAAATCGCCGACATGAACACCAGCCACCCCAACCACTCCTCTCGAGCCGCGGCTCTGCGCGTGGAGCCGAACCGCCCGACACTACCGCGGACAACGGTTCTTTGCAACGCTAGGGCATCCTGCTCGCACCACGATCTCGCGCGCCCGTGGAGAGAACCGAGTGCGCTTTGGAGAACCGCCGGCACGATCGCGTCAAGTGCTCAAGCCCGGCAGCCCGGGCATCGGACGCCTAGGCAGAGGCCGCACGTTCGAATCGCGCGGGGCACCGCACGCATGATCATGCACCAGGTCACTCCCAGGCAGTTGACCTCGTGAAGGTTGACATCGACGTGTCGTCGCAAACCGAGCGGTCCACTGTGCCACCCATCCCGGACAGACCCGCTGGGCATCCAGTTCGGTGCTTGTCTGCCAGCCATTGGCAGACGCTGGGTATCAAAAATCGACGGCTAGCGCTCAGAGCGTCAGCCGACGATGATCGACGTCGACATCGATGCGTTGTGGCGCGCGGTGCGCCGGAGAGGAGAACCGCTGCGGAAATATCCACTGCTGCAGTTCCATCCACTGCGCCATCCAGCGCTGCACATCCGGGTCGTCCATGCGCTCCTCGGGCGCGATGAACCCGTCCAGCGACATCGTCACGCTGAAGAACACCTTTCCGGCCATCAGTCCTCAACTCCCTTCCGAACGATCTCGGTGACGTAGGCAGCCAGGTTGCTCAGGGTCTGCTGGCCACCCTCGATCGCGTGGTACTTCTCGACCGCCTCGTCGCGCAGCTCCTTGGTGGGGAACACCGTGCGCATCTCGATCCGGGTCGCCGCGCCGTCGGGCGCGAACGTCAAGACCGACTCGAAGGCGTTCGGGTCGCCGCGGGACTCACCGTGCAGCAGCGCGATCCGCTCCGGCGGGGCGATCTCGGTCCAGGAGATCCACTCCTGGTAGTCCGTCCCGTCCGGTCCGTGCATCACGAAGTCCCACTCCCCGCCGACGCGGAACTCGAACGCCCGCGTGGTGGTGGTGAACCCCTCCGGTCCCCACCACCGCGACAGGTGCCGCACCTCGGTGAACGCCTCGAACACCAGCTCCCGTGGGGCACTGATGACCCGGGAGATCACGATCTCGCGGTCGGCCGTCGCGGACTGCGCCGGCGCTCCTCGTCCCGTCGCGCTCATCAGCTACTCCTCCTGCCTTGCCTGCTTGAGGTCCTGCACGTACGCGTCCAGCCGGTCGAAGCTCTCGTTCCAGAACCGCTCGAACCCACTGGTCCACTCGTGAACCGGTCGCAGCCCGCGGGCGTCAAGGCCGTACAGGCGCTGCTTGCCTGCCCTGCGGTCCCGCACCAGCCCGACCTCCCGCAGCACCCGCAGGTGTTTGGACGCCCCCGGCTGGGCCATCCCCAGCTCCTGGGCCAACTCGGTCACCGGCCGCTCACCCGCCCGCAGCAGTACCAGGATCTCCCGGCGCTGCGGCTCGGCGATCGCGTTGAAGACGTCCGACGTCGTCGCTGCTCGTGCCATGGGCGCCATCATATGCCGATATCGGCATGCGTCAAGCCGGAGGAATCAGACGGGTCTTGTCAGATGACGATCGTGACCCTTGTGCCTGCGGGCCGGCGCGGAGCACGCCGAGGAGCCGGGAGCCGATTTCCACGCGGCGCGTGCACTTGCCCTTAGTGGAGCCAACGCCGTCGCGCTTCATGGCACGGCCGACAATGATCGGGCGGTACGGGTGGCATGCAGTATGCCCGACGGCGGCCCATTGTCTGGGGGTCATGAGACGCTGCATCGGTGCCGATATACCAGGCGATCCCATGTCCCCTGGAGGGATGGCGTTGAGGCGACTCCGATTGCACCACCTGTGGGCGATGTATCTGACCCTGGCTGGCTTTGGCATGCTGCTGTACGCTGCCGTCCCGCCGTTTGAGGGAAGCGGTCCGCTCATCAATCTGCTCGGTTTGTCGTCGTCCGTGGCGATCGGCATCGGCATTCGGATTCATCGGCCGTCGGTACGGCTCGCGTGGCAGCTGTTCATCGTCGGCCAGTTCCTCTTCTTCTGTGGTGACCTGTATACGTACAGCTATCCGAAGCTGTTCGGGGCGGAGGTGCCTTTCCCGTCGGCTGGCGATGGGTTTTATTTGATGGTGTATCCGGTGCTGTTGGCCGGTCTTGTTGTGTTGGCTCGCCGCCGAACCGTGGAGGGTGATCGTGCCGGTCTGATCGATTCGCTGATTCTCTCGATTGGTTGCGCACTACTGTCGTGGGTATTCCTGATCTCTCCGTATATCGCGGTGACGGGTATTTCTTCACTTGCGAAGGGCGTGTCGATGGCGTATCCGCTTGGTGACATTTTGTTGCTTGCTGGTGTGATCTGGATCGCGGTGGATACCGGGAGACGGACGCCTTCGTTCTACTTCTTGGTGGGCAGCATCGTGTGCCTACTCGTAACAGACTCGGCATACACGTACGCGCTCTTGATAGACGCCTACCACGGGCAGCTCGTACTCGATCTGGGCTGGATTTCGTACTACGTGCTCTGGGGTGCGGCCGCGTTGCATCCATCGATGCGCTCGCTCGAGGAGCCTGCGGGCGAGGCGCGAACGGGACTGACACGCGCGCGTGTGGGGATGCTAACAGCCGCGTGTTTGGTGGCGCCGCTGATCCGCTTGGCGCAAGCCATTCATAGTGTCGATCGGCTCATCATGATCGTGGCGACGATCGTCCTGTTCCTCCTGGTGGTCGCGCGGATGGTGGGCGTGGTGCGAAGAGAGGAACGCTCGGTCGGACGTGAACAGGCCGTTCGGAAGGCGGGCCTTGACCTTGTTGGGGCCACCAGTCGCGATGAGATCTACGATGCGGCGCTGCAAGCGGTCGCTGATCTGGCCGGCGACCCGCCCGCGGGAGTCGTGATGGTCGAGACGGGTCATCCAATCTGCGTCACCCGCGACGTGGATGCACTCGTGTTCGCGGAGCTGCCCCAGGACGCTCTCTCATGGCTTGCGCGGCAACCCACTCGCGTCGACACACGTGACGTTCCGCCCGCTTTATGGGGCGCCCTCCGGCTCCGCGGTAGTGATGAGCAGCTACTGGTCGTCACATTCTCTGTCCGCGACGAGCTGCGCGGGCATCTGCTGGTAGGCCTGGAACGGCGAACATCCCGCCACCTCGTTGGTTCATTAGAGGCGCTCTCAACGCAGGTCGCGCTCGCCATCGAAGCGAACGCCAAGAGCGAGGATCGCTTGGGCTCGCTGGTCGCCCACTCAAGCGATCTGATCACCGTACTCGACGCCGATGGCACGATCTCCTATCAAAGCCCGTCGGTCGAGTCGGTCCTCGGATACCCGCCCAGCACACTGATCGGGACGTCATTCAGCTCAATCGTTCGTGACACCGATCAGGCCCGAGTACGCCAAGCGCTTGCCGCACGGGCGTCGGGATCCAGGCAAAGCGGCGTCGTCGAATGCTCGCTTCGACACCGAGATGGGACGTGGCTGTCGTTCGAGATCCGTCTTACGAACCTCCTCGACCAGGAGCACGTGCGCGGCATTGTGCTGAACAGCCGCGACATCAGCGAACGCAAGGCATTCGAGGATCAGCTCGCCCACCAAGCATTCCACGATCCCGTCACCGGCCTCCCCAACCGTGCCCTCTTCGCCGATCGAGTAGCGCACACCCTCGCCAGAGTCGAAAGAGACGGCGACCGACTCGGCATCGTCTTCATCGACTTGGATGACTTCAAGACCGTCAACGACAGTCTCGGACACGCCACCGGAGACGCGGTGCTGCGAGAGGTGGCGATCCGGCTCGGCGCGGCGATACGACCGAACGACACCGCCGCCCGATTCGGGGGAGACGAGTTTGCCGTCCTGTTGGAGTCGCTCAATGACCCCCAACAGGCGGCGGACCTGTCAGAGCGCCTCCTGGCGGCTCTGGAACCCCCCATCTGCGTGGACGGCAAGGAGCTATTCGTCAAGGCCAGCCTCGGGATCTGCGTCTCTGAACCGGAGCACGTCAGCACCGATACCGATGAACTCCTCAGAAACGCGGACATCGCTATGTACATGGCGAAGCGAAGCGACAAAGGTACCTACCGCATCTTCGAACCGACAATGCACAAACGCTCAGTCGAGCGCCTCCAGTTGCGCGGCGAACTCCAGCGCGCGCTCGAGACGAATCGACTGGAAGTACACTACCAGCCGCTGATACACCTCGACACCAACACGATCTACGGCGTCGAGGCACTATTGCGGTGGCAACATCCCACCCGAGGCCTTGTGTCTCCCGCCCAGTTCATCCCGCTCGCTGAAGAGACCGGCCTCATTGTTCCGATCGGCCGATGGGTGCTCACCGAATCGTGTGCGCAACTGGCGCGCCTGCACGCCCGCTACCCTGCCCACACGCAACTTCGCATGAGCGTCAACATCTCCGTCAGACAACTCCAATCCGAGACCATTATCGCCGACGTCAGCAACGCCATCCGCGAGTCCCTCATTCGTCCCGACGCGCTCGTGCTGGAGATCACCGAGTCAGTAATGATGGCGGATACCGAGCTTGCCATCAGTCGATTGCACGCCCTCAAGGAGCTTGGAGTTCGACTTGCGATGGACGACTTCGGCACCGGATACTCCTCGCTCAGCTACCTCAGCAGCTTCCCGATCGACATCCTGAAGATGGATCGCTCCTTCCTCGCCGACGACCAGAAACTGCCGGCGCTGACAGCCGCGATCGTCGGGCTTGGCAGCACCCTCGAACTTGACGTCGTTGCCGAGGGCATCGAACGCGCAAGCCAGATGAGCGCACTCCGCGAACTCGGCTGCAAGCTCGGGCAGGGGTTCCTCTTCGCCAAGCCGATGAACGGAACTGCGCTCCACGCGTATCTCGATAGTTCCATCGCGAGCAGCCCTCCAGCAAGGAACGACTCCGAAGACATCGCCGCCTGACTTGCGGTGTCAGCGGTGCGCTAGATGAGTTCGCTCCGTCCGCGCATGGCTACGCTGATGGCAACGCTCGCGACGCTCCAGCCGCGAATCCGAGTATCCCCCAGGGTGATGCCGATTACGACGCCGCCGCCGAGGAGGATACCGATCAGGGCACCGCGTGAAAGCCGATCTGGCGTCGGCGCCCCTCCAATGACCCATTGGAGGGTGGCTCGTGTTGTGCATTGATCCTCGCTTCGTCACAAAGCTTCCTAAGGAAGCCCGACGGGCATCAGTGGCGTTCCCGGATTCACGCTTTGGAGACACCGGTACCGCTGGAGGCGGTATGGCCCTGGCTGGTACAAGCTGGAGACCGCGGAGGGTGGTATCCGAGTCCGTGTCAGGCAGACGTCGCGAACGTCGCCCACCAGGCCGCTTTCGATTGCTCGTCCGAACTCCCGGATGCGTTCCAGCTCGCCGTCGCGTAGCGGCCCCTGGCTGTCTGCGACCCAGAAGTGCTCTGGCTCGGCCACTGTGTCAGGCCTAGCCTTTCCGGTCGCTTGGCGAATGCCGCGGCGGCGGGGCCGACGCGGCGTAGGAGCCTTGGATGATCGACGTGCGTGTCGAGGGTCCGCGGCGACCGGCAGCTCGGCGTGCAGTTCGAGCTCCTCAAGCCACTCGCGCACGCCAATCCCGCTTGAGACCTGCGGCGACTCGACCTCTTTCGTCGCGGCCTTACGTGTGCCGGGGCGGTTCATCGAGGCCGCTGGTCGCGTGTCCGCCGCCCACTCGGGTCGGGCGTCGCCGCCGGCGTTGGAGCAGCTTCTTGGCCTCGTCGGCCCAGAGTACGACGCTGGCGAGGCCGAGGCAGATCAGCCACTCCTCGATCCCGAGCCGTGTGGTGTCGAACGCGTTGTTGAGGAACCCGAGCTGCACGACGGCGATTTGGAGTAGAGCGGAGAGCGCGATCGCGGCCCAGAGGAAGCGGTTGGTGAACAGTCGGTGGAAGACGCTCGTGCGGTCGGAGCGGGCGTTGAAGCAGTTGAAAAGCTGGGCGAGCACGAGGGTGGTGAAGGCCATCGTCCGCGCTTCGACGACGTTGCCGGAGTCGCCGACGATGCCCCCAGGGAGACGGAGGTCGAGCGCAAGCAGCGTCACGGCTGCCATGACCGTGCCGATCCAGAGGATGCCGACCCACATCTCGGCGTCGATGACGCGGTCGGTCAGTCGGCGCGGTGGCCGCTCCATGACGTCGTCGGGCGGCGGGTCCATGCCGAGCGCGAGCGCGGGCGCGCCATCGGTGAGCAGATTGATCCAGAGGATCTGCGTCGCGAGCAGCGGCGCAGCGATCGCCTCGCCGGTGTCTTCCAGCCCGAGCACGCCGGCGAGAACGACGCCGAAGAACATCGTGAACACCTCGCCGATATTTGACGAGAGCAGGAAGCGCAGGAACTTGCGGATGTTGGCGAAGATGCCGCGGCCCTCGCGGATGGCGGTGACGATGGTGGCGAAGTTGTCGTCGGCGAGGATCATGTCGGCGGCCTCTGTGGCGACGTCGGTGCCGGCGACGCCCATGGCGACGCCGATGTCGGCGGCCTTGAGTGCGGGCGCGTCGTTGACGCCGTCGCCGGTCATGGCGACGATCCGGCCGTCCGAGTGCAGTGCGTCGACGATCCGAAGCTTGTGCTCTGGTGCCACCCGTGCGTAGACGGACGCGTCTCGGACGGCGCGTGCGCGCGCGTCGTCGTCGAGCGCCTCGAGCTCACCGCCGGTGATGACGCGGGAGCGGGCTGGGGCGATGCCGAGGTCGGCGGCGATCCTCGCGGCGGTGTGTGGGTGGTCGCCGGTGATCATCAGCACGCGCAGGCCGGCTGCGCGGGCGTCTGCGATCGCTGCACGCGCCTCGGGCCGCGGCGGGTCGATGATCCCGACCAACCCGAGGTAGATCAGCTCGCGTTCGATCGACTCGTCTTCCGGGGGCTGCTCACCGGCAGGCAGCGGCCGGTAGGCGACGGCGAGCGTCCGCAGCGCGAGGTCGGCAAGCCGCTCGACGGTCGCCAGGATCTCGCTGCGTCGGCTATCCGTCAGCGGCCGCACCTCGCCGCGGAACCGCTCCTCAGTGCAGCGGTCGAGCAGTACGTCCGGTGCGCCCTTGGTGACCACCGCAAGCCCGAGCTCTCCTTCTGAGTCGGACTGGAGGGTGCTCATCAGCTTGCGCTCGGAGGTGAACGGCACCTCGCCGACGCGCTCGAACCGCGAGCGGCGCGCCTCGGCCAGCCCCTCGACCTTCGCCTCGGCGACCAGGAACGCCGCCTCGGTGGGGTCACCCTGGATCGTCCACGCTTTCCCCTCCTGACGTAGCACGGCGTCGTTTGACAGGCTGCCGGCCGTGAGCAGGCGTCGGATCTCGTCGAGCAGGACCGGGTCATCGAGCAGCCGTCCATCTGCGAGAAGCTCGCCCTCGGGCCGGTAGCCGCTGCCGGTGACGTCGACTTCGCCCGAGCCCGTGACGATCTTCTGAATCGTCATCTCGCTCTTGGTGAGCGTGCCGGTCTTGTCCGAGCAGATCACCGACGCTGAGCCAAGCGTCTCGACCGAGGACAGCTTCTTCACGATCGCCCGCCGCCTGGCCATTCGCTGCACGCCCAGCGCGAGCACCACCGACAGCA
This sequence comes from uncultured Actinomycetes bacterium, assembly GCA_963809325.1. Taxonomy (GTDB): domain Bacteria; phylum Actinomycetota; class Thermoleophilia; order Gaiellales; family JAICJC01; genus JAICJC01. Next base: position 956,195 of record CAWEIZ010000002.1, read on the forward strand.
CGGCTGGCAAGCCCTCTGGCACCGCGGCGACGGCGAGCGAGACGCCGATCAACAGGACGGTGACGAGATCCGTGGCCGTGCGGATGTCGGCGGTGAGCAGGATTGCGCCGACGACCACGACCGCGATTGCGATCACTGCGATCCCGAGCATGCGTCCGATCCGATCGACCTCCCGTTGCAGCGGCGTACGCTGCTCGCCCGTGCGGTCGAGGAGAGCGGCGATGTTCCCGGTCTCGGTCGCCATCCCGGTCGCCGTCACGATGGCGCGACCCCGCCCCCGGGCGACGGCGGTGCCGCTGAAGACCATGTTCACTCGGTCACCCAACTCGACCGGCTCGGCGATCGGCGCGACGTCCTTCAACACCGGCTCGCTCTCCCCCGTCAGCGACGCCTCGGCCACTGTCAGCGACGCCGCCTCGACCAGCCGCCCGTCGGCCGCGACCGCGTCCCCCTCAGCGAGCAGAAGGACGTCGCCCGGCACCACATCATCGGCCGCAACCCGTACCTCGCGGCCGTCGCGCAGGACGCCTGCGGTCGCGGCCGCCATCCGCTGCAGCGCCGCCACCGCCTGCTCGGCGCGGGCCTCCTGCACATAACCGAGCACGGAATTCGCAACCACGATCACCGCGATCACGATCGCGTCGAACGGCGCCTCCTTGCCGCCCTCCAGCACCCACGCCACCAGCGAGACCACCACCGCGGCCAGCAACAGGTAGACGAGCGGGTCGGCGAACTGGGTGAGGAACTTCCGCCACGCGGGGACCTGTTGTGCTGCCTCTAGCCGGTTCGGCCCCAACCGTGCGAGCCGTGCGGCCGCCTGCGCCGTACTCAGTCCATGTCGCACGTTGGTGCCCAGACTGGCTGCGATCTCAGCCGCCTCGCGACTGCACGCATCCCGAGAGCCTGGAACGACCACGCTCGTGCCGGCGTCGAGGTCAGACACCGTGATCGCCGGCCTTCTTGTGACGTGTGTCGCGGGAGACGGCGTCCACCGTCCTGACCCGGTTCCATCCGTCGCTTCTACTCAAGGACGTCATCCGACTGAACCAGTCGGTCAGCCGGTGATGAGGAGGCGTCCTCCCCTTGGATAGAAAACTATCCAGGAGCTCGCGCGGCGTCATGGCACGCCGGCAGGTCAGCCCAAGGCTCGCCAAGCAGTGACCGGATCTCTGCGATCTCGGCTCGATCCTCGGGATCGGCGGCGAGGTCGTGGCCCTCCCGATGTAGCGGGCGGTACCGCTCCCCCTTGTCGACGGTGAACGTCTCCTGGGTATCCGGTTGGTCAGTCACCGCATCAGGGAGCGTATCGTTGACGGGATGCTCTACTCATGGCTGGAACTGGGCGATGGGCTGCGCGTCGAGCGGGCCGAGCAGGCGCTGCGTCCTGTGAAGACCGCCGACGGCGAGCGCTCCGCGATCGACGCGCTCGTTCGGGCGGCGCGTGAGCCCGGGAGCGCGTGACCGCCGGGATCCCCTTCGCCGGGCAAACCTGCGGCATTCCCACAAGCTCGTCTGAGCGCCCGCCCGGATGCGCCGGCAAACGGTTTCGGCCTACTGTAGAAGCCCGATACGGATCGGAGGCGACATGCACCACATCACACACCGAAACCTGGAAAGCGCGATGCGCGAGGAGGGGTTCGCGTTTGCGCGCCACATGCTCTACGGACGCGAAGCACGGGCGCGTGGCCATGGAGAGCTCGCGGACGTCTTCGAGTCGATGGCCGACGCCGAGGTGTTCGACTATTTCATGCACGAGGCCGCGCTCTCCGGATTCGGCTCACGGCCCGATATCGAGAACCTTCGGGATGCGATCGCTACCGAGACCCGCCTGGCCGACGAGACGTACCACGTGTTCGAGCAACAGGCCCGCGACGTCGGCGAGGCCGAAGCCGCCGAGCAGTTCTCGCACATCCGCGCCGGCAAGCAGCGCCGCGCCGCAGAACTGGCCCGAGCGCTTGAAGCGCTCGAGGCGTCCGAGCCGCATCTGCACCGCATCCTCGTGATCGCCAACGAATCGTGTCGAGGCAGCGGGCTCTGCGACGAGGTCAAGTATCGGTCCGGCCACGTACCGTCACAGGTGCTGATCGTCGCCCCCGCCCTGACCAAGAGCCGCCTCCACTATCTCGCCTCCGACCTCGACCAAGAGGCAGCCGACGCGAGTGACCGGGTGGAGACGCTTCGACTCGAGCTGGAGCTCTTCGGCGTGCCTGTTGCCGGCCGCGTCGGCGACGTAGACCCGCTGGTGGCGATCGAAGACGCGCTGCGGGAGTTCTCTGCAGACGAGATCGTCATCGCAACCCATCCTCCCGAGCGGTCGACCTGGCTTGAACGCGACCTCGTCCACCGAGCGCGACAGCGGTTCGCGCCTCTGCTGATCACACACGTCGTCGTCGACCCGACCTATGACCGCGGTGCGGCTGTGACCGGCGACTGACGTCGCGGTGGAGCGGCCGGCAGTGTCCGCATCCTTGGTCGTCCACTTCCGGCTTGGTCGTCCGGGGCGGGCGACCCGTCACCCTGTGGACGCTCGGCGGGCTTCTGCGCCACCGACAGAGCTGACACCCAGTGATCTCGTCACTGGGAGCCGTCGACCACGCCGAGCAAGGAACGACCCTACCCTTGAGCCCGCGTGGCGTCCCACAGCTTCCCACCGCCCCCAGAACCGGTTGTGCGGGCGCAGGCGGCGCAGCGTCGTACCGTGTTGCCGGCCGGTGGACATGAAGCAGGCTGCGGCTTTCTTGGCTAAGGAGACCGAGGGGTCGAGATGAGGTTCGGTTCGTTGAGGCGGAGCGGGCACGTTGCCTCCCGGCTGTGCACCCGGTGGGCGTGATCCGGCAGGGCTACTACGCCTGGCGGCCTGGAGATGACGCGTCTGGCCTCGGCAGGTCGGTGCGCCTGCTGAACAGCGTGGTGAAGGCGATGAAGCTGGCGGTCAGGGTGAGCGCCGAGACCCAGACGTTGAGGCGCTGGCCGAGGACGATGTCGGCGGGGTCGATCTTCCACGTCTCGAGTGGCAGGCGGAGAGCGGTGTAGAGCACGACGTAGAGCGCGAATACGGTGCCCCAGGGGACGCGCTGCCACCAGCGGGCTGCGAACGCGACCAGAAGGAAGAAGGTGGCGAGGTCCCAGAGCGATTCGTAGAGGAACATCGGCTGGAACGTCGCGGCGTGCTGGTACGGCGCGTAGCGGTGCTCGGGTGAGATCTCGACCGCCCAAGGGAGCTTGCTGGGCTTGCCGTACAGCTCCTGGTTGGCGTAGTTGCCCCACCGGCCGATCGCTTGCGCAAGCGCCAGGGCGGGTGCGGCGCAGTCGGCGACGAGCCAGAACGAGAGACCCGCGCGGCGAGTCGCGATCCATACACCGAGCATGCCGCCGAGCACCGCTCCCCAGATGCCCAGGCCGCCCTCCCAGATCGCCGGCGTGCGACTGAGGTGGCCGGGGTAGAAGCCGCCCCAGTCGGTGACGACGTGGTAGAGACGTGCTCCGATCAGACCGAGCGGCACGGCCCACACCATGATCTGATAGACGGCGTCGGGGTCAAGGCCGCGGCGGCGGAACTCACGCCGTGCGACGTAGCCGCCGACCAGCACTCCGACCGCCAAGAGCACGCCGTACCAGCGTGGGTGAAACGGCCCCGCCTGAAAGACGAACGGACTCGACGGGCTGGGAATCGCGAGCAGCACGGAGGCGTCGAGCCTAGCGGCACGTGTCCAATCCGAACGCCATCGGAACCCGCCGACACCCGTGTGTGCGCCCGGCCGAACCTTCGCATCGCACGGCCCGGGCGGTGGAGGATCAGCTGCTCATGCGCCGGCGAGGATGATCTCGCCGAGGAGCACGAGGGCAGCGGCGACCGAGACCAGTGTGAAGATCTGAGAGCGGCGCTCAACGGTGATGTCTGAGGTCAGGCGACCGCTCCCGACCAGGCCGGCGACCGAGGCGCCGGCGCTGACGATCGCGAGTGACCAGTTCACGCTGCCACTCGCAGCGTGGGCGGCGAGAGCAACGCCGCTGGTGAGCGCGATCACCAGCAGCGAGGTGCCGATCGCATCCACCAAGGGGATGCCGACCAGAAGCGTCAGCACGGGGACGATCACGAATCCTCCACCGACGCCGAAGAAGCCGGTGAGCAGGCCGATACCGCCTCCGGCGACCAGCGTCGCGGCATTGATCCGCGGCTTCGCCGCAGTGTCCCTGTGCGGCGACTCCGAGTGGCCGCGCATCAGGAATGCGACGACCAGGAGCAGGACCGCAAACAGTCCGAGTATCAGTTGCGGGCTCGCATGCCGATTGAACGCGGTCCCCAGCAACGCACCGGCTGAGCCGGTGACAGCAAATACGCCCGCTATGGGCAGTTGCACGCCTCCGCGTCGCCACGCTGCCGCGGCGCCGATGGCCGCGGTCGAACCCACGATGAACAAGGACTCTGTCGTCGCCGCCCTGACCGGTTGATCGAGCAGGTAGACCAGCATCGGCACTGCCAGGATTGACCCACCGCCGCCGACGCTGCCCAGCGTCAGACCGATGAGCAGGCCGATCGGCAATGCGAGGAACGTGGCTTCGGTCACGTCTGCGCCGCTGCGGAGCGGGAGGGCGCTTCAACCCGTTGGGGGAGCCACGTCGCAACTACGCCGTCCGCCACTCTCGATTCTTCCTTTCACGCTCGATTAGTTGTAGAGTAGTGCATGCGGTGTTCGATCGAAAGGAGTCCGATGAGCATTCCCTCGCCACTGCCCGACCAGCTCGTCGACGTCATCGCCGAGCGGTTCCGCGTGATCGGCGAGCCGATGCGGATCAAGCTGCTCGACCGGCTGCGCGGCGGGGAGGCGTCGGTCGGCGATCTCTCGGAGGCGCTCGGAGCGGGACAGCAGAACGTCTCCCGCCACCTCAACGTGCTCCACGCCGCCGGCATACTCAGCCGCCGGAAGGCCGGCACGCGGGTGCTCTACGCGATCAGCGACGACAGCGTGTTCGCCCTCTGCGAAACGGTCTGTGGATCGCTGCACGAGACGGTCGGCGAGCTGGCTGCGCTGCTCGATTCAGCGACCGGCGCGGGCACGGCCGGTCGATCTTGACGGGTTCCGCCGGGCCAAGCCGCAGACGTCCCGCAACCGGTTCCGGAACACCGCTCATGCAGCCCCGCTTCGCATGGTCGAAGATGCGGGTGGTGGATGTCCAGTGACGCAGCGAATCGTCATCCTGGGCGGCGGCACCGGCGGCACGATCATGGCTAACCGTCTCCGCCGCGAATATCCCGCGGATGCGGTGGAGATCACGGTTGTCGATCGGGACGATCGACACGTGTACCAGCCGGGGCTCCTGTTCGTCCCGTTCGGGCTCGCCACGCCGGACGAGATCGTGCGCTCACGCCGGGCGCAGCTTCACCACGGCATCGGCTTTCTGCAGTCGGAGGTCGATCAGGTCGATCTCGCCGAGGAGCGTGTGCGCCTCGCCGACGGCACGGCGCTCCAGTACGACGTCCTGGTCATCGCGTCGGGGAGTCGGCTGATCCCCGAGGAGACCGACGGGATGACGGGCGCAGGCTGGAACGAGCGCGTGTTCACGTTCTACGATCGGCCGGGAGCGACCGCGCTCGCCGATGCGCTTGCGACGTTTCGTGGAGGCAGGCTGGTGGTGAACCTGGTCGACATGCCGATCAAGTGCCCCGTTGCGCCGCTCGAGTTCGCGTTCCTGACGGACTGGTACCTGCACGACCGCGGAGTCCGCGACGATGTCGAGCTGACCTACGTCACCCCACTGGACGGTGCCTTCACGAAGCCCGTCGCCTCCGCGCGGCTGGCCGGCCTGCTCGAGGAGAAGGGCGTCGAGCTGGTGACCGAGTTCGCCGCCGGCGAGGTCGACGGCGAGGGCGGCCGCCTCGTCAGCTACGACGAGCGTGAGGTGCCGTTCGATCTTCTGGTCACGGTGCCGCTGCACGGCGGTGCAGAGTTCATCGCGCGATCCGAGCGCCTCGGCGACGACCTTGGATTCGTCGCCGCGGATCCGCACACGTTGCAGTCCAACGCGGCGCCGAACGTGTTTTCGATCGGCGACGCGACCAACCTGCCGACGTCCAAGGCAGGATCGGTGACCCACTACGAGGCAGAGGTGCTGACCGAGAACATCCGGCGCTTCCTCGCCGGGAAGGAGCTGGCGGGGCGCTTCGACGGTCACGCGAACTGCTTCATCGAGACCGGCTTCAAGAAGGCCCTCCTGATCGACTTCAACTATGACACCGAGCCGCTGCCCGGACGCTTCCCGGCCGGTCTCGGTCCGTTGCCGTTGATGAAGGAGGCGCGGATCAACCACCTCGGCAAGCTCATGTTCCAGTGGGTCTACTGGCACGTCCTGCTGCCCGGCCGTGACATCCCCGGCCTCGGCGCCGAGATGTCGATGTCGGGCAAGCGCCCAGAGCCGACGCAGAAGGAGACACGATGACCACGACAACAATCGCCGGCACCACCGTCGACGTCGACGCGGAGGGCTTCCTCACGGATTCGGGTCAGTGGAACGAGCAGGTCGCGGCGGAGATCGCACGGGAGAACGGCGTCGACGTCCTCACCGACCGTCACTGGCAGGTCGTTCGGTACATGCGCCAGACGTACCTGGAGACCGGCGGCGCACCATCGATACGCTCGCTGGGAAAGACCTCCGGCGTGCCGATCAAGGAGCTCTACCAACTGTTCCCGAAGGGGCCGGCAAAGCTCGCAGCGAAGATCGGGGGCATCCCCAAGCCGCGCGGCTGTATCTGATCCCACCGAAGGAGCACATCATGAGCGACACCATCGACAAGGTTTCCGTCATCATCTCCCGCGGCTCGCTGGAGGGCGTCTATCCCGGGCTGATCATGGCCAACGGCGCTCGCATGGAGGGGATCGACGCGAACGTGTTTTTCACCTTCTTCGGCCTCGACGCGATCAACAGGGCGAAGCACGACCACGTCAAGGTCGCCACCGTCGGTGAGCCGGGCCTGCACCTGGCCACTTGGCTGGGCGGCTTCCCCGGCATGTCGTCGCTGGTCACCCACCAGCTCGCTAGGAAGATGGAGGAGCTCGACATCCCGCCCATCCCCGAGTTCGTGGAGATGATCGCCGACTCCGGTGCCGGCCTCTACGCCTGCAAGGCCTCGGTCGACCTGTTCGGACTCGACCGCGACGACTTCATCGACCAGGTCGACGACGTCATCACCGTCGGCGAGTTCTACACACTCGCCGCAGGCGGGCAGATCATCTTCACCTAGTCAGATCCGCTCGACCGCGCGCGTGATGCGTTCCTGCGCCTCGTGCGCGAGGGGTTCCAGGTCGGGGTTATCGGCGAGCCTGAGCGCCGCGGCGGGCTCCATCGCGGCGACGTGGGTCTGCTCCCCCTGACGTCGGACGACGACGTTGCAGGGCAGCAGCACCCCGAGATCGGGCTCGAAGCCGAGCCCCTTGCTCGCCAGATTGGGGTTGCACGCGCCGAGGATCACGTAGGGATCGACGTCGAGATCCAGCTTCTGCTTGAGCGTGGCCTGGACGTCGATCTCGGTGAGTACGCCGAAGCCCTCGGCGGCGAGCTCCTGGCGGACGCGGCCGACGACCTGGTCGAACGGTTGGTCGAGATCACGCGTGATCGCGTACGTCGTTGTAGTCGTGGTCGTCATCGGGTGCCTCCAAGTCCTGGTTCGGGCGTTTGTGTTGGCGTCGTCGTGTCGAGGTGGTGGCCGTCGGCGCAGACCGCGACGACCTCCAGTTCTGTGGGTGCGAACTTGTCGATGTGGGCTTGAACACGTGCCATCCGCGGCTTGAACTCGCGAGAGGTCTTCCATCCGCGGATGGCCTCGATGCTCTCCCACTCCACGAAACTGACGAATCGCTCGGGGTCGCGCAGGTCTCGCGCCAGGAATCCTCGACCGGCTCCGGGCATCGTGCTGGCCCACTCGGAGAACTCGATCCAGGCTTGGACGAACTCGCGCTCGTGGCCACGGAAGGGTTTCCAGGATCCGGTTGTGTAGGCGTCTGTCATCGGTCTACCCCACCAGCGATCCGCGCTTGCGTGCTGCGAGAAAGACCTGTTCGAAGGCGACCTTGGCCCAGTGTGCCTGCGGGCCTGCCATGACGTGGGTGTGCTTTCCGCCGCCGAGCACGCGGTCGGTCTTGATGGCCATGCCGGTGTTGCCGGCGTCGAGGATGCAGATGGCTCCCAGCTCGTCGACCGGGATGCGGACGTGCTCGCCGCCTTCGAGGTCGGCGGCGATGTTCTGGGCCGCGACCTTGGCCATGTGCTCGCTCATGTGGCCGGTCTTCGGCACCCCGCTCGGCACGAGCGTGGGCTGAGGTGGGGCGATGGCAATGTCGACGCCGGCGGCGAACACGGCGGCGTGGTCGGGGTGGCGGTACTCGTCGGTCACGGGGATGAACCCGGCGGGATTCCCGAGCCCTTCCGTGCGGGTGACGGCGTCGACGCCGGTGAACGGCGGGACGATCATCGAGAACCCGAACGGCAGCACCTCTCCGCTTCCCAGCCGCATCTCGCCGTCCGAGACGGATTCGATGGTGGTGTTGGGGATGCCGCGGATGCCGAGCTTGTCGAAGAACCTCTCGACGCGCTTCTCCGAATCGCCCACCCCGCCGAGTCCGAAATGGCCGAGAAACGGCTCGGCGGTGATGAACGTGACCGGGCGATCCGCGAGACCGGCCTTCTCGAGCTGGTGGCGCGTGTTCAGCAGGAACTCGTACGAGGCGCCGAAGCAGGATCCGCCCTGCGCGGTGCCGACGACGACCGGCCCCGGGTTCTCGATGAACTGCTGCCACGCACTGCGGGTCTTCATGGCGTGATCGAGGGTACACACCGACTGGGTGTGTCCCTGCTCGGGTCCGAGCCCGGGAATCTTCTCGAAGGCCAGTCGCGGACCGGTTGCGATCACGACCCGGTCGAAGGCGATCTCGCCGTGATCGGTGACGACCGTCTGCCGGTCGAGGTCGAAGCGCTCCGCGGTCGCGTTCAGGAAGGTGATGCCGCGCCGCTCATACATGGGAGCGAGCGGGAACGTGATGTCGTCGCCGTCGCGCTTGCCGAACGGCACCCAGATCAGCGACGGCACGAAGGTGAAGTAGTCGCGCTGATCGATCACGGTGACGGCGGCACGATCCTTCAGCCGCTTCTTGGCCTCGAGCGCGGCGGTGAGGCCGGCGAAGCTCGAGCCGACGACGACCACCCGGTGGCGTCGGGAGCCGTTACTCGCCGGAGTCGATGACGTGCCCATGATTCCTCCTACCGGTGGTGTTCCAGGGTGTGACCCGTCCGTTCGCCTCCGCGACGGGTTCTCGCTGAACGCGAAGCCGTGGAAACCCGAGCTCCAGGGCGCGCGGTCGTCCTCGGCGATCTGTTCGAGTCCGCCGCTTCGGGCCAGCTTGAGCAGTTGGTTGATGCCGCCCAGGCGCTGGTCGTCGATCGTGATCTGGGCATCGACCGGACGACCCCGAAGCGGCGAGGGAACACGGACATCGGGCGCTCCTCGTAACTGATCGGGAAACGGTCGAGCACGCTTTCGCCTGCCAACAGGCGGGGGCAGGCTGACCCGTAGACGGTCACGCGGTGAACCAGGGCCTGGGCGTTCTTCATTATCGTCCATTCTTCACATTTACAATCATAGAGTGGTACAATAGCACGATGATGACAATCATCGAGCCTCGGACGTCGGTTCCCCATCCGCTCCCGGATCCTCTCGTCGAGGTGATCGCCGAGCGATTTCGCGTCATCGGCGAGCCGATGCGCATCAGGCTGCTTGACCGCCTGCGATCCGGCGAGGCCTCCGTCGGAGAGCTCGCGGACGCGCTCGGCGCCGGTCAGCAGAACATCTCCCGGCACCTCACCGTCCTCCACGCGGCGGGCATCGTCCAGCGGCGCAAGGACGGTACCCGCGTCATCTACTCGATCGGCGACCGGAGCGTGTTCGCACTCTGCGACATCGCATGCGGATCGCTTCACGAGACCTACGCGCAGCTCGCAGCACTGCTCCAGCCAACCGTTCCAAGCAAAGGATCTTCGCGATGACCACTGATCACATATCCACGAACGCATCCACGAAGCCGCCGCTCGAGATCGTCCTGTTCGCGATGGCCGGCACCGTCACGCTGGCCAGTGCCCTTTTGGCCGTTCTGGTCAGCCCCTGGTTCCTGCTGCTCACAGCGTTCGTCGGCGTCAGCGAGTGGCTGTTCGTGCTCGTAGGCGACTGCCCGTCCTCGGTCGTGCTGCGCAAGGTGTTCCATCTCCAGCGGGGGGTCGAGCGATGACCGCCGTCGGCCCGATTGGCCGCCTCGGACGCTTCACCGCCACGCACGTGCGCGTGGTGGTACTGGCCTGGGTCGTGCTCGCCGTCGGTCTTGGCGCCCTGGCGCCCCGTGTTGAGAGCGCGCTTTCGGGCGCGGGTTGGGAGGCGACGGGGTCGGAGTCCGTGAAGGCGCGCTCGCTGATCCAGCAGCACTTTGCCGGCAACAGCTCGAGCGCCATCTGGGTGGTTGTCCACTCGCCAACCCGGAGTCTGTCCGACCCGGCCTTTGCAGGAACGCTCATGCGCGTCGAGAGGATCCTCGGCGCGGATCACGCGATCGCGTCCGTGACAGCTCCACGCCCGGGAACCTCGATCTCCCGCGACGGCCACACGGCGATCGTGCTGGGCGGCGCGGCACGCAGTCCCAAGCAGATGGTCAGCGCCGCCGAGCGACTCAAGGGTCCGCTCTCTCAGGCCGACACCGCCGACATCACGGTCAACACGACCGGCGCGTCGGCGATGTGGTCCGACTTCAACACCGCCAACCGCACCGCGATGATGCGCTCCGAGCTGTTCAGCTGGCCGGTCACCCTGGCGATCCTGGTGCTCGCGTTCGGGTCGCTGGTCGCCGCGGGTCTGCCGCTGATGCTCACCATCACCGGCTTGGTCGCGAGCGCCGGCGTGCTGTTCCTCGGCACGCAGGTCGCCGACATCTCGATTTGGGCGATGAACTTCGCGCTCATGTTCGCCCTGGCGCTCGGCATCGACTACGCCCTGTTCATCGTCGCCCGCTACCGTGCTGCCTTGTTCGGCGCCGGACTGTCACCCGTCGAGGCAGCCGCCGTGACCATGGACACCGCCGGCAAGGCCGTGCTCTTCTCCGGCCTGACGGTGCTGGTGTCACTGTCCGCCGTGATGCTTGTCCCCAGCCCAGCCTTCCGCTCGATGGCAGTCGGCATCATGGTCTCGGTCATCTTCGTGCTGGCCGCGGCCCTTACCCTGCTGCCGGCGGTGCTGGCCTGGCTCGGTTCCCGCGTCGACCGGCTGTCGCTCTCCTGGGTGCACTCGGGCGAGCACCGCTCGCCGCGCTTCGCAGCCTGGGCCGAACGGCTGTGGCGACACCCCTACGCATTCGGTGGGGCCGCCCTGGCGATCCTCCTCGCGCTCGCCGTGCCAATCGTTGGACTGCGCACCGGCATGCCCTCGATCAAGGTCGTCCCTACAGGCGACACATCGCGCGTCGGCTACAACCAGGTGCAGTCGGCGTTCGGCGCCGGCGCGCCGGGCGCGCTGCAGATCGTCACGCCCGCCTCGGGGGCGGGCGCGATCTCCGCCGCCGTCGAGGCCGATCCGGGCATCGCCCTGGTCATGTCAACCCAGACTGATCGCGCCGGCAAGCTCGCGCTGATTCAGGCCGTACCCTCCGCCGGACCGTCCGATCCAGCCGTCGGCCAGACCATCGACCGGCTCCGTTCCAGCCTGTCGCGGGGCACGCTCGTCGGAGGTTCGACGGCCGAGAACCACGACCTCGAGAAGGCGCTCTCGCAGGCCACGCCATGGGTGATCGGGATCGTGATGACGCTCGGCTTCGTCCTCCTGCTCATCGCTCTCCAAGCGCCCATCATTGCCCTGGTCGGCGTTCTCACCAACCTGCTCGCAACCGGCGCCGCATTCGGTGTCGCGCGCCTCATCTTCCAGAACGGCCACGGCGCCGGCTTCCTCGGCTTCGAATCGCAGAGCTTCCTGGACGCCTGGGGGCCGGTGTTCTTCTTCGCGATGATCTTCGCCATCTCGATGGACTACACGGTCTTCCTGCTCGCCTCGGCGAAGGAGCACCACGACCGCTCCGGCGACCCGCGAGAGGCGATGATCGGCGGTGTCGCCCACTCGGGCCGGGTCATCCTCGCCGCCGCGGCAGTGATGGTCGCCGTGTTCTTCACGTTCGCGCTCTCTGGCCCGCTTCCACCCAAGGAGATGGGAATCATCCTCGGCGTCGCCGTGCTGCTCGACGCGCTCCTCGTACGGCTGATCCTCATGCCGGTGGCCCTGCGCCTGCTCGGCAAGTGGGCCTGGTGGCTCCCACGCTGGGCCGATCGACTCCTGCCCGACGTCACCTTCGGCCACTCCTGACCGCTCAGGGCATGGCCCGCGCACGCTCGGGCGCCGATGGGCTCGCGTGGGAGCACCGACGTGGCGGACGGAAAGGCGCCCACGCGCCGACGGTAGGAGCTTTCGCGCGCGGCGCGGGGCCGACAGATGCGTCCGCGCCGCGCTGGTCGCCTCCAACGCGAGCGCGGTCGTGATGGAGGCAGGCGCCTCCCGGAACTGGTGGTCGACTCCCAATGGACGGACCGGTATACGTTGACGCCTAAGCGATCCCCGCGTCGCGAGTCGGAGTAGCAGTCGTGGTAGCAGCCCACCCGCCCACTGAGTCCAGACAGCCCAGAAACCTGTTCAGATCGTGACGATATGGAGTTCACAGACTCAAATGACGCCGGTCCGCGTGGTTGAGGGCCTTGTGGCCTGAATGGGCCGTGGAGGTTCAAGTCCTCTCCAGCGCACCTCGTCCCGGAACCCGCTCGCAAGGGCGGGTTCCGGCGTTCTCGGGGTCGGTTGGAGGGTTTCCCGGCTCGGAGGCCGACCTGGAATGCTCCGGCAACCTGGCGCACGATCAGCTGGCCGTGCAGACGTTTTCGGGCGTCGGCGTGGGCGACTACTACGACGTTCCCATCCCGCCCGCCGGGAGCTCCCGGAGAACTTCCCGTACGGTCTGAACTACACGCCGATCCCGGCCCAGGCGCCCTACGCGGGCTACGTGCTCGACCTCGGCTCGGCCACCATGTTCCACGCCGCCGGCGCTCACACGGCGCCGCGGCCGATCACGCTCTACTCGGTTCACTCCCAGGATCGGAACGTGCGCGTCCTGCGAAACGGGCGGGTGGTGAAGCGCGGGCTGAGGCTGCTTTCGGTGAACGGGCGCTGGACGTGGGCGCCCCGCCGGCACGGCACCTACGTGGTGCGGTGGACGAGCCGCGGCGTCGCGCACGCTAGAAGCGTCACCTGCTAGCCGACCCGCGGAGCGTGACACGGCGCGCCGAGGGCTGGCAGGCAGACGGTGATGTCTCCGGCCTCGACTCCCGTCGACGCGAGCCTCAGCCGCTCCGCTCGGTGCGGCGGTGGTGAGCCGAGCGCCGCGATAGGCTGCCGCGGTCGTGAAGGGAGGGTGATCGAGGCGTCGACGCCGGGTAGGTCGACCACCACCATCTGGTGATGTCGTTCGGCCGCGACCGCTGCCGACGCCGACTACATGAGAACGATTCGCGTGTTCGGGTTGGCGACCCTGGCCGTGTTCGCCTTCGCATCGACCGCTCAAGCGGCCACGATCCGCTTTGCCCACCAGGACTGGCACCGGTTCAAGTCGACTGGCAAGCTGGGCCAGAAGTGGGATCCGGCGATGGTGTCGAAGTCGCACGGCCGTCTCACCGTGCGGATCCAGGGTGACGTCGCAGGCGGCGTCGGCTCGACCCGCTATCAGCTGCGCGGTCGCTACGACATGGACTTCCGCATCTCCGCCGGCGCCGGCAAGTTCGTGCTGCTCCTGGCCGGCCGCGAGGGCACGCCCTTCAACGAGCTCGACTTCGCCGAGGGCAAGGTGGGCGACGCCAAGCGCAGGGAGATCATCGCCACCCGTCACTGGGGCGTCGGCCGCTCGCATCTGAAGCAGCATCGTGTTCGCGCCAACTTCACCCGCTGGCACCACATCACGGTGGTGTGGAAGCGGCACAAGATGAACGTGCGGCTGGACGGCGTCCGCTTCGCGCACTTCACCCGCCACATCGCAAAGACGCCGATGGCGCTCAAAATCCAGACCGCCGGCGCGAACGTAGGCGGCGCGGGAGCAGACGCGCGGCTTCAGGTGGAGCACCTGAAGATCAGCTAGCCCTCCGGCGTCGACGGGCGCGCGCTCAGCGGGCGCTGCGGCCGTCGTGGTGGAGCGTGAGCCGCTCGGGTGGGGTGGGCGTGCGAACGGCCATCCAGCGATCGCGCCAGTTGTGGCACCAGCGGCCGTGGTGCCACGTGGTACCAATCCCACCCGATCTGAGCGGATCTCAGCCGACCTCAAACGGCTTGATCAAGCCGTATCTGACCCACCCTGACCGTGTGCTCAATCTTGAGGGCCTTGTGGCCTGAATGGGCCGTGGAGGTTCAAGTCCTCTCCAGCGCATAACCCGAAACCCGCTCGCAAGGGCGGGTTTCGGCGTTTCTGCGGCGTGGCCAGCCATGGTGGGCCTTCGATCAGACGGCCGGGTCGGTCAGACGAGCGGGTCGACCAAGAACGCGCTGACCTCCTGCGGGCAGCGGCAGGCGACGGCGATCTTCGCGGCCCACTCCAAGGCTGCTTCCCGTGAGGGCACGTCGACGATGCTGATGCCTCCCAGCGGGTAGGTGCCGGCGGTGACCGTCCCGTCACCGGCCACCAGGACGGGATCGACGTCCTCGTCCAGTCCGCCACCGAAGACCCACACGCCGGCGTCCTGGGCCTCCCGGACCACCGCGTGTGCGGCCTCGGCCACGTCGGGCCCCTCCTCATCGGGGATGTGGTCCATCGCGTCGCTGGGGAAGGAGATCAGGTACCGCGTCATCACGCCTCCTTGTCGTGGCAGCCTTTCCGGCCGCATCTCACCCCTGCTACGGATCCGTACGCGGTAAAGACTGGCGAAGTACCGAAAACTCATTTTGATCGAGTGCGAGGTATCTGTGAATCAATGATGCGGCCATGGCACCCTCTCCGACCGCAGATGCCACCCGCTTGATCGAGCCGTGGCGGAGGTCTCCGGCGACGAACACTCCCGGTTGGCTCGATTCCAACGGGTACGGGTCGCGGCTGAGCTTCCACCATCGATCAGCTTCAGCGTCACCGATCACATCCTGGCCGGTGAGGAGGAATCCATGCGAGTCGCGCCGTAGCCACCCTTCGACGCCTGCGGTGACCGGTTGGCCGCCGATGAGCAGGAACAGCGCGTCCGCAGGCAGGTCCTCTGTCTGGTCGTCTGCCTGTCCCGTGAGCGTGACGCTCTCCAGGCGCGAGCCACCCTGGACTCTTGCGATACGAGCTGACGTCCGGACCGAGATCCTGGGGTGCTGTTCGATCCGTTTGACGAGGTAGTTCGACATCCCACGGTGGAGACTGGGCGAACGGATCACCACGGTGACGGCGCGCGCGTACTCGGCCATGTGGAGCGCTGCCTGGCCGGCCGAGTTGCCGCCGCCGACGATGACCACGTCGCGACCGCGGAGCCGAACCGCCTCCCCGGGTGCGGATCCGTAGTGAACCCCGGCACCGATGAACTCCTCGACTCCCGGAGCTTCAAGCCGGCGGTACTGCACGCCCGTCGCCGCGATGCCGGTACGGGCTTCGATGACCGGCCCGCCGGTCAGCTCCATCCGGATCGTGCGCCGATCGGTCGGCGCCGCGGTCAAGAGCTCGACGCCGATCAGGATCTCCGCTCCAAGCCGGATTGCCTGCTGGTGGATGCTCGCCGCGAGCTCCGCTCCGCTCACTCCGTGCGGGAAGCCTGGGTAGTTCTCGATCCGGGCGCTCGTTCCGGCCTGGCCGCCCGGTGCGACCGCCTCGATCACCAGCATGCTGAGACCTTCCGAGGCGCCGTAGAGGGCGGCCGTCAACCCAGCTGGGCCGGCGCCCACGACGACCACGTCGTAGATCTCCCGTGCCGGCCGGGTGGGCAGGCCCACCCGCTCCGCGAGCTGTTGCTTGAACACCGCGGTCTCGGCGTAGGCCCGCTCGTCCTCCGCGGGCACGGGGGACGGGGTGCCCGCCGGGGTTGCCCGGACGTAGCGCCTGCGCATGAAGCGCTCGGGCGCCTCGAGGATCGAACCGTCGGCGAAGAGCGCCAACGGGTAGCGGCGCCCCGTGAGCCGGGCATCGCCCCCCAGCAGCCGTACCAGCGGGTCGCTCTCGACGTCCACCCACTGAAACGGCACAGCATTCCGGGTGAGGAACTGCCGGGTTTCAAGCGCACCCAGCGTCGACGCCCGGCCGAGGAGGTATGTCGTCGAGTCCCGGATCCCGTTCCTTTCTGGTCTCCAGTTCGGAGGCCAACCAGCCTACCGGCCGCGGTTGAAAGCCGGCCGGTCGAGTCGTAGGATCGCGGCGGGCTACCGGCCGGCGCTCGGCCAGCAGGGCAGGAGGTGCAGCGCTTCGCTGCGTGCCCGACCAACGGAAGGAACACCGTGACCGACATCTTCCCAACTGAGACGACCGGACTCCCGAACGCTTCCCCGAGCGAAACCGTCGAGCTCTCCGACGGCGGTGCGCTCCAGCTGAGGATCGCCCCGGTGCGCAAGCGGCTCGGAGACGACACCGTGCGCATGCTCGGCTACAACGGGTCGATTCCCGGGCCGACCCTGCGCGTTCCCGAAGGCTCCGAGATTCAGGTCGACGTGCATAACGACGGCGACCTGGAGGCGACCGTCCACTGGCATGGACTGCGGCTCGAGAACCGCTCCGATGGGACGCATGAGACGCAGCGGCCGATCCCGGTCGGAGGGGACTTCTCTTGTCGCGTGCAGTTCCCCGACGCGGGCCTCTACTGGTACCACCCGCACATCCGCGAGGACTACGGCCAGGAGATGGGGCTCTACGGCAACGTCGTTGTCGTACCGCGCGATCCCGACTACTGGCCGCAGGGTGCACCGCGAGCTCGTGCTGACGCTCGACGACGTCCTGATCGAAGAAGGCAAGGTGGCCGCGTTCAGTCGAACCGAGACGACCTACGCAGCGATGGGACGGTTCGGCAACCTCCTGCTCGTCGCCGGGGAACCGCACCTCGACCTCGAGGCGCAACAGGGGGAGGTCGTCCGGCTCTACCTCACAAACACCGCGAACACCCGCGTGTTCAACGTCGCTCTACCGGGCGTGCGGATGAAGCTCGTCGGCGGTGACAGCGGCCGCGTCGAGCACGAGCAGTTCGTCGACTCGGTGATCCTTGCGCCCAGCGAGCGAGTGATCGTGGACGTCATGTTCGACCGGCCGGGCGACTTCGTGCTCGAACATCAGACTCCCGAGCGCACCTACCGGCTCGCCGATGTCCACGTCGGCGAGGAGCCCGCCCATCCGTCGCTCGAGGACGCGTTCGCGCAACTTCGGACGAACCCCGAGTTCGCAGAGGAGCGAGATCGTCTTCCGGCTGCGCTCGAGGCCGAGCCGGACAAGACGCTCGCCTTCGTCGCCGAGATGGACATGGAGGCGCCCAGCCTCGGCGCCGGCGAGCAGCTGGTCTACGCCTGTCCGATGCACCCGGAGGTCGTTCGCCAGGAGCCCGGCAAATGCCCGGAGTGCGGCATGAAGCTCCTGCCGGCCGCTGCCCCGAGCGGCTACGCCTGCCCCATGCATCCCGAGGTCACGAGCGATCACGCCGACCGCTGCCCCAAGTGCGGCATGAAGCTCGTGCCGGCGGGCCTCGTCGCCACCGGAGGAGGACACGACCACGAGCCACGACGCCGGGGAGCACGACACACGAGCATTCGCACGGCGACCATCAGCATGAGGCCGGTGGGATCGAGTGGGAAGACGACATGGTCGACGTCAACCGGCTCACGACTCCGGCCAACACCCGCTGGAAGCTCATCGACCGGTCAAGCGGCGATGAGAACCACGCCATCACGTGGCGATTCCGCGTCGGCGACCGGGTCAAGATCCGCCTGGTCAACGAGATGGACTCCGACCATCCGATGCACCACCCGTTCCACGTGCACGGCGCCGGCCGGTTCCTGATCCTCGCCAGAGACGGCCGGCCGGAGGAGAGCCTGGTCTGGAAGGACACGGTCCTGGTGCGCACCGGCGAGACGGTCGACATCCTGCTGGACGTCACCAACCCGGGTCGGTGGATGGCCCACTGCCACATCGCCGAGCACCACGAGAGCGGGATGATGTTCAGCTTCGACGTCGAGCCGGCCTGAACGCGCCGGTCAGAAGCCACCATGGAGTCGAACCGCGGCTACGACGTCCTCGTCATCGGCGCCGGCCAGGCCGGGCTCACCGTCGGGTACTACCTGCGCCAGACGGGACTCCGGTTCCTGATCGTCGACGGGGCCGAGCAGGTTGGCTCGGCGTGGGCAGAGCGGTGGGAGTCCCTCGTTCTGTTCACCCCACGCCGCTTGAACGCGATGCCCGGACTGCCGTTCGACGGTGATCCCGACCGAGAGCCGACGCGCGACGAGGTGATCGACTATCTGGGCCGGTATGCGACCGAGCTCGAACTGCCCGTCGCGCTGAAGACGCCCATCACGGCGCTCGACCACCGCGACGGACGATACGTTGCCGAGTCGCCGGCGGGGACGTTCGAGGCCGACCAGGTCATCGTCGCCACAGGGCCGTTCCAGAGGCCGCGCATCCCCGAGTTCGCCGCGTCCGTCGCAGCAGACGTCTATCAGGCACACAGCACCGGGTATCGACGGCCGGAGGACATTCCGCCCGGGCGGGTCGTGGTCGTCGGCGGCGGGAACACGGGGTACCAGATCGCCGAGGAGCTGGCCGCCGACCACCAGGTCGTGTTGGCGGTCGGTTCCCGGCAAACGCCGCTGCCGCTCCGGTTCCTCGGCCGTCAGATCTTCTGGTGGGGGACGAAGCTGGGTGTCCTCAGCGTCACGGTCGAGTCGCGCATCGGAAAGCGGCTCAGCCGGCGGGAGACGCTCATCGGATCCAACCCTCGCAAAGCGAAGCGGCTCGGCATCGACCTGAAGCCGAGAGCTGTCTCCGCGTCCGGCCGAACCGTCCGCTTCGCCGACGGCACCGAGTCCGACGCGGACGCGATCATCTGGGCCACCGGCTACCAACCGGACTACTCCTGGATCAAGCTGCCCGTGGTCGACGCCGGCGGTCACGCCCGCCACCGCCGAGGCGTCACCGATCGCGCCGGCCTCTACTTCCTCGGCTTGACCTGGCAGCACACCCGAGGCTCGGCTCTGCTCGGCTTCGTCGCCGACGACGCGAGATACATCAGCGAGCAGGTCGCCGCGCGAGCACGAGCAAAGCAGGCGGCCTGAGGCGTGGACGGATCCGACATGACCACGGCCCCTAGCGCCGGCTCGGAGCCGTTCCGCGTCGCCGGCCGCTCCCTCGTGGACGGAGTCGCGGATCACCTCGCAGCGCTCCCATCGGGCCCCGTCTGGCAGCCGCTCCCCGACAACGTGCGCAGACAGATCTGTGACCTGCCGCTGCCTGACGAGCCGGCGGCTCTGGATGACCTCGTCGGGACGATGCTGAGCGATGTCCTGCCGCATGCGATGGGGAACGGTCACCCGGCGTTCTTCGGGTGGGTCAACTCACGGGTATCGACACGTCGGGCATCCGGCTGAGACTGAACCGCGACGTCTGGCTCGCCGACATCCTCCTCGCCGCGCTTCCGGCGGCCGACGGCTCGGAGTGGGTTGTCGGCGGCGACTTCAATCTCTCCGAGACGTTCGATGCCTGGCCGGGCGGCCCGCGCGGCAACCGCGAGTACCTGGACCGCATCGCAGACCGAGGGTTCACCGAGTGCCTCCGAAAGACGACGGGGCGGGTGACGCCGACCTTCCGCAATCCGAGCAACGGCGCGGTCATCCACCAGATGGATCACCTGTTCGCGACCAGCGGCCTGGCTGATCGTCTGACCCGGTGTGAGGTCGGATCCGCCGACCGGGTGTTCGGGCTCCGGCTCAGCGATCATCTCCCGATCGTTGCCGACTTCCTGGATGCTGCGTAGGCACGCGCTCCGGGAACCGGCGCGAGCCTCACGGCCCTGGGTCCAGCCAGCGCAGCCGGGCGAGATCCTCCCGCTCCCCCTCGTCGAGCTGGAGCTCGAGCCGTTCCAGGGCGTGCTCGTGCATGGGAATCCACCGTCGCTCGATCGCTCGCACGCGTCTCGTGGTGGCCGCGAGCTCGGCGGAGACCGCGCGGTGCGCCGTCGCGATGGCCGCATGTGTCGCCGCCGCATCGAGTGCCCGCCGGTGCGCATCCACCGCCGAGGCGACGGCGCTGCTGCCGCCCAGCGCCACCGTGTCGGTGCGCGGTGGGAGGCTCAGCTCGACGTTGCTCGGGTGCACGACGCCGAGCGTGTTCTCCCGCCGGATGTCGATCGCGGCGGGAGGCGTGTAGTGCGCGACCAGGTTCAGTCGCCGCGGGCCGGAGAGCGTGCTCGCGCGGGCGAGCCACTCGGCTGCTGCCTCAGCGGCTGTCACCCAGGCGGCCCCGGTCTCGCGCATCTCCTCGTCCAGCGCGCGCTCAAGCTTGATCAGCGCCCGCCGCTTCTGATCGAGCACGTCGACGCTGCGGTGCGCAACGGCCAGCCGGCGCTGGAGCCACGCCCGTCCGACCCTACCGGGAGGAACGCGAGGCGGCATCGGCGGTGGGGACGTGGTGCTGGTCGAGGAGCGCCTCGGAGAGCATCACCAGCCGGTCGCGAGGAAGGGTCGACACGACCCGCCACGCGCGATCGAGCGTCTCGTCGAGGCTTCGTGTCTCGGCCGGGCCCTGGGAGATGAACTCGGTCTGAAGCGCGCTGCCGAAGCGGAGGTAGGCGCGGTCGGCATCCGTCAGCGCCTCCTCGCCGACGAGGTCGCCGAGGTCGGCTGCCCGGCGCGCCTCCGCCGCCAGGGCGTACAGCTGGGCTGCGACGTCCAGGTGATCCTCGCGGGTACGTCCCGGCCCGGCTCCGAGGCGCATCAGCCGCGAGAGCGAGTGCAGGGGCTCGAAGGGCGGGTACACGCCTCGGACGTGCTGATCGAGGGAGAGGACGAGCTGCCCCTCGGTGATGTAGCCCGTGAGGTCGGGGACGGGGTGGGTGATGTCTCCCGCCGGCATCGTCAGCACCGGCAGCTGGGTGACCGATCCGGCCCGGTCGCGGATGCGGCCGGCGCGCTCGTAGATCGACGCCAGGTCGCTGTAGAGGTAGCCCGGGTATCCGCGCCGGCTCGGGGTCTCGCCCCGTGCGGCGGAGACCTCGCGCACAGCCTCGCAGTAGCTGGTCATGTCGGCGATCACCACGAGCACCTGACGGCCCAGGTCGAACGCGAAGTGCTCCGCCACCGTGAGCGCGACGCGGGGCGTGAGGATCCGCTCCACGATGGGATCGTCGGCGGTGTTCAGAAACAGGCTGAGGTCGCCGGCGGCGGCGCGCCCCTCGAGCCGCGTGCGGACCATGGCGGCGTCGGCGTTGGTGATGCCGACGGCCGCGAAGATGACGACGAACTCGCCGTCCGGGGCGCTCGCCTGCGCCGCGATCTGGGCGGCGACCTCGAGGTGGGGCAGGCCGCCCACCGAGAAGATGGGCAGCTTCTGGCCCCGCACGAGGGTGGCCAGCCCGTCGATCGCGGAGAGGCCGGTCAGGATCGGCTGCGTCGGCGTGGCCCGCGCGGTGGGGTTGATCGGCCGGCCGGACACGTCGTCCATCCGCTCCCCGAACACCGGCGGGCCGCCGTCCAGCGGCTCGCCGCGGCCGTTGCACACCCGGCCCAGCCAGTCCTCGCCCACCGGGATGCGCATCGGGCTGCCCTGGAACGCGACCCGGACGCTGCCCGGCTCGATGGCCGCCGTGCCCTCGTAGATCTGAACCACGGCGAGGTCGCGGCTGACGTCGATCACGGTTCCGTGCCGGTGCTCGCCGGACGGGAGGCGGATCTCCGCCACCTCGTCCCACCCGACGCCGTCGACGCCGCTCACAACGGCCAGCGGGCCCCGTAGCGACGATACGGCGGTGTACTCGATCGGCGCCCTGCTCATCGCAGGCCCTCGAGCACCTCGTCCATCCGGTCGCCGACCGCGCGTACGGCGGCCGCGTCGTCCGGGCCCGCGACGTCCTTCGCGCGGGTCACGGCTGACAGGTCGATCCCCTCGAGGCTGGAGTACGGCACCCCCGAGGCGAGCAGCTGCAGGCACCGGTCGTGAACCCTGAGCACCAGCTCGAGGAGCGCATCCTGCTTGGACGGCGCCGAGTACGTGTCGTTCGGATTCAGGCTGGATTGCTGCAGGACGCCTTCGCGAAGCATCCGCGCGGTCCGGAGCATCAGCCGCTGGCCCTCGGGCAGGCTCGCCTCGCCGATGAGCTCCGCCATGGACTCCACGTTGTCGGCGTCGGCCAGCAGCCTGAGCGCCAGGTCGCGCCGCTCGGCCCAGACCGGGTTGCCGTGCTCCCGGTGCCAGGTGGCGACCACCTCGGCGTCGCGGGTGGACGAGTCACGCCAGCTCACGGCCGGGTAGTGGCGGGCGTAGGCGAGGTCGGGATCGAGCGACCAGACGCAGCGGACGAAGCGGCGGGTGTGCGCGCTGACCGGCTCGGTCATGTCGCCACCGGGTGGGGAGACCGCTCCGAGGATGGTGATCGACGCGTCGCCGCCGGCGAGCGTTCGAAACCGTCCCGCCCGCTCGTAGAACGCGGCCAGCGCCGAGGCCAGGCCCGCCGGATAGCCCTCCTCGGCGGGCAGCTCGCGTGTCCGGGAGCCGACCTCGCGCAGCGCCTCGGCCCAGCGCGAGGTCGAGTCGGCCACCAGCACGACGTGGTACCCCATGTCGCGGTAGAACTCGGCGACCGTCGCGCCCGTGTAGATGCTCGCCTCGCGCGCCAGCACCGGCATGTTCGAGGTGTTGGCGACCAGCACCGTCCGGTCGAGGAGCGACTCCCCCGTGCGCGGATCCGTGAGCGCCGAAAGCTCGTCGAGCACGTCCGCCATCTCGTTTCCCCGCTCGCCGCAGCCGACATAGACGATGACGTCGGCGTCGCACCACTTGGCGACCTGCTGCAAGAGGACGGTCTTCCCCGTGCCGAAGCCGCCGGGAACCGCGGCACTGCTGCCGTGCGCGATCGGGTAGAACAGGTCGAGGGCGCGCTGGCCCGTGGCCAGCGGAGCGTTCGCGGGCAGTCGGCTCGCGGCCGGACGCGGCCGCCGTACGGGCCACGGCTGGGTCAGCGGGATGTCACGTCCGGAGACCCGCGCGATCGTCGCCCGAGACTCGACGTCGCCGGGGCCGGACAGCCACTCCACCTGGCCGGACACGCCGGCCGGGACGAGCGCCCGGAACTCGATCGCCGCACTCTCGGGCACGGTGCCCAGGACGGTGCCCGCCGCGACCGTGTCGCCCACCTGCACGGCCGGAGTGAACCGCCACTGCGCGCTCGGGCTGGCGAACACTCCGGCGCTCAGGCGGTCGCCCACACCGCTCAGCCGCCGCAGCATCCCGTCGAAGACGTTGCCGATCAACCCCGGGCCGAGCTGTGCCACCAGCGGGAGTCCGGTCGCACGCGCGGGATCGCCCGGCCGCAGGCCGCCCGTGTACTCGTACACCTGGACGGTGGCGACGCCGTCCATGATCCCGATCACCTCGCCGGGCAGCCCGTCGTGGCCGACCTCGACGAGCTCCTGCATCGCCGCCGCCAGGCCCTCGACCTCGACGACAGGGCCGTTCACGCGCCGCACCGTGCCGGCGCTCACCGCCACGGAGCCTCCACCGGAGCCCCGAGCGATTGGAGGCAACGATCCGTGAGCGCGGGGAGCGTGTAGTCGACCAGCCGCGCTCCCTGCCGCGCCAGGACGCCCCCGTCCGTCCCGGGATCGGTCTCGATGGCGGCGTCGGCCCCGAGATCGGCCCGTGCAGCGGCGGCCAGGCGGGCCAGGAGCTCGGCGTAGGCCGGGGTTGAGCGTGTCTCGAGCACCGCGGCGAGCGCCCGCTCGCGCAGGGCCTCGTACGTGGCTCGGCGCGACGCCAGCACCCGGGTGCGCGCGTCGAGCTCCGCGGCCCTGCGCAGACGCTCGGCGTCGCGGGCCGCGTCCGACGCGCCGGCCGCACGCGCCTCTACGTGCATCTCCTCGACCGCCCGGCGGGCGGCGGCGAGCTGCTCGGGGCGCTCGGCCCGGGCAGCCGCCTCAGCACGATCCGTCTCCCGCCCGACCTGGGCGAGAACCGACGAGCGCAGGGCCTCGAGATTCAGGCCGGCAGCTCGATCCACATCGCCTCCCGGTCGCCGAGCCGTCCTTCGAGCACCTCGCGGGCTGCGGGTGTCAGGAGAACGAGGCCCACATCGCTGTCGACGTTCTCCCAGGCCGCGGCGACCGCCGGTTCGCCGGCGGCAGGCAGGATCGCCACGCCTGCCAGGGCGTATCCCCGCAGCAGGTCGGGATCGCCGATGGCGACGACCCTCATGCCCGGCCCATGAGCAGGATCGCGATCACGACGCCGTAGATCGCGATGCCCTCGGCGAGCCCCACGATCACCATCGCGCGGCCGAACATCTCCGGCTTCTCGCTGATGGCGGCGAGGGCGGCCGCCCCGGTGTAGGCGACTGCGATCGCGGCGCCGATCGTCGAGCCGGCGACCGCGATCGCAGCGCCGAGAAGCGCCGCCTGCGGATCGTGACCCGATGCGGAGCTCCCCCCGGCCGCGAGGGCGGCGCCGGTGTCACCGGCAAGGACGATGGCGACCATGATCAGCGCGCCGATGCCGATGACCACATTGACCGCCACGAGCCGGCGCAGCCCCCTGGCGGGCGCTCGCCGCAGTCCGGCGACGACGAGAGCCGCCACGATCAGGACGATCGGCGTCGTGACGAGGAACGAGACGCTCATGAGACCTCCTCGGTGACTGGCAGGGCCCACGGGGCGAAGGGGTGCCCTTCTCCCGTGAACACCCGCGAGAACAGCTCGTAGAACTCCAGCCGCAACGCCTGCACGCCCGTGACGAGAAGCTCGAGCGAGAAGGCGACCGCGTTTCCGGCCAGGAACACGATGGCCGCGAGCACCACGCCGACCGGAGTGCCCCAGACGCTGCGGGCGGCGTCCAGCACGACCAGGCCGAGCGCCGCATGCATCAGCCCGAACGCCGCGAGGCGTGTGAAGGAGAGCAGATTGGAGACCACTCGCACGAGGGCGTCGACCAGCTCGATTCCGGCCTCGACCAGCCCGACTCCGCCGGTCACGGCCGCGGCGAACCCGATTGCCATCAGGACCGCCCCCACGAGCGCGACGCCGGCACCGGCGGCGACCGCGACCGGCTCGCTCACGTACACGCCGAGGCCGGCGACCACGATCCCCAGAAGCACTCCGAGGCCGGCGACCCCCGTCTGCGAGAACAGCGCCGCGCGCGGCCCCTGCTCGCGCCAGCGGTTGACGATCCCGTAGGCGTGGCTGATCGCGAGCAGGGCCACTCCGACGCCGAGGGCCGTGACCAGGAGGGTCTCGATATCGTCGATCGGGTTCAGCCAGAGCGTCGGCACCAGGCCGGTGGGGCCGAACGCCTCTCCGTACAGGAGCCCGAACACGGCGGCCACGAGACCCGAGCCGACGAGGAACGGCCACAGCGGTCGAAATGCCGCCAGCCGCGGGCCGGCCCGGCGGAGCATCAGGCCCAGGACGGCGAGCACCAGCCCATGGCCGACGTCTCCGAACATCATCCCGAACATGACCATGAACGACACGGCCGCAAACGGCGTCACGTCCACGTCGGCATAGCGCGCCACTCCGTACGTCGTGACCAGCGGGCGGAACGCGCGCCGCACCGGCGTCGGGCCGAACGACGTCGGCGGATCCACCCACCGGGGGCGGGGCAGCTCGACAACGCCGCCGCCCAGCGGTCCCAGGCCCTCGCCAAGCCGCGCGATGTCCCGATCGGCCATCCACCCCACGAGCACTGCGAAGCTGCCGTGCGGTCGTGCCAGCGCCGACCGGCGCAGCAGCTCGGCCTCACCGGCCAGGAGCCCCCGGGCCTCCGCCCTCTCCAGACGGCCGACATCCACCGGGACCAAGGCGACCCGCGGCGGCTGGAGCGCACTCTCGGGGCGTGACCGCTCGACCCGCCGCATCGCTTCGACCACCTCGCCTTCGGCGGGCGGCAGCGTCCCGACGAGCTCGACCGTCCCGGCCTCCGCGATCCGCACCAGGGAGTCGCGCAGGCGCGCCCGGGGTGCGACGATCGCCACGCGCCGCATCGGGATTGGCAGGGCGAGCTCACGCCATGTCATCGAATGCCCCCACGGCAGCGGCGTTCGCGGTCGTCGCGGACGCCAGGGCGGCGGCCGCCCGGACGGCGTCGGCCGCGAGCAGCGCAACCGCGCCGACGACGACCGCGCGCCCTTCCCGCGAGCGGCGAACCAGCGCCTCGGCATCGGCCTCCACCCAGCGCCACCAGCGCAGCTCGCCGCGCCACAGGTCCTCCGGCTGGTCGATGCCGGCGAGCGGAAACGCGACACGTGCCGGCAGGGCCGACGTGAAGTCGGCCAGGGTGGCGGCCTGCATCCAGCCGCCGCCGAGCTCCGGCAGTGCGCCCAGCCGCAGCGCGTCCCACCGGGTGTTCGCCAGGAATCGCTCGCGCGCGAGCAGCAGTGCCAGCGCCGCACCGGCCCAGGCGCGGGCCTCGGGTGCTGCGCGGATGACCCGCCGCGCCCACGCCACCCGCATGGCGAGATGGATCGCCTCGGGAGTGTCCGCACCGGGATCGCCCCAGGCCGATGACCGAAGCGCGGCGCGGAGATCGCCCGGCGTCTCGGATGCCTCCGCGCCGGGCCACGCCGACGCCAGGGCGCCCAGGTGCAGCGGCGTGCGCAGGTCCGCCCCGAGAAGGTACGCCAGCCGGTCCTCGATGTTCACGATCTCGAACCATCCCGCGAGCGTCCGGATCAGGCCACCCGCGCCGGCCGGCAGCCATCCGGCGAGAAGGCGCAGCTCGAGCACGAGCTGCTCTGCGACGGCGCGTTGCGCGGCCTCCAGCGTCCGCTCCGTCGCCGCGCCGGCGAGGCGGCCGCCGGCGAGCATCTCCGCCGCCTCGCCGAGGCCGGTCGCGCGCGCCATCCGGCGGGTTGTCTCACGGCCGACGCGACTCTCGAGCAGCAGGCGTGCCCGCGTGCTCCCGGCCACCCACCCGACGCTCACCGCCCGGCTCCCAGCACGCACGCGACCACCTGCGAGACCAGGCCGGGGATCATCTCGTCGCCGGCGGCGCGAATCCGCTCGACCTCCACCTCGGCCTGCCGCACGAGCTCGGCCGCCTCGCGCTCGGCGGCCTCGCGGCCCTCCGCCCGGACGCGCGTCCGCTCCCGCTCGCACGCCGCCTGCCCGGTTGCGAGCATCCTCTCCACGTCCGCCGTCGTCCGGTCCCGGTGGGCCTGGATGCGCTGCGCAGATGCCTCACGCAACGCGGCGGCGTCGAGCTCGAGCGCGTCCAGCTTCCTGAACAGCGGCACGAGCTCCAGCTCGATCTCGTCGGACATCACCGCCGGAACGGCCGCCGATCGCCGGAACCGATCGAGGATCTCCCGAAGCACACCGGCGCCGCGCCCGCCCGAAGGCTCGGCGCGCCCGTCAGCCATGGGTCGTGCACACCGGCGTCGATACCCGATCCGGCCGGGCGGGCACTGCCATGGTGCTGCACCTCCTTCGTGCCGTCGCGAGCCCGTTGCTCGGCGCTCCGAGCGACGGGGATACCGTACCGCGACACCGAGGTGTCGCAGCTACGGGGCATCGTCTCACCCTTTCACCACGCCGAGAGGCTCGAGCCTCGCGACCCTCCGTGCCAGGCCGGCCTCGGCGACCACCTGGATGACGTGGTCGACGTCCTTGTAGGCGAACGGCGCCTCTTCCGCGAGGCCCTTGTCGGAGGGGCAGCGGACGACGATGCCGCGGGCCTGGAGCTGCCGCCTCAGGCCGCTCCCGGTGATCTGCTTGCGGGCGCGGGTGCGCGACATCACGCGTCCGGCGCCGTGGCAGGTCGTCCCGAACGAGCTGGCCATCGCGCCCTGCTCGCCGGCCAGGACGTAGCTGGCGGTGCCCATGCTGCCGGGGATGAACACGGGCTGTCCGACCGCACGGAAGGCGGCGGGGATCTCCTCGGATCCGGCCGGGAACGCGCGGGTGGCGCCCTTGCGATGGACGAGCAGCTCGAGGCCGTGGTGGTGCTCGGCCTTGGCGATGTTGTGAGCGACGTCGTAGACCTGGCGCGTCCCGCTCGCGGCGGATGGGCCGAGCACGCGCCCGATCGCCTCGCGCACCGAGTGGGCGATCACGTGCCGGTTGGCGAAGGCGAAGTTGGCGGCGGCCGCCATCGCGGCGAGGTATGCGCGCCCCTCGGGGCAGGAGGCGGGCGCGCAGGCGAGCTGGCGGTCGGGCAGGACGATCCCGTAGCGGCCCTGGACGGCGTCCATGACGCGGACGTGGTCGGAGCAGACCTGATGCCCGAGCCCTCGTGAGCCGGAGTGGATGAGCACCGTCACCTGGCCGGGCTGCAGCCCGAAGGCGTCGGCGGCGTCGGGATCGAAGATCTCCGCGACCCGCTGGAGCTCGATGAAGTGGTTGCCGGCGCCCATGGTGCCGAGCTGTCCGGCACCGCGCGCGCGAGCGCGGACGGAGACGGAAGCCGGGTCGGCGCCCGGCAGGCATCCCTCCGACTCGGTGCGATCAAGGTCATCCTCCCGGCCGATGCCCTGCGCGACGAGGGCGCGCGGCCCGGCGGTCAGCACGGCTGCCAGCTCGTCGTCACCGAGCATGAGCCGGCCGTCCCTGCCGGCGCCTGCCGGGACGGCCCGTGAGATCTCGTGCACGAGCCGCTCGCGGCGACCGCCGAGCTCCCCCTCTGACAGGGGCAGGGCGAGCAGGCGCACGCCGCAGTTGATGTCGTATCCGACCCCTCCGGGCGAGACGACACCGTCGGGGAGCTGCATCGCCGCAACGCCGCCCACCGGGAACCCGTATCCCTGGTGGATGTCGGGCATGGCCAGGGCCGCCTCGACGATGCCCGGCA
Organism: uncultured Actinomycetes bacterium; assembly: GCA_963809325.1. Lineage (GTDB taxonomy): Bacteria > Actinomycetota > Thermoleophilia > Gaiellales > JAICJC01 > JAICJC01. The sequence goes on from CAWEIZ010000002.1 coordinate 985,225, forward strand.
GGGTCGCCACGTTCTGGAGCTGCTCGAGCGCGCGATCCGCCGCGATGTCGTGCAGCAGCTCGGCATCGGCGAAGAGGCGCGCGGGGACGCGCATGTCGGCGCGCGCCGCTCTGGGGATCTCCCAGAGGGTCTCGTTGACCCTGACGAGGTCAGATGTCGAGGACGACCCGGCCATGCCATGCACCTCCCTGCCGGCGAAGGTCGAGACGGTGCAGCGTGACCGCCTTCACGAGGTGCCTCACGCGACCCCGGCGGCCGGCGACGTCCGCGCGCAGCGATCCGCCCTCGAGCTCGATCGACACCAGACGCTCGGGGACGAAGCTCTCGGTCTCGGCGAGGAAGATCAGCTCGCTCAGCCAGTCGACCAGGAGCAGCGCGTCGTCCTCGGCCGACAGGTTGATCTCGTGACGGGCGGGCTCACCTTCGCCGTCCAGCTCGACCAGCGATGCGAAGGCCGCGAGCGCCGCGCCGAAGACCTCCGGCTCGGATTCGGCGGTGAGGTCGATCTCGACCTCACCGACATGCTCGACGAACCGGTACTCCACAGAAGCTCGCTCCCGTCTCTCGGGCTGCAGGGTCGAGGATCGCACACGCCGGGTCGTCGCCGGGCGACCGCCGGCGAAGGATCGGGGGCAATACTGATGCGCACGCTGCGCGGCGGGCCCAACATACCCCCATGAGATTCTGGGGCGGAACGCGGACGAGCGCGTACGCCGACCGGCGCGAGGCCGGCCTGGTGCTGGCGGACCGTCTGCGTGACGAGCAGCTCGAAGGCGGCGTCGTCGTGGGATTGGCACGGGGCGGCGTCGTCGTGGCAGCCGAGGTGGCACGGCGGCTGGGGCTGCCGCTCGACGCGCTGGCGGTGCGGAAGGTGCGGCATCCGCTTCAGCCCGAGTACGCGATCGGGGCCGTCACTCCGGGCGTTGGGCTCTTCCTTCGTCCGCACGTCGACGTGACCGCCGAGTCGGCCGGTGCTGCGGTCGCTCTGGCGCGGTCGGGTGCCGAGGCACTCGACCGTCGCATCCACGGCGCTCGACCGCCGGTTGCGCTTGCGGGGCGCACATGTGTGTTGGTGGACGACGGGCTCGCCACCGGGGCGACGATGGTCGCAGCAGCTCGCTGGGCTCGGAGCACCGGTGCCTCCCGGGTCGTGATCGCCGTTCCGGTCGGCCCCGCCGCGACGCTCGAACAGCTCGGCGCCGAGGCCGATCTGGTCGTTTGCGCCCAGACGCCCGCGACGCATCTTCTCGGTCGGCGAGTGGTATGGCGACTTCCGGCAGGTGTCCGACGACGAGGTCGTCGAGTTGCTCGAGGAGTCGTCGAGGCGTCCGGCTCAGCGAGCCGTCAGCGTCGACGCCGACGGCATTCAGCTGGCGGGTGACCTCGCACTGCCCCCGGGGGCGGGCGGGGTCGTCCTCTTCGCCCACGGGAGCGGCTCGAGCCGGCACAGCCCGCGCAACCAGTCCGTCGCTCACCGCCTCAACGACGCCGGGCTTGGGACGCTCCTCTTCGACCTCCTCACGCCCGACGAGGCGCTCGATCGCGAGCGGGTGTTCGACATCCCGCTGCTCGCCGCCCGCCTGAGTGCCGCGACGCGCTGGGCGGGGAGACAGGCGGAGACCCGCCTCCTTCGGATCGGCTACTTCGGAGCCAGCACCGGTGCCGCGGCCGCACTGTGGGCGGCCGCCGACAACCCGTCGGTGCGGGCGATCGTCTCGCGCGGGGGGCGCCCCGATCTCGCAGGCACGCGCATCGCCGAGGTGCGCGCCCCGACGCTCCTGATCGTCGGCGGCGACGACGACGTCGTGCTCGGGCTCAACCGGCAAGCCGCGACCGAGATGCAGTGCCCATGGGAGCTGGTCGTGATCCCGGGCGCAACCCATCTCTTCGAGGAGCCGGGCGCGATGGAGCTGGTGGCCGATCGTGCCGCGACCTGGTTCGAGCTTCACCTCGCGGACGGCGGCGGCGAGCACGACGGCTGATGCACAGTCGGCAGCACCGGCTGTCCGACGCGGCTGCATCTGACATCGAGCGCGGTCACCTCATCCTGTTCAGCGGGAGCGCTCATGAGGAGCTGGCGCAGCGGATCGGGAACGAGCTCGGCCTTCGCCTGGGCCGGGTCGAGCGGCTCCGGCGGGAAGACGGAGAGGTGTACGCGCGCTTCGAGCAGTCCGTGCGGGGTGCCGACGTGTTCCTCGTGCAGTCGTGTGCGCCGCCGACGAACGATGCTCTCGTCGAGCTGCTGGTCATGGCGCAGGCGGCCCGGTACGCATCCGCGAGGACGGTGACGGCGGTCCTCCCGTGGTATCCGTACGCCCGGCAGGACAAGATCGAGGTCGCCGGCGAGCCGCTGTCGGCGCGCCTGGTCGCCGACCTGCTCGGCGCCGCCGGGATCGGCCGGGTCGTGACCGTCGACCTGCACGTCGGCCAGATTCAGGGATTCGCACGCTATCCCGTCGACCACATCTCGGCGGTGCCGCTGCTCGCCGCCCGGGTGGCGGCCATCCCGCACGCCCACGGCCAGCTGGTGATCGTCTCTCCCGATACCGGGGGCATCGACACCGCCAGGGACGTCGCCGGGCTCCTGGACGCGTCGGTCGCGCTGATCACCAAGGAGCGCCCCGTTCAGCAGGCGGCCAGGGTCACCGGTCTCGTCGGGGACGTCCGTGGGAAGACCTGTCTCTTGATCGACGACATGATCGACACCGCCGGCACGCTCTGCGCGGCTGGACAGGCGGTGCGCGATCACGGCGCCAGCCGGGTCTGGGCGTGTGCAACCCATGCCGTCCTGTCTCCGCCGGCGCGCGAGCGGCTGGCCGCGAGCGTCTTCGAGCGGATCGTCGTCACCGATACGCTGCCCGTGAAGCCGGCGCAGATGCCGCCCAACCTCGAGGTCGTCTCGGTCGCCGGCCTGCTCGCCGCCACCATCCGGGCGATCGCCCGGGAGGAGTCGGTCTCGGGCCTGCCGGCTTCGTGCTCCGGACGTTGACGGGTGCGCGTCGCGCCTGCGGGAATACCGCGGTCGAGGTTCCGCGCCGGCCCCGATGCCGTGCGCGGCACAGGGCTTGAGACTGCACGCCGGGTGACATGCCCGTGTCCTATGCGCCAATCGTCAAGGAGTCACGCGCCCCGGCGCCGATCGGCGTCGATCTCTCGCCTCAGGAGTGGTGGGCCCGCGCCGCCGCCGAGATCGACTGGCTCCCAGGCCGACGCCTGAACATCGCCCACGAGGCGGTCGACCGCCACGCGCTCGGCGACGATGCCGACCGTGTCGCCTACCGCTTCCTGTCCAAGGGCGGCGGCGACAGGGATCTGTCGTACGCCGACCTGCTGGCGTCGACCAACCGGTTTGCGAACATCCTCGACACGCTGGGCGTGGCGCGCGGCGACATCGTGTGCACGCTCGCGAGCCGCATTCCGGAGCTGTACGTGACGGCGCTCGGAACGCTGAAGCATGGCAGCGTGTACTCGCCGCTCTTCGCGGCGTTCGGCCCCGAGCCGGTGCGGACGCGGCTCGCGATCTCCCGGGCGCGGGTGCTTGTGACGACGCGGGCTGCGTACGTGCGCAAGGTGGAGCCGATGCGATCCCAGCTGCCCGACCTCGAACACGTGATCCTGGTGGGCGATCCCGCCGAGACCGCGGACACGCCGGGGACGCTCGACTACAACGCACTGGACGCGGACGCCTCCGACGAGTTCGCGACCGTGCCGATGCGTCCTGACGATGTCGCTCTGGTGCACTTCACGAGCGGCACGACCGGGAAGCCGAAAGGCGCCGTCCACGTCCACGAGGCGGTGGTCGCACACTCCGTGACCGGGCGGGTCGTGCTGGATCTGCACCCCGGCGATGTGTACTGGTGCACGGCCGATCCGGGATGGGTGACCGGGACGTCGTACGGCATCGTGGCGCCGCTGACGAACGCCGTTACGAGCATCGTCGACGAGGGAGACTTCGACCCGGAGCGCTGGTACGGGATCCTGGAGCGGGAGGCGGTCTCGGTGTGGTACACGGCACCGACCGCGATCCGGATGCTGATGAGGGCCGGCACGGCGCTCGCCCACCAGCACCGGTTCGACGCGCTGCGGTTTCTGGCGAGCGTCGGCGAGCCGCTCAATCCGGAGGCGGTGGTCTGGGGGCGGGAGGCGTTCGGCCTTCCGTTCCACGACAACTGGTGGCAGACGGAGACCGGCGGGATCATGATCGCGAACTACCGCTGGATGGACATCCGTCCCGGATCGATGGGCCGCCCGCTCCCCGGGATCGAGGCGGCCGTGGTGCGGCGGACGCAGGCGGGAGTGGACGTCGTCGACGCGGCCGGCGAGCAGGGCGAGCTCGCCCTCCGGCCCGGGTGGCCGTCGATGTTCCGCGCGTACCTGCACGAGCCCGATCGCTACCGGGAAGCCTTCGTCGGCGGCTACTACCTGACCGGCGACCTCGTCCGCCGCGATGCGGACGGGTACTACTGGTTCGTCGGGCGCGCGGACGACGTCATCAAGACGTCCGGCCACCTGATCGGGCCGTTCGAGGTCGAAAGCGTGCTGCTCGAGCATCCGGCGGTCGCCGAGTCGGCCGTGATCGGGATGCCCGACCCGGTCGCAGGTGAGGTCGTGAAGGCGTTCGTCGTCCTGAAGCCGGGCTTCGAGCCCTCGAACCGGCTGGCGCGCGAGATGCTCGGACACTGCCGTGTGCGACTCGGCGCGGTGGTGTCGCCGAAGGAGATCGCGTTCGTCGAGTCGGTGCCGCGCACCCGGAGCGGCAAGATCATGCGCCGGCTGCGTGAAGGCCCGTGAGCTCGGCCTCCCGGAGGGCGACGTCTCGACGGTGGAAGGGACGCCATGAGCGCGGCAAAGGCCCCCGACGTCGCACCCGCGAGCGAGCCGCCACGACATCGAGCTGCTGCACGGGATGCTGCGCATCCGCCGGTTCGAGGAGCGCTCTGCCGAGCTCTACAGCCTGGGCAAGATCCGCGGCTTCCTGCACCTCTACATCGGTGAGGAGGCCATCGCCGTCGGGGCAATGCAGGCGCTCACGCCCGACGACGCCGTCGTTGCCACCTACCGCGAGCACGGCCAGGCGCTTGCCCGTGGCATCCCCGCGAGCGCGATCATGGCGGAGATGTTCGGGAAGGCGAGCGGCTGCAGCCGGGGGCGGGGCGGATCGATGCACCTGTTCGACGCGGAGCGGCGCTTCTACGGCGGGTATGCGATCGTCGGCGGTGGCCTTCCGATCGCCGCCGGCCTGGCGCTGGCCGATCGGCTGCGCGGGCGCAAGAGCGTCACGTCGTGCTTCTTCGGGGACGGCGCGGTCGTCGAAGGCGAGTTCCACGAGGTCATGAACCTGGCCGCCCTCTGGAGCCTGCCGGTGCTGTTCCTGTGCGAGAACAACCGCTACGCGATGGGAACGGCCCTCGAGCGGTCGCACGCCGCGACGGATCTCACCCGCCGCGCCGCCGCGTACGGGATCCACGCGACCCGCGCCGACGGGATGGACGTGCGCGAGGTCGAGCGGATGGTCAAGCGTGCCGCCGATCGGGTGCGGCGGACGGGGGAGCCGGCGTTCGTCGAGCTCGAGACGTACCGGTTTCGGGCGCACTCGATGTCCGATCCGGACCTCTACCGCACCAAGGCCGAGATCGAGGAGTGGATGGAGCGCGACCCGATCGCCCGCCACCTCGCCTGGCTGCGCGGCCGCGGCATGCCCGAGGCTCGCCTGGCCGAGATCGAGGCGGCCGTCGACGACGAGGTGTCGGCCGCAGTGGAGTTCGCCGAGGCCGGCGAGTGGGAGGCGGTCGGCGACCTGACCCGTGACGTCTTGACGCCCGAGGCCGGGCCATGACCTACCGCGAGGCGATCCGAGCGGCGCTGCGGGAGGCGCTCGCCAACGACGAGCGTGTCTTCCTGATGGGAGAGGACATCGGCCGCTACGGCGGCGCGTTCGCCGTCACACATGGGCTGCTCGAGGAGTACGGGCCCGACCGGATCCGGGACACGCCGCTGTGCGAATCCGCGTTCGTCGGCTCAGGGATCGGCGCTGCGATGGGCGGCATGCGGCCGATCGTCGAGGTCATGACGATCAACTTCAGCCTGCTCGCCCTCGACCAGATCGTGAACAACGCGGCCGCGATCCGGTACATGTCGGGCGGCCAGTTCAGCGTGCCCCTGGTCGTGCGGATGGCGACCGGCGGCGGCCGCCAGATGGCCGCCCAGCACGCGCACAGCCTCGAGGGCTGGTACGCCCACGTGCCGGGCATCAAGGCTCTGGCGCCGGCAACGGTTTCCGACGCCTACTGGATGCTCCTCGCCGCGCTCGAGGATCCCGACCCGGTGTTCCTGTTCGAGCACGCGACCCTGTACCCGGCGGAAGGCGAGATCGGCGAGCGCCCGCCGGGCGTGCTCGAGCGGGCTTCCGTCCGCCGTCCCGGCTCCGACGTCACAGCGGTCGCCTACGGCGCGTCGGTCTGGCGCACCCTCGAAGCGGCGGAGACGCTGGCGGAGCGGGGCATCGAGGTCGAGGTCATCGATCTGCGCTCGTTGCGGCCGCTGGACATGGAGTCGGTGCTCGGGTCGCTCGCCCGCACACACCGTCTCGTCGTGGTCGACGAGGGCTGGCGCACCGGCAGCCTGGCTGCAGAGGTCAGCGCGCAGGCGATGGAGCAGGGCTTCGACGACCTGGATGCGCCCGTCGGGCGGGTCTGCGGAGCCGAGGTGCCGATGCCCTACGCCAAGCATCTCGAGGACGCGGCGCTGCCCGGCCCCAGCCGGATCGTCGAGGCCGTCGCCGGGGTGGTGGCCTGATGGTCGACTTCGTCATGCCTCGACTGGGTGCGGACATGAACTCCGGGCGGCTCGTCGAGTGGCGCAGACAGCCGGGCGAGAAGGTCACCCGTGGCGAGATCATCGCCGAGGTCGAGACCGACAAGGGCGAGATCGAGGTCGAGAGCTTCGCGACCGGGGTCGTTGAGAGGCTCCTCGTGGATCCGGGCACCGTGGTCCCGGTGGGCACGGCGCTGGCCACCATCCGCACCAACGGCGGTGAGCCCGAGTTCGGCCGCGTGCGCATCTCGCCGTCGGCCCGCCGGCTCGCCGCCGAGCTTGGCGTCGACCCCGAGGCCGTCCACGGCACGGGCCCGATGGGACGGATCGTGCGCCGCGACATCGAGGCCAGAGCGGCGTCGGCCGCCGCACCGGAGGCCGCTGCCCCTGCGCCCGCTCCGGCTGCCGAGCCTCCCGTCCCGGTGTCCGCCCCCGCACGTGCAGCCCCACCTGCTCCTGTGGAGGCCGATCCGGCGGCGAAGATGCGAAGTGCGATCGCCGCGGCGATGGCACGGTCGAAGCGCGAGATCCCGCACTTCTACCTGCGCACCACGGTCGACATGTCCGCCGCCACGACCTGGCTCGGCGAGCAGAATGCCGAACGCACCGTCACCGACCGTCTCCTGTACGGCGTCCTGCTCATCAAGGCGACCGCGCTGGCGCTGCACGACGTGCCGGAGCTGAACAGCACCTGGCAGGACGGCGCGCCGGTGAAGAACGAGCGCATTCACGTGGGAGTGGCGGTCTCGCTGCGCGGCGGTGGGCTGGTCGCGCCGGCCCTGCACGACACCGACACCCGGACGCTCGACGATCTCATGCACGGCTTCCGCGACCTGGTGACCCGTGCCCGAGTCGGCCGGCTGCGGGGCTCGGAGCTCTCCGACCCGACGATCACGATGACGAGCCTCGGGGAGCGCGGCGTCGAGGAGGTCTACGGGGTCATCGTCCCGCCACAGGTGGCCATCGTCGGGTTCGGCATGATCGCGGAACGGCCGTGGGTGTTCCAGGGCCGGGTGCTGCCGTGCCCCGTCATGACCGTTACGGTGGCGGCCGACCATCGCGTGACGGATGGGCACCGCGCCGGCCTGTACCTCGCCGCGATCGAGCGGCTGTTGCAGGAACCGGGTGCGCTGTGAGCGCCGGGGCGTTGGAGCAGACGGTTCTGGACGCGCTCGGGGAGGTCGCACCCGAAGTCGACCCCGACACCATCCAGCGCGACGTGCCGCTGCGTGACCAGCTCGACATCGACTCGATGGATTTCCTCAACTTCGTGATCGCGATGAACGAGCGCACCGGAATCGAGATTCCCGAGAGCGACTACGGCGAGCTGGCGACGCTGACCGGGTGCGTTACGTACCTGGCGCGCGCGGGGGCTTCGTAGTAGCGGGAGCAGCAGATTCCGACTGCTGGAGCCCGCGACCTGTGGGGTGGGCGCCGGAGCTCCCCGGCGCCCACCCCGACGCGCTCGTCGAGGGCGAGCCGGGCGTCAGCGCGCGGCGATGCCGACCGTTCCGCTCGGCAGCCCACCCAGCCCCGCGATGTGGTGGAGGCCGCCGTCCGACCCGATCCGCAGCCCCTCGATCCGTCCGAAGCCGTCGGCGAGGACGTAGAGGAAGCTCCCCCCCGGAGTCACCGCCTCGTCCAGCGGATGACTTCCCGCCCCGAGGCTCGCGGTGCCACCGCCCGTGTCGAGGAGTGTTATCGATCCACCGGGATGTACCCGGTACCCGGAGAGCGTGCCGCTGGCGGCGTTTGCGGTATAGGCGAAGCGCCCGTCTGGCGTGACCGCGACCCAACACGATGCCTGCTGGTGGTTCTGAACGGCGCCGGACCGTGGGGTGAGGGCCCCGGAGGCGCTCACCGCGTACGCGGTCGCGCCGCTGCTCGGCGGGATGCTGGCGTCGGACACGACCAACGTGCCGGAACGGGTGAATGCGAACCCGAACGGTGTTCCGCCGACGGAGGGGTGCGAGGTGGCGTGTCCGAGAGCGCCATCCGGCGTGATGCGGAACGTGTCGATCGTGTTCGACGTCTTGTTGGTGACGACTGCGACTGTCCCGGCGGGATTGACGTCGACCTGGGCGGGCCCCGAGTCACCCGTGGCCAAGCGCCGCCATGCGCCGTGGATTCGACCGATGCCGCTGTGCGTCACCCTGAACCCCACAACACTCGGCGACGGGCCGGCGTTCAGGACGTACACGTGCCGGCCACGCGCGGTGACGCTGATTGGCAGCTCGCCGCCGGATCGGATGACCTGGATGCGGTGGAGCCACGTGCCAGATGCACGAAAGACGGAGATCGTGTTGCTTGCAGCATTCACGGCGTAGAGGCGCCGTCCGTCTGGGCTGAGAGCGATGGCGCCCTGTGATCCGAGGTTGGACCCCGTCCCACGCCCGTTCGTCGGGAACGAGCGATCGCGGTTGAGTCGGCCGCCTGGTCCGCGATGGAAGACGATCACCGCGTTGCCGTGCGAGCTGTTCGAGAGCGTATAGACCGCTCCCTCGGAATGCGCGAGGGCGTTCGCCGGCCAAGCGAGGCCGACCACCCCGAGGAGAACCGCAAGGAATCGCTTCATGGTGCTGCCTCCGATCGATTGGTTCGCTCCAGGCTAGGCACCGCTGGTTTCGCAGGCCTTGCGCGATTCTTAAGAGACGCGAAACTCGGCCCCGGGGCGAGCGGGATCGAGGCTGACCGCGGCATACTGAGCAGATGTCCGAGGCTCGATTAGGCCGCGCTGCCTTCCTCTCGGTCGTGGGGCTCGGTGGCGTCGGCCTCCTCGCCGGCGGCCGGATTGCCGGCGTCGCGTCGCGCCCGCTCTCGTCGGTGGGCTCGCTCGTCCCGTCGGCCGTCAAGGATCTCGTCCCCGATGGGTGGCGGATCTACGCGGTGAACCCCCCGTGGCCGTCGTTTCACGCCGCGACCTACCGGCTCGAGGTGACCGGATTGGTCGACCGCCCGCTCGCGTTGAGCTGGCCCGAGCTGCGCGCCCTGGCGGTCGCGCGGCAGACGACTGACTTCCACTGTGTCACCGGCTGGACGGTCGGCGGCGTGCACTGGCAGGGGATCCGGCTCTCGACCCTGTGGGAGATGGCTCGACCGCAGGTGGATGCAAGGTACGTGAACTTCGTCTCGATGGAGCACCCGTACGCGGATACGCTGACGCTCGACCAGACGATGCTCCCGAACGTGATGCTCGCCCACTCGATGGACGGGGCGCCGCTCAGCCGCGCACACGGCGCGCCACTCAGGCTCGTGATCCCCGAGATGTACGGCTACAAGAACGTCAAATGGGTACAGAGGATCGAGCTTGTGTCACGCTCGCACCCGGGATTCTGGGAGCAGCGCGGCTACGACGTCGATGCCTGGGTCGGCCGATCAAACGGCTACTGAGGGCGCCGCCCTGAGCCGGGGCGATGAGGTCCGTCGCTTCAGCGGCGCCGAGCGATCGGTGCACTGGCTGCTTGCGTCGACGTTCCTGACGATGCTGGCCACCGGCCTCGTCCTCTACCTGCCGTCGCTTGCTCAGGTCGCCGCCGACCGGCAGCTTTGGAAATCGATCCACCTCGGCGCGGCGGTTGCGTTCTGGGTCGGACTTGCGTTGATCGTGGCCGTGAGCGGCGGCGAGCTTGGCCACACGGCATCCGAGGTCGAGACCTTCGATGACGACGACCGCCGCTGGCTGGCATGGAGCGTCCGCCGGCAGGCGCCAGCGCCGCCGCAGGGACGGTTCAACGCCGGCCAGAAGCTGAACGCCGCAATCGTCGCAGGCCTGATGGTTGTGTTCACGGGAAGCGGCGTCCTGATCTACGCTCAAGAGACGGACGCCGCCTTCAGGGGCCAGGCAAGCGCGATCCTCGTACACGACCTGGCGACATTCGCCGTCCTCCCGTTGATCCTTGGACATCTCTATCTGTCGCTGATTCATCCCGCAACGCGCCACTCGCTCCACGGAATGGTGTTCGGCTCCGTGCGCCGTGACTGGGCTCGACGACACCACGCCAAATGGGCGTGCGCCACCGACGATGAGTCGCGCGCGACGTGGCCGGACGACATGCGTGCACCGTGAGCACCGCCGTCCCGCCGAAAATCCTGGTTGTCGACGACGAGCCGATCGTCCGTGACGTCGTGTGTCGCTACCTGGAGCGCGAATGCTTCCGCACGATCGAAGCGGGCGACGGGGAGGAGGCGTACCGACTCCTGCAAACCGAGGAGGTGCACCTTGTCGTGCTGGATGTCATGCTTCCCGGCCCCGACGGACTCGAAATCTGCCGCTGGATCCGGGCCCGCTCGGACCTCCCGGTCATCATGCTGACCGGTCGCGGCGAGCTGACCGACAGGATCGTCGGCCTCGAGCTCGGCGCCGACGATTACCTCACGAAACCGTTTTCGCCGCGAGAGCTCATCGCACGGGTCCGGAGCGTCCTTCGCCGGTCCACGGCGAGCGCCCCCCGCCAGGCTCGGATCGAGCTGCCGGGTCTGACGCTCGACCCCGCAACGCGAGAGGTCGAGGCGAACGGGACGCCCATCAACCTGACGGCGCGAGAGTTCGACCTGCTCGAGTTCCTTTGCCGACATCCGCGCCACGTCTTCTCACGCGATCAACTCATGGACGCCGTCTGGGGGTACCACTCGGCACAGGACACCGGTACCGTCACAGTCCACATCCGTCGTCTCCGGGAGAAGCTCGAAGCGAACCCGTCACGGCCCGAGCGACTCCAGACGGTATGGGGCATCGGGTACCGGTTCGTTCCATGATCGGCGTCGCAGTCGCCGCAACCGTAGTCGCGTTCAGCCTCGGCGTTGCGATCGCATTGCTCTCGACCAGGCTTCACACGTTGCGGTCGCAACTCGTCGCTTTCGGTGTCGCGATGCCGCTCGTTCCCCTCGCGGTCGTCCTCCTCTCCGGCGCGGTCATGTTCGACTCCCAGCACGACCTGGCCGTCCTCGGAGTCGCCGCGGCATCGTCGAGCGCCGCCGTCGTCGGCGCCCTGCTGTTCGCGCGATCGATCGCCAGCGGGCTCGCCGACCTGCGGACGACCGCCTTGGGACTGGCCGCCGGCCGCCTCGACCTGCGGGCACCCACCACCTCACCGGCGGAGTTCGCCGACCTTGCCGCCGCGGTCAACGAGATGGCCGCAAGTCTCGAGCGGCTGTTCGACGCTCGCCGGGAACTGGTGGCCTGGGCCAGCCACGATCTCCGCACCCCCCTCGCGGCCTTGCAGGCGATGCTCGAGGCGATCGACGACGGACTCGTCCCTCCCGAGCACTACGTACCAGCGATACACGACCAGGTTCGGGCGATGTCAGCCCTGGTCGACGATCTGTTCGAATTGGCGCAGCTCGACACGCGCGCGGTCGCAGTCAACGGCGAGGCCGCCCTTCACCCGGTCATCGAGAACTGCCTGCGAGGGCTCCAGGCCGAAGCGCTGTCGCGGCGCGTGAGCCTCCAGGCGCGCCTCGACGATCGCCTGCCCGACGTCCGATGTGCCCCGAGCAATGTCGAACGCGTGCTCCTGAATCTGCTCACGAACGCTCTGCGGCACACGCCCTCAGACGGGGCCGTCGCCGTGCTCGCGCACACCGCGACCGATGCGCCGGAGGTCATCGTCACCGTCGAGGACACCGGCGCCGGGCTCACACCGGAGGCGCTGCAGCGCATGTTTGAGCGGTTCTGGCGCGACGACGAGGCACGCCAGCGCCGAACCGGCGGCGCCGGGCTCGGGCTCGCCATCGCCCGGGGGCTCGTCGAGCACCACGGCGGCCGGATATGGGCCGAGAACCGCGTCGGCGGGGGGGCCAGAATCAGCTTCACGCTTCCGGTCGCGGACGCCTGATCCGCGTCTGCCACATGCCGGTCAGCCCCGTCTGAGAGCGCTGAGTCGGGAGCGATGGGCGCGCCACTCAGCCGGCGCTCGGTCCGCGCTCAGCGGCGCGCGGCACGCTCAGGGCTCCCAATGTTCTCGAGAGGAGTTCCAAGATGGCCACAGCAGCCAAGACGCTCATCGGCACGTACGAGCTCGATCGCGCCCATTCCACCGTGCAGTTCGCGGTCAAGCACGTCGGCGTGTCGACCTTCCGCGCGTCCTTCGCGGACGTGGACGCCCGCCTCACCGTCGAGGACGGTGCAGTCGCGCTCGAAGGCCGCGTCGGCGTCGAGTCCGTCTCGATCGTCGAGCCGGCGGAGTTCCGCGAGCACGTCGTCCGGGGGGCCGACTTCTTCGACGCGGACACGTTTCCCGAGATCACGTTCCGCTCCACGAGCGTCGAGATCGGCGACGGCGGAGCGGCGACCGTGACAGGCAGGCTCAGGATCCGCGATGCCTCCCAGGCCGTGACGGCCCGCGGGACATACGAGCCGCCGCGGGAAGACCCCTTCGGCAACGTCCGCGCGGGTCTTGATCTTCGGGTCACGATCGATCGCCGCGGCTGGCAGATGGACTGGCAGACGCCGCTCCCCGACGGCAGCGACGCCCTCGGCTGGGATGTCGAGATCACGGCTCAGCTCGAACTGATCAAGGCAAGCTGATGCGGGTGCTCGCCATGAGCGGGAGCCTGCGCCGCTGCTCCTACAACACCTCGCTCCTCAGGGCTGCCGAGGCCGGCGCCGCGTCGGTGGCCGAGTTCGTGTTCTGGCACGGCCTCGCCGGCATCCCGGCCTACAACGAGGATCTCGAGGCGGCGGTTCCCGCATCCGTGGCGAGGCTCCGCCGTGAGATCGCACGGTCCGATGCAGTGCTGATCGCGACGCCGGAGTACAACGCATCGGTGCCCGGTGCGCTGAAGAACGCGCTCGACTGGGCGTCACGGCCCTTCGCCGAGAACGCGCTCCGGAACAAGCCGGTCGCGGTGATCGGTGCAAGCCCAGGGATGTTCGGGGCGGTCTGGGCACAGGCCGACCTCCGGCGGATCCTGGCGACGATCGGCGCCCGCGTGGAGGAGCGCGACCTGCCCGTCGCCCAGGCGCACGAGGCGTTCACCGCCGACGGCGGCCTGCGAGATCCGAAGCTCGCAACGACCCTGAGATCGATCGTCAGCGACCTCGTGTCTCAGGCGGCGCAACGCGCCGCCTGAGACACGCCTCTCCGGCTACGGCAGCTTGGCCGCGAGCACGTCGACGTGCTCGATCGCCGGAGGCTCGGCCAGGAGCTCGTCCGCCTTGCTCATGAGGGCCGCGGCAACGGGCCCGGCCAGATGCGCCTGGCGGCCGGCGTCGTCAGGGAAGACGTCGACGATCGCGAACGACGACTCGCCGAGCCTGACGGCGAACCAGGCGATGGTCTCCGGCTCGCCCTCGACGAGCGGCACCGCGCTCCGGAGGAACTCCGCGACGGCGTCCTCTTTGCCGGCCTGTGCCTCGAGCCGGACGATCAGACCTGTGGTGACCATGTGGGTGCTCCCTTCGTGGTCAGTCAAGGGATGGTTGACGGTGCTCGCTGCGATCCTGCACGAGTCCGAGGATGCGGATCCGTCCGTCGATGTTCGAGGGCATGGAGCGAGATCTCGGTCGGCAGGTACGTGCCGAGCTTCGTCCGGCAGGTGAGCTTGATCGTGGAGGCCCGCCCGTTCCGGAGGACTCGCTTCAGGAGCTCGCGGAGCTCCGGCATCTCGCATGGATGGATGCGCCAGGTCGGCGTCTCGAGCAGTTCCGGCCGCGAGTACCCCAGGAGCCGGCAGCCCGCGTCGTTGGCGGCGAGGATCCGATCCGTCTCCGGGTCCATGACGTACGCGGGCTCGGGGGAGTGCTCGAAGAAGGTGCCGGACATGAGGTCACGCTCGGGCTGCATCGTCTCGCTCATCCCGTCTCCGAGCCGATCGCGCGGGCGGACGGAAGCGACACGTCGACCACGGGATGGCCGAGGCGCTGGCACAGGAGCCGCTGCCGGGCAGGCGAGATGGTGCCGAGCAGGGCCTGTCGCACAAGGTCGTACCGAAACCGGAAGCGGAGCCCGTCGATGCGCAGGATCCGCTGCTCGCAGAGCCGTTCGAGCTCTTCGATGAGCTCGCCGCCGTCGGCACCGAGGACGTCCGCGAGCGGCTCCGGCTCGAACGGTTGCTCGAGCAACGAGGCCGCGACCAGCACGCGGTACCCCCATGTGCCCTCGGCGCGGCATTGCGCGATCAACGCGTCGGTGAGCGTCCGCGAGTGCCCGGCATGCCGGTCGTTCGCGAGCGCCTCGGCGACGAAGCGCGGGCTGCCGCCGGTCGCCTCGTGCAGGTCGGGTATCCCGAGCGGGGCCAGGTCGTCCGCGGACAGTGGCTCGAGCCGTATGACCGTGTCCGGCCTCAGGCTGCCCAGCGGCCGGCCAGGCAGCGTCTCGATGGCCTGCGCTGTCGTGACGACGACCACCGAGAGGTCGGCGCCTCGTCGTCGCAGGTAGCTGAGCGCCGCCAGCGTCCGCCGATCGGCCCAGTGGAGGTCGTCGATGAGGAGCACGAGGGGGCCGTGCTCGGCGATGACCGCGACGAGCGCCTCGAGCACGTCGACCTCCTCGAACGGAGGGTTCGTCGCCCCGAGCGCGAGCTCCGGCAGGATCTGGCCGAGTGCCGGCAGCCGCCGAGCATCGAGCGTGGTGCCGGCGAGCGCCATTCGCAGCGCCGTCGCGAGCGGCACGTAGGGCAGGTGGCGCTCGAGCTCGGAGCACTCGGCGCACCCGACGCGGACGTCACCGAGCGCTCGGTGCAGCTCGTCGAGCATGCGCGTCTTCCCGAGCCCCGCGTCCGCCTCGATCTGGATCAACGTGCGGCCGCCGTCGAGCCCGTCGCCGACCGCGCGGACGAGGTCGTCGAGCTCGGCTGTGCGGCCGAGCAGCCGGAACTGCTGATCTCCACGGCCCGCCGTTGCCCGCCGGATCGGGCGCGGCAGCAACGAGTGGACGTCCTCCTGGCGGATGATCGCTGACTCGAGCGCCCGCGTGTCGGCCGCCGGCTCGAGCCCGAGCTCCTCATCGAGCTGCGTCCGGAACGTGCGATATCGGCCGAGGGCCTCCTGCGAGCGGCCGAGCGCATGCAGGGCGAGCATCGCGGTGCGATGTCCGCGCTCGCTGAAGGCGTCGAGACGGGTTGCCGCCTCGGCGTGGGCGAGCGCAGGGGCGAAGTCCAGCTCGGCAAGTGCCGCATCGGCGGCGTCGAGGTGGGCGCCGAGGATCCGACCCTCGTAGGTGTTGCGCAGATCGAGGGCCCACGTGGCGTACGGCTCGTCCTCCAGCACGTCACCGCGGACGAGGGCGAGCGCCTCCTCGAGCGACGCCCGAGCCGCGTTCGTGGGCTCGCGCGCGGAACGCTCGAGGAGCGTGTCGAAGCGGTCGAGGTCGAGCGTGACGAGGTCGGTCGCGAAGCGGTATGCCTCGACCTCGGTGACCACGAGCTCACGAGCGCGTTCGCGGTCGGATGTGAGGTGGCGGCGCAACATCGAGATGAACGTCTGAAGCGATCCGGCGGCATTGCGCGGCCTGTCGCCCTCCCAGATGAGCTCCGCAAGCCGGTCGGTCGGGACACGATGTCCTCGCGCGGCGAGCAGGATCTGAAGGACCTGCTTGGGCCGAGCCCCGCCGAGGTCGCGCGGGCCGAGGCTCCGCTCACCGTCCTCGATCGCGAGCGGCCCGAACAGCCGGATGATCGGCCGATGTTGGTGACCGGCGTCCCTATGCAGGGAGGCCTCGGAGCCGTGGGACCAGGATGCGCATACGGGCTCGGTCGCGGCTCGCGCGCGATCCGTTACACGCCCGGCGGTCTTCCGTTCGAATGGAACGATCACTCCCATGTCGGGATGACCCTCGCATCCCGCGCTCCGTGGCGCCTGCCTGACGGCTGAGCGCGGGGACCGACTGACGCGGGGCTCAGCTCCTGCTGATCGCCTCCACCTACCGTCGCGGCATCCAAACACCCGGCTCTCGCCGGAAGAAAGGAGCATCGAATGAAGGTGCTTTCAACACGGGCGCTGCTTTCGGCGGCGACGGTGGTCGCCGCCGCAGCAGCTGTCACGACGGGAATCCAGGTCCTCGGCGGCTCGAACAACGCCTCGGCTGCGGTCAGCCGTCCTGGGCCTCGGTCAGCAGAGCGGGCTCCTGCCTCGCGATCACCTCACCGAGGAGAGCGCGATCCAGGTGAACCTGAGCAAGGAGTCGGTGCGCCTGCCGCTGTACAGGGGGACGGCCGGTGGAAAGACCGTGTGGTACGTCCTGCTCGACGCATCCGACCCCGGGATCGCGCACGATCTCGGCGTCAATTACGCGCCGAAGCTCGGCAACATCGGCATCGGCTGCCCGGCCTGCGTCCAGACCGTGACGCTCGACTCGCCGGCGCCGGATCAGAACCGGTTCGGGCAGGCCGTCGTCAACTTCCAGGGGGCCCCGGACTTCAGCCCGACCCGGATCGCGCACGCCGGGACCGACCGGCTTCCCGCTGGCGAAGTTCCAGCCGGGTGCCGTCGCGGGACCGGGCTACAGCCCGTTCATCCGGATCGCCGGCTCGCAGACCGTCTACAGCGCACCGATCGTCGCGACGGGAGACGGGCCTTTCGACGTCGTCCACCACTCGAACACGGGTGACCGCGTGCTCGGCATCCATATCGCCGGCCCGTCGGCTCCCGGCCGGTACGCGGAGTCGTGGGTCGACCTGCTCTTCGTGAAGGGCTTCGACGCCGGCCAGCCGATCGTCTACATCTCGACCGACGCCGGCCAGCCGCTGAGCGCGGTGCTCGAGCGCTCGACGTATGTCCCCGCGCTCGACAAGGCCGCATACAACGGCGGCGATGACTTCCTCGGCTCCGCTCGTGAGCGGCTGTTCGGGTTCGTCAACGGACAGACCGGCTCGAACAATCCCGAGTCGCAGGGCTTCGTCCATCTCGTCAAGGACGGCCACGCATCCGAGGACGCCAGCGCCGGCAACACCGGGCTGATCAACGCGCTTCGCAACGGCGGCGATCTCCTGAACGTGTTCGGTGACTTCCCGACCGAGAAGGATCCGCGGCACGCCCAGGCGTACAGCCCGCTGTGGGACGCCCAGCTCGGCCTCTGGACCGAGAAGGCCGTCCAGCAGGGTCTCAACACGCGCCAGATCGACGAGGTGCAGGTGTTCAACCTCGCCGCGACTCGCCCCGACCTGCTCACGGGCATCGACCCGGCAACCGGCAAGCCCGCGCCGTACGGCTCCGTCGGCGTCGACATCAACTGCGCGGTGATCGGGTTCACGGCGAAGGCCCCCACGGCCAATCTCGCCCAGCCCGTTCCGCACTCGCAGTTCCCGCCTCGCTAGGAGAGGCATCGAGACGGCGGGCCCGCTCCGGGCCCGCCGTCTCGCCGAACAAGGACAACCAGTGACCGTGAATCTCACCAACATCCTGGCGATCTCGGGAAGCCTCAGACAGAGCTCCACGAACGGCGCCGCGCTCCGCGCCGCCGCAGCGGCCGGGAGCACGAGGGGGCGTCGTCGTCACGATCGACGCCTCCATCCGAGCGCTGCCCCACTTCGACCCCGATCTGGAGGGCCGGCCGTCCGACGCCGTGCTGCGCTTCCGGGCCGCCTGCGAGCGCGCGGACGGTGTGCTGCTGGCGGTTCCCGAGTATGCGTTCGGAATCCCCGGGGCGTTCAAGAACGCGCTCGACTGGACAGTCGGGACGAGTGCCCTCTACCGCAAGCCCGTCACGGTGCTGAGCGTCGCCCCTCCGGGCCGCGGGGGCCGTGTGCGGGAGGCCCTCGCCCAGGTCCTCACCGCGATCGGCGCCGACGCGGTGTTTCGCTCCGTGCCGGTCACGGACGCGGATCGCGACGCTGGCGGAGAGATCAGCAACCCGATGGTCGTCGCCGAGCTGCGCACGATCGTCTCCGAGCTCGCGATGCGCTCCAGCGCGGCGACCGCCGCATGACGCGTCAGGGCGGTGGAGGCACTGAACAAGAAAGGAGAGCCGTTGTGGTCACCACCAAGATACCCACAGTCCGCGGACTGTTCGAGGCCCACCTGCCCGTGGAGGACATCCCGCGTGCCGTCCGCTTCTACCGCGACATCGTCGGCCTGGAGCTGGCATACGAGGTCCCGGACCGCGGCGCTACGTTCCTCTGGATCGGCGAGCCTGGCGGCGCGATGCTGGGCCTGTGGACGCTGGGGACGGCTCCGATGGGGATGCGGCTGCACATCGCGTTCGCAGTCGAGCTCGGCGAGCTCCGGCGCGCGCCGGCGGCCCTTGTGTCTGCCGGGCTGACTCCGCTGTCGTTCTTCGGCGACGAGGCGGACGAGCCGAGCGTGATCGGGTGGATGCCGGCGGCGGCGGTCCACTTCCGCGACCCGGACGGCCACATGCTCGAGTATCTCGCGATGCTCGAGGAATCGCCGCGACCCGAGGCCGGGATCACGACCTGGTCGGACTGGGTCTCGGGGAGAGGCTAGCCGTCGGGCAGCTGCAACGTTTCCGCCCCTGTGCGGACTGTCAAATCCGAGGATGGCGAAGATCGTGTCGAGACTCGCGTGCACCCGACCAGGCGTCGGCGCGTGGCCGGTAATCGTCCGCGCGGCTGCGGGTTCGGTATTCGTCGGCTTCTCGCTCGGGAAGTTCCTCAGGCATGAGGCTGAGCGAGGAGCGTTCGAGCGCTACGGGATCCCGTTTCCCGACATCTCGACCTATCTGGTCGGAAGCCTCGAGCTCGTCGGCGGCGTCGCCCTGATCGTCGGCCTTCTCGTTCGACCGTTCGCGTTCGCGCTGGCCTGCAACATGGCCGGCGCGATCACGACGGCGGGACGCATCGAAGGCGGCCCGGTGCACTTGCTCGTTGCGCCAATGTTGCTTCTCGCGATGCTGTTTCTGCTGTGGGCGGGGCCCGGATCGCGATCGTTGGACGCGGGAATGCTCCGCCGCACCGATCACCACTCCGGGCACCATCCCTCTTCACCGACGACAACGTCGGACCTGTGACGACGCGCTGCATGCGGCCGTCGGTAGGCCGGCCCGCAGAGGCCGGCGCTCAGGCCGTCATCCGGATCGCGACGTCGTACTTCGTGACCGACGTCCGGCTCCCCGGAGTGTCGTCGGCGGGCATCGCATCGAGCGCTGCGTCGCCCTTGCGATAGTCCTCTTCGTTCTCGAAGAACAGGATCGCGAGCGACTTCTCGCCCTCCGGGTCGTGGAGGATCATGATCTCGGTCGCGGGGATCTCGTCGGGGCGCCCCTGCTCGCCGATCTCTCGCCGCAGCTCCTCGATTCGCTGCTTCGTCACGCCGTCAAATGAAACGACTCTTGCGAATGCCATGCTGGTCTCCCGGTCGATTGGGGCAACCGTACACCTCTCGACCGGCTTCGTCACGGCCGGTCAGATGAGATGGACTCGCACTTCGACACCGCCTCGTCACTTGCGGAAGTTCGGCATCGGTGGCGAGCCGGCCGCATGGCCGCGGCGAGCTCACATGTCCCTTGGGGCCACGAAGTCATCGAGCGTCGCGCCCTGCCACGAGAGCTCCGACCACGTCCCGTCGACGGTCAGGGTGGCCAGGCCACCCGTCGGGTACTTCGCCTTCATCCTGCCGAGGGCGTCGTCCTCGCCGCCCCCGCTGAGTCCGAGCGCAAGCTCTTCGAGGGCGGGGTTGTGACCGATCACGAGCACCGAGCCGACGGTCTCGGGAAGGTGGTTGAGCCGCACGAGGAGCGATCCAGCGTCGGCGTCATAGAGGTCGCCGGAGACCTCGACGCGGGTCTTCGGCGGCAGGCCGTCGCGAATCCCCTCCCACGTCTGGAGCGCTCGGGTCGCCGAGGAGCACAACACGAGCTGTGGCGCCACCCCGGCAGCCTCGAGGTGGCTGCGCAGGCGCTCCGCCGCTCGGCGGCCGCGCGGTGCGAGCGGGCGGTCGTGGTCGCGGAGGCCGGCGACGTCCCAGCTCGACTTCGTGTGGCGGACGAGGTGAATCCGATGGCTCACACGAGGATCCTGGCGTCAGCGAGGCGGCGCCGCAAGGGCCGCCGGCCCTATCTCGTCCACCGGTGCACGTGAGTGGCGGGCAGCGCGCCGACCTGATCCCTGGTCAGGCTGAGCCTCACGCTGTCCGTCTTCACCTCCGCGACGGCGCCTATGGGAATCGTGACGTCGCGCCGCCCCCAGAAGTGGCCGCGCTCGAGCACGATGTGCGTGATGTGGTCGCCGTCGACGAGAAACGCCTCGACATCGCCCAGATCGTGCTGATCGGCCGAGATCACCGCGCTCGAGCGCCGGATCTCGACCTCGCCCTTCGGGATGCGGTCGTAGGTCATCTCGAGCGACGCGTCGTAGCCGGCGGGGTACAGGCCGGCGGGATCCATCGACGAGTAGTAGGGCATGGCGAGGACGTCCGAGACGCCGATGTCCCAGTCGGGATCGCCGGCGGGAACGTCACCCATCCGGATGAACGCGGACTCCGTTGCGGTCGTGAGCTCGCCCGCCTCGTCCACTGTGCATCGGAGCGAGATCTCGCTCTCCCCGTCGCCCGCTTCGGCGAGATCCACGGGCACGAGGCGAGCGGCGCCGAGCTTGTGGTGCGGCTGGACGACCAGGTGCGTCACGCGCTTCTGGGTCGGGTCGATGACGATATCGGCCAACTCGCCCAACGGGCCGTCTGTGCACCGGACGGACGTTCCCACCTCGAGACGCATACCGGCAGCCTCGCGCCTCGAGGCCGCGCCGCATCATCCCAACGGGACGAACGACCATCCGCGGGCCACCCTCACAGTCGCTGCATGACGCGCACCGCGGCGGTGGCAGTGGCACTGCCGATGAGCGACCCGGCGACGACGTCGGCGGGATAGTGAGCGCCGCCGTGGACGCGCGAGTACGCGACGGCTGCGGCCAGTGACCGTAGCGGCAAGGACAGCCACGGCATCTCGCCTCCGGCCGCCGTCGCGAAGGCGAACGCCGAGGCCGAGTGCCCCGACGGAAACGACGCGGAGCGCGGCATCGGGACCGCTCGGCCCGGCGCGTCCGGCATCGCCCGGGCGTCCGGGCGCGCCCGGCCGTGGAGCGGCTTCAGCCCGACGTTGACAAGCCCCGAGGCGGCGGCGATCGACGCGAGCCCGGCCCGCGCCGCCCGGCGGCCCGGTGGGCCTCCGAGGAGCGCCAGACCCCCGGCGATCGCGATCCACAGCACCGACCGGTCGGCTGCCCGCGAGAGCCGGGCGAGGCCACGGTCGAGCGTCGGCGACGGGGTCCCAGCGACGGCGCGGTAGACCGCGTCGTCGATGGCGGCGAGGTCGCCGAGCACGAGGTCCCAGCGCCAGCTTCCTGCGGCCGCCGGTTCGTCGTCGACGGTCACGGTGTGTCGCCGCGGGCCTCGCCCCAGAGCTGCCTCACGGCGGCAAGCGAGAGGCCCGGCGTCAGTCCAGCAGGTGAGACACCGACTGCGGACGGCGGCAGGAGGACCGTGAGCGCCTGCGGGACGATCTCGAAGCGGAGCGGCGGCTCGAGCATCACGGACTCGCCGTCGATCCCGGCCGCCACCTCCGATGCCGAGTCGACGACGAGCGTCGGTGCCGACCACTCGAGCCACCCGCTCAGGTTCCGCGCGCGGCCGATCGCCTCGAGGGCGAGCAGCTCCGCGGCCTGGGCGGAGCTCGTGATCTCGACGGCGAGGATGCCGAGCACTCCGGTGTCCAGGCTCGGACGGGAGCTGGAACCGGTGAGGTCGTCGAGCCGGTAGGGGTTGTTCGAGACCATCAGGAGCTGGGCCGTGTCGTGCCGCTTTCCGTCGGCATCGGTGAAGCGCAGATCCATCGGCTTGGCACCGGGCCCGAGAAGCTCCGGCAGCTTGCGCTCCATCGTCTCGAGCTTCGCATCGCGATAGGCATCCGACCGCACGGTCTCGGCATAGACGCCGAGCGACACGTTGTTCACGAACAGCCGGCCGTTGACGAAGCCCACGTCGATTCGGTGCGGGACGCCGGCGACGAATCCGTCCAGGGCGCCGACCACGTCGTCGCGGTCGAGGCCCAGGTCGAGGGCGAGGTGGTTCCGCGTCCCCGCCGGCACGCACACGTAGGGCACGTCGTGCTGCATGGCCACCTCGGCGACCAGGGCCTGCGAACCGTCGCCGCCCGCCATTCCGATCACATCCGCCGTGGCCACCGCGTCCACGGCCAGGCGCCGCAGGTTGTCGCCCGGGCGCAGCTCGATCGTCTCGATGCCGCGCCGCCTCGCCTCCTCGGCGAGATGGAAGCGCTCGACCTTCCCGCCACCTGATCGAGGGTTCATGAGGAGCACCGCCCGGGTGTGTCCGGTTGCACCGGCCGCAGCCGGCTTCTCGCGGGCGGCGGACGGCGTCGTTCGACGACTCCGGCGAGCCGCGCTGCGAGCGGCGACGGTGAAGAGTGCGATCGCGACGAGGAAGACCGCCACACCCCTGTGCGCGCCGCCAAGATAGAGGGCCGCTGCCGAGGCGACGACGGCGAGCACGGCCGCGGCCGCTCCGAGCATGCGGGCGACGCCGGTGCGGGTGAGGGCGAACCAGGCGCATCCTCCCGCGACGGCCAGCGCGGCGGCTGCGCCAAGGACTGCGAGCGGGCTCCGAAACAGCGTCAGGACAAGCACGGCAGCCGCCACGACGGCGGCGACCAGCGCGGCGAGCGCCGCGAGCCTCGCCAAGGTGCTGTCGCTCACCACATGCTCCGGGCGCGCCGGCGGCCGAGGGTGTCGCTCA
Organism: uncultured Actinomycetes bacterium; assembly: GCA_963809325.1. Taxonomy (GTDB): domain Bacteria; phylum Actinomycetota; class Thermoleophilia; order Gaiellales; family JAICJC01; genus JAICJC01. The sequence goes on from CAWEIZ010000002.1 coordinate 1,008,683, forward strand.
TACGGAGCACGATTGCCGCGGGGCGTTTCGGGTGCGTCGTCCGAATCGGGTGAACCGACGCAACGCGACCACCTCCCATTCTCGCGGCGCCTCGCGGCGCCCGATTCTCGGCGATTCGTGGCCGTGATACGGCCGTGATGCCGTTGTGACGTGATTGGCATGCAGGCGGGCCTGATCGTTATGCGCTTGTGAGGCGATCGGTGCGACCTTGTGAGTGATGGCTTCTCGCTCACCTGTGGTTCGACGGCACGTCCTTCGGACGGCGCCGGCGCTCGGCCGGAGCGCACTCTTCGCGTCGGCCTACCCGCGCATGGGCTCGGGGATCTACCTGGCGCTCGGCGTGGTCGCGCTCCACGGGCTGGGACTGGCGCCGGTCGCGCTCGTCGTGGCCGGGCTGGTCGTCGCCACGGTCGCGTTCGCCTCCGCCGAGGGAGCCTCGGTGTTTCCGGAGGCGGGTGGCTCGGCGGCGCTCGCCCGGCACGCGATGAACGAGCTCGCGAGCTTCGTGACCGGCTGGGCGATGTGCCTGGCGCTGGTCGCGATGGCCGCGCTCTCGGCGGTCTTCTCGGCGCGGTACCTGAGCGTCTTCTGGGATCCGCTCGCGTCCGGAGGATGGTCCGTTGCCGGTGCGCTCGTCGTGCTCGGCCTGGTCGCCGCGGCGTGCGCGGCCGGCATGAAGCTCTCGGCCAGCCTGGCGGCGTTCGCCGGCGTCCTCGACCTGATCGTGCAGCTTCTGCTCGTGCTGCTCGGCCTGGCGTTCGTCTTCCGTCCCGAGGCGATCCAGCAGAACGTGCACTTCGGGACGGCGCCGTCGCTCGAAGGGCTGATCCTGGCGTGCGCGCTCGCGCTGGCCGCGTACACGGGCATCGAGGCGATCGGCGACATGGCCGCCGACGCCCGCGATCCCGAGCGCGACCTGGCGCGGGCTTCCGCCGGGGTGGTCGCGACGATGGTCTCGATTGCCGCCGCCGTCTCGCTCGTGGCCCTGATGGCGGCACCCGTCGTCAGATCGCCGGGCGGGGGCTACACGACCCTCCTGGTTGAGCGCTCCCCGCATGGATACGCGGCATATCCCGTGCTCGCGATCGTCGGGGCGGTCCCCCTGCATGTCCTCTCGACCGGCCTCTCCTATCTCGTCGGCCTGCTCGTGGCGGCCATGCTCGCGTTCGTCGCGTACACAGCCCTTGCGGGCGGCTCCCGTCTCGCCGCCTGGCTCGCGCAGCACCACCAGCTCCCCGCCCGCATTGCCGAGCCACACCCCACCACCCAGGCGCCGTTCGTGGCGATCGCGGCCTGCGGGGCCACGGCGGCGCTCCTCGCAGCCGTCCAGGCGCCGGCAGGCGGCGTGAACATGCTGGCCGGGACGTACGTGTTCGGCGCCCTTCTCGCATTCACGAGCGTCCACGTCTCGGTCGTTGTGCTTCGCTGGCGAGACCCGGGCCGCTACCGGCCGGTCGAGGCACCGCTGAACCTCCCCGTCGACGGCCGCCGGATCCCGTTGACCGCCCTCGTGGGAGGCGCGTGCACGGCGATCCTCTGGATCGCGGTCGTCCTGCTCCAGAGCGACGCCCGCTACCTCGGCGTGGCCTGGATGGTGCTCGGGCTGGCCGCGTATGCCGCGTACCGAAGGCGGCTGGGACTCTCGCTGACCCAGAGGACGCCGGCGGAGGCCGCCGCGCGGCGCGGGCCGGGCGTCGAGGTCGAGTTCCAGACGCTCCTGATTCCCGTCAACACGGCGGCGGCGAGCACTCCGACCGACCTGGTCGACGTCGCTGCTCAGCTCGCCGCGGAGCGGCGGGCATCGCTGGTGCTGCTCGCATTCACCGAGATCCCGCTTGGAGAGGAGATGGACATGGAGATCGACGACCTCGACGGTGTCGTGGAGCGGCTCGCCGCCGCCGGCCGGGCGATCGGAAAGCAGTACGGCATCCACGTCCACACGAGCCACCTGCGGACGCGCGATCCGGCCGAGTCGATCCTCGCCGAGGCCAACCGGCGCGACTCGCAGGTGATCCTGCTGCGGGCGGGCGGCCTCCAGCGAGTCGACCTCCGGCTGGCCACGTACGACCACGTCGTGCGGCGGATCGTGGCCGAGGCGCGCCAGCGCGTCATGATCGTCCGACCGGAGGTCGGGACATGAGGCATCAGATCCTGATCGTCTGCGCCGACCCCCGCGTCGAGCCGGAGCTCCTGACCGGTGCGATCGACGACGCGCTCGTCCGGGCACCCCGGGGCGGGATCGCGGTCGTGCGGGTGCTGATCCCCGCGGTGCTCCCGCCGACGCTCCCGATCAGCGCCTGGCCGCCGCGGCTGGCCGCACGGCTCAACCGGCTCCGCGAGGCGGCGGAGCAGGCCGCGGGCTCTCTCGACTCTCCCTGCCGGGTCGAGATCGTGCCGTGCCGGAGCGTCCCGGCGCTCTTGAACGCGGTCTGGCCGGTCGACGCGCTCGTCCTCGTCGGAAGCGCGGGGTGGGGCGTTCGCCGTGCCGCCCGTGGCGTGGCGCCCGATGTGGTGATCGTTCCCTCCAGGAGCACGGCCCGCCGCCGGCAGCCGGCCCCGTCCGCGCATCGCAAGGCGCTTCCGGAGTAGACGGTGGCGAGCACGGACGCGAGCATGACGGCGACGGAGGGCGTTCTCGGCACTCCGTCACGCCGGCGAGAGCCGGGAGCGCATGCGGCCGGCGACCGGCCGGGGACTCACCGGTCGGCCCGGTGGGGCTCGCTCGCGCTCTCGCTCGGCGCGCTGGGCGTCGTCTACGGCGACATCGGCACCAGCCCGCTCTACACGATCCAGCTGATCTTCAGGGGCGACCATCCGATGGGACCGTCGCCCCTTCGCGTCTACGGCGCGCTCTCGCTGATCTTCTGGGCGCTGATGGTGGTCGTCACGCTGAAGTACGTGCTCCTGATCCTGCGCGTCGACAACGACGGCGAGGGTGGGATCATGGCGCTGGTGGCGCTGATCGAGCGGGTGTCGAAGACGCGCCGGAAGACGGGCCTCGTGATCGTCGGCGTGCTCGGCGCGTCGCTCTTCTACGGCGACGGCATGCTCACACCGGCCATCTCGGTGGTGTCGGCCGTCTCGGGCCTCAACGTGGCGTCGCCGGCACTGGCGGCGCAGATCGTCCCGTTCTCGCTGGTGATCCTGATCGCCCTCTTCGCGCTCCAGCGGTTCGGCACCGGGGCCGTGGGAGGGCTGTTCGGGCCGATCATGGTGATCTGGTTCCTCGTCCTCGGCGCGCTGGGCCTGAAGGAGGTCGCCGCGCACCCCGGCATCCTCCGCGCCGTCTCGCCGACCTACGCCGCGCAGTTCGTCGCCGACGATCCCAAGATGGGGTTCTTCGCGCTCGGCTCCGTCTTCCTCGCCGTGACGGGCGCGGAGGCGATCTACGCGGACATGGGGCACTTCGGCCGCAAGGCGATCACCCGGGCCTGGCTCGGGCTGGCCTTCCCGTGCCTGCTCCTCAACTACATGGGGCAGGGAGCGCTGATCCTGGCCCGTCCCGACACGGTCTCCAATCCGTTCTTCTTCCTCGTCCCCGGTGGCCAGACGGGCCAGAAGGCGATGGTTGTGCTCGCGACGGTGGCGACGGTGATCGCGTCCCAGGCGGTCATCTCGGGCGCGTTCTCGGTGACCCAGCAGGTGATCCAGCTCGGGTTCCTGCCGCGTATGAGCATCCGCCACACGTCGAAGCGCATCATCGGGCAGATCTACATCCCGATCGTGAACTGGCTCCTGCTCGCGTCGGTCATCGTCCTCGTCCTCACGTTCCGCTCACCGACGGGGCTTGCGAACGCCTACGGCATCGCCCTGAGCGCCATCTTCGCCACGAACACGCTGCTCGCGTTCGTCGTGTTCCGGATCCTGTGGCGAAAGCCGCTTCGGATTGTCATTCCCGGCGCGGCGTTCTTCATCTCCATTGAGCTCACGTTCTTCGCGGCGAACCTGACGAAGATCATGAGCGGCGGGTGGTTCCCGCTCGTCGTCGGGGCGATCTTCTTCATCATCCTCACGACGTGGCACAAGGGCCGGCTGACGCTGGCCCGCGCGATGAAGGAGGATCGCGTGTCGCTGCGCCGGTACATCAACCGGATGATCGACGAGCGGCCGAATCGCATCCCGGGCACCGCCGTCTTCCTCACGCCGTCGCTCGACACGGTGCCCACCGCCCTGCTCAACAACGCCGAGCACAACGGCATCGTCCACGAGCGCGTCATCCTCGTGAAGATCCACACCGTCGGCGTGCCTCACGTCGACGAGGCCGAGCGCGTCGCCATCGAACGGCTCCGGCTGGGATTCGTGGCGATCACCGCCACCTACGGCTACCAGGACGAGCCGGACGTCGTCGCCGCGCTCGAGCTGGCCAAGCGTCAGGGGCTCGACCTCGACCTCGACCGCACGTCCTACTACGTCGACCACGTCACGATCCTTCCGACCGGCCGTGCCCGCATGGCCGGCTGGCGCAAGCGCCTCTTCGCCCTGCTGCACCAGAACTCGACTCCAGTCGCGCGCTCGTACCACATCCCGCCCGACCGCGTGTTCGAGGTCGGCGCGTACGTCGAGCTGTAGATGACTCGTTCAACGCCGTAGTTGCCCGAACCCGGGTTCGGTGGATCTCACCGATGCGCAGGCCGTCCCCTCGTGCTGAAACTGGACCCGCACCAGTGAGGGGAGTTTGCGATGGCGATCGATGTGAAACACGGCGAGCGCACCGCGACGCGAGCGGCTGAGGCTGGGGCGGAGCCGCGATCGGCGGTCAGCGGTGGGGCGATCGTCGAGGCGCGGTCGGTCGAGAAGCGCTACGACACCGGAGAGGTGCGGTCCAGGCCCTCCGCGGTGTGAGCTTCGGTGTCGACCAGGGCGAGATGGTCGCGATCATGGGCCCGAGCGGGTCGGGAAAGACGACGCTCCTGAACTGCCTCTCAGGGCTGGACGCGATCGACGGCGGAGACGTCCTGATCGAGGGGGTCTCGCTCGGGTCGATGTCCGACGACGAGCGAACCGACTACCGGGCTCAGCGGATGGGATTCGTGTTCCAGTTCTACAACCTGATGCCGGTGCTGAGCGCGGTCGAGAACGTGGAGCTGCCGCTCCTGGTGAGCCACATCCCGGCGAAGCAGGCGCGCGGGCGGGCGCTCGAGGCGCTCGAGATGGTCGGCCTCGGCGAGCGGGCGGCGCACGTCCCCGAGGAGCTGTCCGGAGGGCAGCGCCAGCGGGTGACCATCGCCCGCGCACTCGTGAACGATCCGGCGATCGTGTGGGCGGACGAGCCCACCGGAGACCTCGACAGCGAGAACGCACAGGAGATCGTGGCGCTGATGCGCGACCTGAATCGCACGAGAGGCCTGACGTTCCTCATCGTCACGCACGACATCGCAGTCGGCCGGTCAACGGACCGGATCGTGCGGATGGTGGACGGGCAGATCGTCGACGAGGAGCTCTTGGAGGTGGCGACATGATCGCGCGAGTGACACTGGCGGAGATCGACGCGGTACGCATGGGCGTCGACCAGGCCGTGACGCTGTTTCGCGAGTCGGTCGTTCCGGCGCTCCGCGAGCAGGAGGGCTACGAGGGCGTCTACGTGCTGCTCTCGGACGAGGGCAAGGTGCTGGCGCTGACCTTCTGGGAGAGCGAGGAGGCGGCCGACGCCGGCATTGCCGGCGGCCGCAGCTTCTACGCGGAGCAGATCGAGAAGTTCGTGACGCTCTACCGGTCGCCGCCGGGACGGGAGGAGTACAACGTCGTCCTCGCCGACGCACCGGCGGTGGCGATCGGGTAGCCGGCCATGACCAGGCTCTTCGGCATCCCGATGGGGATCCTGGCGGTCGTCCTGGTCGCGACGCTCGCTGCCGCGCTGGCGGCGGTGGCCGTCGTCGCAGCCCGGAACAGGGTGTTCCTGCGGCTCGGCATCCGAAACGCCGAGCGGCGGCCGGGGCGAAGCGCGCTCATCGTCGTCGGGCTGATGCTCGGCACCGCGATCATCGCGGCCGCGCTCGCCACGGGCGACACGATGACGCAGACGATCCGCTCCTCGGCGATCTCGTCGCTCGGCCAGACCGACGAGCTCGTGGCGGCGCGCGGCGCCACGCCGAGCCTCGCGGCACAGAGCGGATCGGCGACCGGCGTCAGGTACTTCCCCGAGGCCGACGTCGCGGCGGTGCGGCGGGCAGTCGCCGGGTCGGGGCTCGTCGACGGGGTCGCCCCGGCGATCATCGAGCCGGTCGCCGTGCAGGCTCCGGCGAGCCGCCAGAACGAACCCCAGGTGACGCTCTTCGCCAGCGACGGAGCGGCCCTCGACGGGTTCGGCGCGATCACGACCTCCGACGGGCATGCGGTCTCGCTCTCGGCGCTTCCGCCCGGCTGGGTGTACCTGAACCGCGACGGCGCCGACAAGCTCGACGCCGCGGCGGGTGACACGCTGCGCGTGTTCGCGGGGCAGACGGCCGTCGAGGTGCGGGTGAAGGCTGTCGTCTCCTACGACGGCGCCGGCACCGACGGCGCGGCGGTGTTGATGCCGCTCCCGGCGGCGCAGGAGCTCCTCGGCCGGCCCGGCAAGATCAAGTACGTGCTCGTCTCGAACAGCGGCGGCACCACGTCGGGCGTCGCCGCGACAAACCAGGTCGTCAGGACGCTGCGGCCGGCGCTCGCGCCCCTCGGCCTTCAGGCGAACCCGACCAAGCGGGACGCGCTGAAGACCGCCGACGCGATGGGCGCCGCCTTCGTCTCGATGTTCACGACGTTCGGCTCGTTCTCGATCGCGGCCGGGATCCTGCTGATCTTCCTCATCTTCATCATGCTGGCGGCGGAGCGGCGCGGCGAGCTGGGCATCGCCCGGGCGGTCGGAACCAGGCAGCGGAACCTCGTGCAGATGTTTCTGTTCGAAGGCGTCGCCTACGACCTGCTGGCGGCCGCGGTGGGAGCCCTGATCGGCATCGGCGTCGCGTACGTCATGGTGCTGATCATGGCCGGCGCGTTCGCGGAGACGAGCGCGTTCCATGTCAGCTACTCGGTCACCGGGCGGACGATGGTCGTCGCCTACGCCCTGGGCGTGCTGCTCACCTTCGTCGTGGTCGGCGCCTCGGCGTGGCGGGTGAGCCGCATGAACATCGTGACGGCGATCCGCAACCTGCCCGAGCCGCCGGCCGAGCGCGGCCGGCGCCGGTCCTGGGTGATGGGCGCGATCGTGCTCATCCTCGGCGCCCTCCTGATCGCGTCGGGGGTGAGCGCCAGGAATGCCATCACGCTCGGGTTCGGCGTCTCGCTCGCGCTGCTCGGCCTGGTTCCGGTGACCGAGCGCCTGGGGGTGCCCGAACGGGTGGCGCGCACGGCGGCGGGCCTGGGCCTGGTCGTGTGGTTCGTGCTTCCGATCAGCGACTGGCTGTTCGGGGACCTCTCGCTGGACTTCTCGATCTTCATCCTCTCCGGCCTCATGATCGTGATCGGCGCCAGCTGGACGATCATGTACAACGCCGACCTGCTCGTCGCGGGCGTCACGTGGACGTTCGGCCGGTTCCGGAGCCTTGCTCCGGTCCTGCGCATGTCGATGGCGTATCCGCTTCGCAACCGGTTTCGCACCGGCGTGACGCTGGCGATGTTCACGCTCGTGGTGTTCACGCTCGTCACCGGTGCGACCACGACGACGTCATTCGTGAACGGCATGAACGACATGCAGACCTACGGCGGCGGGTTCGACGTCCGGGCGACCGTCTCGCCCACCGCGTCGGTCGCCGACATGCCGGCGGCGCTCAGGCAGGCGCGCGGGATCGACCCGGCCGACTTCCGGGTCGTCTCGGCCCAGTCGTTCCTGCCGGTGAAGGCCCACCAGGCGGGCGTGCCGGGCGGCGCCGAGGACTACGTCGTGCGCGGCCTCGACGGCGCGTTTCTCACCCACACCACCTACGGTCTCGCGGCGCGGGCGAAGGGGTTCGCGTCGGATGCCGCGGTGTGGCGGGCCGTGAACGACCACCCCGGGCTGGCGGTGGTCGATCCGCTCGTCGTCCAGCGGCGCAGCAACTTCAACTTCGGTGCGCCGCCGGACTTCCAGCTGCGCGGCTTCTACCTCGAGGACCGGCGCTTCGCGCCCGTGCCCGTCGACGTCCGCGATCCCCAGACGGGCCGCCACGTGCGGCTCAAGGTGATCGGCGTCCTCACGGATACGGCGCCGCTCGAGATGGCCGGGATCTCGACCTCGCAGAGCACGCTCGCCGCCACGTTCGGTGACAGGGTCGATCCGACCGTCTACCTCTTCGCGCTCCGGCCCGGAGTCGATGCGAAGGCGACCGCCAAGCAGCTCGAGTCCGCGTTCCTGGCCAACGGCATGCAGGCCGACGCGCTCGCGACGCTGCTGCACGATGCGGTCGCGGGGTCGCTCACGTTCGACCGGCTCATCATGGGCTTCATGGGGCTGGGCCTCATCGTCGGCGTGACGGCGCTCGGCGTCATCACCGCGCGGTCGGTCGTCGAGCGGCGCCAGGAGATCGGGGTCCTGCGCGCGGTCGGCTACCGCCGCCGGATGGTGCAGATGAGCTTCCTGCTCGAGTCGTCGTTCATCGCGCTCACGTCGATCGTGCTCGGCACGGCCCTGGGCCTCGCCGTCGCGTTCAACGTCATCCACGACTCGCAGCAGCAGCCGAGCTGGGCCAACCTCAGCTTCGATCCACCGTGGCTGTTGATGGGCGTGATCTTCCTGGTCGTCTACGCCGTCGCCATGGGCACGACGTATCTGCCGGCGGTGCGGGCGGCGAAGGTCTATCCGGCCGAGGCCCTGCGCTACCAGTAGATCGGGGCTAGTTGCGCAGGTCGCGGTTTCGCATGCCGAGGACCGCGATGACGGTGAGGACGATCGTCGCCACGGCGAGCACGGCGAGGTCGGCCGACGTCCACGCCGCTCGAGATCGGGTCGTGGCCCTCGTAGTAGTAGAAGAGCGAGAGGTACTTCAGCCACTCGAGCGCGCCCACCAGCGGCGCGAACCCGTTGACGAGGAACCCGAGGAGCGCGAACGCCGCGGCGGCTCCCGAGGCGACGGCCTTGCGCCCGGTGGTCGCGGCGATCGCCAGCGCCAGGGCGCCGGTCGTCCATCCCGAGGAACGTGAGGTGCACGGCGAGCGCCGTGAGGTTGGAGAGGCCGATCCCGCCGCCCCCGACGGCGACTCCGACGATCAGGCCGACGAAGCGTGCCGAGGGCGACCAGGACGACGCTGATCGCGACGGCGCCGGCCTTCGCCAGGAGCAGCCGCGAGCGCTCGATCGGGTAGGCCAGCGTCAGCCCGAGGATGCCGCCCTCCTCCTCGCCGGCCGTCGAGCCGACGGCGACCGAGATGCCGGTGTAGGCGATCACGAGCGGCCCGTACACCGAGCCGATCTCGCTCCGCATCCACCCGGTGATCGTTCCGTAGTCGGCGCCGCCGAGCAGCGTGGCGACCCCCTTGGGGAGATCGAGCTTGCCGATCGAGTCCCCGACGGCCGGGAACAGCGCGCCCACCATGACGATGACGAGCGCCATGCCTCCCGCCGAGAGCGCCGTCGCCAGAAGGCGCAGGCGGATCGCCATCCTGAGGGCCGGCACGCTCATGGCTCGTCGTCGCGGTAGTAGCGCAGGAAGATCTCCTCGAGGTCGTCGTCGCGGCTTCGTATCGAGCGCACCTCGTACGCTCGCGATCACCTTGACGAGCGCGTCGGCCGAGCCCTCGAACGCCACGACGAGATGCCGCCCCTCGAAGGCGGCCTCGCGCACGCCGGGGACGGCCCGGAGCTCGTCCGACCGCGGGAGCGTCGCCCGCGAACTCGATCTCGAGGCGCTGGACGGCGATCCCGCGCAGGCGCTCGAGCGAGTCGACGACCACGAGCCGGCCACGGCGCAGGATCGCGACCCGGTTCGCGACCCGCTCGACCTCGGACAGGGTGTGCGACGAGAGGAAGACGGTGCGCCCCTGCGCGGCGACCTCCTCGAGGAGCGCGTGGAAGCTCTGCTGGACGAGCGGATCGAGGCCCGCGATCGGCTCGTCGAGGATCAGGAGCTCGGGCTCGTGCATGAACGCCTGGATGAGGCCGAGCTTCTGGCGGTTCCCCGTCGAGAGCTCGCGCAGCGGCCGGTCGAGCTCGGCGTCGAAGCGCTCGACGAGCTCGTCGCGCACCCGCCGGTCGACGCCGCCGCGGAGCTCTCCGAGGTAGTCGAGCATCGCCGACCCGGTCAGCGTCGGATAGAGGACGAGGTCGCCGGGCAGGAAGCCGACGCGACGCCGGACCTCGAGGCTGTCGGCCCGGCTGTCGAGCCCAAGGAGCGTCGCCGACCCCGAGGTCGGCTTGATCAGGTCGAGCAGGAGCCGCATCGTCGTCGACTTGCCCGCGCCGTTGGGCCCGAGAAAGCCGAGGATCTCGCCCCGCCGGACATCGAGGTCGAGGTCGAAGAGCCCGCGGCCCTCGCCGTAGTCCTTCGTCAGGCCGGTGGTCTGAATCGCGGTGGCGTCGTTCACAGCGCTGGCAGGCGTATACCCGCCGGATCGGCGTGCGAGATGATTGATCGATAACTCCCGCGCGCCTGGACGCCCGAGGCTTTGGAACGGCGAATCGTGGCGGCGCTGCGGCTGCGAACCTTCGCATCGCGGCGTCCTCGGTCGTGCCAATATGACCCGATATTGGCCCTCCCTGCGTCCTTGCGCTGCTCGGTTCTCGCCGCCCAGGACATCACGGAGTTATCGATCAATCATCTAGTGCTCGGGTGGCACGACGAGCACCGGGCGGCGGGCGTGGTTGACAAGCCCATGCGAGACGCTGCCCAGGATCGCCGAGCGAAGGCCGCCCCGCCCGCGCGAGCCGACCACGATGGCCGCGGCGTGGACGGAGTCGGTGTACTCGAGGATCGTCTGCCACGTCGATCCCTTCGCCTTGACGGCGACCGGATGCGAACCGGGGACGAGCTCCGCACCCTCGTGCGCCAGCTCCCGACCGTTGTGCTCGGCCTCACGGTCGAGGTGCTCGACCACGTCCGGCTGGATGCCGCCGAGCGCCACTGACCTGGTGGCCTCGTCCCAGGCCGACCGCCAGACCGTGATCACGCGCGCCGGCTGCCCCGCGAGGAGGTTCGACGAGGTCTCCAGAGCTCGCCTCGCCCCGTCCGAGCCGTCGTAGCAGAAGACGACCGGACGCCGGTCATCCGCGCTCATCGACCACCCTTGGCCGGCGTGACACCGTGCGGCTTGTCGTTCCCGACCGACGCCAGGAAGCGGCGAAGCACCTCCGCGATGTTCGGCGAGCGCGGTCTCCGCACCATCCGCCTGATGGCCACGCGGCGCCGCTCGGGCTCGATGTCCACGATGTCAGCGGCGGGGATCGGCACGACGCGAACGATAAACAGTCCCGTCGCAACATGGAGCGTATCGGGAGCACTCCCCCGGGTCTCGGAGGAAACGCTCTTCACGTACCCCACCCGGCCCTCCGGCCCGTCCACCCTGAACCCCTCCACCCCGGCGAGGCGTGGGCGGGACGCGACGACGTCCCGGTCGGGAACCGCCACGGTATCGAGATGGTCGACCTGCATTTGTGGATGCGTGTTCTTCGACCCCATGACACCGTCACCCTAGGCGGCGCGCGCGCTCTGGGCATCGGTGCCCGCCCCTATCTCCAGGGGGACGGCAGACAGGGAAATCCCT
>CAWEIZ010000003.1:0-303342 GCA_963809325.1 uncultured Actinomycetes bacterium
CGCCCTCGCCGGCGAGCCTCAAGGTGGCGGGTCTTGTCCGATGAGGCCGGCGGCACGACGTGGAAGGCGTCGGCATCCAACTGCCGCCGCGGCGGGCGCTCATGTCGGTGCCCATGATGGTCAGCTCACGCTGGCCGTTCTGCTGGAGGGATTTCACGGTCGCCCTCCTCCGCGGTGAGCCCCGGTGGTCACCAGCACGCGCAGCGGCCGAGTCGTTCCTGGTTGTCGCTCGCGGCGAGCCCCTCTCGCGCCGACCCGTGTGGGATGGTATGGAACCGTCTCAAGATCGGGTCGCCGAGCGGCCTACCCGCGGATGGCTGGGACGCTACTCAGATTCCCAGATCGACCGAGCACGGACGTCCGCGCCGGTCGACCAGCTGCACGATGTCGCCCTCGCGGCCGACCACGCGGCCGCCCTCGGCGAGCACCTGCTCCATGTAGGCACGCTCGTACTCGCGCCGGTAGCTGGCCGGGTTGCAGCACCCCGCTGCGCGGAACCGCAGCTTGCCGTCGACGCGGCGGATGGCGAACGCTGGCATCTCTCGAAGACTATCCCCGCCAGATCTTCGGCGAGGTGAGCGTCGGCGAAGTGGTTAGCCCGCGTGCTGCGCGTCGCCCCCGAAGGAGACGCGCCACCTGCCCGCCGTCCCTGGAACGGCGAACCTGGCGTGCCCGCCGGCGCCGACCGTGGCGTGGGTGACGGCCTTCCAGCCGCCGGGCCGGTGCCGCTGAAGCGTCAGCTTCGCCCCGGCGAGGACCGGGAAGATCGTCGCGCGGAACGCCTTGCCGGAACGCACGAGCGTGAGCTCCGGGCCGACCTTGATCTTCTGCCGTGGCGACACCGCGCCGGCGGGGAGCCCAAGCCGGTACACCCTGTTCTGCTTCGGGTGGGATGCTCGTCGAAAACCTGCCGTGGGCGTTCAGCGAGAGCCGGGCCTCGGCCTGGTGGTCCACGGCTTGCCGGTCCGTCCACGCACGAGGAGCGACACGCGGTGGTGGGGCAGCGGCCAGACACGGCCCGTGAGCGCGAACGGCGTGCCGGCGATCGCCTGGGCCGGCCCGGCGAGCGCGACGCCGACGATCCGGAAGTAGTTCGAGCGCAGGCCGAGCGCCGACTCGGCGCCGGGGCCGCTGTAGCCGTGGTCGGCTCTCCTCGTATGGAAGGTAGCGTGCGTGACCCGCTGCGAGGGCCCGTCGATGGTCAGGTCGACCGACCGCACCTTGCCGGAGAGCCCGAGCAGGGCGCGGCCCAGCCCCCTCGGGGTGAGCACCCTCGGCCTCCAGTTGTGGTTGGGGTTCAGCCCCTGGGCGCCGTCGTACCGGTGCGCGCACCGGGACGAGGTAGGGCTGGTTGCCACTTCCCCACGCCGCCTGCTCCGACGCCGTCCAGCCGCCCGACGACGACGAGAAGAACCCGACGGCGAGGATGTTGCCCGAGAACCACATGACCTGGTGCGCTGTCGCCGAGACGGCCGCGGTCGACGCGGCGGCCTCGTGCTCGATCGGGCCGTAGACCTGGCTGCGGGTGTCGGCGTAGGCATCGAAGAGCGACGTCGAATGGCGCGTCGCGACCGCGTATGACCGGGCGGCGACGGCCTGGGCCGCAGCGCCGGGGCCAGCCACGACGAGGGCATCTCGCTCGGGACGACGCCCCGCAGGTAGTACTCGAGCGGCACGACGTCGATCAGCATCAGCGACGAGCCCGACCGGATCACCCGCAGCGCGCCGTGCCAGTGGTCGTGCGCCCAGCCGATGCCGACACTGCTGTCGACCCGGAGCGCCTGCGAGCCGCTCAGCCGCACCGGGCCTGTGAGGTGCTTCACAACGCGCGCGTTGGTGGCGGCGTCGACGACGCGCAGGCGGCCCGACGTGCCCCGCTCGACGCGGTAGGAGCCGGCCGGAAGCTTCTTCGCCGTGCTCCCGCCCTCGTCGACGACCGAGATCCTGGATGCGCCCGAGATCGAGTAGGACGCCCGGCCGCTCGCAAGCTGGACGCGCATCTGCACCGAGTTCGGGAGCGCGGACAGGGTCGTTCCCTGGTAGTAGTGGGCCAGGATCGCGTTGTAGGTCCACCTGTGCGGGGCGTAGCCGTGGGCGCCGCACTGGGACACGCCGATGCCGTGGCCCCATCCGTGGCCGGTCAGCGTGTAGGTTGTGCGGGCCTGCGCCGCCGGCATGGCGGCCACGATCGCCGCCGCGATGCAGGCAAGAACCAGGGCGAGACGTCGGGCCATCGACGAAGCCATCGCCACCAACGGTACCTGCGCTGTCGCCGGATCACACCTTCCGAATACCGCGTTTACAGGCCGGCCACCTACAGACGCCGGCCCCGCCGTCGATAACCTCCGGCAGTCATGGCCGTAGACGCGTCCACGCCAAGGGAGTCCGCTCGATCGTCGAGATCGTGCTGACGCTCGTCGTCGCGCTCGCGATCGCGTGGCCGCCCAGGCCTTCGTCGTCAAGCCGTACCGGGTCCCGACGCCGAGCATGGTGCCGACGCTGCTCCCCGGCGACCGCGTGCTCGCCGACCGGCTGACGCTCGATTCCGGAACCCCGGACCGCGGGGAGATCGTCGTGTTCCACCCACCGGTCTGCACCGACGGGCATCCGACGGCATGGGCGTCTGCACCTCGCCCAGCCTCGGCCTGCGCGACGGCCTGGCCGGCCCGACGTTCATCAAGCGCGTGATCGGGCTCCCGGGCGACACGGTGTGGTCTCCCGACGGCCACATCTGGGTGCAGGGACGCGGGCAAGCCGACGTTCAGCTGGACGAGCCGTACGTCAACGACCACCAGGAGACGCTCGACGTGCGCTCCAGCGGGTGGATCCGATCCCCAAGGGCTACTACTTCCTGATGGGCGACAATCGCGAGATCTCCGATGACTCGCGGGATTGGGGCGCCGAGCCGCGCAACGGGATCATCGGCGTCGCCCGCGTCCGGTACTGGCCGATCTGCCGCATCGGCACGCTCTAGACTCCCTCCCGCCTCAACCGGGGAGGAGTCGCAATTTGAGGCTACGCCGTAGCTGCCTCGCCGTCCCCGGCTCGTCCGACAAGATGCTGGGCAAGGCCGCGACGCTCGCCGCCGACCAGGTGTTCCTCGACCTCGAGGACGCCGTCGCACCGAGCGAGAAGACCGACGCGACGCGCAGAACGTCGTCGACGCGCTCCACCGCAGGACTAGTCGCGAAGACGAAGGTCGTGCGCATCAACGGCGTCGCCACCCGGTGGTGCTGGCGGGACGTGACCTACGTGGTCGAGGGCGCCGGCGCCCACCTCGACTGCATCATGATCCCGAAGGTCGAGGACGCCGCGCACCTGCACTTCGTCGATCACCTGCTGACGCAGCTCGAGATCGACCTCGGCCTCGAGGGGGGCGGATCGGCCTCGAGCTGCAGATCGAGACCGGCCACGGCGCGGTCAAGATGGACGAGATCGCATCGGCCTCGCCGCGCGCCGAGACGATCATCTTCGGCCCCGGCGACTACGCCGCCAACCTCGGCGTGCCGCAGCTGACGGTCGGCCAGATCGAGCCCGACTACCCGGGCGACCAGTGGCACTACATCAACGCCCGGATCGTGAACACGGCCCGCGCCTATGGCCTGCAGGCGATCGACGGCCCGTACGCGGCGATCCGCGACCTCGACGGCATGCGCGAGGTGGCGACCCGCTCGCGGCTGCTCGGGATGGATGGCAAGTGGGCGCTCCACCCCGATCAGATCGCGATCGCGAACGAGATCTACTCGCCCGCCCAGAAGCAGTTCGACCTGGCGGTCGCGATCCTCGACGCCTACCGCGTGGCGACTGACGAGGAGGGCCGCGGCGCAGTCATGTTCAACGGCGAGATGATCGACGAGGCGAGCCGCAAGATGGCGCTCCAGGTCGAGGCCGCCGGCCGGGCGGCGGGCATGACGCCGACGCTGAAGGACGGCTGATGACCGCGCCCGACTACGCCGCCCTCGGCCTCACCACCGACCAGGAGGACATCCTCTACGCGGTGCGCCAATTCGTGGAGGGCGAGATCATCCCGGTCGCGTCGGAGTACGAGCACGCCGACCGCTTCCCCGACGACGATCGTCGAGGAGATGAAGCGAGCTCGGCCTGTTCGGCATCACGATCCCCGAGGAGTACGGCGGGCTCGGGCTCGATCTCCTCACGTACATCGGCGGTCGAGGAGCTCTCGTACGGCTGGATGTCGTGTCGGGCATCGTCAACACGCACACCATCGCGCGACATGATCGTGCCAACGGCACCGAGGAGCAGAAGAGCGGTGGCTGCCGCGCCTCGCGACGGGCGAGTTGCGCGGCGCTTCTCGCTGTCGGAGCCGACTGCCGGCAGCGACGTGCAGGCGATCCGCTCCGCGCGCCGTCCGCGACGGCGACGAGTACGTGATCGACGGCCCGAAGATGTGGGTGACGAACGGCGAGCGGGCCGGGATCGTGCGCGCTCGTAAGACGCCCGGCGCGCGACCGACGAGGGCATCTCCTGCTTCATCGTCGAGAAGGAGCCGGGCGCGCGAGCAGCGGCGGCATCACGGTCAGCCGCAACATCGGCAAGCTCGGCTACAAGGGCATCGAGACGGTGGAGATGGTCTACGACGGCCACCGCGTGCCGGCCGCGCGCTGCTCGGCGAGGCGGGCCGCGGGCTCGGCACATTCTCGGCGCGCTCGAGGTCGGCCGCATCAACATCGCGGCCCGCGGCGTCGGCGTCGCCCGGCGCGGCCTTCGACGCGGCGATCGCGGTACGCGCAGGAGCGGCGACACGTTCGGCAAGCCGATCGCCGAGCACCAGGCGATCCAGCTCAAGCTCGCCGACATGGCGACCAAGCTCGAGGCGGCCCGCCTGCTCACGCGCGACGCGGCCGAGCGCAAGCAGGCCGGCGAGCGGGCCGACGTCGAGGCCGGGATGGCGAAGCTGTTCGCGAGCGAGACCGCCTTCGAGATCGTCGACGAGGCGATGCGCATCCACGGCGGCGTCGGCTACACGACGGAGCTCCCGATCGAGCGCTACTACCGCGACGCGCCGCTGATGCTCGATCGGCGAGGGCACCAACGAGATCCAGCGGCTCGTGATCGCCCGCGGCCTGCTCGCCCGAGGAACGCGCTCGATGAGCCGCGACGATCGACGCCCACGAGCGTCCGCTTCGGCCGCTACTTCGAGGACTTCGAGGTCGGCGACGTCTACAAGCACTGGCCCGGCAAGACGATCACCGAGGCCGACGACCATCTGTTCTGCATGATCACGATGAACCACCATCCGCTGCACACCGACGCCTGGTACGCCGAGACGCAGACGCAGTTCGGCAAGAACGTCGTGGTCGGCAACCTCGTCTACTCGCTCGTGCTCGGCATGACGGTGCCCGACGTGAGCGGCGTGGCGATCGCGAACCTCGAGGTCGAGACGCTGCAGCACAAGAAGCCGACGTTCCACGGCGACACGATCTACGCCGAGACGACGGTGCTCGAGAAGAACGAGTCGCAGAGCAAGCCCGACCGCGGCATCGTCGACGTCGAGACCGTCGGCTTCAACCAGCGCGGCGAGAGGTCTGCTACTTCCGCCGCAAGGTGCTGGTGCCGAAGCGGCCCGCCGGGCAGCGGCCGTGGGCGAGATCCGGCCGTGCCGCGACGACGAACGCCCGGCCATCCTGGCGATCGTGAACGCCGCCGCCGAGGCCTACCGCGGCGCCATCCCCGCCGACCGCTGGCACGAGCCCTACATGGATGCCGGCGAGCTCGACGCGGAGATCGCCGCCGGCGTCGTCTTCTGTCGGGGTACGAGGCCGACGGCGAGCTGATCGGCGTGATGGGCATCCAGGCGGTGGGCGACGTCGACCTGATCCGCCACGCCTACGTCCTGCCGGGGCGCCAGCGGGCGGGGGTCGGCGGCGCCCTGCTCCGCCATCTCTGCGAGGCGGCTGACCGAGCCGAGGCTGCGTCGGCACATGGGCCGCGGCCGGCTGGGCCATCGGCTTCTACGAGCACGCCGCGGGCTTCGAGCTGGTCTGCCGAGCGGAAGACGGAGCTCCTCCGGACGTACTGGAGCATCCCGGAGCGCCAGATCGAGATCGTCGGTCGTGCTGGCCGGCCCGCCGGCTCGACCCCGGCTGACCCCCTGCACAGCGACCTGGGCCGCGACTGTCGTGCCCCGGCCGCGTGGACGCCAGCGCGGCGATCGAGGTGGCCAGGGCTGGCCAAGCGGTATGGGTCGCACGTCGCCGTCGACGGCGTCTCGCTGACCGTCGACGGGGGCGAGGTCTGCTCGGCATGCCTCGGCCCGAACGGAGCAGGCGAAGACGACGACCCTCGGCGGTGATCGAGGGGCTGCGCAAGCCCGACGCGGGCGACGTCGCCGTCCTGGGCCACACCGTGTGGCCCGACCCGCGCAGGATTCCAGGCCCTGATCGGCGTCCAGCTCCAGACGACGTCGCTCTTCGACATGCTGACGGCCCGCGAGCTCCTGGAGCTCTTCGCCCGGTTCTACCTGCCGGGCCGACGCCGCCGAGCGAGCGGAGAGCTCGCTCGCGCAGGTCGGGCTCGAGTTCGAAGGGCGCCGAGGCTGCGCCAAGAACCTCTCCGGCGGACAGCAGCAGCGGCTCGCGATCGCGCTCGCGCTGGTCCACGACCCCGAGATCGTGTTTCTGGACGAGCCCACGACCAAGGGGCTCGATCCGCAGGCCCGGCGAAACCTCTGGGACGTGATCCGCTGGATCAACCAGGAGCACGGCAAGACCGTCGTCCTCACGACCCACTATCTCGAGGAGGCCGAGGAGCTCTGCGACCGCGTCGCCATCATGGACGAGGCGCGGATCGTGGCGCTCGACACCCCCGCCGGCCTGATCGAGGCGCTCAATGCCGATGCCCGGGTGTCGTACACCGACTCGGCGGGCGACCACGCGGTGTACGTGCGCGACGCGCAGGCCACCGTGCTCGAGGTGCTCGAGCGAGCGCGCGCGAGCGGTGAGACAGTCCAGAACCTGGCCGTCAAGGGCGCCGACCTCGAGGACGTGTTCCTCAGCCTCACGGGGCGGGAGTACCGCGAGTGAGGTTCAACCTGAGCCGCTTCGGGGCCACGACCATGGCCCAGCTCCGCATGACGTTCCGGCGCCGCATCACGCTCTTCTGGTCGCTCGTCTTCCCGATGATCCTGATGACGCTTCTCGGGCTGCTCTTCGGGCGGTCGGTCAGCGCCGGCGACATCGTCGTCGCCCAACCGGTGACCGCAGCGGCCCCCAGGGCGATGGTCGCGGCGCTCGAGCACACCAAGGGGCTCACGGTCAAGACCTCGCCGGACGCCGCGACGGCGATCAAGAAGGTCAAGGACGGCGACGAGGACGCCGCGCTCGTCTTCGCGCGGAAGGGCGACGGGTCGTTCGCCGCCAGGCTCTACACGTCGAACACGTCGGCGACCCAGGCCGGCATCATGAAGGGCATCGTGTTCGGCGCCGCCGACCGGGTGTCGATCGCCGCCACCGGCGGCCCGCCGGCGCTCGCGTTCCAGGCCGTCTCGGTCGACTCAGCGTCGCTCAGCTACATCGACTTCCTGCTCCCGGGGATCGTGGCGCTGTCGATCATGATCTCGGCGGTCATCGGGCTCGCAACGGTTCTGGTCGACTGGCGCCAGCGCGGCATCCTGCGCCGGCTCAAGCTGACGCCGATCCCCCTGGCCGAGTTCTTCGCAGCCCGGATCACAGCCTCGCTCGTGGTCGCGGTCATGCAGGTCGTGGTGCTGCTCGCGTTCGGCCGGATCGTCTTCGGCATCCACATCTCCTCGACATGGTGGGCGGGGATCCCGGTCGCGATCGCCGGCTGCCTGTGCTTCCTCGCGATGGGGTTTGCGATCGGGTCGGTCGTCTCGAACCCCGAGACCGGCGACGCGGTCTCGAACGTCATCACAAACCCGATGATGTTTCTGTCCGGTGTTCTTCCCGGTGGCGGCGATGCCGGCGTTCGTGCAGGCGATCGCGCAGGTGCTGCCGCTCTACTACCTCGCGAACGGGCTGCGCGACACGACGGTGCGGGGCCTCTCGCTCACGCATGTGGCGGGCGACATCGGGGTACTCTTGGCCGCGACGGCGGTGCTGGCGGCGATCTCGCTTCGCACGTTCCGCTGGGAGCCGACCACGTAACGTCGAAAGGGGACGGGGACCGATGCGGTATCAGAACGTGATCGTCGGCGGCGGGCTCGCCGGCGGGATGGTCGCGCAGGAGTACCGGGAGCAGGGCGGCGAATCGGCTCGACGCTCGTGATCGCCCGCGAGGCGCACGTCCCGTACCACCGCCCGCCGCTCACGAAAGAGTTCCCGCGGCGAGAAGCCGCTCGAGGAGGTCTACATGCACCCGGCGGAGTGGTGGCGAAACCACGAGGTCGACGTGCGGACCGGGGTGAGCGCGACCGCGCTCGACCTCGGCGCGAGGAGCATCGCGCTCTCCGACGGCGAGGCCGTCGAGTACGAGCGGCTCGTCCTCGCAACCGGCGCAACGCCGCGGGAGCTGCCGGGCGCGCGCGTCATCCGCACGATCGAGCACTCGAGCGCGCTCGCCGAGATGCTCGAGACGTCGACCGGCCACCTCGGCGTGATCGGCGGCGGCTTCATCGGGGTCGAGGCCGCCGCGTCGGCGCGGATGAAGGACTGGGACGTGACGATGGCCGTGCCCGAGAGCGTCGTGTGGGAGCACCTGTTCGGCGCCGAGGTCGCCGCGTACTTCCAGCGCCACCTCGAGGAGCACGGTGTGACGTCAACACCGGGACGTCGGAGCTGCCGGAGGGCGACTACACCGTGCTTTTGGCCGGGATCGGCGTGACGCCGAACACCGATCTCGCCGAGGCGGCCGGGCTCACGGTCGAGAACGGCGTCCATGTGGACGAGCACCTGCGCGCGACGGACGACGTGTGGGCGGTCGGCGACATCGCCGCCTACCAGAGCGTCGTCCACGGCCGCCGCATGCGGATCGAGCACTGGGACGTCGCCCTGAACCAGGGCGCCTACGTCGGCACGACCTGGGCCGGCAAGGAGACGGAGCCGTACACGACCGTCCCGTACTTCTTCAGCGACCTCGGCGACTGGACGTGGTTCGAGTACGTCGGCCCGGGCAGCGGACGGGTGGACGTGCGCGGGTCGATGGAGGACGACGACTTCGTCGCCTACTACCTCGACGGCGACGACAAGGTGACGGCGTGCCTCGGCGTGAACCGCTCAGACGAGGTGAACGACGCCAAGGAGCTCATCGCGTCGCACAGGGGCGCACCCGTCGCCTGACGCCCTCTGGTCGCCTGAGCGCCACGAGCGGCTCACCGGCCGTGAGTGGAGCGAGCCGCGCGCCCGCGACGCGATCGCGGCGTTGTGCCGCGATGCCGAGCGTGCCTTCGACCCGGAGCGGCTATGGCCCCTACACGCGGCCGATGACGAGCCGGGGACCCCGGCGGATGGCATCCTCCGGGGCCTGTATCTCGGCGCCGCCGGCATGCTGCACGGGCTGCGCCGTATCGCGGATGCCGGCCTTTACAGCCCCACGTTGGACGGCCCAGCGATCGTCGATGGTCTCCATGAGGCCGCTCTGGCGTCGCCCGATGAGGAAGGTGCCGGCGCGTCGCTGCTCGTCGGCTCGAGCGGCATCCTGCTCGTCGCGCATCGACTCGCGCCGTCGGCCGCGTCGGCCGATGCGCTGGCCGGCGTGATCGCCGCAAACGCGTCGCACCCCTCCAACGAGCTGCTCCTGGGCGCGCCCGGCACGATGCTGGCGGCGCGCGCCATGCACGCCCGCACGGGCGAGCAACGCTTCGCCGAGCTGTGGCGCGACAGCGCGCGCACGCTGCTCGCGCGCCAGGAGGCCGATGGGCTCTGGACCCAGGACCTGTATGACGAGGAGCTGCGCTACGTGGGGGCGGGGCACGGCTTTGCCGGGAATGTCCTCGCGCTGCTCGAGGCGCCCGAGTGGCTGGACGACACCGAGGCGATCAGGGCCCGAGCGCTGGCCACAACGCGTGCGCTGGCCCTCCTCGACGGCGACGTGGCAAATTGGCCCGTGTTGCCGACGGGCTCGCGGAGTGGCGCCCCGCCGCGTGTCCAGTGGTGCCACGGCGCTCCGGGTGTGGTCACCTCGCTCGCGTCGCTGGCGCCCGGCAATGAGCTGCACAGCTTGCTGCTGACTGCGGGCGGCGAGCTGGTGTGGCGCGCTGGACCGCTCTCGCACGGCGCCGGCCTGTGCCACGGTACGGTCGGGAACGGCTTCGCCTTCCTGGCCCTGCTGGAGCGCACCGGCGACGAGCAATGGCTCGACCGCGCTCGCGCGCTTCGCGATGCACGCGCTCGAGCAGGTCGAGCTGATGCGCGCCCGGACCGGCCGCGGCCGCTACACACTCTTCACCGGAGACATGGGCCCGGCCCTGCTCGCCGCCGCGTGCCTCGACGGCGCCGCCGGCTTCCCCGGGCTCGACGCCTGGTAGCGAGACCTAGACGGCTGAGATCGCCGGCGCGGACTGCTGCGCAGGTAGGTCGCGATCTCGTCGACCGTGACCACCGGGAGGGTGTGCCGGCGGGAGAAGGCCAGGAGCTGCGACCCGCGGGCCATGGTGCCGTCGTCGTTGGATGACCTCGCAGAGCACGCCGGCCGGGCGTGAGCCCGGCGAGCCGGGTGAGGTCGACGGCAGCCTCGGTCTGGCCGCGGCGCTCGAGCACGCCGCGGGCGCGGGCCCGCAGCGGGAAGACGTGACCGGGGCGGACGAGATCCTCGGGCCCGCTCTGCGGTGAGATCGACGGCGACCTGGATTGTGCGCGCCCGGTCGGCGGCCGATATACCGGTTGTGACCCCGGTTGCGGCCTCGATCGAGACGCAGAACCCGGTGGCGTCGGTGCCGTTCGCGCCGGCACCATCAGCGGCAGCTCGAGCTCGTCGCAACGCTCGGCGGGCAGCGAGAGGCAGATCAGTCCGCGCGCCTGGCACGCCATGAACGTGATCGCCTTGGCGGTCACGAACTCGGCCGCCATGCAGAGGTCGCCCTCGTTCTCGCGGTCGGGATCGTCGCAGACGATCACCATCCCGCCGGTCTGAAGTTGCCGGAGCGCACGTTCGAGCGGTGCCGGCATTTCGGGAACGGCGCTCACGGGCGGGAGATGATAGCGCAAGGAATCCGCCGCAACCGCCTGCAACGACGCTGGTGTCCGCTCCGTGCCGCCGTCGCCCATCGATCTAGATCTGGGCCGCCATGGCCGGTCGGTAGTCGCCGAACACCTGCCGCAGCGCGCCGCAGATCTCGCCGAGGGTCGCCTCGGCGTCGACGGCGATCGATGATCGCGGGCATCGCGCTCTCGTCGCTGCGCGCGCAGCCTCGACCAGCCTCGCGAGCGCCGCGTCGACCGCGGCCTGTCGCGCTCGGCCCGCAGGGTCGCGAGCCCCGCCCGCTGGTGGGCCGCCAGGTCGGGCGGCACGTCGAACCGCTCGGGCAGCGGAGCGGCCTCGTCGGCGTAGCGGTTCACGCCGACCACGACGTCCTCGCCGGCCGCGATCCGGCGCTCGCGCTCGTAGGCCTCGTCGGCGATGACCTGCTGGTAGAAGCCGGACTCGATCGCCGCGACCGCGCCGCCGAGCTCGTCGATGTGGGCGATCAGGCGCCGGGCCTCGGCTTTGAGCCGTCGGTCAGCCGCTCGACGTACCACGAGCCCCCCGAGGGGGTCGGCCGCCTTCGTGATGCCGAACTCGTGCTGGAGCATCTGCTGCGTGCGCACGGCCAGCGTCTGGGCGTGCTCGGTCGGGATCGCGATCGCCTCGTCGAAGCACGAGAGCGCCATCGACTGCACACCGCCGAGCGCCGCGGCGAGCGCCTGGATCGCCGCCCGCACGATGTTGTTCTCGGGCTGCTGGAGCGTGAGCGTCGATCCAGCCGTCTGCGTGTGGGTTCGCAGCATCATCGACCGAGGATCCGTCGCGCCGAACCGGTCGCGCATCACGTGCGCCCAGAGCCGGCGGAGCGCCCGGTACTTCGCGATCTCCTCGAAGAAGTCCATGTGGGTGTTGAAGATCCACGAGAGCCGCGGCGCGAACTCGTCGACGCCGACTCCGCGGTCGACCACAGCGGCGACGTAGGCGATCGCGTTTGCGATCGCGAAGCCCATCTCCTGCGCGGCGGTGCAGCCCGCCTCGCGCATGTGGTACCCGGAGAGCGAGATCGCGTTGAAGCGCGGCGCGGCCGCCGTCGTCCACGCGATCAGGTCGGCGGCCAGCCGAAGGGACGGCCGCGGCGGGTAGATGTAGGTGCCGCGGCTCACGTACTCCTTGAGGACGTCGTTCTGAGCCGTCCCCCGGATCTGCGCGGGGTCACGCCCCTGGCGCCGGCAGGCGACGTGGTACATCGCGACCAGCACCGCCGCCGGCGCGTTGATGGTCATCGACGTCGAGACCTCGTCGAGCGGGATGCCGTCGAACAGGGCCTCGATGTCGCGGATGGAGTCGATCGCCACGCCCACGCGCCCGACCTCCCCCTCCGCACGGGGGTCGTCGGAGTCGAGGCCCATCTGGGTCGGGAGGTCAAACGCCGTCGAGAGGCCGGCCTGGCCCTGGTCGATCAGGAACCGGAACCGGCGGTTGGTCTCGGCGGCGGTGCCGTAGCCGGCGTACTGTCGGATCGACCACGGCCGGCCGGCGTACATGTCGCGGTGGATCCCGCGCGTGAACGGGAACGACCCGGGGTCGCCGAGATCGCGGTCGTAGTCGAGCGGGGCGTCGCCCGGGCCGGCGAACGGCCGGTCATCCATCCCGGCGACCCTCGCCCTCGCGCTCGGCTCCGACCAGGACGACCATCTTCCCGACGTGCGCGTTCTCCTTCATCATCTGGTGCGGGACCGGGCACTCCGACCACGGGAACACGCGCGAGAGCACCGGCTCGATCTTGCCCTCCGCGATGAGCTGGTTCGCCCGCTGGCACTCGTAGGCGTTCGCGAAGTGGCTGCCGAGGATGGTCTTCTGGCGCATCCACAGGTAGCGCACGTCGAAGTCGAGCTGGAAGCCCGATGTCGCGCCGCAGATCACGATCGTGCCAAACGTCTTGCAGACGAAGACCGAGGTGAAGAACGTGGCCGTGCCGACGTGCTCGAACACGATGTCGGCATCGGAGCCGCCGGTGACCTCCCTGATGGCCTTCCCGAAGCGCTTGATCTCGTCGAAGTTGCGCTCACCCGTGTCGGGATCGAGGAGCGCGAACTCCCGCCGGTCCAGAACCGCCGACGCGCCCAGACCGGTCACCAGCTCGCGCTTGTCGTCTGAAGAGACAACGGCGATCGCGTTGGCCCCGTAGAGGCGGCACAGCTGGACCGCGAACGTCCCCAGGCCCCCGCCCGCGCCCCAGACGAGCACGTTGTCGCCGGCCCGGACGCCCGCGCGGTCGACGAGCATCCGGTAGGCCGTGAAGTAGGTGAGCCCGTACGACGCCGCCTCCTCCCACGTGAGCCGGGCGGGCTTCACGAGCAGCTGCTGGGACTGCACGAGGCAGTACTCGGCGAAGCTCCCCCAGTTCGTCTCGTAGGCCCAGATCTTCTGCCGCGAGCAGGCCATCGGGTCGAGGCCGTTGCACTCCGCGCACTCGCCGCAGCTCTGGTTGCAGTGGATCACGACCTCGTCGCCCGGGCTCCAGCGGGTGACGCCCGGGCCAACGCGCTCGACGACTCCGGAGGCGTCCGACCCCGCGATGTGGAAGTCGTAGCCCGTGTAGCGGAAGATCGAGACGGGAAGGCCCAGCGAGGCCCACACGCCGTTGTAGTTCACGCCGGCCGCCATCACCCGGACCAGCACCTCGCCCGGGCCGGGATCGGGAACGTCGATCCGCTCGAGCTGCATGGCGTCGATCGGGTCGCCGAGGCGCTCCGGCCGGATCACCCAGGCCTCCATCGTCCCGTCGCCCATTGATCGAGTCTACCGGCCTATGCCTCGGCCTTGATCCGCCGGAGCGCGCGCCGCCGGGCCCTGGCACCGGCGACGGCGAGCTGCCCGCAGGCGGCTTCGATGTCGCTTCCATGCGAGCGCCGGTAGGTCGCGCCGACGCCCAGCTCGCGCAGCACCTCGGCAAACGCCGCGACCCGCTCCTGCGGCGAGGCCGAGTAGGCCGAGGCCGTCGGGTTGTATGCGATCAGGTTGACGTGGAACGCCGGCCCGCGGCCGAGCAGTCGTCCGAGCCGGCGGGCGTCGCGGTCGGAGTCGTTCACGCCATCGAGGAGCAGGTACTCGACGAAGATGCGCCGCCCCGTCCGCTCGCGGTAGTCCCGGCAGGCCGCCATCAGCCGCTCGATC
The DNA here is from genome assembly GCA_963809325.1 of uncultured Actinomycetes bacterium. GTDB lineage: Bacteria > Actinomycetota > Thermoleophilia > Gaiellales > JAICJC01 > JAICJC01. The sequence goes on from CAWEIZ010000003.1 coordinate 14,278, forward strand.
GGATACCGGCGCGTGACGGGCATCAGCTGCTCGCGCTGCTCGTCGGTCGGCGCGTGCAGCGAGAGCGCGAGCCGGAGCGGCAGCGGCTCCTCCGCAAGCCGTTCGATCCCCGGCACCCAGCCGGCCGTCGAGATCGCGATGTGGCGCGCGCCCAGATTGAAGCCGTCGGGGTCGTGCATCGTCCGGCACGCCTCGAGCACGGCGTCGTAGTTCAGGAAGGGCTCGCCCATCCCCATCATCACCACGTTCCCGACCGTCGCGCCCTGGTCGCGCAGGATCCGCGCGAGGGCCAGGAGCTGCTCCACGATCTCGCCGGAGCGCAGGCTGCGGCCGAGGCCCATCTCGCCCGTCGCGCAGAACGTGCAGGCGAGCGGGCAGCCGGACTGTGATGAGAGACAGACGGTGCGGCGGTCGCGGTGGCGCATGGCGACCGCCTCGACCGGGAACCGATCCCGCGTGACGAGCCGCAGCTTGATCGTCCCATCGCCGGATTCGCGAACCTCGTCGACCTCGAGCTCCGTGAGCGGCTCGGCCTCGGCCAGGCGCTGTCGAAGCGCAACGGGGAGGCCCGTCATCCCGTCGTAGTCGGCCACGAGCGTGCGCGTGGCCGCCTGATAGACCTGACGGGAACGGTAGGCAGGCTCTCCCCATTCCTCGAGGAGGGTATTGACGCGCGCGAAATCCACCGTGGTAGTGTGACTTGAAACCGGCGATCTCGAGGGAGGTGGGCAGTGCCCACGAAGATGAAGACCGACAAGATGGCCGAGACGCTCACTCCGATCGTCACCCGTATGGCGAACGACGAGGAGCTACGGGCACACGCAAAGACGGCGCTCGACTCGGCGAAGACCATCTACGCCAAGATCCAGGCTGACGGGCCACGCAAGGCCGCAACGTCGCGCACGGTGACCGACGAGGTCATGAAGGCGGCCGGCGAGCTCAAGGTCGCAGCGGCCAGGCTGTCCGAGAAGCCGGCCAAGAAGAGCCACAAGTTCGGCCGGCTGCTCATCGGCGGCGCGATCGCAGTCGCCGCGGCGATCGGCATCAAGAAGGTGCTGTCGTCTGACGAGGACGAGTTCGACTACGAGCCCTGAGATGGGCGATGTGAGCCGGGAGGCGGCCGAGGCCGCCATCGACGTCCTGCTTCAGGAGCGGCGCGAGTTCCCGCCACCGCCGGCGTTCGTCTCCCAGGCTGTCGCCTCGGATCCCGGCATCTACGAGCGCGCCGAGGCCGACCTCGATGCATTCTGGCTCGACCAGACGCGCTCGCTGCTCGACTGGCACCAGGAGCCGACCAAGGGGCTCGAGTGGGACCCGCCGCACTGCACGTGGTTCGCAGACGGCATCCTGAACGTGAGCCACAACTGCCTCGACCGGCACGTCGCTGCCGGTCGAGGCAGCAAGGTCGCCTACCAGTTCGTCCCCGAGCCGGTCGACGAGGAGGAGCGGGCGATCACCTATGCCGACCTCCTGGCCGACGTCTGCCGGATGGCGAACGCACTGCGCGAGCTCGGGATCCGGAAGGGCGACGTGGTCGGGATCTACATGGGCATGGTGCCGGAGCTCCCCGTCGCGATGCTCGCGTGCGCCCGGATCGGGGCGCCGCACGTCGTCGTCTTCGGGGGCTTCTCGGCCGAGTCGCTCGGTGAGCGGCTGGAGTCGACCGACGCCAAGGTGGTCATCACCCAGGACGAGGCCTGGCGCAAGGGCGCGGGCGTCGCGCTCAAGGCGACGGCCGACGAGGCGGTCAAGCTCGCTCCATCGGTCGAGAACATGATCGTCCTCCGGCGCACGGGCGCCAACGTGGTGATGCAGGACGGGCGCGATCACTGGTGGCACGAGCTGGTGCACGGCCAGCCGGACACCTGCGAGCCCGAGCAGGTCGAGGCCGAGCACATGCTCTACGCCCTCCACACATCGGGCACGACGGCGAAGCCGAAGGCCGCCGTCCACACCTCGGGCGGCTATCTCACCTACGTGGCGCTGACCCACAGGTGGATCTTCGACATCCACGAGGACGACGTGTGGTGGTGCGCAGCCGACATCGGCTGGGTGACCGGCCACAGCTACATCGTCTACGGGCCGCTCGCCAACGGCGCGACCGGGGTGCTCTACGAGGGCGATCCGATGTTCCCGGGCCCCGAGCGGCACTGGCAGATCATCGCGAAGCACCGCGTGACGCAGTACTACACCGCGCCGACGCTGATCCGGGCGTTCATCAAGTCGGGGCCTGAGATCCCGGCGCGGCACGACCTCACGTCGCTGCGGCTCCTCGGCACGGTCGGCGAGCCCATCAACCCCGAGGCGTGGGTGTGGTACTGGAAGTTCATCGGCGGCGAGCGCTGCCCGGTCGTCGACACGTGGTGGCAGACCGAGACCGGCGGCATCCTCATCACGCCCCTCCCAGCGCTCATCACCCAGAAGCCGGGGTCGGCCACGCGGCCGTTCCCGGGGATCGCGGCGTCGGTCGTCGACGACCACGGAAACCCCGTCGAGAAGGGGAAGGGCGGCTACCTCGTCATCACGCGGCCGTGGCCCGGCATGTTCCGGACGCTCTACCGCGACGACGATCGCTACGTCTCGAACTACTTCTCGCGCTTCGACGTGCGGACGTACTTCCCGGGCGACGGGGCCCGCCAGGATGACGACGGCGACTTCTGGCTGCTCGGTCGGGTCGACGACGTCATGAACGTCTCGGGCCACCGGCTCTCGACGATCGAGCTCGAGTCGACGCTGGTCGAGCATCCGGCCGTGGCGGAGGCCGCGGCGACCGCGGCTCCCGACTCATTCACGGGCCAGACGCCGCTCTGCTTCGTCCTCCTGCGGGCGGGCTACGAGCCGTCCGACGAGCTGGCGGCCGAGCTTCGGGAGTGGATCGGGCAGAAGATCGGCAAGATCGCCCGTCCGAAGGCGGTGATCATCGCGGACGACCTGCCGAAGACCCGCTCGGGCAAGATCATGCGCCGGCTTCTCCGCGACATCGCCGAGGGGCACGCACTTGGCGACACGACGACGCTTCGCGACCCGGCCGTCGTCGACGACCTGAAGCGCCGCGCCGACGAGATCCTCGCCACCAGCCGCTGACGCGGATCCTTCTGATCCGCCACGCCGAGTGCGCCCGACGGGCCGGAGTGAGGAGAACGACCGGCCGCTGACGGCGGCAGGCATGGCGGCGGCGCGCACGCTCGCGGCCTCGCTCGTGGACGAGCCAATCGCAGCGGTGTACTCGAGCCCCTATCCGCGCGCGCTCCAGACGGCGAAGCCGATTGCCGAGCTGCACCGCCTTCGCGTCGTGATCGCCGACGATCTCCGCGAGCGCCTGCTCAGTCCGCACCCCCTGGCCGACTGGTACGTCGAGGTCCGGCGAACGTGGGACGACTTCGACTACGCGCCGCCCGAGGGCGAGTCGAGCCGCACGGCGGAGAGACGCGCAGTCGGTGCCCTCTCGGAGCTGGCCGAACGTCATCCGCACGAGACGATCGCAGCGGTGAGCCACGGCAACCTCATCGCGCTCGCCCTCCACGCCCACGACCCGACCGTCGGCTTCGAGCTCTGGGACGCGATGCCCATGCCGGAGCTCTACGAGATCGAGGTCGATCCCGGGAGGCCGTGAAACAGCTGTACCAGGTACGTGTGTTCCTGGCGCCGGTGCTTCAGCGGGCATGGTGGGCGGGTCAGTTTGGATCTGAGCGTGCGATCGTCCGCTTCGATGCCAGGCGTACCGCAAATCCGAACGCGACGAGCCCCACGAGCATGAAGAACACGCCGATGTGGGTGTACGGGTGGGGATCAGACACCGGAACATCGCATCCATCTGATACGCCGCCACACGAACCCGTTCCGTGACGGTAGAGCGTCGCGTACAGCGCAATCACGAAGCAGACCAACCCGAGCAGGATGCCGCCCTTGATCCATCGCTCTGGCATGCCCCGAGCTTACATCCGAGGCGCCGGGTGGTGAAACATTGGCATCAGGCGTCGGTGTTTCAGCCCGGGGGTGAAACATTGGCATCAGGCACCGGTGTTTCAGCCGGCGGGTGGAGGGCCCGCCAGGCGAGCTGGGCGGCGACCAGCACCAGCATCACCGCGAAGATGCGCTCGAGCGTGGCGTTGGCGATCGACGTGGCGACCACCTCACCGACCTTGGTCATCGGGACCGAGGCCACACCGACGATGAGCGCGTCGTGCCAGTTGACGGTGCCGTAGCGCGTCTGCCGCCAGGCGCCGACCGCGATCACCGGCACCATCGCGGCCAGCGAGGTCGCCACGGCAACGTGCGCCGAATGGCCGAGGAAGATGAGCGTCGGGACGAAGACGATCCCGCCACCCACGCCGAAGAGCGCGGAGAGCGTGCCGGCGAGGACGCCGAGCGCGACTGCGATCAGCTCGTGGCTCACAGCGCCAGCTTCACCGCCGTGATGAGCAGGAAGCCCGAGAACGCCAGCGTGACGTGTCGGGCCGTGATGCGCTGGTGAAGCCACGCGCCCAGCACCGCTCCGCCGATCGCCGGCACGCCGATGAGGACGGCGTCCCGCCAGGCCACGTTCCCGGCCTGGGCGTGCGACGCGGCCGCGGCGATCGCGGTCAGGAGGATCGCCGCGAGCGACGTCGCCATCGCCGGCTTCGGCTCGTAGGCCACGCCGGCCACGAGCAGCGGGACGATGAGTATCCCGCCGCCGACCCCCAGCACGCCGGAGAGGAACCCGGCCACCAGTCCGATGCCCACGAGGGCCAGGGTCCGCTCTGACACACGGGTAGTGTACGAGCCCGTGGATCGGAGCCTGGCGCGTCTCGTGGCACCCCTCAGAGCCGATCCTCGGCACAGCGGCGTCGTGTGCGACATCGACGGCACGCTGGCTCCGATCGTGGCGACGCCGGACGAAGCGCAGGTCATCCCCGAGGCGCTGCGCGCACTCGACCGCCTCACCCAGACCTACGCACTCGTGGCGTGCGTCACGGGGCGGCCGGCCGCCCAGGCCCGGCGGATGGTGCCGGTCGACGCGGTTGCGATCTCCGGGAACCACGGGCTCGAGGTGTGGCGCGACGGCGCCGTCCACCTCGCCCCGCAGGCCGCCAAGTACGTCCAGCCCATCGCCGAGGCCCTCCAGCTCGTCCGAAACGACGGGCTCCTGCCCGAGCTCGGCTGCCACATCGAGGACAAGGGCATCACCTTCACCGTCCACTACCGCGGCTCGCCGCGGGCCGACCACGCCCATCGCTACCTCGAGACGCAGATCGTGCCCCAGCTCGAGCGCGCCGGGCTCGCGTCGAGCTTCGGCCGGATGGTGCTCGAGGTGCGTCCGCCCATCGCCGTCGACAAGGGTGCAGCCGTGAAGCGCCTCCGCGGCCGCCGGCACATCACCGAGATCCTCTTCGTCGGCGACGACTCGAGCGACCTCGACGCGTTCCGCGAAGCGACCGTGCGGGTGGCCGTGCGCTCGCCGGAGGCGCCGCGGGCGCTCCTCGCCGCGGCCGACGCCGTCGTCGAGGGCCCACCGGAAGTGATCGAGCTCCTCGAGCACCTCGCCGAGACGGACTGATCGGCGACCCCGTTGCGGCCCCGGCCGGGCGCCCGTACCCTGGAAGGGTGAGAGGGCACGACACCATCGCCGTCGACGTCCACCCGGCCGAGCTGGCCGAGATCGCCCCCGACGTGGTCGACGTCTACGCCGCCCTGCGCAACCAGTTCTACTGGGCCGACCGGGTGATCGTGAACCCCGCCGCCGCCGAGCCCGAGGTGCTCGAGGGCGAGATCGTCGGCCTCACAGACTGATAACCGGATCGACACCGGATCTCTCCCAATTCTTCGCCCTGGGTAATCGTCCCCCGGCGTAGGGTGATCCCCGACAGGAGGCACCCTTCACCGGAGGACGCAGATGAGACGTGCAGTTCTGGTGGTCGCCGTGTGCGCGCTTGGAGCCGCCGCAGCCCCGGCAGCGGCGTCAATCCCGCCGCCCGGCGTTCCGAACGCCAACCACCGAGTAGGACACCCGGCCAACAAGATCGCGCCCGGGTTCACCCTGACGAAGATCGCCCAGGGCTCGAACCCGCTCGAGAACCCGTCCGGCCTGATCACGAAGTTCGGCTTCCTGAACGACGGCTCCACCCAGCCTGTCGAGCCGACGAAGACCGAGCCGGACCAGAACACCTACCTGGTGTTCAAGCACGGCCTCCCGGGGCCGACCCATGGCTACGACTACGGCACGCACTTCCTGTTCCAGCCGCACGAGCTCTTCGAGGGCGACCTCGCCTACGTCACGCGGATCAACCTCGACGTGACCGACCCCGCGCACCGGATCACGCTCCTGACGCCGGTCGGAGGGGACGGGCTCACGCACCTGAACGCGCTCGACGGCTCCACCTGGGATCCGTTTACGCACACGCTCCTCGCCACGCAGGAAGATGGAAACGCCGCCGCCCCGATCCAGCTCTCGATGGACTGGCCGGCGAAGCGATCTGCGCTTGAAGCCATCGGCCGCGGCGGCTACGAGGGCATCCACCCCGATGACCAGGGGAACCTCATCCTGGCCGAGGATGTCGGAGGCACCGAGGTGAGCGTCGACCCGTCCGATCCGTCGGCACCCGAGGTCGCCAAGCAGCCGAACTCGTTCATCTACCGGTTCGTGCCGAAGAACCGCTCCGATCTGACGAAGGGCGGGAAGCTCCAGGCACTCCAGGTCAAGATCAACGGCCATGCGGTCAGGTTCCATGCCGCGAACCCGTCGGGTGATGTCTTCTCCCAGGACCGGCTCAAGCTGCACACGCTCGGCACGTCCTGGCCGGCGCAGTGGATCACGATCCACAACACCGCCACCAACGGCACGGCCCCGTTCGACGCCAACGCGCTCGCCAAGGCCGCGGGGGCGACGCCGTTCGAGCGGCCCGAGAACCTCCAGTTCCGGCCCGGGTCCGGGTTCCGCACGTTCGTCTTCGCGGCGACCGGCGACACGAACGCCGACGCGGGCTCCGTGCCGGCGCTTGCCAAGCGCGGTTCGTGGGGCAGCCTGTTCAAGGTCAACATCGCGAACGGCACGAGCGGCCACATCTCGATCCTGGCGCTCGGCGATGCAACGCACGCCGCGTTCGACAACGTGGCGTTTGCCGACCGCAATACGCTCCTCGCCGCGGAGGATCGCGGCGACGGGCTGCACACGCAGCTCAACGCGCTCGACTCGCTCTGGGCCTACGACATGACCGATCCGGCGCACCCGGTGCGATTCATTGCCGAGGGGCGTGACGCGGAGGCCGAGGCCGATGCGGCGCTCCTGGACGCCGGCACGCCGGGCTTCCAGAACGAGGGCGACAACGAGGTGACCGGCGTGCACGTCTCGTCGGGATCGCCGTTCGTCGCTGGAATGCAGGGACGCGTGGGCGCGTTCGCCGGTGCGCGGTGGTTCTTCACCCAGCAGCACGGGAAGAACCAGCTCTGGGAGATCCTCCCGGAAGCCTCGTAAGCCGAGCCGCGCGCGACGCCTATGGCCCGAGCTCAGCCTTGAGCTCGGGCCATTCGCGCGTGTTCACGATGTCGGCGGCGGTCGCCCAGCCTCGACGGGCGGTCGCGACGCCGTAGCGGAGGTAGTCGAGAGCGGCGACGGAGTGGGCGTCCGTGTCGATCGCCAGGCGCACCCCGGCCTCGACGGCAAGCCGCACGTGCGTGTCGCGCAGATCGAGCCGCTCGGGCTGCGAGCTCACCTCGATGATCGTGCCGGTCTCGACCGCCTTCGCGATGACCGCCTCGATGTCGAGCGGGTTCGGCTCGCGGCTTCCGATGCGCCGGCCCGTCGGGTGGCCGAGGATGTCGACGTGCGGGTTCTCGAGCGCCGCGCAGATCCGCTTCGTCTGGTCGGCGGACGACAGCCTGTGCGACGCGTGCACGCTCGCCACGACCACGTCGAGCTCGGCGAGGAGCTCGTCGGAGTAGTCCAGCGACCCGTCACGGAGGATGTCGACCTCGGCGCCGGCGAGCAGCGTGAAGCCGGGCGCGAGCGTCTCGGCCAGTGCGCGCACACGCTCGATCTGGTCGCGCATCCGGCCCGCGTCGAGGCCCATGCCGAACCCGACCGACGGCGAGTGGTCGGTGACGTTCATGTAGCCGTACCCGCGCGCCCTGGCGGCCTCGACCATCCTCTCAAGCGTCGCCTTGCCGTCCGACCAGTCGGTGTGGGTGTGCAGGTCGCCGCGGATCTGATCGATCTCGACGAGATCGGGCAGCCGCCCCTGGCGGGCGGCCTCGATCTCGCCACGGTTCTCGCGCAGCTCCGGCGGGATCCACGCCATCCCGAGGCGGGCGTAGACGTCGGCTTCCTCCTCGCACGCCAGCACGTCGCCGCTCTCGACGTCCTCGATGCCGTACTCGCTGACCTTGAGCCCGGCGCGCACCGCCGCCTCGCGGAGCGCCACGTTGTGATGCTTGGAGCCGGTGAGGTGCTGGAGCAGGTTGCCGTAGACCTTCGGCGCCACCATGCGCAGCTCCACGACCGTGCCGTCGTGGGCGACGGCCGCGATCCGGTTGTCGCCCCGCGACGCGACCTCGGCCACCCACTCCTGAGCCACGAACGCCTCGGACGCCGTGAGGCGGTTGGTCACCGCCGCGACGATGTCGATGTCCTTCCCGGTCTCGGCGAACCGGCGGAGGCTGCCGGCGGGCTCGCAGCGGACGACCGCGTCGCAGCGCCCGAGCTCCTCCACGATCCGCTCGGCCAGCGGCAGGAGCCGGCCGATCGACGTCCGCCGCACGGTGGCGCCGGCACCGTCCTTGAGCCCCTCGAGGATCGCCTCCTCGGTCTTCTGACCCATGCCGTCGATCCCGCGGATCCGCTGGGCCTCGGCGGCCTCGCGAACCTGATCGACGGTCTCGAGACCGAGCTCGGTGAAGATCCGCCGGGCCGTCTTCGGGCCGATGCCGGGGATCCGCATCACCGTCGTCGCGCCGGGAGGGTTGCGCTTCACGAGCTTGTCGAGCGCCGCGATCTCACCGCTCCCCAGGAGCTCCGCGACCTTCGCGGCGATGGTCTCGCCCACGCCCGGAAGCGAGGTGAGCCGGCCCTCGGCGGAGAGTCTCGAGACGGACTCGGCGGTCTCGCGCAGCGACTTCGCCGCGCGCCGGTAGGCGAGCACGCGGTAGACGACGGCGCCCTCCAGCTCGAGCAGGTCCGCCATCAGCTCGAACCGGTCGGCGATGGCGGCGTTCGAGAGCTGCTCGGAGGGCACGGGGGGATGATACGAACGCCGGGCGAAGCCGTTACCAGTTCCTGCGCCTCTGCTGGTACATTTGAGACCACGATGGGAGGGTGGCTGAACTCCGCCGGAGCCAAGGCTTCAGCGGCCGCAGTGGCGGCCGTCGCGGTCGGCGTGGGCGCCTACGCCGCATACGCATACTCGGCCGAAGCCGAGCTCGGCGCCGTCACGCCGCTCGCCGGAGCCGAGGTGCGCTCCGCGACGCCCGCGATCTCGATCGGCGTCTCGAATGCCGGCAACCTCGGGCGCTACACGCTGCGCGTCGACGGCCGCGACGTGACGACCGCCAGCTCGATGACCGGCGGCGCGATCCGGCTTGACGGCATACGGCTCGGCGACGGCCGGCACACGGTGTCGGTGAAGGCAACCGGCGACGGGATGCTCGGCGGGGGACTCAACCGCTCATGGGCCTTCACCGTCGACACCCACGCGCCGCCGCTCCGGCTCACGGCGCTCCCGAGCGGATGGGTGCGGGAGCACACGCTCGCCCTCACGGGCCACACCCAGCCCGGGGTGCGCGTGACCGCGGCCGCCGACGCCGTGACGGCCCACGCGATCGCCGGCGGCGACGGAGCCTTCGCGCTCTCGCTGGGCGTCTCGGACGGCGCGATCCCGCTCGTCGTCACGGCGACCGACGCCGCCGGGAACCACCGGAGCGTCACCGCCGACATCAAGGTCGACGCCACCGCGCCCGCCGTCACGTTCGGGCTGCCCGACGTCGTGCGCTCGAGCAGGCCGCGCCTCGAGGTCGACGTCAGCGACACGGCGCACACGCACGAGACGGTCCGGCTCGACGGCGTCCGGACGCACCCCGGGTCGCGGCCGCAGCTGCCGCTCTCCCAGGGGCGCCACACGCTCTCGGTCGCCGCCCACGATCCAGCCGGCAACCGCACGGAGAAGCGGCTGAGCTTCGTCGTCGACTCGACCGAGCGCCTGGGCAAGGCGACGCTGCGCCGCGGCGCGGTCGGGCAGGACGTGACGGATCTCCAGAAGCTCCTGCGCCGGCAGGGGTTCCTGCACGGGCCGCCGAGCGGCGTCTACGCGGCCGGCACCGTGGCCGCGGTCAGGGCGTTTCAGAAGGCGAGCGACCTCCCGGTCGACGGAGCGGTGGGGATCTACACGCTCGGCGCCCTCTCGGGGCGGATCACCATCGACCAGTCCGCCCACCTGCTCACGCTCGTGCGGTTCGGGCACCCGACCGTCTCGTTCCCGGTCGCGCTCGGACAGCCGGCGTACCCCACCCCGGACGGTCACTTCACCATCATCAGCAAGGTCGAGAACCCGACCTGGGTGCCGCCTCCGGACGCGCCGTGGGCCCAGGGCGCCGTGCCGATCCCGCCCGGGCCGGGGAACCCGCTCGGGACGCGCTGGATGGGGCTCTCGGCGCCCGGCGTCGGCATCCACGGCACCGACGACCCGGCCTCGATCGGCTACAGCGTCTCGCACGGGTGCATCCGGATGCAGATCCCCGACGCCGAGCGGCTGTTCACGATGGTCAGCGTCGGCATGGGCGTCTTCATCCGCCCGTGAGCGGCCGGGTATAGTCCGCGGATGGCCGAGAGCATGCTCGAGGTGACGGACTCGACGTGGGACGCCGAGGTCGTGGGATCGGATCAGCCGGTCGTCGTCGACTTCTGGGCGCCGTGGTGCGGGCCGTGCCGCGTGATGGATCCGATCCTCGACGAGCTCGCCGGCCAGCACGCCGGGCGGGTCAAGTTCACCAAGCTGAACGTCGACGACAACTTCCAGACGGCGGCCCGGTACGACATCCTCTCGATCCCGACGGTCATGGTGTTCGAGGGCGGGCAGATGCAGAAGAAGCTGATCGGCGCGCTGCCGCGACGGCGGATCGAGGACGAGCTCTCGACCTGGCTCGGCGCGAGCTCAGGCGCGTAGCAGCGACAGCGCCGCGACGCCCGCGAAGATGACGACCGCGCCGGCACGCTGGCGCAGGCCGAGCCGCTCGCCGAAGACGACGTAGCTCGTCGCCGCCGCGACCGCGGCGAACTGCGACGCGAGAACGGCCGGGATCGCGACGCCGTGCTTGGAGCCGTTGATGAACGCGGCGAAGCCGATCAGCTCGGCAAGCGCCGAGAACGTGACCATCCACCAGACGCGGCCCGGCCGCGGCAGCGTGCGCCGCACGATGAGCGGGGCTGCGATCGCGCTGACGCCGATGACCCGGGCGACGAGGATCGTCCAGAGCGCCCCCAGGTCGTGGCCCGCCTTCGCGCTCCCCACGAGCCCGATCCCGAAGCTGCAGGCCGCCGCCATCGCATACAGCGACGGGCGCAGGTGGATGTCGGTGGCCGCGCCACGCAGCGTGACGACGAAGATCCCGAGCGCGATCACCGCCAGGCAGAGGGCGATCCCGGCCGTCAGGCGCTCGCCGAGCGCGATTGAGAGAAGCGCGGCAAGCGCACCCTCGGTCGAGGCGATCGGAGCCACCACCCCCACCTTGCCGATGTGGAGGGCCCGGTACATCATCGAGAGCCCGAAGGCCGACCCGACGCCGGCCGCGACCGCCCAGGCCCAGGCCGAGCCCGACGCGTTGTGCGGGACGCCCGCGAGCGGGGTGAGTGCGAGCGTGAGCGCTCCGCCGATCAGCATCACCCAGGCCAGCGCACCCTGGGAGCCGAGGACCTTCGTCGAACGCGACGCGACGACGGTCGAGAGGCCCCACATGACGGCCGCCGTGAGCCCTGCCAGGACCGGGATCATCCGAAGTGATCCCAGCCTCGGAGCGACTGTGGAGCGCCCGACGCGTCGAGCAGGACGACGTCCGTGCCCTCGGTCAGCCGCCCGACGACCGTGACCGGGACGGGAGGCTCGGCGCCGGGCGGAAGCGCCGCCAGGAGCTCGTAGTCCTCGCCGCCGGTCGCGGCCTGCTCGATCGTGGCGCCGGCGGCGCGCGGCAGGCGCTCGAGCTCGATGACCGCGCCGGTGCCGGACGCTCGCGCCAGCCGGCCGGCGTCGGTGGCGATGCCGTCGGAGAGGTCGATCATCGCCGTCGCAACCCGCGCGAGGGCACACCCCTCGTCGGTCCTGGGCAGGACGCGTCCCGTGTAGCCGGCGGCGGCCTGGCCGCCCAGCGGCCCGGTGACGACCAGCACGTCGCCCGGCCTCCCGCCCGACCGCCGCACGGGCCGCCCGGTTCGTCCAAGCGCCGTCACCGACACGATCAGAACCGGCGCGCGGGAGAGGTCGCCGCCGGCGACGGGCACACCGTGCTCACGCATCCCGGCAGCGATCTCGGCGACGTCGTCGAAGCCGGCCGGCAGGCCGAACGCGGCGAGCAGCGCCACGGGGCGGGCCCCCATCGCCGCGAGATCGGAGAGGTTCGCGGTCGCCGCCCGGTGCCCGACCTCGCGGGGTGCCGTCCGGGCAAGGTCGAAGTGGACGCCCTCGACCAGGATGTCGGTCGAGACCACCGTCCCGTCGTCGAGCACCGCGGCGTCGTCACCGATCCCGAGGACGACGTTGCCGGACGGCCCTCCGACGGCGGCGGCGATCGCCGAGACCAGCGCCTCCTCTGGTAGCATGGCGCGCAATGTACTCGCCGTTCGTGTCCGGCTTCGCCTTTACCGAGGACATCGGAGGCGGCTGACCGCGCGCGAACACGCGAAGCGACCGAAGCGGCCTCCGGAGCACCGGGGGCCTTTCTGGTTTAAACGGAGGGTTTCGATGACGGCGACCGTCGCCCATTTCGGAGAGGAGAACGCCTACGCCGCCGAGGCGGCCGGCAGGCTGTACCCGGACGCGGAGCTCGTGTCCTGCCGGTCGTTTGCCGACGTCATGCGCGCCGTGACACGCGGCGAGGCGTCGTGCGGAGTCCTCCCGATCGAGAACTCGCTCGCGGGCGCGATCCCGGAGACGTACGACCTGCTCGCACACGCCCCGCTCGCGATCGTGGACGAGGTCGTGATCGCCGTGCCGCACTGCCTGGTCGGGATGGCCGGCACCAACATCGACGCGCTGGCGCGGATCCACTCGCACCCGGCCGCGCTGGCCCAGTGCCGCCGGTTCCTCTCGTCGCTCCCGGACGCGCTGCCCGACGTCGCCCCGAGCACGGCGGCCGCAGCCCGGCGGGTGGCGGATGCGGGCGACCCCCGCCAGGCGGCGATCTCGTCACGGGCGGCTGCGCTCCAGCACGGGCTGGACGTGCTCCTGAACGATGTGTCCGACCACGCCCAGAACTACACGCGCTTCGTCGCGGTCGCAGCCCATACGAGGCTCGACCGCGAGAACGGGCGCCCCTGGCGGACGGCCGTTCGGTTCGTCACCCACCACCACCCCGGTGCGCTGGTCGACGCGATCGCGCCGCTCGGTCGCCACGGCGTCAACATGACCTCGCTGCAATCCCGCCCGATCGCCGGCCGCCCGTGGAACTACCAGTTCTACGCCGATCTCGAGGGGCACCCGCTCGACGCGTCGGTGTCGGCCGCCCTGCGCGAGCTGGAGGAGCACGTCGCCGAGCTCTCCTACCTCGGCTGCTACCCGGCCAGCGACCGCCCGTAGACGAGTGACTCCACGTCCCCGCGCGCCTGGACGTCCGACCGCGACATGATGCCGCATTGTGGTGGGGCTGCGGCTGCGAACCGTCGCATCGCCGCGTCCTCGGTCGCGCCGATATTTCAACCAATATCGACGCTCCCTGCGTCCTTGCGCTACTCGGTTCTCGCCGCCCAGGACATCACGGCGACGTGGAGTCACCCGTCAGGTGTTACACTCGCGCTCCGCGAGCGGTCAAGGGAAGCCGGTGCGAATCCGGCGCGGTCCCGCCGCTGTGAGGGCGTCCGTCCGGCGTCACCGTGAGGTGGCCACTGGCCCGAAAGGGCCGGGAAGGTAAGCCGGTCGGCCCGGGAATCCGGGAGACGCGTCCGAGCCAGAAGACCTGCCGCCCGCGATCTGACGTCGATGCCTCTCGAGGAAGGAGGACACGTTGCACAGGCTTCGCCTGACGTTCGCGGCGCTCATCGCCGCCCTTGCCATCCTGGTGGCCGCCGGTCCTGCGGCTGCCGCCAAGGTCCACGTCGCGCTGCGCGTCGAGGGCCCGTCTCGCACGGTGTTCACCGGCAGGCCGGTACCGCTCACCGGCGCGGTGCAGGGCCACCGGCTCGACCAGCCCACGCCGCTCGGCGCACTCCTCACCGCCTCACACAACCACCGGTTCGGAGTCGGGCTCACGTGGTTCTCGTGCTGCGGGTTCTTCGTCGACTCGATCGCCGGCCACGCCGGCAACGCGACGCACTTCTGGGCATTCAAGGTCGGGCACGCCCTCTCGTCGCTCGGAGCTGGCTCCGTGAAGGCGACGCCGGGGATGCACGCCCTCTTCTACTGGACGACGTTTGACCCGAACACGGGCGCCACGGAGCCCACGCTCGGACTGCGGGCGACGTCGACGAACCTCGAGCCGGGAGCGACGGCGACGTTCACCGCGGTCTCGTACGACGATGCCGGGACGGGCACGCCCGCGGCACACGCGTGGGTGTCGGTGAACGGGGCGGCGACGCAGGCCGGAAGCCTGGGCCGGGTGACGGTCCGCTTCACGCGCACGGGGACGTTCGGCGTCCGCGCGACCCTCCCCGGGGCGATCCGGTCGCCGACGGTATGGGTGCACGTAGGCTCCTCGTAGCCTGGGCGATCCTGGGGGCGGTGGGCGGTGGCTGCGGCTCGCAGGCCGCGACACCGCCCCCCGGCCCCGCCGCGGTGACGGTCACCGTCACCCGTGATTTCGGCCGCAGCCGCATCGACGGGGCGCGCGCCGCCCCGGGCCAGTCGGCCCTCGATGCGCTCCGGCGCACGGCCCGGGTCGACACGTCGTACGGCGGCCGCTTCGTCGAGTCGATCGACGGCCTCCGGGGCGACCGCTCCGCGGGGTGGGACTGGCTGTACTTCGTAAACGGCGTCGAGGCCGATCGCGGGGCGGCCGACTACCGGCTCCGCCCAGGCGACCGGGAATGGTGGGACTACCGGTACTGGAACGACCTCATCCACGTGCCGGTCGCGATCGGCTCCTGGCCCGAGCCGTTCGTGCACGGCTACGACGGCCACCGGCCGGCGGCGGTGCACGTGACCGGCCTGCCCTGCTCGGCCGACGTCGCGGGGACGTTGCGCGCGGCGGGCGCGCGCCTCACCAGCGCCACGTCCGACTTCACCGTGCGTGTCGAGACCTTCTCCCAGGCGGCGGAGGCGCTCGCCCCGGCCGTCAGCCGTGGCCGCGGCCTCACCGTCTACCTCGAGGGCGGGCGGGTGATGGTCTACCGGACGCCGGGCGGGCCGCAGCCCGAGCCGCAGGCGCACGCGCTGATCGCCGCCTACCAGCCGGGGGATGCCACCGGCCGCTCGGCCGAGCTGATCGTCGCGGGCGACATCCCGCGCGCGGCGTGCGCGGCCGCCCGGACGCTCGCCGAGCACCCGGCCCAGGTGGCGAGCACCTACGCGGTGGCACTCGACGGCGGCGGCCACGTGGTCGCCGCGGGAGGACGGCGGTGAAGCCGCTCCCGGCCGCCCTCGTGACGATCGCCGTCTGCACGGCGGCCATCGCGCTCTCGAACCCGCTCTTCCCCGCGGCCGCGGCAATGGCAGGCGGGGCCCTGCTCGCCGCCGCCGGCCCGCCGCGACGCATGTACGCGGCATTCGCGATCACGACGGGCCTCACCGTGTTCGTCCTCGAGCCCTTCGTCGCGGTGCAGGGCCTGACGACGATCTGGCGTGGCCCCGACATCCCGATCCTCGATACCCAGATCACGACGGAGGAGCTCGCCTACGGCGCCGCCGCCGGCCTGCGCATCGCCGCCACGGCCCTGGCCGCCGGCGCGTTCGTCCGGCTCACGGACTCCGACCTGCTGCTGCGCGCAGTCGCCCGCGTGGCGCCGAGGTCGGCGATGATCGCGTCGCTCACCACGCAGATGCTCCCGGCCCTGGAGCGCGACGCGGCGGGCGTGCTCGTCGCCGCGCGCACACGGGCGGCGCGCATCTCGCGACCGGCGACCGCCGCTCGCCTCATGGGGCCGCTCGTGGGCATGTCGCTGGAGCGGGCCGTGGCGGTCGCCGAGGCGATGGAGGCGCGCGGATACGCCGGCCCGTCGCGCTCGGCGGCGCCGGGGCGGGCGCTCTCGCCCCGCGAGCGCGTCCTCACCGGCCTCGGGGCCTGCACGCTCGCGATCGTCGTCGCGGCGCTCGTCACGGGCGCCGGCGACTTCCGCTACTTCGACCTGCTCGACGACCCGTGGACGGCGGCGGCCGTCGCGGGCTCATCGGCGCTCGCGGTGCTCTCGGCGGCGTTCGCATGGGTGGCGCGATGCCGGCCCTGACCTTCGAGGGCGTGAGCCACCGCTACAGCCCGGCCGGGCGGCCGGCGCTGGCGGACGTCGACCTCACCGTGGACGAGGGCGAGCTCGTGCTCCTCGTCGGCGAGTCGGGGAGCGGCAAGTCGACACTCCTGCGCGCCGCCCTCGGACTCGTGCCGCACTTCCACGGCGGTGAGCTCCGGGGCCGTGTGCGCGTCGCCGGGCTCGACACGCGCAGGCACCGGCCGGGCGAGCTCGCCAGGCACGCCGGGCTCGTGTTCCAGGATCCCGAGGCCCAGGTGGTCATGAGCCATGTGCTGGCCGAGGCCGCCTTCGGGCTCGAGAATCTGGGCGTCGCGCCCGGCGAGATCCATCCTCGCGCACGCGCCGCGCTCCAGATGGTCGGCGCGGCCCACCTCGCCGAGCGGACGACGCGGACGCTGTCCGGCGGAGAGCAGCAGCGGGTGGCGATCGCATCGGTCCTGGCGATGGGGCCGCGGGTGCTCCTTTTGGACGAGCCGACGAGCCAGCTCGATCCGGCCGCCGCCGACGAGCTGATCCGGACGCTGATCGACCTGCGCGACCGCCACGGCATCGCGATCGTCGTCGCCGAGCACCGCACCGAGCGGCTGTTCGACGTCGCAGACCGTGTCGTCGCGATGCGGGCGGGCGCGATCGAGGTCGACGCGCCGCCGCCGCTCGCCCGGCAGGCCCTGGCCGGCATGCCGTGGCTTCTCCCCCGCGCCCAGGCCGATCCGCCGCCGGACGCCGATCCGGCCCATCCGGCCGCGAGGCTCGCCCACGCGAGCAAGCGGCTGGGATCCACGCCGGCCCTCGTCGACGTCTCGACGGCGTTCGACCGCGGCGCCGTGACGGCGGTGACCGGCCCCAACGGTGCCGGGAAGACGACGCTCGCCCTCGCCCTCTGCGGGCTCACGGACCTCGACAGCGGCACCGCCACGCGGACCGGGCGGGCCGGATACGTCGCGCAGGACCCGGCCTGCTACCTGCTCCACGACACGGCGCTCGAGGAGGTCGAGTACGGCCTCAAGAACCTGGGGGTCTCGCCGGCGACCCGGCGGGAGCGCGCAGCAGCCGAGCTGGAGCGCTTCGAGCTCGCGTGGGCCGCATCGGAGCACCCGCGCGACCTGTCGAGCGGGGAGCGCCAGCGGCTTGCGATCGCCACCGTGACCGCGATGCGCCCCGATCTCGTGGTGCTCGACGAGCCCACACGTGGAGTGGACGGCCGCCGCAAGCGCGACCTGGCGGGCCTCGTCCGCGGCCTGGCCGCGGGCGGAGCCGGCGTGGTCGTCGTGAGCCACGACCTCTGGTTCGTGGCAGACGTCGCCACCGCCGCGATCGCGATGGACCGGGGCCGGATCGCAAGACACGAGGCGCCGACCGGTGAGGCCGTCCATGCTTGAGGTCGTGACTTTGGCCGCGGTCGTGGCCGTGGCGCTCGTCATGGCCGCGATCGAGACGGGCCCCAACCGCAGCCGCGAGCTCGCCCTGGTCGCAGCCCTCGCCGCCGCGGCGGCCGCGGGCCGGGTGGTGTTCGCCGCGATCCCGAACGTCCAGCCGGTGACGATGATCGTGGCAGTCACGGGGATCACTCTCGGCCCGCGCGCGGGACTGGCGACGGGCGCTGCCGCCGCGCTCGCGTCCAACGCGTTCCTCGGCCAGGGCCCGTGGACGCCGTGGCAGATGCTCGCGTGGGGCCTCGTCGGTGTGATCGCCGGCTGGATGCCCAGGGTGCTCCGAAACCGGCTCGCGCTCGCGGCCTTCGGCATCGCGTGCGGCTTCGGGTTCGACTGGTCGATGGACGTCTGGGAGTGGAGCGCGCTCGGGCCCGGCGCCGACGCATCGTCGTTCATCGCCCTGGTCTCGGCCGGCATCTGGTTCGACGTCGCCCACGCCGCCGGGAACGCCGTCATCGCCCTGGTCGCCGGGCCAAGCCTCATCCGCATGCTCGACCGCTACGAGCGCAGGCTGCACGGCAGCTTCGCGCCACTGGAGGGAACATGATCCGAACCGCTCTTATCGCCGCAACCGCCACGCTCGCGATCGCCACGCCGGCCTACGCCGGGACCGGGGTGAGCTACCTGCTGAGCCACCAGCGCCCCTCGGGCGGGATCGCCGAGGCCGGCACGCACAAGGCCAACGTGTCGCTCACCGAGTGGGCGGCCATGGGACTCAGGGCCGCCGGCCGCTCTCCGGGGAGGGCGCGCCGGCCCGGCGGGAAGACCATGACGACCTACCTCGCCCATCACGCCGGCAGCTGGCGAAACGCGTTCGCGCTCGAGCGCGGCATCCTGGCCGTCGTGGCGATCGGGAAGAACCCGCGCAACTTCGCCGACCGCAACCTCGTCACCGCGCTGCGCAACCGGATCGGCGGGGACGGCGTCATCGGCGGCTCCCAGAACTCGACCTACTGGGGCGTGCTCGCGCTGCGCGCCGCCGGCGTCCCGGCGCCGGGGAGCTCGCTGGCGGTCATCCGCGGCGCCCAGCGCTCGAACGGCGGGTACTCGTGGTCGGCAGCGGCCGGCCCCGACGCTGACGACACCTCGGCCGCGGTGATGGCGCTGCGCGCGGCGGGCGCGTCGTGCTCGAGCCGCTCGGTCGCGCACGCCTACGACTACCTCGCGACGGCCCAGACCTCCTCGCACGGCTACGCACTCCTGCCGGGGAGCGCGGCCAACAGCCAGTCGACGTCATGGGCGGTCCAGGCCCGCCACCGCTGCAGCCTCAGCAACCGCCAGGCGCTGGCGTGGCTCCATGCGCGCCAGCTCCCCTCCGGCGCCTACAACTACCAGCCGGGGCTGACGACGACACCGGCCTGGGTCACCGGGCAGGTGCTCCCCGCCGTCAACGGGAAGGCGTACCCCATCGGCTGAGCGTCACTGAAGCCAGACGGCGACGCTGACGATCAGGTAGATCACGAGCAGCTGGAGGCCCTCGAGCCAGTTGGTCTCGCCGCCTCGCGCGACGAGCGTGGCGACAAGCGCCGCAGCTGCCAGGGCCGCCAGCTGAAGCGGGTCGAAGACCAGCGAGAGCTCGTTTCCAAGCGCCATCGACGAGAAGACGGCGATCCCGCTCGCCCCGAGCGCGATCTGGATGCCCGAGCCGTAGGCGATCCCCATCGCGAAGTCGACCCGGTTTCGGTACGCGAGCCGGACGGCCGAGAAGTGCTCGGCGACGTTGCCCACGAACGGCACGAGGATCAGGCCGACGAACGGGCGCGGAATCCCGAGCGACTCGACCGTCGGCTTGATCGAGTCGACCAGCACCTCCGAGACCACCCCGGTCGCGACGGCGGTGATTGCGAGCGCGAGCACGGCCTCCCGCACCGACCACCTGGCATGACCGGGCTCGTCCTCGAGCTTCTGGCCGGGCATGCTGAACGTGAAGACGATGTAGGCGCCGTAGCACAGGAGCAGCGCCGCTCCCGTCCACACCGACAGCACGTCTGCCGACTCGGAATCGTGGAGGGCGGCGAACAGCGTCGGGATCCCCAGCCCGGCAACACCGAGGATCAGCATCGACGAGTTCATCGCCGCGACCCGCTCGTTGAACGTCTGGATGCCGTTCTTCCACCCTCCGAGGACGAGCGACAACCCGAGGATCAGGAGGACGTTCCCGATGACCGACCCGATGATCGAGGCCCGGGCGATGTCCTCCAGGCCCGCGTTGATCGCGAGGATCACGATCACGATCTCCGGCAGGTTGCCGAACGTGGCGTTCAGGAGCGCGGACACCCGCGGGCCGGCCGTGTTCCCGGCCTGGTCGGTCGCCTCGCCGAGGAGCCAGGCGAGCCCCATGAGCGCGACCGACGCGGCCCCGAAGACGATCTCGCCCCGCACGGAGCCGAGCTTCAGCCCGACGGCGACCGCGGTGAGCGCGATCACGACGGCGAACCATGTCTTGTCGCGCGTGCTCACAGGTACCAGAAGGACGTGGCCACGATCGCGTAGACGGCCATGAGCTGGGCCCCCTCGAGCCAGTTCGACTCGCCGTCGGCGGCGATGAGCGCCGTGATCGTGACGGCGGCCGCCAGGGCGATCACCTGGATGGTCGGGAACACGAGGTCGAAGTGGTGCGGGGTCAGGAGCGAGATGAAGACGAGCAGGGGGGC
The DNA here is from genome assembly GCA_963809325.1 of uncultured Actinomycetes bacterium. Taxonomy (GTDB): domain Bacteria; phylum Actinomycetota; class Thermoleophilia; order Gaiellales; family JAICJC01; genus JAICJC01. The sequence goes on from CAWEIZ010000003.1 coordinate 34,938, forward strand.
AACGCCGAGCGCCACCTGGAGCGACGAGCCGAGCGAGACGACCATCGAGAAGTCCATCTTGTTCTCGTAGGCGATCTTGATGCCGACGATGTTCTCGGCGATGTTCCCGACGATCGGGACGATCACGAGCCCGAGGAACGCCGCGCTGATGCCGAGATCGGAGATCACACCCTCGAGCGTTCCCACGAAGACGTCCGAGATCACGGCCACCGCCCCCGTCGAGACCAGAAGGAGGACCATGGCGAGCCGCGCCGTCCAGTGCGGCACCTGGGGATGGGAGCCGCCTGCGCCGACGCCTGTGCGGAAGTAGTACACGAGGCTCAGGAGGTAGAGGCCGAGCAGGATGACGGCCGTGACGTCGGAGATCGTCTGCGTATCGGAGCCGGTGCCGCGTGCCGCCGCGAAGGCGGTCGGAAGCCCCAGGCCGATCACCGCGAGCGCGAGCATCGAGGCGTTCATGCCGGCGATCCGCTGGTCGAACGTCTGAATCCCGTGCCGGAGGCCGCCGATCAGGAACGACGCGCCCAGAACGAGAAGCGTGTTCCCCAGGATCGAGCCGGTGATGGACGCCGTCGCCACCTCCAGCTGGCCCGCACGGATCGCGAAGATCGTGATGATGAGCTCGGCCGCGTTCCCGAACGTCGCGTTCAGGACGCCGCCGACCTTCGGCCCCGAGCTCTCGCCGAGCTGCTCGGTCGCAACGCCCACGTTCCATGCCAGCGCGACGAGCGCCGCCCCCGAGAGCGCGAAGACGGCGGTGTTCGGGGCATCTCCGAGGGCCAGCCCGACCGCAACGGCGGTGAGGATCGCGGCAACGGCGACCGACGCCTGCTCGAAGCGATTGAGGCCGCGATTCACGGATCGGGAGCCTACCGGCCCGGGATCGGCCGGCGGCAGCCCGGCACTACTCGGCGTACGCACCCATGTCGCGGAACTTCGCGCGCCGCCCGGCGCGCCGCTGCTGGGGCGGGACCGTCGAGATCACGTCGAGCTCGCCCTGGATGGCGTCGGCCAGGAGCTCGGCCGCCTTGGCGTGGTCGCGGTGGGCGCCGCCCGACGGCTCGGGGACGATCGCATCGACCACGCCGAGCGCCAGGCACGCGTCGGCGGTCGGGCGCAACGCCGCCGCCGCCCGCCGCGCCTCGCCGGCGTCCTTCCACAGGATCGCCGCGCAGCCCTCGGGCGAGATGACCGTGTAGATCGCGTTCTGCTGCATCAGCACCCGGTCGGCGATCCCGAACGCCAGCGCGCCGCCCGACGACCCCTCGCCGATCACGCAGGCCACGATCGGGACGCGCAGCCCCATGAGCGTGAGTTGCGACCGGGCGATCGCCCCTGACTGGCCGCGCTGCTCGGCGCCGACGCCCGGCGCGGCGCCGGGCGTGTCGATCAGCGTGACCACGGGGAACTGAAGGCGGGCGGCGATCGCGAACACCCGCATCGCCTTCCGGTAGCCCTCTGGGCTCGGCATGCCGAAGTTCCGGTGGGTGCGCTGCTTCAGGTCGCGGCCCTTTTGGTGGCCCACGAAGGCGACGGTCTGGCCGCGGAATGACCCGATGCCCGCGACGACGGCCGCGTCATCGGCCTCCGCGCGGTCGCCGTGGAGCTCCAGGAAGTCGTCGCACATCCGCGCGAGGTAGTCGAGCGTGTACGGGCGGTCCTGGTGGCGGGCGAGCTGGACGGCGTGCCAGGCATCGCCCTCGCCGCGGCGCCGCAGGAGCCGGAAACGCTCAGTCGTCGCCATCGGGCATCCCATTTCGGAACGGGTTCATGTCGGAGATCCGCCGGCGCATCCCCGAGACCGCGCGGCCCAACGCCCCGACCGGGTCGAGGTCGCCGACCAGCACCGGCGGCCGGTATGGCTGGCCGCCCGTCAGGAGCGCCAGCGAGCGGGCCACGGCGTCGCGGAGCTCGGGACGCGGCACGATGATGTCGACGTGGCCGTGGCGGAAGTTGGACTCCGAGAGGCCGAAGTCCTCGGGGAGGCTCTCGCCCGTCGTCTGCTTCACGACCCGCGGCCCCGAGAACGAGAGCAGCGCGCCCGGCTCGGCGATGATCACGTCGCCGAGCGCGGCGAAGCTGGCCGCCACGCCGCCGGTCGTGGGGTGGACGAGCACCGACACGAAGGGCCGGCCCGCCTCGCGCAGCTCATCCACCGATGCGACGGTCTTTCCCATCTGCATGAGCGCGAGGACGCCCTCCTGCATGCGGGCGCCGCCGGAGGCCGAGACCGAGACGAGCGGCATGCGACGCTCGATGGCGAGGTCCGCGGCGCGGGCGAACTTCTCCCCCACGACCGATCCCATGCTGCCGCCGAGGAACGAGAAGTCCATGACCACGAGCACCGTCGCCGTGCCGCCGATGGCGCACGACCCCACGATCGCAGCGTCGCGCAGGCCCGTGGAGCGCTCGGCCGCGCGCAGCCGCTCCGGATACGGCTTCGAGTCGACGAACTCGAGCGGGTCGTCCGAGTGGAGGCCGCGTGCGATCTCGGTGAAGGTGCCCTCGTCGGCGAGCTGGACGATCCGCTCGCGGGCCGTCACGGCGAAGTGGTGCCCGCAGTTCGTGCACACCCGCAGGTTCGCCACCATCTCGTCCTCGCGGTAGTGCGAGTTGCAGTCGGGGCAGGTGTTGCGCGTCCGCGGTGCGGGCTCGGGCGGCCCGGCCCCGTCCGACCGGCTGACGTCGACGCTGATGTTCTCGGCCATCAGTCCGAATCCTGGTCCCAGCGCCCCAGAACGAGCACGGCGTTGTGGCCGCCGAACCCGAACGAGTTCGAGATCGCAACGCGCACGTCGGCCTCACGGCCCGTGTTGGGAATGTAGTCGAGGTCGCACTCGGGGTCGGGATCGGTCAGGTTGATCGTCGGCGGCAGGAACCCGTCGCGCATCGCAAGGACGGTCACCGCGGCCTCGACCGCGCCCGTCGCGCCGAGCAGGTGCCCCGTCTCGCTCTTCGTGGACGAGATGGGGATCGCTCGGGCGCGCTCCTCGCCGAGGGCGATCTTGAGCGCCCGCGTCTCGGCCGAGTCGCCGGCGGGCGTCGAGGTGCCGTGCGCGTTCACGTAGCCGACGTCGGCCGGCGTCACGCCGGCGTCCTCCATCGCCATGGTGATCGCCCGGGCGGGGTTCGTCCCGACCGGGTCGGGCTCGGTCACGTGGTGGGAGTCGGACGACATCCCGTACCCGAGCACCTCGGCGTAGATCCGCGCACCCCGCCGCCTGGCCCGCTCGAGCTCCTCGAGCACGAGCACCGTCGAGCCCTCCGAGAGGATGAAGCCGTCGCGGCCGAGGTCGAACGGCCGGCTCGCACCCTCGGGATCGTCGAGCCGGCGCGAGAGGGCGCGCATCGTGCCGAACCCGCCCAGCGCGAGGAGCGTGATCGGCGACTCGACGCCGCCCGCCAGCATCGCATCGGCCATCCCTGCGCGGATGTAGAGCGTCGCGTTCCCGAGCGACATGGCGGACGCCGCGCACGCCGTCGTCTCGGTGGTGAGCGGGCCGCGGGTGCCGAGCGCCATCGACGTCTCGGCAGCGCCCATGTTCGAGATGAGAGCGGTAACCCAGAACGGGTTCAGCCGGTCGGGGCCGGCGTCGAAGAGCTTCGCGTATGCCACCTCCTGCGTGCGCAGGCCGCCGATCCCGGTGCCGATCGAGCACCCGATCCGGGCCGCATCGGCCGCGATGTCGAGGTCGGCGTCGGCGACCGCCTGCGTCGCCGCGGCGACGGCGAGCTGCGCGAAGCGGTCGGTCTTCCTGACCGACTTCCGCTCCATGTACTCGAGCGGGTCGAAGCCCTTCACCTGGCCGGCGATGTTCGGCGTGCCCTCCGGCACCACGAACTCCTCGATGCGCGAGACGCCCGACCGCCCGGAGCGGATGCCCTCCCAGGTCTCGTCGATCGTGTTCCCGCACGGGGTGATCCCACCCAGTCCGGTGATGACCACCCGGCGGCGTCCGTTCGCAGCGCTCATGTCCCCAATCCTCCGTCGACCGCAAGTACGTGGCCCGTCACGAACGCCGCGGCGTCGGAGACCAGAAACCGCACGGCGCGGGCCACGTCGTCGGTCGTCCCCAGCCGCCCGAGCGGCGTCGACTTCAGGATCGCCTCACGGGCCGGCTCCGGCAGCGCGTCGGTGAGCTCGGTCGAGATGTACCCCGGCGCGACGGCGTTCACGCGGATGCCGCGGCCGCCGAGCTCCTTGGCAAGCGACTTCGTGAGGCCGATCAGCCCGGCCTTCGACGCCGCGTAGTTCGTCTGGCCCGCGTTCCCGTGCACCCCGACGACCGACGACATGTTCACGATCGTGCCGGCCCGCCGCTTCAGCATCGGCCGGGCGACCGCGCGGCACGTGAAGAAGGCGCCGCCCAGGTTCGTGTCGATCACGCTGCGCCAGTCGTCCTCGGCGAGCTTCATGATGAGGTTGTCGCGGGTGATCCCGGCGTTGTTCACCAGGATGGCGATCGGGCCGACGTCCGCCTCGACCTGCTCGACGAGCCCGGTCGCGCCGTCCATCGTCGAGACGTCGCCGCGGACGGCGTGCGCGCTCTCGCCGATCGCCGCACGGACGCCCTCGGCCGCCTCGGCGTTCACCGTGTAGTTGACGACGACCTCAGCGCCGGCCCTGGCCAGCTCGGCGCACACCGCGGCGCCGATGCCGCGAGAGCCGCCGGTGACCAGCGCCACCTGCCCCTCGAGCTCACGATCCGGCAAGGCTCGCCTCCGCCGCCGAGAGCTCCTCCGGCGATCCGATCGAGACCGCCGTGACCGAGCGGTCGATCCGCTTCACGAGCCCGCCCAGCACCCCACCGGGCCCGATCTCGACGAACGTCCGCACGCCGTCCGACAGCAGGCCCTGCACCGCCTGGGTGAACCGCACGGGCGCCGTCACCTGGTCGACGAGCAGGCCCGGGATGCGATCCACGGTCTCGAGCTTGCTCGAGACGGTCGACATGAGCCGCGTCTTCAGCTCGCCGAAGTGCGCGGCGCGGATGACCGGCTCGAGGCGCTGAGCCGCGTCCTCGACGAGCGGGCTGTGAAATGCCCCCGAGACACGCAGCCGCACGACCTTCGCGCCGAGCTCGCGCGCCTTGTCGCCGACGGCGGCCACGCCGCTCTCGCGACCCGAGATCACGAGCTGGCCGGGGCAGTTGTAGTTCGCGGGCCAGACGTCGCCGGCCTCGGCGCAGAGGCGCTCGACCTCCTCGTCGGCCAGGCCGAGCACGGCCGCCATCGCACCCTTCGCGCGCGACGCCGCCATGGCCAGCCCCCGCTCGCGCACGAGGCGCGTCACCAGCCCGACGTCGACCGATTCGGCCGCGGCGATCGCCGCGTACTCGCCGACGCTGTGGCCGATCACGACGTCCGGCTGCACGTTCAGCCGGGCCTGCACCGCGCGGAGCGCCGCGAGTGACGCGGTGACGAGCGCCGGCTGGGTGATGTCAGTCTCGGAGAGCCGCTCGATCGGCCCGTCGAAGCACACCTTCCGCAGGTCGAAGTCGACCTCCGCGGAGGCCTCGTCGAACACCTCTCGAGCTTCGGGGAATGCCCGGGCCATCTCCCTGCCCATGCCCACGCGCTGGCTGCCCTGTCCCGGGAAGCAGAACGCGACCTTGTTCATCTCGTCTCCTCCAGAGGAAGTGTCCATTCCATCACGCACGAGCCCCACGACAGGCCGCCGCCGAAGCCCGTCATGAGCACGATGTCGCCGGCCTTGATGCGGCCCGAACGGTGCGCCTCGTCGAGGCAGATCGGGATGGAGGCGGCCGACGTGTTGCCGTACCTGTCGACGTTCGAGACGACCCGTTCCTCCGCCAGCCCGAGCCGTCGCGCGGCGTGGTCGATGATGCGCCGGTTCGCCTGGTGAGGGACGAACACGTCGACGTCCGCGACCGTCAGGCCGGCGGCCGTGAGCGCCCGCGTCGCCGAGTCGACCGAGACCGTCGTCGCGAACTTGTACACCTGCGCGCCGTCCATGCGCACGTAGGGCGTGGCGGCAGGCTCGGTGCTGTGCCCGGCCGCGGCGACCTCGAGCAGCTCGGCGCCCGAGCCGTCGGAGCCGAGCTCGAACCCCAGGATGCCGGTCGTCGAGCCGTTCCTCGCAAGCACGACTGCACCCGCGCCGTCGCCGAAGAGGACGCACGTCGAGCGGTCACCCCAGTCGAGGAGCCGCGAGAAGACCTCCGCGCCGACCACGAGCACGGTGTCGGCCATGCCGGCGCTGAGCTGGCCGTAGGCCTGGGCCAGTGCGTAGATGAAGCCGGTGCAGGCCGCTGAGAGGTCGTACCCAGCCACCCCGCGGGCCCCGATGCGCTCGCCGATCAGCGTCGCCGTCGCCGGGAAGTAGTAGTCCGGGCTCGCGGTGGCGGTCACGATCAGGTCGAGGTCCGCGCCCGAGATCCCGGCGCTCTCGAGCGCGCGCACGGCCGCCTCGGCACCCAGGCCGGCCGACGACTCTCCGCCGGCGGCGATCCGCCGCTGCCGGATGCCGGTGCGAGATGCGATCCACTCGTCGGACGTCTCGAGGAACGTCGCGATCTCGTCGTTCGTCATCACCCGCTCCGGCACATGCGCGCCGACGCCGACCACCTCGACGCCCCTCTGGCAGGTGGTGATCATGGGAGCTCCCCCTCGACGAGCGCGAACGTGAGCGTCCCGCGGCAGGTGAGCTCGCCGGCGACCGTCGCCTCGGCCTCGGCCCGCCCGATCGGCCCGCGCAGACGCGAGATCTCGCACCGCAGGTGGAGGGTGTCGCCGGGGCGGACGACCCGCTTGAAGCGCACGGCGTCGATGCCCGCGAAGAGGACGAGCCGGCCGGCGAAGTCGGGATGCGCGAGGCCGCAGACAGCACCCACCTGAGCGAGGGCCTCGACCTGAAGCACGCCCGGCATGATCGGGTTCCCGGGGAAGTGACCGGCGAGGTACCAGGCGTCGTCCTTCACGAGGTAGTGGCCCACGGCGCGCACGCCGGCCTCGAGCTCGGTGATCTCGTCGACGAGGAGGAAGGGCTCGCGGTGCGGGATGATGTCGCAGATCGCGTCGCGCCCGAGCGGCAGCGCCGCCCCGGCGATCACCCGGAGGCCGCGCGGGCCCCGGGCTCCATCACCCGCCGCATGCGGGCCCGGCCACGGTGGGCGTGGCACTTCACCGTGCCCACCGGCATCCCCATCTCGGCCGCGATCTCCTCGTACGAGAGCTGAAGCACGTCCTTCAGCACCATCACCCGGCGCTGATCGTCGCTGAGCGCCCGCATGCACTCGGCCAGATGGCGGCGCTGGTCGCGCCACTCCGCCGCCTCCTGCGGCACCTCGTCGCTCGCGAACTCCGTCGCGAGCTCCAGGGGCTGATGGCGCCGCCGGCGCTGCCGCTCGCCCATGTCGCGGCACGTGTTCGACACAAGGCTGTAGAGCCACGTCTGGAACCGGGCCTCCCCCCGAAACTGGCCGATGCGGGTGCAAAGCTTGGCGAGCGCCTCCTGGGCGGCGTCCTCAGCGTCCTGCTGATCCGAGAGCAGATACCCGGCCAGCCGCCGCACACCCTGCGCGTGGCGCTCGACCAGCGTCTCCAGCGCTCGACCGTCGCCGTCCTTGGCGCGGACCGCCAGCACCAGATCCGACAGGCCTGCGTACGCCGGCTGGTCACGTACCCGATCTCGGAGGACTAGACGCGCCTCCGCCCGTTTGGGTTGCGGGAACATGCAGCGGATATCCTAGTGGGTCGTCCGGTAACGTTGCTGCGTCGATGGCGAGCGAAAAGCAAGCGATGCAAGGACGCAGGGAGCGGCAATAGTGGTTGAACTATTGGCGCGACCGAGGACACAGCAGCGCGCCGCTTTGCAGCCGCCAGAACCCGGCGAACGTTGCCGGACGATCCACTAAGTGAGATGGGGGAGGGCACGCTGCGTCCTGGGGCCGTGCTGCCCCTCCTGCGAGGCGCGTTCGGCCGGCCGTACGTCTGGCGCGAGACGTGCCCGTCGACTCAGGAGCTCGCGCGTGGCCTGCCCGAGGGCGGAGTGGCCGCCTGCGAGGAGCAGACCGCCGGGCGGGGACGCCGGGGTCGGGTGTGGAAGAGCCCGCGCGGAGCCGGCCTGCTCTTCTCGCTGTCGCTTCACCCGAAGACGCCCCCGGAGCGGCTGCCGCCGCTGTCGCTCGTCGTCGCCGAGGCCGTGGCCGCGGCGGCCTGGCCGGAGGCCGTGGTGCGGTGGCCGAACGACGTCGTCGTCGATGGGCGCAAGCTGGCCGGCATCCTGGCCGAGGTGCGAGACGGCCGCGTGGTCGTCGGCATCGGCGTGAACGCCGACCACGAGGCGGGCGACCTGCCCGCGGACGCCCGCGTCCACCCCACGTCGCTGCGGCTCCTCACCGGCCGGCCGATCGACCGGGCCGCCCTGCTGGCGGACGTCCTCGAGGCGATCGAGGCCGGCTACCGGGCGTTCGAGCGCGACGGCTTCCCGGGCCTCGAGCGCGACGACCTGCGCGGCCGCCGGGTGAGCCTCGCCGGAGGCGACGAGGGTCTGTGCGACGGTGTCGACGACGCCGGGCGGCTGGTCGTGGCCGGCGTCGCGCACACCGCCGACGAGGTCGTGGCGGTCGACGTCAGCCTCTGAGGAGCGCGTGAGCCGCGTCGACCGCGACGCCGCCGGGGAACGTGTAGCGCGCCCGCATCTGCGCGGACGACGAGGCGCCGTTCCAGCTCGCGAACTCGTGGCCGGCGGCCGGGGTCTCGACCTTGCACGCCCTGCCCGGAGTCGACGTGCACGAGCCGATGGCGACCCACGAGCTCGAGCCGAAGTCCCAGAGCGCGATGTCGACCGGCCCGCCGGCCGTCGTGGCGACGCTCGCCCCCGCCAGCGTCCCAGCGCGCGCGACGGGCCGGGTCGTCGCGAGGTCGAAGTCGGTGACGAGCTCCGTCTGCGGGTCGCCGCCGGCCGGGGCGATGTCGAGCGTCGAGCCGTCGGGGTGCTCCAGGCTCGCGAGCCCGCCGCCGGTGGCCGACCCCTGCGACACCGAGAACGCGTCCGGCGGCGCGCGCAGGCCCCACAGCGGGAGCACGCCCAGCGTTCCTTCGAACCCGCGCGCGCCCCGAGCAGAGATCGTCCACCGGTAGAGGCCGCCCGGGAGCACCGGAGCGTGGCCGCCCCACGTCCAGCGGATGTGGTCGTTCACGTGCCGGCGCGTGGCGATCACCCGCCCGTCGGGGCGCCGGATCGTGAGTGTGAACGCCATCCGCTTCGAGAACCTGGCCCGGAAGTCGAGCGGCAGCGCGGCGCCGGGCGCGATCCGGTGCAGGTTCGGCCTATGGGCCGGCGCCCAGATCTTCGGCAGCCCGATCGCCCGCGCCGCCGCGCGGATGCGCGGCAGGAGGGCGTAGAGCGCCGATCCGGGGCACGATGTCGGGAAGCCGTTGCGGTGCCCGGAGACGGCGTTCATCACGACGTGCCGCCCGGCCCGGTAGCGCGGGTTCCCCGACGACACCATGTCGACTCGCGAGGCCGGGTCGACGTGGGCCACGTCGAGCCGCCAGGCGATGAGGCGCTCGAGCGCTGCGACGGCGGCCGGCCGGGGGCGGGCGGAGCTGTACGTCCCGATGATCGCGATGCCCGCCGAGCCGGTGTTGAACCCCTTCGTCTGCGCCCCGATCACCGGCTTCGTCATGCCGCCGTAGCGGCCCTCGAAGACGGTGCCGCACTTGTCGACGAGGAAGTTGTAGCCGATGTCGTTCCAGCCGTTCGTGCGCACGTGGTAGGCGTAGATGCCGCGGACGATCCGGGCCGAATCCGAGCACGGCGCGGACGTGGCGGTGTCGGTGTGGTGGACGAACACCATCTCGAGCTCGGGCGCGTAGGTCGGCGCGGCACGCCGGATCGACTCGTCGGCGTGCCATCCCGCGCGCGTCACGATCCCCGGCCGGCCGGCGAGCGCCGGGATCACCGTCCCCGGCGGCGGTGCCGCCACGCGCGGGCTGGTGATGAAGGTCACCCTGAGGCCGTGGATGTCACCGTGCCGGTGAAGGCGGATGCGCCTCGCCGGCCCGGTCCACACGGGAGCCTCCTGCGAGAGCGCCACCCACCGCGTCCACCGGCCACTCGTGCTCCTGGCCTGGAGGCGGACGCGGCCGTCGCCCTGCCAGCGGACGCCGACCATCTGGAAGGTGCGGCTCGCTTCCACCGCATGCCGGAAGGGGTGGGAGAGGTGCGGCTCCGCTGAAAGCCGCACCGCACCACCCGCCAGGGCGGCCGGGGCCACGGCGAGCACGCCGAGAACCACCACCGCCATACATGCCGCTCGACCGCCCATGCCCACAGGGCATTATCGGCCCGCCCACAAAAGCCTGCGCGATCCGCCGGTAAGATTTCTCTAAAGCCAACAGATGCGAATGCGGCTCTGGATCATGCTGCTCGTCCTGGCCGGCCTGGCGAGCGTCCCGTCCGCCGCCGCCGGCGCCGCTGCCGAGCGCCCGCTCGTGCTCGCGATCAAGCTCGACAGCGAGATCAACCCCGTGTCGGCGAGCTTCGTGAAGGACTCGATCGACCGAGCCAAATCGGACCACGCCGCGGCGCTCGTGATCCTGCTCGACACGCCCGGCGGCCTCTCGACGTCGATGGAGGACATCTACAAGGCCGAGCTGGCCTCCCCCATCCCCGTGATCGTCTACGTCTCGCCCGACGGCGCCCGTGCCGCATCGGCCGGCGTCTACGTGACGATGGCCGCGGACGTCGCGGCCATGGCGCCCGTGACGAACATCGGGTCGGCCACGCCCATCAACTCGAACGGCCAGAACATCGGCAAGGACCTTCGGCGGAAGATCCTGAACGACGCCGAGAAGAAGGTGAAGGTGCTGGCCGACACCCACGGCCGAAACGGCGACGCGGCGGTGCTGACGGTCTCGAAGGCCGCCAACTACACGGCCAGCGAGGCGCTCGACAAGAACCTCGTCGACTACGTGAGCCCCACCCTCCCGGCGCTGCTCGACACCGTGGACGGGACAACCACCAGCTACAAGCACCTCACCCTGCACACCGCCGGCGCCCAGATCGAGACGCTCGACATGCCGTGGACGCTGAAGCTGCTCAACATCCTGATCGATCCCAACCTGCTCTTCCTGCTCTTCCTGGCCGGCATCGGCGGCATCGCCTACGAGGTCTTCCACCCGGGCGTCATCCTGCCCGGCACGCTGGGCGGGATCTCGCTGATCCTCGCCCTGTTCGGCTTCTCCGTCGTCCCGATCAACCTGGCCGGCGTCGTGCTCATCGTGTTCGGCGTCGCGCTCCTGGCCGTGGAGGGGTGGGTGACGAGCCACGGCCTCATCGGCATCTCGGGGGTGATCGCGCTCTGCGCGGGCGGGCTCATGCTCTTCCGCACGCCGGGCTCGGGCGTGGGCGTGAACCCGCTGCTCGTGATCGGGATCGGAATCGTTTTCGGCGGCGGGCTGGCCTTCATCGCCACCAAGGTGATCGCCGCCCGCCACCAGCCGGTCGGCGTGTACGGCGCCGGGGCGGTGGGCCTCCTCGGCCAGCGCGCCGTGGTGCGGGTGCCGCTGCGGCCCCGCGGCCAGGTGTTCCTCCGCGGCGAGCTGTGGGAAGCTGAGGTCGAGGACACCGAGGTCAACACCGGCGAGGAGGTCGTGGTCGACAAGGTCGACGGCCTCACGCTGCACGTCTCCCCCGCCCCACCACCAATCGAAGGAGCCACCACGTGATCGTGCTCGTATCGCTCGCTCCGTTCATCGCCCTGGCAATCATCCTGGCGTTCGCCATCGCCCTCCTGGCGAGCTCGGTGCGCGTGCTGCGCGAGTACCAGCGCGGCGTCGTGTTCCGGCTCGGGCGGCTGCTCGGCGCCCCGAAGGGCCCGGGGCTGTTCCTGCTCATCCCCATCGTCGATCGGATGGTGCAGGTCGACCTGCGCACGATCACGCTCGTCGTACCGCCGCAGGAGATCATCACCAAGGACAACGTCCCCGCCCGCGTGAACGCGGTGGCCTACTTCCGAGTGGTGAACCCCGTCGCGGCCATCGTCGAGGTCGCCGACTTCGGGCTGGCGACGCTCCAGATCGCCCAGACGACGCTCCGCTCGGTCCTGGGCCAGCACATGCTGGACGAGCTGCTGTCGGAGCGCGACAAGATCAACCAGATCCTCCAGAAGATCATCGACGAGCAGACCGAGCCGTGGGGGATCAAGGTGAACGTCGTCGAGGTCAAGGACGTCGAGATCCCGACCGGGATGCAGCGGGCGATGGCCCGCCAGGCCGAGGCCGAGCGCGAGCGGCGCGCGAAGGTCATCTCGGCCGAGGGCGAGTACCAGGCGTCGACGAAGCTCGGCGAGGCCGCCGCGGTCATCAGCGAGAACCCGATCGCGCTTCAGCTTCGCTACCTCCAGACCCTGCTCGAGATCTCGGGCACCAACAACTCCACCACGATCCTGCCCATCCCGATCGATCTCTTCGCGGCACTTGGAGCCGGAAAGGCCGACTCCGAATAGACGTCCGGACGAACCCGCTGACAGGCGTCCCGGTCGTCATCGCGCCGGGACGCTCCCGGCGGCCCGGGGCGCAGGGCCGGACAACGCGGATCGCCGACGCGTCGTCGTGCCCGTTCTGCGAGGGGCACGAGGCGATGACGCCTCCCGAGGTGCTGGCGCTGGGCCGCCCCGACGGCGCACCCGCGGACTCGCCGGGGTGGACCGTGCGCGTCGTCCCGAACAAGTTCCCGGCGATCCCGGGCCAGGAGGTCGTGATCCACGGGCCCGCGCACGTCGTCGAGCTTCGCCGACCTGCCGGCGGACGTTCTCGCGGCCACAGCCGCGGCGTGGGTCGCGCGTCGCGAGGCGCACCGAAGCGAGGCGGCCTGGACGATGGTGGCGGTGAATGAGGGCCCCGCCGCGGGAGCGTCGCTCGACCACTCGCACTCCCAGATCGTCCCGTTTCCCGATGTCCCGCCCGTGGCCGAGGCGCAGTCCGCGGCCTTCGCCGAGCACTGCAACCTGTGCTGGGCGCTGGGTGTCGAGGACGCACGCACCGTCCGGCACGCGGACGGCCTGCGGACGTTCGCGCCGGGCTGGAGCCGGTTCGCCTATGAGCTCTGGATCGCTCCCGACGCACACGTCGCCGAGCCCGGCTGGGGCGAGTTGGCGACGGCGATCGCCGACGCGGCCCGGCGGCTGCGGGTCCTCGTCGGCACCGACCTGGCCTGGAACTGCGTCGTCTACGCGGCGCCCGAGGGCATGGAGCGCTGGCACTGGCACGCCGAGGTGTGGCCCCGGCTCACGATCGCGGCGTCGGCCGAGCTGGGAGCCGGCGTGTGGATCAACATCGTCAACCCGGACTTCGCCGCCGCGGAGCTGCGAACCCATGGGGCCAGGCCCCGTCGGGGCCTGGCCCCGGTGGTGGGGCGTCCAGCTAGTCCGCGCGCGTCCGCCGCGCCTGGAACTCGCGGGCGGCCTCGATGGCCGCCGGCAGCGTCATGCCCTTGTCCTTGGCCTGCTTGATCAGCATCACCAGCTCGACCGAGCGCATGTCGTAGGTGCGCTGCTTGCGGCCGTTCGTCTCGATGCCGGCCTTGGTCGTCCAGTAGTCGAGCTGCATCTTCGAGATGCCGGCGACGGCGCAGACCTGCCCGAGGTAGAGATCGAGCTGGTCCAGCCGGGACGGGATGTCGACCGGATCGAGGAGGTCGGCCTGGTGCACGCGCAACAGTTTTCGCTATTCGGTGGCGGGTTCCTCTTCCGCGCCGTCGGCAATGACGGCGTCCTGCGGCTCGGAGACCCGCGCGATCGACGACACCGTGTCGTCGCCGCGCAGGTTCATGAGCCGCACGCCCTGGGTCGGCCGGCCCATCCGCGAGATGCCCTCCACGGCGGTGCGGATGATCGTGCCCTCGCGCGAGATCAGCATCACCTCGTAGCCGTCGCGGACGATCATCGAGCCCGCCAGCCGGCCGCGAGCCTCGGTGTAGCGGATCGTGAGGACGCCCATCGTGCCACGGCCCTTCGTCGGGTACTCCTCGATGCGCGTCCGCTTGCCGAAGCCGTTCTCGGTGACGACCAGGAGATCCTGGTCGTCCCGTGCGATCTCGACCGCGATCACCTCGTCCCCCTTGCGCAGCCGCATCCCTGCGACACCGGACGCCACCCGGCCCATCGGACGGACGTCGCCCTCCGAGAACCGGACGGCCTGGCCGTTGCGCGACACCATCAGGACGTCGTCGTTGCCGTCCGTCAGGCGCACGCCGATCAGCTCGTCGTCGTCGCGGATCTTGAGCGCGATGATGCCGTCAGCCTTGAGCACGGTGTCATAGGCCTTGAACTCGGTCTTCTTGACGATGCCCTTGCGCGTGGCGAAGAGCAGGTAGACGCCCTCGTCGTAGGCGCGCGTCTCGATCACCGCCATCACCTGCTCGTCCTGCCGTAGCGGCAGCACGTTCACGAGCGCACGGCCCTTGGACTGGCGGTTCCCGGTGGGAAGCTCGTGCACCTTGATGCGGTAGACCTTCCCGACCGACGTGAAGAACAGCAGGTAGTCGTGGGTGGAGGCGACGAACAGGTGCTCGATGTAGTCGTCCTCCTTGGTGTCCATCCCGATCACGCCGATCCCGCCCCGCCCCTGAACCCGGTACTGGGAGAGCGCCAGCCGCTTGATGTACCCGGACCGCGTGATCGAGATGACCATGTCCTCCTCGGCGATGAGCTGCTCGAGGTCGATCTCGCCCTCCGCCGGCAGGATCTCGGTGCGACGCTCGTCGGCGAACTGGGCCCGGATCTCGAGGAGCTCCTCGCGGATGAGCGCCATCAGCCGGGCCTCGTCGGCCAGGATCGCCCGGAGCTCGGCGATGCGCTCGAGCAGGTCGGCGTGCTCGTCCTTGACGCGCTTTCGCTCGAGGCCCGTGAGTGCACGCAGGCGCATGTCGAGGATCGCCTGGGCCTGGATCTCGCTCAGCCCGAACTGCTCCATGAGGCCCTGCCGGGCCGTGTCGGTGTCGTCCGCTCCGCGGATGAGTGCGATGACCGCATCGAGGTTGTCGAGCGCGATCAGGTAGCCCTCGAGGACGTGCGCCCGGCGCTCGGCCCGGTCGAGCTCGAACTTGGTGCGCCGGGTGACCACCTCCTTCTGGTGGTCGAGGTAGTGCACGAGCATCTGCCGCAGCGAGAGCGTGCGCGGGACGCCGTCGACCAGCGCCACCATGTTGACCCCGAACGTCGTCTGGAGCGCGGTGTGCTTGAACAGCTTGTTGAGCGCCACCATCGGGATGGCGTCGCGCTTCAGCTCGATGCGGATCCGGGTGCCCGTGTGGTCCGAGTCGTCGTTGATGTCGGAGATCTCGGTGAGCACCTTGGCCTGGATCAGCTCGGCGACCTTGGTGATGACGCCGTCCTCGCCGCCCTTCTTGACCATGTAGGGCAGCTCGGTGACGATCAGCGCATTGCGGCCGCCCTTCTGCTCCTCGGTGTGCACCTTGGCGCGCATCACGACCCGGCCGCGGCCCGTCGCATAGGCGTCGCGGATCCCACCGATGCCCATGACGCTCGCGGCCGTCGGAAAGTCGGGGCCCTTGATGTGCCCCATGATGTCGTCGAGCGTGGCGTCGGGGTTGTCGATCAGCTCGACCGCCGCGTCGATCGTCTCGCCCAGGTTGTGCGGCGGGATGTTGGTCGCCATCCCGACGGCGATCCCGGCCGAGCCGTTCACCAGCAGGTTGGGGAAGCGCGAGGGAAGGACGGTCGGCTCGCGGTGGCGTCCGTCGTAGTTCGGCACGAAGTCGACCGTGTCCGCGTCGATGTCGCGGAGCATCTCGACGGCCAGCTTCTGAAGCCGGCACTCGGTGTAGCGCATCGCGGCCGCGCCGTAGCCGTCCTGGTTTCCGAAGTTGCCCTGGCCGTCGACGAGCGGATACCGCAGCGAGAACCACTGGGCAAGCCGGACGAGCGTGTCGTAGGCGGCGCTGTCGGAGTGCGGGTGGTACTTGCCCAGCACGTCGCCGACAACACGGGAGCACTTCGAGTAGGGGCGGCCCGGCTGCAGGCCGCTCTCGGACATCGAGAACAGCACGCGCCGGTGGACAGGCTTCAAGCCGTCGCGGACGTCCGGCAGCGCCCGGCTCACGATCACGCTCATGGCGTAGTCGAGGTAGCTCGAGCGCATCTCCTCGGAGAGCTCGCGCTGCTCGATCCGGCCGCCGCCCAGGGAGTCGATCACCATCTCAGAGAGCCCCTATGACGAGCGAAAAGCGAGCAGCGCAAGGACGCACCGAGCGACGCGTGCTGAGCACGCGAGCGAGGGAGGACGCAGCGATGTGACGCTTTGCAGCCGTCATATGTCCAGGTACTTCACGTCGCGGGCATTACGCTCGATGAAGTCGCGGCGCGGCTCGACCTTGTCCCCCATCAGCACCGAGAACATCTCGTCGGCGGCGGTCGCGTCCTCGACCGACACCTGCTGGAGGACGCGGTTGGCCGGGTCCATCGTCGTCTCGCGAAGCTGGCTGGGGTTCATCTCGCCGAGGCCCTTGAAACGCTGGAGGTTGAGCCCCTCCTTGGCCATCTCGAGGATGGCGGGGCGCAGCTCCTCGAATGTGTGCACGACCTCCTCGAGCTTGCCCATCCGAACGGTGAACGGCGGCGGGCCGACGATCTCGACCAGGCGGGCGTGCGTGGCCTTGAGGCTGCGGTAGCCCTGGCTGTCGAAGAGCGCCAGCGGGACGGACATGATGCGTGCCGCGCCGGTCGTCTTCTCGATGATTCGCACCTGGAGCGCGTCCTCGGACGACCCCATCACCTCGACGCGGTGCGGCTCGTCGTCGGGCACCTCCGACGTGAAGTAGGTCTCGAGGTCGGCGAGGCTCTCGATGGGCCGCTCGATCAGGCGATGGTCCTTCACGTAGCTGACCTCGGCGGGACCGTAGAGCTCCTTGAGCTTGGACGCCCAGCCCTCGTACTCGCGCACCGCGCGCTGGAGCCGCTGAAGCCGCGTCTCGGTGAGGCGCACCTCGGTGCCGTCGCGATCAAGGATCTCGATCTTGTCGAGCCGCTCGTGGATCAGCCACTCCTCGAGCTGGAGCTCCTTCTCGAAGTAGCGGTCGTCGGAGCCGACGCGCAGCTTGTAGAGCGGCGGCTGGGCGATGTAGACGTAGCCCTCCTCGATCAGCTCCTTCATGTGCCTGAAGAGGAACGTCAGGATGAGCGTGCGGATGTGGGCACCGTCGTGATCGGCGTCGCAGGTGACGACGACCTTGTGGTAGCGAGCCCCCTCGATCTTGAACTCCTCGCCGATGCCCGTGCCGATCGCGGTGATCATGGCCTGGATCTCGTTGTTGGAGAGCACCTTGTTGATGCGTGCCTTCTCGACGTTGATGATCTTGCCGCGCAGCGGGAGGATCGCCTGGAACCGGCGGTCGCGGGCGTCGACCGCGCTCCCGCCGGCGGAGTCGCCCTCGACGAGGAAGAGCTCGGCCGCGTGCGGGTCGCGGTCGGTGCAGTCGGCCAGCTTGCCCGGCAGGCCGCCGCCGACGAGCGCCGTCTTTCGCCGGATCAGATCGCGTGCCTTCCGCGCAGCCTGGCGCGCCCGGCTGGCGGCGATCAGCTTGTTCACGATCGCCCGCGCCTCGGCGGGATGCTCCTCGAGGTACTCGCCGAGCTTCGCGTTGCAGATGGTCTCGACCAGGCCGCGGATCGACGGGTTGCCGAGCTTGGTCTTGGTCTGGCCCTCGAACTGCGGGTCGCGCAGCTTCACCGACACGATCGCCGCCAGGCCCTCGCGGCAGTCGTCGCCGGTCAGCGGCTCCTCCTTCTCCTTGAGGAGGCCCTTCGCACGCGCATAGTCGTTGAGGGTGCGGGTGAGCGACGACTTGAAGCCGGAGAGGTGCGTCCCGCCCTCGTGGGTGTTGATGTTGTTGGCGAACGAGTACGTGGACTCGACATACGAGCCGTTCCACTGCATCGCCACCTCGAGCTGCCCCTCGTCGGTCTCGCTCTCGAAGTAGACGACGTCCTTGTGGACGCTGTCCTTGCCGTCGTTGACGTAGAGGATGAAGTCGGCGATGCCGCCCTCGAACTGGAAGTCGGCCTTCTCGCCGCCTGCGCGCTCGTCGGTGAGCTCGATGCGCAGCCCCCGGGTGAGGAACGCCATCTCGCGCAACCGCTGCGCCAGCGTCTCGAACGAGTAGTCGGTCGCCTCGAAGATGTCGCCGTCGGGCAGGAAGGTGATGATCGTGCCCGTGTCGGAGGCCTCCTCGCCCTGGGTGAGCGGGCCGACCGGATCGCCGCGCTCATAGCTCTGCCGCCACACGTAGCCGTCGCGGCGGATCTCGAGGTCGAGCGACTCCGACAGCGCGTTCACGACCGAGATGCCGACGCCGTGCAGGCCGCCCGACACCTTGTAGCCCCCGCCGCCGAACTTCCCGCCGGCGTGGAGCTTGGTGAGGACGACCTCGGCCGCCGACAGCCCGATGCCCTCCATCTCCGCGACCGGGATCCCGCGGCCGTTGTCGATGACGGTCACCCGGGTGTCGGGAGCGATGGTGACGGTGATGTGGTCGCAGTGGCCCTGAAGCGCCTCGTCGACGGAGTTGTCGACGACCTCATAGACGAGATGATGGAGCCCGCGAAGGCCGGTGGAGCCGATGTACATGCCGGGCCTCTTGCGTACCGCCTCGAGGCCCTCCAGAACTGAGATGTCTTTGGCGTCGTAGCCTGGTTCGGACAAACGAAAACCCGCTTGAATAGGCGAAAAACGGACAATCAGTAGTTTATCAGACAGCGGCGCTGGAACCCGCCGCAGCGCACGTCACAAATGTGTCACGAAGTCGGCGCCCCGGGCACGTCGCCGATCTCGAATCGAAGCCCCAGCGGATGGCCCGTGAACCGCTCCATCCGGGCCTCGAGATCCCGGCGCAGCATCCCCAGCTCGCCTGCCCACGGAGCCGAGGCGCACACGATCACGATGGCGTCCCCGGAGATCCTGGCGGGGTAGGAGCTGGTCGCGGCCGCCGCGCCCACGATCTCGGCCCAGGCCTCGCGCGCCGCGGCCAGCTCCGGCTCGACCTCCGGCGGCCGGCGGCCGAGCACCAGTTCGGGCCGGATACGCTCGAGATCGCTCACGCCGCCCGCGCCACCCCGTCGGCGACCCTGACGATCGCCGTCGCCCGTCCGCCCAGGTCGGCCTCGTCGGTCGACGTCAGGATCGCCTGGTCGAAGCGGCCGACCGCATCGAGAAGCAGCCCGCGCCGGTGCGCGTCGAACTCGCCGGTCACGTCGTCCAGGAGGAGCAGCGGCAGCTCGTCCCGCTCCTCGGCCAGGAGGTCGGCCTCGGCCAGGATCAGCCCGAGCAGCATCCGCCGCTGCTCGCCCTGCGAGCCGTACCGGCGCATGTCCGAGCCCGCCTCGCGCAGCTCGACGTCGTCGAGATGCGGGCCGCGGCTGGTCGAGCCCCGCTCGATGTCGCGGCGCCGCGACGACCCGAGTGTCGCCAGGAGCTCCGGCCCGCCGGCGTTGGCGAGCAGCCGCAGCGGCTCGTCCCCGGGATCTCCGCCAAGCTCGGCCAGCCTGGCCGAGAGCCGCGGAACGATTCGCGAGCACAACCGCTCGCGCGCCGCCAGGAGCTCGGCGCCGGCGGCTGCCAGCACTCCGTCCCACGCGTCCAGGCCGTCCGGCGAGGCGACACCGGCCCGGACCCTGCGCAGCAGGTGGTTTCGCTGGACGAGGGCGCGGGCGTAGGCGGCCGGCGTCGCTGCCAGGGCCGGCCAGAGCCGCACCACCGCGCGGTCGAGCCAGGCGCGCCGGAGCCCAGGCGCACCCTGCACCAGCCGGAGGCGGTCGGGTGTGAACACGAGCACCGGAAAGCGGGACAGCAGGCCCGCGACGGACCGCTCTGGAGCCCCGTCGACCGTGACGCGCTTGGGCTCCCCGGGCCGGAAGCCGACCTCGGTCGTGACGGGCCCGCCGCGGAGGTGGACGTCGACCTCGACCCGCGTCACGTCGGAGCCGAACCGGATCACCTGCGACTCGGTCGTCGTCCGGGGCGAGTAGCCGGCGCACCCGAAGTGGATCATCTCGATGAGGCTCGTCTTGCCGGCGCCGTTTGGGCCCACGACGCCGATCAGCCCCTCGGCGAACGCGACGTCGGCCCGGGCGTAGCACCGGAAGGCGGTGCCGCGCGCCGCAGCGACCCGCACGTCAGGTCGAGAGCCTGATCGGCATGATCAGGTAGGAGAAGCTGCCGTCCTCTCCCTGGACGAGCCCCGGCCTGAGCGGGCTCGTCAGCTTGAGCTTCACGGTGTCGCCCTCGACGCTCTCGATGCCGTCGCGGAGGAACTCGGCGTTGAAGCCGATCTCCATCGGCTCGCCGTGGAAGTCCACGGGCATCGACTCGTGCGCCTCGCCGACGTCCTGGGTCTGGGCGCTGACGGTGAGCTGGCCCTGCTGGAACGCGAGTCGCAGCGGCAGCGCGCGGTGCGTCATGAGCACCGACGAGGTGCGGCGGACGACCTCGAGGAGCTCCTCGCGCGACGCGGGGATCTCGTGATCGAACGTCTGCGGGACGAGCTGGCGGTAGTTGGGGAACTGCCCGTCGATGCGGCGCGCCGAGAGCGACACGCCGTCGACCCCGAAGACGATCTGGTTCTCGCCGATGGCGACGTCGATGGTCTCGGCGGCCGCGGCGGTCGCGATCCGGGAGAGCTCGGTGAGAGCGCGCGCCGGGACGATCGCCTGCGCGTCCCCGCCCGAACCGGGGAGCGCCGCCTGCTTGACGGAGAGCCGGTAGGAGTCCGTTGCAGCCATGGTGACCGTGCCGTCGCCGAACTCGACGAGGACGCCGGTGAGCACAGGCCTCGACTCGTCCTTGGATGCGGCCCGGGCGACGTGGTTGATCGTCGCGACGAACGCCGCGCGGTCGACCGCGAATGCCGGCCCGGATGCTTCGGGGAGGTGAGGGAAGTCCTCGGCGCCCTGTGAGTGCAGCGTGTACTCGCTCGAGCCACAGGTCAGCTTCACCGCTCCGCTTCCGGCAGGCTGCTCCAGGGTCACCGGCTGCTGCGGGAGGGTGCGAACGATCTCGAGCAGGAGCCGGCCCGTCAGGACAGTCGAGCCCGGCTCGGCGACCTCGGCCTGGAGGCTCGCGCGCACCGAGAGCTCCATGTCGGTCGCGGCCAGCTCGACCGAGCCGCCGGCCTCGGCGCGGATCAGGATCCCCGAGAGGATCTGAACGGTCGAGCGCTGCGACACCCCGCGGGCGACGATCTGGAGGCGGTTCAGCAGGTCTTCCTGCGGGCAGACGATCTTCATGCGGAGGAGCTCCTCGGTGCTACGAACATCACTGAATTCTTTAAGAAGGAGAGGTTATAGGAGTAGGGGCTGCGAATCATGCGGAGAACCTCGGACGGACCTGTCTGGGAGCGGCGCGGCGACGTGGAGAAGCGGAGGGAGGGAGGCGCCGGGATCTCCACATGTTTCACAGCGGCGACACATGTGCGCCGATCTCTCCGCAGTGCCGGCGGGTTTCGCACAGGTTCCCCACAGGTCGGATGGAGAACGCTCATCGGGCCTGCTTGATGCGCGCCGTCAGGTCCTGGACGACGTTGAAGGCCTCGCGATCCTCGCGGATGAGCCGGGCGACGCGGTTCACGCCGTACATGACGGTGGCGTGGTCGCGGCCGCCGAACTTGGCGCCGATCTTGGGGAGCGACTGGTCGGTCAGCTCGCGGCACAGGTACATGGCGATGTGGCGCGGGACGACGATCGCCTGGGGACGCTTGTCGCCACGGAGGTCGACGAGGCTCACGCCGTAGGCGTCGCAGACGGCCTGCTGGATCTGCTCGATGGTGATCGACCGGCGCTCGCCACCGGGGAACACGTCCTTCAGGACGTCCCGGGCGACGTCCACCGAGATCGGCCGGCCCGTGAGCGACGCGTACGCGATCACCCGGGTCAGGGCACCCTCGAGCTCGCGGATGTTCGACGTGACGCGGTCGGCGATGAACGTCAGCACCTCGGGGTCGGGGACGCGGAGATCCTCGGTGACGACCTTCTTGCGCAGGATCGCGATGCGTGTCTCGACGTCGGGCGGCTGGACGTCGGTGATGAGGCCCCATTCGAAGCGCGTTCGCAGCCGGGCCTCGAGCGTCGCAAGCTCGCGTGGTTGCCTGTCCGAGGAGATGATGATCTGCTTGCCGGCCTCGTACAGGCTGTTGAAGGTGTGGAAAAACTCCTCCTGGAGCTGATTCTTGCCTTCGATGAACTGAATATCATCGATTAGCAGAACATCGCACGACCTATAGCGCCCTTTGAATCCGACCATGCTTTTGTCCCGCAAAGCATCGACAAACTCGTTCAGCACCGTCTCGGTCGTCACGTAGCGGACCGTGAGGTATGGATGCTGCTGCATTACGTACTGTGCGACGGCCTGGAGCAGGTGCGTTTTCCCCAGCCCGGTCGATCCGTAGATGAAGAGCGGGTTGAACGCCTGCGCCGGCGCCTCGGCCACGGCGAGCGCTGCGGCGTGGGCGAAACGGTTCGACGGCCCGATGACGAACAGGTCGAACGTGTACCGCGGATTCAGCACGCCGACCTGGGCGGGAGCCGGCGCCTGGACTGGCCGGAGCTCCGGCTCCGGCTCTGGCTCGGCGGCCGCGCGAGCGGCGGCCTCGGAGACGGCGACGCGCAGCTCAACGACCAGCTCGTGCTCGGCGGCTGCGGCGTTCAGAAGGCTGCCGAAGTGGCCCTCGATCCAGGTCTTGGTGAACTCGTTGGGAACGCCGACGACGAGGCGCTCGGGGCTCGCCTCGAGCGCCTCCGTCCCGCCGAACCACGTGTCATAGGTGCTCGGGTTGAGCGCCTCACGCAGTCGCTGCGAGATCGTGTCCCAGGTCCTCGTGGCGGCCGCGTCTGTGGTCATCGACGCAGGCGAGTGTACGCCGTTGGACGGGTCGGAGCAACCGAGCTCGGGCGGCCCGAAGCCCGCTTTATTAGGCGGTTTCCAGGCCTTTTCGAAAGTACTCAACAGCTTCGTCCACAGCTGTGGAAATCTCCTCCCCCGCAGGTGCGCGGCGGTGGAAAGGGCGCGTTTCCGGGCGGTTTGTGCCGGGGGCCTCCGGTTTGGCCCGGCGCATTTCCACACCCGGCTCGAAGCGGGCGCTGCTCTATACTGACCGCCGCCGATGAAGCGCACCTATCAGCCCAACACCCGCAAGCGCGCGAAGACGCACGGATTCCGCAAGCGCATGAGCACGCGAGCCGGCCGTGCCGTGCTCAAGCGCCGCCGGGCGCGTGGGCGCAAGCGTCTGTCCGCATAGCTTCCGTGAGCACCACGCCGATCCCTCCGCCTGGCCGGCGCGGCCGTCTGTCGCGCGCCGCGGAGTTCGATGCCGTGAGCCAGCTCGGCCGGTCCGTCGGCGGGCGGTATCTCGTGCTGCGCTACCGGCGTCGCGACGACGACGGCGGGCCGCGTGTCGGCTGGGCCGTCCCGCGGAAGGTCGGGCCGGCGGTCGACCGGAATACCGTCAAGCGGCGGCTGCGCGAGGCGGTCGCCCGGCAGGACGACCTGCTGCGCCCCTCCACCGACTACGTTCTGATCGCGCGGCCGGGCATCGGGCCCGCGGCCGAGGCGCAGGGATTCGACTGGTTGTGCGGCCAGGTCGAGGAGCTCCTGCGGGCGGTCGAGCCGGAGCCGGTCGCATGATCCGCGGGCTCGTCGTGGTCTGCCTGCGTGCCGTGCGGCTCGCGCTGACGCCGTTCGTGGCGATGACGTCGATCACGCCGCGCGTGTGTCGCTACGAGCCGACCTGCTCCCACTACGCCGAGCAGGCCGTCAGGCGACACGGCGTCGTGCGTGGCCTCGGCCTTGCGGCCTGGCGCCTTCTGCGCTGCAACCCCTGGTCGAAGGGTGGGTACGACCCCGTCCCGGGTGACGACCGCGAGGCGACCGCATGATCTTCGGCATCATCATCCTCCAGCAGGTCGAGTCGGTCATCAAGAGCGTCCTCACGACGTACCACGACCACATCGCGTCGTGGGGGCTCTGCATCATCCTGCTCACCTTCACGGTGCGGCTTGTGATCCTCCCGCTCACCATCAAGCAGTTCCGGTCGATGGCGGCGATGCAGACGATCCAGCCCAAGGTCAAGCAGCTCCAGAACAAGTACAAGGGCAAGACCGGACGCGAGGACAAGCAGCAGATGCAGAAGGAGCTCATGGAGCTCTACAAGGAGCACGGTGTGAACCCGTTTGCGTCGTGTCTCCCGCTCGTCGCCCAGCTGCCGGTGTTCATCGGCCTCTACCAGGTGCTCCGCAATCAGATCGAGCCGACGCCCATCAAGTCCTTCCTCGGTATCGAGGACATCTTCCAGAAGCTCTCGTCGATCGGCGGCATCACGGAGTACGTGATCATCGCGCTCTACGTCGGGACGATGCTGGGCTCGACGCTGCTCTTCTCGTTCGTCACCGACCGCCAGCAGAAGTACATGTTCGCGGCCATGCCCATCTTCTTCATCCCGTTCGTGATCGGGGTCCCGGCGGGCGTCATGATCTACTGGATCACCACCAACGTGTGGACGATCTGCCAGCAGGGGGTCATCAAGCGCACGATGGGGCACAAGCTGCGCCCGGCGCACGCGGCGGCGACTCCGGCCAAGGCCAGCGGCAGCCGCACACCGCCGTCGCCGACCAGCCGCCGGAACCGCAAGAAGCGCGGCGGGGGCGGGCGGCGATGACCGAGCCGCCGGTGCAGGTCGAGGCGACAGGTGAGACCGTCGGCGAGGCGCGCTGGGCGGCGCTGCACGAGCTCGAGCGGCGGTATCCGGCGCTCGACCGGACGGCGGTCGAGTTCGTCGTCCTGTCCGAGGGCCAGCGCGGCCTGCTGGGGGTCGGCTATGAGCCGGCCCGTGTGATCGCGACGCTCTCCGGAGCGCCGCCCGGCGCCGCGCAGGCTCGCCCCGTCGCCGAGCCTCACCCGGAGGACTCGCCGGCTGCGGCGCGCGTCCGTGCCCTGATGGCCCACGTCGTGGACGGGCTTGGCCTCGACGCTGCAGTCACGGTCGTCGAGTCCGATGCCGGCGTGGCGGCGACGGTGACCGGAGACGACCTGGGCCTCCTGATCGGCCGCCACGGCCACACGATCGATGCGGTCCAGTACCTCGCGAACGCCATTGTCCACCGGCACGAGGAAACCCCGGTGGACGTCGTCATCGACGCCCAGGGGTACCGGGCCCGTCGTGAGCGCACGCTGCGCGACGTCGCCGCGCGGGCCGCCGCCGATGCGATTCGCACCGGGGAGCCGGTGCCGCTCGAGCCGATGTCGTCAGTCGAGCGGAAGATCGTCCACGTGTACCTGAAGGCCGAGGTGCCGCGGGTGCAGACGGCCAGCGAGGGGGCGGAGCCGAACCGGCACGTCGTCGTGCTGCCGGCCGAGGGCGAAACGCAGCCCGAGGTGTAAAACGTGAAACACCCCGACCCGAGGCTGCGGGTGTACTGCGACCTCGTCGTGGCCGAGCCGACGTCGGTTACGGCCGTCCGCGATCCGGCTCGGGCCTGGGAGGTGCTGGTCGAGGACGCGCTCGCGGCGGTCCCGATCGTTCGCGAGCTGGCACCGGCCGAGGCCGTCGACGTCGGGTCAGGCGGGGGCAGCCCCGGAATCCCGCTGGCCGTCGCGCTCGATCTCGACGTGACGCTGCTCGAGGCCACGGGGACGAAGTGCCGGTTCCTGGAGCGCGCCGTGGCGGCGGTCGAGGCGCCGTGCGCGGTCGTCCACGCGCGGTCGGAGGAGTACGCCCGCGGCGAGGGTCGCGACCGGTTCGCGCTCGCGTTTGCCCGCGCGCTTGCGCCGCCGCCGGTCGCGGCCGAGCTGGTGCTGCCGCTCGTGGTCACGGGCGGAGCGGCGATCCTCTGGACGGGGGCGGTCGTCGATTCCGCAGCGATCGCCGAGACCGCAGCCCTGGTGGGCGGCGAGGTCGAGGCGGTGCACGGCGGCGCGGGTCGGCGCCGGCTCGTCGTTCTGCGCAAGCTCGGCCCTACCCCGGAACGCTTTCCGCGCCGGCCGGGCATCGCCCGGGCGCGTCCGTTCGCCGTCCGGGCGATGCGGTGATGGTTGAAGAACGGTGTCGAGCGCGACCGCTCGCGAGCGGTCTACGCGGCCTGCTTCCAGGCCATCATCTCGTGCGTGAGCGCCGCCGAGGCGCTGTTGAACGGGCTGCCCGAGGCCTTCAGCAGCTGGTCGGCCTCGTCCTTCTTGCCCCTGAGGGCGAGCGCGAGGACCTCGGCGGCGGCCTTGTGGAACTGCGCGTGCAGGGTGACGCATGCCGTGTAGTGCGGTGAGCCCTTCTGCGATGCCGGAACGTCGCTGTGGAGCCACTTGCCGAACTCGCAGAGGTTGTCGCGGCCGGCGGTCGAGGTGTCGATGTCGGAGGTGCCGGTGTCGATCGCGTCGCGAAGCCGCAATCCATCCCTCGAAGGGGGTGACCTTCGCTCCGCAAGGTGGGCGAATCGCCGGTACGCGTCCGCGTGGGCCGGTACCATCCTCCCAGCATGACCTCCCGCGTGTACGCGCTCGCCAACCAGAAGGGCGGCGTCGGCAAGACCACCACGGCGATCAACATGGCCGCATGTGTCGCCGAGGCGGGAACCCGGGTGCTCCTGATCGACCTCGACCCGCAGGCCAACGCCACAACCGGCCTCGGATTCCGGCCCGACCAGCTCGAGGCGAGCACTTACGACCTGCTCCACGGCCGTCCGCTCGACTCGGTGATCATCGAGACCGCCGTCCCGAACCTGTTTCTCGCGCCGTCGCACCCCGACCTGGCGGCCGCGCAGGTCGAGATCCCCGGTGGAGCTGATCACGGCACCCTCCTGCGCGACCTTCTCGCCGGCACCGAGAGCCGGTTCCCGTACGTCTTCGTCGACTGCCCGCCGTCGCTCGGCCTTCTCACCGTGAACGCGCTCGCCGCGGCGAACCGGCTGATCGTGCCCGTCCAGTGCGAGTACTACGCCCTCGAGGGGCTGGCCCAGCTGCTGCAGAGCGTTGAGCTGGTGCGAACCCGGATTAACCCCCGGCTCGGCGTGACCGGCGTCCTCCTCACGATGTTCGACGGCCGCACGCGGCTGGCCGCTGATGTTGCGAGCGAGGTGCGCTCGTACTTCGGCCCGCTCGTCTTCGACACCGTCGTCCCGCGCAGCGTGCGTCTGGCCGAGGCGCCGAGCCACGGCCTCCCGATCTCCCGCTACGACTCGGCCTCACCCGGTGCCGATGCCTACTACCGCGTGGCGATGGAGGTCGTTGAGCGTGGCTGACCAGACCAAGGCGCGCGGGCTGGGCCGCGGGCTGGCCGCGCTCGTGGCCGAGTTCCCGGGCGGCGGCGGCACGGCGTCGGTCGAGATCGAGCTCGATCGGATCCGGCCCAACGTGCGCCAGCCGCGCAGCACGTTTGACGACAGCGCGCTCGACGGGCTCGTCGAGTCGATCCGAGCTGCGGGACTGGTGCAGCCGATCGTCGTCCGCGACACCGGCGAGGGGTTCGAGATCATCGCCGGCGAGCGGCGCTGGCGCGCCGCGCGGCAGGCCGGCCTCGGGACGATCCCGGCGATCGTGCGCCATGCCGACGAGCGCGAGGCGCTCATCCTGGCGCTTGCCGAGAACGTCGCCCGCGAGGATCTGAACGCGGTCGAGCTGGCGCGGGCGTATGCCGTTCTCGCCGACGAGCTCGACCTCTCGCAGACCGAGATCGCGCGCCGCGTCGGCCGCAGCCGGCCGGCGATCGCCAACACGATCCGTCTGCTCGAGCTCCCCGACGACGTGCTCGGCCTCATCGCGGGCGGCGAGCTGTCCGAGGGCCACGGCCGCGCGCTCTTGCTCGCAAACGGCCAGGACGAGCGCCTTGCCCTGGCCCGCCGGGCGATCCAGCGCGGGTGGTCGGTGCGCGACACCGAGGCAGCGGCGCGCGGCACGGGACGCAAGACGCCCAAGCCTGCGCGCCGGGCGGGCGCGATGGACGAGGAGCTCGCCCACCTGGCCGTCGACGCGGCGTGGCAGTCGCTCAACCTGCGGGCTGCCGTCCGCCAGGGGCCGCGCGGGGGCCGGGTCGAGATCCACTTCTCGAGCTCCGCCGAGCTTGGCAGAATCGTGGACCAGCTTCGCGCCGAACGGGTTAGCTGGGCGGATTGAGCGTCACCGCCAGGGTGGTATCCTCCCGTCGCTCTCGGGCGATTAGCTCAGTCGGTTAGAGCGCCGCTCTGATAAGGCGGAGGTCCCTGGTTCGAGTCCAGGATCGCCCATCTCGAGATGCCGAATCGCTGCGACTGGGTGCCTGCCGGCGACGCGCTGTACGCCGCCTACCACGATGAGGAGTGGGGCCTGCCGTCGCACGACGACCGGCACCTGTACGAGATGCTCGTGCTCGAGGGCGCTCAGGCGGGCCTGTCGTGGTCGACGATCCTGCGCAAGCGCGAAGGCTACCGGCAGGCATTCGCCGGGTTCGAGGCGGATCGAGTGGCCCGCTTCGGCGATGCCGACCTTGCGCGGCTCATGGCCGATCCGGGGATCGTCCGGAACCGGCTCAAGATCGAATCGGCCGTCGCCAACGCCCGGGCGACCCTGGCCGTCCGCGACGAGCTCGGCAGCCTGGCGGAGTACGTGTGGAGCTTCGTCGGCGGCGCACCGATCCAGCACGGCTGGAGGACGATCGCCGAGGTGCCGTCCGAGACCGCCGAGTCGAAGGCGATGAGCCGCGACATGAAGCGGCGCGGCTTCCGGTTCGTCGGGCCGACCGTCTGCTACGCGTTCATGCAGGCGACCGGGCTGGTGAACGACCACACGGTCGACTGCGATCGGCACCTCGAGGTTCAGGCGGCGTCGTTCGGATGATCATCTAGACTCGCGCCTCGTGGCCGAGAGCGGGCTGGATCTCACCCCGGAGAAGATGCGCGAGTTGGGGTACGCGGCGGTTGACGCGGTCGTCGATCACCTTGCGAATCTCCGGTCCGGGCCCACGTTCAGCCCGCCGCCGCCCGACCTGGCCGAGCGGATCGTCGAGCCGGTGCCGGAGGACGGCACCGACCCGGTCGAGCTCCTCGGCTGGCTGCAGACCGAGGTGCTGGCGGCGGGCGTCCGAAACCACCACCCGGGGATGTTCGCCTTCATCCCGGTGGCGCCCACCTTCCCCGGCGTCGTCGCGGACATGCTGGCGGCGGGCATGAACGTGTTTGCCGGCAGCTTCCAGAGCGGGCCGGGCGCGTCGGTCGTCGAGCTCGAGGTGCTCGGCTGGTTCCGCGAGCTGCTCGGCCTGGCGCCTGCCGCCGAAGGCGTGATCGCAAGCGGCGGGTCGACCGCGAACCTGGTCGGGCTCGCCGTGGCGCGCGACCGCCGCCCCGACGGCGGCACGGCCCGGGTCGCCTACACGACGACCGAGGCCCACTCGTCGATCGGCCGAGCGCTGCGCCTCCTGGGCATGGAGCGAGTCCACGAGGTGGACGTCGACGAGCGGTTCCGCATGCGGCCCGACGCCCTCGCCCAGGCGATGGCCGGCGACCGCGCCGGCGGCCTCGTCCCGTGGTGCGTGGTCGCCGCTACCGGCACGACGAACACCGGCGCGGTCGACGACCTGCCGGAGCTGCGGCGTGTGGCTGACGAACACGGTGCGTGGCTCCACGTCGACGGCGCCTACGGCGGCTTCCTGGCGCTCACCGAGCGCGGCCGCGCGGCGATGCCAGGGCTCGGCCTCGCCGACACACTCGTGCTCGACGCGCACAAGTCGCTGTACTGCCCGCTCCTCGCCGGCATCGTCTTCGCCCGTGAGGGCGCCGATCTCGAGCGGACCTTCACGGTGCGGCCGGCGTACCTGAAGGACATGGACCGCTACGGCGGGGTCAACTTCGCCGACCGCGGCATCGAGCTCTCGCGTCCCTTCCGCGCGCTCAAGGTGTGGCTCACCGTGAAGACGTTCGGCATGCGCGAGATCAGGGCCGCGCTCGACCGCAGTCTCGACCTCGGCCTCCTGGCCGCCCGGCTCATCGACGAGTCGCCCCGGCTCGATCTCGTGACTGGCCCGTCGCTGGGGGTCGTCAACTTCCGCTCGACGGCGGGCGTCACGGTCGAGCGGATGATGGCGGAGGTCATCTCGGCCGGCGCCTACATCAGCGCCACGACGGTGCACGGCGAGCGCACCGCGCGCATCTGCGCCCTGGGTCACAGATCCGACGAGGCCGCTCTCAGGAGCGTCGTCGAGGCCGCCGCGGCCGCTCACTGAGACCGCGAGGGCCGTGGCTATACTGGCCAAAGGATGCAGGAGATGAGCATCTACGGCGTGTCCTTCGACATGGTGGGGAAGCAGCCGATCGTCCTGCTCCGCACCCTCGACGGGACCAAGTTCCTCCCGATCTGGATCGGGCATCCCGAGGCGGCAGCGATCCTGATGAAGCTCCAGGGCACGCCCACGCCGCGGCCGATGACTCACGACCTCGTCACCGACATGCTCGGTGAGCTGAACGCGAGCGTCTCGAAGGTCGCGGTGACGGAGCTCCGCGAGAACACGTTCTACGCCCAGATCACGCTCCAGGTGAACGGGTCGGAGATCGAGATCGACTCCCGCCCGTCCGACGCCATCGCGCTGGCCGTTCGCGCCGACGCCAAGATCTTCGTGGCCGACGAGGTGATCGACGACTCGGCGATCGAGTTCAACCAGGAGCCCGAGGACTCGGGCGAGGTGATCGACGAGTTCAAGAAGTTCCTCGAGAACGTGTCCCCCGAAGACTTCGGCAACTAGGAGCCGGGGACAGGATTCATCCTGTCCCCCGAACTGCTCCATCTCCACCGGCGTGGCTCGCCAGATGCCGCCCGATCACGACGCGCTGGATCTCGGCGGTCCCGTCGACCACCTGCAGCATCTTGGCGAGCGCGATCATCCGCGCCAGCGGGTGGTCGAGCAGCCAGCCGTAGGCCCCGAGCACCTCGCTGCCCGCGATGGCGGCCCGGAGAGCCGCGTCGGGGCAGAACCGCTTCGCGTGCGCGACGGCCACCGGGCCCTCCGGCGTGCCCAGGCGCCCGGCGGCCTGGCGGTAGAGGAGGCGGCTCGCCTCCAGGTCTGTTGCCACATCGGCCAACGCGAACCGGAGCGGGTCGAGGTCGAGGAGCGGCGCGCCGAACGCCTGTCGCTCGGCGGCGTACCTGACGGCCGTGTCCAGGGCCTCGGCGTGAAGGCCGGTGGCGATCGCCGCGATGTCGCACCGGGCGACGTCGATCGCTCCCAGGGCCGCACGCATGCCCGCGCCGGGAGGGGCGAGCAGTGTGCCCGATGCCCCGTCGAGCTCCATCTCGCCGATCGGCAGGAAGTTGGCGCACGCCTTGCGGTAGAGCACGGGGAACGACACGCCGGCGGCGGCCCGCTCGACGGCCACGATTGCGATATCGCGGTGGCCCGGCTCGGCTGACGTCTTGCACACCACGAGGAACAGGTCGGCCTCACCGGCGAGCGACACCCAGGCCTTGCGTCCGGTCACGCGCCAACTGCTCCCGTCCGGCTCGGCGCGGGTCGTGATCGCCGTCGCGTCGGAGCCGGCGTGCGGCTCGGTGAGCGAGAACCCGCCCAGCGCATCTCCGGCGGCCAGAGCCCGGGCCCACTGCCCAGCGAGCTCCGCATGGCCGGCGACGGCCGCCGCCACCGCATTGTGCATCGAGAGCGAGAACGCCAGGGCGGCGTCGCCCCGGCCGAGCTCCTCGAAGACCGCCATTCCGTCGGGATAGGAGAGCGCCGCTCCGCCCACCGCTGCCGGACAGAAGAGCCCGGTCAGCCTCGAGGCGGCGACGACTGCGCGCGGATAGCGCCCGTCCTGCTCCCACCCGTCGATCGCCGGGATCACCTGCTCGCGCACGAAGGCGGCCGCCCGGGCCTGCATGGCGGCGGATGATATCGGCCGGCTTGCCGGTCCGGCCGTCCGCCGCCTAAGCTCCACCTCCAGCGACACGGCTACGGGAGGCGATCCGACATGCCGCAAAATGCCAGTCAGTGGTTTGCGCAGCGTTCGGTCCAGGGTGTGGGTGAGGACGGCGCAGCCGAACGCATCACGATCTGGATCGAGCGGAAGCCGGGTGCGGTGTGGGCCGTCGGCCGTGCGGTCGATCTCGCGCAGCGGACGAACGGCGCGATCCGCGACGACGACTACGTCTTCGAGGGCTTCGAGATGGGTGACGCCCTTGAAGCCGCCAACGAGGCGCTCGCCTCCGACCTCGACGTCTCCAGGGAAGACGGCCGCGACCAGGACGTCGCGCCGTTCGGTGAGCCCGAGCTGCTCGAGCCGCTCGAGCGCTGGTTTTTCGGGCACGCGCCCGGCTAGCGCCGGGGCGCCGTTCAGGCGCCCGTGGCGGTGACCACGAGCAGCACGACGTTCATCGCGATCACGAGGCCCGCGACGCCGATCGCCAGCGCCCGGACGAGCGGGCCGTTCACGAGGTCGCCCATCACGTCGCGGCGCGACGTGAGCCACACGAGCGGCACCACGGCGAAGGGCAGGACGAGCGACAGCACGACCTGGCTCGCGACGAGGGTGCGCAGCGTGTCGGCGCCGGCGGCGATCACGATCAGCGCCGGGATCATCGTGATCAGGCGGCGGATGAAGACCGAGACCTGCCAGTTCATGAAGCCGTCGACGATCATCTGCCCGGCCAAGGTCCCGACCGTGGACGACGAGAGCCCCGAGGCCAGGAGCGCGATCCCGAACGCGGCCGGTGCCAGCGAGCCCAGGAGCGGCCCGAGCGTGGCGTGGGCGTCCTCGATCCCCGAGATGTCGGCGCCCACGTGGAAGAAGACCGCCGCGGCCATGATCACCATCGAGGCGTTGATCAGGAACGCGCCGTTCATGGCGAGCGCGATGTCGATCAGCTCCCGGCGGAAGTGCTCGCGCTTGCTCTCGCCCTCGAGGATGTCTGCCCGGTGCTGGACGAGCCCCGAGTGGAGGTACACGACGTGGGGCATGACGGTCGCGCCGACCATGGCGACGGCGACGTAGATCGCGCTCGACTGGATGCCCGGCACGAACATGCCGTGGAGGACGCCGGCGGGGTCGGGATTCGACATGAAGATCTCGACGACGAACGCGGCGCCGATCACGGCGACGAACGCCATGATCGCGAACTCGAAGCGCACGTGGCCGTAGCGCTGCACCGCGAGCAGCGCGAAGGAGATGACCGCGGTCAGGAGCGCCGACGGGAGCAGGCCGAGCCCGAACAGGATCTGCATGCCGATGGCGGCGCCGAGGAACTCGGCCAGGTCGGTCGCCATGGCGGCTGACTCGGCCGCCAGCCAGAGCCCGATCCGCATCCGCCTGGTCGTGTTCGCGCGGATCGCCTGCGGCAGCGTCAGGCCCGACGCGATGCCGAGCTTGGCCGAGAGCGACTGGATGAGGATCGCCATCAGGTTCGAGGCGACGAGCACCCACAGGAGCATGTAGCCGAAGTCGGCGCCGGCCTGGATGTTGGTGGCGAAGTTCCCGGGGTCCATGTAGGCCACGCTGGCCACGAACGCCGGGCCGAGGAAGGGGAGGACCCGCTTGATCCGAGACCATGGGGTGGTAATGGAAGGAGCGGGCGCGACGGCCGCGCGAACGGCGTTCGGCGTCACGCCGTCACCTCGACGCCGATCCGCCCGGCCAGCTCGACCCCGACGGCCCGCTGCGTTCCGCCGACGTCAAGGGTGAGCGGCCCGCCGAACGGCGCCTTCTCGACCATCGTGAACGGTGTGTCGGGCACGAGCCCGAGGCCTGCGAGATACCGCAGAAGCGACGGATCGCCGTCGGGAACCTGGCGCACGACCGCTGCCTGGCCGGGCTCGAGCTCGGCCATGCGCTGGGCCGGCTCCGCCGCGATCACGAGATCGGGGGTCGGGATGGGGTCGCCGTGAGGGTCGGTCGCGGGGTAGCCGAGCACGCGGTCGATCTCGGCCTCGAGCTCCTCCGAGAGCACGTGCTCGAGCCGCTCGGCCTCGGAGTGGACGCGGTCCCACGAGAGGCCGAGAGTCTGCGTCAGGTAGACCTCGAGGAGCCGGTGGTGGCGCACCACCTCGAGGGCCACCTTCTCGCCGGGAGGCGTGAGGGTGACGCCGTGGTAGCGGCTGTGCTCGACGAGCCCCAGGCGCGCCAGCTTCTTGGCCATCGCCGTCGCCGAGGCCGCCGCGACGCCCATCGCCTCGGCCAGCGCCGAAGTCGACGCCTTGCCGTCCCGGCGCTCGAGCAGATAGATCTGCTTCATGTAGTCCTGCGCAGCCTCGCTCAACATCTAAACCGCAATTTAGACGAGGCGAAACTTCGAATTCAAGCGAGAATGCGCAGGCGCGGCAGACCCTCGGGCAGCGCGGCCGCCTCGCGCCCCGTCTGCTCCAGCACCTCGAGGGCCCGGGCGCCCTCCGCGCCGAGATCGACCGTGTGCTCGGTGACGTACAGCGCGACGTACGGCCAGATCACGTCCTCGCCCATCTCCTGGGCGTACCGCCGGATGGTGACGAGCGCGTCGCCGCGGTGTGCGGCGGCGTAGGCGATCGAATCGCGCAGGACGGCCGTGAAGCGCGCGACGACGTCGTCCGGGAGGTCGAGGCGGGCGACGACGCCGCCGAGCGGCACGGGCGCGCGCGCCAGCTCCTCGAACGACGCGCCGAGGTCCTCGACCAGCTTCAGGCCGTCGCGCCGGTAGGTGAGGCGGCCCTCGTGGATCAGCACGCCGAGGTCGTGGTCGCCCCGCCTGAGCGCCGGGCCGATCTCCGAGAAGACCGCGTGGTCGATCCGCGTGCTGTCGGGGTGCAGGCAGCGGTAGAGCAGCGTGGCCGTCGTCGTCGGCCCGGGGCACAGCACCCGCGCCTCGGGCGAGGGCCAGACCCCATCCCGCGCGGCGACGATCAGCGGGCCGACGCCGAAGCCGAGCGCCGATCCCGCCGGGACGACGCCGTACCGGTCGGCGAGCAGGAGCGCGGCGTGGAAGCTGGCCTTCGAGATGTCGTACCGGTCGGTGAAGAGCCCGTCGTTCAGCGCCTGGACGTCGAGCAGCTCCGCCTCGAACTCGAGGCCGCGCAGGTCGATGCGGCGCTCGAGGATGGCGTGGAACGCGAACGTGTCGTTCGGGCAGGTCGAGAGGCCGAGCCGGAGCTTCACGCCAGCTCCAGGACGCGGCTTCGGGCTGCGGCGAGGGCCTCGGCCATCCGCCACGCTCCATGATCCCGGTCGCCCGCCCGGTTGGACGCGCCGCGCACGATCCGAAGCCGGACTCCGAAGAGGCGGGCGGCCACCGCCACGGCGAACCCCTCCATCTCCTCGGCGAGCGCCTCGGGGTGCCGCCGCGCTCGCTCGGCGGCGGTGTCTGCTGTCCCTGCCGCCTCGGCCACCGAGAGCACCTCGCCGTCTGAGCCCCCGAGTGTGATCACGTCGGTCTCCGCGAAGCCGAGCTCGGCCGGCGCGGCGCCGCCGGCGCCGATCCCGTCGATGCGCACCGCCCCTGCGTCGATGGCCGTCCCGATCGCAAACCGGTCGGGGTCGTACGTCCCCGCCGCGCCGACGAGGACGACGCCGGCCGCGGCGTCGGCAGGGTGCGTCGCGATCGCGTGAGCCGCGCCGGCCCCGGCCGCTGCAAGCCCGAAGCCGCACACCCGGACCGGGCCGGGGAGGGCCTCGCCGCCCAGGAGGTCGGCCTCGGCTGCGGTGGGGACGAGGATGAGCGCCTACGCCTCCGGCCTCTCGGGGTGGGGGTTCGAGTTGCCCATGATCGCGCCTGCGACGGTATCAGGAGTGCGCGGCGTACGACGTACTGTACGCTGTACGAGCAGTGGAGGCTGCTCTCGACAGGCGCGAGCCGCTCAGCCGCGAACGGATCGCCCGGGCAGCGCTCGCGATCGCCGACGCCGAGGGCCTCGAGGCACTCACGATGCGACGCCTGGCGGCCGAGCTGGGCGCGGCGCCGATGGCGGCCTACGCCCACTTCTCCGGCAAGCGTGAGCTCCTGGACGAGGTCGTCGACGCCGTCATGGGCGAGGTCGAGCTGCCCGAGGTCGACGGCCGCTGGCGAAAGCCCCTTCGGCGGCTGGCGCTGTCGTTCCGAAGCGCGCTCCTTGCCCACCCGGCCGTGATGCAGGCCTTCCACGCGTGTGGCGCCCGCGGCCCAAACGCGCTCACCGTGCTGGATCGGGCCTACGCCGTCCTTCGAAGCGCCGGCTTCCCTGACGAGGACGTTGGCCGCGCCGTCGAGACGGTCTACGCCTTCGCCCTCGGGTCGGTGTCGCTCGAGATCGCATGGGCATCGCTCGACCCGGCGAGGCGCCACGCCCAGATCTTCGGCCGTGCCCCGAAGCGCGTACCCCGACCTCACCGCCGTGATGCCCCACCTCCTCGCCGTCGACGGCGACGATCGCTTCCGCTACGGCCTCGAGCGCATCCTCGACGGCCTCGCCGAGGCACGGCCCGCTACGTGATCTCGACCATGCGCTGGATCGCGCCGCGGGCCCGCGCCGCGAGCTCCGGATCGACCGTCACCCGGTGGCGCATCTCGAGCAGCGAGTCGCGCAGCTTCTCGAGCGTGATCATCTTCATGTACCGGCACACGGCCCGCTCGCTCATCGCGTAGAAGCGGGCGTCGGGCGCCTCCTTGCCCAGCCGGTGCAGGATGCCCGTCTCGGTCGCGACCATGAACTCGCGCCGCGGCGAGGTTCGGGCCCGCTGCACCATCCCCTCGGTCGAGAGCACGTGGGTACGCGCACCGAGCGCGGGGCTCTCGGATGCCGCGTACATGCACTGGCTGGCGCATCCGCACTCCGGATGGATGAGGAGCTCGGCGTCGGGGTGCTCGTCGAGCGTCCGGGCGACGTCGTCGGGCCGGATGCCGGCGTGGACGTGGCACTCGCCGGGCCAGATCTTCATCTTCCGGCCGGTGACCCGCTCGAGGTAGGCCCCGAGGAACATGTCGGGGAGGAAGAGGATGTCGCGGTCGGCCGGGACGGCCTCGATGATCTGACGCGCATTTCCCGACGTGCAGCAGTAGTCCGAGAGCGCCTTCACCTCGGCGGTGGTGTTCACGTAGCTCACGACCACCGCTCCCGGGTTCTCGTCCTTCCAGCGCGAAAGCGCCTCGGCGTCGATCGATGCGGCCAGGGAGCAGCCGGCGTCGAGGTCGGGGATGAGGACGGTCTTCTCGGGCGCGAGGACGGCGGCGGTCTCAGCCATGAAGTGGACGCCGCAGAACACGATCACGTCCGCCTCGGTGGCGGCTGCCTGCTGGGAGAGGCCCAGCGAGTCGCCGACGTAGTCGGCCACGTCCTGCACCTCGGGCACCTGGTAGTTGTGCGCCAGGACGACCGCCTTGCGCTCGGTTGCGAGCGAGCGCACCTCGTCCTGCATGCGCTCCGTCATCGGTGCGGTCATGACTGCCACGGGTGTACCTCCAGGGAGACGTCGAGTGCCGTCACCGAGTGCGTGAGGGCCCCGATCGAGATCGCGTCGACGCCGGTCTCGGCGACGGCGCGGACGGTTTCGAGCGTGATGCCGCCCGAGGCCTCCAGCCGGGCGCGGCCCGCGGTGCGGGCGACGGCCTGGCGCAGGAGCCCGGGATCCATGTTGTCGAGCAGGATCGCCCCGGCGCCGGCGGCGAGGGCTTCGTCGAGCTGGGCGAGGTCGTCGACCTCCACCTCGATCGCGAGATCCGGGTTGGCGGCCGCGGCGGCCTCGATCGCCGGCGTGATCCCGCCCGCGATCGCCACGTGGTTGTCCTTGATGAGGATCGCGTCGTCGAGGCCCATCCGGTGGTTTCGCCCGCCGCCGCACGCGACCGCCCGCTTGTCCAGGAACCGGAGGCCGGGTGCCGTCTTTCGCGTGTCGAGGATCTCGACGCCGGTGCCGTGCACGGCCTCGACGTAGGCTCGGGTGGCGGTCGCGATGCCCGACATCCGCTGCACGAGGTTGAGGCCGGTGCGCTCGGCGCTCAGGACGGCGTG
The DNA here is from genome assembly GCA_963809325.1 of uncultured Actinomycetes bacterium. Classification (GTDB taxonomy): domain Bacteria; phylum Actinomycetota; class Thermoleophilia; order Gaiellales; family JAICJC01; genus JAICJC01. The sequence goes on from CAWEIZ010000003.1 coordinate 72,862, forward strand.
GGCCTTCCCGTGGATCCGCGCGACCGTGAAGGGTGGAGCAGCGATCACGTCGCCCTCGGCCGCGTGCAGCTCCATCTCGGCGTCGGGGTCGAGCAGCCGCACGCACGCGATGAGCTCGCCCATCCCGCAGATGACGCCGGGCGCCTTCACGACGACGTCGGCGGCCAGCTCGAGATCATCGGGCACGACGGCCGCGGTGGTCACGTCGCCTGTGCCGAGATCCTCGGCCAGCGCGCGGCCGATCACGTCGCCGATGACGTCGCTCTGCACGGCGCGGCCGCCTCCAGGGCCGGGTCGGGATCGGGGTGGTCGCGGCGCAGGTGGGAGCCGCGGCTCTCGCGCCGCTCGAGCGCGGCCGTCGCGATCATGGTTGCGACTCGGACGGGGTTCGACTCGGGCCGGCCGTCGAGCCACGCGGCGAGCCGCTCGAGCCCCTCCCGGTCGCGCACGGGACCGGCGCCGTTCCACATCCTGCGCCGGAGCTCGGCGAGCGGGGCCCGTGCGAGCGGCCGGTCGGGCGGTGGGCCTTCGGCCACGACCGGTGGGGCGGCGTCCAGGCCGGCGGCAACGGCGCGGTGGGCGAAGACGAAGCACTCGAGCAGCGAGTTCGACGCCAGCCGGTTTGCACCGTGCGCCCCGGTGCAGGCGCTCTCGCCGGACGCGTACAGGCCGGCGATCGAGGTCGCCCCGTGAGTGTCGGTTGCGATCCCGCCCATCAGGTAGTGGGCGGCGGGGGCGACGGGCACCGGATCCCGGCGCAGATCGATCCCCAGCCGGGCGCATCCCTCGACGAGCGTGGGGAACCGGCGACCGACGAGATCCGGATCGAGGTGCCGCAGCGAGAGGTAGCTGGTCCGGCCGGCGGCGAGGCGAGCCTGGATGACGCCTGTCACGACGTCGCGCGGCGCCAGCTCGGCGTCGGGGTGCTCGCTCAGCATGAAACGCTCCCCCGTCTCCGAGACGAGGTGCGCGCCCTCGCCGCGAACTGCCTCCGAGACCAGGAACGCGCGTCCGGACGCCGCCACCGCGGTCGGATGGAACTGCACGAACTCCATGTGCCGGACGTCGGCGCCCGCGCGGTGGGCGATCGCGATGCCGTCGCCGGTCGCGCCCGGCGGGTTCGTCGTGCGGGAGTAGAGCGCCGCCGCGCCGCCGGTGGCGAGAAGCGTCATCCGCGCGCGGATCGGGACGAGCTCGTCGCGGCCGAGGATCCACGCGCCCGCGCAGCCGTCACCGTCGCTCAGGAGGCCGATCGCCGCGGCGTGGTCGACGACCCGAATTCGCCGATCGGCCAGCACCCGCCCGATGAGCGTGCGCGCGATGGCCGCCCCGGTCGCCGCGCCGTCCGCGTGGAGGATGCGGTTGCGGCCGTGGCCGCCCTCCCGGGCGAGCTGTGGCCGCCCGGCGTCGTCGCGATCCCACTGCACGCCCAGCCGCTCGAGGTCGGTCACGCGCCGGACGCCGTCTCGCACCAGGACGTCCACCGCAACCGGATCGGCGATGCCTCGCCCCACCGCGAGCGTGTCGGCGGCGTGGAGCGCCGGGTCGTCGTCGAAGCCGACCGCGGCTGCGATGCCGCCCTGCGCCATGAACGAGTTCGACGACTGGAGCGAGCCCTTGGTCACAAGCGTCGTGCGCGCGCCGCGCGCGGCTGCCTCGAGCGAGGCGTAGAGCCCTGCGAGCCCGGCGCCGACGATCAGGACGTCGATGCGATGAGACGCTCTATCGCGCACGGCGCCGCGCATATTAGCCGAAGTGACTAAAACTCGCCGGGAATGGAGTCCGGGGCGGCGGCGTTCACTAGAGGGCATGCTTCTCCTGGCTGATACGCTCGCAGGCATGGCCTCCGAGCCCGACTCGCCGTCCTCACCCGGCGCCGCGCAGGCTGCGGCTGCGCGTGACCGCGCCCGGTTCGAGGAGGAGGCGCTCACCCATGCCGAGCACCTCTACCGCATCGCGCTCCGGCTGACGGGGTCGCCGCAGACCGCCGAGGATCTCGTGCAGGAGACCTACCTGCGGGCCTTCCGGGCCTGGCGGTCGTACTCGCCGGGCACGAACCTCGCGGCCTGGCTCGCGACCATCATGCGCAACGCCAACATGGACGAGCTGCGCCGGCAGAGCAGGCGCCCGCCGTCCGAGCCGCTCGACGAGCAGGGCGACTACTACCTCTACAACCGCCTTGCCGATACGGCTCGCGAGCCGCAGGAGCGCGTCCTCGCGCGCCTGTCGGGAAGCGGCGTTGTCGAGGCGCTCGGGGCGGTCCCCGAGAACTTCCGCGAGGTCGTCGTGCTGGTGGACGTCGGTGAGTTCTCCTACGCGGACGCCGCCGAGATCCTCGGGATCCCGATCGGGACGGTCATGTCGCGCCTCTACCGGGGCCGTCGCCTTCTGAAGCAACGGTTGGCCGAGCTGGCCGAGAGCGAGGGAGCGGCGTGAGCGTCGATCCCTGTCACGGCGCCGAGCACCTGATGCAGCCGTACCTGGACCGCGCGCTGACCGAGGCCGAGGTCACGCGCATCGATCTTCACCTGCGCGAGTGCGACTACTGCAACGACCGCTACATCTTCGAGCGGCGCCTGCGCGCGGTTGTCAAGGACTGTTGCTCCGGCGAGCCGGTGCCCGCGGGGTTCGTCGACCGGCTGCGGCTGCGCTGCTGCGGTCAGGACGACGTCGCGTAGTCGACGTCGCCCGGCGGGCGCAGGTCTCGGCAGTCGACGAGATCCGCTCCGAGCGGCCTGACGGGTGTCTCGCCCTGCCGGGGGATCTCGCCCCAGAGCGGCCGTGGGACGACGACCGGGTGCGACCGGCCGGTGCCGTAGTCGGCTGCGAGCACGCGCGTTCCCGAGGGCGCCTCGGCCATGCGCGCGACGGCGGCAGGATCGAGCGCCGGCCCGTCGCCGAGCACGACGAGCGCCCGGTCGGCCTCCTCCGGCAACGCGGCGAGGCCGGCATGAAGCGACGCCGCCTGGCCGTCTCGCCACGCCTCGCACACGACCGCGCGGGCACCGTGCAGGTCGACCGCGGCCAGGATGTCCCCGGCGTGCGCGCCGAGGACGACGACCCGCTCGGCGACTCCGCCTGCGGCGACCGCCCGGAGCACGCGCTCGAGCATCGGCAGGCCGTCGACGGGGTGCAGCTGCTTCTTGCCGCCGAAGCGGCGGCCCTCGCCGGCGGCGAGGACGACGGCGGCGATCACACGTCGAGCACGATCGAGTCGGCGATCTGGAGGGTGCGGAAGGCCGCGCGGCTGTACGGGCGGGCCTCGTCGACGTCCTCGATCGCGAGCGCCTGCGCCCAGAGGTCCTCGGCCGTGTCGAGCAGCCCCGCGACGCCGTCCAGCTCGCCGCCGCCGTCGGTGTCACAGGCCCGCCGGGCGAGCCCGATGGCGCCCGGCATGTCGCCGAGCCGCGTCCACATGAGGGTGGACGCCATGATGAGGTACTCGTGGACGCGAACCCGCTGGAGCGGGACCGTGCGATCGCGCTCGACGAGCGGCGGCGAGAGCGCCGGAGCGGGCTCGCCGCGGGCGGCCCGGTCGGCGTTCCCCCACATGATCGCGCGCAGCTGATCGGGCGTCGCGCCCGCGCTGTGCAGCGCGGTGCCGAGCTGGATCTGCGCGATGGCCGCCATGCCGTAGGGCACGTCGCTCGCGAAGGCGATCTGCTCGGGCGAGGCCGTGGCGAGAAGCGCCCGCATGTCGGTGTTCGACCAGACCGACGTGTCGTAGAGCACGTTCGGGTGGTTGAGGAGCGTCCGCCCGATGTGCTGAAGGTCGGCGATCGCGGCATGCGCCAGGATCAGCTGGGCCTCGGGATGGTGCTCGACGAGCCTGCGGAGGTCGTCCGCGATCGCCGGGAGTCCCCGTCCGGCGTGGATCAGGATCGGCACGCGCCGCTCGGCGGCGAGCTGGAACACCGGGTCGAGCCCGCGCTCGCCGAAGTCGAACTTCTGGGCGCGGGGGTGGAGCTTGATCCCCTTCGCGCCCCTGTCGAGGCAGCGAACTGCCTCGGCGATCGGCTCGGCTGTCAGGTCGAGCCGGCAGAAGGGAACGAGCGCGCCGTCGGACGCGTCCGCCCACCCGAGCACACGGTCGTTGGGAACCCGGTAGGCGGGAAAGCGGTCGGGGTCGTTGAGCGGAAACGTGAACGACCGTTCGACCCCCTGGGCGCGCATCGAGTCGAGGAGCTCCTCGGGCGTCTGGGTGAAGCCGTCCTCGTCGACGCCGAGATGCGTATGCGAGTCCCAGACCCGAATGTCGTCGGGAAATCTGGCGCGAATGCGGGTAAAGTGCTCGGTGAGAAGGCGATCGAACCCCGGCGTGGGCACGGGGCGAACGCTACCAGCGGCCGGGTGATAGCTTGTCCGTATGACCACAGGACTGCTCATGTTCGCCGACTCGCTCCGCGATGCCGACCTGTTTCTCGCCACCGGCGTCTCGATCGTCGACCCGTTCATCTACGTCGAGACGAACGGTCAGCGCCTGATCGTGACGAGCGAGATCGAGGCCGATGCCGCCCGCCGCAACTCGCGTGCCACCGACGTCTTCCTGAGCTCCAAGTTCGGCGCGCGCGAGCTGGTCGCCGGGGGGATGGGATGGGACGACGCCCAGATCGAGGTGCTCGGCCGAGTCGTCGGCGAGCTCGGCCTGAACGAGGTGGTCGTGCCGCCGTCGTTTCCGGTCGTCGCGGCCGATTTCCTGCGCGAGAAGGGCGTGGCGGTCCGACCCGACCGCGAGCAGTTCCAGCTTCGGCGGCGGGCCAAGGATGAGCGCGCCCTCGCAGGGATCCGTGCGGCGCAGCGCGCGACAGAGGCCGCGATGGCCCGTGTCGTCGAGATCCTCGGCTCGTCGTCTCCGAGGGGCGACGGCCTCGTGTTCGACGGCGAGGAGCTGACGGCCGAGCGGGTCCGGGCCGAGGTGATCGCAACACTTCGCGCGCACGGCTGCGAGGGCGAGCCGCCGATCACGAGCCCCGGCCCGCAGGGGGCGTTCGTGCACGAGCTCGGCACGGGCCCCGTACGCCCGGGCGAGTCGCTGATCGTCGACATCTTCCCGACTCATGCCGAAAGCCGGTTCTGCGCCGACATGACCCGGACGTTCTGTTTCGGCGAGGCGCCGGCGCTCCTCCGGCACATGCACGCCACCGTCCTCGAGGCCGTGAAGCGGTCGACCGAGGCGATCCGCACAGGCGTGAACGGGCGCCAGGTGTGGGAGGTTGCGTGCGACGCGATCGAGGCGGGCGGCTACCGGACCGAGCGCAGCGTCCCGATGGGGGAGACGCTCGACGAGGACTTCTTCCACGGCCTTGGCCACGGCGTCGGCCTCGAGGTGCACGAGGCGCCGAACATGGGGCTCTCCGGCGACGACCTGATCGCGGGCGATGTCGTCACGATCGAGCCGGGCGTCTACCGCAAGGGCTTCGGGGGCGTGCGGCTTGAGGATCTGGCTGTCGTCCGCGACGATGGCGCCGACGTGCTGACGGACTTCCCGTACGACATGGAGATCCATGCCTAGGGGCGGCGTTCGCCGGCCCGCGTTCCACGTCGACGACCCCGTCGCCGTCGGCCGCCGGATCCGCGACCTGCGCGAGCAGCTCGGCCTGTCGCTCCGGCAGGTCGCCGGCCCCGGCTGCTCGCCGGGGTACCTGTCGCGCGTCGAGCGCGGCCAACGCATTCCGTCGGTCACCGTGATGGCCGATCTGGCCGACAAGCTGGGTGTCACGCTGGAGGACCTCGGCGGGCGCGACATCCGCACGCGGATCCCCGAGACGCGCCTTCTCGATCTCGAGCTGGCCGCCAGGATGGGTGACGAGAGCGCCGGGGACGACGTGCAACGTGCGCTCGAGGACGCCCGGCGGATCGGGGATCGAAGGGCCGAGAGCCGGCTGCTCGAGGTGCTCGGCCATCTCGCGGCCGAGGCCAGGCGTGATGCCGAGGCCGTCCGGCTGTGCGAGCAGGCCATCACCGCGGCGCCCGTCCCGGCGTCGAGCCGGGCGCGACCGGCGCTGCACGAGGCCCTCGGGCGCGCGTACGCGGGTCTCGGCCAGATGAACCGCTCCATCGAGGTGCTGCGCGCCGCCTTCGACGATGTCCGGGCCGAGCCCGGCGATCCCGGGCTCGCCGTGCGGTTCGGGGTGCTCCTTGCGAGCGCCTACACCGACGCCGGCCTCCCCGACGAGGCGTACGAGACGCTCGACCTGATCAAGGCGGAACGGGATGTGCTGAGCGACCCGGTGGCGGCCGCCCGGATCGAGTGGGCGATCTCGCGGACGTATGCCGAGCACGGCCAGGTCGACCTCGCCGAGCGGTACGCGCGCCGCGTCGTGTCGGCGCTGGCGTGCGGCGAGCACCTGCTCCTGCTCGGCCGGTCTCACATGCTTCTGGGCAGCATCCTGCTCGACCGCAGCCGCCGGGCCGAGGCGGACGCCGAGCTCGGACGCGCCACGGAGGTGCTCGAGCGGGTCGGGGCTCCCAAGCCCGAGCTCGCCCTCCTCGACTACGAGCGCGGGCGCTCCGCGCTGCTCGGCGGGCGGCTGGACGACGCCGACGACCTGGCCCGCGCGGGCCTCGAGCGGACCGAGGCCACCGAGCCGGGAACGGCAGGGATGCTCTACACGCTGCTCGCGAAGGTCGCGCTCGAGCGCGGCGAGCTCGAGGAGGGCCGGCGCCTGTGTCACGAGGCCGCCGGCGTGCTCGCCGGGACGGTCGCCGTGCACTACCTCGACGACGTGTGGCAGACGCTTGCCGACATCGAGGAGCGCGCGGGCGACCTGCCCGCGGCGCTGGCCGCTCTGCGTCGCGTCACCGCCGCCAGGCGGACCGCCCAGACGACCTGAGGGCGCGGTCAGCCGTGCGCCGGGTGGACGACCACGCCCGGAACGCGCGGCCGCTCGTCGACGCGTCGCAGCCAGTCCTCGATCCGCGGGCAGCTGCCGTTGAGGGCGAGGTGCTCGGCCAGGATCCGGTGGAACCGCTCGTCGTCGTCGTCGCGCAGCCAGAGGCCGTACTTGAGGAACGGGAAGGCGGCGCAGTCGGCTGCCGAGAACTCGTCGCCGAGCAGGTGGTCGCGCCCGTCGAGCATCGCCTCGAACAGTGTGAGCGACGCGCGCATCTCCGCTGCCAGCGCCTCGATCAGGACGTGATCCGGCGCCTCGGCAGCCAACTCCTCGTCGATGCGGTTCGGCGGGACCTTCCACACCCGGTTGAACCAGTCGACGAACACCCGCGTCTCGGCCGCGCGGGCCGTCTCGGCCGGGAAGAGCGGCGGGTCGGGGAACCGCTCCTCGAGGTGCTCGATGATGCGGCTCGAGTCGACGACGACGAACCCCTCGTCGTCGAGCACCGGCACGAGGTCCTGACCGCTCGCCTCGCGGATGGGCGTCCGGTCGCCGGCCTCGCACATGACCACCTCGGCGTCGACGCCCTTGTGGCCGAGCGCGAGCGCGACTCGCTCGACGTTGGTCGAGAACGGGATGGCGTAGAGCCGGATCCCGCTCACACGTGCATCAGGTCGAGGAAGCGCTGGTCGTTGTCGAACGGCCCGACCAGGCCGAAGTTGAGCGCGTCGCCGCGGATCACCTCGCCCGCCAGCCGCTGGACGTCGGCGGCGGTCACCGCCTCGATCCCCTCGAGCACCTCCTCGGGCTCGGTGAGGCGATCCTCCAGCACCTCGCGCCGCAGGCCGAAGCCGATGAGACCGCGTGGGTCCTCGAGCTGGAGCACGAGCCGGCCCTTCAGGAAGTTCTTCGTGCGCCGCAGCTCGTCGTCCTCGACCGGCTCGGCGGCGAGCTTCGCGAACTCGCCCACGATCGTCGACACGGCGAGGTCGATGCGCTCGATGTCGACGCCGGCCTGCGAGAACAGGGTGCCGGCGTCGTTGTACGCCGAGTGGTGGCAGAAGACGTAGTAGGCGAGGCCGTTGCGCTCGCGCACCTCGATGAAGAGCCGCGACGACATGCCGCCGCCGAGGATCGCCGACAGCACCTGCATCACGTAGCGGTCGCGGTGGGCCGTCGGCAGCCCGCGGACGCCGAGCCGCAGATGCGCCTGATCGGAGTCGCGCGTCTCCAGGCTGACCCGGGCCTCGTTCTGCTTCACCTCGACGGGGGCAGGCGCGCCGGTGGCCCGGTCCTCGAGCGACCCGAACTGCGCCTCGACCTCCGAGAGAAAGTCGCCGTTCACGGCGCCGGCGGCGCCGACGACCATCCGGCGCGGCGCGTACCAGGCGCCGAGGTAGTCGAGGAACGTCTGCCTGCCGGCGGCGCGGATCGTCTCCTTGGTGCCGATGATGTCCCAGCCGAGCGGCTGGTCGCCGAAGAGCAGGTGGTCGTAGACGCTGTCGACGTGGTCACGGGGGGTGTCCACGTACATGTTCAGCTCCTCGATGATCACGCCCTTCTCGCGCTCGAGCTCGTCGGCATCGAACTTGGAGTGCAGGAGCTGGTCGGCCAGGACGTCGAGCGCCAGCGAGCGGTGCTCGGCCGCGCACTTGATGTAGTAGCCGGTGTACTCCTTGCTCGTGAAGGCGTTGAACTCGCCGCCGATGCCGTCGACCTCGGCCGAGATGTCCTTGGCGGTCGGGCGCTTCTCGGTGCCCTTGAAGAACATGTGCTCGGCGAAGTGGGCGATGCCGTTGGTCGGTTTCGTCTCGTACCGGCTCCCGGCGGCGACCATCACCATCACCGCAACCGACTTCGCGGCGGGCATCGGTGCCGTCACGACGCGCAGCCCGTTTTCCAAGGTGGTCTTCTGGAACATGGCGGCGGTATCGTAGCCAGCGAGGTGGGGAAGCCCGCAGGCCGGCGCACGACGTTCGACAGAGCTGCGGAGAGCTACGACCGGGCGCGGCCGGAGTACCCGGCGGCGCTCTTCGACGACCTCGTCCGTCACACGGGCGTGGCGACCGGCGATCGCGTCCTCGAGATCGGGTGCGGTTCCGGCAAGGCGACCCGGCGGCTGGCCGATCGGGGGCTCCGGGTCACCTGCGTGGAGCTTGGGCCGAAGCTCGCGGCCCGTGCGCTGGCCGCACTCGCCGAGTATCCGGACGTCGAGGTCGTGCACTCGTCGTTCGAGGCGTGGCACCCGCCCGACGCGGAGCCGTTCGACCTGGCCGTCGCGGCGACGTCCTGGCACTGGATCGATCTCGACGTCCGCTATCGCAAGACGTTCGATCTCCTTCGGCCCGGCGGGCACCTGGCGTTCTGGTCGGCGGCGCACGTCTTCCCTGAGGGTGGCGATCCCTTCTTCCGGGAGCTTCAGGATGTCTACGACGAGATCGGCGAGGGGCTTCTGGGAGGCGCGGTCTGGCCCCGGCCCGGCGAGCTGCCCGACCGCCGCGACGAGATCGAGGCGACGGGGCTGTACGACGTGGTGAGCGTGGAGGAGTACGACTGGGAGGTGGTCTACGACGCGGAGGGCTATCTGGAGCTGCTCGACACCTTCTCGGGCCACATCGCGATGGCCCCGTGGCAGCGGGAGCGCCTGTACGGCGAGATCCGGCGCCGGCTCGGGGAGCGGCCCGACGGCCTCCTCCGGCGGGGCTGGGGGGCGGTGCTCCACGTCGCGCGACGCCGGAACCCATCCGACCCAGCCGGAGTCTCAGGCGTATGAGGTATGCGCTACTCGTCGGCGTGGTTCTGCTCGCCGCCTGCAACCACACCGGCGGCGGGAGCACGAGCAGCTCGGCTCGGGTCGCGGCCCATGTGACGGGCGGAAGCCGAGAGCAGCGTGCGCTCGTCCGCGACATCCTGCGCGGGATAGGCCCCGGCGCGATCGCGAGCGTCCGCATCGGCGCTCCGCCGAACCTCCGCTTCGGCAGGCATCCCGCAGACTGGCTCTGGATCACGGCGCGCGCGACGGCCTCGCCGTTTGCCCGGAATTCGCGCGGCTCGGTCGTCGAGCCGGAATGGGACGCAACGATGCTGCAGGCCGCCTACGCGCATCGCGCCGGCCCGGCCGGTGCTCGTGTCGTGCGCGGCTACTCGCTGACACTGCTTTTCCCCGGCGGACATCGGATGGATGACGGCAGCAACACGACGGAGGGCTTGAGGAGGGTTGCGGGCGGTGTCTCCGACAACGCGATCCGGGACGCGTACGTCACGGCCGGGCGGCGCGTGCACCTCGACGTGCGTCGGATCACCCTCCTGCATCCGGACAACACCGCAGTGGCGGCGGTCTACGAAGCTTCAGATCCGGTCCGGTTCGCGAGCCGCCTGTACGCGCTTGCCTACCAGCCTGCGACGATTGGCCACATCGACGGTTACTTCGTCGTCGTGCACGATCGCTGCGGCCGGACGGTCGCCGCGTTCGCCGCGGGCGGCAACGAGTCGCTGAGCTGGGTGGATCCCCGCTGGGCGTGTCCCAACCCGTTCCAGGACTCCGGTCTCGGCTTCGCGCAGTGCCCTCGCCGCGTGTCGGCCCCCATCGCGTGCTGAGCTAGTGCTGCCGGAGCGCGGCCAGGAGCCGCGGCTCGAACGGCGAGACGTGCACCGTCGGGCCGGGGTCGCCCGAGCCGCAGTGGGCCCAGCCGGAGTGTCGCGCTGCCACGGCGCCGACCGCGCCGGCGCCGGGGAGCCGCACCTCGATCGTCTCGACGGCTGTTCGATCCCCGAGGTCGCAGCGGTACTTGTTGAGCACGATCCACGCGGAGCCTCCGCGTTCGATCACCACGGGGTGGGCGGGAGTTCCCGTCACCATCTGGTCGCCGGTCTGCGAGAGCGCGAACGGGATCGCCACGCCTTCTGCATCGGCGAACTGGATGACGGGGTATCCGTCGAGCACGCAACGCGATCCCGCGTTCGTCAGCCGGATCGCCTCCGGGTTCTGTCCTGTGGCCGGGGAGAGGTTGGGGCCGACGGAGAGCCGTAGGTGCGATGGCGTGCAGGCGGTCCCCGAGTTCGATGCGGGCGGTGCCGCCGCAGGCGATGCATCAGAGGAGCCCCCACGACAACCCACCGCGAGGACGACCACGACCGCTGCCCACGCCAGCCCGGATCTCACACGTCGAGCATACGCCCGTCGAGCGCCGTGAGGATCGCGCGGTTCGCCGCCCACGCCCCGAACAGCACGACCGCCCACACCCCCTGGCCTGCCGCCCACAGCGCGGCGGCGGCGGCGGCGAACACGACCGCCTCGAACACGATGCGCCACGGGGTCGAGAGCTTGACCCGCGCCTTGGGCGAGCCGAACGTCGCCCAGAGCGCGATCCACAGGGCGGGCGCGGCGATTGCCAGCACCCAGGTGACGCCCCAGCCCCAGTAGGCGAGCGCCGCAATCGCCGCCAGCTCCAGGAAGAACCGGAGCGCGAGGTTGGCGGCCTTCACCTGCCGACGACCCGGTACAGGCCGGGATGCGATCGGTACTGCGCGAGGCCGGCGGCGGCCGCACGGAACTCGTCGCTCGTCACCGCCGCCTGGAATTCCTCGGCCGTCCGCCAGCTGGCGACGTTCACCAACCGGAACTCGGAGTCGGGCGACACGGTCTGGTGCAGGGCGGTTCCGCCGTAGCCCGGCTGCGTCTCGAGGAAGTCGCGGGCCGACTCCCACGCGGCGACGAACTCGTCGTCGCTCCCCTCCGGAACCTCGAATGCATTGATCAGAACCAGCGGATGCTCGGTGCTCACGAACCCTCCTTGTCGTCGATTTCAGCCAATCGTCGCGCGATCAGGCGCCGCTCGGCGTCGTCGTGGACGAGCTCGAGCGCCTGGTGGTACGCGGCGCGAGCCTCGCCGGTTTGGCCGAGCCGGCGAAGCAGCTCACCCCGGGTCGCGTGGGCGTAGTGGTAGTCGTCGAGGTCAAGACCCTCGACGATCGCGAGGCCCGCCTGCGGCCCTTCCGCCTCGGCGACCGCGACGGCCCTGCTCAGCTCGACGACCGGTGAGCCGGTGAGTCGCGAGAGCTCCCCGTAGAGCGCCGCGATCTGCGGCCAGTCGCGCGGCTCGTCTGCATGCAGCGAGGCGATCGCCGCCTGGACGACATACGGGCCGCGCCCGCGCAGCGCGAAGGCGCGGTCGAGCACCCGGCGGCCGGCCTCGATCTGCCCGCGGTCCCAGAGCGAGCTCTGCTGATCTTCGAGCAGCACGACCTCGCCGGCCCGGAACCGGGCCTCACGGCGGGCGTCGTGGAGAAGCATGAGGGCCAGGAGGCCGTGCACCTCGGGCTCGTCGGGCATGAGCTCGGCGAGGGCGGTCCCCAGGCGGATCGCCTCGCGGGCCAGCTCGTTTCGGCCGCCGTAGCCGGCGTTGAAGATCAGGTAGACGACCGAGAGCACGGCGGCCAGCCGGTCGGGCAGCACCTCATCGGGTGGCACCCGGAACGGGATCCCGGCGGCAGCGATCTTGCGCTTGGCTCGCACCAGCCGCTGATACATCGTGGGCTCGGGAACCAGGAAGGCGCGTGCGATCTCGCCGGTGTCGAGCCCGCCCAGCGTCCGCAGGGTGAGCGCCACCTGGGCCTCGGTCGCGAGCGCGGGATGGCAGCAGGTGAAGATCAGCTCGAGCCGCTCGTCGGGGAACGTCGTCTCGTCCATCGTGTCCTCCACTGCCTCCGGTACCTCGAGGAGGCGGGTCTTCCGAAGCAGCGTCCGGTCGCGGTTCAGGCGGTTGATGGCCCGGTTCCGCGCCGTGGTCGTGAGCCAGGCCCCGGGATTCCGTGGGACGCCGTCGCGCGGCCAGCGCTCGGCGGCGATCGCGAACGCCTCCTGCGCAGCTTCCTCGGCGAGGTCGAAGTCGCCGAGGAAGCCGATCAGCGCAGCAAGGACGCGCCCCCACTCGTCGCGGAAGACCTGGTCGAGGATGGCTACCGCTCCACCAGCGGGCGGATCTCGATCGCGCCGCCCATGCTCGCCGCCGGGATCCTGGCGGCCAGGGCGATGGCGGCGTCGAGGTCGTCGGCCTCGTAGAAGCCGTACCCGCCGATCGCCTCCTTGATCTCTGCGAACGGGCCGTCGGTCGTCAGGGTCTTCCCGTCCTTCACCTGCACGGTCGTGGCCGTCTCGGGGTGCTGCATCTGCGCATCCCCGGGAGTGAAGCCGGGCGTCGCGTTGAGCTCGCCGTACGCGGCGTAGACGGCGCCCTGCTCCTCCTGGGAGAGGTCATCCCACTCGGGCGTGCCGGGGAGCGGGGTGGTGCCCTGGTAGATCAAGAGCATGTACTTCATCGCGTCCTCCTTCTTGGTGCGGTCACAGGTACGACAAACGGGGAGCGACGAATTCGACACCTCGGCCGCACAGTAGGCTGCGGCGCCATGGACGTCCGCCTGGTGCAGTTCGCGAAGCGCCACCTCCGAGCGTTCGAGGGGATGCTGGACGACCCCGACGTCAAGCGGTTCACGCGCCTCCCGGTGCCGACGCCGCCTGGCTTCCCGCGCACCTGGCTCGAACGCTACGAGCAGGGGCGCCGCGACGGCACGAGCGAGGCGTTCGCGATCGTGGACGAGGCCGACGAGTTCCTCGGCTGCGCGATGGCGTTCGGGATCGAGGCCGACGAGGGGAAGGCCGAGTTGGGCTACATCGTGGCGCCGGCCGCACGTGGGCGCGGCGTGGCGACGGCGGCGGTCCGGCTCCTCACCGACTGGGGGTTCTCGGAGCGCGGGCTGCTGCGGCTCGAGCTCCTGATCAGCGTCGAGAACGTGGCGTCGATCCGCGTCGCCGAGCGCTGCGGCTATGTCCAGGAGGGAGTCCTGCGCTCGCTCTACGTGAAGCAGGACGTCCGCGAGGATCACGCGGTGTGGTCGTGCCTTCTGAGCGACGAGTGGCGGGCGTCTGCCACCCGGCCGTAGTGGGTTCGCACCTTCACCGACTGTTATCCGCCGGATTCACCGCCTGGACACCGTCCGCCGGTACGATCGCCTCGTGGAGACCTCCCGACTCGCGGCGATTCCGCTGTTCGCCGATCTCGAGGACGCCGATCTGGCCCTGATCGCCGCCGCCGCGCGTGAGTTCGACGTCGAGGACGGGAAGACGCTCGCCACTGAGGGCGAGTTCGGGCATGCCTTGTTCGCGATCGAGAGCGGAACCGCCGAGGTCACCGCTGACGGCGAGAGGCGAGGAACGCTTGGCCCCGGAGACGTCTTCGGCGAAGTTGCCGTGATGACGGCGGGGCATCGCACGGCGTCGGTCGTCGCCACCTCGCCGATGCGCCTGATCGCGCTCTTCAAGCGCGACGTCTGGGCGCTTGAGCAGCAGTCCCCGGAGGCGGCCGCGCGCCTTCGGGCCCTCGCGATCGAGCGCCGGGACTCGAAGCTCGACCCCGCATAGCGCTTTCGGCTTGGTCTCAGGTCGGCTGGTCGATTTTGCGAGCGGCGTGTGCGGACGAGTAGACGGCGTTGCGGCAGATGCGCCTATCGCGCTCCTCGAAGCGCATGTCCGGCCAGCGGGCGTGGATCGCTGCGACGTGACGACGGGCGGCGTCGATCCCCTCGATCCGCTCGCCGCCGGTCACGTTCTCGAACACGAAGTCCGGCGTGACGAGCGCCATGAGGGCATCGACGTCACGCGCGAAGAACGCGTCGCGGTAGCGCGTGCACAACCCGAGCGGCGAGTCCGGATCAGCCATCGGTGCGGCCCAGCATACGACTCGCGACGAAGGGTAGGGTCCGGGCGGTGAGGATCCTCGTCGCCCGCTGCGAGATCGCCTACCACGGCCGCGCGACCACTCGGCTCGGCGCGGGTGATCGGGTGATCCTCTTCAAGGACGACGGCTCTCTGTGCGTCCACGCCGAGCGGGGCTACAAGCCGCTCAACTACATGCCGGGGCCGACGACCGTGAAGGAGGAGGGCGACGTCATCCGCGTCTACCGCGCGGCGTCGGACGAGACGCTCGTGATCGTGGTCGAGGAGGTGCACGAGGACACCCGCCACGAGCTCGACGACGACGCGGTGCTCGAACGGGAGGACGCCGAGCTCCAGATCCACCGGCTGCTCGAGCGCGCGCCCGAGACGATTGAGCCGGGCCTGGTCGTCGTCCAGCGCGAGCGGCCGACCGACACCGGGCCGATCGACCTCTTCTGCCGCGACGCGGAGGGCCGCACGGTCGTCGTCGAGGTGAAGCGGACGCGCGCCGTCGCTGCCCACGTCGAGCAGCTGACCCGCTACTGCGAGCGCGTCGACCTCGACCCGGTTCACAAGCCGTGCCGCGGCATCCTGGTCGCGCCGGAGATCGCGCCGCAGGCCCAGGTGATGTGCGAGGCCCGCGGGTACGCCTTCGTCGCGCTCGACTTCGACGTGCTGAAGGGCGAGGCGATCCCCGAGCTCACGCTGTTCGAGTAGATATCGCTCTGCCGTCGTCAGACCGAGAGGAGACCCCATGCCCGTCGTCGACCTGACCGCCCATCCGACCGTCGCGACACCGTACGGCCGCTGGCAGCCGCTGAACGGGCCGCTCGGCGTCGCCGGCTTCGGCATCAGCGCCATCGTGTGCGACCCCGGCGAGGAGTTCGACATCGAGCACGACGAGTCGGAGAGCGGCCAGCAGGAGGCCTACATCGTCGTGGCCGGGCGGGCGACGTTCCGGATCGGCGACGAGCAGGTCGAGGCCGGCCCCGGCCAGGTCGTCTCGGCGCCCGACCCGGCGACCGTGCGGAGCTACGGCGCGCTCGAGCCGGGCACGCGCATCGTCTGCATCGGCGGCGCCGGAAGCGACCAGGGCTACGGCAACTGGATCGCCGACGCGGCGGGGAACTAGCTCCCGGGGCTACCCACCGATCTGAAGGAGCACGCGTCCGATCGCCCGGTTCTGGGTGATCACAGCCCGCGGCCCGAGGCACCGGCGGCCGTCGTCCACCGCGGTCATCCACTCGCCGATGGCGTCGGCGAGCACGCCCGGGTGCACGGTGCCCACCCGCACGCCTGCAAGCGCGGCGTAGGTGTCCCCGCGAGCCTGGACCAGGCCGGCGGTGAGGGCCGCCGTCCGCTGCGTCGAGCACGGAAGGGAACCCTCGGCCAGGGTTGGCAGACGGCTGGGCGCCGCCGTGGGCGGTGCCGCGGCCGCGTGATGGTCCGTCCCGCGGGTGGATGTCCAGAGGGTGCCCGCGAGCGCAGCCGCCACCAGCACGCCGGCGAGGAGCGCCCCGACCTTCATGTGCCAGACGGTACCAGCTAGACGGAGGCGACGCCCTCTAGGAAGGCGTCGATCTCCTCGATCGTGTTGTAGTGGACGGCGCCGACCCGGACGGCGCCGCCGGAGTCGTCGATCCCGAGCCGCTGCATCAGCTCGAGGGCGTAGTAGTTGCCGTCCCAGACGAAGATGTTGCGGTCGGCGAGCGCGGCCGACACCGCGGCCGGGTGCTTCCCGGCGACGTTGAAGGCGTACGTCGGGCAGCGGCGGTCGAGGTCGCGGGTGCCGTAGACCGTGACGCCGGCGATGCTCTCGAGGCCCTCGAGGAGGCGTGCGCTCAGGTCGCGCTCGTAGGCCGCAACCCTGTCGATCCCCAGCCCGCGCAGGTAGCGGATCGCCGCGGCCGTCCCGGCGATCCCCTCCAGGTTGATCGTCCCGGTCTCCCACGAGTGGGGCGGCTCGTCAGGCGCCGGCCGCACCTTGTACGGGCGGTGCTGGGCGAGCAGCTCGGAGCGCCCGTAGAGGATGCCGACGTGCGGCCCGAAGAACTTGTACGCCGAGCACACCAGGAAGTCGCACCCGATCGCGCCGACGTCGATCGCGCCGTGCGGCGCGTAGTGGACGGCGTCGATGTAGGAGAGCGCGCCGGCCTCGCGGCAGAGCGCGGCGAGCCTGGCGACGTCGTTGATCGTCCCGGCCCCGTTCGAGGCCCAGCCGAAGGCGGCGACCCGCGTGCGCCCGGAGAGCTTCGATGCGAAGTCGTCGACGTCGACGAGGCACGACGTCGGTGTCGATGCCGGCCTGGCGGATGGTGACGCCGCGATCGCTGGCGGCGAGCATCCACGGCGCGACGTTGGCGTCGTGGTCGAGGCCCGTCACCAGGATCTCGTCGCCGGGGCCGAGCCCGCGGCAGAGGATCCGCGAGGCGTGCATCGTGAGGGTCGTCATGTTGGCGCCGAAGACGATCTCGGAGCCCGACGCGGCGCCGAGGAACGCCGCGGCCTCCGACCGCGCCTCCTCGAGGATCCGGTCGCTGGCCTTGGAGGTGACGAACGGCCCGCCGAGGTTGGCGTTCGAGTCGCGGTAGTAGCTCTCGACGGCGTCGTACACCGACCGGTGCACCTGGGTGCCGCCGGGGTTGTCGAGGAAGACGCGGTCTCCGTCGATCGAGGGGAAGCCGGCGCGGATCCCGGCGACGTCAATGGTGGAGGCAAGCTGGCTCATGCGGAGATCGTAAACTGCCGCGATGAAGCTCGTCATCCTTGGCGGCGGTCCCGCCGGATACGCCGCCGCCTCGGCAGCTGCGCACGTGGGCGGGGAGGTGACGCTGGTCGAGGAGCTGTCGCTCGGCGGGAACTGCACGATGACCGACGCGGTCCCGTCGAAGACGCTGCTCACGACCGCCGACGCGATGCTCGAGGTGGCCCGCGCCGAGGAGGAGGGGCTCGACTTCGTCCAGGGCTACCCGTCGGTCAATCTGCGCCGCACGCTCGCGCGGGCGCGGGCGGTCGCGCTCCATCAGAGCCGCGGCGTGCGCGAGCGGATGGACGGCATGAACGTGCGGGTGCTCCCGGGCCGTGGGCACGTCACGGGCCCGAACACGCTCGTCGCGAACGTGGACGGCCGCGACCACGAGCTCGAGTTCGACGCGCTCCTCGTCTGCACCGGAGCGTCGCCGTTCGTCCCGCCGTTCGCGCGGCCCGACGCCAACCGCGTGCTGACGACCCGGCAGGTGTTCGAGCTGCGCGACCTGCCCGAGCACCTGGTCGTCCTGGGAGCCGGCCCGACGGGGTGTGAGTTCGCCGACTTCTTCTCGCGCTGCGGCTCGCGCGTGACGCTCGTCTCGGCCCGCGATCAGCTCCTGCCGACCGACGACCCCGACCTGGCCGAGGTGCTCGAGGAGGTGTTCCTGCGCCGCGGGATGGACGTGATCGAGAACGGGCGCGCCTCCGCGATCGACACCGAGGAGGGCGGCGTCGTCCGGCTCGTGCTTGAGGATGGGCGCGACCTCACGTGCTCACACGTCCTGCTCTGCATCGGGATGCGGCCGAACACCCACGACTTGGGGCTCGAGGCGGCGGGGGTCGAGTTCGGCGACCGCGGCACGCTCCCGGTCGACGAGTTCTGCCGCACGAACGTGGAGCACGTCTACGCGTGCGGCGACGTCACCGGCCAGGTGATGCTCGCGAACACCGCGGCGGTGCACGGCCGCGCGGCGGCGCTGCACGCGCTCGGGATCGAGATCGAGCCGGTTGCGTACTCCGGCGTCGCGTGGTGCGTCTTCACCCGGCCCGAGATCGCGAAGGCCGGGATCTCGGAGCGCCAGGCGCGGCTCGATGGCATCCCGGTGCGGGTGACGAAGCACCTGATCCGGGCCAACCCGCGCGCGGTGATGGAGGGCGAGACCGACGGGATGATCAAGCTGATCTCCGATCCGGACGACGGCACGATCCTTGGCGGTGCGATGGTCGGGTTCCGCGCGTCCGAGGTGATCACCGCGGTCGCCCTGGCCGTGCACGCCAGGCTCTCGGTGCAGGTGCTGGCCGAGACGGCGGCCGTCAACCCGTCGATGTCGGAGAGCCTCCAGCGCACCGCCGAGAAGGCCGCCGAGGGCCTGCTCGGCATCTCCCGCGTGACCCTGACGAGCTAGACCTCGATGCGCAGGCCCGGGTGGGCGATCTCGATCGGCCCGGAGTACTCGGCGGCGGCCTTCTCGATCACGGACTCGTTGCCGTTCTCGGCGGGGACGTGCGTCAGGAGGAGCCGCTTCACTCCGGCCCGGGCCGCCTCGCGACCCGCCTCCGTCGCGTCCATGTGGCCGCGCTCGGTCGAGTCGCCACTGGCGTCCTTCAGCGACGCCTCGCAGAGGAAGAGGTCGGCGCCGTGTGCGAAGCGTGCGAGCCGCTCGGTCGGAGCCGTGTCCGCCGAGTAGGCGATCGTCGAGCCGGCGGAGTCGATCTTGATCGAGTAGCACGTCGTGTAGTGCAGGCTCGGCGCGAACGTGAACCGCAGGTCGTGGAGGCGGAGGTCGAGCTGGGGGTCGTACTCGGCGACGTCCCAGCACGCCTCGAACGTCTCGACCGACCCGTCCCACACGGCCGCCACCCGGTCGAGGACGCTGCGCCCGCCGGGAGGGAGATGGAGCGACGCGCGCGGCCGGTCGCTCCAGGAGCCGTACCGGTAGGCGTAGTGAAGCGGCACGAGGTCGAACCAGTGGTCGGCGTGGAAGTGGCTGATCACGATGTCGGTGAGCGGCCCCGGATCGTGGGCCCGAAGCTCCGATGCGATCCCCGAGCCGCAGTCGAGGAGCACGCGCGCCCGCGCGCTCTCGACGAGGTAGCCGCTCGCCGCCTGCCCGGGGTTCGGCCAGGCCGGGCTCCCGCCGAGGACGGTCAGCGCCAGCCCCACGGCTCAGATCCCCATCGAGTGATAGCCGGAGTCGACGTAGACCGTCGTCCCCGTGACCATCTGCGACATCGGGCTGCACAGGTAGAGAGCGGCCTGCCCGACGTCGGCCGCCTCGATGTTGCGGCCGAGCGGCGAGCGCTCCTCGATGATCGACTCCATGTCCTTGAACCCCGCGATGCCGGCCGATGCGAGCGTGCGAACGGGGCCCGCCGAGATGGCGTTCACCCGGATGGACGCGGGCCCGAGCTCGTACGCCAGGTAGCGCACGGAGCACTCGAGCGCCGCCTTGGCGGTCGCCATGATGTTGTACCCGGGGAACGTCCGCTCGCTGGCCATGTAGGTCATGGTGACCATCGCGCCCCCGCCGCGCGCGGCCATGAGCGGCTCCGCCCTCTGCGCCATTGCGATCATCGAGTAGGCGGAGATGTCGAGCGCGGTCGCGAACGCCTCGCGCGGCGTATCGACGAAGCGGTTCGTGAACGTCTCCTGGGGGGCGAATGCGACGGAGTGCACCATGATGTCGAGGCCCCCGAGCTGCGTCCCGACCTGCTCGAACGCCCGGTCGATGCTGGCGTCGGCCGACACGTCGCACTCGACGACGACATCCGACTCCGCCTCCTCGGCGAGCTTCCGCACCGATCCCTCGAGGCGCTCGCCCTGGTAGGTGAAGGCGAGCCGCGCGCCCGCGCCGTGGAGCGCCTGCGCGATCGCCCACGCGATCGACCGCTTGTTGGCCACGCCCGCCACCAGCGCGAGCTTGCCGTCCAGAATCCCGTCGGGCACGTCAGCACTCCCTTCCCGTTGGCGCGGTGACCCTAGACGATTGATCGATACCTCGCGCGTCCCTAGACGTCAGGCGGTGGGGGGTCTGCCGTGCCGTGGTGAGGCTGCGGCTGCGAACCTTCGCATCGCGGTGTCCTCGGTCGGGCCAATATCGCCCAATATTGGCCCTCCCTGCGTCCGTGCGCTGCTCGGTTCTCGCCGCCTAGGACACACGCGAGGCATCGATCAATCATCTCGCATCACGGAATTCTGGTCAGTCGAGCCGGGTGACGACTGTGTCGAGCGGCTCCCGCTCGGACGGCTGCGGCGGGTGCAGCGCCCAGCCGAGGTGGATGAGGCCGACGGCGATCTCGTCGGCGCCGAGCCCGACCGCCTCCCGGCCGGCCGGCTCGTCGAGCAGCGTCAGCGTGCGCCAGTACCCGGCCAGCCCGCGGGCGTGCGCCGCCAGGAGCACGATGTACGCAGCGACGCCGCACGCCAGGAAGTCCTCGCGGTCCTGCACCGGGTCGCCGGTCTGGCGGGCCGAGACGACGACGAGCGTCGGAGCCCGGTCGAGCTTGCGCGCGGAGCCGGGCTTCGCGGCGTCGGCGACCTGCTTCAGCCGCTCGAGCGACGCCGGGCCGAGCACCCGGAACCGCCACGGGTTCGTCAGGTGGTGGTTCGGCGCCCAGCGGGCGAGGTCGAGGAGCTCGTCGAGCGTCGCGTCGTCGACGGGCTCCGGGCGGTAGGCCTTGTGCGTCCGCCGGGTGCGGACGGCGGCGTCGACGTCCATCACCGCGGCGACGCCAGCCCCTCCAGGGCACCCGGGTTCTCGAGCGACGACAGGTCGCCGGGATCTTCGCCGAGCGCCGCGGCGCGCACCGCCCGGCGCACGATCTTGGCCGTCCTGGTCTTCGGGAGCGCGTCGACGAACCGCACCTCGGCGGGCGCGAACGCCTTGCCGAGGACAGCGCTGATCTGGCCCCGGACGTCGGCCCGCAGGTCGTCGGTCGCCTCGATCCCCGGCCGGAGCACGCAGTAGACCCACGCGACCTCGCCCTTGATCGCGTCGGGGACGCCGATCGCGCACGCCTCCGCGACCGCGCTGTGCGAGACGGCCGCCGACTCGAACTCCGCCGGCCCGATCCGCTTGCCGGCGACGTTCAGCGTGTCGTCGGAGCGTCCGTGCAGGTACCAGCAGCCGTCCTCGTCGACCGACGCCCAGTCGCCGTGCGCCCAGACGTCCGGCCACCGCGACCAGTACGAGTCGAGGTATCGCTGCGGGTCTCCCCACACGCCACGGGTCATCGACGGCCACGGCTTGCGGCACACGAGCTCGCCCACCTCGCCGGCCGGAAGGTGCTCACCGTCCGGCCCGGCGACGTCGATCGCCATCCCGAGCGCCGGCCCGCCGAGCGTGCACGGCTTGAGCGGCATGACCGGCATCGGCGAGAGGAAGCACGCTCCGACCTCGGTCCCTCCGGAGATGTTGATGATCGGGGCGCGGCCCTCGCCCACCACGTCGTGCAGCCAGACATACGGATCCGGGTTCCACGGCTCGCCGGTCGACGCGAGGATCCGGATCGACGACCGGTCGTGCTCGGTCACCGGGGCGTCGCCGTGCGAGCGCAGCGCGCGGATCAGCGTGGGCGAGACGCCGAGCACCGAGATCCGGTGCCGCTCGACGAGCTCCCACAGCCGGCCGGGGCCGGGGTAGTCGGGCGCTCCCTCCGAGAGCACGAGCGTCGCGCCGGCCGCGCCCGCTCCGATGACGACCCACGGGCCCATGATCCAGCCCATGTCCGTCACCCACATGACGCGGTCGTCGGCGTGGACGTCGGCCTGGAACGCCGCCTCCTCGGCGATCTTCACCAGGAATCCGCCGTGGACGTGGACGGCGCCCTTGGGACGGCCCGTCGTCCCGGACGTGTAGATCACCATCATCGGCGTCTCGGAGTCGAGCGCCGGAGCCTCCAGCTCGGGGCTCTGGCGGCCGACGAGCTCGTCCCAGCGATGGTCGCGGCCGGCCGTCATCGGCGGATCGGTCCCCAGCCGGTCCCACACGACGACGTGCCGCACGGTCGGCGCGGCGTCGGCAGCGTCGTCGGCGATCGCCTTCATCGACACGGGCCGCCCGCGCCTCGGCACCGCGTCGGCGGTCAGGAGCGCCACCGCGCCGGCGTCGGCCAGCCGGGTCGCGACGGCGGGCGCGGCGAACCCCGAGAAGATCGGAACGACGATCGCGCCGATCTTGCAGACGGCGTAGAAGCCCGCGACGGCCTGGATCGACATCGGAAGGAAGAGCCCGACCGCATCTCCGCGCCCCACCCCCAGCTCGAGGAGGGCGCCTGCGAGGCGGTTCGTCTCGGCCGCGAGCTCGCCGTACGTGACGCGCTCGACCGTCCCGTCCTCGCTCTCCCAGACGACCGCCGGGCGGTCGGCGGGGTGGCGGTCGACGCAGTTGTGGGTGAGGTTCACGGTGCCGCCGGTGAACCAGGTCGACCACGCCGTTCCGCGGGAGGTGTCGAGCACACGCTCGTAGGGTTGGAAGAACTCGATCCCCAGGAAGCGGACGGCCGCGTCCCAGAACCACTCGATGTCGTCCTGGCTGCGCCGGATCAGCTCGCGCCAGTCCGCAATGCCGTGCTCGCGCATGAACGCGGTGGCGTGCGCGTGCTCGAGCGCCTCGGGCGTCGGCTCCCAGATGTAGGCGTCGTGCGCGATGCCGAGGATGCTACAGAGCGCGCCGCGTGAGACAGTTCGGCGCGCCATGAAGGTCGTCGTCGCCCCCGACAAGCTGCGCGGCACCTACACCGCCGACGAGGCGGCGGCCGCGCTCGCCGCAGGCTGGCACGACGCACGGCAGGGCGACGACCTCGTCGAGGAGCCGCTGGCCGACGGCGGCGAAGGAACTGCCGCTGCGCTTCTCCGGGCCCGGGGTGGGCAGTGGCGTGAGGCGGAGGTCCACGATGCGCTCGGCCGGCCCTGCACGGCCCGCTTCGCCCGCCTGATCGACGGGTCGGCCGTGCTCGATGTGGCGGAGGCCTGCGGGTCGCTGCGCGTGGCCGATGTCCGCCGCGATCCCCTCGGCGCCTCGTCGCGAGGCGCCGGCGAGCTGATCAAGGCGGCGATCGACGATGGGGCGCTCCGGGTCGTGATCGGCGTCGGCGGCACCGCCTCGACCGACGGCGGCGCCGGCCTGCGCGACGCCCTCGGGGTCGTGCCCGACGACGTCGAGCTGGTCGCGGCGCTCGACGTGCAGAACCCGCTCCTCGGCCCCGACGGCGCGGCGGCGGCCTTCGGGCCGCAGAAGGGCGCGTCCCCGGCGCAGGTCGCCGAGCTCGAGGAGCGGCTGCAACGGCTTGCGCTGCCGACGGCCGAGCGTCCGGGTGCCGGCGCGGGCGGCGGGGTCGGCGCCATGCTGATGGCGCTCGGTGCGCGCGCCGTCCCGGGGGCGGCGCTCGTGGCCGACGAGGCGGGGCTGGCGCAGGCGCTTCACGGCGCCGAGCTCTGCATCACCGCCGAGGGCCGGATCGACCGCCAGACGCTCTCGGGCAAGGTTGTGGCCCAGGTCGCTGACATCTGCCACCGGGCCGGCGTCCAATGCATTGCCGTGGGCGGAATCGTCGAGCCCGTCGCGGCGGAGGAGCTGCGACGGCGCGGATGCGAGACCCACGAGCAGGGAGACCTGGAGCGCGCGGGGCGGGAGCTTGCCTCGCGCTTCTCCTCGCGCTCGGGCTGAGCGCGTGCAGCGGCGCGCAGGCCGCAGCGCCCCCTTCGCGATCGGCGTGCCCGGCGGCGGCGTACCCGGCGCCCGACCCGGGCCGGCCTCGCTACCGGATCGACGTGGACATCCCGGCGGCCGGCGACGTGACGGGGACCGTTCGCGCGAGGCTCACGCCCGACATCCCGACGAACCGGCTCGTCTTCCGCCTGTGGCCGAACGGGCCGCTTCAGGCGCGCGAGGGGGCGCACCTCGCAGCGGGGCCGGTCACGTCCGCCGGATCACCGCTGGCGACCAGCCGTCCGGATCCGACCACGCTCGTCGTCTCGCTCACGCACACGCTTGCGCCCGGCAGGTCGATCGCCGTCGACGTGCCGTTTCGCCTGCGCGTGCCCGGCCCCGTTCGCGACCGGCTCTCGCGATCCGGCGCTGCGCTTCGGCTCGGCTCCTTCTTCCCGGTGCTGGCGTGGGAGCCCGGCGTGGGCTGGGACACCGATCCGCCCACCCGGCTTCTCGCCGAGACCTCGTCCACGCCGACGGCCGACTTCGACGTCCGTCTCACCGTGCCGCCGGGTGACGACGTCCTCACGACCGGCGCTCCCGCCGGGCCCGGGCGGTTCACCGCGACCGCGGTGCGCGACTTCGCGATCGCCGTCGGCAGGTTCGACACCTTCACCGTCACCGCCCACGCGCCCAGAGCGGTGCGCATAACGGCCGCCGTCGAGCGTGGGCTGCCCGGTTCGGCCGCCGAGGTCGCCGGCCGGGCGCGGAGCGCGCTCGAGGCGCTCGCCGAGCGGCTCGGGCCCTACCCGTGGCCGTCGCTCGACCTCGCGGTCGTGCCGGACCTCGACCGGGTCGCGATCGAGTACCCGACGATGATCTTCCTCGGCGAGAACGGGGTCGCGCGGGCCGAGACCCACGAGGTGGCGCACCAGTGGTTCTACTCGCTGGTCGGAAACGACCAGGCCCGCGATCCCGTGCTCGACGAGGGGCTCGCCACCTACGCCCAGGCCGAGCTCGACCGCATCTGGCCCTACCTCGACGGCCTCCCCGACCCGGGCGGCCTGCGGCCGCTGACCGGCCGGCCGATGTCGTTCTGGGAGACGCGCCCGTACAGGCAGTACGAGCTTGCGGTCTACGCCAACGGCGCCCGGATGCTGCACGCCATGGGCCACCCCGCGGCGGTCACGTGCGCCTTGCGCCGGTACGTCGCGGCGAACGCCTACGGGATCGCGACCCAGGCCGATCTGGCGCGCGCCCTGACCGCCGGCGTCCCCGGCGCGCGGCGCGTCCTCGCCGCCCACGGCATCCCGCCCGGATAACGGCCCGGGCGATCGGGTATGTGGTTGCTATCGTCCCTGCGCCCGTACCGAGACCGTCAGGAGCCGCCTCCGTGTCACGGCCGTACGACGACATCGACCAGCTCGCAGTCAACACGCTCCGCACCCTGGCGGTCGACGCCGTCGAGCAGGCGAAATCGGGGCATCCGGGACTCCCGATGGGAGCCGCTCCGATGGCGCACGCCCTGTGGACGCGGTACCTGCGCCACAACCCGGCCGACCCCGCCTGGCCGGGGCGTGACCGGTTCGTGCTCTCGGCGGGGCACGGCTGCATGCTCCTCTACGCGCTCCTTCACCTGACGGGCTACGACCTGTCGCTCGACGAGCTCAAGCGCTTCCGGCAGTGGGGCAGCCTCACGCCGGGCCACCCCGAGCACGGCCACACCCCGGGCGTCGAGGCGACGACGGGCCCGCTCGGCCAGGGGACAGGGAATGCGATCGGCATGGCGATCGCGGCCAAGCATCTCGCGGCGCGCTTCGGCGACGCCGCCGGCTTCCGGGTGTTCGCCCTGGTCTCGGACGGCGACCTGATGGAGGGCGTCTCGGGCGAGGCGTCGTCGCTGGCCGGTCACCTCGCGCTCGACAACCTCGTCTTCCTCTACGACGACAACCACGTCTCGATCGACGGCGACACGCAGCTCGCGTTCACCGAGGACCGGGCGGCGCGGTATGCGGCCTACGGCTGGCACACGCTCACGGTCGAGGACGGGAACGATCTCGAGGCGATCGACGCGGCCATCGCCGAGGGCATCGCGCACGAGGGCCGGCCGACGTTCATCTCGGTGAAGACGATCATCGGCTACGGCTCCGTCGACGCCGGCACGTCGCGCGCCCACTCCGACGCCCGCGGCCCCGAGCAGCAGGCCCAGACGAAGAGGGCGCTGGGCTTCGACCCCGAGAAGTTCTTCTTCATCCCGGACGCCGTCCTGGAGCGCTACCGGGAGGCGCTCGACGTCGGTGCGGCGCAGGAGGCGGAGTGGAGAGCGGCCGTCGGCCCGCTCCCGGACGCGGCCATCCCTGAGCTCGTGATCGAGCCCTTCGACGGCGACGAGAAGCCGATGGCCACCCGGGCCGCGTCGGGCAAGGTGATCGCCCAGATCGCCTCGCAGGTTCCGCAGCTCGTCGGCGGCTCGGCCGATCTCACCCCGTCCAACAACACCCGCCCCGACGGGTGGGAGGACATCCAGCCCGGGGCGTACGCCGGCCGCTATCTGCGCTTCGGCGTCCGCGAGCACGGAATGAGCGCCATCGCCAACGGCCTCGCCGCATCCGGCCTGCGGCCGTACGTCGGGACGTTCTTCAACTTCCTCGACTACGCCAAGCCCGCGGTTCGGCTCTCGGCGCTCTCGCGGCTGCCCGTCACCTGGATCTACACCCACGACTCGGTCGGGCTCGGGGAGGACGGCCCCACCCACCAGCCCATCGAGCAGCTCGCGACGCTGCGGGCGACGCCCGATGTGTGCGTGTTCCGGCCTGCCGACGCGAACGAGACGATCGCGGGCTGGAGGGCCGCGCTGGCCCGCGACCTGCCGACGGCGCTCATCCTGAGCCGCCAGGCGCTCCCGGTGCTCGATCCCGAGCGCTATCCGGTCGCGGACGCGGCCCGCGGCGGGTACGTGCTCGAAGGCGATCCGGATCCCGACGTCATCCTGATCGCCACCGGCTCGGAGGTGCACGTGGCGCTCGCCGCGCGCGGGCTCCTGAGCGGCCGCGGGGTCTCGAGCCGGGTCGTGTCGCTGCCGTCGTGGGAGCTCTTCGAGGAGCAGCCCGAGTCCTACCGCTCCGACGTGCTTCCGCTCGAGATCGAGGCGCGCGTCAGCGTCGAAGCGGCGGCGAGCCTGGGATGGGAGCGCTACGTCGGGCTGCGGGGAGCAGTCATCGGCCTCGACCGCTTCGGCGCCTCGGCGCCCGGGGCGACGGTGCTCGAGCATCTGGGCTTCACGGCGGAGCGTGTCGCCGACGAGGCAGAGCGCGTGCTCCAGGCGGCATCGATACCCTCCGGGGGGCAGAGAGGAGATTCCGAGTCATGACAAAGCTTCACGATCTGGCCGCCGCGGGCACGAGCCCGTGGCTCGACAACATCCGGCGTGGCTGGCTCAAGTCGGGGGAGTTCAAGAGGATGGTCGACGATGGGGTCCTCGGCGTCACGTCGAATCCCACGATCTTCCAGAAGGCGATCGCCGACAGCACCGACTACGACGACGCCATCGCGGCGCTCGCCGGCACATCCGCGTCGGCCGAGGACGTGTTCTTCGAGCTCGCGATCGAGGACGTGCGCGAGGCGGCCGACCAGATCCGCCCCGTCTACGACGACTCCGGCCACCTCGACGGCTTCGTGTCGTTCGAGCTGCCGCCCCACATGGCCAACGACTCGGCGGCGTCCATCGCGGCGGCGCCGGACTTCTTCGGCCGCATCGGTCGCCCCAACGTCTACATCAAGATCCCGGGAACCGCCGAGGGCGTCCCCGCGATCGAGGAGACGATCGCGGCCGGCATCAACGTCAATGTGACGCTGCTCTTCTCGCTGGCCCAGTACGAGGCCATCCACATGGCCTACCTGCGGGGCCTCGAGCGGCGGCTGGCCGCACACCAGCCGATCGCCGACGTCCACTCGGTGGCGAGCTTCTTCGTCTCGCGCGTCGACACCGCGATCGACCCGGTCCTGCCCGAGGGCTCGCAGCTTCGAGGGAAGGCGGCGGTCGCGAACGCCAAGCTGGCCTACCGGCGCTTCGGCGAGATCCTCGCGTCGGACCGGTGGCAGAAGCTGGCCCAGGAGGGCGCGACGGCGCAGCGGACGCTGTGGGCATCGACCGGGACGAAGAACCCCGAGTACTCGGACATCCTCTACGTCGACGAGCTGATCGGCCCCGACTGCGTGAACACGATGCCCGAGGGGACGATCGCGGCGTTCCAGGATCACGGGACGGTCGCCCGCACCGTCGACGACGACGTCGAGGGCGCCCGTGCCGCGATTGCCGCGCTCGCCGCCGCCGGGGTCTCGCTCGACGAGGTCACCCACAAGCTCGAGGTCGACGGCGTGAAGTCGTTCTCGGACTCGTTCGATTCGCTGATCGGGACGATCCGGCAGAGTCTCGACGCGCAGCGCGCCGCCTGATGGCAACGACGGCCAAGCGGCCGGCCCCGAACCCGCTCCGCGCGGGCCTCCGGGTGGGCGGCGCGTCCCAGCCCACCGTGTTCGTGATCTACGGCGCATCGGGCGACCTCTCCCAGCGGAAGCTCCTGCCGGCGATCTACAACCTCGCCGTCCGCGGCCTCCTGCCGAACAGGTTCGCCGTGATCGGCTACTCGCGGTCCGAGATGGACAACGAGACCTTCCGCGAATTCGCCCGCACGGCGGTCGAGAAGTTCTCGCGGACGCCGGTCGACGACCACCTCTGGCGGGCGTTCGCACAGAGCCTGCACTACCAGGCCGGCAGCTTCGACGAGGAGGGGTTCAAGGTTCTCGGCCGGCGCCTCGAGGCGATCGATGCCGCCCATGGGACAGGCGGGAACCGGGTCTACTACCTCTCGACGCCGGCGAGCTTCTTCCCGGTGATCGTGCAGTCGATGGGGGCGACAAAGCTCAACAAGCCGCCGGGGTTCGCCCGCGTCGTCATCGAGAAGCCCTTCGGCCACGATCTGGCCTCGGCGCGGGAGCTCGCCGACGTCGTCCACCGGCCGTTCTCCGAGAGCCAGATCTTCCGCATCGACCACTACCTGGGCAAGGAGACCGTCCAGAACATCTTCGCGTTCCGGTTCGCCAACACGATCTTCGAGCCCGTCTGGAACAACACGCACGTCGACCACGTCCAGCTCACGGTCGGCGAGTCGATCGGCGTCGAGCACCGGGCGGCCTTCTACGAGGAGACCGGCGTCGTCCGCGACATCGTGCAGAACCATCTGCTTCAGGTGTTCGCGCTGGTCGCGATGGAGCCGCCGGCGGCGTTCGACGCCGACCCGATCCGCGACGAGAAGGCCAAGCTCCTGCGGGCGACCCGGCCGATGACGCTCGAGAACTCCGTGCGGGGCCAGTACGGCGAGGGCTACGTCGCCGGCGAGCAGGCCGTGGCGTACCTCGAGGAGCCGAACGTCCCGCCCGACTCGAACACGCCGACCTACATCGCGGCGAAGCTCGAGATCGACAACTGGCGCTGGGCGGGGACGCCCTTCTACATCCGGGCCGGGAAGCGGCTTGCCAAGCGGGTGACCGAGGTCGCGGTGCAGTTCAAGCGCCCGCCGCACCTGCCGTTCCCGACCGACGCGGTCGAGCAGCTCGAGGCCAACGCGCTCGTCCTTCGGATCCAGCCTGACGAGGGGATCTCACTCCGCTTCGGCGCAAAGGCGCCGACGCCGACGCTTGCGCTCAGGACCGTCAACATGGACTTCCTGTACGGGTCGTCGTTCCTGGCCGAGGTACCCGAGGCGTACGAGACGCTCATCCTCGACGCGATGCGCGGCGACGGGACGCTCTTCACCCGCCAGGACAGCGTCGAGCGCTCGTGGGAGCTGGTCGATCCGCTCCTCGAGCAGTGGCGGAAGGGGACGCCGCAGGTGTACGACTCGGGCTCGTGGGGGCCGGACCTCGCCGACGAGCTCCTGGCCCGGGACGGCCGCCGGTGGCGCAGGCCATGAGTGTGAACGGCGAGACCGGCGACCTCGCGGCAGTCGAGTCAATGCTGCGCGCCGCGCGCGGCAGCGACCGAAGGGGCAGCGTCCGGGCGATCACGCTCAACCTGGTCGTGCACGCTCCCGACTCGGAGCGGATCGAGTCGGCGATCGAGGCGCTCGAGCACGTCGGCCCCTCGCATCCGTTGCGGGCGATCGTGGCGACGCCGGCCGACGGCGAGCTGCGCGCGTCGGTGGCGAGCTCGTGCTGGGTCGGGGCCTCCGACCGCCAGGTGTGCTCCGAGCGAGTGCTCGTGACGGCGAGCTCCAGGGCGCTCCCGAGCGCCGTGACGTCGCTCCTCGTGCCCGACCTGCCCGTATTCCTCTGGTGGCAGGGCCCGTTCGATCATAGGGGCGGCCTGGCAGCCGAGCTTGCGGGGCTCGCATCCCGCGTCGTCGTGGACTCGGGCGAGTGCGGGCTGGACGGCGTCGCCGCGGCGCGCATCCTGGGCGACTCCGTCGCCGATCTGGCCTGGGCGGGCCTGCTTCCGTGGCGCGATGCCGTGGCCGGTCTCTTCGACGGGCCGCGCGAGATCAGGGCGCTGGAGCGGGTGAAGGCCGTCGACGTCCGCGGGCCCGAGAACGAGGCGCGGCTCATGGCCGGATGGCTGCGGTCGGCGCTCGGTACCGAGATCCGCCTGCGCCGCGAGGGGCGCACGCACCGTCTCGAGCGCGTCGCGATGCGCGCGGGCAGCAAGGAGTATCTGGTCGCCCGCACCGGCCGCGGACGGCTCGGGAGCGCGTCCGTCCCCGGGCTCCTCGACTACTCCGTGGTGCTCGCTCCGCCGGCGCGCCCTGCGCTCCTGGCCGACGAGCTGAGCCGCCTGAGCTCGGACCGTCTCTTCGAGCAGGCGGTGGAAGCTGCCTGAGCCGCCGGGCGTGGGCGGCATCGAGGAGCTGCCGGTGACGCCGCAGGGCGAGGCGCTCTACGAGGACCTCCTGTGGGTCCACGGCCTCCTCCGCCAGGATCTCGCGACCGTCGAGCGGCTCGCCGTCGAGGTCCTCGACGGCGCGACCGCCGAGAGCGTGGTCCATGAGGTCCGGGCGCTCGAGACGGCCGGACCGCTCTGGCGTCTGCGCGCAAGCTGCCTGCACTACTGCCGGTTCGTGCACCACCATCACCGGCTCGAGGACAGGGCGCTCTTCCCCGAGCTCCGCCGGGTCAACCCGTCGCTCGGGCCGGTGGTCGACCGGCTCCAGGAGGATCACCGGCGTGTGGCCGTCCTTCTGGAGGGTGTGGAGTCAGCCGTCGCCGATCTCGATCGCGACGACACCCCGGCCGCGCGCACATCCGTGGCGACGGCGCTCGAGGGCCTGGCGGGCCACCTGCTCGCGCACCTCGAGCTCGAGGAGGAGAGCGTCGCCGAGACGCTGCGGCGGTGGGAGCCCGAGAGCCTGAGCTAGCGACGGGGTGTGAGGCGTCGGTGAACTCGCGGAAGGCCGCAGTCACCAGATAGGCGGTCTGCTCGCCGATGTCGACCGCGTTGTCGCCGATGCGCTCGATCGCACGGGCGACCAGCATCGCCCGCAGCGGCATCTCGATCGTCGACTTGTCGAAGCCGCCCTCGACGATCCGGCGGGCGAGCCCGTGGTTTCGCTCGTTGATGACCTGGTCGAGCTCGACCAGCGACTCGGCCTGCTCGAGATCACGCTGGACGAACGAGTGCATCGCCGTCGCGATCATGCCGCTGGCCTGGTTTCCCATCACGGTGAAGTCCTCGAGCAGCTCGGGGGTGAGCGGCTGCTGGACGAAGAGCCGGCTCAGCTTCGCGATGTTGACGCACTGATCGCCGATCCGTTCCAGGTTCTGGTTCACGTGGTTGACGGCGAGCACGAAGCGCAGGTCGACGGCGACGGGCGACTGGCGCGCGAGCAGCGACTCGACGCCGTGCTCGACCTGGAGATACACCCGATCCACGTCGTCGTCTCCGGCGATCACGGTGTCGGCCGCATCGGACTCCGGGCGGATCAGCGCCTCGAGAGCGCCGTCGAGCATGCGCTGGCAGAGGCGCGCCTCGTCGTTGAGCAACACCCCGAGCTCGGTGAGCTCCTTCTCGAACATCTCGCGTGTCATGCGGGCAGCGTACCGGCTCGGAATCCTGCGGAAAGCGGCGATCACCACTTGTTCACCGAGCGTATACCGGGGCGTCACCCCATGACGGAAGGAGCGAATGCACAATCGATCTCATCGTGGTCAAGACGACGGAGAGGTTACGCATGAGAATTCGTAGAGCGGTTGTGATGTCGCTCGCAGTGGGGATGGTCGCGGTGGCCGCAGCCTGCGGGTCGAGCGGTGGTACGACGACGGTCACGCAGACCGCTGGCGGCGGCAGCAGCACAGGCAACTCGAAGGTGCTCGTGGGCGCCGGAAGCACGTTCGTAGCGCCGCTCGTGCAGCAGTGGGAGGCGGACTACGTCAAGAGCCCCGCCGCCGTCACGATCACCTACGGCGCGATCGGGAGCGGAGGCGGCATCGACCAGATCACGGCCCGGACGGTCGACTTCGGTGCGAGCGACGCGCCGCTTTCGTCCGATCAGGCCACGGCCTGCAAGGGCTGCATCCAGATCCCGTGGTCGCTGGGCGCGGTCGCCATCACGTACAACGTGAAGGGCCTCGCCGAACAAGATCCATCTGACCGGCCCCGTCATCGCCGACATCTTCATGGGCAAGATCACCTCGTGGAACGATCCGGAGATCGCGAAGCTGAACCCGGGCGTCAGCCTCCCCGGCACGCACATCACCCCGGTCTACCGGAGCGATGGCTCGGGGACGAGCTTCGCGTTCACCGACTGGCTGACGAAGGTCAGCCCGGACTGGGCGAACAGCGTCGGCACGTCGACGCAGCCGCCGTTCCCGACCGGTACGGGTGCCGAGCACTCGAGCGGCGTCGTGGCAGCCGTCCAGGCGACCGACGGTGCCGTGACATACGTCGACCTGGCATACGTCACGGCGAACGATCTCCAGTACGCGCTGCTCCAGAACGCCGCCGGCAACTACCCGGAGCCGGGCACGAAGTCGGTGATCGCGGCGGCCAAGGTCGGGACGACGAATCCCGACGGATCGATCTCGCTCGTGAATCCGCCCGCCTCTGCTGCGGACGCGTACCCCGACGCGACGTTCACGTACGTCATCGTGCCGCAGGACTCGCCCAAGGCCTCGACGCTGAAGGCGTTCCTCCAGTACGCGATCGGGCCGACGGGCCAGGCGTTCGGGCCCGACCTCGGGTATCCGAAGCTGCCGTCGTCGATCGTGGCAAGCGACCAGGCGCTGATCGCCAAGATCGGCTCCTGAACCGGCAGGGCGGAGCGCCGGCACCACCCTCCCACGGTGCCGGCGCCTCCGCCCCTCCGACCGACTATGGCCACTGAGACACCAACAGTCCACGTCCCTCTGAGCGGCCGCCGCCGGTGGCGGGTCGGCGACCTCGCCCTCCAGGCCGTCGCCGGCCTCGCCGCTTTGGGCCTCGCGGCGCTCATGGTGCTCCTCGTCGTCGAGGTCGTGCGCCAGGCCAAGCCCTCGATTCAGGAGTTCGGGTCTGGGTTCCTCACCTCGAGTGTGTGGAACACGGTCAAGGACACGTACGGCGCGGCCGACCTGATCTTCGGGACGCTGGTCACCGCGCTCGTGGCGCTGCTTATCGCCGTGCCTCTGGCGATCGCAATCGGGCTCTTCCTGAGCGAGCTCGCTCCGCGGGTGCTGCGTACTCCGGTCGGCACGATGGTCGAGCTGCTCGCGGCCATCCCGAGCGTGGTGCTCGGCCTCTGGGGGATTCTCGTGCTGGGGCCGTTCCTGAACGAGCACGTCGAGCCGTTCCTGATCGCCCACCTGGGCTTCATCCCGTTCCTGGACGGGTTCCCCTCGCCGGTTGGCCTGCTTGCCCGCGTGCCTCATCCTGACGCTCATGGTGGTGCCGATCGTGGCGTCGATCAGCCGCGAGCTCTTCACGAGCGTCCCCAACGACCTCAAGCACGGCGCGATGGCGCTCGGCTCGACACGCTGGGAGATGGTGCGCGGAGTCGCGATCCCGCAGGTGAGCGGCGGCCTGGTTGCCGCCGTGATGCTCGGGTTCGGACGCGCGGTGGGCGAGGCGATCGCCGTGGCCCAGGTGATCGGCGGCTCGCTCACGCGTCCGGAGAACATCTACGCCCCCGCCGACACCATGGCCAGCCGGCTGGCCGCCCAGTACCCGGGCACCGCGACGTCGCTCCAGAAGGCATCGCTTGCATACCTCGCGGTGATCCTGCTCGTGATCAGCCTCGTCACCAACCTCGTCGCCCAGGTGATCGTGCGCCGGACCCAGCGAAAGCTGGGGAACCGATGAGCGCCGCCGCCAATCCGCTCTCCGGCGGGCGGCGCGCTCGGAGGCGCAAGCGCACCGGCCAGGTCATGGAGGCGCTCGCGACGGCGGCCGCGCTGCTCGCGGCCGCGGCGCTCGCGATCGTCATCATCACAGTGGCGAAGCGCGCCATGCCGGCCCTGAACGTCGATTTCTTCACCCAGAACGCCGCGCCGTTCGGGCGATCAGGCGGCGGGATCAAGAATGCGATCGTCGGCACGCTCATCATCACGGGCATCGCCACCGCGATCGCCCTGCCGGCGGGTGTGCTGCTCGCGATCTTCAACACCGAGTTCGCCCCGCGGCGGGTCGCCGACACGATCAGCCTCACGCTGAACGTGCTCGCGGGGGTGCCGACGATCGTGATCGGCGTCTTCATCTTCGCGCTGGTCGTCGTCGGTCGCGGGCCAGAGCGCGTTCGCCGGCTCGCTGGGCCTCTCGATCGTGATGCTGCCGCTCGTCGCGCGTGCCTCCGAGGAGGTGCTTCGCCTGGTGCCGTCGCACCTGCGCGAGGGTGGGATGGCGCTGGGAGCGACCCGGGCGCGCACGGTGCTGACGGTGATCCTGCCGACCGCCGTGGGCGGGATCGTGACGGCGACGATCGTCGCCGTCGCCCGGGCTGCGGGCGAGACCGCACCGCTGCTGTTCACGACGTCGATCTTCGTGGGCACGACGGTCAACACCGATCCCAGCCAGGCGATGGCGTCGATCCCGATGGTGATCTTCTCGTACTCCGAGCAGCCCGACCCGCACGCGCAGCAGCAGGCCTGGGCGGCCGCTCTCGTGCTGGTCGCGGTCGTGCTCATCGGGAGCATCGCGGGTCGCCTGCTGTCGCTTCGCACTCGCCGTAAGATCGAGCAGGTCACGTGAGCCGCTTCTCCGCATCTTCACCACAGCGACACCGGGGCATAACCCTGGGGTTGTGCATTCACTGCGACCATCAACGAATATGTCGACCGTGAGCGAACCCGAGCAGCGCAGGAACGAGGAGGCTGCCGCCGCGCAGCCGGCACGCAGTCGAGCGCCGACGCGGTCCAGAGCCAGTCGCACGCGAAGCTCGGCGAGCTGGCCGCACAGCACACACCCCTGCCCGAGGAGGAGCGCGAGCCCGTGTTGCGGCTGGAGGACGTCAGCGTCTCGTACTCAGGGGCGACGGCCGTCTCCGACGTCACCATGGACGTCTTCCGCTACCAGGTCACCGCCTTGATCGGCCCGTCGGGCTGCGGCAAGACGACGCTCTTGCGAAGCCTGAACCGCATGAACGACCTCATCACCGGCGCCACGGTCGACGGGAAGATCGCCTACCACGGACAGGACCTCTACGGCTCCGCCGTCGACCCCGTCGAGGTCCGTCGCCGGATCGGCATGGTGTTCCAGCGCCCGAACCCGTTTCCGAAGTCGATCTACGACAACGTGGCGTTCGGGCTTCGGCTGCACGGCATGAAGGACCACCTCGACGACCGGATCGAGCAGGCGCTCCACAAGGCCGCCCTCTGGGACGAGGTGAAGGATCGGCTGAAGGCGAGCGCGCTCGCGCTCTCGGGCGGACAGCAGCAGCGCCTGTGCATCGCCCGCGCGCTCGCCGTCGAGCCCGAGGTGGTGCTGATGGACGAGCCGGCCTCCGCGCTCGACCCGATTGCCACCCAGCGGATCGAGGATCTCGTCGGCGAGCTGAAGCGGGACTACACCATCGTCATCGTCACGCACAACATGCAGCAGGCGGCCCGCGTCGCGGACATGACCGCCTTCTTCAGCGTCGATGTGAAGGACGGCGGCGTCCGCAACGGCATCCTGGTCGAGTACGCGCCCACCGCGGACCTGTTCATCAGGCCGTCCGACTCGCGCACGGAGGCGTACGTCACCGGCAGGTTCGGGTGATCTCCACCAATTCACCTTCGGTGCACCGCCTCGATACCCCGGGGGCCGCTCGGCCGGGGCACCATGGAGGCATGATCACCGAGACCACATTTCAGGAGCAGGTCGAGGCGCTCGAGGAGGATGCCCTCCGCTTCGGCCGGGTCGTCGTTCAGGCCCTGAACGCCGCGGGCGAGGGCGGGCGGCCCGAATGCGCCGTCTTCGAGCACGCCCGCGTTCGTCACGCCTCCGCGGCGCTTCTGCGGAGCCCGCACGCCACGACCGAGGAGATCGGCCGCATCCGAGCCGTTCAGGAGGCCGCGCTTCACATCCGCCACATCGAGCGGGCCGTGGCCGCCGACGGGTGGCGCGGCGATCCACGCCGGCTCGCCGCCGGCCTGGCGCTGGCGCTCGACGTCTTCGTCCGCCGCGACCTCTCGGGCCTGCGGGTGCTCGGGCGGATGATCGACGTCATCCTCGAGGATCCCGGCCTGGGCGCACGGGCCCGCTGCGCCGGGCTGCACGTCCTGGCGGTCGGCGAGGCGTGGCGCATGGCGATCCCGCCGGTGAGCCCGCCCGCGGCTCCGCGTGTCCCCGCCGGCGTCGCATCGTGAACAACAACCGCCGGACGCCGACGGTGCTGGTCGTCGAGGACGACCGCGTGATCGCGGGGTCGATCGGCGCGCACCTGCGGCACGCCGGCATGGCGGTGGAGTGCGTCGAGGACGGCGACCGCGCGCTTCGCAAGGCGCGCTTCGAGCGGCCCGACGTGGTGGTGCTCGACCTGATGCTCCCCGGTCTCGACGGCTGGCAGGTGCTCCGCGAGCTCCGCGCCGGCGGCACCGAGTGCCCGGTCATCGTCGTGAGCGCCCGGGCGTCCGAGCAGGACAAGGTGCAGGTGCTGAAGATGGGCGCCGACGACTACGTCGCCAAGCCGTTCGGCATGAGCGAGCTGGTCGCGCGCGTCGAGGCGGTGCTCCGCCGCAGCCGGGTCACCCCCCAGGTCGGCCGGCCCGAGAAGCTCTCGATGCCGGGCCTCGAGATCGACCCCGATCTCCACCGCGTGCTCGTGGACGGCACGGACGCCGGGCTCACGCCGCTCGAGTTCAGGCTGCTTCAGGCGCTGACGGCCGAGGCGGGCCGCGTTCTCACCCGCGACCAGCTCCGCCAGCGCGTCTGGGGCGTACCCCAGCGCAAGCGCGACCGCTCGGTGGACGTGTGCGTGCGCAAGCTGCGGTCGAAGATCGACCTCCAGTCACGCACGCACGTCTACATCCACACGCACCCGGGCGTCGGCTACCGCTTCGACCCGGTCCCGCGCTGAGCCTCCCGGCGACGGCGAGGACGGCTTTGACACCCTCCCTGGCCCGTTGGACGGCCGACGGCAGCAAGGCCCTGCGGTACCATCACCGCTCGTGAGCATCGAGCACCAGGCGCCGGCTGTTGCCGAGCCTGACGAGAGCGGCGCCGCGCTGGTCGACGAGCTCCTGGCCGAGCTCGACGCTGGGCGGACCGGCCCGCTGGCCGAGTTCGTGCGGGCGTACGTCCGCCGCGCCCCGCCGCCGCTTCGGGCCGAGCACCGCGTGCCCGAGCTCGCGGCGCAGGTGCGGAGCGTCTTTGCGTTCGTGAACGGCCGCCCGCCCGGCGAGCTTGGCGTGCGCGCGTTCAACCCCGACCCTGACCGCGACGGCTGGTCGGCGTCGGGCTCCGTCGTCGACGTCAACGTCGAGGACGCGCCGTTCCTGGTCGACACGGTGACGGCCGAGCTGCACGACTTCGGCTGCCAGGTGCGTCTCGTGCTGCACCCCGTGATGGGGGTCGAGCGGGCCGCCGACGGCACCATCGAGGCGGTGACGCCCGCCCGCGGCGCGCCGAGGCGCGAGTCGGTCATGCACTTCCAGACCGACCGCACGCTCGACGACGCGGGCCTCGAGGCGGTCGAGGACGCGCTTCGGCGGAGCCTCACGGGCCTGCGGCTCGCCGTTCGCGACTTCCTGCCGATGGTGGAGCGGGTCGAGCGGATGATCGAGGTCGCCGAGGCCGCGGGCGCGCGCTTCGCGCCCGACGAGATGCACGAGTCGATCGAGTTCCTGAGCTGGCTCACCGACGACAACTTCATCTACCTGGGCTACCGCGAGTACGAGGCCACGGAGGTCGACGGTCAGGCGGCGGCCGGGATCGTCCCGGGATCGGGCCTGGGCCTGCTCTCGGACGAGGCCCGGTCCCGCTACGCGCAGCCGGTGCCCGTGGCCGAGCTCGACGAGTCGATGCGCGAGCGGATCTTCGGCGGGCCGCTCGTGATCGTGTCGAAGACGAACGCCGAGACGACCATCCACCGCAAGGCGCGGATGGACTACATCGGCGTGAAGCGCGTCGACGCAGGGGGCGAGGTCGTCGGGGAGCTGCGGCTGATCGGGCTCTTCACGTCGAAGGCCTACGCCGAGTCGGCGCGCCAGATCCCTCTCGTCCGGCGAAAGCTCGAGTCGATCATGCAGTGGGAGGACCTGATCGCGGGCTCGCACGACTACAAGGCGGTCGTCGCGCTCTTCGACAGCTTCCCCAAGGACGAGCTGTTCGCGGCCTCCGCATCCGAGCTCCGAGCGACGATCATGTCACTCCTCGGGATGCAGGAGGAGGGAGGGGTGCGCCTCTTCCTGCGGCGCGACCCGGTGCGGCGGACGGTGGCGGCCGTGGTCGCCCTCCCGCGTGACCACGTCTCGACCGAGCTTCGCATCCGGCTCGAGCATCTGTTCGAGCTGCGGTTCGGCGGGCGCGCCGTCGACTACACCCTCTCGTTCGCAACCGACCCGGCCCGGTTTCACTTCACCATCCACGTCCCCTCGGGCGACATCCCCGACCAGCCGATGGCGGAGCTCCAGCAGGAGGTGGCCGCCGCAGCCCGGAGCTGGGACGACTCGCTGTCGGACGCCCTCGTCGCCACGATGGGAGCGGGCCGCGGGCACGAGCTCGCGCGCCGGTACGCGGCCCGCTTCCCCGACTACTACAAGTCCGCGGCGCAGATCTACCAGGCGACGTTCGACGTCGAGCAGTTCGAGTTGCTCGGCCCCGACCGGCCCTACGTCGTGGCGCTTCAGAACGAGCAGGGGACCGCCGAGCCGCTGACCCGCCTCAAGCTCTACAAGACGGGCGGCAAGGCGCCGCTGACCGACCTCCTGCCGCTCCTCGAGCAGCTCGGCCTCACCGTCGTCGAGGAGGTGCCGACCCGCCTCGTCGGAACCGGCGAGGACGGCCGCTACCTGCACGACTTCGGCGTGCTCGGGCCGGCGGGCAAGCAGCTCGGCCTCGATCGAATGGCGGACATCGTCGCCGACACGGTCGGTGCGGTCTGGGAGGGCAGGGCCGGGTCGGACTGGCTGAACCGGCTCGTCGTCACGGGCGAGCTCGACTGGCGGCAGGTCACGATCCTGCGCGCCTACCGGGAGTACCGCCAGCTGCTCGGTGCGACCTTCACCTCGCGCTACCAGAACGACTGCCTCGTTCGGAACGCCGACATCTCACGCAAGCTGGTGCGGCTCTTCGAGCTCCGCTTCGACCCGGCCGGCCCCAGGGACGTGGCGGCCGAGGACGATCTCGTCGACGAGATCGAGGCCGACCTGGACGCCGTGCAGAGCCTCGACGACGATCGCATCCTGCGCGGGTACCTGGGCATGATGATGGCGACCGTGCGCACGAGCGCGTACCTGCCCGACCGCGACCACCTGTCGTTCAAGCTGTCCTGCGCCGACGTGCCGGGCATGCCCAAGCCCGTGCCGCTGTGGGAGATCTTCGTGTTCTCGACCGAGATGGCCGGCGTGCACCTCCGCGGCGGGACGGTGGCGCGCGGCGGCATCCGCTGGTCGGACCGGCTCGAGGACTACCGCACCGAGATCCTCGGCCTCATGAAGGCGCAGATGGTGAAGAACGCGGTGATCGTCCCGGTTGGGGCGAAGGGCGGGTTCGTGCTCAAGCGCCCGCCGCTCGACCGCGCGGGGCTCATGCAGGAGGAGCGGCGTCAGTACATCACGCTGATGCGCGGCCTTCTCGACATCACCGACAACATCGTCGGTGGCCAGGTCGTCCATCCCGAGGGCGTGCGCGTGCTCGACGGCGACGACGCCTACCTGGTGGTTGCGGCCGACAAGGGCACGGCTCACCTGTCCGATACGGCCAACGAGGTGTCGCAGGAGTACGGGTTCTGGCTCGGCGATGCATTCGCGTCGGGCGGCTCGGCCGGCTACGACCACAAGGCGCTCGGGATCACGGCCAAGGGTGCCTGGGAGAGCGTGAAGCGGCACTTCCGCGAGCTGGGCCGCGACGTGGGGACCGAGCGCGTCACCGCTGTCGGCATCGGCGACATGTCGGGCGACGTGTTCGGGAACGGCATGCTGCTCTCACAGCACCTGGAGCTCGTGGGGGCCTTCGACCACCGGCACGTGTTCCTCGACCCGTCGCCCGACGCTGCGGCGGCGTACGCCGAGCGGCGCCGGCTCTTCGATGCCACGGGGACGTCCTGGGACGACTACGACCGGTCGGTGATCTCCGAGGGTGGGGGCGTGTGGCCGCGAAGCGCGAAGTCGATCCCGATCTCGCCCGAGGCCCAGGCGGTGCTCGGGATCGACAGCCCTGCGCTGCCACCGGTCGACCTGATCCGGGCGATCCTCCAGGCGCCGGTCGACCTGCTCTGGAACGGCGGCATCGGCACCTATGTGAAGGCGTCTGCCGAGACGCACGCCGAGGTCGACGACCGCGCCAACGACGCCGTCCGCGTCGACGGCCGCGACCTGCGCTGCACCGTCGTCGGCGAGGGCGGGAACCTGGGCTTCACCCAGCGCGGCCGGATCGAGTACGCCCACGGCGGCGGGCTGATCAACACCGATGCGATCGACAATTCCGGCGGTGTCGACTGCTCCGACCACGAGGTCAACCTGAAGATCCTGCTCGCGATCGCGATCGAGCGCGGCGAGCTCACCCTCGAGGGCCGAAACGAGATCCTGCACAAGGTCGCCGACGACGTGGTCCGGCTCGTGCTCTACGACAACTACCTCCAGGTCCAGGTCCTGAGCCAGGAGTCGGCGATCTCGCCGCGGCGGATGGAGGCCTTCGAGGATCTCATGGTCGAGCTCGAGTCCCGAAACCTGCTCGAGCGGCAGCTGGAGGCGCTGCCGTCAAGCGATCTCATGGCCGAGCGGATCAGCGCCGGCCACGGGATGACCCGCCCGGAGCTGTGCGTGCTCCTCGCGTATGCCAAGCGCCTGCTTCGCGACCAGGTGTTCGAGTCGTCGCTGCCCGACGACCCGTACCTCGTGTCGGCGCTCGCGGAGTACTTCCCTCCGCTCGTGGTGGAGCGGTTCGGCGATCTGCTTCTGAATCATCCGCTGCGCCGCGAGATCATCGCCACCATCGTGACGAACGACGTCATCAACTCGATGGGGATCACGTTCGTCCCCCGGATGGCCGCGGAGACCGGTGCGACGGCGGAGGAGGTCGCGCGGGCGTTCATGGTGGCGCGCGACGTGAGCGCGGCCCGCGACCCGTGGGATGCGGTCGAGCAGCTCGACGCGGTCGTCCCGGGCGACGTCCAGGCCAGCCTGATGAACGGCGTCGACTCGATGGTCGAGCAGCTCGCGCGGTGGTACCTCCAGCACGTCCACGACATCGATCTGACCGAGGAGGTCGGGCGGGGCCGGCCCGCGTTCGCGGAGCTCGTGCAGACGCTTTCGGACTCGGCCACCGACGCGTGGAGAGTGGCGACCGACGGCCGGCTCGAGGAGCTCCTGGAGCAGGACGTCCCCGACGCGCCCGCGCGGTTCGGGGCGGTCGTGCCGGCGCTCGTCTACGCCCCCGACATCATCTCCGTCTCCCAGGACACCGGCCGCTCGATTCCCGTGGTGACGCGGGCCTTCTTCAGCGTCGGCGAGCGCCTGTATCTCGATCTGGTCGAGGCCCGGGCGGCCGCCCTGCCCGCCGAGGACCGGTGGCAGCGGATGGCCTGGGACACGCTCCTCGACGACCTGCGCCTCCTGCGGCGGCAGATCGTGGAGCGCGTGATCGCAGAGTCGCAGAACGGCTCGATCGACGACGCCGTCGATGCGTACCTGAACGCCCGCTCGGATCCGTACGACCGGCTGTCGCGGATGATGGAGAACGTGACCACCGCACCGCCCGACGACAGCTCGATGGTGATGGTGGCCGTCCACCAGATCCGCCAGGTAGCTGCGTAGGGATCGTCGAGGCCGACGGCCCGTGCGCTACGAGGCGGCGAGCACGGCGAGCCAGACGGCGGTTGCGGCGACGCTCGTCATGATCCAGTTCCCGTCGAAGTGCCTGAGATCGGTGAATGCCCAGGCGCTGCCCACCAGGTAGACGACCGTGGCTACGGCGAAGCTCGTTACGTGGGCGCCGGTGTGTGCCGTCACGAACG
This sequence comes from uncultured Actinomycetes bacterium, assembly GCA_963809325.1. Taxonomy (GTDB): domain Bacteria; phylum Actinomycetota; class Thermoleophilia; order Gaiellales; family JAICJC01; genus JAICJC01. The sequence goes on from CAWEIZ010000003.1 coordinate 115,421, forward strand.
CGCGCTCGAGGATGGCCGCATCGAGGCCGGCCGCCCATGCGACGACGGCCGTTACGGCGATTCGTTCGACCACCCAGCCTCGGTCTTGCCCGGGGACCGCCGTGGATCCAAGGCCGGCGGCTGCCGCCAGGAGAACGGCGACACTCGCGTAGAACACCGGAAGCGCCTGGTGTTCCTGCAGGCCCACTGTGATCGCAAGCAGCGGCGGCGCGGGCATCGCCACCGCAAGCACGAGCGCGGCGGCGGCCCTGCGAGCGGTTGCGTGGGGCGTTGGGGCAGGCCCGACGGGGTCAGGTCCGAACCGGAGCCCGTCGGGCCGAATCACGCCGGCCGCGCCGACGTGAGCTCGGAGCGTTCGGCCGGATCGTCGGCGTCCTCGTCGGTTTCATTCGCGTGCGGCGCCGGCTCGGCGTTGGCATCGGACGGCGTCGCCACGCGATCGTCGGCAAAGACCTTCGGGTTCCGCAGGTTCGCGTAGAGGCGCTGGCCCGGAGTGACACCTTCGATCTCTTCGTTGGGAAGCTGCGCCACCAGCGGCTGCCCGTCCTCCAGCCGCAGGTAGAGCTTGGCCGTCCACCCCATGTCCGTGCGTCGTTCGACGGCGATCGGGAAGGACATCTCTCCGAGCGCGGCCGTGACTTCGACGTCGTGGGGCCGGATGTAGGCCACGGCCTCGCGGCCGTCGGGGATGTGGTGGGCCCCGGCCACTGCGGAGCGGCCGAAGTGGACATACCGCTCCCATACGGTGCCACGGAGCACGTTCGAGGATCCGACGAACGCGGCCACGAACGGCGTGGCCGGCTGGTTGTAGATCTGATCCGCCGCTCCGACCTGCTCGACCTTGCCATGGTTCATGACGACGACCTCATTGGCGAGCTCGAGGGCCTCCTCCTGGTCGTGCGTCACGAAGAGGCTGGTGACGCCGAGCTCGCGGTGGAGGCCGTCGAGCCAGTCGCGGAGCTCCTGGCGGACGCGGGCGTCCAGTGCTCCGAACGGTTCGTCCAGCAGCAGGACCTGGGGCCGAGGCGCCAGGGCTCGGGCAAGCGCCACCCGCTGGCGCTGGCCGCCCGAGAGCTGATCCGGGTATCGGTGGGCGAAGGGCGCCAGCCCCACCAATTCCAGCAGCTCGTCGACCCGCTGACGCTGTGCCGTCTTGTCGACGCGGCGGACCGAAAGGCCGAAGGCGACGTTCCGGCGCACGGTCATGTGGCGGAACAGGGCGTAGTGCTGGAAGACGAATCCGAGGCGGCGATCCTGGACGCTGGCGTCCGTCAACTCCTCTCCCGAGACCCACACGCTTCCGGAGTCCGGTTGCTCCAGCCCGGCGATCATCCGCAGGACGGTGCTCTTTCCGGAACCGCTCGGTCCCAGCAGAGCTGTGATGGTTCCTTCTGCTGCCGAGAAGCTCACGTCGTGAACGGCTTGGAACCCACCGAACGACTTCGTAAGACCTCGGACCTCGATGCTGCCCGCCATCTAGCGTGCCTCCCTCGTGCTCTTGCGTTTGAACGTTTCGATCCCGATCAGCAGAACGATCGAGAACGCCGCCAGGGTCAGCGCCACGATGTAGCCCTGCTGCTCCTGGTACTGGTCGAACGCTCGCAGGATGTACAGCGTCGCGGTTTCGGTCTGTCCCTGGAGCGAACCGCTGACGATGAGTACCGCGCCGACCTCACCGATGGCCCGAGCCGCCGAGAGCGCGATGCCGTAGAGCAACCCCCACCGGATGTTCGGCAGCGTCACTCGGAAGAACGTCTGCAGCTTCGAGGCCCCGAGCGTCCAGGCGGCCTGCTCCTCCTCGGTGCCGAGCTCCTCGAGCACCGGCACGACCTCTCGGATCACGAACGGGATCGAGATGAAGATCGTCACGAGGATCATCGACGGCAGCGCGAAGATGACCTGAATCCCCTGGGCTGCAAAGAACGATTCGAACCACCCGCCGCGGCCGAACAAGAGGACGGCCATGAGTCCGACGATCACCGGCGAGACGGCGAGTGGAAGGTCGACCAGCGCGGAGACCAGTCTCTTGCCCGGAAAGTGGTCGCGGGTCAACACGAGCGCCACGATGACGCCGAACACGCTGTTCACGATGACGGTGACCAGCATGATGACGAACGTCAGATAGAAGGCGTGCTGGATGTCCGATTGGCGGAACGTGTCCCCGATCGGCCCCAACCCGGACTTGAGCCCGTAGTAGGTGATGCCTGCGAGGGGCGCCACGAGCAGGACGGCGACGTACAACAGCGCGACGGCGACCATGAGGGACCGTTGCACGCGCCCTCTGCGCGCGTTGGTCGTGTGTACTTGGGCGGTCATGCCGAGGCCCCCACGGAGCGGCGTGACACGAACCGCTCAGTCACGAGCACCACGACCGCCGAGAGGCCGAAGAGCAGTGCGGAGACGGCGGCGGCCTCGTCAGGCCCCCCGCCTGCCCCATACGTGGTCGGGTTGAGCAGCTGAGTGATGAGCACCGGGGCGGTGAGCGTCTGGTTGGGGATGTTGCCCGAGACGAAGACGATGGCGCCGAATTCGCCGAGGCTCCTGGCGAACGCCAGGAGCGCACCGGCCGCGATGGCTGCACGCAGCGCCGGGAACACAACTCTGCGGAAGGTCGTCCAACCGCCGGCTCCCAGGACTCGCGCCGCCTCCTCCTCAGCCATGTCGAGCTCCAAGAGCACAGGCTGCACGCTGCGCACCACCAGCGGAAGCGTCACGAAGAGCAGTGCAAGCAGGATTCCGAGGCGGGCGAAGATGATGTGGATCCCGTGGTCCTCGAACCATCCGCCGACGACCGAGTTGGGCCCGTACAGGGCTACCAACATGACGCCGGCGACGAGCGTCGGCACTGCGAACGGCAGGTCGACGATCGTTGAGACGAGACTCCGTCCCGGGAATCGAATCCGAACGAGGACGTACGCGAGCAAGGTTCCGAAGACGCCGTTGATGATTGCCGTGAGCGTGGCCATGATCAGCGTCAGCTCGATCGCGTTCTTGGCTCCGAATGAGTTGAGCGCGTCGGTGAGACTGGTCAGGCCGTCGCCGAACCCGCGCTCGAGAATCGCTGCGACGGGGAGCAGGATGAAGAGGCCCAGGTAGAGCAGCGCCGCTCCGCGCAGCGACCACCGGCCCAGGGCCGCGCCCGGCGTTCGCCGGGCGCGGCCACGCGGCCACCTCCTTCCGCTGTCGATGGTCGCCTGGGCCATGACGCGTTACCCCTTCGCGGCCTGGAAGGCCTTGGTGAACGCGCCGTTCGGGCCGAACACCGTCGAGCTCACGATCTTGTCCCAACCGCCGAGATCGTCGGTGGTGAACAGGTCGTGGATCGGCGGGTACCCGTCCGAGCCCTTCGCCGCCTCGGCGACGTCGATCGGGCGCTGGTAGCCGACGGACTGGAAGACGTCCTGGGCATCCGGGGTGTGCAGGTACTTCACGAACGCGTCCACGATCGGTGCGACGCAGTGATCGTCGGCGTTCCTGTCGACCACCACCGTGGGGGTCTGGATCGAGACCGTCGAGGGCGGGATCACGAACTGATCCTCGCTGCCGGCGGCGATCCCTGCGAGCGCCTGGTTCTCGTAGGTGATGGCGACGTCGCCGTTACCGGACTCGAAGTTCTTGAACGAGTCGTTCGCGCTCTTGTCGAGCACCGTCACGTTCTTGAAGATGCCCTCGAGCAGCCGCTCTGCGTCCGCGGGATCGTTGGCCTTGTAGCCCGGCACCTGGCCCCGCATGGCCGCGCCGTACGCCGCGACGATGTTCCACCTCGCGCCGCCGCTCTGGGCCGGGTCGGGAGTGAGGATCTGAATCCCGGGCTTTGTGAGGTCGCCCCAGTTGTGGATCCCCTTCGGGTTCCCCGGGCGGACCATGAAGCCGACGACCGAGGTCGCCACGATCGAGTGGTCCGGGGCGTTCTTCCAGTCGTTCGTGATCAGCTTGGCGGCCTGCACCGACTCGACGTCGGTCGCCGTCGAGGACGCGTAGACGTCCGCCGGGAACCCGTTCACGATGTTCTGGGCCTGCGTCGTGCTCCCGCCGAACGACATCTGGAAGATCAGGCTCTGACCGTCGTGCTTGTCCTTCCAGTCAGACGCGAACGTCGACGTGAGCTTGCCGTAGGCGTCATAGGGGTTGCTGTACGCCGCAAGCGTGATCACCGGGCTGTCGGCCGGCTTGCAGGGGCCGCCGCCACCTCCCCCGCCAGTGCCGGCGGCGCTGCTTCCGCCGCACGCGGCCGCGGCGGCAAGCATGACCACGCTCGCGGCCAGGGCTCCGAGTTTTGCACGACCTGTCGTCATCGACCCGTTCTCCCTTCCGTGGTTGCTGATTCGGCCGCGGTTTCGCGCGGTTCCACAGCAGTTGTCTCTACTTGAAGCCGGTTCAACTTCTCTCCTTTGTCTATCGACAAACTTGAGAATAGGGTACGATTGATGCCGTGACGTGTCAAACCTCAACCGACGGGAAGCGCTCACGCCGGGCCCGCGGAAAGGAACGGGACGTGGAACACGGTCGACTGGGACGCAATCTGCGCCACCTTCTGGGGCTGCACGACGTGAGCCAGCAGGATCTGGCGCGCTATCTCGGCCTCTCGCCTCAGGGCCTTTGGAACATCCTGCACGGCCGCTCGGAGCCGCGCTCGCGAACGGCGCACGCGCTCGCGGTTGCGTTCGGCGTCAACCTGGACGTGCTCTTCGCCGACACCGGCACGTGCGTCAGGGCCGCGGCCGGCGTCTTCGAGCGCGCCCCGGTGCGCTCGATCGCCGATCGGGTTGCCGACCCGGGCGAGACGCTCCGGACAGCCTGACTAGTGGATCGTCCGGCGACGTTCGCCGCGTTCTGGCGGCTGCAAAGCGGCGCGCTGCTACGTCCTCGGTCGCACCAATAGTTCAACCACTATTGACGCTCCCTGCGTCCTTGCATCGCTTGCTTTTCGCACGCCATCGACGCCAGCAACGCCGCCAGACGACCCACTACACTCCCCCGCGTGAACCGCCTGGCGGGGGAGACCAGCCCGTACCTCCTCCAGCACGCCCAGAACCCCGTCGAGTGGTATCCCTGGGGCTCCGAGGCGCTGGAGCGGGCGCGGGGCGAGGACAAGCCGATCCTGCTCTCGATCGGCTACTCGGCCTGCCACTGGTGCCACGTCATGGCCCACGAGTCGTTCGAGGACTCCGAGACGGCCGCGCTCATGAACCGGCTCTTCGTGAACGTCAAGGTCGACCGCGAGGAGCGCCCGGACCTCGACGCGGTCTACATGAACGCGGTCGTGTCGATGACCGGCCACGGCGGCTGGCCGATGACGGTGTTCCTGATGCCCGACGGCCGCCCGTTCTACGGCGGCACGTACTTCCCGCCCGAGCCGCGGATGAACATGCCGGCGTTCCGCCAGGTGCTCGCTGCGATCGACGACATCTGGAAGACGCGCCGTGACGACGTCACGGGCCTGGCCGAGCGGCTGACGTCGGCTCTCGGCGCCGCCGCGCAGCAGGCTGCCTCCGACGACCCGCTCACCGACGAGCTCCTGACCGGCGCGATGCCGGCGCTGAACTACGCCTTCGACGCCGAGTGGGGCGGGTTCGGGGCCGCGCCGAAGTTCCCGCCGTCGGCCGCCATCGGGTTCCTGCTCCGCCTTCACGCCCGCACCGGCGACGGGGACGCCCTGGCCATGGCCCGCGCCACCCTCGATGCCATGTCGCTCGGCGGCATGCACGACCTCGTCGGCGGCGGCTTTCACCGCTACGCCGTCGACCGGGTCTGGCTGGTGCCGCACTTCGAGAAGATGCTCTACGACAACGCCCAGCTCGCGACGGCCTACCTCGAGGCCTGGGCCGCGACCGGCGAGCCGCGCTACCGCGACGTGGCCGAGGGGACGCTCGACTACCTGCTGCGCGAGATGCGGCTTCCCGAGGGTGGGTTCGCGTCCGCGCAGGACGCCGACACGGACGGCGTCGAGGGCTCGACCTACGTCTGGACTCCGGCCGATCTGGAGCGCGTGCTCGGTCCCGAGGACGCCGAGCGGGCGGCGGCGTACTACGGCGTCACCGCCGCGGGGAACTTCGAGGGCGCGACGGTGCCTCGCATCTCGGGCGAGCCTCCGCCGGACCTCGCCGGCATCCAGGCCCGGATGCTCGAGGCGCGCGACGCCCGGCCGCAGCCGGCCCGTGACGACAAGGCGATCGCCGCCTGGAACGGCCTCGCGCTGGCGGCGCTCGCCCAGGGCGCCTGGCGGCTCGGCCGCGACGACCTGCTCGACGCAGCGCGGGCCTGCGCGGCGTTCCTCGACGAGCGCATGACGCGACCGGACGGCCGGCTCCTGCGCTCGTACCGCGACGGCGACGCGCGCATCCCGGCGTTCCTCGACGACTACGCGGCCGTCGCCCACGGAAACCTCGAGCTGGCGACGGCGACCGGCGACGCGCGCTACCTGGCTCGCGCCGAAGAGCTGGCCCGGGAGGCGGTCGAGCTCTTCTCGGACGCAGCGAACGGCGGCTTTCTCTACTCGGCGAGCGACGCCGAGCAGCTCGTCGCGCAGCACAAGGAGTTCGACGACAACCCGACGCCGTCGGGGAACTCGCTCCTGGCTCACGTGCTCATCCGCCTCGGCCGGATCCACGGCGATCGCGAGCTCGAGAGCCTCGCCGCCGGGGCCCTGCGGATCCCGCTCGACATGGTGCGCCGGGCGCCGCACGCGTTCGGGCAGCTCCTCTCGGCGGTCGACCTCTACCTGTCGGCCCCGCGCGAGGTGGCCGTCATCGGGCCACGCGACGACGCGGCCACCGCCGCGCTTCGCGACGCCGCCCGGCGCGGCTTTCACCCGACGGCCGTCTATGCGTTCGGCGACGGCACTGGCGCCGCGGGCGTGCCGCTCCTCGAGGGCAAGGGGCTCGTCGACGGGCGCCCGGCCGTGTACATCTGCGAGCGGTTCGCCTGCCGCGCGCCGCTCACCGACGCCGACGCGGTCGCCGACGCGATGGCCGCGTGACCGACCTCGAGGCGCTCAAGGCCGAGGCCGGCGCCGCGGCCGTCGACCGCTTCGTCCGCTCGGGGATGCGGCTGGGCCTGGGCAGCGGCTCGACCGCCGCGAAGATGCTCGATGCGCTGGGCGAGCGGCTCGCTTCGGGCGCCCTCGCCGACATCGCCGGCGTGCCCACCTCCGCTGCGACGGCCGCGCGGTGCGACGAGCTGGGGATCCCGCTCCTCTCGCTCGAGGACGTCGCCGAGCTCGACCTCGTGATCGACGGCGCCGACGAGGTCGACCCGGCGCTCGACCTGATCAAGGGGCTGGGAGGCGCGCACCTGCGCGAGAAGGTGGTCGCGTCGGCCGCCCGGCGGATGGTGGTCGTCGCCGACGAGACGAAGCTCGTGAGCCGGCTCGGCGAGCGGGCGCCGCTCCCGGTCGAGGTGATCCCGTTCGCGCTGCCGGTCGTGGAGCGTCTGCTTCGCGACCTGGGATGGGAGCCGGAGCTGCGCGTCGACGCCGGCCGCCCGTTCGTCACCGATGAGGGCAACCGCATCCTCCACTGCACGCGGGCCGAGTGGGTCGACCCGCCCGCGCTGGCGCGGGACGTCTCGGACGTGCCGGGCGTCGTCGAGCACGGGTTCTTCCTCGGGTTCGCCTCGACGGCGGTCGTCGCTACGCGCGACGGCGTTCAGGTGCTGGAGCGCTGAGGCGGGCCCGCATGACCGCGACGGCCTCCGCGCTCTCGTCGATCAGCACGTAGCGCCGGCCGAGCTCCGCTGCGGCGGCGCCGAGCGTGCCCGAGCCGGCGAACGGGTCGAGCACCCGGTCGCCCGGGCGGGTCGACGCCTGAAGCATCCGGCGCACGATCCCGACCGGCTTCTGGGTCGGATAGCCGGTCTTCTCCCGCCCGGTCGGGGAGACGATGGTGTGCCACCAGACGTCGGTCGGGAGCTTTCCCCGGGCCGCCTTCTCGGCCGTGACGAGCCCCGGCGCCATGTACGGCTCGCGCTCGACTGCCTCGGAGTCGAACAGGTACCGGCCCGGGTCGCGCACGTAGACCAGGATCGTGTCGTGCTTCGCCGGCCAGCGTCGCTTCGGCTTGGCGCCGTAGTCGTAGGCCCACACCAGCTCGTTCAGGAACGAGTCGCGGCCGAAGACCTCGTCGAGCAAGAGCTTCACGTAGTGGGCCTCGCGCTGGTCGAGGTGCAGGTAGAGCGTCCCCTCGGCGTCGAGCAGGCGACGGATCTCCCGCAGGCGCGGCTCGAGGAACCCGAGGTAGTCGTCGAAGCTGTCGCGGTAGGACGAGCGCTCGAGCAGCTCTGTCCGGTAGCGGCGGCCGCCGAACCCGGTCCGGTCACCGGCCGCGTCGGGCGTGACGCGCACCGTCGAGCGCGTCTGCGCCCGGCCGGTGTTGAAGGGCGGGTCGGCGTAGACCATCCGAAACGCGCCGTCCGGGAAGTCGGCCATGAGCGCGAGGTTGTCGCCGTGCAGGATCAGGTCGCCGTGCACCCGAGGAGCATGGCGGCGTGCGAGGACGGACCCGTCAGCTGCCGGGTGAGGCGGCCATCTTGCGGCCGATCTGCTCGACCGTCGGCTTGCGCACGTTCCGCACCAGGCCGAGCTTCTCCCAGCCGGCGATCATCCAGCCCGACAGGTCGACCTGCCGCCAGCCGAGCCCGTGGAAGGCCGAGGTGGGGAATACGTGGTGGTTGTGGTGCCACGACTCACCGAGCGAGGGCAGCGCCAGCACCCAGTTGTTCGTGGAGTGGTCGCCCGCCGCGAACGGGCGCTTGCCGAAGAAGTGGCAGATCGAGTTCACGCTCCACGTGATGTGGTGGTTGAAGAAGAGGCGCACCAGGCCGCCCCACACGAGGCCGGTGACCGCGCCCTTCCACGACATCGTGAGCAGGCCGCCGAGGACGAACGGCACGGCGAACGTCAGCACCGCCCAGAGCGGGAAGAGCCGGGAGACCGCCATCGTCATCCGATCCTGGAGGAGGTCCTTGGCGTAGCGTTCACGGTCGGAGCGGCTGTGCCCGAAGAGCCAGCCCATGTGGGCGTGCACGAGGCCCTTGAGCGCACCCCATGGCCCGCGGCCGAAGCCGTGGTGCGGGCTGTGCGGGTCGCCCTCCTTGTCGGAGTGGGCGTGGTGGGTGCGGTGGTCGATCGCCCAGTCAACGGCCGAGCCCTGCAGGGCGAACGAGCCCGCCACGAGCAGCGCCGCCTTGAGCGGCGCGACCGCCTCGAACGCTCGGTGGGTCAGCATGCGGTGGTAGCCGATCGTGATGCCGAAGCCGCAGATCAGGTAGAGGCCGAAGAAGAGGACGAGGTCGGTCCAGCCGACCGCCTGGTTCCAGAGCAGCGTCACCGCGGCGATCAGCCCGGCGAAGGGCAGGATCGTGATGACGAGCATCGAGAACTTGCGGGCGCCGCTTGCGGGCGTCATCGGGGCGTCGTTCTCCATCACGAACCGTCTCCCTTCACGACCCGGCTGCCCGGGACGACGTCGCGGCTTCCGTCCTCCCACTGCACGAGCCCCTTGTGGCCCCCGTCGTAGTCCGGGGCGAAGAGCTCGAGCGTCGCGGCCCGGCCGTTCACCGTGCACGGCTCATGGCCGGCCGGGTCGACGCCGCGCCAGAGCCGCACGAACACGTTCTCGTCCCACTCCGCCCCGATCGTGGTCGGATCGGTGTGGCCCGGGTGAACGCGCGTCTCGGGCGGGAGCTTCATGAGGACGTCCATGATCGAGTGGTGCAGGCTCTCGTAGCTGTCTCGCATCGTGCCGCCGACCGTGCCGTGGAAGAGGACGTCGGCCGTGAAGCAGTCGGTGCCGTTCACGAGGAACGACAGGTGCCCCGGGCTGTGGCCGGGAGTGAGGAGCGCGGTGATCCTGAGGTCGCCGGCGACCACCTCGTCGCCGTCGGCGAGGGTGCCGTCGACGCGGGTCATGCGGTCGGCCTCGAGCGGGTGGGCGAGCACCTGGAGGTCGAAGCGGCCGGTGTACGTGTCCGCCTCGGCGATGTGGTCAGGGTCGGCGTGGGTGACGAGCAGATGCGACACGGTGAGGTTGTGACGGCCGACAGCCTCGATGAGTGGCATCACGGGGCCGCCGGCGTCGATCAGCACACCCGTCCCGCCCTCGTGATCCCCGACCAGGTAGCTGTTCGAGAGCCACCCGGAGTGCATGCTCTTCTCGACGATCACGTCTTGGCAGCCCGCCGCGACGCCTTGTAGGCGCGCTTTGCGGCCTGGTAGGCGTCGAGCGCCTCGGGCGAGTCGACGTCGCCGAGCGTCGGATGGCCGGGGAGGACGTCCTCATAGCCGGGCGGCTCGACCCCGTAGCGCTTGACGACGACGGCGATGAGCGCGCGCACCTTCATGTCGCCGATGCCCGGGAGGGCACCGAGTCGCTTCCGCAGGTCGGCGCCCGACGCCGCCTCTGTCCACACGCGGCCGCCGTCGCCGTCGTAGTCCGAGGCGATCGTCGCGCACAGCTTCTGCACGCGCTCGGCCATGGCGCCCGGGAAGCGGTGGATGGCCGGCCGGGTGCGGAAGGCCTCGGCCAGGTCCTCCGGCGGCGTCGCGGCGATGCGCGCGGGGTCGAGATGCCCGAGCCGGCGCTTCAGCTCGAGCGGCCCCGAGAAGGCCTTCTGCACGGTCACCTGCTGGTCGAGCGCGAACCCGATCAGGAGCGCGTTGGGATCGCTCGCGATGAGCCGGTTCGCCTCCGGGTCGGGAGTGAAGAAGAGCTCGGCGGGTGCGCTGACAGTGGCCACGACCGAAGTGTAGGCGGCGCGCGGGGTTTCAGCGGTATCCGACGTTGGCCGAGCCCGACTCGAGCGCGTCGCAGATCCAGCGCGCCACCTTCTCGGGCGGGTCGCCGCCCATCCGGCGCCCCGTTCCGCGGGCGACCGACGAGAACTCGGTGTCGGTGAGGGCCGGCTTCACGAGGACGACGTGCACGCCCTCGTCGCGCAGCTCGCGGTAGGCCGTGCGCGTCAGCAGGTCGACGGCGGCCTTGGTCGCCGCGTACGCCCCACCGCCCGGGTCGGGGAACTCGCCGACGATCGACGACACGTTCACGATCCCGCCGGAGCCCTGCTTCGCCATCCGCGCGCCGGCGGCCCGGATGCCGTGGATCACGCCCATGATGTTCACGCGCACCATCGCGGCCGCCGCGGCCGGGTCGGCCTCGTGCAGCCTGCCGAACGATCCCATGCCGGCGTTGTTCACCATCACGTCGATCCGCCCGCCCCACTCGACCGCCCTGGCGACGAGCGCCTGCACCTGGTCCCAGTCGCCGACGTCGCACTGGACGGCCAGGCCGTCGATCTCGGCTGCGAGCTCCTCGAGCCGGTCGGCCCGCCGGGCAGCGATGACCACGCGCGCGCCGCGATCGTGCAGCGCCCGGGCCGTCGCCGCGCCGATGCCCGCCGTCGCGCCCGTCACGACCGCGACGGCACCATCCAGGGAGACCCGTGCGCCGCGCTCACCGGGGATGTCAGTCGCCGCCATGAGAACCTCCGTGTCGTCGCTTTGCCGCCTCGGTCTTCGTCGCGATCACGACGGCCGCCGTGGCGGGGATGGCCCAGAACACACCGTAGAAGAACGAGCGCGTCACCGAGAGGTTGAGGAACGCCAGATGCAGGAGGAAGACGGCGATGGTGGTGATCGGGAAGGCGATGACCAGCTGAACCGGCCCCGACAGGCCCTCCCACCGGATCAGCGCCGGCTGGAGCCGCTTGCCGATTCGATCGAGGAGCCGTCCGAGCGCGTCTTTGACCCGGCGGAAGGGGGCGCTAACGACGTGCACCGAGCGCCAGCCCCTGCGCGTATGCCGCCCGCACCTCGACCGCCGACCACGGCTCGGGCGCGATGCTGATGAAGTAGTCGGCGAGCGCCTTCTCGGTGAGCTCGTCGAGGTGCTCCTCGCGCACGCCCACCGCTGCGAGCGTGTCGAATTCGAGATCGTTCAGGATCCGCGTGACCGCCCGGATGGCCCGCGATCCGTCCTTCGACCCGTCCTGCGGCTCGCCGAGCGCGTCGGCGATGCGCTCGAAGCGCTCGGGGACGAACCTGCGGTCGCGGTCCATCGTCTCGGCGAGGACGAGCGCGATCGTGAGGCCGTGCGGGAGGCCGAACATGCCGCCGATGGCCTGGCCGAGCGAGTGCTCGGCGCCGCAGTCGGAGATGTTCATCGCGAGGCCGGCGAGGAGGCTCGCGCAGGCCATGTCGGAGCGCGCGTCGTGATCGGAGCCGTCGCGGACGGCGCGGACGAGCGCGCCGCCGGCCAGCCGCGTCGCCTCGAGCGCGATCCCGTCGCCCACGGGCGTCGCCGCCCTCACGACGACGGCGGCGATGGCCTGCGCCAGCGCGTCGATCCCCGTCATCGCGGTGATCCCGGGCGGGAGCCCCCACGTGAGCACGGGGTCGACGAGTGCGTGCTGGGCGCGCAGGAACGGGTTGGCGATGCCGGCCTTCGTGTGGGTCGAGTCGTCGGTGATGACGGCGCCTCCCGAGACCTCCGAGCCGGTGCCGGCTGTCGTCGGGACGCACACGAGCGGGATCGCGGGCGGGGTGTACGCCACCTCGCCGCGGGCAAAGCGCAGGTAGCGCTCGCCCTGGCCGGCGACGAGCCGGGCGGCCTTGGCGGTGTCCATCGCCGATCCGCCGCCGATCGCGACGACGGCGTCGCAGCCGGTGTCCGAGAGCCGCGCCGCAGTCGCCTCGACGAGCGTCACCGTCGGCTCGCCCGGTTCCTTCTCGAAGCGCTCGGCTCCGGTCAGGGGTGCGATCGCGGCCGCGACCTCCGGCACGAGGCCCTCCAAGCCCTGGTCGATCACGATCAGCGGCCGGGTCGCCCCCTCGTCGGCAAGCACCGCCGAGAGGTCTGAAGCGACGCCCTCGCCGAACCGGATCTTCACAGGCAGGTGGTTTCGGAAGGCCGCGACGGTCACCGGGCTTCCTCGAGCGGTCCGACCGTGTCGCCGACGCGGACCGTTCCGGGCTCGACGACGTCGGCGTAGAGGCCGCAGTACACCTCGCCGTCGTCGGCGCGGCGGTACGAGGCCAGCCAGCGCAGCGTGTCGGCGTCGCGCTCGCCGGTCTCCGGGTGGCGCGTGGTGAGCGCGCAGCGCGGGTCGAGCCTGACGACGGTGAGGAGCGCGTCCCCGGCGCGCACGGCTCGGCCCACCCACGCGTCCTCCTCGTGCGGGCCGAGGCCGTCGATGAGGAGGGTGGGCCGGAAGCGGCGCGGGTCGAGGCCGTCGACGCCTCCGCGCCGGCCCACCTCGGCCGCCGACGCCTCCGAGAGGAGCGACACGGGGTGCGAGTCGAGCGCCCGGATCCCGGCCGGGAGCTCGAGCATCGTGAGCGGGCGCCCGGCAACGGCCGACACGGCCTCCGACCACGGCCCGTCGATGGCCCGTCCCTCGATGGCGCGGCCCCAGAGCGTGATCGCCGCCGGCTGTCCGCCGTTCACGCGCGCCGAGACCTCTGTCCCGTCCGGCATCACGAGCGCCAGCTCGCCGGTGTCGATGTCGTAGCGGCTCCGGATCTGCGCGAACGCGCCGATCTCGCGCTGGGTGGCGACGCGACCCCGTCCGTCGATGAGCGCGAAGCGGCGGTCGCCGGGGATCCCGTCTCGCCCGATCTCGGCGCGGTCGACCCCCGTGAGCCGCAGCGACTTCACGGCCGAGACGTGGATGGCGCGCACCGTGGCCATGACGCGGAGTAGGTTACCCGTCGCCGACCGACAAGGAGACCCGATGTCCGACAACCGCTTCGTCAAGGCGTTGAACGAGCAGATCGCCTATGAGTTCGGGGCCTCGCAGCAGTACGCGGCGGTGGCCGTCCACTACGACGCGGAGACGCTGCCGCGGCTCGCGGCGCACTTCTACCGCCAGTCGCTCGAGGAGCGAAACCACGCCATGATGATGGTGCAGTACCTGCTGGACGCGGGCGAGGACGTGCTCGTCCCCGGCGTCGAGGCGCCCCGCACGGCCTTCGGCGACACGGTCGAGCCGGTCGCGCTGGCGCTCGAGCAGGAGCGGCGGGTCACCGACCAGATCAACGCCCTCGCCGGGCTTGCGCGCGAGCACGGCGACTACGCCGGCGAGCAGTTCATGCACTGGTTCATCAAGGAGCAGGTCGAGGAGGTCTCGTCGATGTCGGACCTCCTCAAGGTGGTCGAGCGAGCCCGCGAGAACCCGCTCCTGGCGGAGGAGTACCTGGCCCGCGAGGGAGGTGCGGAGGCGGTGGATCCGACCGCGCCGCACGCGGCGGGGGGCGCGCTGTGAGTACGTCGGTGTAAAGCTCGCTTGACATCCAAGCGGTGTCAAGCGAGCTTTACATCATGCGAAACAGGATCCGTGAGCTCCGCGGCGAGGCCGGGCTGTCCCAGGGTCAGCTCGCCGACGCCATGGGCGTCTCGCGGCAGACCATCAACGCCATCGAGACCGAGCGGTACACACCGTCGCTGCCGCTTGCGATCTCGCTCGCGCGCCACTTCTCCCACTCCGTCGAGGAGGTCTTCGATGCAGACGCTTAAGGACACCTACCGCCGCTCCCGCTGGGTCATGCCGGGCGTCGCGGTCGCGCTCGGCGGCGTCTTCCTCGCCGCCCAGTGGATCGGCGGCGATCCGACCGGCGGGCTCGTCTCGTTCGCGATCATGGCCGTCTTCGCCGCCGTGCTGGTGCTGCTCGAGGGCCGAAGCGGCGCCGTTGCGATCATGCGCCGGCCGGCCCGGGACGAGCGAGCCCGGAACATCGACCTCGCCGCCACGGCGTTCGCCGGGATCGTCGTCATCACGATCATCATCGTGGCCGTCATGGTGCAGCTGGCCCGCGGGGAGGACCCGAGCCCGTACGCCCAGCTCGGCGCCGTGGGCGGCATCGCCTACCTGGTCGCGCTGGTCGGCATGCAGCGCCGCGGGTAGCGCTACAGCTCGATCGCGGCGAGCGCGTCGGCCCGTCCGGGCAGGTCACGCCCGAACGAGTCCGGGTTCGTCCCGAGCGACTCGGCGCAGTCGAGCGCGATCCGCTGCACGGCGGTCGTGAGCGGGAAGATCGAGAGCAGCTCCGACGGGTAGGTGGCCGCGATCGTGTGGACGCGGGCACCGCACGTCTCGGCCAGGCGGGCGATCTCGAGCAGCCGGCCCTCGCCGGGGCCGCCGCCGTTCAGCGCGACGAGCGCATCTCCCTCCCGGAGCGCCACGGACGGCCCGTGCAGGAGCTGCTCGACCGAGAGCCCCTCGGTCGCCACGTACGCGGTCTCGCGCACCTTGAGCGCGCCCTCGGCGGCCGTCCACTGATTGGGCCCCGCTCCGACGAACTCCAGCAGGCGCTCCGGCGGGTCGACGCCCGGGCCGCCCGCGTCGAGCACCGCAGCGACCGCCTCCGGCACGTGGTCGAGCCGGCCGAGCTCCGCCCCGAGAGCGACGGCGATCTGGGCCAGGCACATGAGGGCGCCGAGGTGGCTGGCAGTGAAGGCGCTCGATCGCTCGGGCTCGCTCGTCTCGATATCGGCACCCGGCGCGCCGCGGCCCGAGATGACGACGGTCTCGGCGCCGTCGGCCCTGGCCCGCTCGAGCACGGTGTTCGTGTAGCGCTTGGTGCCGCGATGGCTCAGGAGCAGGAGCGCGTCGCCGGCTCCGGGCCGTGGCCCGTGGTCGGCCGCGTCGACGGCCTGCACGGCCCACGCCTCGGCGCCGGCGGCCCGGAGGAGCCACGCGCCCTGGTTGGCGGCGTGCCAGCTCGTGCCTGTGCCGACGAGCAGCACCCGCTTCCCCTGGATCCGCTCGGCCGCCGCCTCGCACGGCCCGCCGTCCGCCAGGAGCTCGCGCAGGAGGGCGGGCTGCGTCGCCATCGTGTCGCGCATCGCGCTCATCGACCGCAAGCCTAATCGGTGGCGCCCGCGCTCCCGCCGGACCAGAATGCCCCCCACATGCAGCCTCTGCGGCAGACCCCGGCCTGGACGGCGCTCGAGGATCACGCGGCCGCGATGCGCGACACGCACCTGCGCGACCTGTTCGCCGCCGACCCAGGGCGTGGCGAGCGGATGACCGCCGAGGCGGTCGGGCTCTACCTCGACTACTCCAAGCACCGGGCGACCGACGAGACGATCGCCCTCCTGCTGCGGCTGGCGCAGGAGCGCGGCCTCGCGGAGCGCATCGACGCCATGTTCGCGGGCGAGCGCATCAACGAGACCGAGGGCAGGGCCGTGCTGCACGTTGCCCTCCGCGCCCCCAGGTCCGCGTCGATCCTCGTCGACGGCGAGGACGTCGTCCCCGGCGTGCACGAGGTGCTCGACCGCATGTCGGCGTTCGTGGACCGCATCCGCTCGGGCGAGTGGAAGGGCCACACGGGCCGCCCGATCCGAAACGTCGTCAACATCGGGATCGGCGGCTCCGATCTCGGGCCCGTGATGGCCTACGAGGCGCTTCGCCACTACACCCGGCGCGACCTCACGTTCCGGTTCGTGTCGAACGTCGACGGCACCGACTTCGCCGAGGCGACGCGCGACCTCGACCCCGCCGAGACGCTCTTCATCGTCTCCTCCAAGACGTTCACGACGCTCGAGACGATGCGGAACGCGACGACGGCCAGGGAGTGGACGCTCGCCGCCCTCGGCGACGACTCGGCGATTGCGCGCCACTTCGCCGCCGTCTCGACGAACGCCGAGGCCGTGGCCGCGTTCGGGATCGACACCGAGAACATGTTCGGCTTCTGGGACTGGGTCGGCGGCCGCTACTCGATGGACTCGGCGATCGGCCTCTCGACGATGATCGCCGTCGGGCCCGGCGGGTTCCGGCGGCTGCTGGCCGGCTTCCACGCGATGGACGAGCACTTCCGCACCGCGCCGTTCGAGGAGAACCTCCCCGTCTTGATGGGGCTCCTCACGGTCTGGTATGCCGACTTCTTCGGCGTCACCTCGACCGCCGTCCTGCCGTACGACCAGTACCTGAAGCGGTTCCCCGCCTACCTGCAGCAGCTCACGATGGAGTCGAACGGCAAGTCGGTGACGCTCGACGGCGCGCGTGTCGACTACGCGACCGGGCCCGTGTACTGGGGCGAGCCGGGCACGAACGGCCAGCACAGCTTCTACCAGCTGATCCACCAGGGGACGCCGCTCGTGCCCTGCGACTTCATCGCCTTCGCCAGGTCGCTCAACCCCCTGGGCGACCACCACGACCTGCTGGTCGCCAACGTGTTCGCCCAGACCGAGGCCCTCGCCTTCGGGCGCACGCCGGAGCAGGTGCGGGCCGACGGCGCGCCCGACGAGCTCGTGCCCCACAAGACGTTCGCAGGCAACCGTCCGAGCACCACCATCCTCGCGGAGGAGCTGACGCCCGAGATTCTCGGCACGCTGGTCGCGCTCTACGAGCACAGCGTGTTCACGCAGGGTGTGATCTGGGGCATCGACTCGTTTGACCAGTGGGGCGTGGAGCTCGGCAAGGTGCTCGCCAAGGCCATCGGTGCGGAGCTCGAGAGCGGACCTGAGCCCGACCTCCAGCACGACTCGTCCACGAACACGCTCATCCGGCGCTACCGCCGGCTCAAGTGAAAGGACACGCGATGCAGCTCGGCATGGTTGGACTGGGGCGCATGGGCGCCAACCTGACGCGCAGGCTGATGCGCGACGGGCACGAGGTCGTCGTCTCGGACGTGAGCCCGGAGGCGGTCGCGCAGCTCGAGTCCGAGGGGGCCGTGTCCTCCTCGTCGATCGAGGACATGGTGGCGAAGCTCCGGCCGCCCCGGGCCGCGTGGGTGATGGTGCCCGCCGGCGTCACGGGCGCGGTCGTCGACCAGGTCGCAGCGACCATGGAGCCGGGCGACATCGTGATCGACGGCGGGAACTCGTACTACCGCGACGACATCGCGAAGGCGGCCCAGCTCAAGGAGCGCGGCATCCACTACGTCGACGTCGGCACGTCCGGCGGCGTCTTCGGCCTCGAGCGCGGGTTCTGCCTCATGGTGGGCGGCGAGGACGACGTCGTCTCGCACCTCGACCCGTTCTTCGCGACCCTCGCCCCCGGCATCGACGCCGCCCCGCGCACACCCGGCCGCGACCGGGCCGGCGCGTCGACCGCCGAGCACGGCTACCTGCACTGCGGCTCGAACGGCGCCGGCCACTTCGTGAAGATGGTTCACAACGGGATCGAGTACGGGATCATGGCCGCCTACGCCGAGGGCCTCGACATCCTGCGGAACGCCGACGTCGGCGTGCGCGAGCACACGAGCGACGCCGAGACGGCGCCGCTGGCGACGCCGGAGTTCTACCGGTACACGATCGACACGGCCGACGTCGCCGAGGTGTGGCGGCGAGGGTCGGTGGTCGGATCGTGGCTGCTCGACCTGACGGCGGCGGCGCTCCTCGAGGATCCCGATCTCGCGGGCTACTCCGGCCGCGTGTCGGACTCCGGCGAGGGCCGCTGGACCGCGCTCGCCGCCGTCGAGGAGGGCGTGCCCGCCTATGTGCTCACGGCCTCCCTCTTCGAGCGGTTCAGCTCGCGAGACGAGGGCGCCTACGCCAACAAGCTCCTGTCGGCCCTGCGAAAGCAGTTCGGCGGGCACGCCGAGAAGACGACCGCCTAGAGCCCCGAGGGAAGCGCGCCGGGCGGCCCGAGCAGGTCGATCCTGAAGCCGGTCTCGCGTTCGAGCGCCGCGGCGGCCTCGAGGTCGGGCGCGGTCGCGGCCGGCGGCAGCCCGTCGGACTCAGCCGGCCGCCCGATCGCCGCGAAGTAGCGGTCGAGGCCGCCCGGCGACCCGATGGCGAGCCAGCGGGCTCCGTCGCTCTCGACCCGGTAGGTGTGGGCGCCCCCGACACCTCGACGACCGACAGTCGGCCCTCGCTCTCGTCGGCCGAGACGATCACCCGGCCGTATGAGTCGACAAACCAGATCGACCGCGTCTCTGTGATGGTGCTCATGGTGTCCGAACCTCCGTGCTAAACTCTGTTTCGGAGTTTATAGCTCCGAATCAGAGCTATGTCAACCGATCTCACCTCGTTCTCCTACGTCGTGCTCACCCTCGTCGGCCGAGGCGGGGCCGGCCCGCACGATCTCGTCCGGATGGCCCGGCAGGGGCGCGTGTACTGGTCGGCGGCCGAGAGCCAGTACTACGCCGAGCCCAAGCGGCTCGAGAAGCTCGGCTACCTGCGCGCCGAGAAGCGCCCCGGCCGAACGCGCGCCCGCACGCACTACACGCTCACCGACGCGGGCCGCGACGCGCTGCGCGAGTGGGCAGCCGAGCCCGCACGCTTCCCGCGTATCCAGCACGAGGCCGTGACGCGCCTCCTGCTGGGCGACATGGTCCCCGACGCCGTGCTGCTCGCGGGTCTCGACGGCCTTCGCCATGACCTCGACGAGATCACGGCCCAGCTCGACGCCGCCGATGTCGCCGCGGCGTCGGTGCCGCACCGGGCCCGGTACCTGCGCCTGAACCATGCGCTGGCGCGGCGCATCGTCGAGGCCCACCGCGTGTGGATCCACCAGGCCGAGCGCGAGCTCGGCGGTGCCGCTCCGCCGCCTCCGGTTCCGGCGGCTCCCCCCGCAGCGGCCGCCGAGGTTCCGCCGGCAGCCCCGCCCGCCCCGGCCAGGCGCGTGTTCCGGGCGCCCTTCGTGGACTGACCGTCAAGTCTCCCCGAGCGCCGCCGATCTGAGTGTGAAGGCCGCGTCTCACGATCGGAGGAGAGCCCATGTCATTCGTCGACCCGCCCGCATCGCCGTACCCGGCCGAAGATGCGGCCGGCACCGTCTCGGTCGGCGGCTACGCCGTCGCCCGACCCGACGACGGCAGCCCGCTGGCGGGAGCCCTCGCGGGCGCCGCGCTGGGGGCGGGCCTCGGAGCCGCCGGCTGGGCCGCAATGGTCGTGGCAACCGACCACTCCTTCGGGTTCGCCGCCCTGGGCCTGGGCTTCCTCTCGACCGCGCTCGTCAGCCGGTTCACCGGCGGCCGGCGCGGAATCGTCTGCGTGCTGGCCGCGGTCGCGTCGGTCGTCGTCGCACTCGCCGTCGGCAAGTACGCCGCGTTCGCCTACCTCGTCCAGGATGAGGCGCGGCGGCAGTACGGGGAGGCCGGCGTCGCGTACTTCGGGTATCTCTCGGGCCACACCTGGGATGCCTTCACGGCGCACCTCAGCAAGGAGTTCAGCCCGTTCTACCTGCTCTGGGTCGGGCTCGCGTGCTCGGTCGCCTGGCGGCGGCTGGGCCCGCTGTCGAACTAGCTACGTCTTCGCAATGACGGCCACGCCTGCGGCGAGCAGGCCCAGCCCGCCTGCGTGGGCGGCCGTCAGCGGTCGCACCTGCACCCCGAGCAGCCCGTAGTGGTCGACCACCGCGGCCATCGTCAGCTGCCCGGCGATGATGGCGGCGGTCTGGAGGGTGACGCCGAGCGGGCGGATCGTCAGGACGGCGACCGTGACGAACCCCGCGCCGGCGAGCCCGCCCAGGTAGTGCCAGCGGACGGGGTCGCCGCCGAGCCCGCCGACGCCGCCTCCCACGAGGAGCGCGACGACGGCGATGGCGATCCCGCCGACCGCGAAGTTCGCGACGACCGCCCGGAGGTCGCCGATCGACCGCCCGAGCGCGGCGTTCGTCGGCGCCTGGGTGGCGATCACGGCTCCGGCGAGCGTGGCGGCGGTGAGTGCGATGATGCGATCCATGCGGTCCCTCCTGGGCGGCGGTCGGGCGCCCCACGCTAGCAGCGCGACCGACGGGCCCGGCATGCAGGAGGCGCTCGTCGCGTGGGCGCTCTGGGGCCTTGTCGCGATCGGTGTCTGGGCGACATACGCCAGGTTCCCGGCGGCCGAGCTCTACAACGTGACCGGGACCGGCTTTGCCGCCGGCGCTGCGCGCACGCTCGTTTTCCTCAGCTGGCCGGTCGCCATCGCCGCGGTCGCGCTGGTCGTCGTCGCGGCCGACCGGCTGCTGGCGGGCTCGATCCCGGGCTGGGGCCGGGCCGCGACGGTCCTCGCGGCAACGGCGGCCATCGCGCTCTGTGCGACGATCGCCCTGCCCGGCGCGCTCGACCCGAACGACCTCGACGCTCGGGCGGCCAACGTGCCGGCGGCGGTCGGCGTCCTGGTCGCGCTCATCGTGACCCTCACGGCCGTCGGCGTGCGCGGCACGGGGCAGCGGGCGCCGCTCACCCGCGGCGACCGGCTGGCGATCGCCGCGGTGCCGCTCCTCGTGATCGTCGCGATGCCGTGGATCCTGGCGGGCGTCGGCCTCTACACCGGCGACGTGCCGGTCCTCGACGACGTCTACATCTCGAAGGCCGTCGTGCCCGAGCCCGGCGAGCCGGCGCTCCGTGCCGTCCACCTGGGGAACCACGAGGGGATCGACGGCATCCTCCTGGCCGCGACCGCGTTCGCACTCCGGCGCTCCCTGCGGCGGATGCGGCCGACGGCCCTGCGCCCGCTGCTCGGCGGCTACCTGGCGCTGATCGCGGTGTACGGCCTGGCGGTGGCCGCCGACGACTTCTGGATCGAGCAGCTCCAGAAGCGCGGGACGGTGTCGCGCGGGCTCCCGTACGTCCTCACGCCCGGGCCGCGACCGGCGTGGGCGGCGCTGGTCGCCGTCGCGTGCGTGGTCTACGCCGTGGCGTTCCGGGTCGGGAACGATCCCGGGTCGTCGACCGCCCGCCGGTAGAGCGCCTCGTCGATGTTGCGGCCGGTCACGATCAGCACCACCGGGCCGTCGACGGCCTCGACCTGCGGCAGCGCCGCCAGCGCCGCTGCCGCAGAGGCCTCGACCCTGATGCCGGCCGCGCCCAGCGCCCCGATCGCGAGGGCCAGCTCGCGCTCGTCGACGCGCAGCATCCGCTGGGCGGCCCGCGTTAGCACGTCGACGGCGTAGGGGATCGCCACCCGGACGGCCAGGCCGTCGGCGATGGTGGGAAGCGCATCCGCCACGACGAGCCGCCCTGCCTCCCAGCACTCCGCCATGACCGGCGCGGCCGCCGCGACGACGCCGACCCGCAGGGTCGCCGGCGAGCGCTCGGCGAGGCGCAGGCCGATCCCGCCCAGGAGCGCGCCGTTTCCGACCGGGACGACGATCGCCCCGGGCGGCCGGTCCAGCTGGTCGAGCACCTCGTCGGCGATCTCGGCGTATCCGCCGTACTGCGCCTCCTCGGCGCCGTCGGCGAAGAACGGCACGCCCTCTGCCGCCGCGACGCGCTCGGCCTCGTCCTTTGCCAGGTCGAAGTCGGCGCCGAAGACCCGGATCTCGCCGCCGTGCCGCTCGATCAGGTCGAGCTTGGCCCGGGCCGAGCCCTCCGGGGCGTACACGATCGCGCGCATCCCGAGCCTCGCCGCGGCCCACGCCGACGCCGCCCCGTGGTTCCCGGTCGATGCCGTGACGACCGTCGTCTGGCCGGCATCGCGGAAGGCCCGCATCGCCGGCAGCGCGCCGCGCCACTTGAAGGCGCCCAGCTCGTGCTCGTCCTCGCGCTTGAGCCACACGTCTCGCCCCTGGGCGAGCGAGACGGGCGCGGGATCCAGCGGCGTCGGGGTCACGGCCCGGGAGTCTAAAGTGGGGCGGATGGCGACGACGGCGTCCATCCAGGTGCGGAGCCCCGCGACCGGTGAGGAGCTCGGCGAGGTCCCGGTCACGAGCCCTGACGAGATCGACGCGACGGTTCGCGCCGCCCGCGTTGCGCAGCCGCTGCTCGAGGAGATGACGGTTCACGAGCGGGCCGCGCTGCTTCACCGCGCCGCCGACATCGTCGAGGAGCGGGCCGACGACCTCGCGCGGGAGCTGGCGCTGGAGCAGGGCAAGCCGTGGCGGACGGAGGCCGTGGAGGAGATCGAGGAGACGGCCGGCAATCTGCGGATGGCGGCCGAGGACGTGAAGCGCATGGACACGGCGGTCATCCCCAGCGAGCGCCGCGGCAAGGTGGTCTTCACGTTCCGCAAGCCAAACGGCGTCTTCACCATGATCACGCCGTGGAACTTCCCGATGATGATCCCGTCCGAGCTGATCGCGCCCGCGCTCGCGACCGGGAACGCGGTCATCCTGAAGCCGAGCGAGTTCACGCCGTTGTCGGGCCGAAGCCTGGTCGCGATCCTCGAGGACGCCGGCCTTCCCGCCGGCGCCGTCGGCATCGTGTACGGCGCTCGCGAGGCGGGCGAGACGCTCGTCACGCACCCCGGCGTCGATGCGATCGGCTTCGTCGGATCGCACGGGACAGGCGAGGCCATCGTCCGCGCCGCCGGGATGAAGCGCACGCTGATCGAGGCATCGGGCAACGGGCCGCAGATCGTGCTGGCCGACGCCGACCTTGCCGCCGCCGCCGCGGCGGCCGTGGAGGGCGCCGCCTACCTTGCCGGCCAGGTGTGCGTCGCGACGGAGCGCGTCCTCGTCGAGGAGCGGGCGCATGACGAGTTCGTCGAGCTCGTGCTGGAGTGCGCCGGACAGGTCGTCCTCGGGCACCCGCTCGAGGACGCGACGACGATGGGCCCGCTCAACAACGAGCCCGTCGCCGCGAAGATGGACCGCCACATCGCCGACGCCAACGCGCGCGGCGCGCGCGTCCTCGCCGGCGGCCGCCGCGCCGGCGGGTTCCCGACCGACCTCTACTACGAGATGACGGTCGTGGACGCGGTGTCGCCCGAGACGCTCCTCTTCCGCGAGGAGTCGTTCGGGCCGGTCCTCCCGATCACCACGTTCCGCTCCGACGACGAGGCGATCGCGCTCGCCAACGACTCCCATCTCGGCCTCCAGGCCGCGGTCTTCACGTCCAGCCTGCGGCGGGCGTTCCGCTTCATCCACGAGGTGCGGGCGGGCAGCATTCAGGTGAACGAGACGACGGGCTACTGGGAGGGGCGCCCGCCGTTCGGCGGTGCGGCGGGGACGAAGACCGGCTGGGGTCGGATCCAGCTCGAGGACTTCACGGACCTGCGCACGGCGACGATCGACTACCTGAACACGCCCGAGCAGTAGCCCGGTCGATCAGGCGGCCGTGGCCGCGTGCCAGCCGTGGCGGCCGACGAGGTCGCAGACGATCTCGACGACTGCGGGGTCGAACTGGGTTCCCGCGCTGCGCCGCAGCTCGTGGAGCGCATCGACCGGCGGGAACGCGCGCTCGTACGGCTGCTCCGTCACCATCTTCACGTAGGCGTCGCACACCGCGATGATGCGGGCACCCAGCGGGATCGCGGTGCCCGGCAGCCGGTCGGGGTACCCGCTGCCGTCGTAGCGTTCGTGGCTCCCCCGCACGAGGTCGGCGGTCCGGGCCAGGGCCGGCGCGGCGCGGACGATCCGCTCGCCGATCTGCGGATGGCGGCGCATGGCGGCGTGTTCGGCGTCATCGAGCGGGCCCGGCTTCGTGAGGATCGCGTCGGGGATGGCCGTCTGGCCGACGTCGTGGAGCTCGGCCGCCAGCTCGATGCGCTTGACCTCGTGGTGCGGGAGGCGCATCGCGCGCGCCGTCGCCTCGGCGAGCTGCGCGACCTCGGTCAGATGTCCATGCAGGTCGGCCCCCCGCTCGCGGAGGACCTGGACGAGCACGTCGGTGCTCTGCCTGCTCGGCGACGAGCGGCCGGTCTTGCGGTCGTACAACCGGTGGTCGACCAGGCGCAGCGCCTGCTCCATCGTGGCCGCCTCGGCCGGGATCGACGCGGTGCCGTACGAGCACTCGATGACGACCCCGTCGCTCGCCTCCGAGAGCGCCTTGCCGGCGAGGTCGGCCGTGGCGAACGGGTCGTTGTCACCGGAGGGCATGAGCACGCAGAACTCGTCGCCCCCCATGCGGTAGGCCTTCGCACAGCCGGCCATGGCATCGGACAGGCGATGTCCGAGCCGCGCGAGGAGTGCGTCGCCGGCCGGGTGCCCGAACGTGTCGTTGAACTGCTTGAAGCCGTCGAGGTCGAAGAGGCCGAGCAGGTGCGGCGGCGAGCTCGACTCCCGATCCGGGGCGAAGAGGACCGTCAGGTCGTTGACCAGCGCACGCCGGTTGGGGAGCCCGGTGAGCGCGTCGGTCAGGGCCTCCTCACGGCTGGCCGTGAGCAGGCGCTCGTTCTCGCGGGCGAGCCGCTCCGCCCTCGCGTGCGCGGCGGACGACCGAAGGAAGAAGAACGCAAACGCCGCCAGGAGGAGCGTGATGGCCGCGATCGACCCGCTGGTCACCTTGGCCTGGGCGTCCGAGGCGCGCGCGGCATAGGCGCGGCTCGCCGCATCGAGCCGGCGCATGACCCGAGACAGGCTGCGACCGGCCTGGGTCGCAAGCACATCGGCCTCGCGGCCGTACCCGTTCCCCCACGCACCCATACGGTAGATCTGCTCGAGGCTGGTGTAGTTCGTATTGAGGGGCCCAAGGATCCCGCCGAACTCATTCGGGGGCGAGTCGGCTTGGAGCGCCGCCAGCTCACGCGTGATCGCCGCCATCGCCGTATCCATCTCCCGGCGCGCCAGGAGCCGCGAACCGCCGCTTCCCGCGCTGGCGTGGAACGGGGCGTTCTGGAGCGCGTTCAGGTGGACCTTGACGTCGGCCAGCGTGAGCTGTGCGTTCGTGCTCGCCGTCGCGCCGTCCTGGAGGTGCAGGATCGCTGCCACCGCGGCGATCGCGAGCATCAGGACCACGACGAGCGAGGTCTTCTTCCCAAGCATCGCCTCTGGTTATCGTCGCTTCACGACGGCCGGTTGAGGGCTCTCGGTGGAGCGCCACTCCGGCGATCACGAGCCCCACCCCGGCGGCGTCGGCCGGTGTGGGGATCTGCCCGAGCACGACGACGCCGATCGCCGTCGCCGTGGCCGGGAGGAGCGAGACGAGAAGCGCATAGGTCGCGCGCGGAAGCCGCGCCATCGCGAGCTGATCGCAGATGTAGGGGATCACCGAGGACGTGACGCCCACGCCGATCCCCGCTCCCACGAGCACCGGGTCGGCGAGGGCGTGCGCGGCCGCGGGGGCCGCCGGCGTGATCGCGACCGCCGCCGCGAGCATCGCACCCGCCAGCCCGTCGATGCCCGTGATGCCCGGGCTTCGGGCGACCCGGTGGGCGAGGACGATGTAGCAGGCGAAGAGCCCGGCGTTCGCAAAGGCGACGGCGACCCCGAACGGCGTTCCGCCGAGGTGCACGTCGGTGACCGCGTAGACGCCGCACGCCGCGACGCCGAGCGCGACGGCGTTCCGGGCCGTCCGCATCCCGACCGCCGCGAGCCCGATCACCGGCAGGAACTCGATCGCGGCCATGGTACCGAGCGGCAGGTGGTCGATGGCCGTGTAGAAGCTGGCGTTCATGACCGCCAGGACGCACCCCATGAGCGCGATGAGCCGGCGGGCGTCCGGGCCGGCGTTCGACAGGGCGCGCCAGGGGCGCCGCCAGGCTCCCAGGATGAGCGCGGCGCTCACGATCCGAAGCCAGGCCACGCCCACCGGCTCAACTCGGGTGAAGAGGAGGACCGCGAACGCCGGCCCGAGGTAGTGGAACACGGCGCTTCCGACGAAGTAGCCCGACGGCGGGAACCGGCGCATCGGCGAATTCTCGAGGCACGTTTGCCCCACAGGAAGGGGTGAGATACGGTGTTCGCGTGAGTTCGCCTTCGGAACGACGGCAGAGGCGCTCGTCAGCCTACGATGGACCGCTGCTCGACGACATCGACCGCCGGATCCTGGTCGAGCTCCAGGACGAGGGCCGGGTGACGATGGCCGAGCTGGGGCGGCGGGTCAACCTGTCGGCGCCGGCTGTGGGCGAGCGCGTGCAGCGGCTGGAGGAGAGCGGCGTCATCACGGGCTACTCGGCCGTGGTCGACCCGCGGGCCATCGGCTATCCGATCGCGGCCATCGTCCGCATCCGCCCGGCCAGGCGCCAGCTCCACAAGGTTCCCGAGGTGGCGCGGTCGACGCCCGAGGTGGTCGAGTGCCATCGCGTCACCGGCGAGGACTGCTACATCGCAAGGCTCCACCTGCGGTCGATGGACGACCTCGAGGGGATCCTCGACCGCTTCGCCGTCGTCGGGCAGACGACCACGTCGATCGTGCACTCGGCGCCGGTGGCGTGGCGTCCGCTGCCGCTGCCCGACGCATCCGGCGAAGGCTGAGGCACCGCCACCTTCGGTGTGCGACCATTCCCCCGTGGCGCTCACTCCCCGGCAGCAGAAGAAGCGGCAGATGGTCCGGGCAGGGTACGGCGGGATCGGCGTCGGCGCCCTCCTCATCATCCTTGCGGTAACCGGCGCCGGCCTGGTGCTCGGCCTGATCGGCGCGATCGTGCTCCTTGTGTCGGGGTGGGCGACGCGAGCGCTGCGTGATCTCTGAGGCGCCGTCGCCGGCGCTTGTCCGCCGAAACACGGTCCTGCTTGCGGCCACGCTGACGTGCCTCAGCGGCATGCTCCAGCTCGTCGTCGCCGTCTCGACCATCACGCTCGTCCTCGTCACGGGCGTCGAGTCGATCCTCGGCCTCGGGCCCGCGGTGTTCCTGGCGTCGTCGGCCGTCGCCGCCCTCCCCGCCGGCAGGGCGATGGACCGGCATCGGCGCGTGCCGGTGCTCGCCACAGGCTGCGCGCTCGGCGTGGG
Organism: uncultured Actinomycetes bacterium; assembly: GCA_963809325.1. Classification (GTDB taxonomy): domain Bacteria; phylum Actinomycetota; class Thermoleophilia; order Gaiellales; family JAICJC01; genus JAICJC01. The sequence goes on from CAWEIZ010000003.1 coordinate 142,893, forward strand.
CGGCTGCATCCTGGCCGCGGCCGGGGCGGGCCTCGAGTCGGCGCCGCTCGTGCTCGTGGGCTTCGTCATGGTCGGCGGATCGAGCGGCACGGTGCTTCTCGCCCGGGCGGCCGCGGCCGACCTCTACCCGCCCGAGCGCCGCGCGCGCGGCATCTCGTACGTCCTCTTCGGATCGCTCTTCGGCGCAGCCCTCGGCCCGCTCGTCTTCCGCCCGCTCCTCTCGGGCCGCCATCTCGACTCCGGCGACCTCGTGATCCCGTACCTCGCTGCCGGCGCGATCATGGCGATCGGGTTCTTCATCGTGCTCCAGGTGCGGCCCGACCCGAAGGAGTTCGCCGCGGCCACCGCGAGCGCGCACCCGGACCACGCCTCGGGCCCGGCCCCGCCGCTGTCGGAGGTGCTCGCCCGGCCGGGCACGATCGCCGCCGTGATCGCGGCCGTGACGAGCTTCGCCGTCATGGTGTCGGTGATGAACCTGGCCGGATACGTGGTCGTGGGCCACGGCCACGCCGAGGAGGACATCTTCACGGTGATCAGCTTCCACATCATCGGGATGTACTCGCTCGTGCTCGTCGTCGGCGACATGATCGACCGCGTCGGCCGCATGCCGGCGCTCGTCGGCGGCCTCCTGGTGATGGCGGTGTCGGCGCTCGGCCTCGGCTGGCACTCGAGCGTGCTCTGGACGTCGTTCTGCCTGTTCGGCCTCGGCCTGGGCTGGAACGTCTCCTACGTCGCCGCCTCCGCCCACCTCGCCGACGTCGCGGCACCGTCGGAGCGGGGCCGCCTGATCGGGTTCACGGACCTCCTCTCGGGCTTCACCGGAGCGGGGCTGGCGCTCGCCGGCGGCGCCGCCTACTCGGCGTTCGGCGTGCTGGCGATCGCCGTCGGGGCGACGATCATCGCGATCGCGCCGATCCCGATCATGCTGGCGCACCGGCAGCAGCCCGCCGTCGCCTGATCTTCAGGCTGCGACGGCGGCGATCCGCGCGAGGGCCGGCGTCAGGCTGCGTGCGCGGTCGGCCAGCCGGTAGACGGTCTGCGGCGGGTAGCTCGCGACCACCGTCCGTTCGACCACCCCGGCGTCGGCGAGCGCCTTGAGCGCGAGCGTGAGAGCCCGCGGGCTCACGCCCGGAAGCGCGCCGCGGAGCTCCGAGAAGCGGCGGTCGGCCGCGAGCGCGGCCAGCACCGGCACCGACCACTTGTTGAGGCCGACGGCGCCGATCTCGAGCGCCGCAAGCTCGTCGAGGAGGAGCGCGCACGCGGGCGCGACCCGCGCCCCGGCCGGCGTCAGGACGTACTCGGGCCGCAGGGGGTGCCCGTAGCCGGGGTTGCGGGCGACGAGCCCCCGCTCGACCAGGCCCGACAGGGCTCGCCGCACAGACTCACCGCCGGCGCCGGTGCGCCGGCACAGCGTGACGAACCGCGTCCCGCCCGTCCGGTGGAGCTCCGCCAGCACGGGAACGGCCCAGCGGTTGTGGACGAGGTCGATCAGCGGCCGCAGCGGATCTCGGGTTGACACAAAAGTGATTCTAGTATACAAACAGGTCAGACACCACGGAAGGAGCCCGCCATGTCCACGTCCCCGTCCAGCTCTGCGTCCCCCGGGATCGCGCCGATCGCGTGGGCAGCGCACATGACCGCCGCGCTCGGCGTCTCCGACATCGACCGCTCGATCGCGTGGTATCGCGACGTGCTCGGCTTCGAGCTCATCTACAAGCTCGACGACTGGGGCTGGGCGGAGCTGCGCTCGCCGATCGCCGAGGTCAACGTCGGCATCGGCCAGACGGAGGATCTCGCGCCGCGCGGCGGGGCGACGCTCACGTTCGGCGTGGCCGACATCGAGGCTGCCCGGAGCTCGCTCGAGGCCCACGGCGTCAGGTTCGACGGCGAGACGACCGAGGTTCCCGGGATGGTGCGGCTCGCGACCTTCTACGACCCCGACGGGAACACATTCATGCTCGCGCAGAGACTCGACGCGCCGGAGGCCCGCGGCGGGTGACGGACCGCGCGGCGAGGCCCGCGTGGTGCGGGCCCCGCCGGTCGATCGTGGTGGGGAAGCGCTCAGCCGTTCACGAGCTCGATCACGAACGGCGTGGGGCCCGACTCCACCTGCTGGACGACGAACTGTCCCCGGGCGCCGCGGTAGATGCCGGTGCCGCCGGTGACGGCCTGGACAACGGCGGGGGCCGCGTCCGTGCTCTGCGTGAACACGAACTCGCCGGTGATCTGCCCGCCGGGCAGGATCAGCCCGCCGTGGCAGGCGCCGGCGTACGACGCCTTGCCGAGCGACGTGATCGTGCAGACGAACGAGGCCTGCCCGACGCGCTTGCCGGCCGGGGTGAAGATGCCGGCTCGTGTCGAGCGGGTCGAGGACGCGGCTACGTGACGACCCGGTAGCGCAGGTGCGTGACGGCGGGTGACGCCGGCACCGGCAGCGGCTCGAGCTTCACGTGGCTCCCGTCGACGTTCTCGAAGAGCCGGGTGCCCGAGCCGAGGAGCACCGGCGCGACGTGGATCGTGAGCTCGTCGAACCGGCCCGCGGCCAGCACCTGCTGGGCGACGTCGGCTCCACCCGCCACATGGACGGCCTTGTCGCCCGCCGCCTCCTGGGCCCGGTCGAGCGCCGCGTCGATCCCGTCGGTCACGAAGTGGAACGTCGTTCCGCCCTGCATCTCGACGCTCTCACGGGGATGGTGGGTCAGTACGAAGACCGGCACGTGAAACGGCGGATCCTCGCCCCACCAGCCGCTCGCGTTGGGATCGGCCTCCCACGGCCCGGCGCCGCCGCTGTACATGCGCCGGCCCATGACGACCGCGCCGTACGACGCGATGTGCTCGGCCACGAGGTCGGCGTCGGGGCCGGTCTCGCCGCCCTCCATGCCGTGGCTCTGGCGCCACGACGCGAGCCGGAACGCCCACTCGTGGAGCTCCATGCCGCGCTTCCCGAGCGGATCCTCCATCGAGGGCTCCGGGCCCGCGACGAAGCCGTCGAGGGACATCGTGATGTCGAGCGTGATGCGTGCCATTCGTCGCCTCCGGCGTCGCGGTGGTGGTTTCGTCGTGTAGACCGGCACCCTCGCGCAAACTCATCGCCGTGCGAGCAGTAGCATCGGGCCGATGGCGAGCGACTTCCGCCCGGCGGGCGTGTTCGTCCCGATGGTGACGCCGTTCGGCGCCGACGGGAGCGTCGACCTCGCGTGCCTCGAGGAGCTGACGGCGGGCGTCATCGCAGACGGCGCGAGCGGCGTCGTCGCCCTCGCGACCACGGGCGAGCCGCACATGCTGGACGAGGCCGAGCGGGCTGCGGTCGTCGACGTCATCGCGGGCGTCTGCGCCCGGACCGCGGGCGATCCTGGTGGTCGGCGCCGGGACGAACGACACGCGCACGACGATCGCCCGCCATGAGGCGCTCGCAGCGGTGCCCGGCGCGCGCGCCTCGCTCGCGGTCGTCCCGTACTACGTGCGCCCGAGCGAGTCGGCGGTCGTGCACCACTTCCAGGCCGTCGCCGAGCGCTCGCCGGTGCCGCTCATCGTCTACAACATCCCGTACCGGACCGGGCGCGGGCTGGGAGCCGAGGCGCTCCTCGAGCTGGCCGCGACCGAGAACGTGGCGGGTGTGAAGCAGGCGGTGGGCGGGATCGACGCCGACACGCTCGCGGTGCTGGCCGAGTCGGCCGGCCGGTTCGCGATGCTGGGCGGCGACGACGCCTTCCTCTTCCCGCTCGTGCTGATGGGCGCCACGGGTGCGATCGCCGCCTCGTCGCACCTGTGCACGCGCCGCTTCGTCGAGATGATCGAGTGCGGTCGAAGCGGCGCCGTGGCCGAGGGTCGCAGGCACGCCGAGGCCCTGCTCCCGCTGGTGCGTGCGCTCTTCGCCGAGCCCAGCCCTGCCGTGATCAAGGCGGCGTTGCACCTGGAGGGGCGGATCCCGACGCCCGACGTCCGCATGCCGATGTCACCGGCCTCGCCGGAGGCCGTCGAACGCGTCCGAGCTGCGCTCGCCGGTGCGTCGTCCGATGACTTTCGGGGTACGGCTCGGTCGTAAGCAGCGACGCTTCGACCACCGAGGAGGAACGAGATGGGACGCATCGTGGTATCCGAGTTCGTGACGCTCGACGGCGTGATGGAGGACCCGGGCGGAGCCGAGGGGTTCGCGCACGGCGGCTGGGCGTTCAAGTTCGAGCGCGGCGCCGAGGGCGACAAGTTCAAGCTCGACGAGGTGCTGCAGGCCGACGCCATGCTGCTCGGCCGGGTCACGTACGAGGGCTTCGCGCAGGCCTGGCCCGAGCGCACCGACGAGGCCGGGTTCGCCGACAAGATGAACGGCATGCGCAAGTACGTCGTCTCCTCGACGCTCACCGACCCGGCCTGGAACAACTCGGTCGTGATCCGCGGCGACCTGGCCGAGGAGGTGGCGAAGGTGAAGGCCGAGCAGGCCGGCGACATCCTGGTGGCGGGGAGCCGGCGGCTGGTGCAGGGGCTGACCGAGCGTCACCTGGTCGACGAGTACCGGCTGATGGTGTTCCCGACGGTGCTCGGGAGCGGGAAGAGGCTCTTCGACGGCGGCGGCGATCCGCTGACGCTCGAGCTGGCCGAGGCGAAGCCTGTCGGCGGCGACGGCGTCATCACGCTGATCTATCGCCCGGCGGCCGCCTAAGAACCTGTTTCAGAATGACCGTCTGTTCGCGGCTGGTTCGCGGCGGCGGTGGCGGCGTCCCACGCGGCGTGCGGTGCTCAACGTGGCTTCCAGCCACGCCTGCGCTCCGCTCGCCGCTCGATCCTTGCCACCACCACCGCGCCCTGCGCCTCACGACGACGCGCATTCTGAAACCGGTTCTAACGCTCCGAGCGGACAGTCGCCGCGCCCGCGACCATCGCCTCGAGCTTTGCGAAGGCGACATCGCGCGGCAGGTACTTCATCCCGCAGTCGGGCGCCGCCGTCAGCTCGTCGGGCCGCTTGTACGGCAGCGCCCTGCGGATGCGGGCGGCGACGGTCTCGGGCGTCTCGACCTCGTGGCTTTCCAGCTCGATGACGCCCAGGATGATGCCCTTGCCGGGCAGCGTCTCGAGGATCGCCGTGTCGAGGTTGGACTGCGCCGTCTCGATCGAGACGTGGTCGCACGGGGCCGCGGCGAGCTCGGGCAGGAACGAGTACGCCTCCGGCCGCTCGTGGATGATCGCCGCGTAGCCGAAGCAGATGTGGACTGCGGTCGTGCCCTGGATGCCGTCGAGCGCGCGCGTCAGCGCGGCGAGCCCGAACTCGCGCGCCTTCTCGGGCCTGGCCTGCATGTAGGGCTCGTCGATCTGGACGATGTCGGCGCCCGCGGCGAAGAGATCGGCGATCTCGTCGTGGACGGCGCCGGCGTATGCCAGCGCCAGCTCGCCGTCTGACTCGTAGAAGTCGTTCTGAGCCTGCTGCGACATCGTGAACGGGCCCGGGACGGTCATCTTGATCGGCCTCGACGTGTTCGAGCGCAGGAACTGGACGTCGCGCACCTGCACGGAGTGCTGCCGCTCGATCGGGCCGACCACGCGCGGCACCGGGTTCGGGTGGCCGCTCCGGTCGAGCGCCGTCCCCGGGTTGTCGATGTCGACGCCGGAGAGCGCGGTGGCGAACCGGTTGGAGTAGCTCTCGCGCCGCTGCTCGCCGTCGGTCAGGATGTCGAGCCCGGCCCGCTCCTGGTCGCGGATCGCGATCAGCGTGGCGTCGTCCTGGGCCTCCTCCAGGTACCTGGGGTCGATCCGCCACAGCTCCCTCGCGCGCACCCGCGGCGGGAAGCGGTCGCGCAGCCGCTCGCGGTCGATCAGCCAATCGGGCTGGGCGTAGGAGCCGACGAGGCTCGTGGGCAGGACGTTGGGGGTGGTGGCGGGCACCACCCCCAACGCTACACGGCCCACCGGTGACTACGTGGCGAGCTGCCCGCGCCGGCGAACGACGATCTGATCGCCGGCAATCATGATGATGAGGCCGAGCGCGACGGCGCCCATCACCGGGAACGTCCAGTCGGTGCCGCCGGTGATCGGCGTCGTCCGGCCGGCCACGACGACCTTCGGCGCGATCTTCGGCTCGACGGGGTTGGCGAGCGGCGTGTCGTGGACCCAGGCACCGCGGTCGCCAGTCCGCGGGACGTAGTCGACGATGCGGGTGACATGCTCCGTCGGCGCGAAGCGCGGGTACGGCGCCTCACCCTTGGCCTGCGCGGTTGGGGCGATGAGGCCGGCCGTCGCGATGACGACGGCAATTGTCGAGACGGCGTGCTTGATGCGATGCATCGGGATCTCCTCCTCGGTGCGATTACACACAGGACGACTGCCACGGCGGCGGTCTTCCGCGCGACGGCGCGCACACTTCCGCGGGATAGAGTCGGGGGCCGCGTGATGCCTTCTTCCCACACAGCAGAGGCCGCGCGCCGCGATGCGGCGGCGGCCGCCGAGGTGCGCGCCTACGACGATTGGCAGTTCCGGGAGCTGCTCGTCGGCCGACTGGCGCGGCTCGGCGCCCTCGTCGCCATCCTGCTCGTCGGCGGGACGCTCGGCTTCGTCCTCACCGAGGACACGTCCGCTTGGGGCGGATTCACCTGGACGCTCGACACGATCGCGACCGTGGGCTCCGTGCCGGGACCGAGCTCGACGGGCGGCCAGGTGGTGAAGGCCGTGCTGATCGTCCTCGGCGTGGGTACGCTCTACTACGCGCTCGTGTCTGCGACGGAGTTCTTCGTCGCCGGTCACGTAACCGGCCTCTTGGACGTGCGCCGAAGGCAGCGAATGGTCGACGGGATCTCCGAGCATTATCTGGTCTGCGGGTTTGGCCGCGTGGGACGGCAGGTGGTCCGCGACCTCCGAGCCGCGGGCGCGAGCTACGTCGTGATCGACCGCAATCCGCAGAGCCTCGAGAGGGCGGCCGCCGCGGGCGTGCCCTGGCTCGAGGGCGACGCCACCGACGAGGAGCTCCTCCTGCGGGCGGGTATCGAGCGGGCGCGTGCCCTGATCGCCTGCGTCGACTCCGACGCGGAGAACGTGTTCATCACCCTGACCGCGCGCGAGCTCCGGCCCGACCTGACCGTGGTCGCCAGGGCGAGCGCCTCGGAAGCCGAGCAGAAGCTCCGCCGGGCAGGCGCCGAACGGGTCGTGTCCCCCTACAAGTCGAGCGGCTCGGAGATGGCGCGCCTTGCGCTCCACCCGCAGGTGGCGGGCGTCGTCGACGTGGCGCCCAAGTATCGGATGGAGGAGATCGACGTCTCGCCCGGCGCCCCCGGCGCAGGCCGCCGGCTGACCGACGTCGCCGGCCTGGCGATCGTCGCGGCGCTGCGACGGGCGAGCGGCGAGCTCGTCCCCCAGCCTCCGGGCGACACCGTCACGGAGCCGGGGGACGTGCTCATCGTGATGGGCACCGACGAGACGATCGACCGCCTCGAGGCGCTGTTCACGCCGGGCTAGCGACGTTTCGCGAGCGGATCAGGGAGCTCGAGCCGGAGCAGCACCTCGCCGTCGAACACGATCTCGCCGGTCTGCTCGAAGCCGTAGCGCTCGTAGAACGGGATCGGGCTGCCCTCGCCCCGGCCGGCGCTCGTCCAGAGCACGTCGACCTCCCGGCTGCGGAAGTACTCGACGATCAGATCGAGCGTGGCCGCGCCGTAGCCCCGGCGCTGATGGCGCTCGTCGATCAGGAGCTTCCAGAGGTAGTGGGCGATGTACCCGGGCCCTTCGACCTCGTCGCTCCACATCACGAACCCGACGGGCGCCTCGCCGTCGTAGACCGCCCAGAAGATGGCACGACCGCCCGGCTCCTCGGCCGCCTCGACCAGCGACTCCTCGACGCTGCTCACGAACTGCTCCTGGGCCGGCGATACGCGCAGGCTCAGCACGGCGTCGCGGTTCGCGTCGGTGAGAGGACGGAGGGAGATCATGCGATCGTCAGATGCCCAGGTCGGGGCGGGCGTAGAAGGTGCGCGTGCGGCATGACCGTCACGTCACCCAGGCGCCGTTCTCCTGCACGACCCGGCCGTCGATCTCGATCCGCCCGCCCGGCCGCAGGTCTTTCACCATGTCCCAGTGGATCGCCGACTCGTTCGTGCCGCCCAGGTCGGCGAACCCCGCGCCGATCGCGATGTGGATCGTCCCGTCGATCTTCTCGTCGAAGTACGTGTTTCGCATGTGGCGGGTGATCGCGGGGTTACAGCCGATGCCGAGCTCGCCGATCCGCCGCGCGCCCTCGTCGGTCTCGAGCGTCTCGAGCAGGAAGGCCTCCTCCGTCTCGGCCGAGGCGTCCACGATCCGGCCTTCCGAGAAGCGAAGCCGGATGCCTCTGACGTCGCGGCCGCTCCAGATCCCGGGGAACTCGGTGAAGGCGATCGTGCCCTCTGCCGAGGTCTCGACCGGGCACCCGAAGAACTCGCCGCCCGGCATGTTCCCGGTTCCGGCGTCGACCTCCATCCGGCGTCCGGCGAGCGAGAGCGTGAGGTCGGTGCCGGCGCCGACGATCCGCACCTCGTCCGCGCCGTCGAAGAGCGCGGCGTAGCGCCCCATCCGCTCGTGCTCCGCCTTCCAGTCGCGCAGGCACGCATCGAACAGGAAGTTCTCGAACTCTGGCCCGGTCATCCCCGCGTCCTGGGCGAGCGCGGGCGTCGGGTACCAGCACATCACCCACGGGATCGAGCTCGAGTGGATCCGCGCCGTGGCCGGGCGGTACGCCGCCTGGACGGCGCTCATCCGCTCGGCCGCGATGTCGCTGCCGTCGCGGGTGTTCTCGGGTGCGGAGATCGCGATCAGGCCGTCGCACTGCTGGAACGCGTGCACGTCGATCGACGCGGGCTCGGCGAGCACGTCGAGCGGTGCGTGGCGCACCCAGTCTCGGTGGTAGACGAGGCCGCCTCCGAACGTGAGCCGCAGAAGCGGATAGGCGCCCCGCCGGCCGAGCTGCCTCGTGACCTCCTCGAGCAGCGGTCGGGCCATCGGCATGCCCCAGACGATCACCTGCCAGCCACGCTCGACGCCCAGGCACGTGTCGATCAGGAGCGTGGCGTAGCGCTCGATGCGCGGGTCGTTCACGGCGCGGGATGCTACGTGACGTCGCGCGGCAGGAGCTGTGCGCGGGCCGTCTCGCCCGCCCAGCGCTCGTACTCGTCGGGCGTCCACCCGCGCTCCGTGACCAGGAGCTGCCACGTGTTCGGGTGGTTGATCGTCCAGAGGATGTCGGCGGCCCGGTCGACGTCGAGCCCGGGCGCGAGCTCGCCGCGCTCGTCGAGCCGCTCGACGATCGCCCGCTGGTTCGCGTGGTACTCGGTCTGGATGCGCGCCCACAGCGCGCCGATCTCGGCGTCCGCGGTCGCGGCGCTCCGGATCACCTCGACGATCGCCGCGATGCGCCGCTTGCCCTCGGCCGAGTTGCGCGCGTTCAGCAGCAGGCGGCGGTCCGGGTCGGTCTCCTCGAGCACCTCCACGTACCAGGGGTGCTCGGCGACGGGACGATCGGCATCCTCGCCGCGCAGGAGGGCGTTCCAGGCGGCCCGCAGCACGCCGCTCTTCGTCTCGAACGCGAGGTAGACGGTCTTCAGGGCGACGCCGGCCTCGGCGGCGATCGCCGCCATCGTCGTCGCCGCGTACCCCTGCCGCTCGAACAGCCGTTGGGCGGCGGCGATGATGTCGCGCCGGGTTGCGTCAGCCTGCGCGCGCCGCCTGGGGGACTCGTACCGCCGCTTGACTTCCTCCGGCATTCGGATACTCTATCCGAGAACTGACTACACTAAGAATGTAGTCAATATCGAGGGAAGGTAGAGAGATGGCGGATTCCGGCACGATCGTGGTGCGCGTCGAGCACCCTGTTCCCGACTACGAGACCTGGAAGCACGAGGCGTTCGACAGCGACCCGCTCGGGCGCGAGCGAAGCGGCGTGCGCCGCCATCGCGTGCTCCGCCAAGGGGAGCGGCCCAGCCTGGTGGCGGTCGAGCTCGAGTTCGCCGACCGCGCCGCAGCCGAGTCGTTCGCGTCGGCGCTGCAGGAGATGTGGGGCCGCGTGCGCGACCGGTTCGGGTGGACCGACCGGCTCCCGGAGGCACAGATCTTCGAGCTGACCGAGGCGGAGGAGTATTGAGAGCCGCTGTATCGTGTATCGATACCTGATACCGGCTTCGCGCTGTCTGAGGAGCCCCGCTGCACGCCCAGGTGCTACCGATCGCCTGGCAGCACCTGCGCATCGACCGTCCAGTGGCTCGCTCCCAGGTCGCGATCGACCAGGAAGCGGTCGTCCTCGGGATAGAACACCGCCGTCTCGTAGTCCTCGCCGGCGAACCGCTTGACCGCGTCCAGCGAGTCCCAGAGCGTGAACATCAGGAACTCGGTGTTGTCGCCGACATCGCGTCGCAGCATCCAGACGCCGGCGTTGCCCTCGGTCGCGGCGTACTCAGCCAGCCCGGTCTCGTTCAGGTAGCGGCTGTACTCGTCGCCGTCACTCCGTCGCACGGCGCCCTTCCAGATACGGGCGATCATGGCTGCTCCTTTCGCCGGACGCTCACGCAGCTCGGCACCCTTGAGGGAACGGGAGCGACGGGACTCGAACCCGCGACCTCCGGCGTGACAGGCCGGCGTTCTAACCAGCTGAACTACGCCCCCGCGTCCGGCCGTGCGGCCAGGCGAAACGGCGCCTCGGGAAAGGCGCCGCGCGCAAGTATAGCCCCGCCCCGTGCCCCGGGAGGCCGCGCGGTATCGTCCCCGCCGTGACCGCCGACCGCCGCTATCTGCCGATCGCTGAGCACGGCGTGATCGGCGATCTGCACACGGTCGCCCTGGTCGGGACGGACGGCACGATCGACTGGTACTGCCCCGAGCGATTCGACGCTCCGAGCGTCTTCGCATCCATCCTCGACGCCGACAAGGGCGGGTACTACCGGATCGCGCCGGCCCACTCCGAGTACGCGACGAAGCAGCTCTACTTCCCCGACACGAACGTCCTCATCACGCGCTTCCTGACGCCGCACGGCGTCGGCGAGGTGCAGGACTTCATGCCGATCCACCGCGACCCCGAGCACCGCCGCCAGCTGCTCCGCCGGGTCCTCGGGGTGCGCGGCGAGATGAAGTTCATGCTCGTGTGCCGGCCCCGGTTCGACTACGGCCGGGCGACGCACACGACGCTGATCGGCGAGCACGGCGCCACGTTCAGCTCCGACGACCTGCGCCTGGCGCTCCTGACGTCGATCGACCTCGAGCCGTTCGACGACTGCGTGGTTGCCGAGTTCCGGCTCACCGCCGGCGAGAGCGCGATCTTCAGCCTCGAGACGGCGGGCGAGGGGCCGCTGCCGCCGCTCCTCACCGACGACGAGGCGGCCGAGGCGTTCGAGGACACCGTCCGCTACTGGCGCGGCTGGCTCGCCCACTCCGTCTACCGCGGCCGCTGGCGTGAGACGGTGAACCGCTCGGCCCTCACGCTCAAGCTGCTCACCTACCGGCCCACCGGCGCGATCGTGGCGGCGCCGACCACGAGCCTGCCGGAGCAGCTCGGGGGCGAGCGAAACTGGGACTACCGCTACACCTGGATCCGCGACGCGGCCTTCTCGCTCTACGCCCTCCTGCGGCTCGGGTTCACCGAGGAGGCAGAGGCCTTCATGCGCTGGCTCACCGACCGTTTCCGCGAGTCGGCCGGCGGGGGCGACGGGCCGCTCCAGATCATGTACGGCGTCGACGGCCGGGCCGACCTCGAGGAGGTGGTGCTCGACCACTTCGAGGGCTACTGGGGATCGGCGCCCGTGCGGATCGGAAACGGCGCGGCCGACCAGCTCCAGCTCGACATCTACGGCGAGCTGATCGACTCGGTCTACCTCTACAACAAGTACGGCGAGCCGATCTCCTACGACGCCTGGATGGACCTCGTGAAGGTGCTCGAGTGGCTGTGCGAGAACTGGGACCGGGCCGACGAGGGCATCTGGGAGACGCGCGGCGGGCGCCAGCACTTCACCTACTCGCGGCTCATGTCGTGGGTGGCGATCGAGCGGGCGATCCGCATGGCCCGCCAGCGTGGGCTTCCCGCCGACCTCGTCGCGTGGCTCGAGGCTCGCGACAAGGTCACCACGCAGATCATGACCCGCGGCTGGAACGAGAAGCGCCAGGCGTTCGTGCAGCACTACGAGTCCGATGTCCTCGACGCGTCGGTGCTCCTCATGCCGCTCACGCGGTTCATCGCGCCGAAGGACCCGCGGTGGCTCTCGACCCTCGACGCGATCGGCAGCGAGCTGGTCTCCGACAGCCTCGTCTACCGCTACAACGCCTCCGCCTCGCCGGACGGGCTCCAGGGTGACGAGGGGACGTTCTCGATCTGCTCCTTCTGGTACGTCGAGGCGCTGGCCCGGGCCGGCCGGCTCGACGAGGCCCGGCTCGCCTTCGAGAAGATGCTCACCTACGCGAACCACCTGGGCCTCTACTCCGAGGAGATCGGGCCGTCGGGTGAGCTGCTCGGCAACTTCCCCCAGGCGTTCACCCACCTTGCGCTGATCTCGGCTGCGGTCAACCTCGACCAGCGGCTGGGGTAGATCTCGGCTCGAAGCCCCCTTCCAGGGGATCCTCAGGGCCGGGAATCGGTCGGAACATGGACTGACGCGGCGCGCCCCATCAGCCCGCGCTATCCCAAACGATCGGAGCCACCCGTGTCCACACTTCAGAACCTGATCGCCCGCACCGACGAGTCCGGCCAGACGATGGCCGAGTACGCCGTCGTCCTCGGCGTCATCACCATCGCCGTCGTCGTGACGCTCGGCCTGCTCTCGACCGCGATCTCGAACCTGCTGAACAACGTCATCGCCTCCCTGTAGAGGCGCAGACTCTTCCGTCCGCCGGCGTCCATCCCGCGCATCAGCGCCGGGGAGGGCGCCGGTAGACTGGTCCGGGCAGGGCGGTTAGCTCAGCTGGGAGAGCACCTGCCTTACAAGCAGGGGGTCGGCGGTTCGATCCCGTCACCGCCCATTTCCCCCCGTTTGCAGCGTCTTTCGCGTCGGCGCTGAAGCGCCTCAGCGCTGCTCGGCGTTCACCCGCTCCGCCGCCATCGTCGCCGCCACGCGCGCAACCGCGTCCATCGCGAAGCGATCCTCCAGCGGTTCGAGCGCCTCGCGGATCGCGTCCTCCACGATCCTGTGCCGCTCGGCGTCGACGCGGTCGCGGAAGTACTCCCACAGGTCGTTCGCGTCATCGGCAAGGAACATCGCCTTGGCGACGAGCGGAACGGCGTGCTCTACAAGCGGGTCACGTCGAATCTGCGTCTGGTCGGTCATCCACCCCTCCTTCTCCGAGCCGGCGCCCCCTACCCACGTGGCCGACCCGGGCAGATCTTCTAGGAATTCCCACTCCAGCGCCAACACTACCCATTCCTGACGCGTCGCATCGGTCAGCGTGCCTGCGGGTCAGGTCGCCGGTATGCCAACGCCGGTGATCCGGACGTGCCGGGTGCGCAGGATCTTCCCGCCCTCCGTCGCTGCCGTCATGGTCAGGTCGGCCCGCTCGAGGCCGCTGAACGGGGGCGCCGGCTCGAATCCGATGATCATGGTGCACGAGTCGCCTGGGCTCAGCACGTTCACCGTGTACGACAGAAGGCACGTGGATCCGGGCTGGCCGGGCGAGAAGTCGTCGGGCGACTGGTCGGCGATCGTCACGACCAGGGTGCGCGACGACCGGTTGGCGATCGTGACCGTGCGGGTCGTGAAGCTGCCGAACGGCTGCCGCCCGAACTTCAGATGATGCGGCGTAACGGCGAGGATCGATCCGCCGGCGTGGGCCGCGGACGGCACGGCGAGCACCGCAAGCGCGACCAGTCCCGTTGCGACGATCGATCGTCTCCTGCGGTGCGCGCCGTCCGTCATCCCCCACCCCTCCGGAACCTGTCATGTCAATGCTCCCGGCCGGCCGCCCCGCGGTCAACCGCCCGCGCGCAGGTTCTCCATCATTTATCCGGGCTTGACCGGAGCCGAGATTGACAGACACTGGAAGTGCCGCGGGCATGTGCCTGACCCTCGCACGTCAGGAGCCCACACGTGCCCGCGGCACTCCACTCCCGCCCCGCCCGGTCGATAGCGGGGCCAGGCGCACGGCCGCCCGGCCGGCGCCGTCACCCATGGAACCCAGGCCGACCCTCACCGGATCGACCGAACAGCCCTTCGACGCCGACGAGCTGTTCTTCTCGGCGACCGATCGCAAGGGCATCATCACGAGCGGGAACAGCGTCTTCGTCCGCGTGTCCGGCTACAGCCGCGAGGAGCTCGTCGGGCGCGCCCACAACATCGTGCGCCATCCCGACATGCCCCGGGCGGTGTTCCAGGTCCTGTGGGACTACCTCGAGGCGGGCCGCCCGATCGCCGCGTACGTCAAGAACCTCGCGAAGAACGGCAACCACTACTGGGTGGTTGCGACGGTGGCACCGACCGAGGACGGCGGGTACCTGTCCGTGCGGATCAAGCCGACCGCCGGGATCCTCGGTGTCGTCGAGCCGCTCTACGCTCAGGTGCGGGCCCACGAGCGCGCCCTGGAGGCCGCAGGGACGCCGCGCAAGGAGGTGATCGCCGCCGGCCTCGAGCTGCTCGTCGAGCTGATCGGCAAGGCGGGCTTCGCCTCGTACGACGACCTCATGCGCCACTTCCTCCCCGCGGAGCTCGGGCATCGCGACCGGATGCTGGGCCACCTCGTGGCCGGAGGGCTCTCGGGTGTCGCGGGCGACTGCCTCGCGCTCAAGCGCGCGCTCGACCGGGTGTTCGCGCAGCTCGACCGCTACGCGGAGCTCGAGCGTGGCCTCGACGGCAAGGCGGCGCATCTCGCCGCCATGGCCGAGAGCGCCCGTCTCTCGGCGCTGAACGCGACGATCAGCGCCAGCCGCCTGGGGGACGACGGCCGCGTCCTTGCCGCGATCGCGATGCTGATGAGGCGCGAGGCGGGCGAGACCGAGGAGGCGATCCGGGCCGCGGCACACGCCGTGGAGCCGACGCGAGAGGCGACCGGCGATGTGGCCTTCGACGTCTGCCTGGCGAAGATCCAGGCCGAGATGGCCCTCTTCTTCCTCGACGAGCTCGCCCGGGGCGGCGGCGACGAGGATGCCGAGACGAATGTCCGCCTGCTGCTCACCGCAGCCGCGCGCAGCGCCTCGACGCTCGATGCCAGGCTCGCCACCGCCCGGCAGCTGATCGACGGGCTGGGGCACGCGGTCGAGGCCGTGACGCAGAAGCTGCAGATGCTCGACGCGCTCCGCGTCGGCGGCGACGTCGAGGCCGCGCACCTCACCGACGCCGAGCGGTTCCGGGTGCTCTTCGCCCAGATCCGGACCGAGGTCGACGGCGCAGCCGCCGACCTGAAGCACCTCGCGGGACTCGCGGATCACGCGGCGTCCGCGGCCGGCGGCCGGCGCCTCGACCGCCTGGCCGACCGCACGCTCAGGCACACCGCATAGCACCCGCCGCCGGCGGACGCCGGCGTCCGTGCCCCGGTACGCTGCAGGCATGGACCCGACGCCGGCGCCGACCGCGGATCGAACCGACGCCCGCCGCGCCGCGGTGCGCCCCACCCCCGAGCAGTACTTCATGCTCCTGGCCGTGGCGACTCGTGAGCGAGCCGCGTGCCTGGGCCGCCACGTCGGCGCCGTGCTCGTCTCCGACCAGCGGATCATCGCGACGGGCTACAACGGCACGCCCACCGGCTTCCCCAACTGCGACGAGGGCGGCTGTCACCGGTGCGCCCACGCTTCGGACTACCTGCCGGGGCGCGGCTACGACGTCTGCATCTGCGTCCACGCCGAGCAGAACGCGATCCTCCAGGCGGCCAAGCTCGGCTACTCCGTCCAGGGCGCGGCCCTCTACTCGACGCTGCGCCCGTGCTTCGGCTGCCTCAAGGAGGCCTACCAGGCCGGCGTGAGCCGCGTGCGGTACTTGAACGACTGGGCGCCGACCGATCCGAGCGAGGCCGAGGCGTACGAGGAGCTCCTCGCCGAGGCAGCACGGCACGGCCTTGCGGTCGAGCAGCTCGAGCTGCCCGCGACCCTGCTCGATCTGCGGTAGCTACGCCGTGCGGCGCAGGCGGCGCAGACCCGTGTCCTCGTTCCAGTCGAACGAGAGCGGGTCGGCGGCCGGAACGACGGCGTCCGAGAAGATCGGATCGGCCTGGCGCATGGCGACGCCGTTGACCGTCACGACGACCTGAATCGGCGTCGGGAGGCTGACGACGGGCGCCGGTGCGCGGCGCGGCTCGGCGGTGATCCGGGCGAGCGACTCGGCGTGAAGCGCCGAGCGCCATGCGGCGACCTCGATTTCGGCGGCCGGCTGGGACGAGCACCACGGACACGGGCTCAAGGGGCGCTTCTCACCCGCGCAGGTATGACAGGAGACGGTGATCTGCATGCAGACCTTGTCGGCGCCACGCGCCAAACTCTTGAGCCCCTCTCAAGTTTTTCGGATGTTTGCCGACGCAAGTAGTGATGTGTGGGTCACGTTTGCGATTGTCGCGGATGCTCGCCGCTGCGACTGGGCTTCTTCTGTGCGCGTCTGTCCTCGCGGGCACCGCGTCCGCTGACACGCTGCTCCAGAAGAAGCAGGCGCAGTACGCGCGTGTTCGCACGCAGGTGCGGAAGCTCGACTCGCGCATCGAGCTCCTGACGGAGCGCTACGACCAGGTCCGCTGGCACCTGCACGTGCTGCAGCGCGAGATCCGCGCCGCCACCGCCCGGCTCGAGGCCGAGCAGGCCGAGCTCGAGCGCCAGCAGCAGAACCTCGCCCGGCTCCTGATCGAGCAGTACAAGGGCGGCGATCCGCACACGATCGAGATCGTCCTCGATTCGTCGTCGCTCTCGCAGATCACGAACGGCATGGACCTGAGCCGTCAGGTCGATAGCGCCGTCACCGACACGGTCGAGGCGATCGCCGCCGCTCGCGCCGCCATCGCGCACCAGCGCGAGCTGCTCGTGATCGACCGGCAGGCGTCGCGGATCGCGAAGCGCAAGCTCGAGGTGAAGCGGCACCAGATCCGCTACGAGCTGCGGCGCAGGAAGCGGCTCGAGCAGGAGCTCGGCCAGCAGGTCAAGGTCATCGAGGCGGCCGACCAGATCGGCCAGGGCCAGCTCGCGCTCGACGCGCACAAGTGGCTCGAGGACGCGCTCGCCGCCGACGCCGCCGATCCCGGTCAGGAGCTCCGCGACCAGATCGCGCTCGACGCGCTGAAGCAGATCGGCGTCCCGTACGTCTGGGGTGGGGCATCACCCGACGGCTTCGACTGCTCGGGCCTCGTCACCTGGCTCTGGGCCCGGCACGGCTACACGATCCCGCACTTCGCCGCCTCGCAGTTCCACATGGGGCCGGTGTGGATCGCGGATCAGGCCCAGCTCCAGCCCGGCGACCTCGTCTTCTTCCACAAGCTCGGCCACGTGGCCATCTACATCGGCAACGGCTACGTCGTCCACGCGCCGCACACGGGCGACTTCGTCCGGATCGCCAAGCTCTCCGGAGGCTGGTTCCAGGACACGTACGTCGGCGCCACCCAGCCCGGTCCCGCGTAGAGTTCGGGGCATGGACCCCGCCCCCGAGATCGCCGCCGCGGACGCCGCGGAGGAGATCGCGGCCGGCGCGCTCGTGGTCGATGTCCGCGAGCAGGTCGAGTGGGATGCGGGCCACATCTCCGGCGCCGTCCTGATGCCCCTGGGCGAGCTGGGCGGCCGCGTTGCTGAGCTTCCACGCGACCGCCGCATGGTGATCGTGTGCCGCACCGGCTCGCGCTCCGGCTACGCCGCCGACGCGCTCCACGGGGCGGGCTATGACGCCGCCAACCTGCGCGGAGGCCTCTTCGCCTGGGCGGCGGGCTCGCACCCGCTCGAGCCCGACGGGGGGTATGTGCTCTGACGGCGACGGTGCGCATCGGCACCTGCTCGTGGGCGGACGAGTCGCTCGTCAAGGCGTGGTATCCGCGGAGTGCCCGCACCGCCGAGGGCCGCCTGCGCCACTACGCCGAGCTCTTCGACACGGTCGAGGTGAACTCGAGCTACTACGCCATTCCCACGGCCGAGGCCGCCGCGGCCTGGGCACGGAGGACGCCCGACGGGTTCGTCTTCCACGTGAAGGCTTTCGGGATGATGACCCGCCATCCCGTGAAGGCCGATCAGCTTCCGCCCGACCTGCGCGGCGAGGTCGAGGTCGACCACCGGGGCCGGGTCGACCATCCGCCGCGCGAGCTGCGCGCCGAGGTGTTCGACCGCTTCCACGCGGCGCTCGAGCCCCTTCGAGCGGCCGGCAAGCTGGGCGGCATCCTCATGCAGTTTCCGCCGTACGTCGTGATGAAGCCGGCGTCACTGGAGTACATCGAGTGGGCCCAGGAGCAGCTCGGCGGCGACGAGATGCTCGTCGAGTTCCGCCACCGAAGCTGGCTCGAGGACGATGCCAAGGCCGCCGAGACGCTGGCGTTCCTCGAGAGCCGAGGGGCGACCTACGTGATGGTCGATGCCCCGCGGACCGAGGCCAAGAACCTGGTGCCGACCGTGGTCGGCGCCACCACCCCGACGGCCTACCTGCGCCTGCACGGCCGGAATGCCGCGACCTGGAACCACCGCGGCGGGAGCGCCGCCGAGCGCTTCGACTACCTCTACTCGACCGAGGAGCTGGGCGAGTGGACGGAGCCGCTCCGGCGGCTCTCGACGCTGTCGGAGCGGGCGTTCGTGATGTTCAACAACAACGGCCGTACCGCAGCGGACGGCGGCCCGCCGATCGCGCAGGCGCCCACCAACGCGCTCATGCTGCGCGACGTCCTGCACGACGCCGGCGTGCCCGTCACGGATTCACGACGATCAGCCCTAATGTGAAGAGGCCGAGCACGACGCCGGCCGCCGTCAGCACGAGGTTGACGCGCGGGTCGAGCGTCGCGAAGCGGCCCTCGGCCAGCGCACGGTCGATCTCGCGCTCGCGCCGGTAGCCCGTGGCGATGCAGAGCACGCCGAGGATCGCGAAACCGGCGCCGGCGAGCTCGTACGGCCACGCCGTCTTGTGCGCGAGCGTCGGCACGATCCGCCCGGCCGCGAGGCTCACGGCGAGCGCGGTGAGGCCCGTCCGCCACCACGCCAGGTAGGTGCGCTCGTTGGCGAGGCGCGTCCGCCGGGTCGCATCGCCGATCTCGTCGAAGGCGCGCCGGCCGGACGGCTGCTGGCGGCGCTCGATCTCCGGCATGGCCGATAGCGTACCGGCTTCCGCACGAGCCGACTCGCACGTACGTTCGAGACATGGATCGACGCGTGCTCAGGCTCGGCGCTCTGGGAGCCGCGATGACTGCGCTCCTGGCGCTCGGCGCAGCGACCGCCACGGCGAGCACGTCGATGGCGCCGTCGCTTCGGATGCGGGCACATGCGCTCGAGCGCGCGCGCACCCTGCCGCACGGCTTCTTCTCGCTCACGACCGTCTTCATGCAGACCGCGCCGGTCGCGGTCGTCCGAAACGGCGTCACCTACAACATGATCCTCTCGGTCTCCGCCGACCCGGGATTCGGGTCGACGCTCGACGTCTCGCTGGAGCGGGCCCAGCCCGACGGGCGCGCGTTCCAGGCGCACGGCTACTCGTTCTCGCCGCAGTCCGGGATCACGTTCCGGTACGACAAGAAGACGCTCGAGACCGCGACGCTCGACACGACGACCGCGATCGTTCCGAGCCAGATCTCGGGCGCGTTCACGGCGACGTCGGTGAAGCCCCACACCTGCCGGCTCTACGACGGGCGGATGGGCACGAGGCTCGTCGCGAAGGGCACGCTCGCGTTCGATGCGTTCGACGTCGTGACCCCGACGGCGCCGTTCTTCGGGACGATCCATACGCAGCCCGTGAACGCCACGATCATCAAGGACCCGGGCTGCTCGAGCGGCATCGTCGTCTTCAACACCGCAAACGCCGTGCGCGCCATCCCGAAGGTCGGCTCTGCACTGGCCGGGCCCGCGCCCCACGAGCGCTACGTCGAGCCTTGCTTCCTGAACCGGGCCCTCGGGGCGAAGGTCGGCGCCGGCCGGTTCTTCGGCTTCGAGAAGGGCTATCGGATCCCCGAGATCTTCCAGTACGGGTTCCGAACGAAGCAGGTGCCGCCCGACGAGCGCACGTCCAGCTTTATCGAGGCGCTCGCCGGCCGGAGCACGCTCCCGAAGCCGGTCAAGGTGGGGCCGGTCCGGTTCGAGGCCGCGATCCATTCGGCGGGCGGGGAGTTCCTGACCGGGTCGGCGACGTTCACATCGGGGCCGCCCACGGTCCGCACCGGCCTCTCGTGCCGCTCCGGCGGCCGGCTGCGGCACTACACCCGCCTCACCTACACCGGGACGCTCGAGCCGGGCTCGACGCCGCTCCTCGCCGCATTCGACACGCTGCCGCTCCCACTGCGGGAGGGCACCCCGGCGACGTACGTCGTTCGCGACTACGGCCGCAGGTAAGCAACCCCGACTACCACATTCCGGGAGACGTTCCCCCGCTTGGGTGTCCACTTTCTGACCGTTTTGGCCGGAATCGGGTGTGGGGGGGAATGAGCCAGCCGTCGTTAGAGAGGGCAGTCGAACTGCTGTCGCGTACCGGAAGCGCCGATTTCGAGCGTGATATCGGCGGCGCTCTCACGGTCGTGATCTCCCGCACGTTCGGGACGCAGCTCACCGGCACAGCCGACCGCATGCGGATCGTCGGAGGGATGGAGCTCGCCGGCCGGGTCGTCGTCGGCGGGCGCAGGTATCGCGTCACGATGATCTGCGAGCGCGCGGTGCTCGAGACTGCGCATGATGCGCGCATCCGGCTGCGCGCCGTCGACGTCTCCGAGGAGGGGGCCGAGACGATCGTGCTCGCCAGTCGCCAGACCCTCCAGCGGCCCGGCCGGATGACCGCGATCTACTGCCAGGACGTCGTCGACGGCGATGTCGTCGACGGGACGATCATCGATCTCTCGCGCCTCGGAGTCACGTTTCAGACCACGCGCCTGCTGCGCCGAGGCGATCGCCTGTTCCTGCGTGCGCGGTTCTTCGCCGAGCCGCTCGAGACGACGGTCCGGGTGGCATCGTCGCGGGTCGTGAACGGCTCGGTCATCGCGGAGTGCGTCTTTGCGGTTCCCACCCGCGAGCTGGCCGACGCCGTCGAGCGCATCGCGAGCGTCAGGCGCGACGTGCCGGACGGCGCACCCCTCGACATCGCGTCTGTGCGACGCTCGCTGATCGTCGAGCACGTCGACGAAGCGCCGTGGCGGCGGATCCTGCGCCGCTCCGGCTGACGCCGCCACCTGCGACAATCCCGGCATGGCCGCAACCCGCACCGACGGGCGGCTCAAGACCGACCTCCTCGCCGTCGTACGCCCTCGGGCTGCGCGGTCGTCGCGGGTCTCGGCCCTCGTCATCTCGGCGGCGCTCGTGGCCGCCTCGACCGCCCTTGTGGGCGCCGTGACCCCGAGCGTGCCCGTGCGCTCGGCGGGCGTGTTCTATCTCCTGGCCGTGCTCGCCGTCTCGTCGATCTACGGCCTGTGGTGGGGGCTTGCGACCAGCCTCGCGTCGGCGCTGGCGTTCAACTTCTTCTTCCTGCCGCCGGCGCACACGCTCGTGATCAACTCGTCGAGCGACTGGCTCGCGCTGGCCGCATTCGCCGTCACGGCCGTCGTCACGAGCGACCTCGCCGCCCGCGAGCGCCGCGGCCGCGAGGAGGCCGCCCGCCGGGCCGAGGAGGCCCGGCTCGGAGAGCGTCTTGCGACGGTGATCGCGACGGCGCCCAACCTCGATGACGCGCTGGCCGGTCTCGGCGATCAGGCGGCACGGACGCTCGGCGCGACGGCCGGGGTCATCGTCCGCGGCGTCAGTCCCTCCCCACGGGCAGGGGTGCTCCCGCTCGAGCTGAACGGTCGCCCGATCGGAGAGCTCCGTCTCTCAGGCGGCGACCCCGGGTTGATCGGCTCGCCGGCAGCCCAGCGCATCGCGCGCCAGCTCGCGGGGCTGATCGCCCTCGGCGAGGAGCGCGAACGCCGCATGCGCGAGGAGGTGAACGCGCGGTCGCTCCAGCGCTCGGACGAGCTCAAGACGGCGCTCCTGCGCGCCGTCTCGCACGACCTGCGCTCGCCGCTCCAGGCCATCGCCGCGGCCGCCGGGGGCCTGCACTTCGCAGCCCTCGACGACGAGGAGCAGGAGCTCCTCGACACGATCGGCGCCGAGAGCGGTCGCATGAGCCGCATGATCGAGAACCTGCTCGACCTGTCGCGCCTCACCGCGGGCGCGCTCCGCCCGGCCGCCGACTGGCTCGATCCGCGGGAGCTCGTCGAGGCCGGTGTCGCCGAGCTCTTCCGGGGCGAGCCGCAGGACCGGGTGCGGGTCGAGATGGCGCCCGACCCGCCGCTTGTGCACGGCGACGGCCCGCAGCTCCAGCGGGTCCTCGTGAACGTGCTCGAGAACGCCCTCAAGTTCTCGCCCGCCGATAGCCCGGTCGACATCCGCGTCGCACCGCGCGGCGAGTTCGTCGAGGTCGCTGTCTCCGATCAAGGCCCCGGCGTGGCGGCGGCCGACGCCAAGCGGATCTTCGAGCCGTTCTCGCGCGGCACGGACAGCGGGGACGTGCCGGGGTCCGGCCTCGGCCTTGCCATTGCGCGCGGCCTCGCCCGCTCGAATGGCGGCGAGCTGCGGCTGGCACCGCCGGACGAGAGCGGTGCCACCTTCGTCCTCACCCTTCCGGCGGCCGGGGGCCGCGCCGAGTGAGCGGCGAGCCGCTCATCCTCGTCGTCGACGACGAGCGCCCGATCCGGCGTGCGCTCGAGGTGACCCTCACGAAGGCCGGCTACCGCGTCGCGACGGCCGGCGGCGCGGCCGAGACCCTGACGACCGCGGCGCTCTCGCCGCCCGACCTCGTGATCCTGGACCTCATGCTGCCCGACGGCGACGGCGCCGACGTGTGCGCCGAGCTGCGCGACTGGCTGACCGCGCCGATCCTTCTCATCTCGGCGGTGCAGGACGAGCCTGACAAGATCCGCGCGCTCGACGCGGGCGCCGACGACTACCTGACGAAGCCGTTCGGGGTCGGCGAGCTCCTGGCCCGGGTGCGGGCCCTCCTGCGGCGCTCCGATGGCACGGTTCCGGGGGATCGCGTCATCGAGGTCGGCCGGCTCTCGATCGACCTGCCGCGCCGCGTCGTCACGGTCGCCGGAGCCGAGATCCACCTCACGCCGACGGAGTTCGACCTTCTGAAGGAGCTGGCGCTCGCCGCCGGCCGGCCTCTCACCCATCAGATGCTCCTGCGCAAGGTGTGGGGGCCCGGCTACGCCCAGGAGATGCAGCTTCTGCGCACCCATATGGGCCGCCTCCGCGACAAGCTCGAGGCGGGCGGGATCCCGCGCGACGCCATCGAGACGCTGACGGGCGTCGGATACCGCCTTCGCGATCCCGCCGCGATACCGATGTGATCGCAAACAACGTACGCCCCCATTTGACGTACGTCGTCCTCACTCAAATCGGAGGCATGTGAGCGCAGCCGCCAGGCATTCGAGTCCATCGGCCAGGCGGTCATGGACATCACCGTGCGCGCCGAGAGCATCGGCAAGGCGACGGGCGAGATCGCCTTGGTCGCCGAGGAGTCGTCCGCGTCGGCTGAGCAGGTGTCGTCTGCCGCGCAGCAGACGTCGGCCGCCACGCAGCAGCTGGCCGGGTCCGCCCAGGATCTCAACCGCACGGCGGCGAACCTCGAGCGGATCGTCGCGCAGTTCACCCTGACCGACCGCGGCTAGGCTCACCGCCCGTGAGGGCGACCCGGACGTCGACGCGGCGGCGGCTCCTCGCCGGCGCGGCCGGCGCGGCCGCTGTGGGCGCCGGCGCCGTATGGGCCGATCGTTCCGGCGAGGCGGCGCGGGTCTGGCATCACTTCGCCGGCGGCTGCGCCGGTCCAGACGGTGCGGTCCCGCCCGCGCCTGCACAGGATCCGGTCTCCGGGCGGTTCCGTTCCCGGCACGTACCCGACGACGACGTCGGCTTCATGGTGTGGCAGCCTGGCGGGTCGTCCGCGTTCGGCGGGCTGCCCGTGCTCGTCGTTCTCCCCGGGCGCGGGTCGTCGGCGCGCGTGGCGTTCGACGACCTGCACCTGCACGCGTTCCTCGCGGCCGAGCTGGCGCGGCTCGGCGCCGCCTCCGGGCTGGCGGCCGTGGACGGCGGCGAGAGCTACTGGCACGCCCGCCCTGACGGCGAGGACCGGATGGCCATGCTCGAGACGGAGTTTCTGCCGCTCCTGGAGCGCGAGTTCGGGCTCGGCGGGCCGGGCCGGGCGATCGCCGGATGGTCGATGGGCGGCTACGGCGCGCTCCTCGCCGCGGAGCGCGACCCGACCGGATGGGCCGGGGTCGCCGTTGCGAGCCCCGCGATCTGGCCGGCGTACTCCGATGTCTGGGTCAGCGACGCCTTTGACGGTCGCGGGGACTTCGAGGAGCACGACGTGTTCGCCGGATCGCCGGCGCTCGAGCGGATCCCGGTCTGGATCGGCTGCGGGACCAGCGACCCGTTCTACGAGAACAGCCGCCGCCTCGCCGCGCTGCTGCCCCGGCGCGCGGACGGACTGGGCCGACGGCGGCCACGACCAGTGCCTGTGGCGGCTCGTCGCGCCGCAGCAGGTGGCCTTCGCCGTCGGCTGCTTGCAGACGTGAACCACCGGGGCCAGGCCCCACGGGTTACGAGCCGGCGATGCGCTCGGAGTGCGAGTAGACGTTGAACCGCTGCTCGCGGAGGAAGCCCACCAGCGTGACCCCGAACCTGCGCGCTGCGTCGACCGCCAGGCTCGACGGGGCCGAGACGGCGCAGACGATCGGTACGCCCGCCACGGCGGCCTTCTGCACGATCTCGAAGCTGGCCCGCCCGGAGACGAGGAGGACGTGGTCAGACAGCGGGAGCGATCCCGCCATCAGCTCGGCGCCGACGACCTTGTCGACGGCGTTGTGGCGGCCGACGTCTTCGCGCGAGGTCCGCAGGGCTCCCTCCGTGTCGAAGAGGGCCGCGGCGTGCAGGCCGCCGGTGCGGTCGAAGACCCGCTGGACCCGGCGCAGCTCGTCCGGGAGCGACGTCAGGAGCTCCGGCTCGACGACCGGCCCGGGCGCCACCGGCGCGCACTGGACGTCGAGCGCCTCGAGCGACGCCTTGCCGCAGACGCCGCAGCTCGACGTCGTGTAGAAGCTGCGCGCGGCAAGATCCGGCAGCGGCCGCCCCACGGCCACCGTCACGACGTTGTAGTGCTGCTCCTCGCGGGGGACGTCGCAGTAGCGAACGCCGCGGAGGTCGGCCGGGGCGATGATCCCCTCGGTGAAGAGGAACCCGGCGGCGAGCTCGAAGTCGTGCCCGGGCGTCCGCATCGTCACCGCCACGGTTCGCTGAGCGCCACCGGGCTCGTCGACCCGGATCTCCATCGGCTCCTCGGTTGCCAGGCGGTCTGACCGGCGGCGGCGGACGCCGTCCTCGACGTTCAGGACGCGAACGCGGCTCGTGCTCGTCGGCCGCGTGGGCGGCTCGAGGGTCCCGTCGGCGCCCTCGCCCGGGTCATGCGCCATCGTTCGCCTCGGGCGGGCGGTTCTGCACGTACTGGAACCCGAACCGGCCCTTGACGCACAGGTTGCCGTGCGTGACGCCGTGGTCGAGTGGCGATGTGACCTTCACGATGTCGTTGTCCTGCACGTGCAGCTCGAGGCTGCAGCCGACGCCGCAGTACGAGCAGATCGTCTCGGTCACCGTCTGCGCGGCCTCGTCCCACTCGCCCGACTGGCGCATGTCGTACTCGCTCTTGAACATGAGCGCCCCGGTCGGGCACACGGCGATGCAGTTGCCGCAGTAGACGCACGCCGAGTCCGGCAGGGGCGCGGCGAACTCCGTTGCGATCCGCGCGTCGAACCCGCGTCCGGCGACGGCGATGGCGAACGTGTTCTGCCAGTCGGTGCCGCAGCCCTCGACGCACTTGTAGCAGAGGATGCACTTCGAGTAGTCGCGGACGTAGCTCTCGTTGTCGACCTTCACGGGCTGGGCCACCGTCGCCGCGGTCTGGCCGTCACCGGCGTGGTGGTGGCCGGCCTGGGCGCGGTCGCGCGCGCCCGCGGGGGCGGGCGGGGCCGGCGGGCCGTAGCGCTCGGGCGCGGCGCCGTACTCGCCGTTCCAGCGGTCGACGTGCTCGGTCGTCGAGAGATCCACGCTCGAACCGAGGAACTCGAGCACCATCTTGCGGCTGTGGTCGACGCGCTCGCTGCGGGTGCGGACGACCATCCCGTCCTCGGCCTTCCGTGCGCACGACGGCACCAGCACGCGCGAGCCCTCCACCTCGACGACGCAGACGCGGCACGCGTTGACCGGCGTCAGCGTCTCGCCGAAGCACAGCGTCGGGATGTCGAGGCCGCGGGCCCGGCAGGCGTCGAGGATCGTCGCACCCTCGGCGACCCGTACGGCCTCGCCGTCGATCTCGAGCTCGACGGTGCGGCGGATCGTGACGGGGACGGCGCTCATCCGACGGCCTCCGGCTCGAAGACGCGCAGCACGCGGATGGCCGAGTCGACGGCGTTGGCCGCGGTCTGGCCGAGGCCGCAGATCGACGCGTCGCGCATCGCCTGGGCGATCTCGTCGAGCAGCGCGAGCTCGTCGGCCACCGTTCCCCGCGGGCGCTCGGCGGCGAGTCGCAGGAGCGCCTCCTGCTGGCGGACGGTGCCCGACCCGGCAGGGCACGCACTGCCCGCACGACTCGTCGCGGAAGAACGCCGCGATCCGGAGCAGCACCGGGACGAGGTCGACGGTGTCGTCGAAGACCATGACGACGCCCGAGCCGAGCGTCGCGCCGGCGGCGCGAGTGGCCTCGAACGAGAGCTCGAGGTCGAGCTGGTCGGGGCCGACGAAGCCGCCGGCCGCCCCGCCGAGGAGCACCGCCCGCAGCGGCCGCCCGCCGGCGACGCCGCCGGCCATCTCGAGCAGGGCTCGCAGCGTGACGCCGAACGGCGCCTCGTAGAGGCCGGGGCGCTCGACGCAGCCGGACAGGCAGAAGAGGCGCGTACCGGTCGACTGCTCGGTCCCGATCCCGGCGAACGCCGCGCCGCCCTCGAGCACGATGTCGAGCACGTTGATCAGGCTCTCGACGTTGTTGACGACGGTCGGCTTGGAGAAGAGGCCGAAGTCGACCGGGAACGGCGGCTTCGAGCGGGGCTCGCCGCGGTAGCCCTCGATCGAGTTGAACAGCGCGGTCTCCTCGCCGCAGATGTAGGCGCCGGCGCCCTTTCGCAGCTCGATGTCGAACCGCATGCCGGATCCCATGACGTCGTCGCCGAGCAGGCCGCGGGCCCGGGCCTCGTCGATCGCGTCCGAGAGGCGCTCCCACGCCAGCGGGTACTCGCCGCGCAGGTAGACGTACCCCTGCTCGCAGCCGGTGGCGAGCCCGGCGATCGTCATCGCCTCGATGAGGGCGAACGGGTCGTGCTCGATCACGATCCGGTCCTTGAACGTGCCGGGCTCCGACTCGTCGGCGTTGCAGACGAGGTAGTGCGGCCGCACCGGGTTTCGGGCCACGGCGTCCCACTTGCGGCCGGTCGGGAACGCGGCGCCGCCGCGGCCCAGGAGCCGCGACTCGGTCACCTCGCGGATGACGCCGGCCGGCCCCAGGTCGATCGCCGCGCGCAGTGCGGCGTAGCCTCCCGCGGTCCGGTAGCTGTCGAGGCTCGCCGGGTCGACCCGCCCGATCCTGCGCAGGAGCCGAAGCGACGCGTCGCCCGCCTGCGGCACCAGCGGAGGCGGCGGCGCCGGGGCGGCTGCCCCCGCGAGCGCCGCGGCGATGTCGGCAGCCGACGCCGGGGCGATCGCGTGCTCGCTCGCCGTCTCGCCGGCCGCGGTCACGAGCGCGGCCGGCGCCCGCTCGCACATCCCCAGGCACGGGCTCTCGAGCCAGATCGACGTGCCGTTCCCGGGGTGCTCGCCCGCCGGGCCGACGGTCCGCTCCAGCTCGGCGACGAGCTCGTCCCCGCCGCGGCACATGCACGCGATGTCCGTGCAGACGTGGGTCACGAGCGGCGGGCGCGGCTCGAGCGCGAAGAGGGCGTAGAAGCTCGCGACGCCGTAGGCCTCGGCGGGCGGGATCGTGAGCCGCCTGCACACGTAGCCGAGCGCGGCGGGGCTGATCCAGCCGATGCGGCCCTGCACCTCGTGGAGCACCGGGAGGAGCAGATGACGCTGCGCGCGGGCGGCGTGGCCACCGCGGGCCGAGTGGCCGTCGGCGCCGCGCTCGCCGCCGACCCACGACGATGCGGGCGCGCCCAGCACGCCGTCGACCGCGTCGCGCTCGGCCGTCGTCGGGGGGCTGTCGACGAGCTTCAGGTCCACGACTGCTACTTCGCGGGCACCGCGAGCTGCGAGGCGGCCTGCTCGGTGCGCTCCGCGTCCGTGAGCCGGTCGACCCGGATCGCGCTCGCCTTGAACTCGGCCGTGCCCGACTTGGGGTCGGTGGCGTCGATCGTGAGGACGTTCGTCTCGACCTCGTCGGGGAAGTGGAGCGTCATGAACGCCAGGCCCGGGCGCAGGGTCTGGTCGATCATGACGGGCGCGTAGACCGACCCCCGCCGCGAGGTCACCTTGACCACGCTCGCCGTCGTCCACGCCCAGCCGCTCGCAGTCCTCGGGCGAGAGGTCGAGCGACTCGCGCCGCCGAAGCGGCGAGCTGTAGCCGCCGCTCTGGACGCCGGTGTTGTAGGAGTCGAGCCGCCGCCCGGTCGTGAGCCGGATCGGGAACTCGTCCGAGAGCTTGTCCACGGGAAGGACGTGCTCGACGACGTTGAACGGCGCCGGCGGGCCGGTGATCGGGCTCTCCCACAGGCGGCCGTGGAGGAAGAGCTCGCCGGGGTGCTCCTCGTCCCAGCACGGCCACTGGATCCCGCCGAGCGCCTCGAGCCGCGGATAGGTCATGCCGGCGTGCATCGGCGAGAGCGAGCGCAGCTCGGTCCAGACCTACTCGGCGTCGGGCGGGCCGAGTCGTGGCCCATGCGGGCGGCGATGTCGCACACGATCTCGATGTCGTCGCGGGCCTGGCCCGGCGGGTCGAGCGCCTTGCGGACCCGCTGGACGCGCCGCTCGCTGTTCGTCACGGTGCCCTCGGCCTCGCACCAGCTCGCCGAGGCAGGCAGGACGACGTCGGCCAGCTCGGCGGTCCTGGTGAGGAAGATGTCCTGCACGACCAGGTGATCGAGCCCCTCGAGCAGCTTCTTCGTGTGCTTGGCGTCGGCCTCCGACTGGGCCGGGTTCTCGCCGACGACGTAGAGCGTGCGCAGCTCGCCCCGGTCCATCGCCTCGAACATCTGCGTCAGGTGCCAGCCGTAGCGGGGCTGGATCGTCGTGCCCCAGGCCTTCTCGAACCTGGCGCGCGCCTCGTCGTCGCGCTCGATGTCCTGGAAGCCGGGGAGCTTGTTCGGGATCGCGCCCATGTCGCCGCCGCCCTGGACGTTGTTCTGGCCGCGCAGCGGGTTCAGGCCGGAGCCGTAGCGGCCGACGTGGCCGGTGAGGAGCGCGAGGTTGATCAGCGCGAAGACGTTGTCGACCGCGTTGTGGTGCTCGGTGATGCCGAGCGTCCAGCAGATGATCGCCCGGTCGGCGCGCGCGTAGGCGTGGGCGGCGTCGCGGATCACGTCGGCCGGGACGCCGGTCTCGAGCTCGCCGCGCTCGAGCGTCCACGGCTCGACCGACGCGGCGTACTCGTCGAACCCGGTCGTCGCCCGCTCGATGAACTCGCGGTTGTGGAGGCCGGCGTGCATGATCTCGCGCGCCATCGTGTTCGAGAGGGCGACGTCGGTGCCGACGTCGATCCCGAGCCAGGCGTCGGCCCACTGGGCCGAGCCGGTGCGGCGCGGGTCGACGGCGAAGAGGCGCGCGCCGGCGTGCACGGCCTTCAGGACGTGATGGAAGAAGATCGGATGGGTTTCACGGGCGTTCGACCCCCACAGGAAGATCACATCGGTCTCCTCGACCTCCTGGTAGGAGCTGGTTCCGCCCCCGGCCCCGAACACTGTCGCCAGACCGACGACGCTGGGAGCGTGTCAAGTCCGGTTGCAGCTGTCGACGTTGTTCGAGCCCATGACGACGCGGGCGAACTTCTGCATCATGAAGTTCATCTCGTTCGACGCCTTGGAGCAGCTGAACAACCCGAACGCGTTCGGGCCTCCCGCGGCAGCCGCCGCGCGGAAGCCGCCGGCGGCCCGATCGAGGGCCTCGTCCCAGGTCGCGGGGCGCAGAACGCCGTCCTCGCGGACCATCGGCTCGGTCAGCCGGGTAAGTGGCTTTCGCATCCTCTCCATCACCTCCTTCCGTTCACCGAATCGTACCCCGTGGGCCCCTAATCCAGACCGCTCGTGGCGCGGAAGTCGGCCGTCGTATTGGTATGTGGGAAGGGCTCTTCGGGTATGTCGACGCCGAGCGCTGCGCAGAGCGGCTTCCAGCCGTCGCCCGGCCGGTACTCCACCAGCCGGCCCGCCGGCACCGTCGCGCGGACGTGCTCGTTGTGGCGGACGTAACCCGCGATCGCGCCGTCGCGGTCGCGCCAGTCCGGCGTGAACGTCGACTCGATCATGGCGATCACCATCTGCCGGCGCTCCTTCCAGGCCGGGTCGTCGTCAGGGACGGGGCGCTGGAGCGCCTGCACGATCGTCCGCTCGACGCTCTTCCACCAGGCCTCCGGCGACTCGCGCATCGAGAGCACGACGACCGCATCGGGATGGGCTGCGGCGATCGGCTCCCAGAACGCACACGCGGGCCAGTCGACGGTCGCCGCGAACCCGGACAGGAAGCGCGCCCAATCGACGTCCTCACCCCGGGCCGCTGCGGCCCAGACGGCGGTGTCGTCCTCCCGCTCGATGAGCTCGCTCATGTGGTAGCAGGGGCCGCCGAGCAGCTGCTCGAGCGCGAGCTTGAGCGAGTGCGTGCCGGTCCGACCAAGCCCGGCGCCTACCACGCGAAGCGTCATCCTTCTCCTTCCGGTTGCCTACGGCGGGCGATCGTAACGGAGCGCTTGCGGGCATACCGCAAGTGGGTGAGCGACGATCGGGGCATACGCGTATGGACGACTGCCCGGCGTGCGCCGATGACCTCAGTGAGATGTGTTCGCAATCGGTCGACGAGTCGCGGTCCGCGGCCGGCACTGCCGGCCTCGACGAGCAGGCGCTCCTCGATGCGCAGGCCCGGCTGGCGCTCGCGGTCGCGGCCCTCGACGGTGCTGCCGAGGCGCTGGTCGAGGCCGGACTCGAGGCGGCTGAGTGCACGCCGATCGAACGCTCGCGGGCCGCGATCGACGAGATGCAGAGCGTCCTCGTGTCCAGTCTCGATCGCTGCGCGGCGACGATGCGACGTTCGGTCGCCATCACCGAGCTCGTCGAGGAGACGCGCCAGGCGGCCGTGGCACCCCCGTTCGAAGGTCCGCCGGATATGGACGCGGCGCTCGCGCTGCTCTTCGGCGACGGTGGGATCGGCGATCTCGAGACCGACACCGGCCACCACCTGACGGCCGTCGTCGAGTACCGCACCGGGGGCCTCGTCACCGTCAGCACCGACCCGGGGCTCGTCGCCCCGGGCGCGACCCTGGCGGGCTCGATCGTCGACGAGGCCGGCGCGCCGTGGCGCGTCGATCTCCGCGTCGAGTCCGGGCGCGAGCGCGGCGACCGGGCACACCTCGCACTTCGGCCGGAGGGGATCGACCGTCTCGAGCGGCGCAGGCCGCCCGAGCTCGAGATCGGCGGCTCGGCGACGCTCGAAGCGATGGAGTGCGGCGGCCTCTACGAGGGCGCCGAGGTGCTGGGGCGCGTCGTCGGCCTCTCCGCGACAGGCGTCACCTTCGCCACGCTGAAGCCGCTCAGAACCGCCGACCGGCTTCGGTTTCACGGCCGCTTCTTCTCGGAGGAGGTGCGCGCGGTCGTCCGGGTCATGTCGGTCGACGAGGACGTCGAGGCCGGCGGCATGATGGTGGGCTGCCTGTTCGAGCGGATCGACGACGACGGGCGCGTGGCAATCGATCGTGTGCTCGATCACGCGCTCCATCCCGAGGCGCCGATCAGCTACAGCCAGCTGCGCCTTCTGACGCATCGCGGCCCGGAGCGCCGCCGCGGCGTCCGCGGCCTCCTGCGCCGCTAGCGCCCTTGCATCTTTATCGCTTTGGTGCTATATATCGTGTATGCGATATATCAGGCCGATCGCGGTCGTGGGCGCCTACGGCGTGCTCGCGTGGTCGGTCTCGACAGCGGTCTATCAGCCGCTCCCGCCCGTGCCCGGATGGCTCTTCTGGGTCGCGGCGGTGGCGGTGACCGTTGCCGCCGGCCTGATCTGGGGGTCGTGGTGGGCGGTCAACCCCACGCGCGGAGCTCCCAAGCCCGAGCCGCCTCCAGATCCGGCCGCGATCCGTCGCGGCGAGGGTCACGAGATCGCGTTTCGGATCGTCGAGGAAGGCGGCGGCTGGAGGATCGACACCGACCTCCTGCGGATCCTCGTCGAACGGCTTGGCAGCCTCGAGGAGGTTGTGCGGCCGCTCTCCGAGCAGGTCGGCTGAGCTCTGTGGGAAGCGACGGCGTGGCTCATGCGTCTAGGGTGAGACACGTCGCGAAGGAGGGCTGGAACCCATGTCCGACGACCCGCTGATCCCGCTGCCCCGCATCGTCGGTGAGGGCGATAGCGGCCTTGACGTCTTCGCCTATCGGCGCGCGCTCAAAAGCCTGGGCTTCGTCCCGCACGCCAAGCGCGGCCGGTTCGAGGCCAACATGGTGGAGGGCGTGACCGCCTTCCAGAAGCAGGCCCACATAACGCAGACCGGCTCGATCGGCAAGCGCACGTACGCGCTCCTCTTCCGCCACGTCGACGCCTTCGGCCGCTCGCAGCTGGCGTCATTCGCGCGCAGGCAGAAGCTGCGCGACAAGATGGTGGCCGAGCAGCAGTGGGCCATCGCCAACTGCGACCAGATCCACTATCCGGCCGGCGACGTCCGAGGGCCGAACGAGACGGCGATCGCGCTCGAGAGGTGGCAAAACCACGAGCTTCCGATTACGCTCGACTGCTCCGAGTTCGCCGCGTGCATCGCGGCGGGGGCGGACGCCCCGGATCCGACAGGCACGAAGTTCGGCGGCCATGGGCCTGTCAATACCGGCACCATGCTCAGCCACTGCCACGAGATCGAGCAGGCCGAGCTCAAGCCCGGCGACTACGTCGTCCTCGGCCCCGATCCGGGCAAGCACGCCTGCGTCGTCCTGAGCGTGGACGATCCCATGAACCCCATCCTCACCAGCCACGGCCAGGAGAAGGGCCCGCTGTCGATCGCGTTGAAGGACGAGTCGCCGGCCCACCCGCCTCCGGTCAGGTTCCTCTCCGCGGGCATCAGGTAGCCGGGCTGCCGCTCAGCATTTGACGTTGGCGAACGCCTTCTGGTAGCCGGCTTGCAGCGTGGTGCCCGCACTCGCGACGGCCGCCGCCGCATCCGACAGCGACTGGGCCGAGGTGATGGCGTCGGTGGCCTGCTGGACCTCGGTCTTGAAGGACGCGTTCGCGGCCTCGAGCTCGGAGCGCAGACTGTCGCTCACCTTGGGCGCAGCGTCGGAGATCGTCTTCAGATCCGTGTCGATCTTCTGAAGCGACGTCTTGGCCGTGTCGACAGACGACGTCGAGAGGGGCAGGTTCGAGAGCGTCTCGAGCTGGGCCTGGATGTCGGAGCTGGCGTCGCAGGCCTGGCTCTTGGCCTTGTCGGCTTCCGACTGGCCGCCGCCACCGCACCCGGTCGCCGCCGCCGTCGCCAGCACGATCACGATGATTGATGCGAGTTTCCTCATATCCATGAGCGGCCGTGTGCGGCCCGACGCGGTTGGCGCATCGGGCCGCGACGACCTCCTCCTAACGGCGCCGGCTGGCGGCGGGCCGTTCGGCGGCCTGTGCGTCGTGCGACTCTGCGTGCTCCGAACATCGTCTCCTCCTTCGAGTACCTGCGGTCGAGTGGAACTAGCTCCGGGTCGCCGCGCCGGCCGACGCGACGAGGTCTGCCTCCCGTGCCTCCTCGGCGGTCGCCAGGCCGATCTCGACCAGGTCGAGCGGGCTGATGAAGCCGTCGGAGATGCGGAATCCACCGGCGCGGGCGATCGCGTCGCGAAGAGGCACGGCCCAGTGATGCTCGATCAGGATCAGCGCGGCCGCCGAGTCGTTCGGGATCTCCTCCAGGATGTCCCACGCCTCGTCGTCGGTGAAGATGTCGACCCCCTCCTCGGACGCTGCCTGGGCTCCCGCGATGGCCCCTGCTTCGGCCCCCTCTTCACCCTCGATCCCGAGGCCGACCAGCGCCCCGATGACGGTGCCGATCTCGATCGCCTCGTCCTTGGACAGGTTGCTCAGATGCGCCACCTCGATGTCTCCGTCCGCGTCCTTGTGCACGGCGAGCGCGTCGATCACACGCACTGTCCCGCTCTCGCGCAGACGTTCCAGCTCCTCGATGATCTCACCGTGGAAGTCCGGGCTCTTGAAACCCAGCACGATCAGCTGCACCGGTCCGATTGCCATGTGTCTACCCCTTTCGGAAGGTCAGGCGGTGGGGACCATGCGCGGTCCCCTCTCGACCGTACCCGGGTGCCGTCGTCGCGGTGTCATCCCAACGGCATGATCGATGCCATCGCCTCTACGGGTTGTGGCGTTCGAGCGCCGCTTCCACGTCGTACCCGAGCGCGAGCCCGAGCTTGTGCGCACCAGACACGGCCCGGTCGCCACCCGCGTCGGGGATCACCGCGACGAGGGTGCCGACGAGCTCCTCGACCGTGACGCCGGCGGCCAGTGCGAGCTCGACGACGTGGATGTATGACGCGCAGGTCGCATCGAGAGCGATGAGGGCGCCGAGCCGCGCGAATGCCGCCTGTCTGGGTGTGAGCTGCGAGACGGCGACGTTCTCCGCCTCGTCAGGGCCGACATGCATGAACAGCCTCCGGTCGCGGACTGCGAGCATCCGAAGCACGGACCGATAGTCCAGGTTCTGGATCTCAGCCGCGGACCCGTGGCCCACCGTTCCACCCACATGCGCGTCACGTCCCACGTTCGCTGCGCCTCCTGCCCAACAACCGAGAGCCCCTTTCGTGCACGAGACGGAGCCGGCCTCCACCGCTCCCGGGAGGGCGACTGGGTACCCCTCAGAATCGGTGAACACGTGGGTGCGACCGTCATCCCGTAGGGATGATCTCAGCGCAATTGCGCGCCTCCGGCAGCGGCTCCGTTCCGCACCGCCGGGGCGCCGTGGCACTGCTTCCACTTGCGGCCGCCGCCGCACGTGCACGGGTCGTTGCGCCCGCGCTTTGCGTCCTCGGCCGTGTAGAGCGACCTGATCTCGGAGGGGGCGCGGTTCTGGGCGAGGAGCCTGCCCATGATCCGCATCGGGCGGTCGACGTGATGGAAGAACGCCTTGAAGCCGCTGCAGAGGTAGTTCAGACCCGGGTCGCCGTCGGGCGTCTCGATGAACCGGTCCTTCGGGCATCCGCCGTGGCAGGCGAACCGCACGTCGCATTCGAGGCAGTACCGCGGCAGCGACTCACGCTTGTCGAGCCCGAACTGCCGTTGCCGGTCGGAGGCGACGAGCTCGAGCATGTGGTGCTCCCTGATGTTTCCGAGCTTGTAGCGCGGCTCGACGAAGTGGTCGCACGAGTAGACGTCGCCCGTGTGCTCGAGCGCAAGCGCAAGCCCGCATGTCTCCGAGTGCACGCACAGACCGGGCGGCTCACCGACCCAGTTGGCGAGGGCGACGTCGAACATCTGCACGTACACCTCGCCGACGTCGTGGCGCACCCACTCCTCGAACACGTCGATCAGGAACCGGCCGTACCGCTCGGCCGTGATCGAGCGGCCGGTCACCCGCGTTCCCTCCTGCACGTAGAGCGGGCGGTCGCGCCACGACGTCCACGGCACCGTCCCGTCCTCCGACGCCTCGGCCACCCGCTCGATGATCGGAATGAACTGCACGAACCGTGCGCCACACTGGTCGCGCAGGAAGCAGTACACGTCACGGCCCCGATCGCCGTTGGCTGCGTGCACCGTTGTCAGCGCGTTCCACTCGACGCCGGCGGCCGCCAGGTGCCGGAGGCCGCGCATCACCTGATCGAACGAGCCCTTGCCGCCCTTGTTCACGCGGTAGGCGTCGTGGAGCTCCCTCGGCCCGTCGATCGAGATCCCGACGAGGAAGTCGTGCTCCTTGAAGAACGCCGCCCACTCCTCGTCGAGGAGCGTGCCGTTCGTCTGGATCGTGTAGGCCGCCCGCTGCCCGGGTTGCAGATATCGCTGGGCGAGCTCGACCGATCGCCGGAAGAACTCGACGCCCATCATCGTCGGCTCGCCGCCCTGCCACGCGATCGTCACCTCGGGCACGCGCGCATGCGCCTCGATCAACTGCCGGACGTACGCCTCCAGCAGGTCGTCGGCCATGCGAAACCGCGAGCCCGGATAGAGCATCTCCTTGGACAGGAAGAAGCAGTACGAGCAATCCAGGTTGCAGACGGCTCCGGTGGGCTTTGCCAGGAGGTGGAACGCCGGCGGCGCCCCACGCACCGCCGGCGCTCCGGCCCTTGATCTCGTCGCGCCTCCGTCGAGCGGCACCGCTTACTCGCGCATCAGCATCGCCTGGGCCTCGCGCTCGAGGTCGAGGTACTGCTCGCCGCTGACATCGACGGCGATGCGGCGGATCGTCCCGCCCGTGAAGCGCCACGGCTGCGTGCCCGGGTAGTCGTCGGTGACGCCCGCGCCGCCGTCGCGGCCGATGCACAGGCCCTCCCCGGCGATCATGAACTTGCCGGGCTGCGTCTTGATCTCGGCTTCGCCGACCCTCTTGTCGTCGTACCAGAGCGTCAGCCGGCCCTTGGCGACGCCGGGCGGGTCCTCGCCGGCCTTGTCGAAGGACGCCGACAGGATCAGCTTCTCGCCGGTCGGGATGTCCTCCGTGGCGACGACATGCTGCTGGATCATGCCCACCCAGTTGTAGACGTAGTGGAGCCGGTTGTCCTTCACGTACAGCGCGTGCCCGCCGAACGGCGAGCCGTGCGCGAAGAGCACGCCTTCGGCGCCCGGGCCCGGGATGTCGACCAGCGCACCGATTGTGTACGACCGGTTGCGGACGTTCACCGCCTGCGACTCCGGCACCTCGGCGGTGCCGGGGAAGTAGATGTAGCGGTCGCGCGGCGCTGCGAGGACCGGCCGCGGCGTGGTCAGGATCTCGAGCGGCGAGCGGTCGTCGAGCGGGAACGCCCCGTTGGCACCGGCCTCGGCGAACCAGAGGTTCACCAGCTCTCGCACCTTCTCGGGATGCTCGTCGGCCAGGTTGTGCAGCTCCGAGCGGTCGACGGCGGTGTTGTAGAGCTCCCACTCGTCGTCGTTGAAGTTGCTCCAGCCGCTGACGGTCGGGTGCGTGCTCACGACCTTCCAGCCGTCGTGCCACACGGCCCGGGAGCCGAGCATGGCATAGAACTGCGTCTGCCGCGTCGTCGCCGCTTTCGCGTCGTCGAGGCTGTAGCGCATGCTGACGCCGTCGAACGGGCTCTGCACGTGGCCCTTGATCGCGCCCGGCGCGTCCACCCCGAGGATGTCGAGGATCGTCGGGACGATGTCGATGGCGTGGTGGTACTGGTCGCGGATCTCCCCTGTGGCCTTCATGCCGGCCGGCCAGGAGATGATGCACGGGTCGCTGGTGCCGCCGTTGAACTCGTACCGCTTCCACATCTTGAACGGCGTGTTGAAGGCCATCGCCCATCCGTTCGGGTAGTGGTTGTACGTCTTCGGGCTGCCGAGGTCGTCGAGCATCGGCAGGTTGTCCTCGACGTTGTCGGGGATGCCCTGCATCATCTTCATCTCGTTGACCGATCCGTTCGGGCCGCCCTCGCCCGAGGCGCCGTTGTCCGAGACCAGGACGACCAGCGTGTTCTCGCGGTACCCGTACTCTTCAAGGAAGCCGAGCAGCCGCCCGATCTGGTCGTCCGCGTGGGCGAGGAACCCGGCATAGACCTCGGCCATCCGGCAGAACAGGGTCTTCTCGTCGTCCGAGAGCGACGCCCACGGCCGCGTGACGTCCAGGACCGGGAACGGCTTGCCGTCCGGCCCTGTGCGCGTCTGGGGCGTCCCGATCGGGTTGATCGGAGGCAGCTCGGTGTCCTTCGGGACGAGCCCGAGCTCCTTCTGGCGGACCAGCGTCTGCTCACGCATCGCCTCGTAGCCGATGTCGAAACGGCCCTTGTACTTGTCGGCCCACTCCTTCGGGGCATGGTGCGGCGCGTGGCAGGCCCCGGGCGCGTAGTACAGGAAGAACGGCTTCTCGGGTGCGATCGCCTTCGCGTCCATGATGAACTCGATCGCCTTGTCCGTGAGGTCGACGGTCAGGTGGTAGCCCTCGTCGGGAGACTTCGGCTGGTCGACGAGGTGGTTGTCGTGGACGAGGTCGGGGAACCACTGGCTCGTCTCCGCGCCGAGGAACCCGTACCAGCGCTCGAAGCCGCGGCCGGTCGGCCAGTTGCGCCGCGTGGAGGCCAGGTTCATCTCGTCCTCGGGGCAGAGGTGCCACTTGCCGACCATGTAGGTGTTCCAGCCGCGCTCGCCGAGAATCTCCGGCAGCGTCCCGTTCTCGGGCGGGATCGTTCCGCTGGCGTTCGGGAAGCCGATCGCCGCCTCCGTGATGCAGGCCATGCTGTTTCGGGTGTGGTTTCGGCCCGTCAGCAGGCAGGAGCGGGTCGGCGAGCAGAGCGCAGTGGTGTGCCACTGGGTGAAGCGCACTCCGCCCGCCGCGATCCGGTCGATGTTCGGCGTCTCCACCGGCCCGCCGTAGCAGCCCAGCGCCGAGAAGCCCACGTCATCCAGGACGATGTAGACGACGCTCGGAGCCCCGTCCGGCGCCTTCGGCGGCTCAAACGGCTCCCAGTCCGGCTCGGAATCCCGGATGTCGACGTTGATCGTGCCCTTGAACGTCTTTGTCATGATCGTCTCCCCGTCGCCCCTGCCGTTTCGGTCATGGAAGCGCGCGTCGCTGGTTTCGCGTCACGGCCCGCCGCCCGGAGAATCACCGCCCGATCGCCCGCCCACCTCATCCCAACCGGACGAAAACCGCCACGGAGGAGGCACGGTCAACTACCAATCCGCGCTCCGTGGATTGCCACGCACATTCCGTGGGAGGCACGGATGCGGCCACCGGGCCGGACGGGGCATCCTGTGGCATGGCCGCGATCCGAGAGGAATGGCGTGAGCCCGCGAAGGTGCGCGTCGCCGTGGGCGAGGGCACCTTCCTTGTGCAGCAGGGGCTGTCCCAGGTCATCGCGGCTCTCCCCGGCATCGAGCAGGTTGCGACGTGTGAGACGGCGGCGCAACTCGAGCGGGCGGTCGAGGCGCAGGCCATCGACGTGGTCGTCACCGACGCCAGCACGCGGCCGGATGAGCCGGACGGCGGCGTTGCGCTTGCGGTTCGGCTGCGCGAGACCCACCCCGACATCGGGGTCGTGATCCTGGGCCAGCGCGTCACACCCGAGCACGCAACCTGCGTGTTCGGGTCTGGGTCGGCGGGCCGCGCATACCTCCTCAGGGAGCGGATCGGCTCCCCGGACGAGCTGGAGTGGGCGATCCGTACCGTGGCGAGGGGCGGGTCGGTGACGGATCCAAAGCTCGTCGAGGTGCTTGTCGCCGAGCGCATGCGCGCCGAGACGTCGTTCCTCGGGCAGCTCACCCCGCGAGAGGTCGAGGTGCTGGCGCTCATGGCTGAGGGGAGGAGCAACGCGAGCATCGCCGATGCGCTCTACCTGACCAAACGGGCGGTCGAGAAGCACATCAACTCCATCTTCACCAAGCTCGACCTCGGTGACAACGGCGATACCGATCGTCGGGTCAGCGCCGCCCTGCTGTTTCTGGGTCAGCATCGCGAGATGCCGCAGCCCGTCCGCTGACAGCGCGCGCCGGGCACGTTCGCCGTCGGCGTCGGACCTCGCGACGTCCAGCATCATCCCGATCGGACGACGCCCGCACCGCGCTCTCGATCTAGCCTCGCCGCAGACGCCGACCGGGCGCGGCCCGGAAGGAGGCTGAGCTCCCATGACCACCAGCGCTGCCACTCACACGATGCCGCGGGCCAAGTCGGGCTGGGTCTGGTTTGCGGCGACCATGCTCCTCATCGCCGGCGGGTTCAACCTGATCCACGGCTTTGTCGCCCTGGATCGCAAGCAGTTCATCACGACCCAGATCGCCTACAGCAACCTCACGTTCTGGGGTTGGGTGTTCCTGATCCTGGGGGTGCTGCAGGTGGCGGCGGGCGCCGCGGTGCTGGCACGGCGGCTGGGGGGGTACAAGCTGGGGGTGATCC
This sequence comes from uncultured Actinomycetes bacterium, assembly GCA_963809325.1. GTDB lineage: Bacteria > Actinomycetota > Thermoleophilia > Gaiellales > JAICJC01 > JAICJC01. The sequence continues at coordinate 183,167 of CAWEIZ010000003.1, forward strand.
TGAGCGGCGGCGCCATGATCGTGTGGTTCCTGATGACCTTCTCGGCACCCTTCGCAGCCATCCTGGGCGTGATCGTGAACGGGCTGATCCTGTACGGGCTGACGGTCGGAGCCGCCGACGACTGGGTCTAGACGATTGATCGACAACTCCCGCGCGCCTGGACGCCCAACGCGCTACAGGGGCGTACGGTGGCGGCGCTGCGGCTGCGAGCCTTCGCATCGCGGCGTCCTCGGTCGGGTCAATATTCCCGATATTGACCCCCCCTGCGTCCTTGCGCTGCTCGCCTCGCAACCGCCCAGGACATCACGGAGTTATCGATCAATCATCTAGACGATTGATCGAATCATCTAGGGCGGCGGGGACTCCCGGGTGTCCGCCAGGTACATGAGCGCGGCCTTCACGCGGCGGTCGACGTCCTGGGCCTCACTCAGGTCGAGGCTCCGGAAGATCGTGTTGATACGTCGCTCGACGCCCCGCTTCGTGACCCCAAGCGAGATCGCGATCGCACTGTTGCTGCGACCCTGGGCGATCATCCCGAGCGTCTCCAGCTCCCGCGGCGTGAGTCTCCCGAGCTTCGAGCCCTCCCGGCGCGCGTGTCCGGCCAGCAGTTCGTCGACGATGCGCGGATCGACGACCGACCCATGCTCGTGGACGTCGCGCAGGGTTCGACCCAGCTCCCCCTCATCCTTGAGCCGCTCCTTGAGGAGGTACGCTCGTCGCTCTGATCCGGCCTCGAAGAGCGACATCGCGTACTCGGGCTCTGCATGCTGGCTGAGGATGACGACACCGATGTCCGGGTGCGACACCCGAAGCTCGTTCGCGAGCCGGATGCCCTCGTCGGTGTAGCTGGGCGGCATGCGAATGTCGGTCAGAACCACGTCCGGAAGGACGGCGTCGATCGTGTCGCGGAGGCTGTCGAGGTCGGCGCACGTGGCAACCAGGTCGACATCCTCGACGTCGTTCAGGGCGCGGGCGACGCCTTCGCGCGCGAGGTAGCTGTCCTCGCCCAGCACGACTCGAATTGTCATCCCGACACCTCGGCTCCGATTCTCTCAGCGGGCGGCTGTGCGGGCGGGGGTGCTGACCGAACGCGGACGGTGGTGCTCACTGGAGGTGCAGGCACGCTCCAACACACGGGCACACCGGCTACCGCGGCTGTTCGGCCGGCCGCTAGGCTCGGTTCCGTCCAGGCCCGGTCTAGACCACAGCGCCGGTCGCGGACGTCCCTTCCACACCGAAGGGCGTCTCGCCTCGGTCGCGGCCGAGACAGCTGGAGATCTCCCTGGGGAGGGGCACAACATGTCGGATTGTGAGCAAGACCGGCGAGGCGCACGGCGCGCGCCCGGTCGCGCGCGCGCTGTGACGAGGCGCTCCGATGCGGACGCGGGAAGTGTGCAGGGGCCGCCGTTTGACTTCATCGCATCGAAGGTGCGGGCTCCCGTGGTGCGGCCCGACTCGGTGTCGCGAACCGGGCTGGTCAACCGCCTGCGGGCGATGACCTCGTCCTCGATCGTGGTGCTCGCCGCGCCGGCGGGCTACGGGAAGACAACGCTCTTGGCGCAGTGGGCGATGCGTGATGAGCGGCCGTTCGCGTGGGTGACCATCGATTCGCGCGACAACGACCCGGTCATTCTGTTGCGGCATCTTGCGATCGCGCTCGGTGAGGTCGGGCCGGTCGACCGCTCTGCGCTGGATGCGCTCGTTTCCCCAGGCCCGACACTCTGGAGGGTGGCGGTGCCGCGCCTGGCCGCCGTGGTTGCTTCGCTGGAGCGCCCGTTCGTGATGGTGCTCGACGGGGCCGACCTGCTCGAGTCGGAGGAGTCGGTGGATGCGGTTTCGACGCTCGCCGACCAGATCCCGGAGGGCTCGCTGCTGGTCGTGGCCGGGCGGGCTGCGCCGCGGCTTCGGATTGCGCGTCTGCGCGCGAGCGGCCGGCTGTTTGAGATCGGCCCCGACATGCTCGCCCTGAGTCGCCGCGAGGCGCATCTGCTGCTGCGCGCGAGCGGTGTGGAGCTTGCCGACGCGGAAGTCGCCGAGCTCGTGCGACGCACCGAGGGCTGGCCGGCGGGCCTGTCGCTGGCGGGGCTGTCCATGCGGGGCCGAAACGGCGCGGACGGGTCGGTGAGCATCACGGGCGAGGATCGATATGTCGCCGAGTACCTGCGCTCCGAGCCGCTGTCGGACCTGACAGCCGACACGCTGGCCTTCCTGCGGCGTTCGTCGGTGCTCGGCGCGATGTGCGGGTCGCTGTGCGACGCAGCGCTCGAGACCGAGAATTCCGGGTCCCGGCTGGAGTCGATGCGCGAGTCGAACCTGTTCCTCGTCCCGCTCGACGACCACGGCGAGTGGTACCGCTACCACCATCTGCTGGAGGACCTGCTGCGCCACGATCTCGCCCAGCGGGAAGGCGAGCAGATCCCCGGGCTCAATCAGCGGGCGGCGGATTGGTATGAGGCGCACGGTGAGCTCGAGGCCGCCCTCGACCCGGCCGCCGAGTCCGGAGATCCGGATCGGGTGGCGCGGATCTTCGGGTCGGTCGCCCTCAGGTCCTACCACGGCGGACACCTGACGACGATCGAGGGTTGGCTCGACTACTTCGCAGACGAGGCGCAGCTCGCCCGGTATCCGAACGTGGGAGCGCTCGGGAGCTGGATCCACGCGCTGCGCGGCAGGCGCGCCGTTGCCGAGAAGTGGCTGCTCGCCGCCCAGGCCGGCTCGGATGGACAGCCGGTCTCGGACGGAAGCGTGCCGCCCGGTCCCTGCATCGCAGTGCTTCGGGCCGCGATGTGCCGTGACGGGGTCGAGCAGATGATGTCCGACGCTCAGGACGCCCTGCTCGAGCTGCCCGAAGACAGTCAGTGGCGCCCTGCGGCCCTGGTTCTGCACGGAGTGGTCCAGGTGCTCCTCGGCGACGATGAGCACGGTGACCTGATCCTGGCGATGGCGGCCGAGGAGGCCGAGCGCCTCGAGGCTCACGCCACTCGTCTTGTGGCGCTCAGCGAGCGCTCCCTCGTGGCCGCGTACCGAGGTGACCATTCACAGGCCGACGCGCTCGCATTCGAGGCACGTGATCTGGCAAAGCACAATCACCTCGATGACTATCCGACGAGTGCCGTCACGCTTGCGGCGTGCGCACGGGCGCTCATCCGCCAGGGCCGGTGGGACGAGGCCCGGGCACATCTCACGGCGGCCCACCATCTCAGTCGATCGCTCACCGACGCCCTGCCGTGGTTGGCCGTGCAGGCGCGGCTCGAGCTGGCGAGTGCCCACGTGACGCTGCGCGACGCCGACAGCGCCCGGACGCTCCTGGCCGAGGTCGACCGGATCCTCGACGGCCGAGCACAGCTCGGCGTCCTCGCCGAGCAGCGGGCCACCCTCAGCGAGCAGATCGACACGATGTCCCTCGCCGACGGCAACGCGTCCGGTCTGACGAGTGCCGAGCTGCGAGTGCTCCCGCTGCTCACGACGCACCTGACGTTCCGCGAGATCGGTGGACGCCTCTTCGTGTCCCGCAACACGATCAAGACGCAGGCGATCTCGATCTACCGCAAGCTCGGCGTCTGCGGCCGCAGCGAGGCGATCGAACGAGCGTACGAGCTGGGCCTGATCGACCCGGAGCTCCACCCGGCCTCGGCCGATTTCATCCGCTCCGGGTGATGCGTCCGGGCGGCGGGAGGAGTGGAATCCGGGCTCCGGCATGGTCCTGACCCTCGCCATCATCCTCGCGCTGGTGCTGCCGTACCCGGCGAACCTCGCCGTCCTGGTGCTGGGGGCTGCCGGAGAGGTTGGCGAGATCGTCTGGGGGCGCCGCCTGGCGAAGCGATGGCGACCGAAGGTCGGCGCGGAGACGATGATCGGCCAGACCGCCGAAGTGGTCGAGCCGTGCCGGCCGGTCGGCCAGGTTCGCGTGCACGGTGAGCTCTGGGAGGCGCGCTGCGCGGCCGGGGCTGCGGTCGGAGACACGGTGCGGATCACCGCGCTCGAGGGGCTGACGCTGACCGTGGCTCCGGTCTCCGCGGGCGAGAGCACGGTCACGCCGGCGGCGCCCGGCTCGGGCGAGACGGGCCGGTGAGCCTCCGTGCGGCGATGGGAATCGATCAGCGACGCGGGGAGGTTCCGCGGGCCGGGGGAGAGGGCGACGCCGGCCTCGGGATCGCGGTTGACGACGAGGGGAGGATCGCGAGCATCGTCTGCCGCGGGACGCTCGAGTCCCGGACCGCCGGCCGGCTGCGGGACGTGATCGATGCCGTACTGGAGCGGCCGCGGGTGCTGCTGTGCCTCGACCTCGAGGAGGTCACCCACGTCGACTCGTGTGGCGGCCGGCTTGTCGTCGCCACGATCGACCGCTGTGCCTCGCAGCAGGTGCATCTGGAGCTCTGGGCGGGTGCCGCAGTCGAACGGATGCTGCACGAGCTGGACGTCCCGGTGCCGCTGCGGGCCTACCCGGCGCGGCCGTCCCAGCTCTTCCCCGATTCCGACGAGTGGGCGGGTGGCTAGAGCCTCTAGAGGCCGGTCTGCGCCGTGATCCGGCCGGCCTTCACGGCATCGACGAGGGCGCTGTGGTCCTTCTCGTTCTGATCGGCGTAGGCCTCTGAGAATTCGGCGATCGCCCGATCGAACTGATCGCCACCGCCGAGATAGGCGGCGATCGCGACGCGATCCCCCGAGCGGGCGTGCGCGCGAGCGAGCGTCCACCCGCACATGCGACCGTACGCGGCCATGGCGTCGGGGATCATGAGCTCGACCTCGGCGGAGCCCTTCCAGTCCTTGAGCTGCCGGCCGTAGTAGTCGTGCTCCTGATTATCGATGCCCCTGGCCACGTGCAGCCACCCGAGGAAGATGTCGCTGCTCGCCTGCATCAGATGCTGCCCCACGACCACGCGCTCGCCGTGGTTCTTGTACTGGCTCTTGCCGAGGTAGCGCTCGAGCACGGAGGGCTGCGCCTCCTTGAACTGCAGGAACAGGGGATCGGTGCTGTCGCGCCCCAGCATGAGCGCGATGTAGGCACGCGAGCCGACGCTGCCCACGCCCACAACCTTGCGGGCCAGGTCAACCATCCTGAATCCCTCGAGCAACACGCGCCGGTCGGCCTGCAACGTCTGCCGGTAGCCACGCAGAAGCTCGTGGAGCTCCTCCGTGAGCGCCCGCCCGTCGTCACCGGGCAGGAGGTCCCGAATCGGCTCGACCAGCGGCGGGTTGGCCACGATCCGCAGCTCGCCGTCGACCTCGCGGCACAGCTTCGAGAGGGCCGACATGCTGTCGCTTCGTGCGCGCCTTGGCGAGCGTTCGCTCCGTGCGCTCGCGCATGGGCTTCTTCAGCTGACCGCCAAGCCGCGACATCAGCTCGTCGATCTCGAGCCGCGAGTACCACACGTCGACGTTCCTCATTCCGGCGAACTCGCGCATCGCCATGCGGTATGCCGCGACGGTGCCGAGGATGATCGCCTTTCGGCTCTTGCGGAGGAAGCCGTTCTCGCGACCGGCCACCGCGAAGCTCGCCCCCAGCCGCTTCACATCCCACTCCCAGGGACCTGCGAGCGTCTCGTCGAAGTCGTTCAGGTCGAACACCAGGCGACGCTCCGGCGAGGCGAAGACGCCGAAGTTCGAGAGATGGGCATCCCCGCACAGCTGAACGCGCAAGCCCGAGTTCGGCGTCGACGCCAGGTCTGCGGCCATCGGCAGCGCCGCTCCCCGGTAGTACGTGAACGGCGACACCAGCATCCGGCCGTACCGGATCGGCACGAGCTCCGGCACCCGCGATTCCGCCTGCGACTCGAGCAGATCGATCGGATCGGCCCTGAGCGGTGGGGCGAACACCGCGTGGCTCGAACGGGGGACGTCGGTCCGTGCGGTTCGCCCTCGCGCCACGCGCTCGGCAACCGTCGGGTGCGGCACCGCGCTCGGCGGGCGACGTCGTGACCCCTTGGCCGACACCGGCTCCGTCTCCGCCGCAGACTCAGAATCGGCGTTGGTGGTGCTCACTGCACTCCTCCTGGCTGCTGGTCGGGCGGACCACAAGGCGGGCAGCCCGCGTAGTGTGTCCATGCTCGACCGTGATCAGACCCCCGAAGCGGACCCGGCCTGCACCGCCATGCCGACGGCAATGAGATCCTCGGGGTGGATCCACTCGTCTGCCAGCGGGACGCCGCCGGCCTGGCGGATCTTGTCTCTCAACGGGATGGCCCACCGGTGTTCGATCAGGACGATTGCCGCCGACGTTCCGTTCGGGATGGCGTCGGAGAGATACCACACCTCGGCGTCGTCGTACATCCGCTGGTCCTCGAGCTCGCGGGCTCCGGCGACCGCGGCCGCCTCCGCCTCGTCTTCCCCGCCGGCGCCGAGCCCCACCAGCGCGCCGACAAAGGCACCGAACTCCATCATCTCCTCGCGGCTGAGGTCGGTTTGCTCGACGGCCAGGACGTTGCCGGCCTCGTCCTTCTGCACAAAGAGAAGGTCGATCAGACGGATGACGTCAGCCTCCCGGAGCCGCTTGAGCTCGGGGAGGATCTCGCCGGTGAAGCGGTCCTCGCCGAACCCCACCACCAGCGCCTGAACCGGGCCGATGACCGTCCCGCCCTCCCCTCCCGTGCCGGTGGCGCTCACGACGATTGCAGAAGCTTCTGCTTCTGCTCTTCGAATTCCGCGTCCGTCAGCACGCCGTCCTTCCGGAGCTCGCCGAGCTGCTTGAGCTGCTCGATCATGTCAGACGTCCCTGCGGACGGCGGCGCGGGTGCCGCCGGAGGTGGGGCCTCCTGCTCGGCCTGCTGCTGGCGTCCCTCCTGCACCTTCTTTCCCGCGATGTACGCGCCGCCACCGACCATGGCGGCACGCATGAGAGGCCTTCTGCGTCGCAACATGGCTACGCGCCGACCACGACGTCCGAGCCGTGCAGCGCATCCTGCAGCTTCCGGGTGTCCTCGTCGGAGAGCGACGTCTTGAGGACGGTGCCGCCGAACTCGCTGAGCGCCGCCACGGCCTTGTCGGGCGTGACCTTCTCGACGACCATGAACAGGGCCGAGGTGCCCGGCTTCAGCATGTCGCGAACCTGATCTTGGAACTGCTTGTCGACCGCGGTCTTCCCGAGGTGCCCGAACAACGCACCCATGCCCGCGCCGACCGCCATGCCGAGAAACGGCACGAAGAACAGGATCCCGAACAGGAACCCCCAGAACATCCCCCAGGTCGCGCCACCGCCGGTCGATGGGGCGTGAGTGGTGTGGACGTGGATCTTGCCTTCCGTGTCGCGGATGATCGCCGCGACGGCGTCGGCCTCGATGATGAGGTCCTGCTGCATCTTGTGGACCTCGGCGACGGCGCTGTCCGCGGTCGTCTCATCGTTGTAACCGATAGCAATCAGATCTGCCACTGATCGGCACTCCTTCCGTTGGGTCGTCTCGACACGCGGAGCGATCTCCGCTCTCGTAGGCTCGCCGGGCCCGGCGCGGACCGCATCGTCCGGTTGGGGTGAAAGGCCCCACGCCGCCCCTGAACGAGCCGGCCCGACCCGGGCTCATCCCATTCGGACGATGCACCCACCGAACCGCGTGCCTAGCCTCTCGGCCGAGAGGAGAGGCCCATGACGACGAGCGCCGGCAGGACATCACCGAAATCGAGGCGGCCGACCCGGCAGCCCGGGGCGCAGAGTGCGGCGGCGCCCTCGCCGTTCCCGCCCATCGCGGAGTACGCGTTCCTGTCGAACTGCCACACGGGTGCTCTGGTGGCGCCCGACGGCGCGGTCGACTGGCTCTGCGTCCCGTGCTTCGACGCGCCGAGCGTGTTCGGCAGTCTGCTCGACCGGGAGGCGGGGTTCTTCCGGTTCGGCCCGTTCGGCATCACCCATCCGTCGGCGCGGGCATACGAGCCGGGCACGAATGTCCTTGTGACGACGTGGAAGACGCCCGCGGGCTGGGTGCGCGTGCGCGATGCGTTGACGATGGGGCCGCGGGAGCACGAGGACGAGGTGACGCCGCACACCCGCCCGCCGGCCGATGACGATGCCGACCACATGCTCGTGCGTACGGTGGAGTGCCTCGAGGGTCGCGTCGAGGTGGAGCTCGTGTGCGAGCCGGCGTTCGACTACGGCCGGGCGCCGGCCGAGTGGACCGCGGTCGACGGCGGCCGGCACGCCGTCGACGCCACCGCGGACGGGCTGACGATCCGGCTGAGTTCGGATCTCGCCCTCGGCATCGAGGCCAACCGCGTGCGCGCGCGACACCACCTCGAGCCCGGCGAGCGGGCGTACTGCGCGCTCTCATGGGCCGAGGGCCTGGCCGGTCCGCAGGCTGTGGACGAAGCCGAGGCGCGGGTGGCGGCGACCACGCGCTACTGGCGCGCATGGCTGGGGGGCGCTCGGATTCCCGACCACCGCTTCCGCGACCCGGTGCAGCGCTCGGCGCTCACGATCAAGGGCCTGACGTACATGCCGACCGGCGCCACCGTCGCGGCGCTCACCACCTCGCTGCCTGAGACCCCCGGAGGGGAGCGCAACTGGGACTACCGCTACACCTGGATGCGCGACACGACGTTCACGCTGCAGGCGCTGCACATGCTCAACCTCGACTGGGAGGCGGACGAGTTCATGCAGTTCGTCGCAGACGTCGAGCCCACCGAGGACGGCTCGCTCCAGATCATGTACGGGATCGACGGAAGGCGCGACCTGACGGAGTCCATTCGAGACGATCTCTCGGGCTACGCCGGCGCCCGGCCGGTGCGGATCGGCAACGGCGCGTTCGACCAGCGCCAGAACGACGTCTTCGGCGCCGTCCTCGACTCGATCCTCCTCCACACGCGAAAGAGCGAGCGCTTGCCCCGCCGGCTCTGGCCCATCGTGGAATCGCAGGCCGAATGCGCGACGCGGGTCTGGCGCCAGCCCGATCAGGGCATCTGGGAGGCGCGCGGCAAGCCGCGGCACTACGTCTCGTCGAAGCTGATGTGCTGGGTCGCGCTCGACCGCGCGGCGAAGCTTGCCGGGATCCGCGGCAACCCCGACATCGAAGCGACCTGGCGGGCGACGGCGGACGAGATCCGAGAGGACATCCTCACACACGGAGTCAGCGACGGCGGCTTCCTCCGCCAGCACTACGAGACCGACGCCCTGGATGCCTCCACACTCCTGGCTGCGATCTTCGGATTCCTGCCCGGGGACGACAAGTGCCTCCGCGCCACCATCTCAGCGATTGCTGACGACCTAACCGAGGACGGCTTCGTCCTGCGGTACCGCACCGATGAGACCGACGACGGGCTCTCGGGCAAGGAGGGCACGTTCCTGATCTGCTCGTTCTGGCTGGTGTCGGCGCTGGCGATCGCCGGAGAGCTGCAACGTGCCCGCGACCTCATGGAGCGGCTCCTGCGGGTCGCCTCGCCGCTGGGGTTGTATGCCGAGGAGTTCGACTCCGACACCGGACGGCACCTGGGCAACTTCCCGCAGGCGTTCTCTCACCTCGCGCTGATGGAGGCGGCCGCGCGCATCATGCTCCCCGAGCTGATGGAGCAGTACTGACGGGAGGGCGGGGAGCGATGCCGCGCGACGCGCAGGGCCGGCGATGCGCGCGCGCACGGCCGGCCCTGACGGAATGCGCCTCAGGTGGACGTCGTCACACGCCCGGCTGACCTTCGGGCCGGCCGTGGACCACCAGTCCGTAGATGGCGAGGGTGTCGATCAGGATCATCGTGAACGACCAGAACGGGAAGTGCGCCAGGTAGCTGAACTGCACGACCATGTTGAGCATCAGCACCACGATGCCAACCACTCGCGCCCAGGTGGCCCCGTTGAAGATCGCCCACCCTGCCGCGACCATCACGATGCCGACGATGAGCACGACCCAGCCCCACGATGAGAGCTCGTCCGTGACCGGCAGCGTCGCTTGTCCGTTCACGACGCCCTCGATGCGGTTCGCGTTGATGATCGCCACCAGGCCGTCGATGCAGTTGAAGAACCCGGCAATGAGAACCAAGACGCCTGCAAAAGCCCGCCATCCGTACCCGACGGTGTCATCCATCAACTACCTCCTCTTGGGGGTTCTTAGAAGCGGCCCACCTGACACGCCCAAGCTCACTCGTCGGCCCATTCGTCGACGGCACCGGCCGTCAGGCCGTAGATGATGACGAGGTTGATCGTGACGCCGAGGATCGCGGCCCACGGCGTCGAGAACACCATGACGAACCACAGGAGCGCGGCGCAGCTCGCGACCAGCACCCCGACGTAGTTCCCGGTCATCCGGCCCGCGATGGACGCGAAGCCGGCGAAGAGCTGCACAGCTCCCCAGATCAGGAAGACCCAGCCCCAGAACGTGAGGTTGGAGTACACGATGTGGCTCGTGAAGTACTCCTTGCGCTCGAGGGCGGCGAACCCGTGGACGAGGTTGAACGCTCCGGCGACGATCAACAGGATCCCGGCGAACCAGACCCAGCCGGGGACGCGGGCCGCTCTCCCCCCGGGGGGCGTCGTTCGTTGGATGGTGGCCATGCGCGTCCTCCAATGGAACTGGTCGGCGTGTCGACCGCGACCGTAGGGCCGTCCGGTGGCAGCTGCATCATCCCGATGGGATGGTCTCGCCGAGCGGCGCCGCGGGCGTCGAGATCGCCGGGTTCATCCCATGCGGATGACGCCCTGGGCGGTGCCGCAGGCCCATGATCTCGGATCGGCCAGACCACGATGACGGACACTGAACAGCAAACGGCCTCCGGCGGGAACAGCCGCCGGCGCAAGCTTGGCATCGGCCTGCTGGTGGCGCTGGCCTCGCTCATGCTCGGGGTGTCCGTGCTGGCGACCTGGATGGACCGGGTGTTCCTCGACTCGACCACCTGGGCCGACACCAGCGCCGCCGCGCTCCAGCAGCCGGAGGTGCAGACCGCGCTCTCGGCGTATCTCGTGGACCAGATCTATGCGAACGTCGACGTGCCTGCGGCGCTCGAGCAGGCGCTGCCGCCGCGGGCGAAGCCGCTCGCGGGGCCGCTGGCGGTCACCGGACAGCCGTACGTCGAGCGCGCGATCGCGGCCGGGCTCGGACGGCCGCGGGTGGTGGAGCTGTGGCGAGCCGCGAACCTGCGAGCGCACACGGCGCTCCTCAAGATCCTGAACGGCGGGTCGGGCCCGTTCAGCACCGCGAACGGGGTCGTCGCGATCGACCTGCGGCCGCTCGTCGATCAGATCTCCTCGACGCTCACCCAGCGCACGAACGGCGCCGTCACTCTGCCGCCTGACGCGGGCCGGATCGTGCTCCTGGAGTCGAACCAGCTGAGCGCCGCGCAGAGCGCGATCAAGGTCATGCGCCTGCTGGCGCTCCCGCTCCTGCTGCTTGCGCTCGTCGTCTACGCCCTGGCGATCTACCTCTCGCGGTCGCGCCGCTCGACGCTGCAGGGCGATCGCGTTCGGCGGGCTGGCCGTGGGGCTGGTGCTGGTTGTCGTGCGGCGCGTGCTCGGTGACTACTTCATCAACTCGCTGACCACGCTGCCCGACGTGCGCGCCGCCGCCAGCGTCACCTGGTATATGGCGACCGACCGGCTCGCCAATTCCAACATCACACTGTGCTCGGTCGCGCTGCTGCTCCTCTTGGGGACATGGTTCGTCGGGCCGGGGCGGCGGGCGACGAGCTCGCGCCTTGCGCTCACGCCCTATCTGCGCGACCCGGGTGTCGCCTACGGCGTGTACGCGCTGGTGCTGCTGGTGTTGGTGATCTGGGCGCCCGTCAACGCGGCGCGCGATCCGGTCATGATCCTGATCCTCGGCGCCCTCGGCGCGATCGGGATCGAGGCGCTTCGCCGCATCGTTCGGCGAGAGTTCCCGGACGCGACCGAGCGCGACCTCGGCGGGCGGCTGCACGCCGCCATCGAGGCGCGCGTATGCGGGCGTGCGTCACGCGCCGGCGCCCGCCCCGGCGCCGCACGCAGAGACGGGCCGCTACGACGCACTCGGACAGCTCGCGTCGTTGCACGACAGCGGCGCGCTGACCGATCAGGAGTTCGCGTCCGAGAAGGCTGCCCTGCTGCAGCGCTGAGGTCGGACGCGGCTCACGCGGCTCGCGTCGCTCCGACCGGTCGTGGCGGCGCCACGCGGCCGGCGAACGTCCGGCCCGAGACCCGTTGTCCGACATCGGTATGACGGCGACGATCCGGGTGCCACGACCCGGGAAGCTCTCGACCTCGAATGTGCCGCCCGCCGCCTGGACGCGATCGCGCAGGCCCTGGAGGCCGGTGCCGGCGGTGTCGGTGGCGCCGCCCACCCCGTCGTCGGCGACCTCGAGGCGGAGCGTTCGCTGTCCGGCGGTTGCGCGGACGCCGATCGACGACGCGCGGGAGTGCTTCTGCGCGTTCGTCACCGCCTCGGCGAAGACGTAGTAGGCGGCCGCCTCGGCCGATTCGTCGACCCGCCCAGGCGGCACCTCGATCACGTTGATCGGTATCGTCGATCGCAACGCGACGCTCCGGATGGCGCTGCCGAGACCGAGGTCGGTGAGCACGGCCGGATGGATGCCGTGGGCGAGCTCGCGCAGCTCGGCGATCGCAAGCTCGAGCTTCGTCTCGGCGTCTTCCAGGAGCGAGGCCGACTGCTCCGGGGATTCACGGGCGCGTTCGGCCGCGTGGCGCAGATCGACCGCGAGCCAGGTCAGACGCTGCTGGGCGCCGTCGTGGAGGTTTCGTTCCAAGCGGCGCCGCTCGACGTCTCCGGCCTTGACAAGCCGGGCCCGAGATGCGCGAAGACCTCGCGCGAGCTGTGCGCGTTCCGACATGACGGCCACGAGGACCAAGGTCGAGAGCGCAGACACGGTGACGAAGAGCTGCGTGTTCAGCACGCTGCGGTTGATCGAGCGAAAGACGAAGGGCCCAACCAGATGCGAGGTGTTCCAGAGCGTCACCGAGACGGCGATCGCGACGGCCAGGGTCGCCCCACGCTGCCCGAAGCGCAGCGCTGCCCAGATGAGCGCCGGGAACATGAGGTACGTCACCGGGCGGTGGGTGCGCGATGCGAAGTCGCTGAGGGCGGCGACCGCAACGAGCACGACGACCGCCTCGATCGTCCGGCTGTTCCACCAGTCGCGGTGCGGAGGCCGCGACCAGGCGAGCGCGAGCGGAACGACGATCAGGGCGCCGCAGAAATCGCCCAACCACCACGTTCTCCACACGGTCGCCAGCGAATCCGCCGGGATGACGTCGCCGAGCAGGAGCGACGTCGCGCCGATCGTCGCACTGACCGCCGTCCCGGCGGCGAACGCGACGAGCAGCCCCGCGAGGCCGCGAAGGCTCTGCAGCGGCGCACCGTCCCGCACGAGGCGGCGGATCAGCACGGTGGCAACGAGCACCTCGAGCACGTTCCCGAGCGTCTGCCCGGCCGCCGCGCCCAGCGGTAGGGCGGAGTAGTCGTTGGCGAGCAGGTCGCCCGCCAGCACTCCGGGCCAGTACGACAGGCCTCGCAGATAGAGAAATGCGATGCCGACACCGACCGGCGGCCACACGATGGCCGCGACCGGACCGACGAACTTGAGCTCGACACCGACCTGCGCCGCCCCGTAGTAGAGGGCGGCGAGCACCACCACTCCGAGGGCATACCGCACCCATGCCCCCCCACGGGCCATCGGCCAACGCTCGATGACGGCGTCGTGTGCCATGGCAACACCGCGACTCTAGATGATCGATAACTCCGTGATGTCCAGCGGCAAGCCGGTCGGCTTGCCGCGGTCGTGAGCGACCTGCTATTCAGCAGGTCGCGAGCGGGTTGCGAGGCGAGCAGCGCAAGGACGCAGGGAGGGTCACACCGTACCGATCGAGTCCGCCCATCCCACGTCCCCCTTCCCGCGCCTACGGACGGTGCCTACGGACCGTGTCCTGCGTCGCCCTCGGCGCGGAACGCCTCCACGGCGGCACCAGCCGTCGCGAAGAACCGCGTCTCGCCGACCTTGGCCGTCACGCCGTAGCGATCGAGCTCGGCGCGGACGGAATCACGAAGATCGGCCATGCCCAAGACGACTCCGCGCTGCTGGAGCTGGCCGGCGAGCTCTCCGAGCGTCTTTCCGCCGGTGAAGTCGACGTCGTCGATGCTCGAACCCTCGAGGATGACCCAGCGCGGGGGGTTGTCTCCGCTCGCGAGCGCAAGCACCTCGTCGGACAGGCGTTGGGCGTTCGCGAAGAAGATGCCCGCGCCGAAGCGGTACACGACGAATCCGGGCTCGCTCACGACCCCCGGACCCGGTGCGCGCGCCCTCACATGCCCCTGGTCGTCCCAGGCCAGCACAACGTCGACCGGGGCGTAGTGGCGCCGCACGTGGAGCACCAGCGAGAGCAGGATGGCGAGGATGATCCCCTGCTCCACGCCGACCACGATGACGACGAGCGCCGTCACGGCCGCGACGACGAACTCGTCCCTGCGCAGCCGCAAGATCTCGCGCATGCCCCGCACGTCGATCAGCTTGACGCCGATCAGGAAGACCACCGACGACAGCACCGCGTTGGGCAGGTACTGGAGCGGCTTCGTGAGGAACAGCAGCACGACCGCGACGACCGCCGCGGTCGTCAGCTGCGCAACCTGGGTGTGGCTCTTGGCCTCGTCGACCATCTCGGTCTTGGTCGGGCTGCCGTTGACCACGAACGTGCTGCTCAATCCGGCCGCCAGGTTCGCAAAGCCGAGGCCGACGAGATCGGTGTTCTCGTTGAAGCGCTCGCCGTACTTCACGGCGTAGGCCCGCGAGGTGGCGGCGCTCTGAGCGAGGATCACGATGAAGAGCGACGCCGCCATCGGGAGCAAATCGGACGCGTCGCTCCAGGTCATGCCCTGCGGCACCCCGAGGTGGGGCAGGCCGCTCGGGACTGGCCCGAGGACCGACACGCCGTGCTTCGAGAAATCGAAGATCCAGCTCGCGGCGATCATGCCGACAACGGCCACGAGGCCACCGGGGATCTGCTTGATCCAGCGCCCGAAGACGATGAGGATCGCCAGCACGGTGATGGACACCAGCGTTGTCGACCAGGAGGCGTCTGCGATGTGCCACAGCGTGAGCCCGAACTTGCGCACCCCTCCGCTGAACGCACCCACGGAGACGTTCGGCGGCGGGATCCCGAGCATCCCGCCCACCTGTCCCATCGCAACCTGAACGCCGACGCCGGTCAGAAACCCGACCAGCACGGTCCGCGACAGGAAGTTTGCGAGGAAGCCGAGCCGCGCGACGCGCGCCACGAACAGGAATCCGCCCGCGAGCAGGGCGCTCAACCCCGCGAATGCCACCCATTGCGGCGTGTTGGGCTGGAGTCCCGAGACGCCCAAGCCGGCGATGCCGGCGTACATGATCGCCGCGGTGGCAGAGTCGCCGCCGACGACGAGATGCCGCGACGACCCGAGGAGCGCGTACGCCGCGATGGGGATCAGGATCGTGTAGAGGCCGGTGATCACCGGCGTGCCGGCGATCTTCGTGTAGCCCATCACCTCGGGGATCGCGAGCGCCGCGAGCGTGATGCCGGCGACGATGTCCTTCGTCAGCCACGATCGCTGATAGGGCGCAATCCCGTCGAGGACGGACACGTAGCGGCGTAGACCGCTTGCTCCGGCCGCCCGGGCGCTGGCACTCATCGGCGGCAGCGGACCAGCCCCGAGCGGTGGTCTGCATCATCCCAACGGGATGAGGATGCGCCATGCCGCCGGTGGAACACTCCGTCGCCGCCGCGAAGCGCGGCCAGGGGAGTGGGGGAGTCATGCGCTTGGTGCCGCGATCGATGCTGCTGGAGCTGACCAGGGACCGGTCTGGGCGGGACTCCGGGCTGCAGTCGCCACTGCCGCTGGACGAGGACTACTGGCTGGGTCACTGTGAGGGGTTCTACGTCGATGGGCCGGCCGGGCGCCTGGGAGTGGTGGATCGCCTCGTGTACCGCTCGCGAGCAGATCGGCCGGACATTGTGGCGGTCGCCGTGGGGATGTGGAGGGCGCGCATCGCGGAGGTACCGGTCGCAGACGTTACCGAGGTATGGCCGGCACAGGGGCGGCTGGTGGTGCGGACGGGGCTTGGGCCGGCCAACCGGGGCGGCATGCGGCGCCGTCGACGCTGAGTGCGTCAGGCGGCGTCGGTCTCGAGGAGCGCGATCGCCGCTCTGGCGTCGGCAAGCTCCTGCGCGTGGTCGGCGGCCAGCTCGACCTGCTCTGCGAGCCACAGCATGAGGTCGCCGTCATAGACGACGGCGTTCGCAGCCATCGCCCGCAGAGTGATTGCGACGTCGTCCAGAACCCGGATCTCGGCTCCGATCGTCATACCCGTCTATCGGCAGGTCGGCGTCCGGTCTCCATCGGGCAACACACCTATTCGGCCATCGGTCGGGCGCGGACGGCGCATCCCCGGATTGCGGTAGCCGTGTGCGCCCGCACCGGTGGGCAGCCGCGCGCACGAATACGAGAACGCCATCTGTTACGATCGCCGCATGGGTTTTCGCTTCTACCTGATGCTCGCGGGTGCGGTGCTCGGGATCGGGGTGCTGGTCTTCATCGGGCTCATCGTGTTCTGGCGCGCGGTCTACGCCTGGGGGTTCCTCGGGGCATTCCTTGCGCTCTCCGCGGTGCTTCTGTTCATAGGCTGGCTCGTCGATCGCCGTGAGGCGCGGCTGCGCGAAGGCTGATCTCGCGCCGCGCGTGCGAGAGCAGTACCGCGTACGTGTCTCGCGGCTTGCGCTCGAGCAGAGACCCAGCAGCTCACCCGCTTGCTCTGGGCCGCCCTTGGGGAGCGGCCCAGAGCACGAGCTGAATCAGTGGTCGATCGAGAACACGAAGTCGTAGCCGTCGGCGCGCGCATGCAGCAGCATCTGTCCGCTCGCATCCCTGTACCGGCCGGTGCCCCCGATGATCGCGAGCACGCTGTCCCGCGTGTCGTAGAACGGCCCCTCGACGGTGATGTCTCCGTTGGGCAGCTTGTTCGTCCAGCTGCACTGCCATTCGCCGCGGGCGGGGTTGGTGCGGATGCAGTTGCCCTGGTCGCGGCCGACGTTGTGGGTGTTGGTCTTGTCGAACAGCAGGTTCGAGAATGGGAACTGATCGCCCTGTGAGTCGCCCTTGGGCGCCAGGTCGACCACGTGCTCGTTGATCGGATGCTCGATCAGATGCAACCGGACGCCCGCCCCTGAATGCGACCGGGTCGAGCCCGACGCCGTCACGGCGAGCACCGCTCCGCTCAGCGCAACGCCTGCCACCACCGCAATGATCCCTCGCCTCAGCATGCCAACCCCCTCTTGTCGATCGGTAGGACGTGCTCCAATCTATACGGGGCGGCGCCTCCGCGCTTCGACGTCGCCGCCGACGTCGGGCGTCACGCCGCACCGACCGTTGGAGCTTGAGTCCTCGACGCTGCCTGCAAGATCAAGGCGTGTGGGCCGATCGAAGTTGCGCCCTTCGCCAGCCAGGAAGGCGGCCGGCTGGCGTGGACCAACACCGGTCCCGGCGCGGCCGCCTCGTTCTGGAACTCCTCAAGGAGGAGCCTCGTCGCGACTGGCCGGCGCCGCCCCCTGGCCCGATGTCACCCATCCGGCCTTCTACCGAGCTACCCGCACTACCGTCTGGGAAGCGCTCGTGTCCACTGCCGAGCACGAGCCCGGCTGGGACTGGCCCGCCCCGTAGGCGACCCATCCGCCACGCCATCCCGCTGGTAGAAGCCGCGCCGACTTCTCAGAACGAGTTTCAGAACTCTCCCATACCCCCAACGGGATTCGAACCCGTGTTACCGCCTTGAAAGGGCGGGGGCCTAGGCCGCTAGCCGATGGGGGCGCGCGGGCAGGATACCGGTCAGGCCGCGTCGTCCGGCCGGGCCGGAAGGCGTTCCAGAGCGGCCTGGAGCTCCTCCCAGGCCTCGGCTTCCCGCTCGGCGTAGTCGGCGGCGTCCACGTCGCGCGTCAGCTCGAGGTACCGCCGCCAGGCGGCGTCCTCGGTGAGCGGAAGGATCGTTGCGGGCTTGCTAGAGGTCATCTGCAGTTAATACGTTCGACGAGGGGAGATAGTTCCCACCTGGTGGGCAGCATTACACATGAGGCCGTCCATCATGCTCCGGTTGAGGGTCGCGGCCGCTGCGGCCGAGGGCCAAACCGGACAGCGCCTCGATGACGAGCCGGTGGGCGTTCACGGCCGTGATCCCGGACGGGTCGTAGGCCGGCGCGACCTCGACGACCTCGATCCCGGCGATGGGGAGCTCGGCCGTGATCCGGCGTGCGGCGCGGAGCAGCTCGCGCATCGTGAGGCCGCCCACCTCGGGCGTTCCGGTGCCCGGGGCGTAGGCCGGGTCGAGCGCGTCGACATCGATCGAGAGGAACACGTGCTGGCCCCAGTCCTGCGCGGTGCGGATGAGCTCTGAGAGGCAGACGTCGAAGCCGCGCTCGTCCAGCTCGTACATCGTGTACCAGTGGAACCCGACCTTCCGCATCCACCGGAACTCCTCCGCCTCGGGCCACCAGCCACGCAGGCCGACCTGGATGAACCGGTCGCCGCGCACCCAGCCCTCGTCGACCACGAGCCGCATCGGCGTCCCGTGCGAGCGGACGACGCCGCGCAGGTCGGCGGCCGTGTCGGCGTGGGCGTCGAAGTGGATGACCCCGACCGCGCCCTTCCCGCGGTGCTCGGCCACCGCGGCCATGTTCGGGTGGGCGATCGAGTGGTCGCCGCCGAGCACGATCGGGACGGCCCCCGCCGCGCAGATCTCGCTCACCCGGCGGCGCACCTGGGCGTGGCTCTCGGCCGCGTTCCCCGGCACCGTCTCGGCGTCGCCGTAGTCGACCACGCGGAGGTCGGTGAACGGGTCGACGCCGAGCCACATGTGCGGCCGCGACGGCGGCACGCCGGCCGAGTCGTCGGCCGCGCGGATGGCGCGTGGCCCGTAGCGGGCCCCGGGCCGGTTCGACACCGTCTCGTCGATCGGCGCCCCGAGGATCGCCACGTCGACGCCCTCCAGGTCAGCCGGGTCGAGCACGAGCGGCAGCTTCGAGAAGGTCGGGATGCCGCCGTAGGACGGCTCGTGGGGGCGGTTGGCCTGCATGCTCACCTCTCGTCGAACAGTCGGGGGTCGTCGGTGATGACGCCGTCGCAGCCGAGCGCGCGCATCCGCTCGATATCGGCGCGCGTGTTCACGGTCCAGGCGAACACCCGGCCGCCGCGCCCGTGCACGGCGGCGACGGTCTCGGCCGTGACGATGTCATGCCGGAGGGTGGCGTCGCGGGCGCCGGACCGGGCATGGACGTCGGCGGGTGTGGCCCGGCCCCACGGCACCCAGAACCGGCCCGGTGCGATCGTTGCGCTCGTCCGCGCGTGCTCGTTGAGCGCGGCGAGCGAGCGCAGCTCGCCGGTCGAGAAGACGCACCGGTCTGCGAGGCCTGCGACCTCGCACGCGGCAAGCGTCTCGCGCTCGTAGCCGGATCCCTTCAGGTCGACCAGGAAGCCGAGCTCGGGCGGGGCGACCTCCGCGAGCTCGGCGAGGAACTCGGCCAGGGCTGGACCGGGGCGGCCGCCGTCGTGGCCGACGACGAGCCCGGGCGACACGTCGAACTCGACCATGTCCACGCCCGCGCCGATCGCGGCGCGCATCGCGGCGAGGGTGTTCTCGGGCGCGAGGGCGGCTGCGCCGCGGTGGCCGATGCGCAGCATGGGCGCCCAAGCTACCACCTACACTTGGCTCCCTGGGGGCCGTTAGCTCAGCTGGTAGAGCAGGGGACTTTTAATCCCAAGGTCGCTGGTTCGATCCCAGCACGGCCCATTGGTTGAGGTAGCCCCACAGAGCGGGGCAACGGGATCGCTTGATCTCGTTGGTGCGGCGCGCCTGCCTGCCGAAGACGTGCTGAGTCGCCTGGACGTGGCCGCATCGGGGCTGGGCGAGTCGCAGGCAGAGGAGCGACTCCGCACGTTCGGCCCAAACGTGCTTCTGACGCACCGGGTGACGGCGTTCGGGGTGCTGATGCGACAGGTGAAGAACCCGCTCTTGATCCTGCTCGTGTCGGCAGCGGTCGTGTCGGGTCTGACCGGTGATCCGACCGACGCGGCGATCATCACCGCGATCGTCGGGCTGAGCGTGGGGTTGGGATTCGTGAACGAGTACCGGTCGGAGCTCGCCGTTGCTGCGCTGCACGCCAACATCCGTCACGAGACCCTGGTGATCCGTGAAGGCGTGGAGCGGCGGGTTGACGTCCGCGATCTCGTGCCTGGGGATCTCGTGTTGCTTGGCGTCGGCGACCTCGTCCCCGCCGACGTGCGGTTGGTGGAGACGGCGCGGCTTGCCTGTGACGAGGCGGTGCTGACCGGCGAGTCGATGCCGTCTGCGAAGTCGCCCGAGCCTGTTCAGAACGGTGACTCCGAGGTCGATCTCGCGTGCTGCGCGTTCATGGGCACGATCGTCCATCAAGGATCGGCCCGCGGCGTGGTCGTCTCGACCGGGTCGGCGACGGCGTTCGGCCGGATCGCCGTGGGGCTCGGTGCGCCTCCGACGCTGACCGCGTTTCAGGTCGGGTTGAAGGACTTCTCCAAGCTGTTGGTGTGGGTCGGGGGGGTTCTGACGACGTTCATCTTCGCGGTCAACGTGCTCCTCGAGCGTCCGATCATCGACGCGCTGCTGTTCTCGCTGGCGATCGCGATCGGGATCACGCCGCAGCTCTTGCCGGCGATCGTGAGCGTCAGCCTGTCGTCCGGCTCGCGCGCGCTGGCGCGGCGCAAGGTGCTGGTGAAGCGACTCGTCACGATCGAGGATCTCGGCAACATCCAGGTGCTGTTCACCGACAAGACCGGCACGCTGACCGAGGGAGCGATCAGCTTCGACCAGTCACTGGACGCGGCGGGCGGGAGCTCTGTGGAGCCGCTCCGGCTGGGACTCGTGTGCAACGAGGCCACGTTGACCGCTCAGGGCCCCGTCGGGGGCAACCTGCTCGATCAGGCGCTGTGGACGGCGCCAGATGCTCAGGCCGTTCTCGGGCTTCGCGACGGGCCCGGCTCCTACAGACGACTCGGGATCCTGCCCTTTGACCACGACCGACAGATGGTCACCGTCACGGCCGCACCGTCGGACGGCGGCCCGGTGCTCGTGACCAAGGGCGCTCCGGAGGCCGTGCTGGCCCGCTGCAGCGACGTCCCGACCGAAGCCACCGCCGTGCTCGAGCGCCTGTTCGGCGAGGGTGCACGCGTCGTCGCCGTCGCCGCTCGCGAAGCCTCTGGTGCCGCCGCCCAGCCGAGTGCCGAGGACGAGCGCGACCTTGAGCTGGTCGGGTTTCTCACCTTCCGTGATCCGGCCAAGGCCGACGCGCGCACGTCGATCGCCAAGCTGGCCGCGCTGGGCATCGAGATGAAGGTCATCACGGGCGACAACGGCACCGTGGCGGCGAGGATCTGCGACGACATCGGACTCACACTCCGTGGCGTGCTGAGCGGTGCCGACGTCGCGGCACTCAGCGACGCCGCGCTGTCTGAGGCGATCCCTGGCACCACGGTGTTCGCCCGCGTCAGCCCCGAGCAGAAGTCGCGGATCATCAAGGTCGCCCGACGCCTCGGCGACGACGTCGCGTTCCTCGGCGACGGCGTCAACGACGCCGTCGCGCTCCATGCCGCCGACGTCGGCATCTCCGTCGACTCTGCCACCGACGTTGCCAAGGACGCCGCCGACATCGTGCTGCTCGAGAAGGATCTCGGCGTGCTCGCCGACGGTGTCAAGGAGGGACGACGGATCTTCGCCAACACCATGAAGTACGTGCTGATGGCGACCTCGTCGAACTTCGGCAACATGTTCAGCGCCGCGGGCGCCTCCCTGTTCCTGTCCTTCCTGCCGATGCTGCCGTCGCAGATCCTGCTCAACAACCTGCTCTACGACGCCGGCCAGCTCGCCATCCCCACCGACCGCGTCGACCCCGAGACGGTCGCCCGCCCCGCCGCCTGGGACATCGGCTTCGTCCGCCGCTTCATGACCGTGTTCGGCCCGATCAGCTCGATCTTCGACTTCCTCACCTTCTACGTCATGCTGACGATCCTCAACGCCGGGCACACCGAGTTCCGCACCGGCTGGTTCGTCGAATCGCTCGCCACACAGACGCTCGTCGTGTTCCTCATCCGCACACGTCGCATCCCCTTCTTCCACAGCCGCCCCAGCACCGCGATGATCATCACCCCAACAGCCATGGCCACCCTCGGCGCCATCCTCCCCTTCACACCTCTCGCCGACGTCCTCGGGTTCGCCGCTCTCCCGATCACCTTCTTCCTCATCCTCGTTGCGATGGTGATCGCATACCTCATGCTCGTGGAGATCACCAAGAGCCGCTTCTACGCCCGCGAGCGAGACCGGCCCATCCGCCCGAAGACGATCCACGAGGAGCGGCTCGGCCGCCGCATCCGCCGACGCACCGGCCGCTTCATCCGTCACGAGATCGCACACTTCCGATAACGAGTGGTCGGCGAGGGCGGCTTCAGAAGCCGCTTCGCAGGGCTGCCAACCAGTCGCCGTGGAGCACTGCGCCGTCTGCCCGCCGGGTCAGGGCGACGCTACCGCCGGCGTACTGATGAAACGCCCATCCCGCCTGATGCCGGCGCAGATAGGCGACGGTGGCGCGAAGCTCGTTGCTCATCCCCGCAGGGACGCGGGCCGCGGCACCGCGCTGGAACACCCCGAGCTCGCCGACCCAGACCGGCACTCGCCATTCGGCGGCGCGGCGCAGAGACGCGCCCACGACCGTGGGGGTCGACGCCCCCGGGCGCAGGTAGAGATGGAGCGAGTACACCCAGCCCGGCAGGGCCACCGGTCGTCGGAGCGCGGATCTGGCGACCGGCCCGGTGCCGGCCTCGCAGATGAGCAACAGGTGCGGATCGGCGTGTCGGATCCGTGCCCCCAGCGTTCGGTAGAAGGTGGTGACGTCGAGCCCCGGGCAGTTTCCGGAGCTGGGCTCGTTGAACAGGTCTGCCGCCACCACGAGCCGGTTCGTCGCGTACCGGTGCGCGATGTGCGTCCATGCCGCGGTATATCCGGCTTGTGGACCGATCGGCACTCCCGGCTCGCGGCGGTCGGCGAAGAAGTCG
Source organism: uncultured Actinomycetes bacterium (assembly GCA_963809325.1). GTDB lineage: Bacteria > Actinomycetota > Thermoleophilia > Gaiellales > JAICJC01 > JAICJC01. The sequence goes on from CAWEIZ010000003.1 coordinate 206,158, forward strand.
CATTCGGCCCGGTTGGCGCCAGCCGTCGTGTTCGGATACACCCACGTCGGAAGCCCTGTCCCCTCACATCGATCAGGAGCGGGGTTCTTGAACGCGGGCGACATGTTGTTCTGGTGCATGTCGAGCACGACGGCGATCCCGGCCCGGGTGAAACCGGCAACGGCTCGGTCAAGCGCGTCCAGATACGATCGATTCCAGCGGTGGACGATGGCACCGGCGGCATCAACTCGCGGCCGGGCCGGTTCGAGGTTCGCCCAGCTGAGCCCGAGCCGGACCGAGTTGAAGCCTTCCCGGGCAACGTCGCCGTATTCGGTCGGCGCGGGGAGCAGCCAACCCTTGCCACACGCGTCCGGGTGCGCGCGGTCGTTCCCCTCCCCACCGATCAGCCCGGGCTCATCCACCCCGAGGAGCCGCACCGGCCGGCCGGCCGCGTCCACGACCCGCCCCCGGCTCGTCCACAACCAGCCCGTGATGAGCGGCGCGCGCGGAGCAGGGGCGCGGGCGTGACCCGACCCTCCACACGCCCCAGCCAGCACCGCCGCCGCCAGCCAGGCCGCGGACCAGCGGCCAGCACTCACTCACGCATGATACGAGCCGGCGTCCTGCACGCGCCACGCTCTCAGAGTGTCCTCTCATATCCCCCACGCTATATTCCATGGGTGCTATGGTCGACATCGGAGAGGCGGCAGCCGCGGCCAAGACGGGTCCAACAGCGCGTCGCCAGAGTGCCCGGTGACGTTCGTAACGAACTCTTGAATGTGACGCATCGTGGCTCTCCCACAACCTGACCCTGACATGTTGCGCCGGGCGCAGCGCGGTGATGACGACGCGTTTGCGGTCATCGTGCGGCAGTACCAGACGCCGCTCCACAACTACCTCGCGCGGGTGCTGGCGGGCGACCGGGCGCTGGCCGAGGACGTCTGCCAGGAGGTCTTCATCCGCGTCCACCGGGCGCTACCGACCTTCGACGGTCGCTGCCTGTTTACGACGTGGCTGTTTCAGGTGGCGAAGCATCGGGTGGTGGATGAGCTGAGGGCGCGGGAGCGGCGAGGCCGGCGGTCGCTGGAGCTGGACGCCGACCTGTATCTGGAGCTCACCGCACCGCCGCAGTCGGGCCCCATCGAGGACATGGAGATCGTCTGGCGGGCGATCGGGGCACTGAGCGTCGACCTGAAGATGGCGCTGCTTCTGCGCGACGTCGTCGGCCTCCCGTACGCGGAGATCGCCGATGCTCTGGAGACGTCGCTGGCGAACGTCAAGTGGCGGATCTACAAGGCCCGCGAGATCGTCGCCGCCCAGCTCTGCCGGGAGGGGTTGGATCTTCCGACCAGCGCCCGATCCGCGGGCCGCGGTCAGGTGTGACCGCTTCGCCGGGTGCGGTCAGACCCGCTCGACGGGCGGTGCGCCGATCCCGATGCCCAGGCGCCGGCGCCCGACCTTGCGCCACCCCATGAAGTGCGCCCGGTGTCCCGTGGACGAGACGACGCTGTACCGCCTGGCGTCGTCGAGGCTCTGTGCGCCCCCGCCCTCGGGCACCCGGTACAGGATCGCCCAGCCGTCGGGATCGCCGGTTTCCGTATCCGGCGTCAACGTTGCGACCACTGTGATCTGTGTCCCGTTCTGTTCGATCACGACGTCGTGAGTGGTGTTCCGCCGCATGATCCTCGCCCTCCTTCGTGGTGTGCCGGCGAGTCGCCGGTGTCCATTGGATCGTGGCTTCGATCGGGGAACCCCGCATGGGGGGAGTCTCGGATCGGCGTCGGTAGTTCGCCGAAATACCGGAGAAGAGGTGGAGAACACCGCCGCGGGACGCGGCGTGTACGCCGCGTGCCACCTGTACGGCGCGACGCTCCGCCCGGTACGATCGTCGCCCGCTGGATAAACGTCCGAAAACGCACGGAGGTGCAACATGCCGTCACCGCTCGAGGTGCGCGACTGGCACGAGCTCGACGTGGTCTCCTCCGACGGCCAGCCCGTCGGGAAGCTCATCGACGTCTACGTGAACAACGAGTCGGGTGAGCCCGAGTTCCTGCTCGTCGCAAGCGGGTTCCTGCACCACCGGCTCCACCTGGCGCCGGCCGACGGGGCGACCCGCTCTGAGGACGAGACGGTCACGCTCGGCGTCACGAAGGAGGCGGTGGACGCCGCACCCCACATCGCCGCCGACGGCGATCTGAGCCCCGATGAGGAGAAGCGGCTCTACGAGCACTACGACATGGGCCCGTACACGCCGCACTCGGCCGGCATTCTGGTCGTTTCGAGGTGGGTGCTCGTCGACCGCGGCTGACGTCGTCAGCTTGCCGGGCGCTCGATGCCGAGCGTCTCGCGGAGCGTGCTGCCCTCGGGACGGACGCGGCCGGCGCCCGCCAGGCGGGCGGCGATGCGCGAGACCACGCCCGTGACGGCTCCGGGATCGACGAACGAGCAGCCGACGTTCATCTCGCCTCCGCGGCCGGTGGGGCGCACGTATGCGACACGCAGGTCGGCGTTCAGCTCTCCCTCGATGAACCGTGTCGAGAGCCACATCCGATCGCCCGGGCGCGGCCGGGTGTCGTCGATCAGGACGCCCACACCCGATTCCGAGAGGTCGACGATCCGGACCGGAATCGACTCCCCGGGCGGGATGCGGTCGCAGACGTCGGCCCGCACGACGCCTGATGTCGCGAGCGGCATCCGTGCCGCGCGCCGCTCGTGGCCCTCGGACTCGACATCGATCACGCGGAGCGTGAGCGCCGCCCGCGCCTGCGAGTGGTACTCGGCCGACTCGATCACCGCCCAGATGTGAAGCGGCAGCTTCTCGGTCGCGAGCCGGCACTCGAGCCGCATCCCGGATGCGACGGCGAGGCGCGGCGCGCTGGCGGCGACGGACTGCCCCTCGCTCGAGATTGTCCAGAGCTCGACCGACTCGCCGCGGTCGGTCTCGACGTCCACGACGGACGCCGCGGCAAGCAGGGCCGCGGCTTCGACAAGCGTCGGTTCGAGGTCGTGCATGTGCATGGAGCGCTCTGCCCGTGTGATCGGCCGCACAAACACCGCGATTGAGCGCCTGGCCGGCCGCCGGAGCGGGGCGTCCGAGGGGGTCGCACCCCGCTCCGGGGCAGGCGTCCTTGCAGATGGCACGCCGGTGAGGGGGATACGTCGCGACGGCCGAGCCGGATTGTGGCCTGGCTCTCTTAGAGATGATTGATCGACAACTCCCGCGCGCCTGGACGTCCAATTGTGGTGGTTTGGCGAGGCGTGGGTGGGTCTGCGACTGCGAACCTTCGCATCGCTGCGTCCTCGGTCGGGCCAATATCTCGCACCGATATTGACCCTCCCTGCGTCCTAGCGCTGCTCGGTTCTCGCCGCCCAGGACATCACGGGAGTTATCGATCACTCATCGCTCAGGTTGGCGCTGAGGCCGAGAGCGTCGAGATCGCGCGCAGCTTGTTGGTGGCGTCGAGCGCGGCGACCTTGTAGCCCTCGGCCAGCGTCGGGTAGTTGAACACCGCCTCGACGAGGTAGTCGATCGTGCCGCCGAACCCCATCACCGTCTGGCCGATGTGCACGAGCTCCGTCGCGGTCGTCCCGAAGGCGTGCACGCCGAGGAGCCGGCGATCGTCGGCCGAGACGAGCAGCTTCAGCATGCCGTACGCGTCGCCGAGGATCGCCCCGCGGGCCAGCTCGCGGTAGCGCGAGATCCCCACCTCGTACGGCGTCTGGTCCTGGGTGAGCTGCTCCTCGGTGCTGCCGACGAAGCTGATCTCGGGGATCGTGTAGATGCCGATCGGCAGCGAGGCGGAGATCGGCTTCACGTCGAGCCCGCAGGCGTGGGCGGACGCGAGCCGGCCCTGCTCCATGGACGTCGCCGCCAGGCTCGGGAAGCCGATGACGTCGCCGACCGCGTAGATGTGCTCGACCGACGTGCGGTAGTGCTCGTCGACGCTGATCCGGCCGCGCGAGTCCGCCTCGATCCCGACGTTCTCCAGGTGGAGGGCCTCGGTCGCGCCCTGCCGCCCGGCGGAGTAGAGGACGGTGTCGGCGAGGATCCGCTTCCCGCTCTTCAGGTGGGTGATCGTCCCGCCGTCGTGCTCGTCGACGCCGACCACTTCCTCCGAGAGCCGGAAGACGACGTTCAGGTCGCGCAGGTGGTACTGGAGCGCCTCGACGATCTCGGCGTCGCAGAAGTCGAGCAGCCGCGGCCGGGCCTCGACGACGGTGACCCTCGACCCGAGCGCCGCAAACATCGAGGCGTACTCGATGCCGATCACGCCGGCTCCCACGACCAGGAGCGCGTCGGGGATCTTCTCGAGGTGCAGGATGCCGTCCGAGTCGAGCACGGTGCGCTCGTTGAAGTCGACGCTCTTCGGGCGGGCCGGCCGGGTTCCGACCGCGATCACGATCCGCTCCGCCGTCACCTGGCGGCGCACACTGTCCTCTCCCGAGACCGTCACCGTGTGGGCGTCGGAGAACTGGCCGGTGCCCGTGAGGATGCGAACGTGGTTTCGCGACAGCTGGTCGCGGACGACGTCGGCTTCGCGCTGGATCACGGCCTGCGTCCGCCAGAAGAGATCCGCGATCGTGACGTCGTCCTTGACGCGGTAGCTGTCGCCGTACATCGACCGCTGCGTCATCCCGGTCAGGTACAGGACGGCCTCGCGCAGCGTCTTCGACGGGATCGTGCCCGAGTTGATGCACACCCCTCCGACCATGCGCTGCTGCTCGACGATCCCGACGCGGCGGTGCAGCTTGGCCGCCTGGATCGCGGCCTTCTGTCCTGCCGGGCCAGAGCCGATCACGAGCAGATCGAAGTCGTAGGCCATGTCCAGCGGAGACTACCCATCCGCGGCGGCGCAGAGGGTCTCTTATCATCACCGTTGCCTGGTGCCTGTCCGCCTCGGAATTCTCGGTCTCGGCAGCGTCTACTGGACGCCCTACCGCACGGCGATCGAGCGGCTCGCCGCCGCCGGGCGCGTCGAGGTCACGGCCGCCTACGACCCCGATCCCGAGAAGCGTGCAGCCGCAGACCGCGCAACCGGCGCGGCCGTGGCCGTCGAGAGCGCCGAGGCCGTCATCGAGCACGACCGGGTCGACGCCGTGCTGGTGCTCACGAGCATGCTCGAGCACGGCCGGCTCGCGCTGGCGGCGCTCGAGGCGGGACGGCACGTGCTGGTCGAGAAGCCCATGGCGACGACGATGGACGCGGCCCGCGTCATGGTCGCGGCGGCGGGTCGAGCCTCAGACCGTGCGCTCGTGTGCGCGCCGGCGGTGCTCCTGTCTCCCACCTACCGGGCGATGCACCGCCGCGTTGCCGCGGGTGATGTGGGCCGGGTCGTGCTCGCGAGGGCGCGGTACGGCTGGGCCGGGCCGTGGTGGGGGCGGTGGTACTACGAGCCGGGCGGCGGGGCGCTCTTCGATCTCGGCATCTACAACGTCACGAGCCTCTGCGGCCTGATCGGCCCGGTCCGCCGGGTGGCCGCGCTCGTCGGGACGGCGATCCCGGAGCGCGTCGTCGAGGGCGAGCCGATCCGCGTGCAGTCCGACGACAACGCCCACCTCCTGCTCGACTTCGGCGAGAGCCGGTTCGCGTCGGTGACGACCGGGTTCACGATGCAGCGCTACCGCTCGCCGGCCGTCGAGCTGTACGGCACCGACGGCGTCGTGCAGATGCTCGGAGACGACTGGGCGCCGGAGGGGTTCGAGCTGTGGCGGAACGCCGCCGGCGCATGGGAGGTGCATCCGGAGAGCGCGCCGGGGTGGTCGTGGACGGCCGGCCTCGACCATCTGGTGGACTGCATCGAGCGCGGTGTTGCGCCGGTGATGAGGCCGGAGCACGCGCTGCACGCGCTCGAGGTCATGCTCGGGGCGGCGCGTTCGGCGGCCGAGGGCCGGGCGATCGACCTCGAGACCGGCTTCCCGGCCCCCGACTACTCCTCGCTTCCGCCCGAGGACGGCGGCGACCGGCGCGTGCACGACCCTCGCAGCGTCGTCTGATCCTGCGTGCGGTAGGGTGGCCGCCGTGGCGGAGATCGTGCTGGATCGTGTCCGCAAGGTGTACCCGGACGGCACGGAGGGCGTCGCCGGGGTCGACCTCGTGATCCCCGACGGCAGGCTCGCCGTCCTCGTCGGGCCGTCCGGTTGCGGCAAGACGACGCTTCTGCGGTGCGTGGCGGGCCTGGAGGCCATCACCGGCGGCACGGTGAAGATCGGCGACCGGGTCGTGAACGACGTCTCGCCGAAGGATCGCGACCTGGCGATGGTCTTCCAGGACTACGCGCTCTACCCGCAGATGTCGGTCTACGACAACATGGCGTTCAGCCTGAAGCTCCGGCGGATGCCCAAGGCCGACGTCCGCCGGCGGGTCGACGACGTGGCCCGGACGCTGGGGCTCTCGGAGCTCATGGCCAAGAAGCCCGGCCAGCTCTCGGGCGGCCAGCGCCAGCGGGTGGCGATGGGCCGCGCGATCGTGCGGGAGCCGCAGGCGTTCCTGATGGACGAGCCGCTCTCGAACCTCGACGCCAAGCTGCGGGTGCAGATGCGCTCCGAGCTCCGCCGCACGCAGCGCGATCTCGGCGTGACGACGATCTACGTCACCCACGACCAGACCGAGGCGATGACGATGGGCGACATGGTCGCGGTCATGAAGAAGGGCGTGCTGCAGCAGTGGGACGAGCCGGACGCCCTCTACAACCGTCCCGCCAACCTGTTCGTCGCCGGCTTCATCGGCTCGCCGGCGATGAACATGGTCGAGGCCCGCGTCGAGGCAACCGAGGCCGGGATCGCGGTCGAGTTCGCGGGCTGGCGGCTCACGGTCGACCCGGATGCCGCCGCCGCCCGGCCCGGATTGCGCGCCTATGCGGGCCGCACGGTCATCCTCGGCGTGCGGCCGGAGGCCATGGAGGACGTGAGCATCGCTCGCGACGCGCCGCCGGGGCGGAGCCTCGAGGTCGTGCCGGAGCTGTGCGAGGCGCTCGGATCGGACCTGCTCGTGCACTTCGGCTTCGATGCCGAGCCGGTCCTCACCGAGGACATCAGGGAGCTTGCGGCGGAGACCGGCGTGGAGGCGCTCGAGGGCCTCGAGGCCGCTGCGGCCGAGCGCCGCTGCATCTGGGTCGCCCGCGTCAGCCCGCGGTCGTCCGCCCGCGAAGGGGAGCCGCTGACGCTCGCGGTCGACACCTCGCAGCTGCACTTCTTCGATCCCGAGACGGGCGCCGCCGTCGACGGTTGAGCGGGGCGCGGCCTCGAGGCGTCACGAATGGCCGCGAGTGGTCGCACACCGGCAACGATTGCGCAACGTGACGGCGCCGGGGGTCTGACCCCGGGCCGGCCTTCGCGGCGATTTGTTGCCGTCGTGTGGCCGGATGCGGCGTTTTGTGGCGTTCCCGCCCTCTGAGAGGGTGGCGGGCTAGGTGGTGGCGAACGTGGCGGCCGGGGGCGCAGTGGCTTCGAGCTGCGCCTCGTCGGGCGTCACGCCCGCACGGTCGAACGCAAAGAGCAGCGCGCCGACCACCGGCTCGTGGGTGGCCGGAACAGGGCGCCCGCCGGGGATGCGCTCCATGAGCGTCTCGGCCAGGAGGCGGGAGTGGTGCCGGAACACGCCGCCGGCCAGGACGACCGGGAACTCCCCGCCCAGGAGGCCGACTCGCTCGGCGCAGACCCGGGTCTGATCGCCCAGGATGTGCCCCTGGCCGGCGACGATGGCGCGCGCGACGGGATCGCCGGCATCGGCCTCGTCGAGGACGGCCGGAGCGAGCCGGTCGACGGCCTCGGAGCCGGGACCGCCGCGGCGGGTCAGCTCGTAGAGGAGCGCCATCGGGTCGGCGACCGAGTACGTCTCGAGCGCCCGCCGCGTGAGCGACGTCTCGGGCCCCATGCCGAGATCCGAACGCCACACGGCGGCCAGCGCCTCGCGGCCGAGCGGCCGGGCGCCGCAGGAGTCGGGCCAGAACCCCAGGTGGAAGACCTCGCCGGCGGCGTTGCGGCCGCTCGAGACGCCGTACGTGCCGCAGACGACCGCCGTCCCGACTCCGTCGGGCGTGCCCGCGCGGATCGCGCCGACGGCGTCGTTCACGACGAGGGGCTCGCCCGGAAGGCCGATCTGCGCCGGCAGCTCGCGCCTCAGGAGCTCGAAGTCCTCGGGCCAGTCGGCGCCGGCCAGGCTGAAGCACGCCGCTTCGACGTCGGCGGCCGGCGCGCCGGCCGCGGCAAGCGCGGCGGCGACGGCTGCGCCGATCGCGCCGATCGCGGCGCCCACCGAGACGGCGTTGTAGAGATCGGAGGTGCCCGCCCTGCCGGCGCCGAGGATCGTGCCGTCGCGCGCGGCGACGAGGGCGATGCGTCTTGGTGTTGCCGCCGTCGACTCCGAGGAGCAGCCCCGCCATCGCCTAGGCCGCGAGGCGGTCCGGGAGGCAGGTCCCGGTGCGCGGCCAGCAAGCTCGTCGTACAGCTGCTCGGCCAGGTCGAGCCGCATCACGAGCGGGTTTGCGGCCAGCGCCCGCACGGCGTCACGCCGCCCGCCCGACCACGCCGCCTCGGCCGCCAGCGGCCTGATACTCGGCGAGCATCTCGACGAGGCCGCGGACGTGCGCAGGAAGCGGCGCCGACGTGAGCGGCTCGATGCCCGCCCGGTTGCAGCGCCCTCGGCATCTCGACGACGAGGTCCTCCGGGAAGCCTGCGAGGGCGCCGCCCGCGTTCGGCACGTTGACGGGGTGCACCTCGTCCTTGTCGTTGAAGATCGCGTCCATCACGTCGATCGCGAGCTCGAGCTCGTTGATGCCGCCGCGCGAGCGGCCCGGATCGAGCTGCGGGTCGTCGGTCTTGGCCTGCTCCTCGTAGTGGCGCCAGTAGTCGGGCGACCAGCCCATGATGTCCTCGGCGCGGGTCGTGGGCTTGGCGCGCGAGCTCGCTCACGATCTCGTCGCGGAAGTAGTAGTACTGGAAGTAGTCCGCCGGGATCGACGCCCATCGCGGCTCGCCAGGTGCAGGCTGCGCCGGCCCATCGTCGAGAGCTCGGGGTCGTCGCGGCGCCGCTCCCAGGCCGCCTCGATGTGCGGGATCGGCGTCCTCGCCGTCGTAGGTGTGCTCGACGCTCCAGCAGCCGTGGTTCAGCCCGACCATCGTGGCGTCGAGAGCTTCGCGGGGTCGAGCTCGGCGTACCCGCGCGATCTGGTCGACGAAGTAGATCGGCCCCTCGCAGAGCGAGACGCACTTCACCTGCGAGTGGTGCGTGACGGCCTCGGCCACGAGGTTGACGGGGTTCGTGTAGTTGAAGATCCAGGCGTCCGGGCAGACCTCCTCCATCTCGGCGCAGACGTCCTTGATGCACGGCGATCGCCCGAAGCGCCATGAAGAAGCCGCCGGCCCCCTGCGTCTCCTGGCCGATCACGCCGTGGTCGAGCGGGATCCGCTCGTCCGTGACGCGCGCCGCGAAGCCGCCGGGGCGAAACGACGAGAGGACGGCGTCGCAGTCGCGAGCGCCGCCCGGCGGTCGGTGGTGGCCGTGATCGTGAGGTCGAGCGCCGCGGGCGCGCGCCATCTTCTCGGCGAGCGTGCGGATCAGCTCGAGCCGGTCGGGGTCGAGGTCGACGAGCACGACCTCCGAGCCGTCGAAGTCCGCGCCGTTGTTGCGGATGAACGAGGCCATCGTCCCGGCTGCCGCGGGTCGAGCCTCCGCCGATGTACACGAGCTTGATCCGGGCCACTGCCTACTCCTTGACCGCTCCCGCGAGCATCCCGCGGATGAAGTGCCGCTGCAGGAAGATGTACACGATCACGATCGGCAGCGCCACGAGCACCGCCGCCGCCGCGACCTTGGTCGGGTCGCCCGCGCGGACGGCGCCGGCGAAGAAGCTGAGGCCGAGCGGCGCCGTCTGCTGCGACGGCGCGCCGCGACACGAGGACGAGGGCGAGCAGGAACTCGTTCCAGGTGTAGGTGAAGACGAGCACGCACATCGTCAGCACGGCCGGGCATCGCCTGCGGCAGCAGCACGCGCCAGAGCACGCCGAAGCTCGACGCGCCGTCGATGCGCGCGGCCTCGATCAGCGAGCGCGGCGTCGAGCGGAAGAACGCCCGCATCCAGAACGTGCCGAACGCGACCGACTGGCCGATCTGCGGCAGGATCAGCGCCCAGTAGGTGTTCAGGTTCAGGCAGGCGGACGTCCTGGAAGTCGTAGTAGAGCGGGATCACCGTCGCCTCGTACGGGAAGATGATCCCGAGCAGGATGATCGGCGAAGACGATGCGGTCGCCGCGGAAGCGCATCGTCCCGAACGCGTAGCCGGTGCCGATCGAGAGGACGGCCGAGACGACGGTCACCGTGGCGGCGACGATGAAGCTCGACTTGAAGCCGGTCGCGAAGTTGCCCTCCGTCCACGCGGCGCTGAAGCTCGAGAGGCTCGGATGTGGTCGGGAAGGCGAAGCCCGTCACGAGGTCCTTCTTCGTGTGCAGGGCCAGGAACAGGATCGAGAGGACCGGGTAGATCGCGACCGATCGCGAACGCGCCCAGCACGCCGTAGGTGACTGCGCGCTCGACCCGGGTCGCGGTCATCGCTCGCTCGCCCCGCGTCGCCAGATGCGAGCACGATCGCCGGCGAGCGTGAAGATCGCTGCGCGTCGAGCATCACCGCGATCGCGGCCGCGTAGCCCGACCCTGTTGAACACGAACGCGTTCTGGTACATGTAGCATCGAGGGCACGTACGTCGTCGTCCCGGGGCCGCCGCTGGTCGCGTTGTAGATGATGTCGAAGCTGCGCAGCGCGTTGATCGTCGTCAGCACGAACGCGACGACGATCTCGTTCCGGAGCGCCCGGCAGCGTCACGGCGAAGAACTCGCGGACGGCCCCGGCGCCGTCGACGCGCGCCGCGTCGTAGAGGCTCGAGGGGATCTTCTGGACGCCTGCGATGAAGAGCACCATGCAGAGGCCGAACGTGACCCACGTGCCGATCGCGCCGATCGACGGGGAGCGCCCAGGTGAAGTCACCGAGCCACGGCCGCGCCAGCGACCCGAGCCCGATGTCGCGCAGGAACTCGTTCAGCGGCCCGTTGTCGGCGTAGATCCACACCCAGGCCTGCGCGACCACGACGCCGGCGATCATCTGCGGCAGGAAGAGGCGCCGTGCGGAAGAACGTGAAGCCGCGCACAGGGTGGCGGGTGAGCAGCGCGGTCAGCAGCAGCCCGAGCACGACCGGCAGGACGCGCGTAGAAGACGATCAGCTCGGCCGAGTGCTCGAAGGAGTCGCGGACGAGGGGATCGCGAGAACGCCTCGCGGTAGTTCGCGAGGCCGACGTAGTGCCCGACGGTCAGCCCGTCCCAGTCGAAGAACGAGAGCTAGACCGTGTGGAGCGAGCGGCGCGAGCGTGAAGAGCCCGTAGAACAGGAGTCCCGGCAGGATGTAGAGCCAGGCGACGTTGCGCGGCTCGCCGGGCGCCCGGTCGTGCGCGCGGGCACGGTCGGGCGCCGGCTGCCTCGGGGCGCCGCGCCTGAGCCGTGGTCGTCGGTCACGCTCACTGCTGGAGCGTCTTGTCGAACTTCTCCCAGTCGTCCTGCACGGCCTTCGCCATGTCCTGGGCCGCGATGCGGCCGGCGAGCAGGTCCTGGAAGTTCGACGCCAGCGTCGTCGTACATCGTCGGCGACGCCCAGTCGGTGTAGAGCATGAGGCCGTCGTCGTCGGCCACCTGCCGGAACGCGTCCGTCACCTGGCCCAGGTACGGGTCGCCCGCCGGCGGCGTCGCCGCATCGGACGGTGACGGGATCTGCTGCTGCGCGAACATCAGCTTCTGGGCCTCGGGCGAGGCGATGATGTAGTTGAGCCAGGCTGCTGCCGAGGTCCGGGTACTTCGTCTTGGCCGAGATGTGCCACGGGCCGGAGAGGCCGCCGACGCCGGCCCACGTCGCCGCTCGGTCCCGGCGGGATGTTGCATCACCGCCGACGTTCGCGCCCGAGGCCGGCCTTGATGATCGACGAGTCCCAGTCGCCGCCGATCCAGAAGACGCCCTTGCCCTTGGCGAACTCGGCCGCGGACTGCGTCGTACTTGAGGGCGTTGTAGTCGCTGTTGAAGTAGCCGTTCTTGGCCCACGACTGGTAGGCCGCGAGCGCCTTGATGTTGTCGGGCGTGTCCCAGCGTCGAGCCCGGGCACGTGGTAGATCCAGTTGCGCATCGTCCTGGGCGCTGACGTACGCGCCCTGGATGCCGCCGAACATGTGGATCGTGCCGTAGCCCTCCTTGTTGCCGAACTCGATCACCGGGTCGCTCTTCGGGAGCTTCGCCCGGACGTCGGCGAGCATCTTGTTGAAGTCGTCGAACGTCTGCGGCATGTTCGCCGGGTCGAAGCCGAGCTGCTGGAGCTTCTTCTTGTTGACGTAGACGTCGATGTTCTGGCCGGTCTGGGCGACGCCCCAGGTCGGGCCCTTGCCGAACGTCTTGCCGTCGGTCGTCCACCGGAACATCGACCAGGTCGACGGCGAGTACCACTTGTCCCAGCCGTACGCCTTGATGTACGGGTCGAGCGGGACGATCAGCTTCGCCTTCACCAGCTGGGCGTCGGTCTGGTAGCCCTGGTTGCCCTCGGTGATGTCCGGGCCGCTGATCCGACGCGAGCGCCCGCGGGACGACGTTCGACGAGGCTGTTGAAGTCCTTGAAGACCAGGTTGATCTTCACGTTCGGGTACTGCTTCTCGAAGTCTGGCCGAGAGCTGCTTCAGCACCGGCTCGAGGCCCGGGTCCTGGTTGTCGTACGACCAGATCGTGAGATTGACCGGGCCGAGCTTGTCGAAGCCCGTCGTCTTGACCGCGCCGGACGGCGTCGCGCCACCCGAGTCGGGCGACGAGCCCGGGGTGCCGCCGCAGCCCGCGGCCGCGGTCATGGTCACGATCGCCGCCGCGATCGCCAGGTGCCTCCTCGCCAGGTGCCGGTTCATGCTGCTCGCTCCCCCCGTCGGTTGGGCTCTCGGCGGAGGTGACTCTACCAAGCGCAGGGCGGGCGTACCGGGGCCTCTGGTACCATCGCGCGCCGTGAGCGCGGGGGGCTATTCGCCGTCACCACGCCCGTCCTTCGACCGGCCGACCGCGATTCGCGCGGCGGCCGCCACCCGCCACGTGTGGGGGGATTCGGAGTCGGGCGAGGTCGCCGACCGGATCTACGCGTCGACGGACCGGATCCATGCGCTCGTGTTCGCGCTTCCGCGCGGCGGGTCGTTCAGGCACTCCGCGGAGTACCGCACCGTCTTCGGCGCCGACGAGGTGCTGCAGGTGCTCGCCGGCACGATGGTGGCCGCGAACCCCGAGACGGGCGAGGTGTACCGGGTCGAGCGGGGCGAGCGGCTTCTCTTCGGGCCCGGCACCTGGCACCACGCGTTCGCGCACGGCGGTGAGGCGCTGGAGGTGCTCGAGCTCTTCGCGCCGCCGCCCTCGACGGGCACCTCGGGCGCCTTCGCGCGCACGCGGCCGTACCTGGAGCAGTCCCTGTACTCCGACGACGACGACCTCGGAAGCACTCCTGGCGAGCGGCCGCCGGGCACGATGCGGGTCCTTCGGCCGGCCGACGTCATCTGGCGGCGCGACCTCGGCGTCCTCACCGGGATCGTCGCGAGCACTGAGCACCTCACCGTGGTCACACACGAGCTGAACCCGGGCGAGGCTGCCGTCCCGCACTCCCACGGAGGAGACGAGCTCCTGTACGTGCTCTCGGGCGTCCTGTGGGTGCGGGCGTGGCACGGGGACGAGGCGCACGTGTTCGAGCTCGGCGCGGGGGACGCCTGCTACGTGCCGATCGGCGACCGGCACGAGTACCGAAACCACGGCTCGGGCCTTGTCGAGGCGATCGCAGGGATCGCTCCGGCCTACCTGCCGTGACGCTCGCGATCGGGATCGACGTCGGCGGCACGAAGATCGCCGCGGGCCTGGTCGATACGGCGAGCGGCGAGGTGCTCCGCTCGGAGCGCGTGCCGACCCGGCCCGAGCGCGGCGGCGAGGCCGTGCTCTCCGACTGCGCCGTCCTGGCCGCGCGGCTGGCCGCGGGCGCCGTGCCTCTGGGTGTGGGGATCTGCGAGGTGGTCGACCTCGACGGCCGGGTGACGACCGCCGAGACCGTCGACTGGCGGGGGCTCGACGTCGCGGCGGCGTTCGGTTCGGCCTCGGTCACGGTGGAGTCCGACGTCCGCGCGGCTGCGCTCGCCGAGGCCCGGTTCGGAGCCGGTGCCGGGCTCGGCTCGTTCCTGCACGTCGGCGTCGGCACCGGGGCGAGCACCTGCCTGGTCGTCGGCGGCCGGCCGCACCGGGGTGCGCACGGGAACGCGATCATCCTCGGGGCGCCGCCGGTGGAGCAGGTCGCCGGCGGCGCGATCCTCGGCGACCGCGCGCACGATCCGGCCGCCCGCGCCGGGGCCGCAGCCGCGGTCGGCCGGGTCCTGGCGGTGCTCGTGAATGCCCTCGATCCGGAGGCGATCGTCGTCGGCGGCGGCGTTGGGTCATCGGCCGGCTTCGTCGACGGCATCGCGGCCGCGCTGCGGCCGCAGGTGTGGTGCGAGGCGACCCGCGATCTTCCGATCGTCGTGACGGCCCTCGGCGAATCGGGCGGCGTGATCGGGGCGGCGCTCGCGGCGGTCGAGGCTCGCGGCTGATGTGGCGCGAGACCGGGCTCTGGGCCGACGTGCGCGAGCTTCCGGCGTCGGTCGCCGCCGCGCTCGACGCGGCCGACGGGTTCGACGCGACGGCCGCCCTCCTCTCGGGCCCGGACGTGCGCCGGATCGTCGCGAGCGGGAACGGCGCCGCCTACTACGTCGCGCTCGCGCTGTGGCTCGCCGCCGGCGCGGGGCCGGGCGGCGGCCCGGAGGTGGTCGCCGTGCCGAGTGGGCTCCTCGCCGGCGGCTGGTTCCGGTTCCGGCCCGGCGACCGCCTGCTCGCGATCTCGTCGTCGGGCGAGTTCCGCGACCTCGTGGAGGCTGTCGACGCCGGCTCCGTCCCGCGGCCGTACGCGGCGGTGACGGCGACCGCCGGCTCGACGATCGAGCGCGGCGCCGGCGCCCGCGCGCTGCAGCCGGTGCTGCACCAGCGCGCCGTCACCCACACCCAGGCGCTGGCCGGCGGGCTGGCAGCAGCGCTCGCCGTCTGGGCGCGGATCTCGGGCGACGCGGGCCTCGCCGGCGCGGTCGGCGGTCTGCCCGACGCTCTGGGCAGGGCCGTGGAAACGGCCGACGTGTGGGCGAATGACCTCGGGGCGGTGCCGGCGCCGGCGGCCGCGATCGCGTTCTCGGCCGGCCCCGGCTGGGCGGCCGCGCTCGAGGCGGCGCTCCTCCTGAAGGAGGTGGCGGGCGTGCCGGCCGAGGGGGTCGACGCGCGCGAGGGCGCGACCTCGGCGATGTACGCGCTCGGCGGGTCGCACCTGGCGGTCAGCCTCCCGGTGGGCGATCCCTCCGAGCCGGAGGCCGAGCGGGCCTGCGCCGAGACGGGCGCGCGGGTCGTTCGCTGCCCGGGCGGCGGCGAGGCCGATCCGCGTCTGGCGCTGGCGACGACCCTGCCGGCCGCGTGCGCCCTCGCCGCGATCCTGGCCGATGCCGGCGGCCTCGACATCGACCGCCCGGCCTGGGTGGACGCGTACTACCGGACGGCCCGGCGGGCCTCGCCCTAAACGGCTGCCGGACGCCCGCCGATATACTCAGCGCGAGCTGCAGCGGGGTGAGGCCCCCGCCGAACCGCGGAACGCTCCCGCCAATGGCCTCTACCAACTGAAGTCCCAACTCCAGGAGGTAGAGGTGAGCGACATCGCGGTGGCAGCACTCCTTGCGGGCACGATCCTCGTCGCCTCGACGATCAGCGTCGAGATCGGCCTTTCGGTTGCGCTGATCGAGCTCCTGGCCGGCGTGGTCGTCGGCAATGCCTTCAACCTCGACGTCCCGGCGTGGCTCAGCTTCGTCGGCTCGTTCGCCGGAATCGTGCTCACGTTCCAGGCCGGCGCCGAGGTCGACGTGCCGCAGTTCAGGCGCGAATGGAGGGCCTCGCTCTCGATCGGCCTCGTGAGCTTCTTCGCTCCGTTCGCGGTCGTCGGGCTGCTCGCCTACTACGGCCTCGGCTGGAACCATGAGCAGGCCGAGATCGCCGGGCTCGCCCTCTCGACCACGAGCCTTGCCGTCGTCTATGCCGTCCTGGTCGAGACCGGCCTCAATCGGGAGCTGGTCGGCAAGCGCCTCATGTCGGCGACGTTCGTGACCGACATCGCCACGGTCGCCGGGCTGACCGCGCTCTTCGTCACGCCGACGATCTGGATCGTCCCGTTCGCGGCCGTCTCGATCGCGTTGATCCTCGGGCTTCCCAGGATCGCCCCGTGGTTCTTCCGCCGCTACGGCGACCGCGTGATCGAGCCCGAGATCAAGCTCGTCTTCGCCGTCCTCTTCCTGCTCATGTGGCTCGGAGCGCGCGCGAACTCCCAGGCGGCCCTCCCGGCGTTCATCCTGGGCCTCGTCATGAGCAGCCACTACGTGAAGCACCGCAAGGAGCAGGAGCGGATGCGGGTCGTCGCGTTCGCGTTCCTGACGCCGTTCTTCTTCTTGAAGGGTGGGATGAGCGTGTCCCTCTCCGCGCTCTGGGCGAACCTCGGCATCCTCGGAGTGCTGTTCGCTGCGAAGATGGTGCCGAAGTTCGGCGGCGTCTATCCGCTCGCCCGCCGCTTCACGGCTCCGCACGCCACGTTCACGACGCTGCTCATGTCCACCGGCCTCACCTTCGGCACGATCACGTCGCTCTACGGCCTGAATGCAGGGATCATCGACCAGACGAAGTTCTCGCTCCTGATCGCGGTCGTCGTCCTCTCCGCCATCGTGCCGACCGCGATCGCCCAGCGGTTCTTCGACCCGCGCGGCGACTGGGAGCCGGCGGGCGACCGATCGACCGCGCACATGCCGCCCGGCACCACGCCGGCCCGCCAGGGGGCCCACGGCTGATGCCCTTCGAGCGCATTCTCGTGGCGATCGACGGAAGCGAGTGCTCCGACCGGGCGTTCGGAAAGGCGCTCGAGCTCGCGGCGCTCAGCGAGGCCCACCTGACGGCGCTGGCGGTCGAAGGCCCGCTCCCCGCGTATGCGGCAACGGTCGGCGAGGTCGAGGAGGTGAAGCGCGAGAAGGACGCCTTCTTCGAGCGGCTCGGCAGGGAGGCGCGGCTGCGGGCCGAGCACGAGGGCATCCACATCGACGTCGACATCCGGCCCGGGCACGCGGCCGAGGTCATCTCCCGGGTTGCCGGGGAGGGAGGCTACGACCTCGTGGTGCTCGGCCACCGCGGCCACTTCGTCCGCGACCGGCTCCTGGGATCGACCGCGGATCGGGTGTCGGAGCACGCGCCCTGCCCGGTCATGATCGTCCGCTGACCCCGGAATTGCACGGGCGGTCAGCCGGCCGTGCGGACCGCCTCGAACGCTGCGGCGGCGGCCTCGAGGTCGTCGCGGCTGTGCGCCGCCGACAGCTGCGTGCGGATGCGGGCCTTGCCCTGCGGCACGACCGGGTACGTGAAGCTGACGGCGTAGACGCCGTGGTCGAGCAGGCCGCGCGCGAAGCGCCCGGCGGCGACCGCGTCGCCGAACATCACCGGCACGATCGGATGCTCGCCCGGAAGCACCTCGAACCCCGCGTCGACCATCCGGCCGCGGAACCAGGCCGTGTTCTCGGCCAGCCGTGTTCGCAGGTCGTCCGACGACTCGAGCAGGTCGACCGTGGCCAGGGCGGCGCCGACGATCGGCGGCGCCAGGCTGTTGGAGAAGAGGTAGGGGCGCGACCGCTGGCGCAGGATCTCGACGATCTCGCGCCGTCCCGACGCATAGCCGCCCGACGCGCCGCCCATCGCCTTCCCGAGCGTCCCGGTGAGGACGTCGACGTGGTCGACCACGCCGAAGTGCTCCGGCGTGCCGCGGCCGCGCGGGCCGACGAACCCGACCGCGTGCGAGTCGTCGACCATGACGAGCGCGTCGTGCCGCTCGGCCAGGTCGCAGATGCCGCGCAGGTCGGCCAGGTAGCCGTCCATCGAGAAGACGCCGTCGGTCGCGATCAGCCGGTGGCGGGCGTCCGCCGCCTCGGTCAGGCACCGCTCCAGGTCGTCCATGTCGCCGTTTCGGTACCGCAGGCGGCGCGCCTTGCAGAGGCGGATCCCGTCGATCACCGAGGCGTGGTTCAGCTCGTCGGAGATGACGGCGTCCTCGGCCGAGAGCAGCGACTCGAAGAGGCCGGCGTTGGCGTCGAAGCACGACGAGTAGAGGATCGTGTCCTCGGTTCCCAGGAACTCCGAGATGCGCCGCTCGAGCTCGGTGTGGATGCTCTGCGTGCCGCAGATGAACCGCACCGACGCCATGCCGAACCCCCACCTGTCGAGCGCGGCGTGGGCCGCCTCGATCACGGCCGGGTGGCTGGCGAGGCCCAGGTAGTTGTTCGCGCACAGGTTGAGGACGTCGCGGCCGCCGACGCGCACATGGGCGCTCTGCGGCGTCTCGATCTCCCACTCCTCCTTGTAGAGCCCCGATTCGCGAAGCTCAGCCAGCGTCCCCTCGAGCTCCTCCTCCAGCGTGCTCATACGTCCTCCCAGCTCATGACGATCTTGCCCGACTGTCCCGACCCGGCCGTCGCGAACGCCTCCTCGTGATCGCGGAACGAGAACCGGTGGGTGATGACCGGGGTGATGTCGAGCCCCGACTGGAGGAGCACCGTCATCTGGTACCAGGTCTCGTACATCTCGCGCCCGTACACGCCCCGCAGGGTCAGCATGTTCGTGATGACGGTGCTCCAGTCGAGCGCGAACTCCTCGGACGGGAGGCCGAGCACCGCGATCCGGCCGCCGTGCGCCATGCCGGCGACCATCGCGTGCAGCGCATCCGGGCTGCCCGACATCTCGAGGCCGATGTCGAACCCCTCGGTCATCCCGAGCTCGCCCTGGACGTCGGCGAGGTCGCGCTCGCGCGGGTCGACGGCCAGCGTGGCGCCCATCCGCCGGGCCAGGTCGAGCCGATACGGGTTGAGATCGGTGACGACGACATGGCGCGCGCCCGCGTGGCGGACGACGGCCGCCGCCATGCAGCCGATCGGGCCGGCGCCGGTGATCAGCACGTCCTCGCCGAGCACCGGGAACTGGAGCGCCGTGTGGACGGCGTTCCCGAACGGGTCGAAGATCGCCGCGACGTCGGCGTCGATGCCCTCGGCGTGGTGCCAGATGTTCGTCATCGGGAGCGCGATCAGCTCGGCGAACGCCCCGGGCCGGTTCACGCCGACGCCGCTCGTGTGCGCGCACAGGTGGCGGCGGCCGGCCATGCAGTTGCGGCACCGGCCGCACACGACGTGGCCCTCGCCCGAGACGACGTCGCCGGGGTGGAAGTCGCTCACGTTCGACCCCACCGCGACGATCTCGCCGACGAACTCGTGGCCGATCGTCATCGGGACGGGGATCGTCCGCTGGGCCCAGGCGTCCCAGTTTCGGATGTGCAGGTCGGTGCCGCAGATGCCCGTGCGGCGGACGCGGATCAGGACGTCGTTCAGGCCGTGATCCGGCTCGGGGACGTCCTCGAGCCACAGTCCCGGCTCGGCGTGCCTCTTGACGAGCGCCAGCATCGCGTCGCATCGTAGGCGGCGGCGGCCGACTTGAGGCCGGGGTGCCGGCTTGATAGAGTGACCTGTTGCGCCGGCGCCCAGAACGCCTTGGCGCCGTAGCCCGCCGCCCGCGCCCCAATCGACGTTCCTCCCGGCCCGCCGCCTTCGCGTGCGCCGCCCGGGGCCCCCCTCGGCATGGAGCCATCGTGTCCGCCCAGCCTGCTGTCGAAGTCCGCGATCTGCGCAAGGAGTTCATCCGCCGTGACGGCAACGGCGGTATGCGCCACCGCCGGCGCCGCCGCCGCGTGGCCGCCCTCCACGGTGTGACGTTCTCGCTCCGGCGGGGCGAGTGCGTCGCCATCCTGGGGCAGAACGGCTCGGGGAAGTCGACGCTTGTGCGGCTGCTCTCGACGCTCCTCCTGCACGACGGCGGGTCGGCGACCGTGTTCGGAAACGACGTCTTCAAGCGGCCGCGCGCCGTGCAGCGGCTCGTGAACCGCGTGTCGGTCGAGGCGTCGTTCTTCAAGCGCATGTCTCCCGCCGAGAACCTGAGCTACTCCGCCCGCTTCTACGGGATGACCCCGCGCCAGTCGCGCGAGGCGATCCCGCGCATCCTCGAGCGGGTCGGGTTCCCGCCCGAGCGCCGCGGCGAGCCGATGGAGGACCTCTCGCGCGGCATGCAGCAGAAGATCGCGCTCGCCCGCGCGCTCCTGACGGCGCCCGTCCTTCTGCTCCTCGACGAGCCGACGACCGGCCTCGACCCGCGCTCGAAGCTCGAGGTGCAGGAGTTCGTCCGCTCGATCCGCGAGCAGCACGACGCGACGATCCTGCTCTGCACCCACGACATGGCCGAGGCCGAGGCGCTGGCCGACCGGGTCGGCATCCTGCACGAGGGCACGCTGATCTGCCTCGACACCGCGGAGGCGCTCAAGGCCGCGCACGGCGCCGAGACGCTCGAGGGCGCGTTCATGGCCGCCACGGGCCGCCAGTTCGAGGACGAGGGAGGCGAGGAATGATCCGGCTCGACACCGTCGCGCTGCGCCGTGAGCTGGTCGGGTTCGCCGGGATCGTCGAGCGGAACGCCTACCTGATCCGCCGGTTCATGTGGTGGGAGGTGGCGTGGTTCCTCTACACGGTCGCCAACACGCTCACGATCGTCTTCATCGCCAAGGGCGCCGAGGCCGCCGGCTACAGGCTCGACGTGAACCGCGAGACCATCGTGCTCCTCGTCGGGGCCGTGGTCTGGTCGTACCTGGGGCTGCTCTTCGAGATCGTCACCGAGACCGTCGCGTGGGAGCGCTGGGAGGGCACCATCGAGTACACGTTCATGGCGCCGCTCTCGCGGCCGGCCCACCTGCTCGGGATGGGCGCGTTCGCGGTCGTCTACGGCGTCCTCAGGACGATGCTGCTCTTCGGCGTCGTGTCGGCGTTCCTCGACGTCAGCTACGCCAACGCCGACTTCGCCTCGGCGATGGTGGTGCTCGCGGTGTCCTCGATCTCGTTCGTCGGCATCGGCATGATGACGGCTGTCCTCCCGCTGATCTCGCCCGAGAAGGGCACGCAGCTCGGCTTCATCGCCCAGGGGCTCCTGCTCGTGATCTCGGGCGTCTACTACCCGGTGTCGGTGCTGCCGCAGTGGATGCAGTGGCTCTCGGTCGTCTCGCCGGCGACGTACACGCTCGAAGGCGCGCGCAAGGCCATCCTGGACGGCGCCGGAGTCGCCGCGCTGTGGGGCGAGATCTGGCCGCTCCTCCTGATCGGGGTCATCGCGATCCCCGCCGGCCTGGCCGTGTTCGCGCAGGGCGAGCGCTACGCCAAGCGCCACGGCCGCCTCAAGCGCTCAGGCTGAGCGTTAGATGAGTGATCCCACGTCTCCGCGCGCCTGGACGTGCGTCTGTGGTGTGTTGGCGGGTGTGGCGGGGCTGCGGCTGCGAACCGTCGCATCGCGGCGTCCTCGGTCGCGCCGATATTTCAACCAATATCGACGCTCCCTGCGTCCTTGCGCTACTCGGTTCTCGCCACCCAGGACATCACGGCGACGTGGAATCAATCATCTATCCGTCGAGCGTGAGGATGAGCGCCGGCTCGTCGATCGTGTGCTCGGCCTTGGTGGGGACGACGGCGGTGCCGACGGCGAAGAACTCGATCACGTGCGATCCCCACCCGTGGCTTCGCTCCTGGATCTGGACGCCCACGATCCCCTCGGCCTGGACGGCCTGGGCCTCGGACTGCATGCGCTCCATCGCCAGCTCGCGGGCGTCGTAGAGCGCCTGGGTGAAGTTCTCCATCTCGACGTTCTGGCCGACCTTCGAGAACCAGCCCTTCAGGCCCTGGTGGGCGACGTGGTAGACGCAGCTTCCCATGCACATGCCGACGGGCCGGTAGCCGGCCTGGAGGAGCGTCCAGAAGTCCTGGCCGGTGAGGTCGCTCGTGAACGGGCGCCCGTTCGGGGCGCGGTGGAGCTCGCCTTCGCGGTGCTTGACCGCCGTCCCGATCGCGATGAACTCGGCCAGGTCCGAGCCCCACTCGTACCGGCCGACGTCGAGGCGCACACCGACGATGCCGTCCGCTCCGAGCTGGTCGGCCTCCTCCTCCATGCGGGTCATGGCGAGCTCGCGGGCGTGGTACATCGCCTGCGTGAGCACGCCCATCTCCTGGTTCTGGTTCCAGCTCGACTGCTGATACCCGATGTGGTAGATCGAGCTCCCCACGACGAGGCCGACCGGGTCGAACCCCGCCTGCTTCACGAGCAGGAACTCGCGCACCGAGAGGTCGGACGTGAAGAGGCCGGCCCTGTTCTGGGCAAGGCGGCTGCGTGCGTCCTCGGGGACGCCTTCGAGCGAGGTCGGGTCGTAGCTCATCGGATGGCTCCTTAGAGGATCAGGGCGGTGGTTGGTGTGGCGGCCTGGCTCGGCCCGGTCGCGGCGACGCCGGTGGCGAGAGCGTGGAGTGTGTAGGTGACGCCGATCAGCTGGTCGTTCGCCTCGTAAGGGCGCTCCGTCTGTCCCCAGTCGGTTTCGACGATTCCGTCCGCGCCGAGCGCCGCCGCCTCGGCCTCGAGCCCCGCGAGCACGCGGTGGCGGGCGGCGTACCAGGTCTGGGTCGCGCCCTCCATCTCGATGTTCCCCCACCGGCCCCAGACTCCGGTCGGGATCGGCTGGCCCCAGGTGTAGAGCTGGCCGTAGTAGACGCTCGTCGCGCCGACGACGCCGACCGGCCGGTATCCCCCGTCGAGGAGCAGCGCGACGTCCTGCCCCGAGAGGTTCGTGAGGGCGGCGCCGAGCGGCGTTCGGAGCGACGGCGCGCGGACGGCCGTGCCGATCGCCTGGAACTCGACCAGGTCGCTGCCCCAGTCGTAGCGCGCGGTCGTGATCCGCACGCCGACGACGGCGTCGGCCCCGGCAAGCCCGGCCTCCTGCTGGAGCCGGCCGAGCGCACGCCTGCGGCAGTCGTTGTAGGCGTCGGTCAGGACTGCCAGCTCCTGCGACGTCCCGCCCCACCATCCGGAACGCACCGACTGCCATCCGACGTGGTACATCGAGGTCCCCATCACCTGGGTGAGCGGCTCGAGGCCGTGCCGGCGGATGAGCGCGAACTCGGGCACCGACAGGTCGGACGTGAACGCCTGGCCGCTCTCGCCGCCGAGGCTCCGCAGGCGGTACTCGGCGGTCTGCGGGATCCCGCCGGCGGTGATCCGCTCGATGTCGACGGCCTGCCGCTCCTTGCGTTCGCGATCGTCGTCGCCCCCGCCGGAGCCGCGCTTGAAGAGTCCCACGGCCTACTCCTCGAGCAGCCGTTCGAGCGCCTGGCGGCCGTCGGCGCTCTGGCGCGCGCTGGCCTCGAGCTCGCGGGAGAGCCCGGCGATCCAGTCATCCAGCTCCAGGCGCTCCGACTTGATCGCGATCCCGCGCACCTCGTTCCGGCGCGTCGTCTCGATGTGGCCGCCGTTCGAGACGAGGTTGTAGCGGCAGTCGCCCATGTCGACCGAGATCTCGCGCACGCGCTTCGACCGCGAGAACAGGCCGCCCTGGCGAGCGATCGCCACCCGGCCGGGGAGCGCTCCCTCGAGCTTCACCGCGAGGGCCTCGACGAACGCGTCGAGGTCGGCCGCGTCGGCGCGCAGGCCGGCGGCGACCATGTCGAAGCTGCCCTCCTCCATCGCGGAGATGCTACTAGCTCAGCGGCTTCGCGCTGCCGAGGGCGGTATACGCCAAGTCGTTCCTGGGTGACGCCACCGCGACCGTTCCCGACGGGATCGATCGCTCGCCGACCAGGATGCCGCCCCGCGTCTCGTAGAACCGGCCGATCGACCCGCCGAGGGGGATCGTCTTCAGGGGCACCTGTGCGCCGAGCAGCGGCGGCGGGATCACGCGGCCGTACGTCCAGATCGTCGTCGACCCGTAGCGGATCCGCACCGCCGTTCCGCCCGTGTAGCGAACGAGCACGATCTCGCTCAGCCGGTGGCCGCGGTAGGCGCGCCCGAACCACCACGGCGAGAGGTCGAGCGTCCGAGCCTCGGCAACCGTCAGCCGTCGTTCGCCGAGGCGGCGCACGGGAACGCCGGGGGCGGCGACCTGGGTGATCGCCGTTCCCGGGGGCAGCTGAAGGTCGAGGACGCTCGGGGCCTCGGTGTTCACGTCCGCGCGGGCGATGTCGCGGACGACGATCTCGGCGAAGGTCCGCTCGCGCCCGCCGGCCAGAACCTGGCGCCATTCGATCCGGCGCGGCAGGTACGTCGCAGCGTCGATCGTCGCCACCTGGACGATGCGCACCCTGTCGGCCAGCGTCTGGACCGGGAGGACGACGCGGAACACCCGGCTTCCATCGACGTCGCGTGCCGAGCTGCGCAACGGCCCCGACGCGACGAGCGCCCGGCGGTAGAAGGCGACCGGATCGACGCCCTCCGCGCAGCCGCTCGCCAGCGCCGCGCAGGACGTGGCGACGACGGCGGTGCCCGACGCAGGGTCATACCGCGTCACGCGCCCGTGGTCGACGAGCGTCTCGGCGACGACGGTTCCGCCGACGGACTGCGTCCATCGTTGCCGCCCGCCCTCGATGTCGATCCATCCCGTGCGGAGGGACGGCGGGAACGACTGCCCGGGCCCGGGCCGCACCACCTCGGCGACGCTCAGCACCTTCCCGCGGTGACTGAGGGCCGCGAGCGCCCGTGCCTGGACGTCGACGGTCACCGGCGCCGACGTGAACGGAAGCGCGAGCACGATCGCCACTGCGAGGGCTGCCGCGACGGCGAGCATGACGCCGGCGACGCGAAGGCGCGATCTCGGCGCCCGGATCGCCGGCGTCTGCGGCCGCACGCGCTCGAGGGCCTGCTCGACCTCCGCGTCCAGAACGTCGAACCGGGCGGCCGCCGCGGCGTCCCGGAGCACGCGGGCCACCGTGGCCAGATCGGCATCCCCGGGCTCGGTGCCGTCGAGCACCCCGGCGAGCCGGCGGGCCGCCTCGCGATCGTCAGCCCGAGGCATGGACACCCTCCCGCTCGAGCGTCTCGCGGAGCTGGCGGCCGGCCCGCAGCACGAGCATCTGACATGCGCCGGCGCTGCGGCCCATCACCCTCCCGACCTCGGCGAACGAGTAGCCCTCGACGAGGCGCAGGTGCACGGCGAGCTGCTGGTCGGCGGGGAGCCGCCGCAGCGCGCGGCTCAACACGTCGCGGTCGGCCACTCTGTCAGCGGCGTCTGCGACCGGCGGCCCGCTCACGGCATCGGTTGGGAGGGGCTCGCGCATCCGCTGCCTCAGCCGGTCGCTCGCCATGTTCGACGCGACCCGGTAGAGCCACGCAAGGACCGGGCGGCCGCGGTACCGCAGCCGGGGGACGCCGCGCCAGGCCGCCACGAAGACCTCCGCCGCGACGTCGGCGGCGTCGTCTCGGGAGCCGAGCCGGACCGCCAGGTAGCGCACGATCTCGGGGTAGTGGGCCCGAAACAGGGCGTCGAAGTCACGTTGGTGGTGGCGGAACTCGGCATGGTCGTCCCCGGCCACGGGTCAGGCGGCCCTCGGCCTCCGCAGCCGCCTCCCGGCGCCGGCCGCAGCCGCGATCGCAACGACGGCCGCTGCGGCGACCGGCCACCACCGGTGCCCTCCGCCGCTCGGGGCGCGTGCCTCCGCCGGGCGCGTGCGAATTCGCCGGTCGAGCGCGGCGCTCACGTGCGACCACGTGCCCGCGCGCGTCACGAGCCGGTAGCGCGGGTAGTACGTCATGCCGCTCATCCAGCCGAGCGACCACGGCGTGGTGCGCGAGAACTCGACCTCGATCGAGTAGCGGCGGTTCTTCCAGATCGGGCTCGGTGGCGCGGGGGCCGGCTTCCCGCTGTAGAGCGCCGCGTAGGCCGTCGGACGGCTGCGCGTCCTGCCGTCGACGGTGACCGAGCTGATCACCGGCCGGTACGCCGTGACCTGCGCGGCGGCCGCTTCGAGCGCCGGAACGAGCCGCGTCGCAAGCGCGAAGCACCCGCGCCCGGTGCAGACCATCGCGGCGCCGGGGACGTAGAACGTGTCGACGTTCGGGATCTCGCCCACTGGACGGAAGGCCAGCTGGTAGTACGGTCCGAGCCGCGGCGGTCCCACGATCGCCGGAGGGCCGCCCAGCAGGTCCATCGCAAATCCCTGCATGACCGCCCGTGGCGCCGTCGCCGTCGCGCACTCAGAGGGCCCGCACACCCGGATCGCGTTGATGAACCCCTTGGCGTCGGCGGCCTGCGCCGTCGCGAGCAACGCCGCGACGGTCAGTGCGCCGGTCAGCAGCACCCGCTTCATCGTGTGCCTCCTTTCATCGGGGATATCCGGGCGGGGCCGGGGAAACATCACGCGCAATACACTTTGGCGCGTGGGACAGGAGATCGTCTGCACCGCATCGAGCGACGGCCGTCGCGCCGAGGGCCGTGCCCAGCTCGAGACCGACGAGCTGCTCTTCCGCGGCGAGGGCCTGCGGCTTCGCATCCCGTACTCCTCGGTGGCCGATGTGCGCGCAGCCGGCGGCGTTCTCGAGGTGGACCACGACGGCGCCACGAGCACGTTCGAGGTCGGCGACAGGGCCGTGCGGTGGGCCGACCGGATCAAGAACCCCAAGACCGTGATCGACAAGCTCGGCGTGAAGCCCGGCCAGCGGGTCGCGCTGCGCGGGATGGATGCGGACGGGTTCGCCGGCGATCTCGCCGCCCGCGGAGCCGAGCTCGTCGAGGGCGACGCCGACCACCTGTTCGTCGCGGTCGAGACGCAGGATGACCTGGCCGCGCTGGGGGACATCGTCCCGCTGATCGCGCGCAACGGCGCCGTCTGGACGGTGAGGCGCAAGGGCCGTAAGGATCTCACCGAGGCCGACGTCATGGCGGCCGGGAAGGCGGCCGGCCTCGTCGACGTCAAGGTCGTCCGCTTCTCCGAGACCCACACGGCTGAGAAATTCGTCATCCCGGTCGCCGACCGGTGAGGATCGCGCTCCTCGCACCCGCCTGGTTCGCGGTGCCGCCGGTGCGCTACGGCGGCATCGAGTGGGTCGTGTCGCATCTCGCCGACGGGCTCGTCGATCGCGGCCACGACGTCACCCTGTTCGCCGCGGGCGACTCGCACACAAAGGCCAAGCTCGCCACGAGCTACGACGAGCCGCCGAGCTACCGCATCGGGCTCTCGCTGCCGGATCTGCACCACGCGCTGACCTGCCTTGAGCGGGCGGGGGAGTTCGACGTCGTGAACGACCACTCCGGCCCGCTGGCCTGCGCCCTCGGCCAGGTCGTCGAGACGGCGTTCTGCCACACCGTCCACGGCCCGCTGCGCGGCGAGCCGGGGCTCGTGTACTCACAGATCGCGAAGGTGTGCCCGCGCGTGCGGCTGATCTCGCTGTCGTACGACCAGCGCTCGCCGCTTCCCGACCTCCCCTGGCTCGCAACCTGTCACAACGCCATCGACCTCGACGACTACCCGTTCGATCCCGGGAACGACGGCTACCTGCTCTTCCTCGGCCGGATGTCGCCCGACAAGGGCGCCCACAACGCGGTGCGGATCGCCCGCGAGGTCGGCCTGCCTCTGAAGCTCGCAGGCAAGATGCACGACAAGCTCGAGGTGGAGCACTTCGACGCCACGGTGCGGCCGTTCCTCGGCGACGACATCGAGTACGTCGGGGAGGTGTCGCACGAGGAGAAGGTGCGCCTGCTCCAACGGGCGCTCCTCACCGTCTTCCCGATCCAGTGGCCCGAGCCGTTCGGCCTCGTCATGGTCGAGTCGATGGCGTGCGGCACGCCCGTCCTGGCGACCGCGCTCGGGGCCGTCCCCGAAGTGGTCGAGCAGCGCCGCGGCGGCATCGTTGCGGAGACGGTCGACGAGCTCATCGGCCACGTGGACGAGGCGGCGGCGCTCGACCGCCGCCAGGTGCGCGCCGTCGTCGAGGAGAAGTTCTCGGCCGAACGGATGGTCATCGAGTACGAGGAGGCCTACGGCCGCCTGGTCGCCGGCGCCTGAGCCGGCCGCGATGCGACGGTTCGCAGCCGCAGCCCCACCACGGGTGCCGATCGACCACAGTCGGACGTCCAGACGCGCGGGGGCGTGGAATCAACC
Organism: uncultured Actinomycetes bacterium; assembly: GCA_963809325.1. Lineage (GTDB taxonomy): Bacteria > Actinomycetota > Thermoleophilia > Gaiellales > JAICJC01 > JAICJC01. The sequence continues at coordinate 234,264 of CAWEIZ010000003.1, forward strand.
ATCTAGTGCAGGAAGTGGCGCCGGCCGGTGAAGACCATGGCCGTGCCCGCCTGGTTCGCCGCCGCGATGACCTCCTCGTCGCGGACCGAGCCGCCGGGCTGGATGGCCGCCTTGACCCCGGCGCCGAAGGCGACCTTCGGCCCGTCGTCGAACGGGAAGAACGCGTCCGAGGCGAGGGCGGCGCCGTCCGCCCGCGCTCCGGCCTTCTCGACGGCGATCCTGACGGCGTCGACCCGGCTCATCTGACCGGCACCGATCCCGACGGTGGCGAGGTCCTTGACGAGCACGATGGCGTTCGAGTGCACGAAGTGCGCGATCCGCCACGCGAAGAGGAGATCGTCCCACTCGCGCTTCTCGGGCTGCGTCTCGGTGACCACCTGCATGTCGGCCCGGTCCTCGACCTCGAGGTCGCGATCCTGGATGAGGATGCCGCCGAGGACGCGGCGCATGTCGCGCTCACCGGGCGACACCTTGCGCCGCTCCCGGTCCTCGAGCACGCGCGTCGACGTCTTGGCTGCGAGCGCCGTTCGTGCGCCCTCGTCGTAGCCGGGGGCGAAGAGGAGGTCGACCTTGGTCTCGAGCATCCGCCGGGCCAGCGTCTCGGTGACGGGCCGGTTGACGGCGATCACGGCTCCGAACGCGGCCTGCGGATCGGTCGCGAGCGCACGCTCGTAGGCCTCCTCGATCGTGGCGCCGACGGCGGCTCCGGCCGGGTTCGCGTGCTTCACGACGGCGCAGCACGGCACCTGGAACGCCGACGCGATCGTGCGGGCGGCCTGGAGGTCGGTCAGGTTGTTGAACGAGAGCGGCTTGCCGCCGTGCTGCTCGATCCGCGACAGGAGGTGCCGCCGGGCGCCCGCCTCGCGGTAGAACGCGGCGCGCTGGTGCGGGTTCTCGCCGTAGGTGAGGTCGGACACCTTGAGCAGGTCGAGCGTGACCCGCTCGGGGAACGGCTCGGTGTCCGAGAACCAGGCCGCGATCGCCGCGTCGTACGAGGCGACGTGCGCGAAGGCCTCGGCGGCGAGATCGCGGCGCGTGTCGAGCGACAGGTCGCCCTTCGACGTGCGGATCTCGTCGAGGAGGAAGCCGTAGCGGTCGGGCTCGGTGACGACGGCGACGGAGTGGAAGTTCTTCGCCGCGGCGCGCACCATCGCGGGCCCGCCGATGTCGATGTTCGCGATCACCTCGGGCTCGGGAACGCCGCGCCGCATCGCGACCGAACGGAACGGATAGAGGTTGCAGATGACGAGGTCGATCGGCTCGATCCCGGCGGCCGCCAGCGAGCGCATGTCGTCGTCGTGATCGCGGCGGGCGAGGATGGCCGCGTGCAGCGTCGAGTGGAGCGTCTTCACCCGCCCGCCCAGGAGCTCCGGCGCACCCGTCAGCTCCTCCACGGTCGTCACGCTCACGCCGGCGTCGCTCAGGAACGCCGCCGTCCCCGAGGTCGAGATGATCTCGACGCCGAGCTCGGCGAGCCCCGAGGCCAGCGTCGTCAGGCCGCTCTTGTCGCTGACCGAGATGAGGGCGCGCTTGATGCTCACGATGCCGTTCCGAACTCGCGCACGGCCTGCGGCAGGAGCCGGTGCTCGACCTCATGGATGCGGCGTTCGAGCTCCACGGCGTCGCCATCATACGGAACCTCGACGGCCTCCTGCTTGAGGATCGGCCCGCTGTCCACCTGCTCGTCGACGACGTGCACGGTGACGCCGGTCACGCGCACGCCGTGGGCCAGCGCATCGGCGATCGCGGTCCCGCCGGGAAAGGCGGGGAGCAGCGAGGGATGGACGTTCACGACCCGCCCCGGGAACCGGTCGAGAAATGCGGCCGGCAGGATCCGCATGTAGCCGGCGAGCACGACGAGCTCGGCGCCGTGCTCGTCGAGGAAGTCCGCGGTCTGTGAGGCGTCGGTCGTGGCCGTCACCGGGATGCCGGCCCGCTCGGCCCGGCCGACTCCGGGCGCCTCGGGGCGGCTCGAGACGACGCAGGCCACGTCGATGTCGGGGGCGTCGATCAGCGCCTGGAGGTTCGTGCCCTCGCCCGAGATGAGGACGCCGACCCTCAGCGCAGGGTCACTCCCTCGCCCTCGATCACGCTGCCGGCCACGAAGCCCGGCTTGCCGCCGCGTTCGAGCGCGGTCAGCGCTACCTCCACGGACTCGGGCACAACCACGCAGGCGAAGCCGAGGCCCATGTTGAAGACCCGCCACATCTCGTCGTCCGCCACGCCGAGCGAGGCCAGCCAGCCGAACACCGGCTGGCGCTCCCACGTTCCGGTGTCGATCTCGGCACCCAGGCCGGCGGGGAACTGGCGGGCCAGGTTGCCGGGGATGCCGCCGCCGGTGATGTGCGCCATGCCGCGGACGTCGACGGTGCGGGTCAGCTCGCCGATCGCGCGGGCATAGATCGCGGTCGGCTCGAGCAGCGCGTCGGCCACGGTGGCGCCGGCGAGCTCGGGCGGCGTGTCGTCGAGCCCGGCACCGGCTCGCTCGAGCAGCTTGCGGACGAGCGAGAAGCCGTTCGAGTGCGGGCCGCTAGACGGCAGGCCGAGGATCGTGTCGCCGGCCTTGATCCGCGCACCCGACACGAGCTGGCGCCGCTCGCACACGCCGACGCAGAAGCCGGCGATGTCGAACTCGTCGGGCTCCATCATGCCGGGGTGCTCGGCGGTCTCGCCGCCCAGGAGGACGCAGCCGGCGAGCCGGCAGCCCTCGGCGACGCCCTCGACGAGCTCGCCCACGAGGCCCGGATCGATCCGGCCGCACGTGATGTGGTCGAGGAAGAACGCCGGCCGGCCACCGCTCGTGATCACGTCGTTCACGCTCATGGCGACGGTGTCGATCCCGAGGCCGCTGTAACGCTTGGCGGCGTGGCCGAGCAGCACCTTCGTCCCGGCTCCGTCGCAGGCCGCCGAGAGCAGCGGATCGCCCACCGACGGTGTGTAGAGGCCGGCAAAGCCGCCGTGTCCGCCCAGGACCTCGCGGCCGTGCGTCGAGATCACGGCCGCCCGGATCCGGTCGACGACGGCCTCGGCCGCGTCGAGGCTCACGCCGGAGCCCTCGTACGTCAGCGGATCGTCGGTCATCCGGTCTCGACGGGCTGGGCCTCGAACCGCAGCTTCGACAGGCGCATGTCGGCCGGGATCTCGGTCGGATAGTGGCCTGTCAGGCAGGCGCGGCAGAAGCTCTCGGCGGGCTGGTGGGTCGCCTGGGTGAGCCCGTCGAGGGACAGATAGGCGAGCGACGTGGCGCCGAGCCGCTCCCGCACCTCCTCGGTGGTGCGTCCCGCGGCGATCAGCTGGCCCTGGTCGGCCATGTCGATCCCGTAGAAGCAGGGCGAGACGATCGGCGGCGAGGAGATGCGCAGGTGCACCTCCGCCGCTCCCGCCTCGAACAGGAGCTGCACCAGCTTGCGCGTGGTCGAGCCGCGCACGATCGAGTCGTCGACGACCACGACCCGGCGGCCGTCGAGCGCGGTGCGAAGCGTGTTGAACTTGAGCTTCACGCCCCGCTCGCGGAGCCCCTGGTCGGGCTGGATGAACGTCCGTCCCACGTAGCGGTTCTTCACGAGGCCCTCGCCGTACGGGATGCCGCTCCGCTCCGCGTAGCCGACCGCGGCCGGGGTTCCGGAGTCGGGGACGCCGATGACGACGTCGGCGTCGGCCGGAGCCTCGTCGGCGAGCCGCGCACCCATCCGGCGGCGGACGTCGTGCAGGGCCTGGCCCTCCATCAAGGAGTCGGGGCGGGCGAAGTAGATGAACTCGAAGACGCAGAGCGCCCCGCCGTTTCGGGTCACCGCCTGACGGAAGCGGGCGCCCTGCTCGTCGATGACCACCAGCTCGCCCGGCCGGAGCTCGCGCTCGAGGCGGGCGCCGATCAGGTCGAGCGCACAGGTCTCGGATGCAAGCACCCACGCGTCGTCGAGGCGCCCGACGACCAGCGGGCGGATCCCGTCCGGGTCGCGGAAGCCGGCCAGGGCCCGCTCCGAGAGGACGACGGCGGCGAATGCCCCTTCGACGTGCGACATGGTGTCGGCCACCGCGTCGGCCAGGTCGTCGGACGGGTGCTGGGCGATGAGCGCGGCGATCACCTCGGTGTCGGACGTCGACTCGAGGCGGACGCGCCGCTCGCGCAGGTCGGCGCGGAGCGACGACGTGTTCGTCAGGTTGCCGTTGTGCCCGAGCGCGATCGCCCCGTGGCTCGAGTGGCGCACGATGGGCTGGGCGTTCTGCCATATGGTCGATCCCGTGGTGGAGTAGCGGGCGTGGCCGATCGCGATGTGGCCGGAGAGACCCGAGAGGCGCGGCTCGTCGAACACCTGGTTCACGAGACCCATGTCCTTCATCGCCATCACCTGCGAGCCGTCCGAGACGGCGATCCCGGCGCTCTCCTGGCCGCGGTGCTGGAGCGCGTAGAGCCCGAAGTAGGTGAGCCGGGCGACGTCGCGGTCGTGGTCGCCGGGCGGGTCGTAGATGCCGAAGACGCCACACATCAGCGTGGATCCTCGCCGAGCGCGTGCGGGATCGCTCCCTCGTAGAGCTCCTTCGCCTCGGCGACGCCGATCTCGGCGCCGGCCACTGCGATCCGCTCGCCGCCGACGGTGCCGATCCGGCGCAGCGGCAGGTCGCCGGCCAGCTGCTTGATCTCCGCGAGGTGCTCGGGGCGCACCGAGACGACCGCCCGCCCGTCGCCCTCCGCGAACGGGTCGCCCGGGTCGGGCGCGTCGACGCCGATCGATCCGAGCATGGCCGACTCGGCGATCGCGACCGCAATCCCGCCGTCGGACACGTCGTGGGCGCTCTGGAGCAGGCGGCGCTCGGCCGCGGCGGCGAGCAGCTCGTGCAGGCGGCGCTCCGCGTCGAGGTCGGGCTCCGGGATGCGGCCCTCGGTCGTGCCGTCGACCACCCGCTGGTAGACCGAGCCGTCGATCGCCGCAGGGCCGTCACCGGCGACCAGCACGACGTCGCCCTCAGCGCGGAAGGCGGCGCCGACCGCGAGCGACGCGTCGTCGAGCACGCCCACCACGCCGACCACCGGCGTCGGATGGATCGGCCGGCCGTGGTGCTCGTTGTAGAGCGAGACGTTGCCCGAGACGACCGGCAGGCCGAGCGCCTCGCAGGCGAGCGCCATCCCCTCGATGGCCTCGGCGAGCTCGTAGCCGACGTCCGCCGTCTCGGGGTTCCCGAAGTTGAGGCAGTTGGTGACGGCGGCCGGGCGGGCGCCGGTGCAGGCCACGTTCCGCGCCGCCTCGCAGACGGCGCTCATCCCACCCCGGCGCGGGTCGAGCGAGGTGCGGCGGCCGTTGCCGTCGAGCGACACCGCGATCGCCCGCTGCGACGGCGTGAGCCGCACGACGGCGGCGTCGCCGCCGGGGCGGACGACCGTGCCCGATCCGACCAGGTGGTCGTACTGGCGGAAGACCCACCGCCGGCTTCCGATCTCGGTCGAGCCGAGCAGCGCACGCAGTGCAGTACCGGGGTCAGACGCCGTCTTTGCAGGCAGCGGCTCGTCGCGCAGGCGGGCCGGCCGGGCCCGCTCCACCTCGTAGCGCGGGCAGCCGTCCGTGAGGGCGCTCACCTCGATGTCGCCGACCACCTCGCCGGCGTGGAAGCAGCGCAGGTGCCCGGTGTCGGTGATCTCGCCGATCGCCGTCGCGTCGACCTCCCACCGCCGGCACGTCTCCTCGACCTCGGGCCAGCGGTCGTGCGCGACGACCGCCGCCATCCGCTCCTGCGACTCCGAGATCATGATCTCGAACGGCTCCATCCCCTGCTCGCGAAGCGGGACACGCGAGAGGTCGATGTCGATCCCCACGCCTCCGCTGGCCGCCATCTCGGCGGTCGACGACGCGAGCCCGGCGGCGCCGAGGTCCTGGAGCGCCTCGAGCAGGCCGCGGTCGAGCAGCTCGAGCGTGCACTCGATCAGCTTCTTGCCGGTGAAGGGGTCGCCGATCTGCACGCTCGGGCGCTTCGCGGCCGAGTCCTCCCCGAAGCCCTGCGAGGCCAGGACGCTGGCGCCGCCGATGCCGTCGCGGCCGGTGCGCGACCCGTACAGCACGACCAGGTTGCCCGGGCCGCCGGCCCTGGCCGACGTGAGCCGGTCGGCCGGGAGCAGCCCGACGCACATGGCGTTCACGAGGCAGTTGTGCTCGTAGGCGGGATCGAACTCGACCTCGCCGCCCACGGTGGCGACGCCGACGCAGTTGCCGTAGTGGCCGATCCCCTCGACCACGCGGGAGAAGAGATGCCGCTGGTGCTCGGAGCCGAGGTCGCCGAAGCGCAGCGAGTCGAGGATCGCTATCGGCCGCGCGCCCATCGCGAAGATGTCGCGGAGGATGCCGCCGACGCCGGTCGCGGCCCCCTGGAACGGCTCGACGGCCGACGGGTGGTTGTGGCTCTCGACCTTGAGCGCGACGGCAAGGCCGTCGCCGACGTCGATCACGCCGGCGTTCTCGCCCGGCCCCTGCAGCACGCGCGGGCCCGTCGTGGGGAACCGCCCGAGCAGCGGGCGCGAGTGCTTGTAGCCGCAGTGCTCGCTCCAGAGAAGCGAGAAGACGGCGAGCTCGAAGTCGTTCGCCTCGCGGCCCAGCAGCTCATGGATGCGCTCGTGCTCCCCGTCGGTCAGACCGAGGGTGCGGTGGAGAGGCTGTGGCGTGACGGCGGTCAAACGGCTGTTCGCGCGGGAACCTGATCCTAGCGAACGCGCCCGACTGCACGAGCCGGCGGCCGTCAAGCCCCGAGACCGGGAGGAGGGATCCCGGGGCTAACGGTCGCTATCGCGTATGTGGAGAGCTCGCCGCGGTGGGGCGGGTCGCGGTCACGTTCCCGGCCGTGTGTGCGGCGGGGGCGGCGACGGCGGCCGACACGGCCGCGGCGGAGGAGGAGGAGAAGCGGGAGAAGCTTTCGAACTTCATGGCGGGCATGCTCGCGTGTTTCGGGTGCGGGCGCGGTGCGGGCGGCTGGTGAATGGAGGTGCGGTTAACCGCACCACGTTCGGTACCGTGGCGCGCATGGCCACGGACGTCCACGCGCTCCCGGCCGCCGTCCGGGCCGACCGGCGCGCGCTCGCGGCGATCGCCGCCGGCCACCTCTCGAGCGATCTCTGCCAGGGCGCCGTCCCCGCGCTCCTGCCCTACCTGATTCGCGACCGCGGCCTCTCCTACGCCGCCGCGACGGCGCTCCTCCTCGCGCTCACCGTCAGCTCCTCGGTCATCCAGCCGCTCCTCGGCCATGCGTCGGACCGGATGCACGGCGCCTGGCTCATGCCCGTCGGCGTGCTCGTCGGCGGCGTCGGAATCGCGCTTGTCGGGATCACGGGCAGCTATCCCGCCACCCTGGCCGCCGTCGTCTGCGGCGGAATCGGCGTCGCCGCCTTCCATCCCGAGGGCGCGCGCTACGTCCCGCTCGTCGCCGGCTCGGGGGCGTCGACGGGCATGGGCCTCTACTCCGTCGGCGGCAACGCCGGCTTCGTCGTCGGCCCGGTCGTCGTCACGGCCGGCGTCGCCGCGTTCGGGCTTCGCGGCACGCTCCTCGTCGCGGTCATCCCCGCCCTGTCGGCGCTCCTTCTGTGGTCGATCCGCCCCCGGCTCGTGGCCGCCGCCGCCTCGGCCCGGGCGGCCGCCCCGGCGGGGACAGCCGCGGCCCCCGACGCAGTGGGGCGCGTTCACCGTCCTCTCCGCCATGGTCGTCGCCCGCACCGCCGTCGGCTACGGCCTGCTCGCGTTCGTCCCGATCTGGTTCGTGCGCGAGCTGGACGCCTCGCCCGGTGCCGGGAACGCGGCGCTGACGCTGCTGCTCGCGGCCGGTGCGGCCGGCACGCTGATCGGCGGCCGCGTGGCCGACCGGTTCGGCGCCCGGCCCGTGGTCGTGGGCGGCATGGCCGCGCTCTTCCCGCTCGTGGCGCTGCTGCCGGTCGCCGGCGAGGCGGCCGCGTTCGCGCTGTGCGCCGCGATCGGCCTCGCGCTCGACGCCAACTTCGGGATCACCGTCGTGCTCGCCCAGCGGCTCCTGCCGAGCAGGCCGGGGGCCGCCTCCGGCATCGTGCTGGGCCTGGCCTTCGGCTTGGGCGGCGCGCTCGCAGCGGGGCTCGGCGTCGTCGCCGACCACGCGGGCCTCCCAACGGTGCTCTACGCGCTGGCCGGCGCGGCGTTCGTCGCGTTCGTGCTCTCGCTCTTCTGCCGCACCGAGCGGATTGACGGATAGCTACGCGGCGATCGGCGTCCGCGCCAGGTCGAGCAGCCCCTGAAGCAGGAGGCGGCCGTCGGTCGATCCGAGCAGCTCGTCGACGGCGTGCTCGGGGTGCGGCATGAGCCCGGCGACGTTGCCGCGCTCGTTGGTGACGCACGCGATCGAGCCGACGGAGCCGTTGGGGTTCGGGTCGTAGCGGAGCAGCACCTGGCCACGCCGCTCGAGCTCGGCGACCTGGTCGGGCGGGGCGTACCACCCGCCGTCGTGGTGCTTGATCGGGATGCTGAGCCGGTCGCCCGCCGCCGCTCCGGGCAGCCATGCCGAGTCGCGCTCGACGATCAGGGCCGCGTCGTGGCAGCGGAAGCGCAGGCTCGCGTTGGGGCGAAGGACGCCCGGCAGGAGCCCGGCCTCGGTGAGCACCTGGAAGCCGTTGCAGACGCCGAGGACCGGGCCGCCCGCCTCGGCATGCGCGCGCACGGCGGCCATCGCGGGAGACAGCGCGGCCAGGGCGCCACACCGGAGGTGGTCGCCGAACGAGAACCCGCCCGGGACGATCACGGCGTCGGCGCCGTTCAGGTCGTCGTCGCCGTGCCAGATGCGGACGGGCTCCGCGCCCACGAGCTCCACGGCCCGAAGGGCGTCGCGGTCGTCGCACGAGCCGGGGAAGACGAGCACGCCGACCCGGGTCATGCGCCCACCCGGTAGTCCTCGATGAGCGGGTTCGAGAGCACCCGCTCGGAGATCTCGTCGGCGATCCGGAGGGCGTCGGCCTCGTCGGCCGCCTCGAGCTCGAGGTCGAAGACCTTCCCGGCGCGGACGTCGGTGACGTCGTAGCCGAGCCCGGCCAGCGAGCGCCGGAGCGCCTCGCCCTGCGGATCGAGAATGCCCTCGCGGGGTCGCACCGTCACGGTCACCCTCATCGCGATCCACCCGCCGATGCCAGGTAGGCGTCGAACGAGCCCCCGGTCAGCCGTTCGTACGCCTCGACGTAGCGGGCCCGCGTGCCTGCGACGACGTCCTCGGGGATCTCGGGGCCCGGGGGCGTCTTGTCCCAGTCGAGCGTCTCGAGCCAGTCGCGGACGTACTGCTTGTCGTAGGACGGCGGCGAGCCGCCGGTGGCGTACTCGTCCGCCGGCCAGAACCGCGACGAGTCGGGCGTGAGCGCCTCGTCGCCGAGGACGAGCGCACCGGTCTCGTCCTCGCCGAACTCGAACTTCGTGTCGGCGATGATGATGCCCCGCTCCAGGGCGTACTCGGCGGCGGTCTCGTAGAGCTGGATCGACACCTCCGCGAGCCGGTCGAAGCGCTCCTCGCCGACCAGGAGCACGCCGGCGTCGCGGTCGATGTTCTGGTCGTGGCCGTCGGTGGCCTTGGTCGACGGGGTGAAGATGGGCTTCGGCAGCTTCTGGGCCTCGACCATCCCGGGCGGGAGGCTGTGCCCGCAGACGGTGCCCGTGGCCTGGTAGTCCTTCCATCCGGAGCCCACCAGGTAGCCGCGGACGACGCACTCGATCGGCATCATGGTCAGCCGCTTCACGAGCATCGAGCGCCCGGCCAGGTCGGGCGCGCCCTGCGCCTCCGGCGGGTAGGCCGAGAGGTCGGTCGTGATCAGGTGGTTTCGGATGATCCCCTCGGTGCGGCCGAACCAGAAGTGCGAGAGGCCGGTGAGCACGCGCCCCTTGTCGGGGATCGGCGTCGGAAGGACGACGTCGAAGGCGGAGATGCGGTCCGACGCGACCATCAGCAGCCGGTCGCCGAAGCCGTACATCTCGCGCACCTTGCCCGAGGCCTCGTGAAGGTCGTGGAGCGTGCTCGTGTCAGACATGGGCCACCTCGGAGGTTGTGAGCGTGCGGTCGAAGATCTGGTCGATGTGCACCAGGAAGGACTCGAGATCGAAGATCTCATCAAGCGCGGACGGGGTCAACGCGGCGGCGTCGGGGTCGGCCTCGAGCAGTGCGCGCAGCGGCCGCTCCTCGTCCCAGGCCACGAGCGCGTTTCGCTGCACGACGGCGTAGGCGTCCTCGCGGCTCATGCCGGCCTCGACCAGCCTGAGCAGCACCCGCCCCGAGAACACGAGCCCGTGCGACGCCTCGAGGTTCCGCAGCATCCGGGCTGCGTCCACCTCGAGCCCCTCGATCAGCCAGCGGGTGCGGTCGAGCATGTAGTCGAGGGCGATCGTGGAGTCGGGCAGGACGACCCGCTCCGACGAGGAGTGTGAGATGTCGCGCTCGTGCCAGAGCGCGACGTTCTCGAGGCCCACGAGCGCGTTGCCGCGCAGCACGCGCGCCAGGCCGCAGACGCGCTCGCACACGATCGGGTTCCGCTTGTGGGGCATCGCCGACGACCCCTTCTGGCCGGCGGCGAACGGCTCGAACGCCTCGCGCACCTCGGTGCGCTGGAGATGGCGGATCTCGAGCGCGAACCGCTCGAGCGCGGCGCCGACGCCGGCGATCGCGCTCAGGAGCGCCGCATGCCGATCGCGGGCGACGACCTGCGTCGCCACGGGCTCGCGGTCGAGGCCGAGCGCCTGAAGCGCGGACTCCTCGACGCGCGGGTCGGTGTTGGCGTAGGCGCCCACGGCGCCCGACAGCTTCCCGACGCGGACCCCGGCCAGCGCCGTCTCGAGCCGGGTGCGCCCGCGGCGCAGCTCCATCAGCCACCCGAGCAGCTTGAGGCCGAACGTCGTCGGCTCGGCGTGCACGCCGTGGGTGCGGCCGATCGTCGGCGTGTGGCGGTGCTCCTCGGCCCGGGCAAGGAGTGCGGCGTCGACCGCGTCGATGCCGTCGAGCAGGATCCGGCCCGCGTCCCCGAGCTGGAGCGCCAGCGCCGTGTCGACGACGTCGGACGACGTGAGGCCGTAGTGAAACCAGCGCCCGTGCTCGCCCACCTGCTCGGCAACCGACTCGGTGAACGCGAGCACGTCGTGGTGGGTGCGGTCCTCGATCTCGCCGATCCGCGCGACGTCGACGCGCGCCCGCTCGCGCACCGCCGCGACGGCCTCGGCCGGCACGACGCCCAGCTCGGCCCAGCCCGCCATCGCCGCGACCTCAACGTCCAGCCACCGGGTGAACCGGCGCTCGTCCGACCAGACGGCGCCCATGGCGGGACGGGTATAGCGGGCGATCAATCTGCCCCAACTCTATCGCGGGGGGAAGAGGTCACCCGCCGCCCGCGTCTGGTGGGCATCTGATCGTCTCGAGGAGGAGAGCACAGATGTCTCGTATCACCCGTATCGTCCCGACAACCGTCCTGACCATCGCCGCCCTGGCGCTCGTTGCGCCGGCCGCGCAGGCCAAGCCGTCCGCGTTCACGTCCGGTGGGACGGCGTACGCGAACCCGAGCGTGCAGTCGACCCAGGATGCCAACTACGGCACGACGTACGCGAACCCGAGCGTGCAGTCCACCCAGGACGTCAACTACGGCACGCACGTCCGCTCCGTCGTCGTCACGACCGGCGACATGCCGCTCGCGAACCCGGTGAAGGGCTCCGAGACGCTCGGCGTCGGCCTGATGCACGCCAGCACCGTGCCGTCGCACGTCGACTCTCAGCGCCCCGTCGCGGTTCCCGCCTCGCCGTCGAACGGGTTTGACTGGACAGCGGCCGCGATCGGCGCCGGCCTCGTCAGCATCCTCATGCTGATGCTCGCCGCAGGCGTCGGCTTCCGCCGCCGCGGACAGCTGGCCGCCTGAGCCGAAGGGCAGCCACACCGCAGGGGCTCGGCCTCACCTCCCAGAGGCCGGGCCCCTTTCGGCTGGACCAGCCATCTCCGTGACGGCGTCAGACGAGGGTGGCTCGCCGAGGGAAGAAGATCGGCCCGGTGCGCGTCTGGTGGGACATCTGATCGTCTCGAGGAGGAGAGCACAGATGTCTCGTATCACCCGTATCGTCCCGACGACCGTCCTGACCGTTGCCGCGCTGGCGCTCGTTGCGCCCGCCGCGCAGGCCGCGCCGATCGACTTCCCTTCCGGTGGCACCAACAGCGGGTTCGTCGGCTCGACCGGCGGCCCGAACGACGTCAGCCCGATCGTGCGCTCGATCCAGGCTGCGCATCGCGACGGGAGGATCGGCGCCGTCGTCGTCACGACCGGCGACATGCCGCTCGCGAACCCGGTGAAGGGCTCCGAGACGCTCGGCGTCGGCCTGATGCACGCCAGCACCGTGCCGTCGCACGTCGACTCTCAGCGCCCCGTCGCGGTTCCCGCCTCGCCGTCGAACGGGTTTGACTGGACGGCGGCCGCGATCGGCGCCGGCCTCGTCAGCATCCTCATGCTGATGCTCGCCGCGGGCGTCGGCTTCCGCCGCCGCGGACAGCTGGCCGCCTGAGCCGAAGGGCAGCCACACCGCAGGGGCCCGGCCTCACCTCCCAGAGGCCGGGCCCCTTTTGGCGGACCGCCGCACGTTTCCGCCTCGCGGAGGGAAGGCGACACCCTCCGCCCGCGTCTTGTGCACATCTGTTCGTTTTCTGAGGAGGAGAGCCAGATGTTCCGTATGACCCGTATCGTCCCGTCGATCGTTCTCACCGTCGCAGCCCTGGCGCTCGTCGCGCCGGCCGCGCAGGCCAAGCCGCTCTTTGCACCGTCCGGTGCGTTCGCACCGTCCGGTCTTTCAGCACCGTCCGGCGAAGCCTCCGCGAACCCGAGCGTGCGGTCAACCCAGGACTTCAATGTCTACGGCACGCAGCGCGTGCATCGTGACGCCGGCGCCGTCGTCGTCACGACCGGCGACACGCCGCTCGCCAACCCGGTGCAGCTCCCGACCACTCCGGTCACCGTCCCCGACTCTTCGGGCAACGGCTTCGACTGGACGGCGGCCGCGATCGGCGCCGGCCTCGGCGGCCTGCTGATGCTGGGGCTCGCCGCGGGCTTCGGCTCCCGCCGCCGCGGACAGCTGGCCGCCTGAGCTGAACGGCAGCCATATCCCAAGGGGTCCGGCCTCACCTCCCAGGGCCGGGCCCCTTTGGGCTGCCCGGAGCCGGACGACCGCTACAGGTCGTCAACCGACGGCGGCAGCTGGCCCTGAGCCAGGATCTTGGCCGCGTAGATCGCGGCGTTGCGGGCGCCGTTGATCGCCATGCACGCCACGGGGACGCCCGACGGCATCTGCACGATCGAGAGCAGCGAGTCCATCCCGCCCAGGTCGGACGTCCTCATCGGGACGCCGATCACGGGAAGCTCGGTGTAGGCGGCGATCACGCCCGGAAGCGCTGCGGCCTTGCCCGCACCGGCGATGATGACGCGCACACCCCGCAGCGCGGCTGTCGACGCGTACTCGGCCACGCCGCGCGGATCGCGGTGCGCCGAGAGCACCTTCATCTCGAACGTGATCGCGCGCTCGAGCAGTTCGTCCGCCGCAGCCTGCATGACCTCCTTGTCGGACTCCGAGCCCATCAGGATGCCGACCTGCGGCCCGTCGGTCTCGAGCTCGGCCCAAAGGTGCTTGACCTCGGGAGCGGGGACGGGATCAGGCATGCACGTGCTCCATGTGGTTGGCCGCGAGGGCGATGTCGGTGCGGTGCATGCTTCCCTCCAGCTGGATCAGGTCGACCGCGGCGTACGCCCGGCTTCGGGCCTCCGCGAAGTCGCGGCCGGTGGCGGTCACGTTGAGAACCCGGCCGCCGGCGGCCACCAGCGTCCCGTCGCGTTCCGCCGTGCCGGCATGGAAGACGGTGACGCCCTCCATCGCCTCGGCCGCGGCGATCCCGGAGATCACCCCGCCCGGCATCGGCGCATCGGGGTAGCCGTTCGCCGCCACGACGACGCTCACACAGGCGTCGGCCGTTGCGGGCGCCGTCGCGCCCGCCAGCGAGCTTGTGGCTGCACGGTGGAGCAGGTCGAGCAGGTCGGCATCGAGCCGCGGCAGGATCGCCTGCGCCTCGGGATCGCCGAACCGGACGTTGAACTCGATCACGCGCGGCCCGTCCGCGGTCAGCATGAGCCCGGCATAGAGGCATCCGCGGAACGGGATCCCGAGCCGGGCGAGCTCGTTCACGACCGGCCGGTGCACGGTTGCCAGGATCTCCTCGACCATGGTGCCGTCGGCCCCCGGGACGGGCGAGAACGCACCCATCCCGCCGGTGTTGGGCCCGAGGTCGCCGTCGAGCGCGCGCTTGTGGTCGCGCGCCGGATCCAGCGCCAGCACGCACTCGCCGTCGCACAGGGCGAGGAGCGACAGCTCGTCGCCCTCCAGGCGCTCCTCGACGAGGACTCGCTGCCCCGCCTGGCCGAACTCGCCGCCGACGAGGCAGGCCGCGGCCGCATCCTGAGCCTCGGCCGCCGAGTCGCACACCGTCACGCCCTTGCCCGCCGCGAGGCCGTCGGCCTTGATCACAACCCGGCCCTCTGACTCGGCGATCGCAGCCTGGGCGGCTGCCACGGTGTCGCACACGGTCGCGCGCGCGGTGGGCACACCGGCGGTCTGCATCACGGTCTTGGCGAACGCCTTCGAGCTCTCGAGCCGCGCCGCGGAGGCGGTGGGGCCGAAGCACAGGAGCCCCGCCTCGGCGATCCGGTCGGCGAGTCCCGCCGCGAGCGGCGCCTCGGGGCCCACCACGACGAGGTCCGGCGCGAGGCCGGCCGCGAGCTCGGTGATCCCCTCGAGGTCGGTGAGCGCCACTGCGTGGAGCGTCGCCAGCCGGCCGATGCCGGGATTCCCCGGAGCAGCGTGCAGCTCCGCGAGCCGCCGCGACTGCGCCAGCTTCCAGGCGAGCGCGTGCTCGCGTCCGCCTGATCCGACCAGGAGCACTCGCATGCGATCGAGTCTACATGCCGTGCGCGACCGTCATCGGGCTACTCGTCGACCGGAACCAGGTACACGGGGATCTTCGCCCGGCGGCGAACGCGGTACGGCTCCTGCGACCAGATGAAGTCGCCGACGAGTGCGCGTTGGGGGTCGCATCCCATGACGATCGCCTCGGCGCGGAACGCCGTCGCCTCGCCGAGGATGCGCTTGGCCGCCTTGCGCGTGCCGATCACGTGGCCGGAGGCCGCGAAGCCCGCTTTCTCCAGCGCCTCGACGGCGCGACGCACGATCAGCCTCTGCGCATCCCACTCGCGCCTGGTCGGAAGTAGGCCCGGGTTCGGGAACCCCATTCCGGTGCCCCAGACGCGCGCGATCGAGATCACGCGAACCTTGGCACCGCGGGGACGGGCAAGCTCGAACGCCTGCTGGAGCACGGCCCACGAGATCTCCCGCCCCTCGGACGCGACCAATAGGCGCTCGATGGAGAGCGTGGACGGATCGGGTGGGGGCGGCTTTCGCAGCACGCCCCCACCCTATCGACTCGGGTTCAGTCCCCTGCGGGGATGGGCGGAGGCTCGGGAGTGCTGCTCCGAGCGTGCTTGGGGTCCTCGACCTTGATCCGGTACCAGTAGATCGGGAGGTACGAGACGAGGATGATCCAGCCGATCAGGTAGTAGACCTTCGTGTCGTTGTTGCCGAGGAACGCGTTCGGAAGCGACGCCTCGACGATGCCGCCGTACAGCCAGATCACGAAGTACCCGACGGCCAGGACGAGGGCGATGTACTTGAAGAACTCCGGCAGGCGGAAGGGCCGCTTCATGTCCGGGCGGTACCGGCGCAGCAGGTAGTAGCCGACGAGGACCGGGATGAACGACACGGTGTAGCCCACGTTGGAGAGCGTGTAGATCTCGACGGCGCCGCCGGTGAAGACGAGGGCGATCGAGCAGACCACGTTGAAGCCCATCGCGAAGCCCGGGACGCCGTGCCGGTTGACCCACGAGAAGACCCGCGGGAACTCGCCGTCGATCGACATCTGGTGCAGCGACCGCGCGCAGCCCATGATGGCGTTCAGCACCGAGAGGCAGAGCGCGATGATCAGCATCCACGCGATGAGGTCGTCGAGTAGGTTGGCCGAGCTGCCGAACAGCTTGTTGGCGAACGTCACGAACATCTGGTTCGCGTCGACCAAGCCTCCGACCTCGGTCACGTAGCTGTTGATCTGGCTGGCGCCGATCACGATGAGGAAGCTGACCGGGATCATCGTGTAGATGAAGACGCCGTACAGGCCCTCGAGATTCATCGCGATCTTGGCGTCGCGCTCGGGGTCACGGCACTCGCCGATGTAGCAGGCGGCGGCCTCCATCGCGATCACGTTCCAGGTGAGAAGGAAGGCGAAGGCGATGTAGATCGTGAGCCAGTTGTGACCGTAGAGGCTCGTGAAGAACCCGGTGCCGTCGATCTGGTTGAACCCCGACAGCTCGCCCCAGTTGGTCTTCGACGGGACGAAGACGGGGGCGATCGCGAGGAACGTGAGCGGGACCATCGCCAGCAGCCCGAGCACGGTCGCGAAGAGCGCGCCGAGCCGGATTCCGAGCCACGCCGGGATGAAGACGAGCAGGATCCCGGCAATTGCGATGGCAATCGTCCAGTAGGCGATGAAGGTGTGGATCGGCGTGACGCCGCTCGTGAGATCGAGCCCGAAGAGCGACGCGATGTAGTAGGACGCGAGGATCATGTTGAGCGGCGCCACGGGGAACCAGCCGAGCCAGTAGGCCCACGCCGTGAAGCCGTTCACGTGCTTTGCGAACCGCGGCCACTTGTCCTTGTAGGCCACGTACGCGTAGGCCGGCGACCCGCCCGTCCGCTCCGGCATCATGGCCGAGAGCTCAGCCAGCAGCAGGCAGAGCAGGTATCCGGAGATCGTGATGAGGACGATGATCGGGATCGCCGCTGCGCCGAGCGCCGTCACCATGACAGGCGCGATCCCGGTCACGAGGATCGTGCCCGCGAGCCCGATGACGAACGCGCCCCACCAGTTCGTCTCCCGGCTCAGACCGCCACCTTCGTAGTCGGCTGCACCCGTATCGGTTGCCATACGACCTCCTCCCACACGAACGGCGTGATGTCCGTGCAAGTGAACCACGCCGCCCGGTCGGAACGCAACCGGAAATTTCAGGAACTGTCACATCCCGAGCGGGACGAACCGGCTCAGGGCGTGCTGCGCCTCCGAAACGGCCCGGAAGGCGGCCTTCAGCTGCTCGCGCGTGAGCGGCGGCAGGTCGCCCGGGTCGATCCGGTTGTCGGGCTCCGCCCCCGCCTCGACCTGGGCCGCCTGGTGCTCGAGCCGAAGGCGCGTCATGAGCGCGAACGCCTCGAGGAGCGCGGCGACCGTCTCGCGGTTGAGCGTTCCGGCCGCCTCGGCGGCGTGCAGCCGGCCGACTGTGCTCGAGATCGTGACGCCGGCCTGGAGCGCGTGGAAGCGGGCCAGGTTCGCGATCGGCACGACGCCCCCGCGCTTCAGGTCGATCCGGCCGTCGGCGTCGAGCGTCAGGCGGCCGCGAAATCCGGTCGGCGGCGTGAAGTCGGTGGCCGTGCGCGCCAGGCGGCGGATGAAGTCGGGGTGATTCGGGGCCTGGCGCTCGATTTCGACGAGCGGCCGGACGATCTCGAGGCCCCCGACGACGTGCCGGAAGTCGAATGCCACCGCGGCGCGGACGAGATGGCTGCGATCGGGGTGCTCGAGGCAGTCGTGGAACACGCGCACCCACTCCGACTGCGAGAGGCGCCAGACCCGGCTTCGGGCCAGCACTTCGGCGTTGTCGGCCCCGAAGCCGCAGCGGGCGAGGGCCGTGTTGACCTCGGCGGCGACGTCGGCGAAGTACGCATCGACCTCGGGCCCGCCCGGGTCGGCGTAGGCGAGGGCGTTGTCCTGGTCGGAGGCCAGCGTCGCCTCCCGCCGGGCGGTGGACCCGAGCGCGAGCCACGCCCACGCCGCCGGACTCGGGCCGCGGTCGGCGGCGACGAGCTCGAGCAGGCGGGTCGTCGCCGTGTCGGACTGGAGCGCGATCACTCGGCTCACGTCGAGCGGCGAGACGCCGGCCCGGATGAGGCTCACGATCATCTGCGGCAGGTGGAGCGCGGCCTCGACGAGCTCGTCGACGGTCGCGGCGTGGGCGATCGACCGGCGCAGGGCAAACGGCGTCCGGCTCTCGAGGTACATGAGGTCGGTTGCGGTGACGACGCCGAGGGGAGTCCCGGCCGAGTCGACGACCGGGAGGTGGTGGATCCCCGCGTCGAGCATGTCGATCATCGCGTCGACAGCGAGGCTCTCCGGCGAGAAGGTCGTGGCGGGGGCGACCATCAACTGCCCGACCGGCGTGGAGCCCGGGAGGTCCTCGGCGACGAGCTTCCGGCGCAGGTCGGAGTCGGTGACGATCCCGAACCCCTCGTCGAGCTGGACGAGGACGCACGAGACGTCGGCGGCGGCCATCAGGCGGGCCGCGTCCGCGGCGGACGTCTCGGGTGGGCAGACGGCGACGGGCCGGTGGACGAGCGAGCCGAGATGCGCCGTTCGCTGCTCGGCCTGTGCGTGCGCCACGTAGCCCGTCCGGACCAGCCGCTCGCGCAGCGAGCTCGCGACGAACTGCACGCCGGCCGGGCTCGACAGCACCGACCGCGCGACCTCCGACGGGATGAGGAGGCATACCGTGTCGTCACGGGCCCGGACGTCGAAGGCCGGCGCCATCCCCGAGAGCAGCGACGGGTGCCCGAACGCCTGGCCGGGCTCGAGGACGTCGATCGTCTCCTCCTCGTGCCCGAGCTCGACGGCGCCCGACCGGACGACGTAGAGCCCCTCGGACGGTGCGCCGTCCTCCGCGAGGATCGTCGCCCCCGCCGGGTACGAGCGCACCTGCGCGGCGGCGCCGGCCCGCTCGAGCTCCGGCGCCGGGAGGCCGCTGAACGGAGCGAAGCGGCGGAGGAACTCCGTGGGTACGCGATCGGCCTGATCCGCCTCGACCATCGTGGCTCAGATCGTAGTCCGCGGAACCCCATGGGGCCTGGCCCCGTCCGGGGCCAGGCCCCGGACCCGTGCTCCTAGACCCGCTCCAGCCGCGCGTAGGCATCGACCGCCCGCTCGCGTGCCCGCGTGGCCTTGGCGAGCTCGGGCCGCACCCGCTCGAGCTGCGCGTCCGAGGACGCGTGACGCGAGAGCAGGCTGACGTTGAGGTGCGCGAGCGTCGCCGCCGACCGGGCGGCGGCTTCCGCCAGGAGCGCCCCCGCCAGGGCGTCGCCCTCGAGGTTGCGGTTTCCGGTCTCGGCCATGTCCGCCGCCAGCGTCGCAACCTCGGCGGCGATGCGCAGGATGTGCATCGGGCAGGCGATCGCACCCGCGACGGCGGTGTCGAGCCGCGTCGTTCGCTCCTCGCCGGGCGTCATGCGGAGCGCCTCCAGGACGACGGCATAGGCCCGCCCGTCGGCGTGCGCGAGCGATGAGACCTCCTCGCGGAGCTCGTGGGCGCGGTCGCGCACGCGCTCGAGCCCCTTGGCCGACGCGAACGAGGCGGCCATCTCGACGAGCGCGGCCGCCATCGCACACGTGACCGACGCAGCGGCGCCGCCGCCGGGTGCGGGCGTCCGGGCCGCGAGGTCGTCGAGGAATCCGGCGACCGTGGCCGACATGTACGGGTCGGGTGTGCCGTTCAGGTCCGGCGTGGCGGCTCCGTCAGAAGAGGCCGATAGTTCGTCCATCATCGTCGATATCGACGTTGAACCCGGCCGGTGTCTTTCCGAGGCCGGGCATCTGCACGATGTCGCCGCAGAGCGGCGTCAGGAACCCGGCGCCCGTATAGGGGCGGATGTCCCGCACCGGGATGCGGAAACCCGTGGGGGCGTTCGGCACTCCTGCGTCCGCCGACAGCGAGAGGTGGGTCTTCGCCATGCAGATCGAGAGCCCAGTCAGGCCGTCGCGGGTGAACTGCTCAACCTTCTGGCGGGCCGCGGGTAGGAAGTCGACGCCGTCGGCGTGGTAGATCCGCGCCGCGATCTTCTCGATCTTCGTGTCGATCGGGTCCGAATCGGCGTAGATGAACTCGAACGCGCTGCGCTGCTCGCAGGCGTCGACCACCGCCTCGGCCATCTCCGCCGCACCGGCTCCGCCCTTCGTGAAGCCCTCATTCAGGACGGCGGCGTGAGCGCCGTAGTCGAGTGCGAGCTTCTGCACGAGAGCGACCTCATCGTCCGTATCGCCGGGGAAGCGGTTGGCCGCGACAACGCACGGGAGCCCGAACTCCTTCACGTTCAGGATATGCCGCTCCAGGTTGGCCGAGCCCGTCTCGATGGCACGCAGATTGTCGGCTGCGGAGTTACGCGGGTCGTCCTCCAGGCCGGCGTGGTGCTTCAGCGCCTTGGCGGTCGCCACGATCACGACCGCGCTCGGCGCAAGCCCGGCTGCGCGGCACACGATGTCCATGAACTTCTCCATCCCCAGGTCCGAGCCGAACCCCGACTCGGTGATGAGGTAGTCGCCCATCCTCTGACCGAGGAGGTCGGCGACGATCGAGCTGTTGCCGTGCGCGATGTTCCCGAACGGGCCGATGTGCATGAAGCACGGCTGGCCCTCGAGGGTTTGGATCAGGTTCGGCTTGAGCGCGTCCTTCAGAAGCACGGTCATCGCGCCCGCGCAGCCCATGCGCTCCGCCTTCACCGGTTGCCCATCGACGTCGTAGCCGACCGTGATCTCGCCGACCCGGCGCCGGAGGTCGTGGAGCGAGGTCGCCATTCCCATGATCGCCATGACCTCGGACGCCGCCACGATGTCGAATCCCGTCTCGCGGGGGATGCCGTGCGGCCTGCCCCCCAGGCCTGAGACGATATGGCGCAGATGGCGGTCGTTCATGTCGACGGCGCGCCGCCAGGTGACGGCGTGCGGGTCGAGTCGCGCCTCGTTGCCATAGTAGAGGTGCTGGTCGACGAACGCCGCCAGCATGTTGTTGGCGGCGGCAACCGCATGGAAGTCGCCTGTGAAATGGAGGTTCAGGTCCTCCATCGGCACCACCTGGGTGAGCCCACCGCCGGCCGCGCCCCCCTTGATGCCGAACACCGGGCCCAGAGACGGCTCGCGCAGGCACAGGACGGGGCGCTTGCCGATCAGACCCATGCCCTGCGTCAGCGAGACCGACGTCGTGGTCTTCCCCTCGCCCGCCTTGGTGGGCGTGATCGCCGAGACGCAGACGACCTTGGCGGGTGCAGCGTCCTTCAACCGCTCGATCGCGCCGAGGCTCACCTTGGCCTTGTACTTGCCGTACAGGTCGACCTCGTCCTCCTCGATCCCGTACTCGCGGGCGACGTCCATGATCGGCCGGAGGGTGGCTTCCTGGGCGATCTCGAGGCTTGACTTCACAGGGGCTCCTTTGCGTTCAGTGGGAGACGGCGGCGGCGCCGCGCTCGGAGACGAGCTCGTTCTCGTAGAAGCGGGCGAGCCGGAAGGGTGCGATCAGGTCGGGCGTGCGCCCGGTGGCGGCGAGCTCGGCCATCGTCTTGCCGACGATCGGCGAGGCCTTGAAGCCGTAGGTGCCCCAGCCCGCGTCGATCAGGAAGCCGTCGGCCTCGGTCAGCCCCATGATCGGGGCGTAGTCGGGCGAGACGTCGCAGAGGCCGGTCCACTGGCGCAGGATCCTCGCATGGCCGAGCATCGGCAGGAGCTCGACCATGTGCATCGCCAGGTCCTCGATGAACCGGAACGTGCCCTTGTCGGAGTAGCCCGAGTACGGCTCGATCTCGGAGCCCATCACGAACTCGCCGCGGTCGGACTGCGAGATGTAGATGTGCAGCGTGCCCGACACGATGATCTTGCGCAGGAGCGGCTTCACGGGCTCGGTGACGCAGGCCTGGAGGATGTGCGTCGTGATCGGCACCTCGATCCCAGCCATGCGCCCCACGAGCGACGACCATCCGGAGGTGCACGAGATCACCGTCCCGGCCGAGATGGGGCCGCGGTTCGTCTCGATGCCGGTCACGCGCCCGTTCTGGCGCGTGATGCCCTCGACACGCGTGTAGGGGTGGATCTCGACGCCGAGCCGGTCGGCCTCCTTGGCGTATCCCCACACCACCGCGTCGTGGCGGATGATGCCGCCCGGCGGGTGGTAGAGCGCGGCCAGGATCGGGAACGTCGGATGATCCGACACATCGAGCATCGGCTCGAGCTCCTTGATCTCGTCGGGGTAGATCACCCGCGAGTCGACGCCCAGGAGCCGGTTCACCTCGGCCCGCTCCATCATCGTGTTCACCGATCGGTCGGAGTGGGCCAGCGTCAGGTGGCCGTGCTGCGAGAACAGCATGTTGAAGTTCAGGTCCTGCGAGAGCGTCTCGTAGAGCTTCACGCTGGCTGTGTAGAAGCGGGTGCCCTCGGGCGTCAGGTAGTTCGAGCGGATGATGGTGGTGTTGCGGCCCGACGCCCCGGCGCCGATGTAGCTCTGCTCGACCACGGCGACGTTCTTCATCCCGTGGTCCTTGGCGAGGTAGTAGGCGGTCGCCATGCCGTGCGCGCCGCCGCCGATCACGATCGCGTCGTAGGTGGCGCGGAGCTTGTGCGCGCGGAAGTAGCGATGCTTCTTCAGGAGGCCGATCACGCGACCGCCTCCGCGCTGCGTGCCGCTGCGGGCGTCCGCGCCCCGATCTCGAGCGGTGCCCCGGCGTCGAGGATCGCGTCCCAGAAGTACTCGCCGTACTCCCAGCCGACGAACATCGAGATGTGCCCGCCCTCGTTCAGGACGAGCGCCGGCACGCGCATCACCGAGCCGGCCATGCACCGGTTGGCCGGAAACCGCGCCGGGCGGACGTCGAGGCCCGACGAGCGGTTCATCACGTCGCGCCAGCGCTCCCCGCCCACCGCGACGCCCGCCAGTCCGCACGTCACGTCGATCGCGGCCCCGCCGGTCGCGGAGCGGATCGCCTCGACGCGGTCGAAGGGGCAGATCACGTATCCGTGGGTGGGCGTGAGCCGCACCGTCCAGACGCCGCCGTCGGCCCGCGCCTCACCGGGGCCGAGGCCGCCGGTCAGCTCGTCGATCCCGGCGGCGGTGGCGCGCAGGTCGAGCTTCCCGAGGTGCGAGACGTCGACGACCCACGGGTCGCCGTCGCCGTCCTCCGGATAGACGCCGATCCGCCACCCGTCCCGCTCCTCGATCGCCGCCCCCGCCGCGATGTGGCGGCGCTCCATCGGCGTACGCAGGCCGACGCCGGGGCCCGCGGCCGCCGGCGACATGAAGGCGTAGGGGTCGACGGCGCTCACGACCGAAGCAGCGCTCCCTCGGGGTCGTAGAAGGCGCTCCGGCGCACGCTCGCAGGGATCGTGGCGCCCGACGGGTCCGAGATCGTGATGGGCGTCCCCTCCTCGGAGCTCGCGGCCGGCACCCAGGCGATGCCGATCGACTTCCCGAGCCGGCGCGAGAACCGCGACGAGGTGACGCGGCCGACGGGCATCCCGCCCTCGCCGATGATCTGGGCGCCCTCCTTGGGCACCGAGCCGTTCTGCCCCTCGAAGCCGACCAGCGCGAAGCGGTCGCCGCGGCGCTGGTACCACTCGATGGAGTAGCGGCCGATCCAGTCGTTCTCCTTGTCGAGCTTCACGATCCACGGCATGGCCGCCTCGAGCGGCTGCGACTCGGCGTTCGTGTCCTGCCCGATGATCACGTGCATCTTCTCGAGGCGAAGGACGCGCTGCGGCTCGAGGCCGAAGGGCTTCACGCCGAACTCCTCGCCCGCGCCCATGAGCTCGCCCCACAGGTGCTCGCCGGCTGCGGTCGGGTAGTGGATCTCGTAGCCGAGCTCGCCGACGAACCCGATGCGCAGGATCAGGCACGGGACGCCCGCGATGGTGGCATGGCCCGCGCCGAGGTACGGGAAGGCCTCGTTCGAGAGGTCGAAGTCGGTCAGCTTCCCGAGGGCCGTCCGGGCGCTGGGCCCGGCCAGGTTCACCGCGGCGATCGCCGACGTCACGTTCACGATCTGGCAGTCCATCCCCCACACGGCGTTCCACCAGGTGAACCACTGCTCCATCCCGCCGGCGCCGGAGGAGGTCGTCGTCACGTAGTACTCGGTCTCGGAGAGGCGCGCCACCGTACCGTCGTCGAGGATCGACCCGTCGTCGCCGCACACGATGCCGTAGCGGACGCGGGCCAGCTTCATGTCGCCGTAGCGGTTGGGGTAGATCCGCTCGAGGAAGGCGGCAGCCTCGGGCCCGCGCACGATCATCTTGCCCAGCGTCGAGACGTCGATGAGGCCGAGCGACTCGTGCACCGCCGCCGTCTCGTCCTCGGCCCCGCCGTAGTCGTACGGCCGCTTCCAGTCGCCGGCCCAGAGCATCTTGGCGCCGCGCTCGGCGTGCCAGTGGTGGATCGCCGTGCGCTTCTCGGGCTCGTAGCCGCGCGCCGCCAGGAGCGAGAAGCTGGTCGGGTTGTGGGGTGGGCGGGCGGTGGTGACGCCGACCCGCTCCTCGTCGGGGTCGACGCCGAGCTCGCGGGCCATCAGAAGGCCCGAGTTGCGGTGGCACATCTTGCCCTGGCACGGCCCCATCGTGACCGTCGTGTAGCGCTTCGAGAGCTCGAGCGAGGCGAAGCCCTCGGACACCGACAGGTGCACGTCCTTGGTCGTCACGTCCTCGCAGTAGCAGACGAACTGCTTGCCGCCGGCGGCCTCGGCCTGGGCGGGCACCGCTCGCTCGGTGCCGACCGCCTCGCCCGCCACACGCACGCCGTCGGGCACACGGTCCGGCACGTAGACGCGGCGGTCGCGGTCGTAGCGCACGCTCCCGCCGGCCTGGACCAGGAGGCCCCACTGGGCGACCGTGCCGCCGCTCATGACGACGGTGTCGGCCGAGACCGCCTGCCGCTCGGAGCCGCGCGCCACCACGAGCCCCGTGACCGCGCTGCGGCCACGCGCCTCCACGGGCGCGAACCCGGTCAGGTGCTCGATCCCGTACATCGCCAGGCGCTCGTCCTCGTCGCCCTCGCGAAGGTCGGCGACGGCTGCCACCTCCATGCCGGCCTCGGCCAGGTCACAGGCCGCGTCGATGCCGAGGTCGTCGGCAGTCACGACGACCGCCCGCTCGCCGGGCACGATCCGGTACTGGTTCACGAGCCTCCGGGCGGCCGAGCCCAGCATCACGCCCGGCAGGTCGTTGCGGCCGAACACGAGCGGCTGCTCGATGACGCCTGCCGCGACGACGATCTCGGCGGCGCGGAACCGGTACATGGTGTTGCCCTGGTAGACCGGTACGAGCTTCCCCTCGTAGACGCCGCCGGCCCACGCCGGGCTCACGATCTCGACGCCGGCCTCGCGGGCCTGCGCGACGAGGTCGGCGGCCCGTCCGGCCGCGGCGATGCCCGAGAAGGCCAGCCTCCCGCCGAGCGCGAGGCCCTCGTCGACCAGCGCCGTCTCGCGCCCGCCGCGGGCCGCGGCGACGGCGGCCTCGAGGCCCGACTCGCCGCCGCCGATCACGAGCACGTCCACGTGGCGGTGCACCTTCTCGAAGCGCTCAGTGCGCCTGTGGGCGGGATCGAGCTTCCCGAGCCCGGCGGCGCTCCGCAGGAACCTCTCGTAGTACTTCCACGCCCAGCGCGGCCGGATGAACGTCTTGTAGTAGAAGCCGACCTGCATGCCGAACGACGGCGTCGCCCGGCCCACCGCGTGCAGGACGTCGGTCTCGAGCGACGGCCAGGCGTTGATCGGGTCGACCTGCATGCCCGGCTCGACCGGCGTCATACACGCGCGCACGGCGGGCTCGCCGTCGACCTGGACGAGGCAGTTGGGGCACTGGCCGGCGCAGCACAGAAGGCCGCGCGGGCGGTGGTACTTGAACGAGCGCGAGAAGACGCGGACGCCGGCGTCGAAGAGCGCCGACGCGATCGTGTCGCCGGCGAGGCCCGTCACCTGCTCGCCGCGCCAGCCGAAGGTCACCGGCGTCGAGCGGTCGATCAGCTCGCCGCGCCGCTCCGCCAGCCGGGTCATACCAGCCCTCCCGGAGGGGCGGTCTGGAGGACCTCGTTCGAGCGCGTGTCGCGCTCGGCCTGGAACCACTCACGGCACCCCGACGAGTGGAACCACCACTCGCGCTGCGCCCCGGCGACGTTCTCCTTGAAGTACAGGTATCCGAAGAGCGCCCGCTCATCCTCGGACGAGCGCGGCCGGACGGTCACCTCGCCGCCGTAGGAGAACTCGTCCACCGGCCGGCGGCCGCAGTTCGGGCACTGCAACAGGAAGCTCATTGAGCTAATGGGCTCCCTGCGGCGCCTTGTGGCCGTTCGTCGAGGCGGCGGCGAGGGCGTCGGCGACCGCCTGCGCGAAGCTCTCCGGCCGGAATGCGAAGTTCGTGCCGACGAGCGGGATCCCGGTGATCGCCGAGGCCTCGATCGTCATGCACCGCAGGTCCTCCGGCTCGAGGTCGTGGACGGCGTTCTTGCCGCACGCCCGCGCGAACATCTGGAGCTCCTGGGTCATCGAGTTCAGGAAGCCCTCGACCCGCTCGGCCGCCTCGGGAACGGGCAGCCGCGCGATCAGGTCCTCGTCCTGGGTGGTGATGCCGACCGGGCAGAGGCCGGTGTGGCAGTGATGGCAGGCGCCCGGCACGGTGCCGAGCTTCTCGTAGTCCTCGATGTAGATCGGCCGGTTGCAGTTGAGCGCGATCATCGCCGCAGTCCCGATCGAGACCGCGTCGGCGCCCAGCGCGAGCGCCTTCGCCGCATCGACGCCGTTTCGGATCCCGCCCGAGACGATCAGATTGACGACCCCCTCGAGCTTCATCTCGCGCAGCGCCGCGACCGCCTCGACCGTCGCCGCCATGGTCGGGATGCCGGTGTGGTTCATGAGCGAGTCCGGCGACGCGCCCGTGCCGCCCTCCATGCCGTCGATGACGATCACGTCGGCGCCGGCCTTGCAGGCCAGCTTGACGTCGTCGGGGACGCGGCAGGCGCCGATCTTGACGTAGATCGGGATCTGGCCGTCGGTCGCCTCGCGCAGCTCCTCGATCTTGATCTGCATGTCGTCGGGGCCGACGAAGTCCGGGTGGCGGACCGGCGAGCGCTGGTCGACGCCCGGCGGCAGCGTGCGGGCCTCGGCGATGATCGGCGAGACCTTGGCGCCGAGCAGCACACCGCCGGTGCCGGGCTTGGCGCCCTGGCCGACGACGATCTCGGCCGCGTTCGCGATCCGCAGGTGGTGCGGGTTGAAGCCGTAACGGCTCGGCAGCACCTGGTAGACGAGCTGGTCTGACGCCTCCCGCTCGAGGTCGAGCATGCCGCCGTCGCCCGTCGTCGTCGAGATGCCGACCCGGGTCGCCGCCATCCCGAGCGCCTGCTTGGCGTTCCGGGAGAGCGCCCCGTAGCTCATCCCCGCGATCGTGATGGGCGTCGCGAGCTTGATCGGCTTCGCGCCGTGGCGGCCGCCGATCTCGATCGACGTCGCACACGCCTCGCGGTACCCCTCGAGGGGGACGCGCGAGAGGGTGCACGGGACGAACGTCAGGTCTTCGAAGTGGGGCGGGCGCTTGGTCATGCCGAGGCCGCGGTTCGTGTAGCGGCCCAGCTCGGCCTTGGACTGGATGTCCTCGATCGTCTCGGGCGACCACACCCACAGCGGCTGAAGCACGTGGCCGTCGCGGCCTCGCGGAATGCCGTCGCTCACAGCGCCGCCCTCCATGCGTCGTACTCGTGCTTCGAGAAGTTCCAGAGCTTCTTCCCGGCCACGAGCTTCTTCCAGTCGACGCCGCCCGCGGTGATCCCATGCGGCTCGAGCTCCGCCGCGAGCAGCGCCCTGTCCTCGTCGGTCACCTCGGCCTCGATGCAGTCGGCGCCGAGGGAGTGGATGCTCCCGCCGACGTACACCGTGCCCTCGTACATCGAGTCGCCGATGCCGTCGGCCGCGTCTCCGCACACGATCATCGTCCCGCGCTGCATCATGAACCCGGACATGTAGCCGACCGAGCCGCCGACGACGAGCATTCCGCCCTTCATCGAGATGCCGGAGCGGGCGCCGGTCGTGCCGGCGACGAACACGCGGCCGCCGCGGAGCGTTGCCCCGGCCGACGAGCCGCCGTTCCCGTGCACGTCGATCGAGCCCGACATCAGGTTCTCGCCGACGCTCCAGCCGCACGATCCGTTGACCGTGATGCGGGCGCCGTCGCTCATCCCGCCGCAGTACCAGCCGACGGGACCGTCGAAGACGACGTGGATCGGGCTCATCACGGCGACCGCCAGGCAGTGGCGCGCCGCCGGGTTGGTGAGGCGGATCTCGGGCACGCCGTCCGCCGCGGCCCGCTTGATGGCCTGGTTGATCTCGCGCGTGGTGTGCGCGGAGCAGTCGATCTCGCTCGTCAGCGTAGCCACCAGCGCACCTCCCCTGCGGCCAGCTCTCGCGGCTCGAGGGCCTTGTCGCCGTCGACGCTTCGGATCGCGACCTCCTCGGAGGCGATCATCGCGATCTCGTCGTTCTCGGTGTAGAGCAGCGGCTTCAGCGCGAAGCGGTCGCGGGCGCAGCCGATGCCCTCGGCGGTCGAGATCAGATAGCTGAACGTGCCGTCAAGGTCGGAGACGGAGGCTCGGAGCGCGTCCTCGAGGCTCTCGCCCGCGGCCAGCTTGTCGGCGATGTAGACGGCGATCACCTCGGAGTCGTTGCCCGTCGCGAACCGGTGCCCCTGGTTCTCGAGCTTGCGGCGGAGCTTGTGGTAGTTCGTGATGTGGCCGTTGTGGACGACCGAGATGTCGGGGAACGGCCGCGCCCAGAACGGGTGCGAGTGGGCGACGTCGACGACCGACTCGGTCGCCATGCGCGTGTGGCCGATCGCGTGGCTCCCCTCGAAGCCCGAGAACGGCGAGGAGCGCTCGACGTCGTTCGCGTCGCCGACCTCCTTCACGATCTCCATCGAGCGGCCGATCGAGAACACCTCGACGTGCGGCTCGGCCTCGACCCGGTCGGTGAGATCGCCCAGGTCGCCGTCGTAGGCGAGCCGAGCGCGCAGGTTGGGGCCGTCCATGGTGTGGTCGCGCAGGCCGCCGGCGCGCTCGAGCGTCTCGAGCACGCGCTCGGGCGTCCCCGAGTTGGACTCGATGCGCGCGCGCAGCACGTACGAGCCGGCCTCCGGCGCGCCGTAGAGGGCGATGCCGGTCGAGTCCGTGCCGCGCCGGCCCATCGGCAGGAGCATCCCGTGCAGGACCCGGCCGACGGCGCCGGTCCGTGCCGCGTCCTTATAGACAAACCCACACAGCCCGCACATGCGCGCACCCCTTCCGTGGACCGACGGGAATCCTACGCCGGATCGGCCCCCTGCGGCAGTGCCGGGCGACAACGAATTCCCGGGGGCGGTGTGTGCGAATCCACCACGCGCCACCGCCCCCGGGGGGCTTCCTCAGCCGCTCGCTCCTAAAACAGCGTTAGGTAGTTCTTGACCTCCCACGGCGTGACCTGCTCGTGGCAGGCGTGCCACTCATTCTGCTTCGTCTTGCACGAAGTAGTCGACGTAGTCCTCGGTGCCGGTGTTGCCGAGGGCGGCGCGGATGACCTTGTCCTTCTCGAGGTGGCGCGTCGCGTCGAGCAGGTTCGACGGCAGGAGCTCGATCTTGCGCCGCTTGAGCTCGCGGGCGCTCAGGTCGTACAGGTTGTCGTCGTTGGTCGGGCCGGGATCGACGTGGTGCTCGATCCCGTCCAGGCCGGCGGCGAGGATGGCAGCGGCGGCCAGGTACGGGTTGCAGCTGCCGTCCACCGTGCGGTCCTCGATGTGGCCGCCGGGGCAGCGAAGCATCTGCGTGCGGTTGTTGCGGCCGTGGCTGACGTAGATCGGCGCCCATGTGGACCCGGACGTTGGCCTATCGGTTGCGGTCGTGAGACGCTTGTAGCTGTTCACGGTCGGCGCCGTGATGGCGATGTACGCCTTGGCGTGCTTCTTCAAGCCGCCGAGGAAGTGGTAGCCGAGCGTCGAGAGGCCGAGCCCGTTCGGATCGGACGGGTCGTCGAAGAGGTCACGCTGGCCGGACTCGTCCCAGAGCGACATGTGGAAGTGGCCGCCGTTTCCGGTGAGGTGTCCGAACGGCTTGGCCATGAACGTGGCGAGCAGCCCGCGCTCCTGGGCCATGGCGTGCACCATGTAGCGGAAGAAGATCGCCCGGTCGGCCGTCTCGAGGGCGTCGGCGAACTCGAAGTTCGACTCGAACTGCCCGTTGGCGTCCTCGTGGTCGTTGGCGTACGACCCCCACCCGAGCTCGTTCACGTTCTTCGAGAGGGTCGAGAGGAACTCGTACTGACGCGTCAGGCCCTTCATGTCGTAGCAGGGCTGGTCGAGCCGGTCGAGCGGGTCGGCGAGCTCGATCCCCCCGTCCTCCGTCTCGCGCAGGAGGAAGAACTCGAGCTCCATCCCGATCTTGAACGTGAAGCCCAGCTCCTTGGCCCGCGCGAGCTGGCGGCGCAGGATGGTGCGCGGGCAGTACGGGAACTCCTCGCCCTCGACGTGAATGTCGCACGCAAACCGCGCGAGCCCCGGCTTGAAGGGCACCTTCGTGTACGTCCGCAGGTCCGGGATCGCCATCATGTCGGGCGATGCCGGAGTCTGTCCGATCGGGCCGGCCGCGAAGCCGGCGAACCCCGCACCCTCCGTCACGAGGCCGTCGAAGTTCGACATCGGCACCAGCTTGGCCGACGGCTTCGCGTTCATATCGACGAACTGTGCGAAGAAGAACTCGATCCCGTCCTCCTCCGCCCGTCTTCTGATCGCCTCCGCTGCGGGGCGCGCCATGATCGTCGCCATACCTCCCTCTCCTTCTCTGGGTGCGGGCCGGGACAACTTTTCCACGGATCGGGCCGAATTGCTAGACGGCGGGCGCCGAAATCGGCGCCTCAGACGCCGATTTGGTCCAAAACGCGGCGGGAATTACCCGAATTATCGCGGCGACTGGCCCAGAACGTGCTCGAGGCGCAGCAGCTTCAGCTCGATCTCGACCATCAGCCAGTCCTCGTGCTGCACGTCCAGGCCGGTCAGATCGTGGATGCGTCGCAGCCGCTGCCGCAGGGTGTTCGGGTGCACGTAGAGCGTCTGGGCGGCCTGGGCGATGTTGCCGCGCCGCTTCAGGTACTCCTCGAGCGTGAGGAGCAGCTGTGAGCGGTGACGGCGGTCGTACTCGTCGAGCTTCCGGAGCGCCTCGCCGCGGGGGTCGCGGGTGCGGCCGTCCTGGCTCACGCGCAGCAGGTACTTGTACGCGCCCAGGTCGTCGAAGCCGACGACGTCTGGGGTTGCGCTCACGACCGCCGCGGCCGTGACGGCGTGCTCGGCCTCTTCGAAGCCCGTTCGCGACCCTGCGGCTCCCTCGCAGCGCTGCGAGAGCCCGATCGCCAGCGGGTGGTCCTGGTTCAGCGCGGCGTGGATCTCGCGCAGGCGGCCGGCAGCGTGGACCGCGTCGCGCGACCCGAGGTGCACGAGCCCGCGCACGGCACCGTCTCGGCGGTCGAAGAGCGACCCGGGAAACGCGCGGACCGCGGCGACCTCGAGGGAGCGGGCGACGTCGTCCCAGCCGCGCGAGGCCGGCCCGGACCGCGGCACCGCGAGCAGCACGACGTGCGGCTGGTCGATGTCCACGCCGAGCGTGCGGCCGCGGTCACGCAGGTCAGCAGCGGGTGTGCGGCCCGCGGACAGGTCCTCGAGGAAGTCCTTGATGGCGTTGTGCGCCGTGAGGCGCTCGATCATGCGGACGTTGGTGATCCCGACTGCGGTCTGGCCCGCGATCGACGCGGCCAGCTCGCGCTCCTCGGGGTCGATGGGGCGCTGTGCCGGCATGCGCATGGCGAGGACCCCGACGAGCTCGTCGGCGGCCACGAGCGGCACAACAAGGGCCCGCGCCCCTGCGCCGGCTCCCCAAAGCAGCTCTGCCATACGGCGTCCGTCACCGCCGTCGGCCGCGGCCCGGGCCAGCTCGACGCCCACCTCGGCCGCGGTGAGCGGCGTGTCGGTGCCGGGGGCGTCGGGCCACGCCGCCCCGCGGCGGAACCGGCCGTCGGCGCCCGACGCCACGAAGACCTCGCACGCCTCCGCGTGTAGCAGCCGCTGCGCCCGGCGGGCGACGGCCGGAAGGAGCTGCTCGAGCGTCGAGGCGCCCGACACGGCCCGCGACAGGTCGGCGAGGCCCTCGACGAGCGCCAGCCGCCGCCGCGTCCGCTCGTAGAGCCGGGCGTTCTCGATCGCGCCGGCGACGAGGCTCGCGGCGTGCATCATGAAGTCGGAGTCGTCCTGCGTGAACTCGCGCGGAGCCTCGGAGTGAAGCGAGATCACGCCGATCACCTCGCCCGCCTTGCCTCGCAGCGGCACGGCCACGAGCGACTGGTAGCGGTCCTCCTCGGCCTCGGGGACGATCTTCGCCCGGGGGTCGGTGAGGGCACCCTCGGCCAGGAACACCGGCTCGTCGTGCTCGGCCACCCATCCCGCCAGCCCCTCGCCGGGCTCGAACCGCAGCCGCCCGACCAGCGCGGTGTACGGATCGGACACCGCGCGCAGGACGAGCGAGGCGTCGGGCTCCACCACGTAGACGAAGCACGCGTGGCAGTCGACGGCGTCCGAGACCAGGTCGACGATCGCCCGCAGCACGCGGTCCAGGTCGAGGGTCGACGACACGGTGTTGATGATCCGGTACAGGTGGCGGGTGTCGGCCGACCGCGCCGGGGCCTCGGGTGTGTGCATTGCGGACATATGAAGATGCTACATGTGCTTGTCCGGAATCTGTGACATCCTCCCAGGCGGCGTGCCGGGAAGACTGGTCGGCAAACGTGGTCATGCGCGCCCTTCGCCGCCTCCTCGTCGGCGGTGATCGCTTACCAGCCGTCGCTCGGCGGCGTGCGCGTGCCGCTCGCCCTCGTCCTGCTCGCGGCCGTCGCGGCCTCACCTGGTTCGGCCACGCCGGGAGGGCCGTGTTCGCGCTCATGACGCTGTCCTTCGTGGCGGTCGGGTCCGCCGTGCTCGTGCTCGGCCTGGTCGCCCCGCACGGGCACGGCACGGGCGTGCGCCATCCTCGGGCGCTCACGGTCGGAGCGCTGCCACCGCCTCGCTCGGCGCCGCCTGTGCGATCGCCCTCGTGCTCCACCGGCTCTGGATCCGGGCGGGCCGGCCGCGCGGGGTGTCCGAGGTCGAGCGGCTTGCCGAAGAGGAGTTGGCCGAGGCTCCATAGACCCGGCGCGCGGCGCGTCGTTAGGATATTCGCGGCACGCCAGGAGAGGAGCTTGTATGGCAACGGTCGCCCCCGAGTCGGCCATGAACGGGCTAGACCCGATGTTCAACCCCGAGTGGTATCTCACCGAGGAGCAGCTGGGGCTGCTCGAGCGTCTGCGGACGGTCTGTGAGGAGACCATCCGCCCCCTCGCAGCCGAGAACGACAGGACGCTCACCTTCCCGCGCAAGAGCCTCGAGGCGCTCGCGCCGGACGGCTTCCTCGGCCTGATGCTGCCGAAGGAGTGGGGCGGTCTCGGCCAGAACCACGTCATGTACGCCCACGTCACCGAGACGCTCGCGCGCTACGGGGACGCGTCGTGCGCGATGTGCTACGTCATGCACATCGGCGCCGTCGAGGCGCTGAAGCTGCGCCCCACCGAGTACACGATCGAGAAGTACCTGAAGAAGGTGCGCGAAGGCCTGATCGGGACGCTGTCGTACTCCGACCCCGAGACCGGATCGCACTTCTGGTACCCGATCGCATCCGGCGCCCGCCGCGTCGACGGGGGCTTCGAGGTGCTGAAGAAGGCGTCGTGGACGACGTCCGCCGGCTTCGCCGACTTCTACGTCCTCCAGACGACCTCGCCCGACTACGGCGGCGACTACTCGAACCTGTCCGTGTTCGTCGTGGACAAGGACGAGATCGAGGCGAAGCCCGAGGAGTGGGACGCCATGGGCCTGCGCGGGAACCAGTCCGGCTCGCTGCTTCTCGACTGGAAGTTCGTGCCCGAGGAGCAGATGGTCGGCCCGGTCGGCGACGGCGCCAACTCGAACGACGAGTCGGTCGACCCGAACTTCCTGATCGGCTCGTCCGGCACGTGGAACGGCATCTCGCTCGGCGCGATCGACATCGCGATCCGGCACACGACCCGAAAGACCCACAAGGACGTGGGCCTTCGGGTGTGCGACTACCCGACCATCCAGGACACGGTCGGCGAGGCGATCATGGACACGAACGCCTCGCGGGCGTTCGTCTTCGGCGTCGCGCAGGCGCTCGACGGCGTGACCGACGGGTCGCAGACGAACCCGGGCGTCGGTGAGCTGGCCCGCGGCAACTACCTCCACTGGCTGTGGCAGATCAAGTTCAACGCGGCCAAGAACGTGGCCCACGTCGTCGACAAGATGCTCCACTGCTGCGGCGGCACGGGCTTCAAGAAGGAGCCGCTCCAGCTCGAGCGCTACCTGCGCGACGGCAAGGCCGGCTGGGTGATGGGCCCGACGAACGAGGTGCTGCGCCAGTTCGTGGGCAAGACGGCGCTCCTCGGGATGGAGTCGCTCGACTACTGGAACCAGGTCATCAACCGGCGCGCGCTCGAGAACGAGTTCAAGAAGATGACCGCAGACCAGAAGCGGGAGCTGGCCGAGCAGCTTCTGGCCGAGGCCGGTTCGTAGCGGACGTCAGGTGGCGGGAGCCGGCGGCAAGGCCGGCGGCCCGCCGCCGTTCGCCGAACGCACGCTCCAGAAGGTCGCTCCGCCGGCGAGCGCGGCACCGACCAGCACGGCGCCCACGCCGAAGTAGCCCGAGCGCTGCGAGAGCGACAGGGTCAGGACCCCGCCGGTGAAGATGACAGCCACGGCGATGCCGGGCGTCGCCCGCCACCAGGCGATTGCGACCCCGGCGGCCAGGAGCCCGGCGAGGAACAGGTCGCGGCCGGCGTCGGCGCTCTCGCCGAACGCCCTGGCCTCGGCCGCCGCGGCGAGCATGATCGCGGCTGCGACCACCAGGTTCCGGCGCTCGGCCTCCCCGGGCACCCTCCATGCGACGGCGACACCGACTGCGACCGCCGCCGCAACGGTGAGGATGATGGCGGGAGTCCACGAGTCGGCCGAGGTGCCGAAGAAGATCGGGATGGGCGCCGCGCTCTGGAGCTCGGCGCCGAACCCGACCGAGAGCGCGACGACGAGCACCCAGCGCGGATGCCGCGTGAGCAGGTAGGCGCCCGCGAATGCCAGCGCCGCCACGAAGAGGCCCGCGGAGGCCGCATCTCGAACCGGCGAGAGGATGTCGCCGCCCGACGCGAACAGCGAGGCGGCGGAGGGCGGCGAGTAGACGAGGAGCGCGACGCCGGCGGGGATGAACGGCACCGCCAGGGCCGCACAGAGGAGGGCGTCGGTGGAGTCGCGTCCGCCGCGCCGTGCGAGGACGACGTGCAGAACGAGGAGCGCCGCGCCGGCCGCGAGGAGGATGGCCCCGTCCTCGTCCCTGCTCAGCGAGTGCCCGCGAAGGACGACGTCGAAGGCGCCGACGGCCACGAGCGTCGCCCCGGCGAGGCGCGCTGCCCGCAGCCAGCGGAGGTCGATCCTGCCCATGCCCTCGAGTTCAACCGCGGGCGGCGGTTTCCTCCCCGAGGTGCGAGACGACCTGGGGGGCGGGCTCGCCGCCCGCCCCCCAGGCCGAGTGCCAGCCTCAGACCGTCGTGGTGGGAGCGTCCAGCGCCTTCTCCTCCTCCGGCATCGTCGCTGCCGGGAGCCGCATCTGCAGCGGCTTCTTGTCCTGGACGACGACGCGGACGACGTACAGGGCGAGCGCGACCACCAGGATGGTGATCGACGGGATGAGCGTCGAGCGGGTGCTCGCGCCGTAGGCGAGGCCGACGTTGGCGGAGCCGACGATCAGCAGAACCAGGTCGAACACGAAGAGCGCGCAGCAGATCGAGACCCACGCTGAGGAGATCTTGATCGGGCGCGGCCATCCGGGCCGGTCCCGGCGCAGGAGCACAAGGCCCGACGTCGCGAACACGTGACACAGCACATAGCCGAAGTTCGAGATCACGAGGATCTTGAGCGCGCCGATGGGGTCGGACGCATAGGTGAAGAGCAGCGCGATGTTCAGGAGCGCGTCGACGGTCATCGCATTGGCCGGGACGTGAAAGCGGTTCAGGTGCCCCAGCCACTTGATTGTCATCCCATCCTGCGAGATGCCGTAGAGCGCCCGCGAGCCGTCCGCGGTGGCGGTGTTCATCGCCAGGACGATCCCGGCGCACAGGAGGAGGATCGCGAGACCCGTCCCCGTGCCGAGGATGTCGTGGAACGTGGTGGCGTAGAAGCTGCCGAGGTAGTTGTCGAGGGTGACGTTCGTGTCGCCGAACGTCCCCACCGCGCCGAGCGGCAGGAGGCCGTAGACGATCACGCCGAAGACCGCGGCGACGCGCAATGCCCTGGCCGTGTCCCTCTCGGTGTTGTGGTACTCGGGCGCGAACGTCGCGCAGCATTCCATGCCGTAAGAGGACCAGCACATGACGTACAGCCAAACGATCACGAGCTTGATCCCGTTGTCGGCGGTCAAAGCGTGCCAGTTGACGTTGGAGTGCAGGTTCGACGAGTGCCAATCCCCGGTGAGGTACGGCAGGAACATGATCACGGCGAGCGGGATCAGGAGCAGCGCGCCGGTGACGTAGCCCACCCAGACCGCCGGGCGCATTCCGATCACGTTGAACGTCCAGATCACGACGATGATGGCGACCGTGAGAGCGATCGGAAACGAGAAGTAGACCGGGATGCCGAGGATATGTCCGGAGTGGTTCCAGAACGTCGAGTCGACCGACGACGGGTAGAACTGGGCCTGGACGAGGAATCCGACGACGATGCCGGTGGCCGAGAGGACGACCGACCAGCCGATCCAGTAGCCGAAGGCTGCGATCGGGCCGACGAACGACAGGTACTTCTTCCACGCCTCGTGCGCGTAGATCGCGATGCCGCCCGAGAGCTTCGGGAACATCGCGGCCGTCTCCGAGTAGACGTAGTTGTGCATTGCGCCGATCACCACCGACGTGGTCCAGAGGATGACGGCGCCCCAGCCGCCGAGACCCAACACCGATGCGCCCAGGCCCGTGATCAGGAAGCTCGGGTTCGCCATCGCCACCACGAACCCGTCGAACCAACTGATCGTCTTGAGGAGCTCGCGTTCCTCGACTACCGCAGTGGCCATGCAAAAACCTCCCAAGAAGCCGCGAAGCGGACGAAGATGCGCCGATGAAACAGGATTCGCCGGTCGGGGTCAAGATCATTCCCCCACGTTGTGAGCGCCACCTTGCGGAAGGTTCGACACATCCGCGAAGATGTCGGGGATGGCCGCTCCGCGGATCACCTTGCGCTGCGATTGCGGCGCCGAGGCGCTCGTCGCCTACGGCGAGACGTGGACCTGCGAGTCGTGCGGGCGCACGTACGACACGAAGGGCATCCCGGAGGCCGATTGGCAGGCGATTCAGGATCTTCGCCGCCGCTACCGCGTGGTGGGATACGCCGGCGTGACGCTGGTCGCGGCATTCGTCCTGCTGCTCGCTCTGACGGCCCAGGAGTTCCAGCTCTTCATCGGGCTGCCGGCGATCCTGCTGGTCTGGTTCATCTACGTTCGCCCGTTCATGCGCAGCCGCTACCACCGGCGGGTGGGCGAGCTCCAGCGGTCGTGGACGCTCCGCGCGGAGAGGGAGGCGTGAGGCTCCGCGAGCGCTCGGCGCCAACACCTCCCGGCGATATCGCGGTCGCCGGCTCCGACCCGCGCCCGGTGGTCCTGGCAACGCTGGCCGTGCCCTTCGAGCCGGAGGCGTTCCGCGTCGCGCTCCAGGCCGCGATGGAGTCGGGCGTGACGCTGATCGTCGTGGACGCGATCGAGCTGCCCTTCTGGCCGCAGTCGATCGCCACACGCCACGCCGACACCGAGCTCGAGTCCGACCGCCTGCGGATCCGCGAGCTCGTCTCTCAAGCTGCCGGCTTGGGCGTCGAGGTCGAGCACCTGCGGGTGCGAAGCCCGCGCCCGGCCGAGGCGGTTATCCAGATCGCGGCCGAGCGCCGCGCCGGTCTCCTGGTGTTCGGGCCCGACCCGTCGCGGTTCCGCCCCCGGTTCTTCTCGCGCGTCGTCCGCCGCATCCGCAAGCGCGCCTCGTGCCTGCTCTGGATCGCCGGCGAGGGCCCCTAGTAGCTCAGGCCGACCAGCGCGCCGCGGGCGGCATGAACCCGCCCCGGTTCAGCCAGTTCGCGAAGTCGGCGGCGGGGAGCGGCCGGCCGATCAGCCAGCCCTGCGCGACGTCGCAGCCGAGCGCCCGCAGGCGGCGCCAGGTCTCGTCGCTCTCGACTCCCTCCGCGATGACGGTCAGCCCCAGGTTGTGGGCCAGGTCGACGGTGGACTGCACGATCACGGCGTCGCCTGAGTCCTCCATCATGTTGATGACGAACGACTTGTCGATCTTCAGGTCGTTGACGGGCAGGCGCTTCAGGTACCCGAGCGACGAGTAGCCCAAGCCGAAGTCGTCGATCGCCACCTTCACGCCCATGTCGCGCAGGCGCGCCACGACCCCGCGGGCGCGCATCGGGTCGGCCATGAGGACGCTCTCGGTGATCTCGAGCTCGAGCAGGTGCGCCGGCACGCGCGTCTCCGCGAGGAGCTCGCCGATCTCCTCCGGGAGTGACACGTCGATGAGGTCGCGGGTCGAGAGGTTGACCGACACCGTGAGCTCGATCCCCGCCTCGCGCCAGGTGCGGGCCTGGGTGAGCGCCGTCCGGGCGGCGAAGAGCGTCAGCGAGCGGATGAGCCCGCTGCGCTCGGCCAGCGGGATGAACCGGTCGGGCATCATCACGCCGTGGCGGGGATGGCGCCAGCGCATGAGCGCCTCGGCGCCGACGATGCGCCCCGTGCGCAGGTCGGCCTTCGGCTGGTAGTGCATGACGAGCTCGTCGCGCAGCGGCGCCTGGCGCAGCTCGCTCGCCAGCTTGAGCTTCGTCGCGTCGGACTCGTCCTCGCTCGGGACGTACACCTCGTACCCCGACCGCTTGGCCTTGGCGCGGTACATCGCGACGTCGGCGCGCTGCATGAGCTCCTCGAAGTCGGACGCGTGCAACGGATGGAGCGCGATCCCGATCGACGCCTCGACATCGAGCGTCAGCCCCTGGATCGCGAACGGCTCCTCGAGCGCGCGGTGCACCGCCCGGGCGACCTCCTCGGCGGCGCCGGGGCCCGAGACGTGCGTGAGGAGGATGCCGAACTCGTCGCCGCCGAAGCGGGCGACCGTGTCGGACTCGCGCAGGACGCGGTGCAGGCGCGGGCCGACCTCGCGCAGGAGGAAATCGCCCGCCTGGTGCCCGAGCGTGTCGTTGATCTCCTTGAACCGGTCGAGGTCGATCAGGAGGAGCGCGGTGTGATGCCCATGGCGCGCGCTCGCCAGGATGGCCTGGTGGGCGCGGTCGCGGAAGAGGCTTCGGTTCGGGAGCGATGTGAGCGGGTCGTGGCACGCGTCGTGGGCCGAGCGCTCGGCGTTCTCCCGGAGCTCCTCGGTGCGTCTGCGCAGCTCGCGCGAGGCGCTCGCCACCAGCCGGAAGAGCACGGCGTAGAGCACGGTGAGCCCGATCACGAGCACCAGGTAGAGCCGCTGCGTGTCGTGCGTGATCGCGGCCGCAACAGGGGCGTAGGGGATGTACAGCTCAAACGCGCCCACCGGCGCGCCCGAGCCCTTCGCCCGGATCGGCGTGTACACCTCGAGCAGGTCGCCGAACCGCCGCACGAGCGCGCGGTTCTGCTTCTCGACGTCACCGCGGTCCGAGATCACCTCCGACGCGGTCGCTCCCTGGAGCGCCTTCGAGAGCTCGGGCGACGGCTCACCCTGCGCGCCGTGGCCGATGAGCGCGGAGTCGGTGGAGTAGACGATCCTTCGCTGCTCGTTCCAGATCTGGATCCGGGCGACGTGCAGGTCGCCGGGCCCCATGCCGCGCACGGCGTCGTCGAGGGCCTCCGCCTGAGCCGCGGGGAGCCCGCGCCCGAGCGCGTCGCGGGTCAGATGCGGCTCGATCCCGAGCCGGACGGTCAGGTCGGCGGCCTGGACGCTCGAATGGAGCGTACGGTCGTGAATCTGGTTTCCGAGGTAGTTCCCGAGGACGAGTCCGAGCACGACGACGGGCACCGCGCTTGCAACGGCGAACTTCCCCAGAAGGCCGATCCTGGGGCGCAAATGGGCGAGCGAAAGGGACAAGGCGCCAAACGTGACGGGGTCACAAAAGGAATCGGCGCAAACGCCTGCCTTCGTTAGGAAAACTCACAGCTACCAGCCGGAGCCGGCAAACCCGATCACGCGCCCCCGGGGAACGAGTCCGTCCGCATCGAGGCCGCCGAACGCGCCGCGATGGAAGATCAGCGGCTCCCCGCCCGATCCCTCGAAGTCGACCACCTCGCCGAGCACGAGGTCGTGATCGCCCGCCGTGTGGATCGCGGAGACCTGACAGCGCAGGATCGCCAGGGCGTGCATGACGACCAGGTACCCGGCCGGGTCGACGACGGTGTGCCCTTCCGGAAACGGCGCGCCGGCCTTCGCAAACGCCAGCGCGACGTCGCGCTGGCGGCGGTGGAGCACGTTCACGGCGAAGCGGTTGCACCGGTGCACCATCTCGAGGGTGCGCGTCCCGTGGGCGAGCGAGACGAGCACGAGCAACGGGTCGAGCGACACCGACGTGAACGAGTTGAGCGTCATGCCCGCGAACGAGTCGCCGACCCGCGACGTCACGACGGTGACTCCCGTGGCGAACGCCCCGACGCAGTCGCGGAAGTCGAGCCGCCGGCTCGTGTCCTCGAACATGGCCCGAGCCTAACACCGGCGCTGCCGGGGGTGGTAGACATCACCTGTGCCACCGACCGGACGACCCGCCACGCGGCGGCTGGCTGCGGTGGAGCGCGCGCTTCGCGTGCTCGATGCGTTTCCCGAGGTGGAAGGCGACGTCGGGACAAACGAGCTCGCCCGGGTGACCGGGATCAACGCCTCGACCGTGTCGCGGATCCTCGCAACGCTGGCGGCCGCGGGCTACGTCGAGCATCGGCCGGCGACCGGGCGCTACCGGCTCGGGCCGCAGGTCATGCGGCTCTCGAGCCACGCGCTGGGCGGGGTCGACCTGCGGGCCGCCGCCCGACCGCACCTCGACGAGCTCGTCGACGAGACCGGCGAGACCGCGACGCTCTCCGTGCCGGGCGATCCCGACGCCGTGACGATCGACTTCGTGCTGAGCCGCGCGAGCGTGGCATCGGTCGTCCGAGTCGGCCGCCCGAGCATCGCCCACGCCACGGCAACCGGCAAGGTGATGCTGGCCTTCGCGGCAGGCGGGCTCCCCGCCGGGCCGTTGGCCCGGTACACGGAGCACACCATCACCGACCCCGCCCGGCTGGCCGACGAGATCGCGGCCGTCCGCAGTGCCGGCCATGCACACGCGTCACGGGAGCGTGAGCCCGACCTGAACGCGGTCGCGGTCCCGGTCTTCGGCGACCCCGGGGAGCTGATCGCGATCCTGGGCGTCCAGGGGCCCGACTCCCGCTTCCGGGTGCGCGCCCAGGACGCGGCCGTGCCGCTCCTTCGCTCCCATGCGCTCGCGCTTTCGACCGCGCTCGGGTATGCTGTGGCGTGAAATGGCAATGGCATTGCCGTAGCGGCAATCCACGGAGGTGACGACGATGACCCTGCCCGCGTCCGCGAAGTACCTGGTGATCGGCGCCGGGGTGCACGGCCTTTCCACCGCCTGGCACCTGGCGAAGGAGCAGCGCGCACGGGGCGAGGAGCCCGACGTCCTCATCCTCGACAAGACCGGGGTCGGCGCGGGCGCCTCGGGCATCGCGTGCGGCGTCGTCCGCAACAACTACTACCAGCCGGCGATGTCGGAGCTGATGGCCGCCAACGTCGAGGTCTGGGAGCAGGACCCCGAGGCCTTCTCGTACCACCCGGTCGGCTATGTCGCGCTGGGAGCGGGCTCGCAGGTGTCCGACCTGACCGAGGTGCACGAGCGCCAGGAGCGGATCGGCTACCCGTCCGACCTCATCGTCGGCGCGGCCGAGGTGGCCGAGCACATGCGCGGGATGTTCCCGGACTGGCGCGCCCAGGGCGTCGAGGTGTGCCTGCACGAGCACAAGGGGGGCTTCGCCAACAACATGGCCTCGATGCACGGCCTGGCGGCCAAGGCGAAGGGGGCCGGTGCCCGCCTGGTCGACGGCGTGCGGGTGACGGGCTTCGCGATGGACGACTCCGGGGCGGTCACCGCGGTCAACACCGATCAGGGCGACGTCGCGGTCGATCAGGTGATCGTCGCCGTCGGGCCGTGGGTGAAGTCGCTCTGGACGATGCTCGGGCTTCCGAACACGCTCGACGTGCGCACGCCCGACGGCGCCGTGCACGCCGATCAGGAGATGTGGACGTACTGGTACCTCCAGGAGGGCGAGATCGACGTCGACCCGGGCCTGCTCTCGCTGCCCGACGGGTCGATGCCGCCCGTGCTCCACGTCGACTCCGACGCCCCGCTCTACGACGACGGCGGCGAGCTGATCACCGACGAGCTGTGGGGCAACTACTTCAAGCAGGACCTGAACGGCGTGCAGGGCGGAGCGGCGCCGGTCGTCGTCGGACACGACTTCGACGTCGACCCGTACCCCACCGCGAGCGTCGAGTCGTCGTTCGCCGACATGTGGTGCGCGTCGCTCTCGCACTGCATGAAGCGCTTCGAGGGCAAACGGGCGACCTACAAGAACGTGCGGTCGGGGGGTGTCGGATGCTTCACCGCCGACAGCTTCCCCGTCTTCGACTACATGCGGCCCAACGCGTACGTGATCGCCGACTCGAACCACGGCTACAAGATGATCGGCGTCGGCCGGGAGGTGGCGCGGGTGGTCGCCGGCGGCGACTCGAGCCTGCTCCACCCGTTCCGGTACGAGCGGTTCGCGACGGGCGACCTGCACCCGGTCTCGAACAGCCCCTATCCCTGGAGCTGATCCGGCCGCCGGCGCCCGTGCGCCGCGAGGACGATGGCGGCGGTGACGCCGGCCGCGAGCGCGGTCCGGCGCTCGCCCAGCGCCAGGGCCGCGACGGGCGCGGCCCCGACGCCGACGAGCCCCGACGCGGTGAGCGCGCGGGTCGCCGCAGCCGAGAGCGCCGCCGCGCCGAGCGCGACGGCCGCCACCCGCCAGTCGAGCACGAGCATCCCGCCGAGGGCCGGCCCAAGGCCGCGGCCGCCCCGGAACCCGAGCTGGACCGGCGCGACGTGCCCGGCGACCACGGCCACCAGGGCCGCGGCCCCCGCGCCGCCGCCGGCCGCCGCAAGCGCGATCCCGACGGCGACCGCTCCCTTGGCGACGTCGGCTGCGAAGGTCGCGACGGCCGCGGCCAACCCGAGCCGGCGGCCGACGTTGCGCGCCCCTGTCGAGCCCGTCACGTGCGCGCGCAGGTCCTCGCCGGTCATGAGCCGGACGACGTAGTAGCCGGTCGCGACGCACCCGAGCACGTACGCCAGGATCGTGACCGCCGCCGTGGTCATGCGAGCGCGAGCGCGACGACGCCGGCCGCGACCAGCACGGCGCCGGTCGCCCTTCCGCGCGAGACCGGCTCGCGGAGGATGACGGCGGCCATGATCGTCGCCATGACGACGCTCGTCTCGCGCACCGCCGCGACCGATGCGGCCGGCGCCAGCCGTAGGGCGGCGAGGACGAGCGCGTAGGCCAGGAACATCGCGATCCCGGCCGCGGCCGTCCAGCGCGAGAACCCGTTCCGGACCACGCCGGCGCCGCGCGCGGCCGCGAGGCCGGCCGCGTAGGCGATGCCCGAGATCGCCAGCGTGATCTCGAGGTACGGGATCGCCGCCGCGTGATGGAGCCCGGACTTGTCGATCACCGTGTACGCCGCGATGCAGGCCGCGACGCCGAGGGCCATCGCCGGCGCGGCCCAACCCCCTCCCACGTGGACGCCGCGGACGAGCATGATGCCGACGGCGACGATCGCCACGCCGGCCACCTCGAGGACGGATGCCTGCGCCGAGGTGGCCACGACGGCGATCACCAGGACGAGGACGGGGGCGGCGCCCCGGGCGATCGGGTAGACGACCGAGAGGTCGTAGCGCCTGTACGCCGCGGCCAGGAGCGCGAAGTAGGCCAGCTCTGCGGCCGCCGAGGCGCCGATGTAGGGGAGGGCCGCCCACTCGACCCGCCAGGTGAGCGCCGCGACCGGCGCGAACGCCGCGGCGCCGATCAGGATCGCCGCTGCGCCGGCCCCCTCCGGATCCCCGGCCCGGGCGATGAGGATGTTCCAGCCTGCGTGCAGGGCCGCTGCGGCGAGTGCGAGCGCGAGGGCCGTGGCGGGCACCGGAGCACCCTACCCGGCGGACCACCGGGGCCACCTTGGTGAAACACCGGTGCCTGATGCCAATGTTTCACGGCCCCATGGGGGTTCATGTCCGCGCCATCGCGAGCACGGCGCCCACGTGCCGGCGGACGCCGCCGCGCGACAGCCGCCCCGCCG
Source organism: uncultured Actinomycetes bacterium (assembly GCA_963809325.1). GTDB lineage: Bacteria > Actinomycetota > Thermoleophilia > Gaiellales > JAICJC01 > JAICJC01. Next base: position 278,666 of record CAWEIZ010000003.1, read on the forward strand.
CGAGCTCGACGGCGAAGGCCCGCAGGCGGGGGAAGCGGACGCGGATCCACTCCGACGCCGCCCCGCCGGGCGAGCGGTGGACGTACAGCGGAAGCCCGACCATCGTCGCGTACCGGCGGCCGGCGGGCACGCTCCTCCCCGACGTCCACACGAGCCGCATGTGCTGGTGGTACCAGATCGTGACCTTCGGCCGGACGGCGGTGATCAGCCGACGCGCGGCCCGCGTCTCGGGCTCCGAGAACGGCCGCGGGCCCGAGTAGTACGTGCTGCCCGGCGCGCCGTGCCGCGTCCAGCCGGCGGCGAAGTTGCGGTTCAGGTCGACTCCGTGGGCGTTCTGCCTGGTGTCCGCGGCTCGGCCGTCGGGATTCAGCGTGGGGACGAGCCAGAGGTCGGCATGCGTCGGCGGCGGCCGGCGCCGCAGCGCACGGATGACCGCCATCCCGGCGCACTCGTTCCCGTGGATGCAGCCGACGACGAGGATCCGCGGCTGGCCGGGCGTTCCCGACTCGACGACGTGGATCGGGCGGCCGTCGACCGAGTGGCCGATGACGGACGTGCGGTGGACGGCTAGGCCGTGGCCGGAGGCCAGGGCGAGCGATGCGATGACCGTGGAGACGGTGAGCGCCATCTATTCATGCTACGTCCCTGGCGGTACGATCCTTCCAGATGGCCGAGCGTGCGCTCCCACGTGCAAGCGCGCGTCGCACGACCACCGTACGTCTGCTGGTCATCGTGGCCGTCCCGATCGCGATTCTGACCGCGGGTTGGTGCCTCTGGTGGGTCACGAGCCTCGCTCCGCTCGGGGCGGCACGATCGGGTCTCAAGGCCGAGGGGCTGATCCCGTCGGAGGGGCTGCATCAGGGCCCGCCGATCTACCTCGTCTCAGGCGGTCGGCCCCGCATGCTTGTCCGCCTCGCCCTGCACAACAGCGCGTCGATCCCGGTGCGAATCACGGGCGTCGACCCGATCGGCGCGCCCGGTGCTCCGTTCGTCGGCCGGCTCGCCGCGGGCGACACCACAACGCTTCTGAAGCCGCCCAGTGCGTTCCGTCCCGTCACGATCGCGGCCGACGGCACGGGCTACGTCGCGATCGTCTTCCGGGTGAATCCCCCGATCCCGTGCGGCCGGCTGGTTCGAATCCCGGTCGTCGTCTTGCACTTCACAACCCTCGGCGAGTTCCGCGGCACGCAGGCGATCCCGCTGGCCTCCAAGTCACCGAGCGTCACCGGCCGCTGCTAGTGGTCCGGCGGCTCCCAGCCCTCCAGCACCGGCGGCTTCCAGTCGGTGCCGACGGTGCGTGAGCCCTGCACCCACGGCCCGAGCTCGACCTGCGGGAACTTGCAGTGCTGCTCCTTGAGCTGGATGCCGTAGGAGTTCCCCGACTGGAGGTGCTTGATCAGGACCTTGCGGGCGATCTCGTTCTCGCGCCCCTCCGGGATCGGGAAGTGGATGCGCAGGAACGAGTTCGAGTAGCGGTCGAAGACGGCGGGGACGCCCTCCTCCTCGAGCAGCTCCACGTCCTCGAGCCAGTTGATGTCCTGGCCGGGAGTCGAGGCCAGGAGGTCGACGTCCTCCACCAGCGAGATGTCCTCCTGGTAGGGGAAGCGGTGGCCGGCGAGGGTCTCGGCGTCGATCTGGATGTGGCGTTCCTGTTCGCTCATGCCGCCTCCTACTCCCCGGCCGCCTCGAGCGGCTGTCCGACGTGGGTCATGGCCTCGTCCTCGTGCTTCTTCTCGAGCAGGCGGCGGATCTCGGCGAGCGTCTCGCGCTCGGTCACGCCCGGGATGTAATCCGTCCCGGCCAGCGGCACCTTCGCCATGGCGGCCGCCTCGACCGTGAGTGCGCACAGATCCTCGGGCTCGAGGCTGTGGATGTTGGTCTTGCCGCACGCCCGGGCCAGCATCTGCACCTCGAGCGTCAGCGTGTGCAGGAAGTTGTAGACCCGCTCGGCGGCCTCGTCGACGATCAGGCGCTTTCGCAGCTCCGGATCCTGCGTCGTGATCCCGACGGGGCAGCGGCCGGTATGGCAGTGGTAGCACTCGCCCGCCGGCACCCCGATCGTGCCCTCGTAGTCGGTGACGCCCGGGATCTCCTTGTTGCAGTTGAGCGCCATCAGCGCCGAGTGGCCGATCGCGACCGCCTTCGCGCCGAGCGCGAGCGCCTTGGCGATGTCGCCGCCGTTTCGGATGCCGCCGGCGACGACGAGGTCGATCTCGTCGGCCAGGCCGACGTCCTCGAGCGCGCGCCGGGCCTCCGGGATCGCCGCCATGAGCGGGATGCCCGTCTCCTCGGTCGCGATGTGCGGGCCCGCTCCGGTGCCGCCCTCGGCCCCGTCCAGGTAGATGATGTCCGGGCCGCACTTGGCGGCCATCCGCACGTCGTCGTAGACACGCGCCGCGCCCAGCTTCAGCTGGATCGGGATCTGGTAGTCGGTCGCCTCGCGGACCTCCTGCACCTTGAGCGAGAGGTCGTCGGGGCCGAGCCAGTCCGGGTGGCGGGCGGGAGAGCGCTGGTCGATCCCGGCGGGGAGCGAGCGCATCTCGGCGACCTGCTCGGTCACCTTCTGGCCCATCAGGTGGCCGCCCAGCCCGACCTTGCAGCCCTGGCCGATGAAGAACTCGCACGCGTCGGCCAGCATCAGGTGGTGCGGGTTGAACCCGTACCGGCTCTGGATGCACTGGTAGTACCACTTGGTCGAGAGATCGCGCTCCGGCGGGATCATCCCGCCCTCTCCCGAGCACGTCGCCGTGCCGGCCATCGAGGCTCCCTTGGCGAGCGCCATCTTGGCCTCGAGCGAGAGGGCGCCGAAGCTCATGCCGGTGATGTAGACCGGGATGTCGAGCTCGATCGGCTTCTTGGCGAAGCGCGCGCCGAGCACCGTCTTCGTGACGCACTTCTCCCGGTAGCCCTCGATCACGAACCGTGTGAGCGTGCCCGGCATGAACATCAGCTCGTCCCAGTGCGGGATCGGCTTGAACATCGAGAAGCCGCGCATGCGGTAGCGGCCGAGCTCGGACTTCACGTGGATGTCGTTGATGACGTCCTGGGTGAAGATGCCGCTTCGCCCGAGGACGTTTCGCCTGGAGGATGTCTTGTCGGATGCCATCAGAGGACCAGCTTCCGTTCGGAGGGCTCGAGGTGGTCGTAGTTGTAGAGCTTCTTGCCGCAGACGAACTTCTGGAACTCGGGCGGCGTTCCCAGCCCGTAGATCGAGAACTTGCGGTTCACGAACTCGGTGTCGGCGTCGGTCCACTCGCCGGGGACGCAATCGATCCCGAGCGCCTTCACCTTGCCGCCGACGTAGATGATGCCGTCGTACATCGAGTCGCCGAGGCCCGCGCCGGCGTCGCCGCAGATGATCTGGTGGCCGCGCTGCATCATGAAGCCGGTCATCGAGCCGGCCGAGCCGAGGGTGAGGATCGTCCCGCCCTTCTGGTCGATGCCGCTTCGCGCTCCCACCCGGCCCTTCACGACGATGTCGCCGCCGCGGAGCGCCGCTCCGGTGAGTGACCCGGCGTTGCTCTCGATGACGACGACGCCCGACATCATGTTCTCGCACGCCGACCATCCGACGCGGCCGGTGATGTGGATCTCGGGGCCGTCGATCAGCCCGCAGCCGAAGTAGCCGAGGCTGCCCTCGTAGGTGATCTTGCACCGGGTGAGGATGCCCACGCCGATCGAGTGCTTCGAGCCGGGGTTCTTGACGGTCACGTCGGTCACGCCCTGCTCGTAGAGGAGCGAGCGCAGCTCGAGGTTGATCTGCCGGGTCGTCAGGTCGGCGGCGTCGAAGACGGCACTCGTCCCCGACACCTCCGAGACGCCCGGCACATCGGCATTCGGCTCGGCCAGGCCGCGCGCGTCATAGGAGATGCGCCGTTCGCCGACTAGCGCGTCCATACCAGCACCTCCCGCTCATACGGGTCGTAGGTCTCGATCTCGTGGTCGATGATGGCCCGGATCGCGATCTCCTCGGATGCCAGCGCCACCATGTCGTCACCCTCGTAGAGGACGAGCGGCTTGGCCGCCATCTCGTCCTTGGCCACCCCGAGCGCCTCGCCGGTCACGCAGATGTAGGTGAAGACGCCGTCGAGGTCGTCGAGGCTGGCGCGCATCGCCTCCTCGAGCGACTGGCCCTCGCTCATCTTCTGGGCCAGGTAGACCGCGATGATCTCGGAGTCGCACTCGGACTGGAAGCGGTGGCCCGAGCGCTCCAGGCGGCGCTTCCACTGGAAGTAGTTCGTGAGCTGGCCGTTGTGGACGACAGCGATGTCGGCGAACGGGTATGCCCAGTACGGGTGGGCGCCCGAGATGTCGACGTCCGACTCGGTCGCCATGCGGACATGCCCGATGGCGTGCGTCCCCTGGAACGTCCCGAGGCCGTACTGCTCCGAGACCGTCTCGGCGTCGCCCAGGTCCTTCACGATCTCGAGCGACCTCCCGAGCGAGAGCACCTCGCAGCCGGGGACGTCCTCGAGGTAGTCGGCGAGGCGCTTCAGGTCGCCGTCGTAGCGAAGCGCGGCCCGGAACGCGTACTCGGTGTCGAACTCGATGTTCATGATCTTGGCGCCCAGCTCGCGCATCCGGCCCTCGACCTCGGCCCGGTGCCGCTCGAGCCGCTCGGCGAACTCGAAGTCGCGCGGGTCGTTCGCGTCGGCGAGCGTGAAGCGCACGATCACGAGATCCGACGCCGGCCCGTACAGGGCGTAGCCGGTCGAGTCGGGCCCGCGGTGCTTCATGGACTGGAGCATCCGGGTCATGTCGACCCCGAGCGGGCGTCCGCCGTTGCCGTTCCGGTAGATGATTCCTGCGATTCCGCACATGCGGCGCCTCCTCAGCCGACCATCTAGGGCAGCACGTCCAGGTATTCCTTCACGTCCCAGTCGGTGACCTCGCTGCAGTAGCGCTCCCACTCATCGCGCTTGTAGTGGCGGAACACCCGCCACATGTCGCCGGGGAGCGCCGAGCGGATGACCTCGTCGTCGTCGAGCGCGTCGAGCGCGTCGCCGAACGTCATCGGGATCTTCTTGACTTCCTTGCCGCCGGCCATCGCCTCGTAGATGTTTCGCTCCTCGGGCGTGCCGGGGTCGACCTGGCGCTGGATCCCGTCGTCCATGGCCTTGATCAGGGCGGCCAGCGCGAGGTACGGGTTCACGGCCGAGTCGACCGAGCGGTACTCGAACCGCCCCGGCGCCGAGACGCGGAGCGCGGTCGTGCGGTTCTGGAATCCCCAGTCGGCGAAGACCGGCGCCCAGAACCCGGTGTCCCAGAGCCGCCGGTAGGAGTTGACCGTCGATGCGGTCACCGCGGTCAGCGCGCCCAGGTGCTCGAGGATGCCGCCGATCGCCTGGAGGCCGAGCTTGCTCGGGAAGGCGCGGGTTGTCCGCCCTCGGGCATGAACCGGTTCTCGTCGCCCTTCCAGATCGAGATGTTGGTGTGGCACCCGTTGGCCGAGACGCCCATGAACGGCTTCGGCATGAAGCACGGGAAGACGTTCAGCTCGCGGCCGACCTGCTTGCAGATCTGGCGGAAGGTCGAGAGCCGGTCGGCGGTCTGTTCGGCCCGGTCGAACTTGAAGTTGAGCTCGATCTGGCCCGGCGCGTCCTCGTGGTCGCCCTGGATCATGTCCAGGTCCATCTTCTGGCCGTACTCGACGACCTTGTGGATGATCGGCTGGAGCTCGGAGAACTGGTCGATGTGGTAGCAGTAGGGCTTGGTGACGCCCTCGACGTCGGGCGTCCCGTCCGGCTTCATCTTGAGCCACATCATCTCGGGCTCCATGCCGGCGCGGAGGTGCATGCCGGTGCGCGTCTCGAAGTCGTCCTGGATGCGCTTCAGGTTGCCGCGGCAGTCGGAGGTGAGGAACGAGCCGCCCCCCTCCTCGTCCTCGCGGCCGCGGAAGCACGTGCACCACACGCGCGCGACCTTCGGGTCCCACGGGAGGGGCATGAACGTCTCGGGCTCGGGGATGCCGACCAGCTCCCAGGCCTCGGGCCCGTAGCCGATGTACTCGCCGTGGCGGTCGACGAAGAGGTTCGCCGTCGAGCCGTACACGAGCTGGAAGCCCTTCTGCGCCATCGACTCCCAGTGCGGCGCCGGAACGCCCTTGCCCATGATCCGGCCGGTGACGGAGATGAACTGGTAGTAGATGTAGGTGATCCCCGCCGCGTCGATGCGCCGGCGCACCTCGGCCACGCGCTCCGCGCGCCCGTCCGCGTCGACGAACTGCTCGAGATCGGTCGCCACTCCAACACCCTCCTTGTCGGTCTCGCGGGCATGCCGCGCTTCGGCCCGGGCAAAGGCTACGCCGGGCGGGAGGCGCGCACAAGTGGATGGAGTGGACACTCGCAGGCCGCCGCGCGCGTGCTCCCGCACACCGCATTAACCCTCAATTCCGGGCCATTGCGACCCCCGCGGCGGCCGCCAGAACCAGGGCCGTCGAGAGGGCCAGCGCGGGTGCGAGCCGCCGCATCGGGACGCCGTAGACGGCCGCCACGCCGAAGCTCCCCATGCCGACCGCCATCCCCGCCGACACCACGAACGGGCCGGGGATTGGAAGGAGCGCCCGCAGCGCCAGGAGCGGCACCGACGCCACCGTCAGCCGGGCCGTGACGAGCCGCACGGTGCCCGCGTCGACCCGCAGGCGGTGGCCGGCCAGCACCGCGCCGACCGCCGCGAACGCCGGGAGCGTGCTCGCGAGCAGGACGGTGCGCCCGACCGACGTGACCGCGGTCGGAAACGCAATGCCCGCCGCGTCGAGGGCGTAGCCCGCCGAGACGCAGATCAGGTACGGGTTCCGGGCGAACGCCCGGGCGCGTCCCAGCCAGTCGGCCCGCTCGTTCACGAGGGCCGCGACCAGCCCCGGCAGCACCACGAGCGTGAACGGCCCGGTGCAGAGCTGGCTGAACGCGATCGCGAGCGGCAGCGCCCCCCATCCGAAGACGACGACGCACACGGGAAAGCCGAGCCACGCCGCGTTGGGCCAGCAGACGGCGAGGAGGAGCTCGGCGCGCTCGCCCGCGGCGCGGCCGCGCGTCAGGTGGAGGACCGCGGCAGCCGACGCCGCGAGCACGATCCACGCGGCCACAAGCCCGATCACGAGCCCCGCGTGGACGTCGGTGCGCGTCGCGACCACGCCCGACGCCGGCGCGCCGAGCCAGAAGAGCGTCCGGAGCGCCTTTCCCGTCCAGCGCTCGGGGTCGACGCGGCGCGCGGACGCGTAGCCGGCGGCGGCGAGCGCCATGCCCGCGATCAGGAGTGCGAGGGCCACGGCGCCTAATTCTCGATGGGCGTGTCCGAGCGGTTGCCCCACTCGTTCCACGAGCCGTCGTAGACCGCCGGGCGCGGCCCGCCCGCGGCCTCGAGGGCGTTGGCGACGGCCGTCGCCGAGACGCCGCCGTTGCAGTAGGCCACGACCGGCCGGTCGATCGCGTCGACGTCGATGCCGGCGTCGGCGAATGCCTGCCTCAGCTCGGCCGGCTCCAGGAAGGGCCCGTCGTCGCGAAGCAGGCTCCGGTACGGGACGTTGACGGCGCCCGGGATGTGGCCGGCGCGGCGGGCGTGTGTCTCGACCCCCGCGTACTCGTCGTGGGCGCGGGCGTCGATCACGAGCACGCCGCCGTCGAGCGTCGCGCGCATGCGGTCGATGTCCCAGAGCGAGTCGTCGCGCGGACCCGTCCGGTAGGGAGGCGACGCGGGGACGGGGTGCTCGTCGCCGCCTCGCAGCGCGCCGCCGGCGTCCCGCCAGGCGGCGAGCCCGCCGTCGAGGACGTGCGCGCGCCGGTGGCCGTAGGCCCGGAAGGCCCAGACGACCCGTCCGGCGAGGACGTTCCGGTAGGTGTCGTAGGCGACCACGACCGAGTCGTTCCCGATGCCGAGCCGGGTCGCGTCCGCGGCGAACTCGGCCCGCGGCGCGAGCTGGACCGGGACCGGATCGGAGCGGTCGGTGAAGTCGGCCCGCCAGTCGACGAAGGCGGCGCCCGGGATGTGCGCCTCGCGGTAGCAGTCGGGATCGGCCCGGTAGCGCGGCTCGTCGTTCACGACCCGCCCGCGCACGTCGAGCACCCGCAGCTCGCCGAGACGCTCGCGGACCCACTCCGCAGAGACGAGGACGTCGGTCGGCACACGGGTATCTTGGCAGGGATGGGCCTCGCCGACCGCTACTGGGATCCGATCACGGACGCCGAGGCCCGGGCGGTGCTCGGCGCGGGGGCCGAGGTCGTGGCCCGCCACCGGCGCTGGCTCTTCGCCGTCGCCCGCTGCCGGACGCACCGCGGCGACGTGTATCTGAAGCGGCAGCCGCCGATGGGCCGCGCGCTCGGCCAGGTGGCGTGGCAGCACCGGCTCACGAACCACCTGGCCGATCGCGGTGTGCCGGCCGCGCGGGCGCTGGGCCTCGTCGAGCACGGCGGCCACTGGTACGAGGTGCACGAGCCGGCCGCCGGCGAGGACACCTACGCAGGCGCCGACAGCTGGGATCCCTTCGCGACCGAGGCGCACGCGGCCGCCGCCGGCACCGCCCTGGCCCGCCTGCACCTCGCAGGTGCCGACTTCCCCGACCCCTCGCCCCAGCCGCAGGCCGGCTTCGTCGTCCAGCTCGATGCGGTCGCGACGGAGCCGGCTCAGGCGGTCGCCGCGCTGGCCGGCGCCCGGCCGGCGGTCGCCGAGTACCTGGACGGGCTGCCGTGGGAGGAGCGGGTTGCGGCGGCGTACGGCGCCGTCTTCACGCGCCTGCGCCCGGTCGTGCCGGGCCTGCCGCGGGCGCCGCTCCACGGCGACTGGCAGACCAACAACCTCTTCTTCTCGGGCGACGAGGTGAGCGGCATCATCGACTTCCACCAGGCCGACCACGGGCCGCGGACGCTCGATCTCGCGGTCGCGGTCGAGCGCAACTGCTTCTTCTGGAACCGCATCTCGGCCGGCGATGACGCCGCGTTCGACCTGAGCCACGCAGCCGCGCTCATCGGCGCCTACGACGCCGTCGCGCCGCTCATGCCGGACGAGCGGGCGTCGTTCGCCGACGTCCTCCAGGCCTGCCAGTTCGAGTACGGGATCTCGTTCCTCGACTACTACTGGGGCGTCGAGCGCGACCGCGAGAAGGCCGACTGGGCCTGGGACACCTTCGTCCTGGGCCACGCCCGCTGGTGGGAGTCAGGACCGGGCCGCGATGCGCATGCCGCCGTCGCGCGGATCGCCGGCGCCGGCTGACAGCCGCCGGAGGAGCGGCCGCGCCTTCACGAGCGACTCCTCGACCTCCTCCTCGGGGTCGGAGTCCCACACGATCCCGCCGCCCACCCAGAGGTGGATCTCGCCGCCTGCGATCGCGAACGTCCGGATCGTGAGGCCCAGGTCGAGGTCGCCGTTGGGATGGACGCGGCCGATCGCCCCCATCGACGCGCCGCGGCCGACCGGCTCGAGCCGCGCGATGTGCTCGATGGCGGCCAGCTTCGGCGCGCCCGTCACCGACCCGCCCGGGAACGTGGCCCGCAGCAGCTCGGCGGTGCCGACGCCGGGCCGCAGGCGCCCCTCGACGGTCGACACGAGGTGGCGGACGCCCGCCATCGGCCGCTCCTCGAGGAACGTGCTGACCCGCACGGATCCGGGGATGCAGACGCGGCCCAGGTCGTTTCGCTCGAGGTCGACGATCATCACGTGCTCGGCCCGGTCCTTGCCGCTGGCGGCGATCGGCTCGGTGGAGTCGGCCGGCCGCGTGCCCTTGATCGGCATCGTCCACACCCGGTCGCCGCGCGTCCGCAGGAAGAGCTCGGGCGTCGCCGAGACGATCGACCAGCCGTCGCCGTGCATCGCCGCCGCGAACTCTGCTCCGAGGGGAGCCAGGGCCCGCTCGACGCCGGCCGGGTCGCCCCGGAACGGCGCCCGCAGGTGCTGGACGAGGTTCACCTGGTAGACGTCGCCGCGCCCGATCGCGGCCTGCGCCTCGGCGATCGCCCGCGCGTGCTGCGACGGTGACCACGTCCGCTCCCACGGCCCGACCGTGTAGCGTGAAGCATCGGTGCCAGGCACCAGCTTCTCGCCGACCGCGCAGGCGGCGGCCGGGAGCGGGCACGGCTCCGGGGGGCCGGCGCCGGCCAGGCCGTAGCCCAGGTAGAGGTCGGCCGGAAGCCCGCGGTGGGCGGCCAGGAAGCCCTCGATCCGATCGAAGGCGTCCGGGCCGGGCGCGTCGAGCACGAGCCAGCGGCCGTGCGGGTCACGGGTGGGGAGGGGCGTGCCGATGCCCTATCGTAGAGCCGGTGAGCGTTTCCGGGCCGCCACGGGCGGTCGTCTTCGACTTCAACGGCACCATCTCCGACGACGAGCCGCTGCTCGCCGAGCTGTTCGTGCAGATCTTCGGGGAGGTCGGGATCGAGGTCACCGAGGAGCGCTACTTCGGCGAGTTCGCCGGGTACTCCGACCCGGAGATCGTCGATCGCGTGCTCTCGGAGGCCGGCGGTCACGACCCTGCCGTCGCGCGCAGGCTTCTCGACCGGCGGGCCGAGCTCTACCTCGCCCGCGCGGGGGCCGGCGAGACCGTGCATCCCGAAGTCGCGGCGTGCGTGCGCGAGATCGCAGACCGGGTGCCCGTGGCCGTGGCATCGGGCGCTGTCCGGGTCGAGGTCGAGGCGGTGCTCGAGGGATCCGGTCTGCGACCGCTCCTGGCGGCGGTGGTCACGGCCGACGACGTCGCCCAGGGGAAGCCCGACCCCGAGGGGTATCTGATCGCGCTCGAGAGGCTCGGGATCCCCGGCCCCGACGCGCTGTCCTTCGAGGACACGCACTTCGGGGTCATCGCGGCCGTCGCTGCTGAGATGCGCTGCGTCGGTGTGGGGACGACGGTGTCCGCCGACCGGCTCCGCGAAGCCGGCGCCGAGGCGGTCGTCGCGTCGCTTGACTGGTCTATACCGACCGTGCGAGGGTTGTTCGCATGAGGGACGACGCCCGGGCGGTGGTGATCGGCGGCGGCGTCGGCGGGTGCTCGATCCTCTACCACCTCGCGAAGCTGGGGTGGAAGGACGTCGTGCTCGTCGAGCAGTACGGCCTCACGCACGGCTCGACCTGGCACTCCGCGGGGCTCGTCGGCCAGCTCCGCTCGACGGTCAGCCTGACGAAGATGATGCAGTACTCCGTCGGCCTCTACGCCGACCTGGCGCGCGAGACCGGCAAGGACCCGGGCTGGCACGAGCTCGGCGGCCTGCGGCTCGCGTCCTCGCAGGAGCGCTACGAGGAGATCCAGCGCCAGGCCGGGTGGGCGAAGAGCTTCGGCCTCCCGATCGAGATCGTCTCGCCGGCCGAGGCGAAGGAGCTCTTCCCACCCATGTCGACCGACGGCGTCGTCGCGGCGGCGTTCCTGCCCCAGGACGGCTACCTCGATCCCAGCCAGCTCACGTTCGCCCTGGCCGACGGGGCCCGCCTCCTGGGTGCCGAGATCGAGCAGCGCACGCGTGTGCTCGACGTGATCGTCGAGGGCGGCCGCTGCCGGGGGGTCGTCACCGACAAGGGCACGATCCGGGCCGACGTGGTCGTGAACGCCGGCGGCATGTACGCGCCCCAGATCGGCCGGATGGCCGGTGTCGAGGTGCCGATCATCCCCTACGCGCACGAGTTCCTCGTGACCGAGGCGTTCGACCCGCCGCTCCCGCCGCTGCCGACCCTGCGCGACCCCGACCGGCTCATCTACTTCCGCACCGAGGTGGGCGGGCTCATCATGGGCGGCTACGAGCGAAACCCGGCCGCGTGGGCGCTCGACGGCGTGCCCGACGGCTTCGAGGCGCAGCTCCTGCCCGAGGACTGGGAGCGCTTCGACGAGCTGCTCACGAACTCGGTCGAGCGCGTGCCGGCGATGGAGACGGCCGAGGTGCGCAAGCTCTTCAACGGGCCCGAGGCGTTCACGCCCGACGGCGAGTTCATCCTCGGCGAGTCGGACGTGCCCGGGTTCTGGGTCGCCGCAGGGTTCTGCGCGCACGGCCTCGCCGGCGCAGGGGGGATGGGCTGGCAGGTGGCCGAGTGGATCGTGAACGGCGAGCCGAGCCTCGACCTGTGGCACATGGACTCGCGCCGGTTCGGCCGTCAGTACCGAAGCCAGGCCTTCACGCTTGCCCGGGCCACCGAGATCTACGCGACCTACTACGACATCAAGTACCCCAACCACGAGCGCGAGGCGGGCCGCCCGCTTCGGCTCTCGCCGGCGTACGACCGGGTCGCCGCGCTCGGCGCGGTCTTCGGCGAGAAGTCGGGCTGGGAGCGGCCGAACTGGTTCGAGCCGAACGCCGCGCAGGGCGACGAGGGGCTGCGGCCGCGCGGGTGGGCCGGCCAGCACTGGTCGCCGGCGATCCACGCCGAGGCCGCCGCGACCCGCGAGCGGGCCGGGCTCTTCGACGAGAGCTCGTTCGCCAAGATCGAGGTGTCGGGGCCGGGCGCCGTTGCCTTCCTCCAGAGGATGTGCGCGAACGACGTCGACCGAGCCGTCGGCTCGATCACCTACACGCAGATGCTGAACTCGCGCGGCGGGATCGAGTGCGACTTCACGGTCACGCGCCTCGCCGCCGACCGGTTCCGGATCGTCACGGGCACCGCGTTCGGAAATCACGACCTGGGCTGGATCAGAAAGCACGCGCCGGGTGACGGGTCGGTGCAGGTCGCCGACGTCACCTCGGCCTGGGCGTGCCTGGGGCTCTGGGGCCCGCGGGCGCGCGACATCCTCCAGCCGCTCACGAAGTCCGACCTCTCGAACGAGGGCTTCCGCTACATGACGGCGCGCGACATCTCGCTCGGCAACGTGCCGTGTCTCGCGGCCCGGGTGACGTACGTGGGCGAGCTGGGCTGGGAGCTCTACTGCCCCGCGGAGTACGGCGCCGGCCTGTGGGATCTGCTCTGGGCCGCCGGCTCGGCGCACGGGATGCTGGCGTGCGGCTACCGCGCCATCGATGCGCTGCGGGTCGAGAAGGGCTACCGCGTGTGGGGCGCCGACATCACGCCCGAGGACTCGCCCGATCAGGCCGGGCTGGGGTTTGCGGTGAAGCCCGACAAGGGCGTTGACTTCCTCGGTCGCGACGCGCTCCTTCGGGCCCGGGAGGGAGCGCCGGAGCGGCGGCTCGCCTGCCTGGCGCTCGCCGACCCGAGCGCCGTGTGCCTGGGGCAGGAGCCGGTGCGGATCGGCGGCGAGGTCGCGGGCCGGGTGACGAGCGGCGGCTACGGCTTCGCGGTCGGCACGTCGATCGCCTACGCGTATGTGCCCGCCGCTGCCGCCGAGGTCGGAACGGACGTCGAGGTCGAGGTGTTCGGCGAGTGGGTCGCGGCCCGTGTGGCGGCGGAGCCGCTGTGGGATCCCATGGGCGAGCGGATCCGCTCCTAGGGCGCTACCGTAGCCGCATGACGTGTTCCGCCTGCGGCACCGACAACGAGGCCGGGCGGAAGTTCTGTGCCGAGTGCGGCTCGCCGCTGGCGCTGACATGTGCCGCCTGCGGCGCGTCCAACGGCCCGGGCGCCAAGTTCTGCGGAGACTGCGGCGCGAGCCTCGTGCCCGCGGCCGCCCCGATCCCGGCTCCGGCGGCCGAGCGCCGCCTCGTCACGGTCCTCTTCGCCGACCTGGTCGGGTTCACCTCGCACGCCGAGGCGCGCGACCCCGAGGACGTCCGCGAGCTGCTGTCGCGCTACTTCGAGCTCTGCCGGACGCTCATCGACCGCTACGGCGGCACCGTCGAGAAGTTCATCGGCGACGCGGTGATGGCGGTGTGGGGTGCGCCAGTTGCCAAGGAGGACGACATCGAGCGGGCGGTTCGGGCCGCCCTCGACCTGGCAGCGTCGGTCGACGCCCTCGGGCACGAGGTGGGCGCGCCGGACCTCCGGGCGCGGGCCGGCGTCCTCACGGGCGAGGCTGCGGTCACCGTCGGCGTCGTGGGCGAGGGGATGGTCGCCGGCGACCTCGTGAACACCGCATCGCGGATCCAGGCCGCCGCCGAGCCCGGCGGCGTCCTCGTCGGCGAGACGACCAAGCGGGCCACCGAGGCGGCGGTCGTCTACGAGGACGCGGGCGCGCGCGAGCTCAAGGGCAAGGCCGAGCCGGTGCAGCTGTGGCGCGCTGTCAGGGTCATCGGCGGCCGCGGCGGTGCCCTGCGCTCGACCGGTCTCGAGTCGCCGTTCGTCGGGCGCGACCGGGAGCTTCGGGTCATCAAGGAGCTCTTCCACGCGTCGGCCGGCGAGTCGAAGGCCCATCTCGTGTCGGTGATGGCGGTCGCCGGCACGGGCAAGTCGCGCCTGTCGTGGGAGTTCTTCAAGTACATCGACGGGCTGGCGGACGACGTCCGCTGGCACCGCGGCCGCTGCCTCCCGTACGGCGAGGGCGTCACCTACTGGGCGCTCGCCGAGATGGTGCGGACGCGGGCATCGATCGCCGAGGGCGAGGACCCCGAGGCCCAGGCGGCCAAGCTGCATGCCGCGGTCGAGGAGTCGATGGCCGATCCCGACGAGCGCCGGTTCGTCGAGCCCCGGCTCGCACATCTGCTCGGCCTCGACACGGCCGCCCCGACCGACCGCGAGAACCTCTTCAGCGCGTGGCGGCTCTTCTACGAGCGGCTCGCCGACGAGATGCCGACGGTCATGGTCTTCGAGGACATGGAGTGGGCCGACGCGTCGCTGCTCGACTTCATCGAGTACCTGGTCGACTGGTCGAAGAACCACCCGCTCTTCGTGCTCGTGCTCGCGCGGCCCGACCTGGCCGAGCGGCGGCTGACGTGGGGGGCGGGCAAGCGGGCGTTCACGTCGCTCTACCTCGAGCCGCTCTCGAGCAGCGACATGGAGCAGCTGCTCGCCGGGCTCGTGCCCGGGCTGCCCGACGAGCTGCGCGCGTCGATCCGCGAGCGCGCGGAGGGGGTGCCGCTGTACGCCGTCGAGACCGTGCGGATGCTGCTCGACCGGGGCCTGCTCGTCTCGCGCGGGAGCGCGTATGAGCCGGCGGGCGAGATCGGCTCGCTCGACGTGCCCGAGACGCTGCACGCGCTGATCGCGGCGCGTCTCGACGGGCTCTCGGCCGGCGAGCGGCGGCTGGTCCAGGACGCCGCGGTGCTCGGAAAGACGTTTGCGCTCGCGGCGCTTGCCAAGCTGAGCGGCGTCGCTCCGGCTGACCTCGAGCCGACGCTGGCCCAGCTCGTCCGCAAGGAGGTGCTGTCGCTCCAGGTCGACCCGCTCTCGCCCGAGCGCGGGCAGTACGGCTTCCTCCAGGACCTGATGCGGCGCGTCGCCTACGACATGCTCTCGAAGCACGAGCGCAAGGCTCGCCATCTCGCCGCCGCGGCGCTGGACGAGGACGACGACGAGGTCGTCGAGGTCGTTGCGGCTCACTATCTCGCCGCCTTCGAGTCGGACCCCGACGCCGCCGACGCCGACGACATCAAGCGCCGTGCCGCGGCTGCGCTCGTCCGGGCGGGCGAGCGGGCGGGCTCGCTGGCGGCGAGCCAGGAGGCGCAGCGGTACTTCGAGCAGGCGGCCGCGCTCGCCGTGGAGCCCGTCGAGCGGGCCCGGCTGATCGAGCAGGCGGGCGTCATGGCTCGCGACGGCGCCCGGTCGTCGGAGGCGCTTGCCCATTTCGAACGGGCCATGGCCCTGTTCGAGGAGGCCGGAGCGACCCATCCCCGGGCGCGTGTCTCGGCGCGCCTGGGCGAGGTGATGTGGGACACGGGCCGCCTCCGGGAGGCGCTCGAGCGGATGGACGCCGCGCTCGACCTGCTCTCGAGCGAGGAGCCGGACGCCGACGTCGCGGCGCTCGCGGCGCAGGTCGGCCGGTTCCGGCTCTTTGCCGGCGACCCGGACGTGGCCGCGGAGCGGGCCGAGACCGCACTCGACCTGGCCGAGGCCCTGAATCTGCCCGAGGTGCTCTCGCAGGCCGTGAACACCAAGGCGATGATCCTCAGCAACCGGGGCCGAAACGTCGAGGCCGGGGCGCTGATCAGGCTCGCGCTTCAGGTGGCGCTCGACAACGACCTCCCGTCCGCCGCGATCCGGGCCTACAACAACGCCGCCGATCTCGATGCACGCGCCGACCGCTACGAGCAGGCGGCGGCGGGATACCGCGACGGCCTGACCCTGGCGCGGCGAGTCGGGCTGCGCCAGAGCGAGTGGCAGTTCCTCGGTCAGGTGTATCCGCTCTACGCGCTCGGCCGCTGGGACGAGGCGCTCGCGCTCGCCGCAGACGTGCCCGACGAGGCGTTCGTCCAGACGCGGTTCCCGTTCATCTGCCTGCTCGGGCCGGTCGTCTCGATCCACGTCCACCGCGGCGACGTCGAGGCGGCGGCGCGGCTCACCGCGCTCCATCCCGAGATCCGGGACTCCGACGATCTGACCGAGCGCGCCGCGAGCGTCTGGGCCGAGGCGCTTCTGCTGCTCGCCTCGGGAGACGCGGCGGGGGCGCTGCGCGCTGCCGAGACGTCCTGGGACATGCGGGTCGAGATCGCGATCTCATCCGAGGCGAGCAAGGAGGCGTACGTCCTCGCCGTCGACGCGGCGCTGGCGCTCGGCGACAGCGAGCGAGCCGGCCGGCTGATCGCGTCGGTCGAGGAGATGGAGTCCGGAACGCGGCCGCAGTCGATGGCCGCGCACGCGATGCGGCATCGGGCGCTGCTCGCCGCGGCGGCCGGCGAGCAGGATCGGGCCGAGCAGCTCTTCCGCCGCGCGTCGGCGCTCTTCCGCGAGCTGGCAATGCCGTTCCCGATGGCCGTGACGATGCTCGAGCATGCCGAGTGGCTGTCGGCGGCCGGCATCGCCGCCGAGGCGGCGGTGCTGCGGGCGGGGGCCGGGGAGGTGTTCGGGAGCCTCGAGGCGCGGCCGTGGCTCGATCGCCTCGACCGAGCTCCCGGTGAGGCCGTCAGCGCCTGAGGCTCAGGCCGCGGGCTTGAGCTCGCGCACGACGATCGTCTGGTCGCGGCGGGCGCCGGTGCCGACGATCGCGATCGGGACGCCCACCTCGGACTCGACCAGCTCGAGGTAGGCCTTCGCGGCCGCGGGCAGGCCGGCGTAGGTGGTGACCGCCGAGATGTCGCTGCCCCACCCGTCGAGCTCGCGGTAGACGGGCTTCGCATGGTGGAAGTCGGTCTGGTGGGCGGGGAAGTCGGTCGTCACCGTGCCGTCGGAGAGGCGGTACCCGGTGCAGACCGGGATCGACTCGAGCATCGAGAGGACGTCGAGCTTCGTCACGGCCAGCTCGGTGAGCCCGTTCACGCGCGCGGCATAGCGGAGCCCGACCAGGTCGAGCCAGCCGCACCGGCGGTCGCGCCCGGTGACGGTGCCGTACTCGGCGCCGCGCTCGCGGATGGCGCCGCCCCGCTCGTCGTCGGCCTCGCTCGGGAACGGCCCGGCGCCGACGCGGGTCACGTACGCCTTGGTCACGCCGAGCACGCGGTCGACCCGCGTGGGGCCGACGCCGAGGCCGGTGCACGCCCCGCCGGCGATCGGGTTGGAGGACGTGACGAACGGGTAGGTGCCGTGGTCGATGTCGAGCAGCGTGGCCTGCGCGCCCTCGGCCAGCGCCGAGCGGCCGGCGGCCAGCGCCCGGTCGAGCTCGAGCGACGTGTCGGCGATGAACGGGCAGATCCGCTCCGCGTAGCCGAGCATCGCGACGGTCAGCTCCTCCTTGTCGAGCGGCCGGTGGTGGTGGAGCTTTCGCAGGAGCTCGTTCTTGATCGAGAGGGCGGTCTGGATCTTGAGCCGCAGGATCTTCTCGTCGAGCAGGTCCTGCACGCGGATCCCGACGCGCAGGGCCTTGTCGGCGTACGCCGGCCCGATGCCGCGCCGGGTCGTGCCGATCTGGAGCCGCCCGAGCGCGAGCTCGGAGTCGGCGTCGATGATCCTGTGCCACGGCATGATCAGGTGGGCGTTCCCGGAGATGCGAAGGCCGCTCACGTCGATGCCGCGGGCGATCAGCCCGTCGAGCTCCTCGATCAGCACCTCGGGGTCGATGACGCAGCCGTTCCCGAGCAGACACAGCTTGCCCGGGTAGAGGATGCCGCTCGGGACGAGGCGCAGCTTGTAGGTCTCCTCGCCGATCACGAGCGTGTGGCCGGCGTTGTTCCCGCCCTGGTAGCGGGCGACGACGTCCACATGCTCGGCGAGGAGGTCGACGATCTTGCCCTTCCCCTCGTCGCCCCACTGCGCCCCCACGACGACTGTGAGCGGCACCGGGCTACACCTGCTGCTCGACGCCGCGGGCCAGGTTGTCGAACTTGGTGTAGCGGCCGATGTAGGCGAGCCGGATCTTGTCGGTGGGCCCGTTCCGGTGCTTGGCGAGGATGAGCTCGGCCGTGCCCTTGTCGTCGCTCGAGTCGTCGTAGTAGTCGTCGCGGTAGACGAAGAGCACGAGGTCGGCGTCCTGCTCGATCGAGCCCGACTCGCGCAGGTCGGAGAGGACGGGGCGCTTGTCGGTGCGCTGCTCGACCGCGCGCGAGAGCTGCGAGATGGCGAGCACCGGCACGTCGAGGTCGCGCGCGATCAGCTTGAGCGAGCGTGAGATCTGCGAGATCTCCTGGACGCGGTTCTCGACCCGGGCCGTCCCACCCATGAGCTGGAGGTAGTCGACCACCACGAGGCCGAGGTGCCCGTCGAGGCGGGCCTTCAGGCGGCGGGCCTTGGCCTTGATCTCGATCGGCGAGACGCCGGCGGAGTCGTCGACGAAGATCGGGGCGTTGTAGAGCCGGGTCGAGGCGTTGGTGAGGTTGGTCCAGTCGGTTGGCGAGAGCTTGCCGACGCGGAGCCGCTTGGAGTCGACCTTGCCCTCGGTGCACATGAGCCGGGTCGTGACCTCTTCGCGCGACATCTCGAGCGAGAAGATCGCGACGGGGATCTGCTCGCGGACGGCCAGGTGGGTCGCGACGTTGAGCGCGAGCGACGTCTTGCCCATGCCGGGGCGGGCGGCGAGAACCACCAGGTTCGACTTCTGGAACCCGGCCGTCAGCTCGTCGAGGGCCCGGAAGCCGGACGGCGCGCCGGTGATGTCGTGGTCGGAGTTCTGGATCTCGTCGAGCCGCTCGAACGACTGCTTGAGCAGGCCGTCGATGCGCTCGAAGTCGCCCGAGATGCGCTGGTCGGCGATCGAGAACACGATCTGCTCGGCCCGGTCGACCAGCTCAGGCGGCTCGCCGACGTGCTCGTAGCCGAGCGCCGCGATGTCGGTGCCCGCGCGGATCAGGCCGCGATAGGTCGCGGTGTCGCGGACGATCTGGGCGTAGTGGCGGGCGTTGGCCGCCGCCGGCACCGTCGCCGCGAGCGTGTGGACGACCGGCTTCCCGCCGACGTCGTCGAGCACCCCGCGGTGGTCGAGCGCGCTCGTGAGCGTGATCGAGTCGACGACCTCGCCCTTGCCGTACATCTCGAGGATGGTGCGGTAGATGGTCGCGTGCGACCGGCGGTAGAAGTCGTCGGGCTGGAGCAGCTCCGAGACGATCGCGATCGCGTTCTGCGAGACCAGCATCGCGCCCAGGACCGACTCCTCGGCGTCGATGTCCTGGGGCGGGACGTTGGCTGGCCGGTCGGCGACCGCCATGCCGCTAGCTGAACTCGCCTTCGATGGGCTCCGACGGCTCGGCCTCGAAGGCCTCGACGCCGCCCTCTTCGTCGGCACCGCCCGGCACGACCATCACCTTGAGCACGGCCCGGACGTCGCCGTACACCGTGAGCTGCACGCGGTGCGAGCCGAGCGTCTTGATCGGCTCGTCGAGCTCGACCTTGCGCCGGTCGATCCGGATCCGGCGGGCCTGCCAGATCGCGTCGGAGATGTCGGTCGACGTGACCGACCCGTAGAGCCGGTCCTCGGTGCCCGCCCGCCGCTTGATCGTGAGGACGGTGCGGTTGAGCGTGTGCGCCATGTCGCGCGCCTGCTCGTCGCTCTGGGCCTCGTGGCGGCGGCGCTGCTCCGCCTGGCGCTGCACCTCGGCCACGCGGGCGTCCGTCGCCGCCTCGGCCAGCTTCCGCGGGCCGAGGTAGTTGCGCATGTAGCCGGGGGCGACATGGACCACGTCGCCCTTGCGGCCGAGCTTCTCGACGTCCTGGAGCAGGATCGCCTGTGTCGCCTTGCTTGCCATTTCCTTCCTCTTCAGTCGGGCCGGCGCGCCGCGTCTCCATGGTTGCACGGACGCGCCGGGCGTGACCACTCCGCGAGCGCGAATCGGCCGCTCGCAGCGTGGAAAATGTTCAGTTGACGGCGTAGGGCAAGAGCGCCACCTCGCGGGCGCGCTTGACCGCCACCGCCACCTGACGCTGGTGACGGCGGCAGGCTCCGGAGATCCGCCGCGACCGGATCTTGCCCTTCTCGGACGTGTACCGCCGCAGCTGGTTGTAGTTCTTGTAGTCGATCTCCTCGACCTTCTCCTTGCAGAAGTAGCAAGGCTTGCGCCGCGTCGAGCCGCCGGTCGGCGCCCCGCGCTTGCGTCCCTGTCCCTGCTTGTTCTTGGGCTTCGATGCCATGCGGCGCTCCTAGAAGGGGATGTCGTCGTCGGCCGCCGACGCGCCCGTGAAGGCCTCGACGGGCTCGGGCTTGATCTCGGCGGTCTGGCGGAAGCCGCCGCCGCCGCCCTCGCCGCCGTCGCCACGCGAGCCGAGGAACTGCACGGTGTCGGCCACGACCTCGACCTTGGAGCGCTTGCCCCCGTCCTGCGACTCCCACTCGCTCCACTCGAGCCGCCCGTCGACCGCGACGGGTCGGCCCTTGGAGAGGTACTGGGCGCAGTTCTCGCCCTGGGCGCCCCAGACCTTGATGTCGAAGTAGTTGGGCTTCTCGGTCCACTCGCCGCTCGACTGGTCCTTGTAGCGGCGGTTCACTGCCAGCCGGAGCCGGCACACCGACGTGCCGCTCGGCAGCGTCGAGAGCTCGGGATCGGCGGTCAGATTGCCTGTCAGGATGACGCGATTGATGTTTGCCACGGGTTCCTCCTCTGCCTCCTCTACGAACGTACGTTCGGATATAGTAGGGGCGCGACCGGACGGTGGGTCACGCCGGCGCCTCTGCCTGCTCGGGCTCCTCGGCCTTCTCAGCCGGCGCAGCGGCGGCGCCGCCTTCGCGGGCGGCTTGGCGACGGCCATGTAGCGCAGCACGCCGTCGGTGATCCGCAGCACGCGGGTCGCCTCCTCGAGCGCGGGCACGGGCGCGTCGAACGTCAGCACGTAGTAGAAGGCGTCGGCGTGGTGGTTGATCTCGTAGGCCAGCTTGCGCTTGCCCCACGGCTCGACCCCGTGCCACGTCCCACCGCCTTCGGTCACGGTCGCCTTTGTGCGCTCGATGATCTCCGTATGGCGCTCTTCCGCCACCTCCGGCTCGATCAAGAGCATGATCTCGTACGGGTTGATCCTGATCACCTCCTGTGGACTGGGCAGCCCCGGGCCGCGCGTGGCGCTGCGATCAGGAAGGCGGCGCCGGGCCCGGAGCAGGAAGCTGCTCGGTTCTGGCCGCGAGTATAGTTGGGCGGTGACTTCGTGGGCGAGGCACGGGAGGTTCGAGCGATGAAACGGCTGCTCTGGCTGGTCGCGGGCGCGGCGGGCGCGGCGGCGGTCCTGGTCGCGTCGCCCGAGACGTACACCCGCCTGCGCGAGCGCGTTGCAGGCGGCCCCGTCGGCGAGCTCGGGCCCGGCGATGACTACGCGCCGCCGCCTCCACCACCACCTCCTCCGGTTCACGAGGCCGAGGCCGTCGTGGACGAGGAGGACGACGACACCGACGAGATCCCTCTCCCGCCCCCGCCGCCCCCGGAGCCCGACCATGCCGCCGACGAGCTCAGGGCGCGGATCGGCGAGAGCCGCTCGCGGCTTCGCGAGAAGGCGATCGCCGCCACGCCGGAGTCGGAGGACGAGGACGGCGACGACGCCGAGCAGGACTCGGGCTCCGAGCCCGACTAGCTGATCTCGAGGGATCTCCCCGACGCCACTCGGCGTCGCCGTGCCTACGGTCAGACCGATGTCACACGGTCGAACGGAGGACACGATGGGCGAGACCACACACCCCTGGCGGTGGGCGGGGTTCGGGCTGGTCGCGGTCGCTGCGGCGACGTTGGCGACCGGTTGCGGCGGCTCGAGCGCGTCGGCGGGCACGGTTTCGCCGGAGCGTTACCGGACGAGTGTCTGCTCGGCGATCGCCCGATACCAGCACGCCGTTATGCGTGACGCCCGACAGCTCAACGGCCTCCCGCTTGAGTTCAAGTACGGGGTCCCCAAGAGCTCGGACGTGCGCCGCAAGGAGTCCGCGGCGACGGCTGCCCTCCGGGACGACACCGGCACGCTTCGGCGGGAGATCGAGGCCGCCGGCGTTCCCCGAATCGACCACGGAGCCGAGCTCAGCGGGGAGTTCGTCGCGGCCCTCCGAGAGCTGGAGGAGCGGTTCGACGAGCTGCACTCGGAGGCGCTCGACATTCCGACTGGCCAGGGCCGCGCGCCGGCCGATGCCCTGCTCACCCCGAAGATGCTCGCGGCGATGGATCGAGTCAGCCGCTGGATGCGAGCGGCTCACAGGCGCTATCCGGAGGCAAACAGGATCTCCTGCCCGTAGCGCTGAGCGCGTAGAATTCGCCGCCCTGGAGTGGCACGGGCCCGGTGGCCCATCCGGTCTTCAAAACCGGCAGGCCGTGGTAACCCCACGGTTGGTAGGTTCGACTCCTGCGCCGCTCCGCTCTCCAGAACGTGCATGGTTGACCCGTTGGACCGCGTCGAGACGGTGGATCTCAGGGTGTTGGCGCGTCCTCACGGCTTCTGTCAGGAGGGGGGTTGCCTCTCTCGAACGCGTGGCTGGACGTGTCCCGAGAAGACCGGGCTGAAACCGGGGTCTGTCGGCCGCTGGCCCGCGTATGGGATCCGTGGACGCCTGTTCCACGACGGGGACGAGTGGGTCGCGGGCTAGGTGATTTGAGCGATGAGAGGGGACGCCGACAGGGACGAATGTCGCGCAAGGCGAGCGTCTCGGCGCGACCTGGTGCGGATCCAAGGTGCCGACGGGCGCGTGAGGCGCCTTTGACGCGGGACGCTGGCGCGGACCGTGACCGTGGCCGAGGTCTGGGACGTGAGGACTGATGGGGTGCTCACGGACGATTTGTCGACCTCTCGCGACCCGCATCCATGCTGGCAAATACTGATCATCTTCGATATGCTGACGGAGATGAAGCGACTGCCGACGATCAACTGTTGCACGCCGCTTGCCGGTTCCTCGCTGTCGGATGGCGAGGCGGCTGAGTTGGAGCGCCTGTTTCGGGTTCTCGGGGATCGCCATCGGCTTCGGATCTTGAACATCCTGTTGCGAGCGGGCGGCCAGGCGGTGTGCGTGTGTGAGTTCACTGGTCAGCTCGGTCTTGCTCAGCCCACCGTCAGCTACCACCTCAAGCAGCTGACTGAGGCGGGGCTGCTCGAGCGGGAGAAGCGGGGCACGTTCGCCTACTTCCGTGTTCGGGCGGAGGCGATGGAGCAGCTGCAGAGCCTGGTCGAGCCGGCTGTGCTGGCAGAGGCCGGGTAGTCCATGGCCGGGCGTCTCTTGTGGAGCGGTGTCGCCGAGGGCGGTGTGGCGATCGGTTCCCACTCGGTTGGAGGTGAGCTTTGAAGTACGTCCTGTTCGTGTGTACCCACAACGCCGGCCGCTCCCTGATGGCGCAGGCGTTCTGGCAGAAGTACGCACCGGCTGACGTTCGGGCCGACTCGGCTGGGCAGGCGCCCGCGGATGCTCCGTGGCCGGAGGTGGTCGAGGTGATGCGTGAGGTTGGCATCGACATCTCGAGTGAACGGCCGAAGCGACTTGACCTGGAGATGCAGCTGCGCGCTGATTGGGCGATCACGCTTGGGTGCGGCGGCGCGTGCCCCTATGTTCCCGCTCGTGTCGAGGACTGGGAGATGCCCGATCCGCGGGGTGCGAGTATCGAGGAGGTGCGGCGGATCCGAGACGACCTTGAACGTCGGGTGCGCGACTTCATCGACGCTCGGCTTGACGCGGTGCGCGCGGATCGCACGGCGCATGAGATGCGGCTGGCGCGGATGTTGCCCGACCTCGATCGCGAGTTTGGAGACACCCACCCGGCCGAGGAGATCCGCGGCTGCGCCGACGCCATTTTGGGGCGTTATGACGACGCACCCGTGCGCTCGATGGTGCAGACGATCGCCTTCCGCGAGGTCCGCGAGTGCTTGCGTGCCAACCGATGCGCCGCCGTGACGGCCGCCTAGCGATGCCCACTCGGCACCGTACGAGTGCGCGGGCATCGGGGTGGATCGAGGAAGCCCTGTGAACGACTCGCCGCCCTCCGCGGACGGTGACCGCTCGACCGCCCCGGTGGCTCGGGCACGGGTTGGGATCAATGGGTTTGGTCGCATGGGACGGCTCGCGCTGCGCGCTGCGTGGGGGTGGCCGGAGCTCGACTTCTGCCACGTCAACGAGCTCCACGGTGACGCGGATAGCGCCGCGCACCTGCTCGTGTTCGACTCGGTGCATGGGCGCTGGCCGCATGATGCGCGTGGTGCGGCGGAAGGGCTGGTGATCGACGGGAAGCAGATCGGCTATAGCCGCCAGGCCGATCCCGGAGCGGTTCCCTGGCGCGATCTGGGGGTCGACATCGTGCTTGAGTGCACGGGCAGGTTCCGCACCCGCGAGACGCTGGACCCCTTCTTCGAGCAGGGTGTCCGCAAGGTGATCGTGGCCGCGCCGGTCAAGGACGGCAGCGCCCTGAATGTGGTTGTCGGCG
>CAWEIZ010000004.1:0-57088 GCA_963809325.1 uncultured Actinomycetes bacterium
TGATCGATTCCCAATGCCCGCGGGCCTGAACGTCCAAGGCGTCGTGGGTAGCCGGAGGAGGCGGCGCTGCGGCTGCGAACCGTCGCCTCGCCGCGTCCTCGGTCGCGACGATATTCACGAATATCGTCGCTCCCTGCGTCCTTGCGACGCTCGGTTCTCGCCGCCCAGGACACCACGGGCATTGGGAACCGACCATCAGACCAGGTGCCCGGAATCGTTGAGCGCGACGAGCGTCCACCGTCCCCGCTCCCGCTCGACGACCGTCAACGACCCGTTCGGCCCGTGCGCGATGCGCCGGCGCTCGTGCGGCTCGAGCCCGAGCACGTGAAGCGCGATCGCCCGGATGATGCCGTTGTGGCAGACGGCGACGACGGTCCCGTCCGCGTGCCGGCCGGCCATGCGGTCGAGGGCGGCGAGGGCTCGGTCCCGGAGGTCGGCGAACTGCTCGCCGCCCGGATAGCTGTCGTCGGTGCCGGCGCGCCAGCGGGTGTACCAGTCGGGATACCGCCGTCCGGCCTCGGCCCGGTCGAGCCCCGCGAGGTCGCCGACGTCGACCTCGCGCAGGCGAGGCGTGAGGATCGCCTCGAGGCCGGTCTCGCGCGTCACCTCGGCGGCCGTCTCCGTGGCGCGGAGGAGGTCGCTCGTGTAGAGCGCGTCGATCGTCTCGCCGGCAAGGCGCCGCCCGAGCGCCTTCGCCTGGGCGATCCCCGTGGCGTTCAGAGGCTGGTCGGCGTGGCCCTGCCAGCGGCCGTCGCGATTCCAGTCGGTCTCGCCGTGGCGCGCGAACAGGATCCGGGTCATCGGGAGAGATCATAAGATCCGCCCTCACATGACCATGCGCCTCGATGGGATCCGTGCGCTCGTGACCGGCGGCAGCGCCGGCATCGGCCTCGCCGCCGCCAACCATCTGGTCGCGGGCGGTGCGCGCGTTGCGATCGCCTCGCGCGACCCGGCCGACGCCGCGTCGGAGATCGGCGCCCTCGCCGTCGCCGCCGATCTCGCCACCGACATCGGCCCGGCCGACGCCGTCGCCGAGGCCGCGCGCGGCCTCGGCGGCCTGGACGTGCTCGTGAACAACCTCGGCGTGGCCCGGATTGCCACGTGGTACGAGGTGACCGACGCCGAGTGGCAGGCGGCCTGGGACACCAACGTGATGAGCTACGTCCGCGCGATCCGCGCGGCGCTCCCGCACCTGCGGCAGTCCGACCACGCCGCCATCGTGAACGTGGCATCCACGTCGGGGAAGCGGCCGTCGGTCTCGATGCCGGAGTACTCCGTGACGAAGGCCGCCGTCCTCTCGCTCTCGCGGCTCGTGGCCGACGCGCATGCGAAGGACGGCATCCGCTGCAACGCCGTCTGTCCCGGCCCGACCCGGACGCCGGCGTGGCTGGGTGAGGGCGGCCTGGCCGACCAGACCGCGGCGCTCGGGAACCGCAATCGGGACGAGGTACTGGAGGCGGTCGGGAAGGGCCGGCCCATCGGCCGCATGGCAGAGCCCGACGAGATCGCCGCCGTGATCGCGTTCCTGGCGTCGCCGGCGGCGTCCTACGTGACCGGTTCTGCATGGAGCGCCGACGGCGGCACGGTCCCCGTGATCATCTGAGACTCCCTCGCGACGCCGGCGCGGCCGGGCGCCGGACCGGCGCGGGTACACTCGCTTCAGATGCCGCATCCCACGGGCCCCGTCGCCGCCGCCTTCGCCGACCGCATCCGCCGCCTCGAGGCGGGGGTGCTCTCGGAGCGGGCGGTGAAGTCGTATGAGACCCGGGGGCGCGACCACCCCGACGAGGGCGAGTGCTCGCTGCGGACGCCGTTCCAGCGCGACCGCGACCGGATCGTGCACTCCAAGGCCTTCCGCCGTCTGAAGCACAAGACGCAGGTCTTCATCGCTCCCGAGGGCGACCACTTCCGCACGCGCATGACCCACACGCTCGAGGTGACCGGGATCTCGCGGGCCGTGGCGCGCGCGCTCAGGCTGAACGAGGACCTCACCGAGGCGATCGCGCTCGGCCACGACCTCGGCCATCCACCGTTCGGGCACACGGGCGAGGAGGCGCTCGACCGCTCGCTCCGCGCGTACGGGTCGGAGTTCCACCACAACGAGCACTCGGTGCGCGTGGTCGAGGTGCTGGAGCGCGACGGCCGCGGGCTGAACCTCACGGCTGAGGTGCGCGACGGCATCCTGCACCACACCGGCTCCGGGCGGCCGTCCACCCTGGAGGGCGAGATCGTCCGCCTGGTCGACCGCTTCGGCTACGTGAACCACGACATCGACGACGCCGTGCGCGCGGGGATCCTCGACGCCGGCGACCTTCCGGCCGGGCCGCTCGAGCTGCTCGGCTCCAGCTCGTCGACCCGGGTCGACGCGCTTGTGCACGACCTCGTCGAGACCAGCGACCGGGCCGGCGCGATCGAGCAGTCGCCCGAGCACGCCGCGGCGCTCTCCGAGCTCCGCCGGTTCATGTTCCAGAACGTCTACCTCGGCCCGCCGGCCCGGGCCGAGAGTGCGCGGGCGGCCGCCGTGGTCGAGGAGCTCTTCCGTCACCACCTGGCGGGGTCCGACCCCGTGACCGCCACGGACTGGGTGGCGGGCATGACCGACCGCTACGCCCTGCGGGCGCACGCCGCGCTCGCGTCCGCCGCGTGAGCACGATCACCCGGGAGAGCCTCGAGGCCCTGGAGGTCGCGGTGGACATGGTCGACCTGGTCGGCGGGCGGACGCCGCTTCGGAGGTCGGGCGCCCGGTACGTGGGCCGGTGCCCGTTTCACGACGAGCGCACCCCGTCGTTCTCGGTGGATCCCGTGAAGAAGGTCTACTACTGCTTCGGCTGCCAGCGGGGCGGGGACCACATCGCATTCGTGCGCGAGACCGAGAACCTCGACTTCGCCGCCGCCGTCGAGACGCTCGCCGACCGCTACGGCGTCCGGCTCGAGTACGAGCAGACCTCCCCGGCCGAGGAGCGCCGGCGGGCCGAGCGGGGCCGGCTCCTGCGGCTCCTGGAGGACGCGGCCGGGTTCTACGCCCGCTACCTGTGGGAGTCGGCCGAGGCCGAGCCGGCTCGGGCGTACCTCGCCGAGCGCGGCATCACCGAGGCGACGGCGCAGGACTTCCGGCTGGGCTTCGCCCCGTCGGCGTGGGACCGTGTCTGCGCGGCGGCGCTCGCCAAGGGCTTCACGGCGGCGGAGCTCGGGCAGGCCGGCCTCTCGGGACGTGGGCGGCGCGGCCCGGTCGACCGCTTCCGGGGCCGGCTCATGTTCCCGCTGGCCGACGTCCGCGGCCGCGTGCGGGGCTTCGGCGCCCGCCAGATGCCCGGCGGTGAGCCCCCGAAGTACCTGAACTCGCCCGAGGGGCCGCTCTTCCGAAAGAACGAGGTGCTCTACGGCCTCGACCGGGCGCGGAGCGCGATCGCGACCGCCGGGCCGCGCGATCGTCGTCGAGGGCTACACCGACGTGCTCGCCCTGCATCAGTCCGGGACGGCGAATGCCGTGGCCTCGATGGGGACGGCGCTCACCGACGGCCAGGTCACGGAGCTGAAGCGAGTGTGCTCCACCGTCTACCTCGCGTTCGACTCCGACGCTGCCGGCGAGGAGGCGTCCCTTCGGGGGATGGCGCTGGCCGAGGCGAACGGCCTCTCGGTGCGGATCGTGGCGCTGCCGTCCGGGCAGGATCCCGCCGACGTCGTCATCGCCGACGCGGCCGCTTTCGCACGCTCGATCGAGTCGGCGGCGGGCGTGCTCTCGTTCCGGGTGGGCCGGGCGCTCGGGCAGGGCGGAACGCGCGACGAGATCTACGCGCGCGTCTCCGCGATCATCGGCCCGGCGCCGCCGTCGGTCGAGCGCGACGAGCAGGTGCGCGTCGTGGCCGACCGCCTGCGCCTCACCGACGACCTCGCGGCGCGGCTGACGGCGCCACGGCCCGCCGCGCCGGCCCGGACACCGTCTGCCGCGCCTGCACGGCTGCCGCGCTCGCCCTGGGAACGGGACGGGCGGCTCTTCCTCGGCATGGCGCTGGCGCTGCCGGAGCGCGGTCGGGAGCTCTTGGCGGAGTTGGATGTGGCATACTTTCCGGACGAGCCGCTGCGGGAAGCGGCCGGGCACATGCGTCGGCTTCTGGCCGGCGAGGGGGAGAGAGCGGACGCCGAACGGTGGGCGCCCTTCATGGCTGAACTCAATGCCGTGGCGGCGCGTGAAGCACCCTCGGAGTCCGCACTGGAGGAGCTCTATTGGAAGCTGCATCTGTACCGGACCGAAGACGAGCTAAAGACCTTGAGGCAAAACGCCGACTTGAAGTTGAGTCGGCAGCAGGAGCTCCAGGGCCTCGAGGAGCTGAGGCTGAGGTTGCTGGCGACCCTCGAGTCCGTTCGCGCCCACGCGCCCGATCGTTAGGTCCCACACAGATGGCCGAATCCGCCCCGGATCCCACGGGGTTCGACTCCCACGAGGAGGAGCCCGACCTGGAGGTCGAGGCCTCGCCTGGTCCCACCGAGGACACGGTTGGCCTCTATCTCCGCGAGATCTCCCAGGTTCCGCTCCTGACCGCCGCCGAGGAGGTCTCCCTTGCGAAGGCTCTCGAGCGCGGCGATGAGCGTGCTCGCCGGCGCCTCATCGAGTCGAACCTGCGTCTGGTCGTCTCGATTGCGCGCCGCTACTCGGGCCGCGGCCTCAGCTTCCTCGATCTGATCCAGGAGGGGAACGTCGGGCTCATGAAGGCCGTCGAGCGCTATGACTGGCGCCTCGGCCACCGGTTCTCGACGTACGCGACGTGGTGGATCCGCCAGGCCGTGACCCGCGCGCTCGCCGACCAGGGGCGCACGATCCGCGTGCCCGCGCAGGTCGTCGACACGATCAACCGGATGGCGCGCGTCGAGCGCCAGCTGACCCAGACGTTCAACCGCGCCCCGACGCATGACGAGGTCGCCGAGGCCATGGGCCTGAAGACGACCAAGGTGGAGGAGTTGAAGCGCGTCTCGCAGGAGCCCGTATCGCTTGCGGCGCCGGTCGGCGAGGACTCGACGGAGCTCGGCGAGATGATCGAGGACGAGCATCAGCGCCACCTCGGCTCGGACATGGCCGCGAGGCAGCGCGACGCGCGC
The DNA here is from genome assembly GCA_963809325.1 of uncultured Actinomycetes bacterium. Lineage (GTDB taxonomy): Bacteria > Actinomycetota > Thermoleophilia > Gaiellales > JAICJC01 > JAICJC01. Next base: position 5,095 of record CAWEIZ010000004.1, read on the forward strand.
GTCTCCGACCTGGTGAGCCAGCTGCCCTATCGCGAGCGGCTCATCCTCGAGCTTCGCTACGGCCTTTCGGGCAACCGCCCGCACACGCTGGAGGAGGTCGGCCGCCGCTTCGGGGTCACCCGCGAGCGCGTCCGCCAGATCGAGACACGCACGCTCCGCAGGCTTGCCGCGGCCGGCGAGAACGCCGAGCTGCGCCTCTTGATCGACTAGTTCATCGACTACACTGCTTCACCCGATCCGCGGTAGCTCAATGGCAGAGCATCCGGCTGTTAACCGGAGGGTTGTAGGTTCGAGTCCTACCCGCGGAGCCTCGTTCGCGGAGCTTGCGCGCCTGGCGCCTCACTGCGCGGTGCTGTTCGGCCGGGATCGACCAGATCGCTCGACGTCCTCGAGCGCCTCGCCCGCGTTCGCCGCTAGACCGACGGGTTGCCGGCGGGCAGCTCGAGGCCCAGACGGCCGCCCTCCTCGAGCAGCCGCGCCTCGGTGACCGCACCGCCGACCGCGGTCGGGGTCGTCACCGACAGGGCCGAGTACAGGACGGCCCAGCGCAGGCGGTCCTTGGTGCTCGCGCCGCGGAGCTCGGCCCAGATGTAGGCGGCGACGAGGAGGTCGCCCGCCCCGGTCGTGTCGACGACCGGGCCGACCTGGACACCCGGGGCCGAGACGTGGTCGCCCTCGATGATGGCCATCGCCCCGCCGGCGCCAAGCGTGACGACAACCGATCCGGCAAGCTCGACCAGGCACTCGGCGGCGGCCTCGAGATCGGGTTTCCCCGAGAGCGTCAACGCCTCGCGCTCACTCACGAAGAGCACGTGCACGCCCTCGAGCTGCCTCAGCGGCTGGCTGGCGAACGCACGGGCGTCGTCGTCGCCGCACGTCACATAGACGGCCACTCCTTCGGGGACGGCGTGCAGCATGTCGACGTTCGCCGCGACCGTCCGCGGCTCGAGAGCGGCCACCTCGGCGGCACTCGCCCGCACGCCGGGGTCGAGCGTCACCATCGCCCGGTCGTTGGCCACAGGCATGACGACCGTGGTGGCGGTGCGGCCCGCGCGTCGCCCGACGAGCGTCACACCCTCGGCCTCAAGCGCCGCCCGCAGGAACTCCGCGGCGTCGTCGTCGCCGAGCGGTGTGGCCAGGGCGGTGGAGAGTCCCAGGCGCGCCCCGGCGACGGCATGGATCGCGCCTCCCCCGGGCGAGCGCACGAGGTCGCCGGCGAACCGCTCCTCGCCTGGGCCCGGCAGCGCCTCGAGTCCCACGAATGTGAGATCAAGGAACGCGGGGATGGCGACTGCGACGTCGATGGGCATCTGAGCGAGGATAGCGGCCCGGTCCCCTGCTCGGGGCAGACCTCCGGGTGCCGGCAGGAGTATTCTCCGCGCGACGTCGACAGGAGGGTGTCATGACCGGACACGGCGAGTACGACGACTGGCATACCGGTGTCGAGTTCGACCGCGCGACGCGCACGTGGAAGGGCTACATCAAGCACAACGAGGGCGACAAGATGCACCTCACCGATGAGTCGTTCGACGACAAGGGCGACGCCGCCGTCGCGGCGAGCGATCTTTTGACCGCGGCCCGCGAGGGCAAGCTGGAGAGCGCGTAGAGACGCGCCGCCACGACGAAGGGAGGCCTCGAGCGGCGTGATCCTTGCCGAAGCGCTTGAGCGCTACCTGCGGTCGCTGGTTCCGGAGCCGGACCCGGTGCTCGCCGAGATGGTCGGCCACGGCGAGCGCGACGGCATCCCGATCGTCTACCCCGAGACCGGCCTTCTGCTCGAAGTGCTGGTGGCGCTGACCGGCGCGCGGACGGCCGTCGAGGTGGGCACGGCGATCGGCGTCTCGACGCTCCACATCGCCCGCGCGCTCGGCGAGGGCGGCAGGGTGGTCTCGTTCGAGGTCGACGCCGGCCGGCACGAGGCGGCGCGGCGATACCTCGAGCGGGCCGGGCTCGCGGACCGGGCCGACCTCCGGCTCCAGGACGGCGCGGAGGGGCTCGAAGCGCTGAGCGGGCCGTTCGACTTCGCGTTCCTGGACGCGTTCAAGGGCGACTACCCGCGTCACCTCGCGCTCGTCGTGCCGCTCATGCGGCCGGGCGGCGCGGTGGCGATCGACAACGTGCTCCTCTCGGGGACGGTGGCGACCGGCCGGGCCGCCGGCCACTGGTCGGAGGAAGATGTGCTCAGGATGCGGGCGTTCAATGCCGATCTGATAGCTGACCCGGGCCTCACCGCCACCGTGCTTCCGGTCGGCGACGGTGTGGCCGTGGCCGTACGTCGCTGAGAACCCCGCGTCTATGCTGCAAGCACCGCCATGAAAGGAACCGCCCCCATGAAGCGCCTTCTCGCACTGCTGCTCGTGACCGTCCTCGTGGCCGCAGCGTGCGGCGGTGGATCCAATGGATCGGGGGGGCTCGGCGGCTCCTCGTCGGGCGACATGAGCGCGACCGACCTTCTGAAGGCGAGCCAGGATGCCCTGAAGGGCGCCAAGTCGGCGTCGTTCGAGCTCACCGTGGCCGTGAAGCTCGACGGCAACCTCCAGGGTGCCGGCGCCGGGGCGGCCCTGCTCCAGGGCCCGCTCAGCCTGAGCCTGAAGGGGCAGGCCGGCCAGGCGGACGGCCCGGGCGCCGGGAAGTTCGACGTCCACTTCGCCCTCAACTTCACGGGCGGATCGTTCTCCGGTGAGGCGCTCTCGCCCGACGGCAAGACGGCCTACATCCAGATGCCGACGTTGCTCGGCCCGGGCTGGAAGTCGATCGACATCTCCAAGCAGATGTCGTCCTCCGGCTCCTCGAACGACTCCACGAACAAGAGCCTCGACCAGCTGAAGGCGCTCGGGCTCGACCCGTCGAAGTGGCTCAAGAACCTCACGGTGTCCTCGTCCGGGAGCACCGACACGATCGCGGCCGACCTCGACTTCGCCGCGCTCATCGCCGACGTGACGGCGCTTTCGAACTCGCCGATCACGCCCAAGGACCAGAAGCAGCTCGACGAGTTCCAGAAGGGCATCAAGACCGCGCACGTCTCCGAGTCGTTCGACCACTCGACGCACCTGCCGAGCGCAGTCTCGGCCGAGCTCGCGCTCGACGTCCCGGCCGACCTCCAGAAGGACGCGAACGGCCTCACGGGCCTGGACTTCAAGGTCGACGCCACGTTCAGCGACTGGAACTCGGACTTCTCGGTCACGGCCCCGTCGGGCGCCACGCCGCTCAACTCCGGCGGCCTCTTCGGAGGCCTCGCGCCCGCCGCGTAGCAGCCTTCATGGGGGCGGCTGGATTCGAACCAGCGACCAAACGATTATGAGTCGTCTGCTCTCACCGCTGAGCTACGCCCCCGGCGCCGTCTCATCGTAGTCACATACTCGGGGGCCGCCGCCTCAAACCATTCCGCCCCGCCGGCCGTATTAGCGGTACGTGAGCCAGACCGCCGACAGCTTCTCCTCCAGTGAGCTCTTCGAGGGCCTCACCGACGCTGCCCTGGCGGATCTCGACGGCCGCCTGCGGACATCCGGGTTCCGCAAGGGCGAGCTGATCTACTCCCCGTTCGACCGGGGCGACGCGCTGTACCTGATCGAAGCCGGGCGGGTGCGGCTCTACCGAAGCGCCCACGACGGCCGTCAGCTCACGCTCGCGATGCTCGACGAGGGTGAGGCGTTCGGCCTCGTCCCGATGAACGGCGACGACCTCCACGACGCCTACGCAGAGGCGATGAGCGACTGCGTGCTGCGTGTGGTGCCCGCCGCCGACCTCGAGCGCACCGCCGCCGAGCACCCTCAGGTGGCCATGAACCTGATGCGGTCGCTCTCGCAGCGCCTGCGAAGCGTCGAGGACAGGCTCGAGAGCCTGGCCTTCCGCGGGGTGGCCGCGCGCCTGGCGGGTCAGCTCCTGGAGCTGATGAACCGCTACGGCCGCGTCACCCCGCAGGGCATCCGCATCGACGAGCGCTTCACGCACATGCAGCTCGCCGAGATGATCGGCACCAGCCGCGAGACGCTGACGAAGGTCCTGAACGAGCTTCGCGAGTCCGGCATGATCGACGTCCGGGAGCGGCTCGTCTGGGTGCTCGACGCAGACGCCTTGGAGCACCTGAAAACCTCCGGATAGCTACACTGTCCCCTGGAAGTTCGGCGTTCGAGCAGGGGTGTGTGTCGTGAGCGAAACCGGAACCATGCGGGTCAAGAGCGGCCTGGCCGAGATGCTGAAGGGCGGCGTGATCATGGATGTCACGAACGCCGATCAGGCTCGCATCGCCGAGGACGCCGGCGCGTGCGCCGTCATGGCGCTCGAGCGCGTCCCGGCCGACATCCGCCGCGACGGCGGCGTCGCCCGTATGGCGGATCCGGCCAAGGTGCGCGAGATCCAGGAGGCCGTGACGATCCCCGTCATGGCCAAGGCCCGGATCGGGCACTTCACCGAGGCGCAGGTGCTGCAGGCGCTCGAGGTCGACTACATCGACGAGTCGGAGGTCCTGACGCCCGCCGACGAGGCGAACCACATCAACAAGTGGAACTTCACCGTCCCGTTCGTGTGCGGCGCGACCAACCTCGGGGAGGCGCTCCGCCGGATCGCCGAGGGCGCGGCCATGATCCGGTCGAAGGGCGAGGCCGGCACCGGGAACGTCGTCGAGGCCGTCCGCCACATGCGCTCCATCCTCGGCGAGGTCAAGCGGCTCGGGTCGATGGACGAGGACGAGCTCTACGCCGCGGCCAAGAACCACCAGGCGCCGTACGAGCTGGTGCGCAGCTGCGCCGAGAACGGGCGCCTGCCGGTCGTCACGTTCACCGCCGGAGGCATCGCGACGCCGGCCGACGCCGCGCTCATGATGCAGCTCGGCGCCGACGGCGTGTTCGTCGGCTCGGGCATCTTCAAGAGCTCCGACCCGGCCGCGATGGCGGTGGCGATCGTCAAGGCGACGACGCACTTCGCCGACCCGCAGATCGTGGCCGAGGTCTCGTTCGGCCTCGGCGATGCGATGGCAGGCAAGGAGATCGCCGAGCTGGGCGAGCAGGGCCTGCTCCAGACGCGTGGCTGGTAGGGCGGGAGTCCTCGCCCTTCAGGGCGCCTTCCGCGAGCACTGCCGGGCGCTTCGCGACGTCGGGCTGGACGCTGTCGAGGTGCGGGTCCCGGCCGATGTCGAGGGCATCGACGGGCTGGTGATCCCCGGCGGCGAGTCGACGACGATGTCGAGGCTCATGCAGGCCTACGGCCTCGAGGAGCCGATCCTCGACCTCCACCGCCGCGGCGGGGCGCTCTTCGGGACGTGCGCCGGGATGATCCTGCTGGCCGCAGCGGCCGTCGACGGGCGCCCGGATCAGCGCTCGCTCGGGCTCATCGACATCGACGTGCGCCGCAACGCCTACGGACGGCAGGTGTCGAGCTTCGAGGCACCGGTCAGGATCTCGGGCGAGGACCTGCCGATGCACGGGGTCTTCATCCGCGCCCCGCGGATCGAGCGGATGGGTGACGGGGTGGAGGCCGTGGCGACGCTCGACGGCGCCCCGGTCGCCGCCCGCCAGGGCTCGGTGATGGTCGCGTCGTTTCACCCCGAGCTGACGTCCGACCGGCGCCTGCACGCCCGGTTCGCCTCGATGGTGATGCGCCGGGGGGCGGCGGCGGCGTGAGCGGTCACTCCAAGTGGTCGACGATCAAGCGCCGCAAGGGGGCGGAGGACGCCAAGCGCGGCAAGCTCTTCACGAAGCTCACGCGCGCGATCATCCTGGCGGCCCGCGACGGCGGGCCGGATCCCGAGACGAACACCACGCTGGCGGCGGCGATCGCGAAGGCGCGCTCGTACTCCATGCCGAAGGACAACATCGAGCGCGCCATCTCGCGCGCCACCGGCGGTGCGGAGGGCTCAGACGCCTACGAGGCGATCGTCTACGAGGGCTACGGGCCCGACGGCGTCGCGATCATCGTCGAGGCCCTGACCGACAACCGAAACCGCACCGCCGCCGACGTGCGGGCCGTCTTCTCGAAGCACCACTCGAGCCTCGGGACGCCGGGGTCGGTCGCCTGGCAGTTCGACCGCAAGGGCGTGATCCACGTCCCGGCGGAGGGGACGACCGAGGATGACGTGGTGCTGGGGGCCGCCGACGCCGGCGCCGAGGACGCCGCCCTCGACGGCAGCGTCTGGCAGGTGACGACGGCTCCGACCGACCTCGCGGCCGTCCGTGACGCGCTCGAGGCGAACGGCCTTCAGGTCGAGTCGGCCGAGCTGCGTCTCGTCCCGCGCAGCACCGTCGGCCTCGACGAGGACGGCGCGCGCAAGCTGCTGCGGCTGATCGACGGCCTGGAGGACCTCGACGACGTCCAGGACGTCTACGCGAACTTCGACATCCCGGACGCGGTGCTCGAAGCTGTCGCCGGCTGACGCGGGCGAGCGCTAGCCGCGGCCGGCGGTGCGGGTGTAGGCGTTCCACATGGCGCGGGAGCCGCGCGGCTCGGAGAGGCCGGCGACGAGCACCGCGTGGAGCGCGAGCACCGCGAGCGAGAGCGGGAGGGCCAGCATCCAGAACCCGGGCTCGATCCCGGGCGCCGCGACCATCGAGTTCACCGGCCGGGCGAGCACGGCGGCCACCGGCAGGAGGCCCAGGACGCCGGTCAGGATGCCCGCGCCGAGCGCACGCGGGAAGCTGATGGTGAACCGCGTGAGCGTGCCGACGCTGAGCTTGATGAGCATTGCCTCGACGAGCACCGCAAGGAGCGCGTACGTCGCGAGCGCAGACGTGGCGTCCTCGGGCCGGGCCGTCGACACGAGCATCTGGCCGCGAGCCACGAGCGTGCCCGCCACGAAGATCACGCCGACGGCGTGCATGACGGCGCCCGTGGCGAATCCGCAGATGACGACCATCCCCAACGCGACCCAGAAGCTCATCCGTTGCTCCATTGCACCTCAAGTGTGCGGTGCCCCGCGAGCGCGGTCAACGGGGGGAAATTCCCCCGAACGTCCGTTCGACCGGCGTCCGCTCCCACGGCTAGACTGGCCACATGATCGTGCTCGGCATCGACCCCGGCATGGCCGAGACGGGCTACGGGGTGATCGCGGTCGAGGGCAGCCGGATGCGGGCCCTCGACCACGGCGTCGTCGCCACGGCGGCCCGGCTGCCGGCGGCTCGGCGGCTCGCCGCCGTCCACGAGCAGATCGCCGAGCTCATCGCCCGCCACGCTCCCGACTCGGCCGCGCTCGAGGATCTCTACGTCGGCGCCAACCCGCGCACCATCCTCTCGGTCGGCCAGGCCCGCGGGGCCGTGCTGGCCGCGTGCGGCCTCGCCGGGCTCGAGGCGGCAGGGTATCCGCCCGCCGAGGTGAAGAAGTCGGTATGCGGATTCGGGCGCGCCGACAAGGGACAGATGCTGCGGATGGTGACCGCGATCCTCGGGCTTGACCCGCCGCCGGCCACCGACCACGCGGCCGACGCGCTCGCGGTGGCGGTCTGCCACGCGACCCGGGTGCGCGCGTCCACTCGGGTGGCGGTCGCCGGATGATCGCCTCGCTCCGCGGCCATGTCGCCGCGACCCGTCCCGGCGCGATCGTGCTCGACGTGGGCGGGGTCGGCTACCTCGTCGCCGCCACGACGTCGGCCGTTCGGCGGGCGGGCGACGCCGACGGCGGCGAGATCACGGTCCATACGCACCTGCACGTGCGCGAGGACACGCTCCAGCTCTACGGCTTCGCCTCCACCGCCGAGCGGTCGCTGTTCGAGCTCCTGCTCGGCGTGTCGGGGGTCGGGCCCAAGGCGGCGCTCGCCATCGTGTCGGGCTACGCGCCCGACCAGATCCGGCGGGCCGTCGCAACCGGCGACCACGCCCTCTTCACCTCGATCCCGGGTATCGGCCGGCGGACGGCCGAGCGGGTCGTGGTCGACCTCAAGGACAAGGTCGGCGCGGTCGAGAGCGCCGCCGGGCCGGTCGACGCCGACGGCGGCGACGACCATGCCGCGGCGCGCGACGCGCTGGTGGGGCTCGGGATGTCGGTGGCCGAGGCCGAGGCCGCCCTGCGCGACGTCGACGAGGACGCCCCGATCGAGGAGCGTGTCCGGCTCGCGCTCGCCGGGTCGCTCACGGGTGCGGCGTGAGCGCGACGCCCGAGGTGCGTCTTCCCGACGCTCTCGTGGCGCCGGGCGAGGAGGAGTTCGACCGCTCGCTGCGGCCGCGCAGCCTCGCCGAGTTCGTCGGCCAGGCCCAGGTCAAGGAGCAGCTCGGCATCTTCCTCGAGGCGGCCCGCCGCCGCGGTGAGCCGTGCGAGCACGTGCTGCTGGCCGGCCCGCCGGGCCTCGGCAAGACGTCGCTCGCGGGCATCATCGCCGCTGAGATGTCCTCGACGCTCAGGGTCATGTCGGGGCCGGCCGTCGACCGCAAGGCCGACATGGCCGCGATCCTGACGGCGCTCGAGCCCCAGGACGTCCTCTTCATCGACGAGATCCACCGCCTGAACCGGGCGATCGAGGAGCTGCTCTATCCGGCGATGGAGGACGGCTGCATCGACATCGTCATCGGCCAGGGGCCCGGGGCCCACTCGCTGCGCCTCGAGCTGAAGCCGTTCACACTGGTCGGCGCAACCACGCGCACGGGGCTGCTGACGACGCCGCTCCGCGACCGGTTCGGCATCACCCACCGGCTCGACTACTACGACGCCGGCGACATCGAGAGCATCGTCCAGCGCTCCGCACGCCTGCTCGACGTCCGCGTCGACGCCGGCGGCTGCGGCGAGATCGCGCGCCGTTCGCGCGGCACGCCGCGGGTCGCGAACCGCATCCTGCGCCGCGTGCGCGACTTCGCCCAGGTGCGCCATGCGGGCGAGATCACCCACACGATCGCCATGGAGGCGCTCGACCTGTTCGAGGTCGACCACGCCGGCCTCGAGCGGATGGACCGGGCGATCCTCCAGGCGGTGTCGGGCCGGTTCTCGGGCGGCCCGGTCGGCCTCTCGACGCTCGCGGTCGCGATCGGCGAGGAGCCCGACACGATCGAGGACGTCTACGAGCCGTTCCTGCTCCAGCTGGGCCTGCTCCAGCGGACACCGCGCGGCCGGGTCGTCACGCCGGCCGGGTACGCGCACCTGGGGCTGCCCGCTCCGGCGCGCGACCCGCGCCTCTTCTGATCGGGACGGTGATGTAATCCCCGAATGCTGCGCAAGCTGCGTCCGTGGATCCCGCTCGTCCTTGGCGCCGTCCTTCTGCTCGCCGCCGCCTCGGCAGCCGGCCTGAGCGCGATCGAGAGCGCGTCGAAGGGCCCGGCCTTTCGGCTTGCCGCGACGTGCCTGCGCGTGAACGGCCCGGCCCGGCGCCTCCTCGGCGTCATCACCGGCTCGGGGTTCACGGTCGAGGGCTCCGTGATCGAGAACGCCGACGGCACGGGCTCGGCCAAGATCGACTTCCATGTGAACGGCTCGTGGCGCGGCGGCCATATCCACATGCGCGCAGTGGAACGCCGGCGCGTGTGGTACCTCGCAGGCCCCGGCGTCCTGCGCGTCGGCGGCTCGAAGTATCGCATCGATCCGGGCGACGTCCGCGTCCTGAACAGCGGGCGATACTCCCGCCTGTGCACACCGCTGAGCTCGACTACGCCCTCCCCACCGACCTGATCGCCCAGGCGCCTGCCGAGCCGCGCTCGAGCGCTCGGCTCCTGGTATACGACCGCGCCACGCGTGAGATCCGGCACAGAACGTTTGCGGACCTGCCCGAGGAGCTCGAGCCCGACGACCTGGTCGTCGTGAACGACACCCGCGTGCTGGCCGCCCGCATCCACGCCCGCCGCGCCTCGGGCGGAGCTGTCGAATTGCTGCTCCTGGAGCGGCGTCGCGACGACGTCTGGGACGCGCTCGCCCGGCCGGCCCGCCGCCTGCGCGCCGGCGAGACCCTCGACGCCTCGGGCACCCCGATCCTCGTGGTCGAGGTGTTGCAGGAGGGTCACGTCACCGTCACGCCGGGAGGTGCCATACCTGGTCCCCACCTCCTCGAGCAGATCGGGGAGATGCCCGTGCCGCCGTACATCCACCGGCCGCTCGATCATCCCGACGACTACCAGACCGTCTACGCGCGCTCGCCGGGCTCGGCGGCGGCGCCGACCGCCGGGCTCCACTTCACCGCCGAGATGTGGGCCGGCATGCGGCGCCGGTTCGAGGTCGTCGAGGTGACGCTCGCCGTGGGGCTCGACACGTTCCGTCCGGTGACGGCCGACGACCTGGCCGACCACACCCTCCACACCGAGGCGTACGAGGTGGGGGAGAAGGCCGCCGCGGCGATCGACCGTGCCCGGGCCGCCGGCCGCCGGATCGTCGCCGTCGGGACGACGTCCGTCCGGGTGCTCGAGACCGTCTGGGGGTCGCGTCCGCCGCGTCCGCTGGCCGGGAGGGCGGACATCTTCATCACGCCCGGATACGCCTTCGCGGCCACCGGAGCGCTCGTCACGAACTTCCACCTGCCGCGCTCGACGCTGCTCGCGATGGTGATGGCGTTCGCGGGCATCGACGAGGTGCGCCGCCTCTACCGCACCGCCGTCGAGGAGCGCTACCGGTTCTACTCGTTCGGCGATGCGATGCTGATCGCGTGACGGGCCGGTTCGACATCGTGGCGACCGACGGCGCGGCCCGCGCGGGCGTGCTCCACACCGCCCACGGGCCGGTCGAGACGCCGGTCTTCATGCCGGTCGGCACCAAGGCCTCGGTGAAGGCGGTGCTGCCCGGCGAGCTCCGCGACCTCGGCGCTCAGATCGTGCTCGGGAACGCCTATCACCTGTACTTCCGCCCCGGAGCGGACCGGATCGCACGCCTCGGCGGCCTGCACAGGTTCATGGGCTGGGACGGAGCGATCCTGACGGACTCGGGCGGCTACCAGGTGTTCTCGCTTCGCGACACGGCCACGATCGAGGACGCGGGCGTCGACTTCCGGTCGGTCTACGACGGCTCGCTGCACCGGTTCACGCCGGAGCTGGCGATGGAGATCCAGCGGCTCCTGGGCTCCGACATCGCGATGGCCTTTGACGAGTGCCCGCCGGCCGGCGTCGAGCCTGCCAGGCTGGAGGACGCCGTGCGGCGGACGTCGATCTGGGCGGAGCGCTGCCGGGCCTGCGAGCCGGCGCCGGGCCAGCTCGTGTTCGGCATCTGCCAGGGCGGCGTCGACCTCGCCCTGCGAGAGCGAAGCGCCGCGCACATCGTCTCGCTCGGGTTCGACGGGCACGCCATCGGCGGGCTGACGGTGGGGGAGAGCAGGGAGGCGATGTTCGCCACCACCCGGGCAACGGCCGCGATGCTGCCCGCCGAGCGGCCGCGGTACTTCATGGGAATCGGGGATCCGGAGGGCGTGATCGAGGCGATCGCGGCCGGGGTCGACATGTTCGACTGCGTCCTTCCGACCCGGCTCGGCCGAACCGGCTCGGCGCTCGTCTCGGGCGGCCGGCTCAACCTCCGAAACGCCGTCTACGCCGACGACGAGCGCCCGCTCGAGCGGGGCTGCACGTGCGTCGCGTGCACGACCTACTCGCGGGCCTACATCCGCCACCTGATCACCCAGGACGAGATCGTGGGCCTGCGCCTCCTCACGCTGCACAACCTGCACGTGCTCTTCGAGCTCGTCCGCGGCGCGCGGGAGGCCATCCGGGCTGGAACCTTCGATAAATACCGCTCGACTAGACTTTCCGCCCCGTGAGCGAGACGCGCCGCAACCTCTTGATCATGGGCCTGGTGGTGGGGCTCACCATCGCCTCGGCCGCCGCCGTCGTCGTCAAGGGGTTCACCCTCGGCCTCGACCTCCGCGGCGGCCTGGAGGTGGTGCTGAAGGCCCGCCCGACCGACAACCAGACGATCACGAGCGACACGCTGACCCAGGCGGCGGACGTCATGCGAAGGCGCATCGACCCGCGCGGCATCCTCCAGCCCGAGATCCGGACGTCGCCGAGCGACAACACGATCGACATCTCGATCCCGGGCGTCAAGAACCCGAACGCCGTCGCGAACCTGCTCGTTGCCGGCCAGCTCCAGAGCTTCGACTTCTACAAGTTCCTGACCCCGGTCTCGAGTACGAGCACATACGTGGCGGCGCCGAATCCGTCGCTGTACGACATGCTGCGTGCCGCCAAGAAGCAGATCCCGACCGGGACGCCCGCCGGCTGGGCGCTCTTCTCCGCCAAGGCGCCCCACAGCCTGGCCAGGGCCAACGGCATCGCCTCGCGCATCGAGCCGCTTCAGAGGCAGGTGCTGGAGGATCTCCATCTGAAGACCCAGCCGGCCGGGACCGTGTGGCTGCCGGTGCCGCAGGGCACCGCCGCGGTGAGCTGCAGCTCGTTCTGCCCCGACGCGCAGGCGCCGGGGACGGTCTGGTACCTGTTCAAGATCCCGACCCAGGACTCGCAGATCGTGACGGGCAACGAGATCTCGAGCGCCAAGGCCGACATCGACCAGGCCGGGAACCCGATCGTCTCGCTCTCGTACAAGAACGGCGGCGACCAGGACTTCACGGACATCACCCGGGGGATCGCCATCGCGGGAGCCAGCACTCTCGCGACCCACCCGCAGGGGCTCTACAACGCGATCGTCGTCGACAACAAGCTGGTCGCCGCCCCGACGGTGGACCCGCGGACGAATCCGAACGGGATCGACGCAACGCTGAGCGGCGGCAGCGAGATCACGGGCGTCAGCACTGCGGAGGCCAAGCGGATCGCGCTCGAGATCACCTCCGGCACGCTGCCCGTCAAGTTCACGCCGCTCTCCCAGCAGCTGGTGTCGGCGACGCTCGGCGCGCAGTCGCTGCGAAACGGCCTCATCGCGGGCGCCGCCGGCCTCGTGTTCGTGATGATCTTCCTGATCGCGTTCTACGGCTTCCTGGGCGTGATCGCCGACATCGCCCTCGTCGTGTACGGCCTCCTGCTCGCGGGGATCGTGGCCGTGCTCCCGGTCACCATGACGCTTCCCGGGATCGCCGGCACGATCCTGACCATCGGCGTCGCGGCCGACGCCAACATCGTCATCTTCGAGCGCATCAAGGAGGAGGTGCGCGCCGGGAAGTCGATCCGCGCCGCGATCTCGACGGGCTACCGGCGCGGCTTCCACACGATCATCGACGCCAACGTCGTCACGCTCATCACCGCGGGCATCCTGTACGCGGCGGCCACGTCGTCGGTCAAGGGCTTCGCGCTGATGCTCCTGATCGGCGTCCTGACGTCGATCTTCACGGCCGTCGTCGCCACCCGGGCGATGCTGGGCCTCCTGAGCGGCTTCCAGTTCATGAGCTCTCCGCGCGTGCTCGGCGCGGTCGGCTCCGGCGATCGCTGGAAGAAGTACGACTTCATCGGCAAGGCGAAGCTCTGGTTCGCGATCTCGGGCGTCGTGATCGCGATCGGCGCGATCGCCCTCGCCACGACCGGCCTGAACGAGGGGATCGACTTCACCGGCGGCTCGAAGCTGGACTTCAACACGGGGAAGCCGGCGACCGTCGCCCAGGTGAGCTCGGCGGCGTCGGCGGCCGGCGTGTCTGACCCGGTGGTGAAGGGCCTGACGGCGACCGGCTCGTCGCAGGGCAACACCTACACGAGGTTCGAGATCGAGTCGCACTTCCTCACCACGGCGCAGTCGAACAAGCTCCAGGCGGAGCTCGGGTCGCAGTTCGGCTCGATCAGCGGCCTCGACCTGCGCAGCGTGAGCTCGTCGTTCGGCCAGTCGGTGCTGAGGTCGGCGTACCTGGCGATCCTCTTCTCGCTGATCATCATCTTCCTGTACGTCTCGTTCCGGTTCGAGTGGAAGTACGCCGTGCCGGTCATGGTCGCGCTGGGCCACGACATCCTGCTCACGATCGGGATCTACGCGCTCTCGGGGAGGACGGTCACCGCCGACACGGTGGCAGCCGTCCTGACGGTGCTCGGCTACTCGATGTACGACACGGTGATCGTGTTCGACCGCGTGCGCGAGAACGTCCCCATCCTGCGGCGCATGACCGCGAGCAAGATCGTGAACGAGTCGCTGGCAGAGACCATCACGCGTTCGCTGAACACGTCGCTCGTGACGCTGATCCCCGTGGTGCTGCTCTTCGCGTTCGGGTCGGGATCGCTGAAGGACTTCGCGTTCGCGCTGATCGTCGGCATCGCGTCCGGTGCGTACTCCTCGATCTTCATCGCCGCTCCGCTCCTGGCGATCTTCATGGAGCGCGAGCCGGGCTTCCAGAAGCGGCGGGCCGACCTCGCGAAGTCCGGCGACCTTCAGCCGATCGGCAAGCCGACGGCCGCGCCGGCGCCTGTCCCGGTGGCGGCCGAGCCGGGCGATTCGGCCCCGCCTCCGCCTCCGCCGCCCACCCGCAGGCGCCGCCGCCGCGCCCACGGGCGCACACGCTGAGCGCCTGCTAGCGCGTTCGTCGTCAAGTTTCGGACGCCTGGGCCGATATCTCGGGTACCCATGCGTGCCGGGAGAGTTCCTGCTGACCGCCGTTTTTCGGACCTGATCGCCGTGATCAAGGCCACGGGCGCACTGCGGTCCGCGGGAGATGCCAGCGAGGCAATGGCGATCTTCGCCCGCGAGCTGACGCTCCTCTTCGACGCATCGGCGTGCCTCATCTCGACCTTCGACCCGAAGACGCAGATGGTGACCGACTGGGCCGCGCACGTGGTCCCGCCGGCGAAGCTCAACGTCGCGGCCGAGGACTACCCGCTCGACGACTACCCGACGACCAAGCGGGTCGTGACCGAGCTGGTCGAGGCCTCGACCACGATCGGCGACGGCGGCGATGCGGCCGAGCACGCCTTCCTCGTCGAGATGGGCTTCCAGGCCAACCTGCTCGCGCCGCTCGTCATGGGCACGCACGCCTGTGGCCTGATCGAGCTGCTCGACACCAGCCGCAGGGTCTTCACGGCGGAGGAGCGGCAGTTCTGCCGCCTCCTGGCCGACCAGGCCGGCATCGTGCTGGGAGCCGCGCAGCTGGCGGAGACGCTCGAGGAGCAGCACCTGGCGACTGTGGCAGCCCTCGCGGCGGCCCTCGAGGCGAAGGACGCCTACACCGGCGGCCACGCCCACACGATCGCCGACTTCGCCCTTCTCGTCGGCGAGGAGCTCGGCCTCTCGGGCCGCGATCTGAAGGCGGTCCGGATGGGCGCCCTGCTGCACGACGTCGGCAAGATCGGGATCCCCGAGGCGATCCTCAACAAGCCCGGCCCGCTGACCGACGCCGAGTTCACGGTGATGAAGCGGCACACGGTGATCGGCGCCGACATCATCTCGGGCATCCCCGGGATGGACGAGGTCGTCATGCTGGTGCGCTCGTCGCACGAGCGGTGGGACGGCCTGGGGTATCCGGACGGGCTCGGCGGCGCCGACATCCCCCGCGGGGCGTGCGTCATCGCCGTGTGCGATGCCTACCACGCCATGACCGAGGATCGCGTCTACCGCAAGGCGATGTCGATCGAGGGCGCGCTCGCCGAGCTCCGCCGTTGCACCGGGACGCAGTTCATGCCGGCCGCCGTCGACGCGCTGCAGACGGTCGTCGCCCGCGGCGGCCGCCGCCGCGTGCGCTTCACGGACGCGGCGTAGAGCCCGAGTCGAGCCCGACCGCCTCGGCGGCCGTGCACAGCCGCCCGCCGCGCTCGCGCACCCACTCCAGGAGGCGGTCGTAGGCCCGGTCCCAGCCGCGCGCATAGGCCGGCTCGAAGCGGTCGTTGTGCCAGAGGACCGACACCGTGCCGCCGGCCTGCGCCGCCCGCTCGAGGGTCGCCACCGCCCGCTCGAGCCCGGCGTCCGCCGAGAGGCCGAGGTAGCGGTTCTCGGCGAGCGTTGCGTCCATGACGACGAGCGGCAGCTCGAGCATGCCGAGCGGCCGGTCGGCCGCCAGGTCGTACGGCCGGTAGGGGTGAGACAGGCCGGCCCGCATCCCCGGGCGGTCGGCGTAGCCCTGGCTCGAGTCGTAGGCGAACCCGAGCCGGTCGAGCTCCGGAAGCGTCCTGTGGGCGTCGTGGCGCAGGTAGTGGAAGCGAACGCCGCGAACCGTGCCGCCGGCCAGCGCCTCGAGCCGCGCTCGCTCCTCCGCGATCAGACCGACGTCCTCCGACGCCGTGTAGCTCGGGTGCAGGCCCAGTTCGTCGCCCTGCGCCAGCACCTGGGTGACGATCGCCGGGCGGGCGCGCTCGTAGACGCGCGGCGCAGCGCCGTCGGCGGGATGGTGGTGGCCGGCAAGGACGAAGTACGTCGAGAAGCCGCCGTGGGAGCGCTCGATCTCGCAGATCCGCTCGAAGCACCAGTTGGGATCGGTTCCGCGGGCCCGGTGGCGCGGCAGGCCGGCCAGGCCGCGCAGCTCACGCGCGAGCTCCCGGGGGCGTCCGGCGACGACGGCCGCCTTGGCCCGTGCGGCGGCCCCGGCCACAGCGCGGGCGCCACTCCACCGCCACGGCGTGTCGATGTCGTGCGTGAGCGCGACCGTGAGCGCCCGGGCGGGCGGGACGCCCGCGATCTCGCGAAACCGGTCCACAAGGCGGTCGGCGGCCGCGGCCTCGGGGTCGAAGAGGGCCGCCGACGC
Organism: uncultured Actinomycetes bacterium; assembly: GCA_963809325.1. Taxonomy (GTDB): domain Bacteria; phylum Actinomycetota; class Thermoleophilia; order Gaiellales; family JAICJC01; genus JAICJC01. The sequence continues at coordinate 21,579 of CAWEIZ010000004.1, forward strand.
CGGGAAGCGGCCGCGCTCGTCGCGCATCGATCCGGGACGCTCCTCCCAGCGGGAGAGGTGCCAGAACGTGCTCATCACGATGTCGGCCACCCCGTCGCCGAAATCGACCAGCCCGTCGTCGCCCGCTCGCGGCGCGGGCACGTCGTCACCGGCGAAGACGCGCCACGCAGCCTCCGACGACGGCAGGGCCGGCGACGGATACGAGACGGCGGCCGTCGCGGCGCAGATCCGGGCCAGCTCCTCCAGCGCGTAGGTCGCCTTCGCGGCGACGGCCGCCGGCGCGTCGACGGCGATCGCGGCCGCCGGGGTCACACGTGCGGCAGGTCGCGCAGCAGGAGGTCGATCATCGTGTCGGCGCGCAGGCCCAGCCGCAGCGTCTCGAGCGGGATCACGTCGGACGCGGCGATGTTGCCGAGATTGACGTCGGCTCCGAAGTGGCGGATGAACCACGCCTGCTGCTCCTTCTGCGGCGCCTCGAAGAGGAGCTGGTTCAGCGGCACCTCGTGCACGATCTCGTCGATGAGGCCCGAGCGCACCTCGCCGGTCTGGCGGAAGATCCCGCTCGTGCCGGACTCGCGCGCCTCCGTGATCACCTTGAACGCGCCGGCCTCGAGCTCCTCCTTGATCCAGGCCACCCACTGGTACGGGGCGTAGATCCGCTCGGAGTCCTTCGTCCCGACCTCCGACAGCACGACGTAGTCCTCGGCCAGCGACGCGATGAGCTCGACCTTGCGGGCGCGCTCGAGATCGATCGTCCCGTCCGACACCTCGATGTGCGTGAACCCGTGGTCGGCCGTCCATTTCCGGAACTCGTCCAGGCGGTCGCGGGCGATGGCCGCCTCGAGCAGCGTGCCGCCGGTCATGACGGGGATGCCGGCGTCGCGGTAGAGGCGGAGCTTCTCGGCCAGCTTGCCGGCCACGTACGACGTGCCCCACCCGAGCTTCACGATGTCGATGTAGTCGCCGGCGAGCTCGAGGACGCCGCTCACCTCGGCCAGCGTGAGGCCCTTGTCGATGACGTGCGTCCATCCCCGGTCGCGGGGCTTGGGCGGGCGGCTCGGGAGTCCAAGGAACTCTTCCATCGACTACAGCTTCGCCGACAACGTCTCGGCGATGCGGCGGCGGGCCTCGACCTGGACGTCCTCGTAGAGGCTCCTGCCGTGCGAGTCCATGGCCACGATCAGGGGTCCGAAGTCGGCGACGCGGAACCGCCACAGGCACTCGGGCATGAGGTCCTCCCACTCGACCTGCTCGATCTCGACGATCTGGGTGGTCTGGAGCGCCGCGGCCCCGCCGACGATGGCGAGGTAGACGCCGCCGTGCTCGGCGAGCGGGCCGAGCGCCTCCGGCAGGAGGCCGCCCTTGCCCATGATCGCGCGGGCGCCGTGGTCGCGGATGAGCGGCTCGGTGAAGCGGCTCATCCGGGCGCTGGTCGTCGTCCCGATCGAGAGCGGCTCGTAGCGGCCGTCCTCGAGCTTGCGGACGTTCGGGGCGGTGTGCAGAAGCGCCGCGCCCTCGAGCGACATCGGCGGCTCCTGGCCCTGGTCGAAGATCCGGATCTGCGTGGCGTCGCGGATGCCGATGATGTGGCCCTGGATCGTGACGGTGTCGCCGGCCTCGAGCGAGCGCACGGTCGCCTCGTCGGTCGGGAAGGTGATCTCGTGGTGGGCCATGCCGGCTACGCGTCCCGGTCCAGCTCGATCTCGCCGTCGGCCGAGACGTGCGCCGTCGCCCGCCGCGCGGCCCAGCACTGGTAGTTCACGGCGACCGGGTTGAGCGTGATGTGCGTGTGGGCCTGCTCGACGTGCACCGAGAGCACCGTCGTGTCGCCGCCGAGTCCCATCGGGCCGACGCCGGTCTCGTTCAGGAGGTCGAAGAGGTCCTGCTCGAGGGCGGCGACGTCGGGATCCGGGTTGTGCGTTCCCACCGGCCGGGCGATCGCCTCCTTGGCGAGGTACATCGCCAGATCGGCGGAGCCGCCGATGCCGACGCCCACGACCCCGGGCGGGCACGGCTTCCCGCCGGCGCCGACGACGCAGTCGAGCACGAACGCCTTGATCGCCTTCACGCCGTCGGCCGGGACGAGCATCTTCAGGAAGCTCATGTTCTCGGAGCCCGATCCCTTGGGCACGCACTTGATGTCGAGCCCGTCCCAGTCGGGCACGAACTCCCAGTGGACGTGAGGGATGCGGTGGCCCGTGTTGTCGCCGGTGGGCTTGCGGGTCAGGGTGTGGACGGTGTTCGACCGCAGCGGATGGTCGAGCGTCGCGCGCCGGGTGCCGTCGCGCAGCGCCTCCTCGATCCGGACCGGGTGGAGCGGGAACTGCTCGCCGACCCGGACGTAGTAGACGGCGATGCCCGTGTCCTGGCACACCAGCCGCTGGCCCTCGTCGGCGACGGCCACGTTGGTGTGGATGGTCTCGAGGATGCGCCGGCCGACCTGGTGGGTCTCGCGCTCGAGCGCGTCACCCAGGGCGTCGCGCAGATCGCGCGGGATGTCCTTGAGCGACCACACGTAGAGCTCGGCCGCCGCGTCCTCGACGGCCTGGCGGAGCGTGGTCGCGACGGTGGCGCTCATGGGTCCTCTCAGCCCGCCGCAGCCGCGGCCGCGCGTCCGGCGCGGCGGCCGTACACCGCGCAGTCGAGGAGCGAGTTTCCCATCATCCGGTTCCGGCCGTGCACCCCGCCGGTGATCTCGCCGGCGGCGAAGATCCCCGGGACGGTCGTCTGCCCGTCGGCGTCGATCACGAGGCCGCCGTTCTGGTAGTGCAGCACGGGGTAGGTCAGGATGGGCTCGGTCAGCGGGTCGACCCCGTTCGACCGGTAGCGGCGGAGCATGTACGGGATCACCTGGGCGGCCACATCCGGGTCGATCAGGGTCGTGTCCAGGAGCACCGCGGGCCGGCCGTCGGGCGTCTCGAGCCCTCGGCCCTCGTCGCACTCGCGCACGATCGCGGCGGCGACGGTGTCGCGCGGCGCAAGCTCGTCGACGAAGCGCTCGCCGTTCGCGTTCAGGAGGAGGGCGCCGTACGCGCGGGTCGTCTCGGGGATCGAGTAGCCCTGGAGCGGGGGCGGCCAGACGCCGCCGTTGGGGTGGTGCTGAAGGGCGTCGTAGTCGCGCACCTCGGCGCCGAGCGCGCGGGCGAGCGCGGTGGCCTCGCCGGTGGCGCCGGGCTGGTTCGTCGTCAGGATGCCGGCCTGGCGAGCCTCGGCGTAGCAGCGCCCGCCCGCGGCGAGGACGACCGTGCCGGCATCGACGCGGACGCGCTCGCCGCCCTGCTCGAGCTCGACCTTGAAGTGGCCGTTCGTCCGCTCGAGCCCGACGAGCGCCGTGTGGTCGTGGATGCGGCCGCCCTCCGCGTCGAGCGCCTTGCGCAGGGCCGTGGCGATGGCGTGGCCCGTGCGGTCGCCCACCTGGAGGAGCCGCCGGCGGGAGGCGCCGCCGCAGCGGGCGAGCCGGTACCCGTCACCCTCGCGCGAGAAGCCGACGCCGAGCTCCTCGAGCCAGGCGATGGCGCCCGGCGCCTCCTCGGCCAGGATGCCCGCCAGCGCCGGGTCGGCGGTGTCGTGCGACGACGCCACGATGTCGGATGCGTGCTGCTCCGGGGAGTCGTCGTCGCCGACCGCGGCCTGGATTCCGCCCTGCGCCTTGGCGGTGTTGCACGACGCCTTCGACCCCTTGGTCACGTGCAGGACATCGGCGCCCGATCGGCGCGCGGCCCAGGCCGCCGAGAGGCCCGCTCCACCCGCTCCGACCACGAGCACATCGGCCGTCTTGCAAAGGTCTGACACGGCACGCAGTGTACCGACGCGGCCTACGGCGCCCGGCAGCCGAGTGCGGCACCGCGGCCGCCGGATCGTGTAAGAACGCCCGCAGTGAGCCCGCTTTCGACGACCATCCGGCGCCGGCTCCGGGACGCCGCCAATGCACCGCGCCCGGCGGCGATCGTGCTCGAGTGCTCGTACGTGAACGGGCTCTCGGCGATCCGCTCGCTCGCGGCGATCGAGGTGCCCGTGATCGCGCTCGACCACCGTCGCCAGGCGCTCGGCCTGCGCTCGCGGCTGGCCGCCCCGGTCGTCTGCCCGCACCCCCACGACCAGCCCGAGGAGTTCGGCGCGATGCTCGCCGAGATGTGCGAGGCCCTGCCGCACGGGGCGGTCGCCTTCCCGACCCACGACGAGTACCTCGTCGCCGTGAACCGGTCGGCACCGACCTCGCTGCGGCTGCCGTTCGGCCCGCGCGAGCTGATCGAGCCGATCCAGGCCAAGCGGTTCCAGTACGACGCGGCTGCGCGGGCGGGCGTGCTCCTGCCGGCGACCTTCCATCCCGCCGACGAGGACGCGGCGCGCGGGCGGCCGAGGTGCTGCGCTATCCGGCCGTCATGAAGCCGTCCGAAGGGGCGGGGTTCAAGCGCCGCCACGGCATCCCGCTCGTGGTCGCCGAGACGCCCGAGGAGCTCCTTGCGGCGTACCGCCTCGGAGCGGAGTTCGCCCCGATGCTCCAGGAGCAGATCCCCGGAGGCGACGACTGCCTCTGGACCGTCGGCAGCTACGTGGATGCCGGCGGGGCCATGCCGGGCATCTTCTGCGGGCGCAAGCTGCTCCAGGCACCGGCCGGCGTCGGGACGTGCCGCGTCGGGGTGGCCGAGTGGGACGACGAGGCCGTCGACGGCGCCCGCCGGTTCCTGCACGCGCTGGGGTACCACGGGATCTCGCAGGTCGAGTACAAGCGCGACCCGCGCGACGGCATCCCTGCGGCTGATGGAGGTGAACGCGCGCCTGTGGCAGTGGCACTCGCTCGCCGCGGCGTGCGGCGTCGATCTGGTGCAGATCGCCTACCGCGATGCGCTCGGCGAGCCGGTGACGGCGCGGACGAGCCGGGCCGCCGGCCGGCGCCGGTGGGTGGCGCTCGTCCGGCACGTCCGCGAGAGCCGCCGCGAGCGTCTCGGGCTCCGGCGGACGCTCGCGCCGCTCCGGCCGCCGTTCTCCGAGCCGGTGCTCTCGCTACGCGACCCGATGCCCGGCATCCACCAGGTCATAGGAGCGATGCGCTCGTCGTAACCACCGGGGCCAGGCCCCCCGTGCGGGCCTGGCCCGACGGGGTTCGCCCTACTCGTAGCCGAGGTCGCGGAGGCGCTCGAGGATGCCGGCCTCCTCGTCGGCCGAGTAGACGTCGGCATCGCCTTCGGACGACTGGGCCTGGACGGTGACCGCCTCCTCGGCGGGGGCGAGGATCGCCTCGATCGGCGGCTCGAGCCCGTCGCTCGAGAGGCCGTGGAGCCGAAGGACGGTGGCCGCAAGCTGGGTGATCTCGCTGCCCGCCGGGACCGCGCCTGGCCGGATGCCGGGGCCGGCGGCCGCGATGATGCCCGTGACGCCGTGGTGTCCCGAGTAGCCGTAGAAGTGCTCGGGATCGAGCGTGTCGTGGCGCATGAACACGTCGGGCCAGTCCCGGCGCGAGGACTCGACGTGGACGCGCTCGTCGCGCGGGATCAGCACCAGCTCCGGGGCGCGGTCGAGATGGGCGCCGTGGTAGATGTCGCGCTTCCGCAGCACCTCGAAGAGCGGCTCGCCCGTCTCGGGGTGGGGGATCGCCTCGAGGTCGCGCGCCAGCCGCTCGGCGAACGCCGCGTCGTCGCGAGCTCCGGTCGCCTCGCCCAGGTAGATCTGGCCGCCCGTGGCGAAGCAGTAGGCACGCGTGCGCCCGAAGTCGACGTCGGCGAAGACCCGGTCTGCGGCCGGCCGTGGCAGGAGTGGGACCAGGTCGAGCAGCCTGCCGTACCACGTGGTCGTCCGCGCCAGCCGCCCGTCGGCCAGGGCCAGCTTGCGCAGCGGCCCGCGCACGTACCGCTGGAGCGACCGGCGCCGGTAGCGGAGGTGGCCTGCCCGGCGCAGCCACTCGTTGGCGTGAAACGTCCAGTAGATCGGCTTCATGCCGTGATCCGACATGATGATCGCGGTCGGCTCCTCGCCGTAGCGCTCGCGAGCCGCGTCGATCAGCTCGCCGCACACCCGGTCGACGGCCTGGTAGACCTGCACCAGCTCGTCGCCTGACGCGGCCGGGTCGTGGGCGGGGTGGGACGGATCCAGGCGCGAGTAGCCGAGGTGGCCCGCGAAGTCGGTGCTCATGAAGTCGACGGCCAGGACGCCCAGGTCGGGCTCGAGCTCGAAGCACGCCCGGCAGGCGTCGCCGATCTGGTCGACGTGGGCGATGAGCGTGGCGGCGTACCGGCCGAAGTCCTCCACCAGCGCTCCTTCATGGGGTGGTGGGCCGTGATGAGCCCGGGGACGCGCTGGTCGATCGCGCGGGCGGCCGCCTCCGGGAGGATCTGAGGCCGCTCCGGCCCCCCGTAGCCCGAGACGACAACCCCGTCGAACGCCTCCGCCGGATACGTGAACGGCACCGTGACGAACGCCGAGCGCACGCCGCCGGCGCCCAGGAGCCGCCACAGCGGCGCACCCGACCGGCTGGCGGCGCTCTCGACGCGCGAGCGGCCGCGGTTCGGGTTGGACGAGAAGTTGAAGATGCCGTGCCCGGCGGGGTTGAGCCCCGTCAGGAACGAGGACCATGCCGTGGGCGTCACGGCAGGGATGGTCGACCGCAGCGGCCCGTAGGCGCCGTCGCGCACCAGACGGGCCAGCGTCGGGAGGCGGCCCTCCGCCAGCAGACGGTCGACCAGGTCACGGTCGGCCCCGTCGAGGCCGAGGACGAGCACCCTCATGGGGCGATTCTATCGACGGGCACCCGACCCGCCCGCCGGTACCATGCTCGCGATGTCGACCGCCGAGAAGCTCATGATCGTGGGCCTGGACTGCGTCCCGCCCGAGATCGTCTTCGACGACATGCGCGACGAGCTGCCCGTCCTCTCCGGCCTCATGGAGCGGGGGGCGTGGGGGAGGCTCGAGTCGTGCGACCCGCCGATCACCGTGCCGGCGTGGTCGTGCATGATGTCGTCGCGGGACCCGGGGACGCTCGGGTTCTACGGCTTCCGAAACCGCAAGGACCACTCCTACGACGGGCTGGCCTTCGCGACCTCCGACAAGGTGCGCGTCGACCGCCTGTGGGACATCCTCTCGCGCGAGGGGAAGCACGTCGTCGCGCTGGGCGTCCCGCAGACGTTCCCGCCACGGCCCGTGAACGGCGAGATGGTGAGCTGCTTCCTGACGCCGAGCACCGACTCGAAGTTCACCTATCCCGAGGATCTGAAGGACGAGGTGCGGCGGGTCGTCGGCGACTACATGGTCGACGTGCCCGACTACCGCACCGACGAGAAGGACCGCATCCTGCGCGACATCAACGAGATGACACGGCGCCGGTTCGCGCTCGCCCGGCACCTGCGCGACACGCGCCCGTGGGACTTCCTGATGCTGGTCGAGATGGGGCCCGACCGCCTGCACCACGCGTTCTGGCGCTTCTACGACCACGACCACCCCGACTACGAGCCGGGGAACCCCTACGAGCAGGGCTTCCGCGACTACTACCGCTACCTCGACTCCGAGGTGGGCGCCCTGATCGAGGGCCTCGACGACACGACCGCGCTTCTCGTCGTCTCGGACCACGGGGCGCAGGCCATGCACGGCGGCATCCAGGTCAACGAGTGGCTGATGCAGGAGGGCTACCTGAGCCTCGTCGATCCGCCGACCGCGCCGACGCCCTTCGGCAAGCTCCAGGTCGACTGGCCGCGGACGCGGGTGTGGGCCGACGGCGGCTACTACTCGCGGATCTTCATGAACGTGAAGGGGCGCGAGCCCGAGGGCGTCATCGAGCCGGCCGACTACGAGGCGCTGCGCGACGAGCTGATCGCGAAGCTCGAGGCGCTCGGTGACGAGGACGGCAACTCGATCGGCACCCGCGTCTACCGGCCGACCGACCTCTACCGCGAGGTGAACGGGGTCGCGCCCGACCTGATCTGCTACTTCGGCAACCTGGCCTGGCGCTCGATCGGGTCCGTCGGCGACGGCCGCGTGCAGGTGCGCGAGAACGACACCGGGCCCGACGACGCCAACCACGCCAAGTACGGGATCGCCATCATGCTCGGCCCGGGGATGCCCGACACCCTCCCCGACGACGCCCACCTGTTCGACATCGCCCCGACGCTTCTGACCGCGCTCGGGATGGACGTCCCGGCCGAGATGCGCGGCCGGGTGCTCCAGCGCGTGCCCGTCTGAGCCTTGCGCCCCGGCCGGACCGGACGGATCATGGGCGCATGGATGTGGGAGTTCTCGCGACCGTGCTCGTGCTCGCGGTCGTCCAGTCGGTGTTCGGCGTCGGCCTGCTCGTGTTCGGGACTCCGACGCTGCTCCTGCTCGGGTACCCGTTCGACCAGGTGCTGGCGTACCTGCTTCCGTGCTCGATCGTCATCAGCGCGCTCCAGGTCAGGGCGGGCGGCGGCCTCACGCTCGACCCGCTCCGGCGCAAGTTCCTGATTCTGACCGCGCCGACCGTGCTCATCGGCACGTTGACCGTGCTCCTGGTGCTCGGCAAGGTGAACGTCCGGCCGCTGGTCGGGGCGATGCTGGTCGCCACCGCGCTCCTACGCGTCGGCGGGGCGCGTGAGCGGCTCTACGCCTTCGTCCGCGCGCACCTCGAGCCGCTCCTCCTCGGATTGGGCGTCCTGCACGGCCTCACGAACCTCGGCGGCGGCGTGCTCACCGTCATCGTGAGCTCGCTCGAGACCGACAAGCACCGCGTGCGCGCCCAGATCGCGTTCTGCTACGGGCTCATGGGGATCATCCAGGTCGTTGTGGTCGCCGCCACGGCGTCGGTCGACTGGAACCTCCTCTTGCCGGTGTTCGCCGCCGCGACGTATGCAGTCGTGGGCCGGCACGCGTTCGCCGCCGTGCGCGGCCCGACGTATCAGCACAGCCTCACCGGGCTCATCGGAGCCTACGGCGCGGTCCTGCTCCTGGCCTGAGCGCCACGCTGCGGATCGGCACGCCCGGTGCCGATAACACTGGTGTGATCAACCGCCTCCGGAGCTGGCACACCCTCGCATTCGCCGCCGCCCTGGCCGGCGTGACGATTGGCCCGCAGCTTCCGCGCGAGGTCGTGATCCTCGTCCCGCCCGTACTGGTGGCGGGATTCGTGCTCGGCTACGCCAGCGCCCTGCGCGAGACGACCCGCCGCACGTCTCAGTAGACGATGACCGAGCGCACGGCCTCGCCGCGGCGCATGCGGTCGAAGGCCTCGTTCACGTCGTCGAGCGCGCACGTCTCGATCAGCGGGTCGAGCCGCAGCCGCCCGGACCGGTAGAGCGACACCAGCATCGGGAAGTCGGCCTGGGGGCGGCACGAGCCGTACCAGCAGCCTCGGATCGCCTTCTCGTCCATCGTCAGCGAGAGCGCGTCGAACTGCGGGCGGGCGTCGGGCGGCGCCATCCCCACCAGGATCGCCTGGCCGCCGCGGGCCACCAGCGAGATGGCGAGCTCGATCGTCCGGAGCGGCCCGACCGCCTCGAAGCTGTGGTCGACCCTGACCGACGCCGCAGCTTCGTCGGGGGAGCACGCTCGCGTTGCGCCCATCTCGCGGGCCAGCTCGTGCTTGGCCGGGCTCGGGTCGACCGCCACGATCTCGCCGGCGCCCGCAACCGCCGCCGCCTGGACGATGTTCAGGCCGACGCCGCCGCAGCCCACCACTGCGACCGAGTCGCCGGGCCGCACACGGGCCGTGTTCAGCACCGCCCCGAAGGCGGTCATGACCGCGCAGCCCATGAGCGCCATCTCGCTCAGCGGAAGGGCCGGGTCGATCGGGATCGCGGTCTGGGCCGGGACGACCGTACGCTCGCCGAACGACGAGGTCGTGGAGTGGTGGATGGCGACGCCGTCGCGATGGAACCTCGTCGTCCCGTCCATCATGAGCCCGGCGTCCGACCACGCGAGGTGCTCGCAGACGTTCGGCCGGCCCGAGACGCAGAAGCGGCACCGGCCGCAGTGCGGGAGCCAGCTCAGGATGACGTGGTCGCCGGCGTCCAGCCCCGTGACGCCCGGGCCGACCGCCTCGACCACACCCGCCCCCTCGTGCCCGAGAATCGCCGGCCGCGGGTGCGGGTGGATGCCGTCGACCACGTGGAGGTCGGAGTGGCAGACGCCGCTCGCGGCCATCCGGATCGCCACCTCGCCCGCACGGGGAGCGTCGACCTCGACGTCCTCCACCCTGAGGGGAGCACCGGTCTCGTACAGAATCGCCGCCCGCACGCGCCTACCGTACCGGGTCCGCGTGAAACACCGGTGCCTGACGCCAATGTTTCACGCCGTTCGGCTGCGGAGGCCGTGAAACACCTGTACCAGGTACAGCTGTTTCACCCTCGGGGTCTGGCCACGTCCGGGGCCAGACCCCGGTGGTCCGCGTACCATTGCGCCATGGCCAGCCTGTCGGAGCGGCGCCAGACCGTCGGACGGTTGCGCGAGATCGCGCAGGTGGCGACGCGGCACGGGTTCGGGTTCGTGTTCGAGCGGCGCGCGCTTCGACGATCGGCCGTGATCGACGACCAGAACCTGCCTGCGCTCGGCCGTCACCTGCGGGAAACGCTCGACGAGCTCGGGCCGTCGTTCGTGAAGTTCGGCCAGCTCCTCTCGACGCGGCCCGACATCGTCCCGGCCGAGATCATCGCGGAGCTGCGCCAGCTCCAGGACGACGTGCGGCCGTTCCCGTACGCCGACGTCGAACGGATGATCGAAGAGGACCTGCGGGCGCCGATCGACAAGCTCTTCACGTCGTTCGACCCGGTGCCGGTCGCCGCGGCGTCGATCGGCCAGGTGCACCTCGCCGAGCTCCCCAGCCGCCGCCTCGTCGCCGTCAAGGTGCAGCGCCCGGGCGCGGCTCGCCAGGTCGAGCGCGACCTGGCGCTGCTCTACCAGGTCGCCCGTCTCGTCAAGCGCCGTGTCGACCGGCTCGACTTCATCGACCCCGTCGCGGTGGTCGACGAGTTCGCGCGCTCGATCCGCCGCGAGCTCGACTACCGGATCGAGGCGCGTACCGCCGAGATCTTCCGCCAGAACTTCGCCTCCGATGCCCGCGTCCTCATCCCGAAGGTGTACGGCACCTACTCCAGCGGCCGCGTGCTGACGCTCGAGCGCCTCGAGGGCATCCAGCTCGCCGACCTCGACCTGGCCGAGACGCCGATGGACGAGCGCCGCCGGCTGGCGATCCTCATCGCCGAGACGTGGCTCGAGATGATCTTCCGCCACGGCCACTTCCACGGCGATCCGCATCCGGCGAACATCTTCGTGATCCCGGACGGCCGGCTCGGCCTGGTGGACTTCGGCATGACCGGCTCGCTGACGGACGGCGACATGCGCCGCCTGACCCGGCTCCTCCTCGACGCGGTCAACGAGAACGTCGACGCGCTGCCGCGGCGGCTGTACGAGCTGGGGGTGCGCTTCAACCGCGAGCAGGAGGAGGAGCTGCGGATCGAGCTGCGGGAGGTCTACTACCGCTACTACGGCTCCTCGATGGGCCAGATCGACCCGCTCCAGGTGATCCGGGAGGCGTTCGTGCTCGTCTCGCGGATGCACCTGCGCCTGCCGACGCGGTTTGCGCTCCTCGACAAGGCGCTCGCGACGCTCGGAGGGGTCGGCGCCGAGATCTATCCCGACTTCAACGTGTTCGAGGTCGCAGAGCCGTACGCGGCGGAGCTCGTGCAGAAGCGGTATTCGCCGCGGCGCCTGGCCGAGCAGGGCTGGGAGGGCGCCGAGAGCTACACCCGCCTGCTCATGGAGCTGCCCTACCAGGTGCACGACACGCTCGAGCAGTTCCGCGACGGCGAGGTCGAGGTCCAGTTTCGGCACAAGGGCCTCGACCAGCTCACGAGCCAGGCGGACGTCGTCGCGAACCGGCTCGTGATCGCGATCGTCATGGCAGCGACCATCGTCGCCTCGTCGTTGATCGGGATCTCGGCCGACGGCGGCTGGCACCTGTTCGGCATCCATGTGCTCGCGCTGGCGGGCTTCGTCGTCGCGGCGGCCCTGGGGTTCGTGCTGGTGGCGTCGATCGTGCGCTCAGGCCGGCTCTGACGCCGAGCGCCAGAACGCCTCCACCCGGCCGTTGAAGGGCTTGCCCAGGAGCTGCGGCTGGTGGGCCGCTCCGGGGAAGACCGCCTCCTCGGCGCCGAGCCGTTCGACGAGCACCGCGCCGACCGCCGCGAAGGCCGCGCCGGCGAGGTCGCGCGCCACGGGGTCGAGGGCGTCCCAGGCCCCGCGGACCGCGAGGGCGGGAATCCCGGTCGCCGCGATGCGGTCGAGTGGCAGCTCCGCCTCCCACGGCGGCCGCTCGGTCATCGACGAGCGCACCGCGCGGCGGGCGCGGGCCGTCAGGGTCTGGGGTGGGGCGAGGTCGAGCCCCCAGCCTCGCAGGAAGCCGTGGAGGAACTCCTCCTCCGTCAGGGCCTGGCCGGCCCCGATGTGGCCGGAGATCCGGGCGATGAGCTCCTCGACCGGCGGATGGCCGCGCACGACGGCGAACGCGGGCGGCTCGATGACGGTGAGCGACCGGACGCCCTCGGGCCGAAGCGCCGCGGCCAGCAGACATACGACGCCACCGTAGGAGTGGCCCACGAGGTGGGCCGGCTCGTCGAGCAGTCCGGCGACGTCGCCGGCGTCTGACTCGAAGTCGACCCGGCCGGGGGGATCCAGGCTTCCGCCAAAGCCGCGCCGGTCGAGCACATCGAGCCGCCAGCGCTCGGCCAGCGGGCGCTGCTCGGAGAAGGCCAGGTCGCCGAAGCTCATGCTCCCGTGGACGAGCAGGGCCCGCGCCCCCGCGCCCCAGGTCGCCACATGGAGGTCGCCGTGCGCCCCGATCGCGGCAGGATAGGGCACGTCCGAGGGTCGCCCTAGCATGGCCGGATGGCCGCGCCTCCCTCGCCCTGGCTCGTCGAGCCGTGCCCTCCCGAGGAGGCGGCCCGGCTCGCAGAGGAGCTGGGCGTGCGGCGGACGACCGCCGAGGTGCTGATCCGCCGCGGTCATTCGACGCCTGATGCGGCACGCGCGTTCCTCGAGCAGGACGGCCCAGCCCACGACCCGATGCTCCTGGGAGACATGGCGGCGGCGTGCGAGCGGATCGAGCGGGCGATCTCCGCGGGCGAGCGGGTCTGCGTCCACGGCGACTACGACGCCGACGGCATCTGCGCGACGGCCCTCGCCCTGATCGTCCTGCGCGGGCTCGGCGCCCAGGTCGAGTCGCACCTCCCGAGCCGGTTCGCAGAGGGCTACGGGCTGGCCGTCGAGACGGTCGAGCGGCTGGCGGGCGACGGCGTTTCGCTGCTCCTCACCGTCGACTGCGGCATCACGGCCGCAGATGCTGTGGCCCGTGCCCGCGAGCTGGGGATGGACGTCATCGTCACCGACCACCACCGGCCGGCCGAGATGCTGCCCGAGTGCATCCGGGTCTGCACCCGCCCGTCGGACTACCCGTTCCCGGAGCTGTGCGGGACCGGCGTCGTGTTCAAGCTCGCCCAGGCGCTCCACGCCCGCGCCGGCCGCGACCCGGCCGAGATGGAGCTCCACCTCGACCTGGTCGCGCTGGCGACCGTCGCCGACGTCGTGCCGCTTCGAGACGAGAACCGCGGGCTCGTGCGGGCGGGCCTGCGCCGGCTGCGGCGCACGGCAAAGCCCGGCCTGCGGGCGCTCATGGCGGTGGCGCGCGTCGACCGCGTCCACGCGTCGTCGACCGACCTCGGGTTCCGGCTCGCGCCGCGGATCAACGCCGCCGGCCGGCTGTGCCACCCCGACCAGGCACTCGAGCTCCTGCTGACCGCCGACGACGGCCGGGCCCGGGCGCTGGCGGAGCGGCTCGAGGCGCTGAACCGCGAGCGCCAGGCGGTCGAGGACGGGATCCTGCGCCAGGCCGTCTCGCAGGTGGAGGGGGCCGGCGAGGAGTGGCGGGCGCGGCGGGCCTACGTCCTGCACGATCCCGAATGGCACGAGGGCGTGATCGGCATCGTCGCCTCGCGGCTCGTGGAGCGCTACGCGCGGCCGGTCGTCCTGATCGCAGGCGACGGGGACGAGGCGAAGGGGTCGGGTCGCAGCGTGGCGGCCTACGACCTCCACGCCGGGCTGACCGCAACCGCCGAGCACCTCACGCGGTACGGCGGGCATCGGGTGGCCGCCGGGCTCACGATGCGGTCGGACCGGGTCGAGGCCTTTGCGACGGCGCTCGCCGACCACGCCGGCGCGCACCTCGCCGACGCCGATCTCCAGCGCCGGCAGCGCGTCGACGCCGTCCTCGCGCCGGCCGAGACGTCGCTCGAGCTGGCCGACGAGCTCGACCGGCTCGAGCCGTTCGGCCTCGGCAACCCGGGCGTGGTGCTGCTCGCGCCGGCCGCCGCCCTCCACGGCGTGGAGCGGATCGGAGAGGGGCGGCACGTGCGCATGGCGGTCGAGCTGGGAGGGTTCCGGTGCGGTGCCGTCTGGTTCGGGCACGGAGCGGCGGCGACCGAGCTGCGCGACGGCGGCCGGTTCGACGTCGCCTACCGGCTCTCGCGCAACGAGTGGAACGGCGCAGCCTCCGCCCAGATGCTGGTGCGGGCGATGGCCCCGGTCGTCGAGGGCCCGCCGCCGGCGCCCCACGTGAACGGCCACCGGCCCGCGGCTGCGTCGGCGAGCGTCGAGGACGCCCGCGGCGGAGGCGTGCAGATCGCGACCGTCGCCCGTCTGGTGGCCGCCGGCGAGCCCGTGCTCGTCCTCGTCGCCGATGCGCGGCGCCGCGCCGCGATGCTCCGCGGGGTCCTGCGCCCGGAGCGGCTCGGCTCCGGCTGGGTCGAGCTCGGCGAGTACGCGACCGCCGACGCCGACGGCGTTGCGTCCCGGTTCCACCACGTCGTGGCGCTCGACCCTCCGGCCGACGCCGCCGGGGGCGAGCTCCTCGCAGAGCTCGGGTCGAGGCTGCACGTGCACCTGGTCTGGGGGCCCGCCGAGGTCGAGTTCGCGCGTGAGGTCGTCGAGCTGCGCGCTCCGCTCCGTGACGTTCTGGCCGTCGTCTGGCGGGCCGACCGCGACGGGACGGCTCTCACGACGTTGCCGGCGCGAGACCGTCGAGCGCTGCCGGGCTGTGCTCCGCGAGGTCGGCCTCGTCCCCGGTGCCGCCGCGGCGGCGCGCGTCGACCTGGAGTCGTCGCCGACCTACCGCGCCGCGCGTGAGCAGGTCGAGCACTCGCGCGCCTATCTCCGCGCCCAGACGGGCTAGCCCCCGACGTCAGAAGTCCACGAAGTGATCGAATGGGCGGCATCCGGCGAGCGGGACGTTCGCAGCAAACCCAGCCGCCCGCGAGACCGACGGCAGCTGGTGGTCGTCGACGAACACGATCCCGCCCCGGCGTACGAGTCGGCCCAGGTAGACGAGATCGAGGAAGACGCCGTCGAAGCGGTGCCGGCACGGCAGGAGGCGGTTCAGGACGTCACGCGCCCGCGCAGAGGACACGCCGGCCAGTCTATTGGCGTGCTGGGCCGCGGCGATTCGGCCAGCAGGAGCTCAACACCGCTCCACTAACATGTGGGTATGGCAACGGTGCCGCGCAGTGCCGAAGCCGAGCGGCACGACCCTCTTCTGGCCGAGCTGCTCGGCCGGATCTCGGGCTACAACCCGAACGCCGACGCCGCCCTCATCAGGGCAGCGTTCGACTACGCATGCCTGCATCACCGCGGCCAGCGCCGTAAGAGCGGCGAGGAGTTCATCCACCATCCGGTCGCCGTTGCGACGATCTGCGCCGAGCTGAAGCTCGACGCCGCGACGATCGCCGCCGCCCTGCTCCACGACGTCGTCGAGGACACCCCGGCCGAGCTGGACGAGGTGCGGGAGCGGTTCGGCGAGGACGTCGCGGCGCTCGTCGACGGCGTCACGAAGCTGACCAGGATCAGCTTCGCCAGCCGCGAGCAGGCCCAGGTCGAGAACTACCGCAAGATGATCGTCGCGATGGCGCGCGACCTGCGCGTGATTCTGATCAAGCTCGCCGACCGGCTCCACAACATGCGCACGATCTCGGCGCTCGGGAAGCAGAAGCAGGTCGAGACCGCGAAGGAGACGCTCGAGCTCTACGCGCCGCTCGCACACCGGCTCGGCATCCAGTCCATCAAGTGGGAGCTCGAGGATCTGGCGTTCCAGACGCTCCACCCGCGCCGCTACGCCGAGATCGAGTCGCTCGTGAACCAGGCGGGCGACGAGCGGGAGCGGTTCGCCAACGAGGCCGGGACGATCCTGAACCACGAGCTCGAGCACGCGTCGATCGAGGCCGACATCTCGGGCCGCGCCAAGCACCTCTACTCGATCTACACCAAGATGGCGCAGGGCGGCAAGGAGTTCAACGAGATCTACGACCTCACCGCGGTGCGGGTGCTGGTCGACTCGGTCAAGGACTGCTACGGCGCGATCGGCGTCATCCACTCGCTGTGGAAGCCGATGCCCGGGCGGTTCAAGGACTACGTCGCCATGCCCAAGGTCAACATGTACCAGTCGCTGCACACGACCGTGATCGGGCCGCAGGGCAAGCCGCTCGAGATCCAGGTGCGCACGCAGGACATGCACCAGACGGCCGAGTTCGGGATCGCTGCCCACTGGCTCTACAAGACCAGCCCGCAGGGCTCCCGCGGCGCGCAAGGGGCGGCGAATGCGTGGGTCGCGCAGCTGGCCGACTGGCAGGGCGACGCCAGCGATCCCAAGGAGTTCATGGACACGCTCCGCGTCGACCTCTTCTCGGACGAGGTGTACGTGTTCACGCCCAAGGGCGAGGTGAAGAGCCTGCCCGCGGGCGCCACGCCGCTCGACTTCGCATACGCCGTCCACACCGACGTCGGCCATCGCTGCGTGGGCGCCAAGGTGAACGGGCGCATCGTGCCGCTCCATTACACGCTCCAGTCGGGCGAGTTCGTCGAGGTGCTGACGTCGAAGCAGGAGCGGGGGCCGTCGCGCGACTGGATGAACCTCGTGAAGACGTCGCGGGCGCGCAACAAGATCCGCCAGTGGTTCACGCAGCAGGCCCGCGAGGACCTCGAGCAGAAGGGGCGCGAGTCCCTCCAGCACGCCCTCAAGACGCACGGCCTGCCCCACCAGAAGGTCTCGGCCTCGCCGCTCCTCGCCGGGATCATCCGCGAGATGGGCTTCAAGAAGGCCGACGACTTCTACGTCGCGATCGGCGGCGGCAAGATCCAGGTCAGCCAGGTCGTCACGAAGCTCATCGGCCGCCTGAAGACCGCCGAGGTCATCTCGCCCGAGCACGAGCTCACGCCCAGCCGGCGCCCGCAGAAGCGGCCGGCGGCGTCCTCGACATTCGGGATCGTCGTCGAGGGGACGTCCGACCCGGACGTCCTCGTCCGCATGGCCAAGTGCTGCACGCCCGTCCCGGGGGACGAGGTCGTGGGCTACATCTCGCTGGGGCGCGGCATCACGATCCACCGCGGCGACTGCCCCAACGTGCGCGCGCTCAAGCGCACACCCGAGCGGTTCACGGAGGTTCGCTGGGACGACTCCGACACGGCGACGAGCTCGTTCCGCGTCACGATCGCGCTTCAGTCGTGGGATCGCCCGCGACTGCTCGAGGACGTCGCCCGGACATTCGCCGAGCACGGCGCGAACATCGTCGAGTACGGCGGCCACGTCGCCGACCAGATGGCGCGCAACTGGTACACGGCCGAGGTGGGCGATGTGAAGGAGCTCCGCGCCCTCCTGCAGGCCCTCCGCAACATCGACTCGGTCTTCGACGCCTACCGCGTCACGCCCGGCGGATAGACTCCCGCCTCGTGAGCCACGAGGGCGAGATCACCGTCTGGCAGGGGAACCCGAGCTGGAAAGCGATGCTGCTGTTCTACGTCAAGTGGACGCTGCTGTCGCTCATCCCGGTCGCAGTGTGGGTGGTGCTGAATGCGGCCGGCGTGGACATCGCCACGACCTGGTTCGCGGTTGCGACCGGCGTCGGGCTCGTCCTCACCTACATCATCGGGTGGATCCTGCGCCGGACGACGCGGTATCTCGTCACCGACCGCCGCATCCACATCCGCACCGGCATCATGTCGCGGAACGAGCGGACGACCCACGTCGACCGCGTCCAGAACGTCAACCTGAACCAGTCCATCTTCCAGCGGATGCTCGGGATCGGCGACGTCGACTGGGACACGGCCGGCACGGATGCCTCGGACGCGGACTTCACGTTCCGCGGGGTCGACGACCCGAGCGCCCTCGTCCACGCCGCCGACCGCTACTACGGCGTCGCGGCGGTGCACGAGACGGCGCAGCGCGACGTCTAGTAGCCTGCGGGAGGTGGATCCCGCCGGCAGCATCCGCGCCTTTGCGCTCTCGTTCCCGCAGGCTCGCGAGGACCACCCGTTCGGCCCCGACTCGCACGTCTTCAAGGTGGGCGGCGGGAGCACGATGTTCGCCATACTGGGCGACGGCCCGCCGGTCTCGGTCACGCTCAAGCTGACGCGCGAGGAGCGCGAGGTGGCGCTCGAGATGCCGTACGTCTCCGAGGCCCGCTACGTCGGCCGCTACGGCTGGGTGACGGTCAGGATCGAGGACGCCGACTGCCTGGAGGCCGCCCTCGAGTGGATGCGCGAGAGCTACTGGCTGAAGGCCCCCGAGGACGTCCGCGAAGCCGCCTGGGCCTGAAACACCGGCGCCTGTCGCCAATGTTTCACGCTTGGTCAGCCCTCCACGCGCATCGCGCGCTCGATGCCGTCCGGGCCGATGTCGACCAGGTACCCGCGCAGGATGCCGTGGTTTGCCTCGCTGCCGGGGTTGATGCAGAGCGTCCGGCCGATGCGGCGCTCGCCGCCGGACTCGTGGATGTGCCCATGCACGCTGAGCAGCGGCTCGTACCGCTCGATGATGTGCCGCACCGCCTGCGAGCCGACCGGGCCGCGCAGGACGTCGCCGGCCGACACCGTGGGCCGAAGGTTCTCGTCGAGGATCGGCGCCGTGTCGAGTCCCGAGTCGTGCGGCGGCACGTGGATCATGAAGACGGCCCGGCGCGGGTCGCGCACCTGGCTTGCAAGGGCATCCAGCCGCGCCTCGAGCACGTCCTCGGGCTCCTCGCGGGGCGTGCTCCACGGCGTGATGTTCGACCATCCCGAGGCCAGGAGCTGGAGCTCGCCGGGGATGTCGACCACCCGGCCGTCGACGTTCTGGGCGAACGCACCGTCGCGGCTCAGGATCGGATCGATGCCGAAGTCGTCGTCGTTCCCCGGGATCAGGTACAGCGGAACAGAGCCGTCGCCGAGCCGCTCGTCGGCCAGGTCCATCCATGCGCCGACGCGCTCGTTCATCAGCTCGTGCAGGAGGACGTCGCGGGCCTCCGGGTCGCTCGCCAGCCGCTCGGCCTCCTCGGAGGTCGCGATGAACGAGTAGAAGCCGACGTCGGCGATGTCTCGCTGGAGAACGGCCAGCTCTTCGTCGCTTCCGGCCCGCCGGCGAACGCCGAAGAGCTCGGCCTCGTACGCGGCGCCGGTGCGCACGATCGGGACGATCGCCTTGCCGGTGAGGTCGCCGGCGAGCAGCGCCACGTCGGCCTTGTACACGTTCAGCTTGATCGCGTTCAGGAACTTCCGCCACGCCTTCTCGGCCGCGTGGAAGTCGCTCGCAAGGTAGATGCGCACGCGTTAGTCGGGCGGGATCTCGGCGAAGAGGAGGGACGTGTCAACGCCGGCGCGCCGGTTCCGCAGCGCCATGACGACGTAGATCACGACGCCAATCGCGATCACGATCAGCGTACCCGTGATGCCGGTGTTGTTCAGGTAGTCGAGCTTCCCCGTTCCCGAGCCGGTGAGGTTCTCCCAGATCGGCTTCACGGCGGCAAAGGCGTAGATCCACAGAGGGAAGACCAGCCAGACGAGCCCGAGCCACGGCAGCGCCCGGCGGAACGGGGCGCTGCGGATCAGGTCCGGCCTCCGCCAGCCGACAAGGAGCGCGTTCACTCCCGGCATGATCCACGTCAGCGCCGCCATGAAGATGCTGAACCAGAGCGTCGCGACCAGGTTCAGCTTGCCGACCGGCGGAGCGATGGAGTTGGGCAGGATCGAGTAGTTCTGGAGGACGAGGAAGATCGCCGTCAGGCCGAGCGTGGCCAGGATCGCGTTCAGCGGCGCCCGCATGCGCTCGTTCACCTCGCCGAACCACTCGGGCAGCTGACGGTCGAGGCTCCATGCGAGGCCGATCCGGCTGATGAAGTTGATGTAGACGGGGCAGAGCAGGAACGGGAACACGGTGCCTGCAAAGCTGATGAACGCCCACACCGGCCACAGGCTCGAGTTGGCGACGGTGGCAAGCAGCGGCAGGGAATTCGGTTGGCCCATCGGGAGCGCCAGGTCGGTGCCGCCCCAGTAGGTGAGCCCCCAGCCGATGTTGGTGTCGAAGCCGAAGTGCCGGGTCAGGAGGTCGACGAAGATCGAGTTCGCGAACACGCCGATGGCCAGGGCCCCGAGCAGCGCGATCATCACGCCGCGCTTCACGTTGCCGCGCACCTCTCCCGAGATGTACGCCGAGTACTGGAACCCGATGAAGTTCAGGAAGACGATCCCGAGCATGAAGGGGAACACCGTCCGCGAGAAGACGTCGCTCAGGAAGCTGTCGGTTGTGCCGGGCAGGTACCCCCCCTTGGCAGCGGCGTGGGCGATCTCGTGACCGTTCACGCCGCCGGTGTACTGCGGCAGGTTGTGCTGGAAGTCGCTCCCGCTGGTGGCGAGGAGTCCGAACACGAACATGAGCACGAACCCGGCGACGCCCATCGCCGCGAGGGCGGTCACAAACCGGTGGAAGGACCGAGTCGGAAGGAGCACGACGCCTGCGATCAGCGCCAGCACGACCAGCGACGCGATGAAGCCCGGCGTCCCCGTGATCGCACCGCTTGAGTCGGTGAACCAGGTGTTTGCGTCCTTGAAGAAGCTCCCACCGGCCCCGATGCCGATGATGCGCGCCGTGATCTGGAGGTTCCGCAGGACGAGCGGGATCTCGAACGCGATGATCGCCACCGAGGCGAGGACGAGCGTCCAGCCCTCCATCCAGCCGAGGAACGGATGGACGATGCGGCTCGTGAAGACGTAGTCGCCGCCCGAGCGTGGCATCACCGAGACGAGCGACGCGAAGATCAGCGACAGGAAGATGAAGAAGACCCCCGAGATGATCGCCGCCCAGCCGTACTCGGAGAGCCCGGCGAACCGCCACACCGGCACGAACGCGAGCGTGAGAAACGCCGTGTAGAGCGTCAGGCCGACGCCGACGAACGCGGCGACGTTGAAGAAGAGCGCGTTCGTGACGCTGACGTTGCGCACAAGCCCCGAGGACTGGCGCACGAACAGCTTGGAACCTGACCCGGACTCCGCCATGTCTGCCATCGATAGCCTCCTCTCGAGACGGTAGGCAGTTCTACCACGTCGGGGTCAGGCGTGCTGATCCCAGTTCTCCGGAGCCTCCCAGTCGACGCCGCCGGTGTCCCAGCCCACCAGGCAGTGCTCCGAGATGAGCGCCGCCACCCGCTCCAGAAGCTCCCGGTCGGCGTCGCCGAAGGCGGCCGGAGCGTCGCTGTCGATGTCGATCTCGGCGACCACGAGCCGGTCGTAGACGATGGGGACGACGATCTCGGACCGGGTCGAGAGGAAGCACGAGAGATAGCGGTCGTCGGCGTTCACGTCGTCGACGATCTCGGTCTCGCCGCTCGCGGCCGCCGCGCCGCAGATGCCCTGGCCGACCGGGATCCTGACGTGCTCGGTGGCCTGCGGCCCGTGCCACGGCCCGAGCGCCAGCTCGTCCCCCTCGACGAAGTAGATCCCCACCCACGAGTAGCTGTCGAAGCTGTCGTGCAGAAGGTCGACGACCTGGCGCAGGATCTCGTCGGACGGATCGTTGCCGGCGACGATCCGCTGGACCTGGGCGAGAACCGTGACGGTCACGACTCGACCGCCGTGTCGAACGCGATGACCCGCTCGCGAGTGCTCTCGTCGACCCGCACCGGCCGGCGGCCGGCGACGTAGACCGTGGTCTGGGTGGATGTCGCGAGGTGCTCGTCCGTTACCGCGTTGAAGGCCTCGAGCTCCCACGTCACGCTCGTCCGGCCCAGCCGGCGCACGCGGACGAACACCTCGAGCTCGTCGTCGAACCGCGCGGGGGCGTGGTACTCGACGTGCTGGGCGCGCATCACGAACTCGGCGCCGCCCGACTCCGGCCGGAGCAGGTCGAGATGGCGCAGGTACTCGACGCGCGCCCGGTCGAAGTAGGGCATGTAGCGGCCGTAGTAGACGATCCCCTGAGCGTCGGTCTCGTCGAACCCGACCCGCGTGCGCACCGCGAACCGGAACGGCGGCCTGCGGTCGGTCACGCTCACCCGCGGATCAGGTCGAGCACCTCGTCAAGGCGCGCCTCCATCGTCGGGCCGTCGAGCGCCTCCAGGTTGAGCCGGAGGAGGGGCTCGGTGTTCGACGGGCGCACGTTGAAGTGCCAGTCCTCGAACTCGAACGAGATGCCGTCCATGTGCGAGACCCGCACCGCCTTGCCGGCGTAGCGCTCCTTCAACTGCTGGAGCTTCACGGGCACGTCGGCCACCGTCGAGTTGATCTCACCCGAGATGTGGTAGCGCTCGCGAAACGGCGCGAGCAGCTCCGAGAGCGGCTTCCCGGCGTGCGAGAGCAGCTCGAGCATCACCAGCGCCGGCACGACGCCCGTGTCGCAGTAGTAGAAGTCGCGGAAGTAGTAGTGGCCCGACACCTCGCCGGCGAAGACCGCGTCCTCCTTGCGGATGCGGGCCTTGATGAAGGCGTGCCCGACGCGGTTCTCGAGCGGCGTCCCGCCGCCCTCGGTGATGGTGTCGCGCACGGCCCACGACGCGCGCAGGTCGTAGACGATCCGCGACCCGGGATGCTTCTCGAGCATCGACCGGGCGATCAGCGCGGTGATGAGATCGCCAGGGACGAACTCGCCGGTGTCGTCGATGAAGAAGCAGCGATCGGCGTCGCCGTCCCAGGCGATCCCGAGATCGGCGCTGTGCTCACGCACCTTCCCCATGATGAACGTCCGGTTCTCCTCGAGGAGCGGGTTGGGCTCGTGGTTCGGGAAGTGGCCGTCGGGCTCGAGGCTGTAGGGAAACACGGTGACCGGCAGCCGCTCGAGGATCGGCGCGACCATCGGGCCGGCCATCCCGTTCGCGCCGTCGAGGACGACCGTGAGTGGCCGCACCGCGCCGGCGTCGATGAGCCCCAGCGCCCGCTCGTGGAACTCGTGATAGACGTCCCGGTCCGACACCTGCCCGCGCGTCTCGGCCGGCTCGGGCGGATCGCCCAGCGCGCGGGCCTTGATCTGGTCGAGCCCCGTGTCGCCGCCCACCGGGAGCGCGCCGCGACGGACGATCTTCATGCCGTTGTAGGCCGCCGGGTTGTGGGAGGCCGTGACCTGGAGCCCGCCCTCGTAGCCGTACTCCCCGACCGCGAAGTAGAGCATCTCGGTGCCGATCTGGCCGAGATCGACGACATCGGCCCCGGAGTCAGCCGCGCCCCGGATCGCTGCTGCCGCGATCTCGGGCGACGAGAGGCGCATGTCTCGCCCGACCGCCATGACCTTGGGCTCGAACGCGGCGACATACCCGCAGGCGATTGCGTATGCACCGTCCGCGTCGAGCTCGTCTGGCACGATTCCGCGCACGTCGTATGCCTTGAATACGGAGGGCGCCAGCATCGCCGCATGAGTCTACCCAGTGTCTCCATCCGTCCCCTGCAGGTGCGCGACGCCGACACGCTGGCGGCGCTCTACATCGCAAACCAGGAGTTCCTCGAACCGTTCGACCCGCCGCGGCCGGCCGGATTCGCCACCTCGGCCTCGCAGCGGCGTGACCTGAAGGCGCTCGAGCGGGAGCGGGCCGCCGACCGGCTCGAGCGCTTCCTGATCGAGGCCGGCGGCGAGCCCGCCGGGGTCATCTCGGTCTCGCGGATCACGCGCGGGCCCTTCCAGAACGCCGGCCTCGGCTACTGGGTCACAGAGGGCATGAACGGGCGCGGGATCGCCACACGCGCCGTCGGCCTCGTCTGCGAGTGGGGGTTCGGCCAGGCGGGCTTCCACCGGCTCGAGGCGGCAACGCTCGTCGACAACACCGCCTCGCAGACGGTGCTCCGCCGCAACAATTTCACCGAGATCGGGCTCTCACCGCGGTACCTCTTCATCGCGGGCGCCTGGCGCGACCACATCCTCTTCGCCCGAACGGTCGAGGACTGACTCGACCACCGGGGCCAGGCCCCCGGACGGGGCCTGGCCCCATGGGGTTCGGACGAGCGGCCAGGTCACAAACCTGCACCGCCTCGCGTGACACGTATCACGGGGTCTGACCCCGGCGCGACGCCGTGCGCGAGAAATGGCGTGCGCGTGACGATCGTGCGCAATTTGTGACGGTGTCGGTCGCGGTCCACCACCGGGGCCAGGCCCCGAATGGGGCCTGGCCCCAGGGAGTTCAGCCGATGTAGACGCTCAGTCCTAGGAGCGGCAAAGTTCAGGCGGGTCGATCGCCCCATGCGGCACGCAGCTTCGCCGCCGTCCGCGTGAGGTGCTCGGGCATGACCTTGACGTCCGCCAGCACCGGCATGAAGTTCGTGTCGCCGTTCCAGCGCGGGACGACGTGCAGGTGGATGTGGTCCTCGACGCCCGCGCCGGCCACACGTCCGACGTTGATGCCGGCGTTGAAGCCGTGCGGGGCCATGACCTCGGTGAGGGCCGCGAGTGACCGGTCGAGCAGGGCCCACATCTCGCTGCGCTCGCCGTCATCGAGGTCGCCCGGCGCCGCGACGTGGCGGTACGGCGCCACCATCAGGTGCCCGTTCGAGTACGGGTAGAGGTTCATGAGGACGTACGCCTGCTCGCCCCGGTGCACGATCAGGTTGGCCTCGTCGTCGCCCGCCGCCGGCTTGTCGCAGAAGATGCAGCCGGACGCGTCGGCGCCGCCCTGGATGTACTCCATCCGCCAGGGCGCCCACAGCCGCTCGGTCATATCCAGCGCTTGACGCGGAAGAACGCGAGCATCACCGCTGCGATGACCGCCATGAGCGTCACGGTGGCGACGAAGCCGTGGTAGTTGTTCGAGAACGGGATGTGGTTGAAGTTCATCCCGAAGATGCCGCTCAGGAGCGTCAGCGGAAGCAGGATGACCGAGAAGATCGTCAGCAGCCGGAGGATGTCGTTCTGGTTGTGGGCGATCACCGACTCGTTGGTCTGCTCGAGGGCCTCGACCACCTCTTTGTAGTTGTCCAGCTGGTCCCAGATGCGCTCGGCCTTGTCGACGATGTCGTCGAAGTAGACCTCGAGGTCGTCGGGCAGGTAGCGCGTGCGCTCGAGCAGCCGCAACGTCGAGCGCTCGGGCTTGATGACCTTGCGGTACGAGACGATCTCGTGCTTCACGTCGGAGATGTCGCGGACGACGTCCTCGGAGCGGCGCTCGGTGAAGATCGCCTCGCGCATGCGGTCGAGCTTGAAGCCGATCTTGTCGAGGATCGGGAAGCAGTAGTCGAAGAGCTCCGAGAGGATCTCGTAGAGGACGTATCCCGAGCCCTTGCCGAAGTACTCCTCGCGCCGCTCCTGATTGTCCTCGAGCTGGGCGAACAGGCGCCCGAGCGGCTTCAGCCGCACGTTGGGCAGCGTCACGATGTAGTCGTGGCCGATGAAGACGTTCAGCTCGGCCGCGTCGAGCCGCGCCCGCTCCTTGTTGTAGTGGGGCACGTGGAGCACGATGAACATGTAGTCGTCGTACTCGTCGATCTTGGGCCGCTGCCGGGTCGAGAGCACGTCCTCGAGATCCAGCTCGTGGAACTCGAAGTTCTGCGCCAGCCAGGCGGTCTCGACGGCGGTCGGCTCTTCCAGCTGCAGCCAGCGCAGGCCGGCAGCCTCGATCTCAGCGATCCGAGGCTCGGAGCGCTCGACCGGCCGCTGCGGCGCGCGCTGGCGCCGTCGTACTGTCCTCGGGATCCGGGGCAGGTTCGGCATCGCGGGTCACCTTCGCGGTCAGGGCGTCCATGCCTCCCATTCTACCCTCCGGAACGGGTGGACGCACCCCCTCCGGCGACCTCCCCGCGGGGGTCGTGCGGTACCGTTCGAGCGCGATGTCGGACGCGATCGAGCCAGGCCACCGTCCCACCGAGGACGAGCGGCTGCTCGGCCGCCAGGACGCCGCGTTCATCCACACCGATCCGTGGCGGATCCACCGGATCACGTCGGAGTTCGTGGCCGGGTTCGACGCCTTCGCCGAGGTGGGGCTGGCCGTGTCGATGTTCGGGTCGTCTCGCACGAAGCCGGGTGACCCGATGTACGCCGCCGCCGAGGCGACCGCAGCGGAGTTCGCGCGGGCCGGGTACGCCGTCATCACCGGGGGCGGCCCGGGGATCATGGAGGCCTGCAACAAGGGCGCCCGCGAGGCCGGCGGGACCTCGATCGGCGCCGGCATCGAGCTGCCCCACGAGCAGCACATGAACGGCTATCTCGACCTTGCGCTCGACTTCCGGTACTTCTTCGTGCGAAAGACGATGTTCGTCAAGTACGCGGAGGCGTTCGTCGTCTTCCCGGGCGGGTTCGGGACGCTCGACGAGATGTTCGAGTCGCTCACGCTGATCCAGACGCACAAGGTGCAGATGTTCCCGACCGTGCTCTACGGCAGGCGCTACTGGTCAGGGCTGGCCGACTGGATTCGCGACACCGCCGTGGCGGCCGGCAACGTCTCCGAGGACGACCTCGACCTGCTCCAGATCTCGGACTCGCCCGAGCAGACGGTCGAGATGGTGGTCGCGTGTACGACGGGGACGTGCGGCCACGCCCGGCACGCCCGACCCCCGGTCACCTGAGCGGGATCCCGAACCTCACGCGGGTGCCGGCGCCTGGGGATGACTGGATCGTCATCCGCCCGCCCACGGAATCGAGCCGCTGCGCCAGCGAGAGGAGTCCGAGCCGGGCCGGATCGTCGAGCACCGCGCTCACATCGAAGCCCACGCCGTCGTCGGCCACCTCACCCGCCAGCTCGCCGAGGTGCTCGTGCACCTCGACGCGGATGCGGCGGGCGTCGGCGTGGTCGCGCGCGTTCCGCAGAAGCTCCTCGACCGTCCGGTAGCAGAGGAGCTCGCCGCTCGAGGCGTGCCGGGTCGTAACGACATCGGTCGTGACGTCGGCGGTCATCCCCAACGCCTCGGGGAGCGCGCGCAGGGCGCCGCCCACGCCTCCCTCGGCCAGGAGCGGGGGCACGATCTCGAAGGCCAGCCGGCGGGTGCGCTCAATTGCATCGCTCACCATCCGGCGCGCGCCCTCCACAGCCTGCTTGGCGGCGGTCTCGTCTCCCCGCTGCCAGGCTGCCGCGAGGCGGTCGATCGTGAGCCGCATCGCTGTGAGCGTCTGGAGCGTGTCGTCGTGGAGCTCCGTTGCGACCCGGACGCGCTCCGCCTCGGCGGCTGCCAGGAGCGCCGCCACCGCCGCCGAGCCACGGGCCTCGCTGGCGCCGACGGCAAGCGCCGGGGCGAGGACGCCGGCGACCGCCTCGACGAACGCGACCTCCGCCGAGGCGAACTCGCGTGGTGTCCGCGTCCACGCATCGAGCACGCCGAGCGGCCGGCCGCCGTCCTGGATCCGGACGGCCATGCCGCCGACGATCCCGGCGGTCTCCGCGGCGCCCAGGGTACGCAGGCGCGGGTCTGCCGCCACGTCGCGCGTGACGAGGGGCTCGGCGTGAAGGAGCGCATACCCGGCGGGGGTTCCGTCCCCCGCCGTCGCGCGCACGCGGCCGAGACCACCCGGCGGCCAGCCGACCCCTGCGCGAAGGACGAGCGTCTCCCCGTCGCGGGCGAGGCCGAGCACGCCGACCCGCTCGACTCCGAGGACGGATGCGACGACGCGCGCGGCCTCGGTGAGGAGCGTCGAGCCGTGCACCTCGAACCCGCGGATGCCGAGCTCGGTGCTGCTCAGCATGGGCAGCGCGGCGATCATCGGTGGCGACAGCTCCTCGGCCCGCTCCTTGAGCGCGCGGTGCATGTGCTCGAACCCGCGGCCGGTGCGGTCGATCACGGAGCCGAAGATCCGCACGAGCAGTCCTCGGTACCAGCCGCGATGGACGACGCGCGTGCCGGACTCGGCGGGCGTGATCAGGTAGGCGTGCTCGCCCGTGAAGAGCCCCAGCGGAAGCGCGCCCCGCCAGCGCAGCTCGCGCGCCGGATCTGCCACCACAACCGACGGCGACACGACGATCCGCCGGCCCTCGGGCGGGCTGAGCTCGATCCGAAGCCGGCTTCCGACCTCAGGAGCCCCCGCCACGCGGCGCATGAACGGGTTCCAGCCGCCGTACGCGTCGAACCCCGTGAGCGCCTCCCACACCTGGTCCGGCGTCGCGTGGATATCGATGGTGTGCTCGAGGACGCGCCGCACGCGGCCTCCCGGCTGCTGCGTTTGATTCGTCGACCCTGTGCCCCAGCGAGATCGACGAATTCTCCCTGGTGCAGACACCATTCTAGGCGCCGTCGCCTGGCCTGGATATACCCTCTCCACGCGAGATGCACACGTTCCTCTGTGCGCAGCCTGGGAGTCACCACTCCCAGGTCTCCGGTGACATGCCGTCGGGGAACGTCGTGACCAGTGTGATGGTCCTCTCGCCCATCGTGAGCTCGAAGTCGAAGAACGGGCAGCACTCGTGCTCGGCTGCGACCAGACGCTCGATCTCACGCTGCACGGAGTCGTCTCGCCGCCAGGCGGTCGTGAGCGTCGACGCTGTCCGGTGCTCGCCGATCCGCGCGGGCGCTCGCAGGGCGGCCCATTCGGCCTGACGAACAGCGCGGTCGGAGCCGCCGAGCGCGCACGCCGGCGAGTCGGTCGGCACGGCCGAGATGCGTGTGGTCGCGGCGGTCACCGCCGGCTCCCGGCGCAGCAGGCGTCGGCGTCGTCAGCCGTCGGCGTGCAGCAGGCGCTCTCGACGTGCGGGTGGTCGTCCTCGGCGTCGATGTCGTCGAGGACGGTGTACACCTCCCAGCGGTTCCCGGCCGGGTCGGCCACCCAGACCTTGTCCTGGCGGGCGTAGCAACAGGCGGTGTCGCGCTCCTCCAGCGTGACGAGGCCGGAGTCCTTCAGGCGGCTGCCGGCCGCCTCGACCTCGCCGGTGGAGTCGACCCGGATCCCGAGGTGCGAGAGGGCGGGCCGCCCGGCCTGCTGAAGCGCCAGCGCGACCGGCGGGTCGGAGAGCTCGAACTTCGCGTAGTCGGGCTTCCGCTTGGCCGGCTCGTGCCCGAAGAGCTCGGTGTAGAAGGCGACGGCGCCGTCGAGGTCGGGCACGTCGAGCGAGAGGTGGAACGTGTTCACAGGGTGACCTCCATAGATCGAATGTTCTCGATCTTTACCACATCGTATCCACGTTCGCAAATACTTATGAAGTTCGATAGAGTGGAGGCATGAAGCCACTGCCTGTCATCAACTGCTGCACGCCGCTCGCGGGGGCGTCCCTCTCGGACGGGGAGGCGACCGAGCTCGAGCGCCTGTTCCGGGTCCTCGGCGACCGGAAGCACCACGGCGTGTGGCGCGACGAGCTGCTCGTCGAGCGCCGGAGTGACCGCATCCCATGACGGCCGTCGCGCGTTCGCTGGTCGCCGAGGCGATCGGGACCTTCGCGCTCGTCTTCGCCGGCTGTGGAGCGATCATGGTCGACGACCAGACCCATGCGCTCGGCCACGTCGGCGTCGCGATCAGCTTCGGCCTCGTGATCATGATCATGATCTACGCCGTCGGCCACATCTCCGGGGCGCACTTCAACCCCGCGGTGACGTTCGCGTTCGCCGTGAGCCGCCACTTCCCG
Source organism: uncultured Actinomycetes bacterium (assembly GCA_963809325.1). Lineage (GTDB taxonomy): Bacteria > Actinomycetota > Thermoleophilia > Gaiellales > JAICJC01 > JAICJC01. The sequence goes on from CAWEIZ010000004.1 coordinate 51,335, forward strand.
CCCACGCGCGTCCTCGCCTACTGGGCGGCGCAGCTGGCGGGAGCCCTCGCAGCGGCGCTCGTGCTGCGCGGTTCGCTGGGCGACGTCGCTCATGTGGGCGCCACGCTCCCGGCCGGCTCCAACGGCCAGGCGTTCCTGTGGAAGGCGGTGCTCTCGTTCTTCCTCATGTTCGTGATCATGGCTGTGGCGACCGACGCGCGGACCGTCGGAGAGGCGACGGCGATCGCCGTTGGCGGCACCGTCGGCCTCGACGCGATGTTCGGGGGGCCGATCACCGGCGCATCGATGAACCCAGCCCGATCGCTCGGACCGGCGATCGCGGCCGGCGACTTCACCTTGATCTGGGCCTATCTGGCGGCGCCGATCGCCGGCACGGCGGCCGCCGCGATCGCCTACCAGGTCGTGTCGGGGCAGGAGGGCTCGCCATGAGTCACGTGCTCTTCGTCTGCATCCAGAATGCCGGGCGGTCGCAGATGGCCCAGGCGCTGTTCGAGCGGGCGGCCGGCGGCCGCCACGAGGCCCGCTCGGCCGGGAGCCGCCCCGCCGCCCACATCCATCTCGAGGTGGTCGACGTGATGCGCGAGGTGGGACTCGACCTGGCAGGCCGGGAGCCGCACAAGCTCGACGGGGATGACACGCAGTGGGCCGACCTGGTCGTCACCATGGGTTGCGGCGACGAGTGCCCCTTCATCCCGGGGAAGCGCTACGAGGACTGGGAGTTCGACGACCCATCGGGCCGGCCCGTTGACGAGGTGCGCCGTATACGCGACGACATTGCAACGCGAGTCGACGTCCTGCTGGCGGACCTCGCCCGCCGGGAGGAGGTATCACCGTGAAGTACGTGCTCTTCGTCTGCACCCACAACGCCGGACGGTCACAGATGGCGCAGGCGCTCTGGCGGAGGCACGCCCCGCCGGACGTGCGCGCCGAAAGCGCGGGCCAGAGTCCCGTTACAGCGCCATGGCCCGAGGTCGTCGAGGTGATGCGCGAGATCGGGATCGACATCTCCCGGGAGCGTCCGAAGAAGCTCGACCTCGAGATGCAGCTCCATGCCGACTGGGCGATCACGCTCGGATGCGAGGGCACCTGCCCGTACGTGCCGACCCGTGTCGACGACTGGGACATTCCGGACCCGCACGGCAGGCCGATCGCCGAGGTCCGCGAGATCAGAGACGAGATCGATCGGCGCGTACGCGACTTCGTCAACCATCGCCTGGATGCCGTCCGCGGCGACCGGACGGCGCACCAGATCAGACTGGCGCGGATGCTGCCCGACCTCGACCGGGAGTTCGGAGGGACCCATGGGGCCGAGGAGATCCGGGCGTGCGCCGATGCCATTCTCGAGCGTTACGCCGACGCGCCGGTTAGGTCGTCGTCGGGACGCTCGCCTATCGCGAGACGCGGGAGTGCCTGCCGAGACGACCGCTGCCGGGCGGTTATCGCAGTCTGAGTCGCGCGAATCGAACCCCGGCGCTTGCGGGAGACCCGCGTTTGGGAATCCGTGGCCACACCGATGCGCCCGGCGTCGGCGGCACTACGCTGAAGGCGAAAGGAGTCGCCGTGGCGATCGAGACGCGAGACCCCGAGCCGGGCGCCGCCGGTGGAGCTCTCCGGGTTCGGTGACCGTGACCAGTTTCTGGCTGCCTGCGCACGCCACCGCATCGAGCCCGAGCGCGCTGAGGCGCTGTGGCGCGATCTGACCGGGGTCGCCGCGCCTGCCGCGCCTGTCGGCCTTTCTCGCGCGGGACTGGCGATTGTGGTCGCCGGCACGCTGCTTCTGAGCGCGGCGGGGATCTGGTGGGCCACGCTCGTCACCTCAGCGGCCGGCGCACCCGGCCTGCTCGGGTTGGCGGCAGCCTGGGTGGCGGTGGCGACGCTCGCCGCCGAAGTGCTGCACAGGCGTGGGATTGCGTTCCTCGACGCTGCGTTCTCGGTGATCGCCGTGGCGTATGCGGGAGTGGCGGCGGGCGCCATCCTGTACATCCTGGGCGGATCGTCGTTCGGTGCCCACTGGTGGGGCCGAGCCTCGATCGAGCTCACGCTGCTCGGCGCTGGAGCGCTGGCCGTGTGGCGCTACCGGCAGCCGCTCTTGACCATGTTCGCGCCAACGCTCGCGGTCGGCGCGCTCGCGGTTGACGCGCTGGTGTCGAGCATCGACGGGTGGGACCGGGACATCACCGAGTGGCCGGGATGGGTGGCCGTTGTCGCGGTCGGGCTGGCCGCCGCCTTCACGGCCGTGGCGCTCGCCCTCGACCGCCGTGCGATGCGACCGGCGGCCATGTGGCCGTCGCTGCTGGCCGACGCAACCACTGCCGGCGCCTTCCTCGGCATCGCCGCCGCAGCCGACGCCGAAGCCTGGGGCATGGGGCTAGCGGCCGCACTGGCCGGGGCGGTCGTGTTCGCCCGCGGCACCCTGATCGGCCGGCTGGCCCAGATCGCGATCGGCGCCGGCATGTTCTGGATCGGCGTGATCGCAGTCGGATCCCAGTGGGGGAGCCTGGCGATCGCGGGGCTGACAACGGTGGCCGGGGTCTCCATGATCGCCGGAGCGGTGTTCGTCTCCCGCCGCAGCGAGCTGATCGCGCGCCGGCGAAGCCAAGCCCCATGAGCTCCCACAGCTCGCCCATGCGCCTGGTAGGAATCGAACCTCCGGCCTGACCTCGGTCGGACAGTCGTCCTGCTACCGTCGAGCGCATGACGATCCAACGCATGGATCACGTGGGCATCGTGGTCGACGACCTCGCGGCCGCGACGGCGTTCTTCGCCGAGCTCGGACTCGAGCTGCAGGGCGAGGGGTCGGTCGAGGGCGACTGGGTGGACCGCATCGTGGGGCTCGAGGGCGTCCGCACGGACTTCGCGTGCGTGCAGACTCCGGACGGCCACGGACGACTCGAGCTGTCGAAGTTCCACACTCCGCCGGGCCGGGGCGGCGACCGGCACGCGCCGGCGAACACCCCGGGCATCCGCCATCTCGCATTCGCAGTCGACGACATCGACGACGTCGTCGCTCGCCTGCGAGCCCGCGGCGCGGAGCTCGTCGGCGAGGTGGAGCGCTACGAAGACATCTACCGGCTCTGCTACGTCCGCGGCCCGGAGGGGATCATCGTCGAGCTGGCGGAGCGGATCGGCTGAGGCTCCGGCCGGCCGCCAACCGCCTGGCCAGCGTCGGCTCGCATCGAGCAAAAGTGCGCCTGGTGTGATTCCGCGCTCTGCGACGGCGGCTCCATGCCCGACTGGTCGTTCTCAACTCGCGGCCCCAGCGGCACTGATTTCCGTTATGTCCGGCAGCAGTTCCGGCCGTACCCAATAATCCGGGACGAGCAGCTGCTGAAACGAAAGGAACTGCCGGCAGCGGGGATCGTCAGCGTTGGTGATGGCATGCAGGGCCGTGGCGATCGCGTTTCGGATGATCGGGTTGAGCTCGGCCATCTGAGCGTCGTCCAGATGGGCAACGTGAAAAGTCCTCCATCGCATTCCGCACGGTCATGGCGATCACCCTGGCCAACTGGGCGTCGGTGTCACTGAGGTGCATCGGGTCAGGTGTGAAGTTGGTCATGATGATTGCTAGGGGATCGACCGCCGTAGGTCGGCGGGCTTTAGGCGGATAATCGGTGGTGGATGGCTGGGGCTTGAAGCGAACTGGACGCCGCTCCCGGGGCCGGCCCGACTGTGGTGGTGGCAGCGGGCGCCGCGAGGCTCTCCAGGCGGTGCTCTCGGTGTCGGATCTCGCAGCGTGTGAGACGCGGCTGATTGGTGGGTGGCCGCCGATCTGCTGTGCCCATGTGCATCGCGCGTTGCATCCATGTTGGACAATACTGATTGTTTTCGATATGCTCGGGTTGGGAGATGAAGCGACTGCCGACGATCAACTGCTGCACCCCACTCGCCGGCTCCTCGTTGTCCGATAGCGAGGCGGCTGAGTTGGAGCGTCTGTTTCGGGTTCTTGGCGATCGCCATCGGCTTCGGATCTTGAATATTCTGCTGCGAGCGGGCGGTCAGGCGGTGTGCGTGTGTGAGTTCACGGATCAGCTCGGTCTCGCCCAGCCCACCGTCAGCTACCACCTCAAGCAGCTCACCGAGGCGGGGCTGCTCGAGCGGGAGAAGCGGGGCACGTTCGCCTACTTCCGGGTTCGCGGGCGGGCGATGGAGCATCTGCACAGCCTGGTCGAACCGGCCGTGCTGGCTGAGGCCGGGTAGTCGATGGCCGAGCGTCTGGTCTGGGGCAGTTTCACCGGAGCGGTATGGCCGTAGGCGCCCACTCGGCTGGAGGTGAGCTTTGAAGTACGTCCTGTTTGTGTGTACCCATAACGCTGGCCGCTCCCAGATGGCGCAGGCGTTCTGGCGGAAGTACGCACCGGCTGATGTCGGGGCCGAGTCGGCTGGACAGGTGCCCGCGGATGCGCCGTGGCCGGAGGTGGTCGGGGCGATGCGTGAGGTTGGCATCGACATCTCTGATGAACGGCCGAAGCGACTTGACTTGGAGATGCAGCTGCGCGCCGACTGGGCGATCACGCTGGGGTGCGGTGGCGGGTGCCCCTATGTTCCCGCTCGTGTCGAGGACTGGGAGATCCCCGACCCGCGTTGGGCGAGTATCGAGGAGGTGCGGCGGATCCGAGACGACCTCGAACGCCGGGTGCGCGACTTCATAGACACTCGTCTGGACGCGGTGCGCGAGGATCGCACAGCGCATGAGATACGGCTGGCGCGGATGCTGCCCGACCTCGACCGCGAGTTTGGAGACACTCACTCGGCCGAGGAGATCCGCGGCTGCGCCGACGCCATCCTGGAGCGCTATGACGACGCACCGGTCCGCTCGATGGTGCAGACGATCGCCTTCCGCGAGGTGCGCGAGTGCTTACGCGCAAACCGATGCGCCTCCGTGACGGCCGCGTAGCGATACCAGCTCTTCACGATGCGGGCGACGCCGGTCGTTCACCAGAGTCACACCGCATCGACATGCCTCCATATAGGCGATCGTCTATGCTGGGTTTGGCGTGGCGAGACCAAACTTGATCGAGCAGTGCGAGACACCGCTTGTCGGCTCCGTACTGAGCGATGGTGAGGCAGATGCCCTCGCAAGGTTGCTGAAGGCGGTCGCCGAGCCAATGAGAGTGAGGATCCTTCACCGCCTTGCTTCAGCTGCGCCAGACGCTGTCTGCGTCTGTGATCTGATCGCGCCGCTTGGGTTGACGCAGCCAACGGTCAGCTATCACCTTCGGATCCTGCGGGAGGCGGGCCTTGTCGACCGCCGGCAGCAGCGGAACTTCGCGTACTACTCGGTGCGGCCAGGCGCCCTCGCACACTTGGCGATGCTCGTAGGCCCCGCGCGAGCGGAGGCGGTGTGACCGACCGCGTCCGGATCGGGATCAACGGGTTCGGGCGGATGGGCCGCTTGGCGCTGCGAGCCGGCTGGGATCGGGATGATTTCGAGTTCGTCCACGTCAACGAGGTCAAGGGCGGACCCGAGACGGGCGCGCACCTGCTGGAGTTCGACTCGGTTCACGGCCGCTGGCCGCGGACCATAGAGGTCGCTGATCATGGGTTTGCGATCGATGGGACGCAGATCGGCTGGTCGGCGGAATCGACCCCTGACGCGGTTGCCTGGGGCGACCTCGGCGTCGAGCTCGTGCTCGAGTGCTCCGGCCGGTTCCGCTTCCGCGAGACGCTCGCGCCCTACCTCGCCCGAGGCGTCCGAAAGGTCGCGGTCGCTGCGCCCGTGAAGGACGGCAGCGCGCTGAACGTGGTCGTCGGCGT
>CAWEIZ010000005.1:0-46493 GCA_963809325.1 uncultured Actinomycetes bacterium
CGTCGCGCATGATCTCGTCAGCCAGAGCGTGGGTCCCCCAGCGGTCGCGGACATCCGCCAGCGTGATGGCGACCTCGGCATTGTCGAGCCCGTCGCCCGTTGCCGTAGGGTGGAAGAGCGCCAGTGCGGCAGTCCGCTCCGGGTACGTGGCGGCGTAGAGGGCGGCCATCCCACAGCCCTCGTGCGAGGCGAGTATCACTGTGCGGGCCGATCCCGCGGCGTCGGGTCCCGGCGTGGAGATCCTCCATCCGCGTCTCCAGCGTGGCGAACTGGCCGCCGTGGTCGGACAGACCCGTGCCACGCTTGTCGAACAGGATCAGCCGGAAACGGCCGGCGAGCAGCAGATAGAAGTCCCGCCACCTCGGATACTCCCACCCGAAGACGAGATTCGACATGTAGTCCGGCACGTAGACCAGGTCGGTGTCGCCGGTGCCCACGACTTGGTACGCGATCGCGACTCCGCTGCTTCGTGCGTACCGGATCTCCGGTGTCGCCATGCGGCGATTGTGTCCGGCGGCAGTGTTGGAGGCAACCAGACCTTGGCGGCCGTAGTCGCACCACGTAGTTCTCCGAAGTCGAGTTCGGGGTTGCCGTGAGTGCGCGGCGAGGCGCGGCTCCGTCTGCGGGGTCATCCGTATGATCTGAGGGTTGTCCAAACGGCTCTCGTTCTCGGTCGCCCTCGGACTCGCGCTGATCGGCTGCATGGCTCTACCGGGGGGCGCGATGACGTCGGCCTCGGGTTCCGACGCCGCGGCTGCTCCCACTCGGGCGCAGATGGTCGGGCAGCGGATGATCGTCGCCCTCCGCGGCGACGACGGCCGAGCGGACCCTCCTTGCCCGCATCAGGGCCGGCCAGGTCGGGGGCGTGATTCTCTTCTCCGGCAACGTTCGGAGCGCTCTCCAGCTCAGCCGCCTGACTGCACGGCTCCAGGCGGCGGCACGCGCCGGCGGCCAGCCGCGGCTGCTGATCGCGGCCGACCAGGAGGGCGGGCTCGTCAGGCGCCTACCCTGGGCGCCACCGAACGCGTCGGCCGAGGAGCTCGGCACGAGATCGAGGGCACACGTCGTGGCGGTCGCCCGCCGGGTTGGCATCGCGCTGCGTGCGGCCGGCGTCAACCTCGACCTTGCCCCCGTGGCCGACGTGCCGCGTTCACCGTTGAACTTCATCGAGGCCGAGCATCGAGCCTTCGCCACCAACCGGTACACCGTGGCCACGGATGCGGCAGCCTTCAGCCAGGGACTGGAGGCGGGGCGCGTCCTTCCGACGCTGAAGCACTTCCCGGGGCTTGGCCGCGCGAGCGCCGTCTCGACGGACGAAGGGCTCGTGCGGATCCGGGCAGGCAGGAAGCAGATCATCGACGGGCTGCTTCCCTACGACGTTGCGTTGAGGAGGTCGCTGCGCCCGGTCGTCATGCTGTCGACAGCGATCTATCCGGCCTACTCACCCCGAGCCGCCGCATGGTCACGAGCGATCGCGCGGACGCTCCTTCGCCATGACCTCGGGTTCGGCGGCGTCACGATCACCGACTCGCTCACCTCCGCTGCCGCCGTACGCCGAACCCGCCCGAGCACATTGGCCGTCCGAAGCGCGCGGGTCGGCGTCGACCTGCTCCTCGTCACAGGCCCCGGCGCGACCTCAAGGGCAGCCTACGACGCCGTGCTCGGTGCAGCCCGCTCTGGGGCGATCCCCCTCGCCGACCTCAGGGCCTCGTACTCACGTATTCTCAAGCTGAAGTCGCGGATCTGATCGCGGTCGATTCTGTCGAGGAGACCGAGGAGCTTGTCGTCGCGGATCGACTTGCTGGTGAAGTCAGCCAGTTCCAAGGAGACGAGTCAGCGTGGGAATGACGAGCCAGGTCAGGGCCGCAACCATCAATACGCTCAGCGCAAGCGTTCGGACACGTGGCGAGCGCGACTGCCGGTTCCACGCCGAGTAGGGGTCGCGGTTGAGCATGCGCGTTGTGAACGTCGCGGATCATCCGGACCTTGTGGACGTCATCGGCCGTTGGCACTGGGATGAGTGGGGCGCCAAGGTTCCCGGTGGGTCGTTGGAGAGCTGGACCTCGAGCCTACGTGGCGAGATGGGGCGCGACTCCCTACCGTCGACGTTCGTGGCACTCGATGGAGACATCCCGGTCGGCTCCGTGTGTCTCGTCGAGCACGACATGCCTGACAGCCCTGACCTGGCACACCTGACACCGTGGGTGGCGTACACCTTCGTCGTCCCGACGCGCCGGGGACACGGCGTCGGCCGGATGTTGATGGCGCACGCGGAAGCTGCGGCTGCAGCGATGGGGTTCACCCGCGTGTACCTGTATGCGACGACGGCGAGAGTCTTCTACGAGCGGCTTGGCTGGGAGCCGCTGGCCGACGTACTACTACGACTGCGAGTCGGTCACGATCATGGCCCTCGATCTGGAGACGCCCCGCGGCCGAGTCGTCGCGGTCTGACGTGATCGTGGGTGAGCGCGGTCGCCTGATGCGCGGGGCTCGTGCTTAGCGCGCCGGCGAGGCGCGGTTCGTAAGCGACTCGAACACCTGGATGGTCTCGGGCGCCGGCGTGATCCCGAGCTCGCGGCGGAGGGTCTTCGTGCAGATCTTGAGCTGGCGCGAGACGAGGTGGTGCTGATGCTCGCAGGCGTAACAGCGCATGATCAGCCGGTGGGCCGACTCGCGGCACGGGTCGGTTGCGAGCGCCTCCCGCGCGGCGCGCTCGGCCTCGACGGGATCGCCGAGCTCGAGATGAAGCTCTCCCACCTGCTCGAGCGCCGCGAGGCGGACGTCCTCGAGATACCGCTGCTCGTCAAGGTGCCACTCAGAGAACGAGTCGTCATCGAGCATCGGCCCGCGGTACAACGCGAGCCCCTCGCGGTAAGCCTCGATCGCTTCTCGGGCGCCGCCGGTGCGGCGGTGCTCTCCGGCGCGCGCAAAGGCCTGCAGGAGCTCGTCCCGGTCGATCCACCAGCCGAGCTCCGGGTCGAGCGCATAGCAGCCGTCGGCGAAGCGGATGTAGTGATCACCGGGCCAGCCGCCGAGCGTGCGGCGCAGGTTGTACACGCCCACGTTCAGGTTGTTGCGAGCCGAGTCGCGAGTGTGCCCGGGCCAGAACGTCTCCATCAGCACCTCCCGGCGCACGGGCCGATCGGCGTGGATGATGAGATACTGGAAGATCGCCCGCGCCTTCATGCTGCCCCAGCGCTCGACGCGCCGGCCGTGGATCGCCACATCGAGGGGACCGAGCACCCTGACCTCCACGTCCGGCGCGGTGCGCGGCGCCTCCACGATCGCTACGCGTGCTGCGGCCGGGCGGCGGGCGGGCTCGGTGCTCGGTTCGAGGGCGACCTGCCACGAGGCGAGCATCGCCTCGAGCACCGGGCGCAGCTCCCGCTCGGCGGCACGGTGTGCCCGACAGCGGGCGTCGAGCTGGTCCCCGGTGCGCCGGTGCTCTGCCGCCGCCGCGCAGAGCTCTCGCAGCGAACGGGCGATCGGGGCCGAAGCCCCGGCGGGGGCGTCGGTCAGGAACACCCCGAGTACGTGCGCTGCGTCAGTGAAGCGCCGGCCCTCGATCAGGGCCCGCGTCGACTCGATCAGCGCAAGCGGCGCACCTCGACTGTCGTCATTTCCGGCGATTCCCCACCGCCCCCCGGCAGTGTGGTTGCGACTGTACGGTCCACGGCGTCCGCCGACCACCGGCATCTACAGGATCCGCACGGGGCGCTTGCCCTAGGGCATGCGGGCCTTGACCGTCACGCGGGCCCTATGGTACGAATGCTTCGATCCCGGGGCGAGGGAGGGCACACGCTCGTGACTCCAGCCGTGCGTGCAGGCAGTGTCCTTGTTGTGCTGGGCGACCAGCACGAGGCGGACCAGATGGCCGCAGAGGTGGAAGGCGCCGGCTATCCGGCCGCGACGGTGTCGTCGGGCGAGGCCGCGCTGCAAGCGGCCCGCGAGGCCACCCCCCGTCTCGTCCTGCTCGAAGTCGAGCTTCCGGGGATCTGCGGCTACGAGGTGTGCCACCGGCTGCGGTGCGAGCTGGGGCCCTCGTTGCCGATCGTCCTCATCTCCCATCTGCGCACGGAGTCGTTCGACCGCGTCGCAGGCCTCTTGATCGGCGCCGACGACTACCTCGCCGAGCCGGTGGATCCTGCGGAGCTGTGCGCCCGCGTCCGCCGGCTGGTCGATCGCGACGAGAGCGTCGAGCGGCTCGAGGACTTCGATCTCACGGCCCGCGAGAGGGAGGTGCTGCGGCTCCTGGTCGAAGGTCTCGACCAGCGGGAGATCGCCGAGAGGCTGATGCTCAGCCCGAAGACGATCAGCACGCACACCGGCCATGTCTTCCGGAAGCTCGGCGTTCACAGCCGCACCCAGGCTGTCTCCTCGGCCTACCAGCACAACCTGGTGGATCTGTCCGAAAACCCGGGGCGCTCCGGTTTTCGCCCGTGAAGTGCAGGCGAATCCTCACCTTAAGCGTCCTCGGCGCCGTGGGTTAAGCGCCGTGGCCACTCGCACTTAATCGGAGCCGTCGATCATCGGTCGCGTGCCGCTGCCGCGATGGCAGCACCGTCGATCGAAGGAGCCTCGGATGTCCACACCCGAGTACGACCCCCGCCGCTGCAAGCCGTGCAGGCCGCGCCAGCCATGTCACCGGGAATCGGAGTGCTGGCCCGACGACCCGGACTACCTGGACGGCAGGACGGTGCTCAGGATCCCGAAGGACCCGCTCGAAGCGTTGTGGGACGCCGACATTCTCGATATGCAAGGCAGGGAGGTCGACCCGCCCATCATCAGCATCAAGGACGACTTTCAGATCCGCTACCGAGTCGAGCTCCGCGGGCGCCTCTGGCTGTGCATGGCGGGTCGATGGTGCTTCGACTATGGCTTCACCCCGATCGGTGCAGGGGCGGGCTTCAACCTTCGCGACCGGCTGGCGGATGGGAGGTTCGACCTCGAGTGGAGGGGCTGCGACACGCGCTGCATCGAGCACTTCGTCCTGGTCCCGGCGGGCACCGTCGGCGCAGGCGATTGCGGCACGCTGTATGACGTCGGAGCCCGCTACCAGCTCCACTGCTGCGACCATGTGCTCAGCGTCATCGCGGGGTTCGAGGTCGACGAGGACGACTACGAGTTCTGGAATCCGGACGCCTAGGCCGCGAACGCGGTGGTGCGGACGTTGCAGTCCGCACCACCGTCCTGGCCTGGGAGGAGCGTACGACGATGGATGAGCTCGAAGCCCTGGGGCTGGACGCCAGGCACCGACGGGCGCTCGAGAGAAGCGGCATCACGAGCTGGCTCGAGCTTGTGCTCGAAGAGCGGGCGGTGGTCCTCAAGGCGATGACCCGCACCAAACTGCCGCGGCCGACGCTCGAGGACATCGCCGGCTGGCAAGACGAGGCGCGGATGCAGCTGAAGCGTGCCGGCGGCTCGCCGACCGCCAGGGACGCGTCCGGCCCAGAATGGGAGCCGGTTGCGTCGTTCGCTGTCAACTTCGAGCGACGTGACGGTGAACGGCAGCTCGCCGTGGGGCAAGCCGAGGTCGAGGACACCCCGCCCCAGCAAGTCTGGCCGAACTGGGACTGCGTCGAGGCCTGCAGATGGATGCATCGCGTGGCCACCGAGGCGGCGGCCTCCGCCGAGCCGGTCGGCGAGCCACAAGCTGCGCGCCCGCGCGGCGGACAGGTGCCTACCGAGCGATCAGCGATCACCGTCGAAGACGTCGTGCTGATCGACGAAGCCGGCGAGACGGAGATGCCGGCCCACCCCGAGGCGGTGAGCGCACCGATCAGCATCGGTGAAGACGCCCGCCTTCGCGTCACCGTCCATATCCCGGAGCCGGCGTTGAAGGTCTACGTGACGGCACGCGTTCGACTGCCGAGCGGGGGCAGCGTGAATCTTGCGGAACCGGTCACGGTCCCCGAGTCAAACCAGGTGGAGCTACCACTGGACGAGCTGCCCGACGGGGTCCACACCGTGCGGATCCTGGCGTGGACCGATGCAGCCCACGGGCGCGCCCCGCACGGCCGTCGCGACCTGCCGGCGCTCGAGCGGCCCGTGTCGCACGTCGGCCGCGGCCCAGGAAGTGATAGAACTGGAGCGTGAGCGGGGACGTTCGGCACTCCGCCGTCTCGCAGGCCCGCCGTATCGACCTGGCTGAGGCGATCGCCCGTGACGGGCCGGGCGACTCGCACGTCAACGATGCCGCCGCCGTGCAGCATCTGCTGCGGCAGGTGCCGCTGTTCAAGCGGATCGGCAAGCGCCACCTGCGGTCGCTCGCCGGTTGCTGTCAGGTCATGCGCTACCGGCCGGGTGAGCCGATTGTGCGCGCGCGCTTCAGCGGGGAGGGGTTCTTCGTGATCGCCGGTGGCCGTGCATGCGTGCAGCGTCCCGACGGCCGCGAGGTCATGCTCGCCCAGGGCGACTTCTTCGGTGAGCTTTCGCTGATCGACGGCGCCAGCCGAAACGCGACCGTTGTCGCCGAGACCGACCTGATCGCGCTCAAGCTGACGCGGCAGACCTTCCTCGACCTGCTGGACTCCGAGCCGACGGTGTGCCGCGCGCTGGTCGAATCGCTGGTCGAGCGCATCCGCGAAATCGAGGCGCGTCCGCCCGCCTGAGCCCGTGACCGGCCAGGTGGAACGGACGCCCCTGCGCTTGACGCTGCTGGTGGGGGCCGGCGCGGCGGTGGTGCCGGCCGCGATCGGCATAGCCTTCCTGGGTCGCTACGGCTGGGATCGCGATGAGCTCTACTTCCTGGCCGCGTCCCATCACCTGGCCGCGGGCTACGTGGACTACCCGCCGCTGATCGCCGTCGTCGGACGGCTGGTGGTGGACGCGTTCGGTGCCTCACTGGATGCGCTGCGGCTGACCACCATGGCGATTGCCCTGATCAGCGTCCCGGTGGTGGCGTTGTGCGCCCGCGAGCTCGGCGGCGGCCTGCGCGCGCAGGCGGGGGCGGCGCTGGTGTGGGCCACCGCGCCGTTCGCGCTTGGCTCGGCGAGCATCTTCCATCCCACCATGCTCGACCTCGCCGCGCAGTCGGTCACGCTCTGGCTGGTGCTGGTCGCCGCCACCCGGCCGATGCCGCGCCTGTGGCCGTTGGTGGGCGTCGCCGCCGGGCTTGGGTTGGAGGCGAAGTACACGATCGCGACGCTGCTCTTGGCGCTGCTGGCGGGGTTCGCGCTGACGCCTGAGCGGCGCCTGCTGCGCACGCGCGGGCCGTGGCTTGCGATCGCGATCGCGGCCGTGCTGCTCCTGCCGAACGTGGCCTGGCAGATCGATCACGGCTGGCCGAGCGCCAGCTTCGTCTCCAGCCAGCGCGCACAGACGGCCGACGATACTCCGCCGCCCGCCTATGTGGCCGAGGCGGTGGCCTTCCTGGCCGCGGGTGCCGTCCTGGCCGCGGTCGGTGGCGTTTGGATGTGGCGGCGGCCGCCGCTTCGGCCGTTCGCCTGGGCGGCGGCGCTGGTCGTGGCCGGCTTCGGGCTGGAGCAGGGCCGCGCCTACTATCCGCTGCCGGCGCTGGTGGTCTGCGTGGCCGCGGGCGCGGTGGCGATCGAGCGCTGGCGGCCGGCGCGGAGCCGGCTGCGGCCGGTGGCGGTGGCGGTGCTGGCGGGCTTCCAGCTGCTGGTGCTGGCGATCGCCGCCCCGCTGGTGGTGCCCGTGCGGACGACAGCGGGGATGGTCGCGTCGGGCGTCTGGAAGGACACCTTCTACAAGGACGAGGTCGGCTGGCCGGAGCTGGTCGCCCAGACGGCGGCCGCCTGGCGGTCGCTGCCGGTGGCCGAGCGCCGGGGCGGTGCCATCCTGGCCGAGAACTACGGCGAGGCCGGGGCGCTGGCGCGATACGGGCCGAACCTGGGGCTGCCACCACCGCTGTCCGGCCACCTCAGCTGGCAGTACTGGCGGCCGGCGAGGCTGCCCCAGCGGCTCGTCCTCGCCGTCGGCTACGACGAGTCGGTGTTGCGGGGCATCTGCTCGTCGGAGCACGTCGTTGCCAGGATCGAGAACCGCTGGCGGCTCGACAACGAGGAGCGCGGCCGGTCGATCGCGGTGTGTCATCTGCGGCGGCCGCTGGGCTCGATCTGGGACGAGCAGATCGCGCGGACCGAGCTGTAGCCTTTCGGGCTCCGGCCTCAGCGCCTCAGCGGACGTAACTCGCCGTGTTCACGTCGATGGTCGCGCCGGTCGCGTGGCGCGCCTTGCCTGAGGCCAGGAAGGCGATCACGTTGGCGACGTCCTGCGGCTGGGCGACCTCGCCGAGGGCGGTGTCGTTGATGAACAGCTCCATGCCGTGCTCCGCGACCGCCGGCGCGTTGAACGGCGTGTCGACGAAGCCGGGCGCCACGGCGAACGCGGTCACGCCCTGGCGGCCGTACTGCCGCGCGATGGTCTTCGTCATGGCCACGACGCCCGCCTTGGCGGCCGCGTAGTGCCAGTAGTCGGCGTCCTCGCCGCGCCAGGCCGCACGGCTTGCGAGGCTGACGATGATGCCTCCGCCGGGCTGCTCGCGGAAGGTCGCGATGGCCGCGCGGCAGAGCGCCGCCGGCGAGACGAGGCAGATCGCGAGCGTGCGCTCCCACGACGCCTGCCAGGTCGCGAGGTCGTCGTCGGGGCTGGCCGCCTCGTAGATGCCCGCGTTGTTGATGAGGACGTCGACGTGGCCGCGCCAGGCGACGGCCTCGTGCCAGAGCGCGTCCGCCGCCGCCGGGTCGCGCAGATCGGCCTCGAGCGCGTGGGCCGCGTCGCCGAGCTCGTCGGCGAGCTCCCCGAGCCGTCCGTCGCGCCGCAGGTCATGGACGACGACCGCGGCCCCCTCGGCAACGAGGGTTCGGGCAGTCGCGGCGCCGATGCCGCCGGCAGCGCCGGTGACGAGAGCTATCCGTTCGCGTTCCGTGCTCATGGCCTCTCCCACCCGGAGTAACAGGATCGCACAGCGGTCCCCGGCCGTGCTGGTCCGGGCGGTCGCTACGCTCTCGCGCGTGGAGGCGACCACCACCGCGGCCGTCGTCGCACCGGCCTCGGTGCGCCGCGAGGGTCTGGCCTGGGCGTTTGCGGGCGTCCTCCTGTTCTCGTTCTCCGTGCCGCTCACCAAGGAGGCGGTCGGCGGGTTCAGCCCGTTCCTCACCGCGACGGGCCGGGCCGTGATCGCGGGAGCCCTGGCCGCGGCGCTGCTCGCGGTCAGGCGCGTACCGCTGCCACCCGCGCAGCAGCTGCGCCCGCTGCTCTACACCATGCTGGGGGCCGTCTTCGGCTGGCCGATCCTGCTGGCGCTCGCACTCGAGCGCACGACCTCCGCGCACGCCGCGGTGATCGCCGCCTTCATGCCGCTCACGACCGCGCTCGTCGCCGTCCTCCGCACGCACGAGCGCGTCACCTGGCAGTTCTGGGCGGCGGCCGGCACGGGCACCGCGGCGCTGGTCGCCTTCGCGCTCTCGCGCGGAGGGGGCAGCGGCGGCGATCTCGTCGCCGACGGCCTCGTCGTCGGCGCGGTGCTCGCGTCGTCGTGGTGCTACGTCGAGGGGGCATCCGTCACGCGCGCGATGCCCGGCTGGCAGGTCATCTCGTGGGTGGTGGTGCTTGCCCTGCCCGTGACCGTCCCGGCATCGGCGCTCCTCTGGTGGTCCGGCGGCGTCCACGACCCGACCGCCGCCGAGTGGGGCTCCCTGCTGCTCCTGGGCATCTCGTCGATGTACCTCGGCTTCTTCGCCTGGTACCGGGGACTGTCACTGGCGGGAATCGCCCGCGGCGGGCAGGTGCAGCAGCTCCAGGCGCTCTTGACGTTGGTGTGGTCGGCCCTGCTCCTCGGAGAGCAGGTGACCGCGACGACCGTCCTGGTCGCGCTGGCGGTGATCGCGTGCGTCGTGTGGGCGCAGCGAGCCCGACCGCCGCGTGTCATGGCCCCGCAGGAGTAGCCCGAGGCCGAGATGATTGATCGATAACTCCCGTGATGGTCTGGGCGGCGAGAACCGAGCAGCGCAAGGACGCAGGGAGGGCCAATATCGGGTCATATTGGCCCGACCGAGGACGCCGCGATGCGAAGGTTCGCAGCCGCAGCGCCACCACGATTCGCCGCTCCAGCGCGTCCGGGCGTCCAGGCGCGCGGGAGTTATCGATCGATCATCTAGCGCCGACGAGGCTCGGAGTCGACCGGGCGCATCCCGATCGCCGGATCGATGCTCGTGCGCACGTCGACGATCGAGTCGCCGTAGGCGCGCTTCTCCTCCTCGGCGTTGGTCGCCCGCTCGCGGGCGTCGTTCCAGCGCACGAAGCCGAAGCCGATCACGATGAGGCCGGCGATGGCGAACGCGAAGCGGATGACGTCGCGCAGGCCCGTCTCGGTCACCGGGGCGCGGCCGCGCTGGCCGGGGATGTGGGCGTAGGTCGTCGGAGTGCCGTGGATGACGAGCAGCCCGATTGTCGATCAGCGCGCGACCCTGGCGCTCCACGAGCACCATGCTACGATCGTCACCAAAGCACGGCTGGGCGACGAAGGGGCAAGAGTGAGGCGAGGCATCGGGCTGGTCGCGGCCTGCATGTGGGTCGTCATCGCCGCGGGCGCATCCGGGTTCGAGTCGCACGCCGCCGGAGGCGTTTCTCCCGCCACGGCGCCGATCATCGACCTCGACTTCGGACACATCTCCGGGCCGAGCGTCCCGGATCGGTCAGGGAGCGGAAACGGCGGCGCGGGGAAGAAGGGGCCCGTCGGGGCGGAGACGAGCTGGAGCCCGACCACCGCGAGGGACTCTCGAGGCACGATCGCCGTCGTCTTCGCCGGCAGGCAGAAGGAGCGGATCGAGATCCCAAACCGTTCGGGCAGCCTCGATGTCAATCACTTCTCGATCCTCGTGAGGTTCACGCTGAACGAGTCGGTCGACACCGACCCCGCGCACCAACGCTACGAGCTCATGGAGAAGGCGGGGAGCTTCTGGTTCAACGTGCGCGAGGACACGAACCCCAGATACCGTCTGCGTGTGGGCGGATTCTTCAACGGCCGCGCCGCCGACACGTTCACCGGCAACCGGGTCATCGCGAACCACACCCTCACGTGGGCGATCGCCACCTACGACGGCGCGCATCTGCGCACATATGTCGCTCGCGGGGACGGCACCCATCTCGCCCTCGACAGGAGCGTCGCCCAAACCGGCACGCTGAACACCGGCGCGACCATCACCGGCATCGATGAGAAGCTGGTGGTCGGCGCCAAGCACCGGAAGGGCCACGCCCCGGGCGGGAGCGGCACGGAGCGAGGACGCGGAGGCGTTCTTCAACGGCACGATGTCGCGGTTCCTCGTCTACGACACCGCGCTGACGCAGAGCCAGATCGCCTCAATCATCTAGGGGCAGGGGCGGGCCGGGACGGCCGGCGGCCGGCGCCGCCCCGCCTCCCGGACCGCGCGGCCCGGCAGGTCCCGGCTCCCGGCCAGCCGCCGAAACGGCCCGTCGGCGGCGAGCAGGTCGGTCGGAGATCCCTGCTGGACGATCCGTCCCCGCTCGACGACGAGCACCTCGTCGGCGCGGCGGACGGTGGCCAGGCGATGGGCGATGATGACCGACGTGCGCCGGTGCAGGAGCCGGTCGAGCGCCCGCTCGATGAGGACCTCAGTCGGCCGGTCGATGTTCGACGTGGCCTCGTCGAGGATCAGGATGCGGGGGTCGGCGAGGAGCGCTCGCGCGATCGAGATCAGCTGCCGCTCTCCCGCCGAGAGCCCCGAGCCCCCCTCGCGCACCTCGTGGCCGAGCCCTCCGTGCAGACGGCCGACGAGCCGGTCGAGGCCGATCGCTGCCGCCGTCTCGCGCACCTCGTCGTCGCTTGCCTCCGGCCGCGCGAAGCGGACGTTGTCGGCGATGGTGCCCGAGAAGAGGAACGGGTCCTGGAGCACGACGCCGAGCTGGCGGCGGTAGCTGCCGAGCCGCACGTCGCGCAGGTCGGTGCCGTCGACAGACACGCTCCCGGTGCGCGGGTCGTAGAAGCGCGCGATCAGCTTCGCGAGCGTCGACTTGCCGCCGCCCGTCTGGCCGACGAGCGCGATGCAGCCCCCGGCGGGCACGTGGATCGAGATGTCGTGCAGCACGTCCGCCTCGCCGTAGGCGAACCTGACCGCATCGAGATCGACGGCGCCGGCGATGGGCGGCATCGGCACTGCGCCGGGGCGATCGCCGATCTCGGGCTCGGCGTCGAGCACCGTGGTGATCTTCACCATCGCCGCGGCCGCCGACTGCAGCTGGCCGTACACGTCGGACAGCTCCTGGAGCGGCTGGAACACGAGCTGCAGCAGGTAGATGGCCGTGATCAGCGTCCCGATCGTGAGCGTGCCCTCGGAGAGGAACCGCGACCCGACGACGAGCACGGCGCAGGTCGAGATCGCCCCCAGGAGCTCGATCGACGGGAAGAACACGGAGAACAGCTGCTGGGCGTAGATGTTGGAGCTGCGGTTCTCGCGGTTCAGCTCGTCGAACTGCCCCTGGAACTGGCGCTCGCGGTTGAACGCCTGCACGATCGCCATCCCCGACACCGACTCGGCCACCTGGGCCGTGACCGCGGCGATGCGGTTTCGCACGTCGAGCTGAGCAACCGCCGACTTGCGCTGGAACCAGCGCGAGAGCACGAGCGCGGGCGGCAGGATCACCATCGCCACGAGCCCCAGCCGCCAGTCGACGACGAAGAGCACGATCACGGTCGTCGGCAGGAGGACGATGTTCGAGACCAGGGTCGGAAGGCCCTGTGAGAGCGCGTCCGAGATGGCGTCGACGTCGCTCGTCACGCGGGCGATGATCCACCCCGCCCGCTGCTCTGAGAAGTAGCGCAGCGAGAGCGAGGTCAGGTGGTCGAACAGGTCACGCCGAAGCCCCAGGACGATCCCCTGGCCGATGACCGCGAGCCCGCGGATCAACACCAGCTGGCAGATCCAGCCGAGCGCGTTCAGCGCCAGGTAGAGGACGACGACGACCGTCAGCGTGTGCCGGTCGCCCTTGGCGATGCCGTCGTCGATCGCGGCCCGGACGAGCAGCCAGCCGCCGGACTGCGCGGCCGCGCTCGCGGTGGCAACGACGACCATGCCGAGGACGAGGGGCCAGCGGCCGGTCAGATACCGGCCGAGACGGGTGAGGCCGGTCCGCCTACGCGACACCGATCTCGTCTCCGAAGAGGCCGGCGAAGACGTTACGCCGCTCAAGGAGGTCGGCGGGATGGCCGTCCTCGACCACGCGCCCGTCGTCGAGCACCGCTGCCCGGTCGGCCAGCGCGAGGGTGGAGAGGCGCTGGGCGGCGACGATGACGGTGCGGCCCTCGAGCGCGGGACGCAGCCGGCCGACCAGGTCGTGCTCCGTGTGCGTGTCGACGGCCGAGAGCGGGTCGTCGAGGACGATGACGCGGGCACCCGCGATCAGGGCGCGGGCGAGCGCCACCCGCTGGCGCTGGCCGCCGGAGAGGTTCACGCCGCGCTCGCCGATCAGCGTGTCGTACCCGTTCGGGAGGTCCGGCACGAAATCGGCGACGCCGGCGGCGGCGCACATCGCCTCCACCTCTTCCCATGGCGCGTCGGGCCGGCCGGCGATCAGGTTCTCGCGCAGGGTGATCGAGAACAGGATCGGCCGCTGGGTGATCACCGCGACGTCGGCGCGCACGTCCGCCAGGGCGACGTCGCGCAGGTCGACCCCGCCCAGAAGCACGCGCCCGGCGGTCGGGTCGTAGAAGCGGGGCAGCAGGTTCAGGAGCGTGCTCTTGCCGGCGCCGGTGGCGCCGCACACGGCCACGATCTCGCCCGGATCGAGCGCGAGCTCGACGCCTGTCAGCACCTCCTCCTCGCCCGGGTAGGCGAAGCGGACGCCCTCGAACTCGACCGAGAGCGCGCCGGCGGGGAGCGCTTGGGGATGCTCGGGCTCGGGGAGCCGCTGCACGAGCTCGAGCCAGGCGAACGTGCGTCCCGCCGACGCGAGCGCGCGCTGCGCCAGGTTCAGGATCCAGCCCAGCGCCTCGAGCGGCCACGTCAGCTGCAGGAGGATCGTGTTGAAGAGGACGAACTGGCCGATGGTGAGATTGCCGTCGATGACGTCGCGGCCGCCGAAGAAGACGACGGCGGCGATCGACACGGTGGGCAGGTAGAAGAGCGCCGGCAGGTGCGTGGCCTCGACGCCCGCCTGCTGCACGACGATGTTGCGGACCGAGGCCGCCTTGGCGCCGAACCGCTCGCGCACGTCGTGCTCGCGCCCGAAGGCCTGCACCATCTCGATGCCGACGACCGCCTCGTCGGCGGCCTCGGTGACGTCTCCCTTGGCCGCCTGGACGCGGCGCGAGATCGGCATGACGAGATGTGCGAACCGCCAGGCGACGATGCCGATCAGCGGCGTCGCCACCGCCGAGTAGAGCGTCAGGCGCGGGTTCACGAGCGCGAGCACGATCACCCCGCCAGTGATCATCATCGCGCTCTGGAACCCCTGCACGACGCCCCAGCCGATGAAGTAGCGGATCGGGAAGAGGTCGTTCGTCGCCCGCGACACCACCTGGCCGGTCGGGTGCAGGTCGTAGAACGCGCGCGGGAAGCCCAGGTAGCCCTCGTACAGCATCTGCCGCAGCTGGGCCTCCAGCCGGACGCCGATCCGCGCGGTGGCATAGCGGCGGGTGAAGTTGATCCAGAAGCGCGCCAGGGCGAGGCCGAGGATGGCGAGCACGTAGGGCCACAGCGCCCCGATGTCCTTCGGCACGATCGCGTGGTCGATGGCTCGCTGGATCAGGACCGAGACGGAAAGCGTGAGCACGGTGTAGGCGAGCGCGCACACGAGGCCGAGGAGCACCAGGCGGCGCTCGCCCCACCACAGGTGGGACAGACGGCGGACGGTCGGGCGCAGGGGATAGTCGTCGGGGTCGAACGGGTTCATTGGGAGACTCCGCCGGGAGGGACGGAGTCCAGAGGGGGGACCAGCTCGACTTCCCGGGCAGCTACTTCCAGACTAGCCGACCTGCCGCGTCACCCGATCTCAGCGCGACGCCGCCAGCAGGGCCTCGATCGCTCCATGTGGGTCGTCGGTGACAGGCCGGCCGTGGTCGAGGCACAGCACGTCGAAGTCCAGCTCCGTCAGACGTTCCACGCTTCGGCGGGTCTCAGCCGGATCGTCGTGGAACTCGGCCGGGACGAAGGCCAGGCCGCCGGCGTCGTCGCCCATGAGCAGGTCCGAGCAGAAGAGGATGCGGGGACCGTCCTCGCGCACAAGGCAGTAGTGCACCGGCTCCGGGCCGGGCGTGCGGATGGCGCGCAGGTTGCCCGGGAGGATGTCGCCCTCGGCGTAGCGCCGATCCGGCTCCTCGTCGGTCGCGGGCGCGCCCGCCGGCGCCCACACGTCGACCCCGAACTCTCGCCGGTAGCGCCATGCCGACCGCTGGTGGCACTTGGCGGTCAGCACGATCGCGCTGGGCCGGGGCAACGAGCCGAGCTCGTCCTCCGCGAGCTGGAGCGGGTCGATCAGCACGCTTCCGCCGTCCACGGCCATCGCCTGGCAGCTGGACGTCGCCCCGCCGATCGCGCTGTTTGCGATCGACCAGTGCCAGACGCCCTCGACCACCGGTTCGGCTCGGGTGGCGATCTCGCGCGGCTCGGACATTCCGCGCCAAGCCTATCCCGCCGGCTCGCCGCCGTACACTGGGCCCCGTGCCCCCGTCCGGCGATCGGCGATCGCGAGGCGCCGACCCGTGGCCTGCAAGCGAGCGCGAATTGGTCTGGCTGCAAACCATGATCGCCGACCTCTCGCCGCAGGCCTGGGAGCCGCCGGCCACGCCGCTCGTCGCCGGTTGCTTCGTCTGCTTCCCCCGGGGTGAGCACGGATCAGGAGCCGCCGGGGATCCCGCGGTCGCGGCCGCCGCCGTGGTGCTGGACGGACGGGTCGTCGGCACCCGGATCGTGCACGGCGCGGCCGGCGCGGCCTACACGCCCGGCCTGCTCGCACTCCGTGAGGGCGCGCTCCTCGCGTCCGCCGTCGACTCGCTCGATCCCAGGCCGGATGCCGTCCTCGTCGATGCGACCGGCCGCGACCATCCCCGCCGCGCCGGCCTGGCGACGCATCTCGGCTGGGCGCTCGATATCCCGACGATCGGGGTCACGCACCGGCCGCTACTCGCCGCCGGAGCCTGGCCCGCCGGCAACGCGGGAGCGGCGAGCCCGCTTCGGATCGACGGTGAGGTCGCCGGATGCTGGCTTCGCACCCGAAGCGGAGCCCGCCCGCTCGCGGTGCACGCCGGATGGCGTACCACGGCCGCGACGGCCTGCGACATCGTGCGGTCGCTCTCCCTCGTGCGAACGCCGGAGCCTCTGCGCGCAGGCTCGGCGCCTGGCTCGAACGGAACGCTCGTCGCCGGCCGCGGGCTAGACATCGCCGGCCACGGACGTTCAGGACCGCGGAAAAGCCGCACGCCGGGTGCGCGCTCCCGCCGATGCGGGCGGCGCGGAGTCGGCCTATCGTCGGTGCCAGGAAACGATCCGGCTGGCGCGATGACGACCCCAACGCATCGGGTATTGAGCTGGGCGGCGATCATGAGTTCGCTGCTCGCGATCGGGTGCGGCGGCGCGGGGGCGTCGCCCGATGGGGCGTCGGCCGATCGCCCGCCCGGGAACGGCGGCGGCACCGTGCCCGAGACGCACCCGGTTCAGGCCGAGCCCGGAACAGCATGGCGGGCGGTCGTCGACGTCTCGGTCGCGACGCTCTGGTGGAAGCCGGCCGCGCTGCGGCCGATGGACGCGCCGTCGGCGGCGAACCCGGTCGACGTCCCGCTCTGGCTCTCCCGCATGACGGTCGCGGACAGGCGGTGGCTCGTCGGCCGCGTCCAGACGCAGGTGCTGTACGGGAGCGCCGTCACGGTGCTGAAGCACCGCGGCCGGTGGAGCTACGTCGTCGTCCGCGGACAGCCCACGCCGCTCGACCCGCGCGGCTACCCGGGGTGGCTGCCGACCCGGCAGCTGACCGGGAACCTGTCGATGCTCGATCTCGTCCGGACGCATCCCGTGGCGGTCGTCACGGCGCGCACCGCCTGGCTGCGCGACCCGACCACGCTCGAGCGGAGGCTCCAGGTGTCGTTCGCGACGAGACTGCCGATCGTCGGCCGGCTGGGCGACTCCGACCTGGTCGCGACGCCGGACGGCGGCCGGCTCGCCGTCCGCATCCGGAAGGTCGCGGAGTACGCGTCGTTGGGCGCCATCCACCCGTCCAGCGGCCGCGCCCTCGTCCGCGCCGCCAGGGGCTTCCTCGGGCTTCCCTATCTCTGGGGCGGCGTCTCGGGCTTCGGATTCGACTGCTCCGGGTTCACCTACGCGCTCCACCACCGGTTCGGGATCCGCATCCCGCGCGACGCCGACCAGCAGGCCGTCCACGGCACGCCCGTGCGGCGGGCGGATCTCCGGCCCGGCGACCTCGTGTTCTTCGCCGGCCCGGGCGGCGTGGGGTTCGTGCATCACGTGGCCATGTTCGTGGGGTCTGGGCGCATCGTCGAGGCGCCGAAGACCGGCAGCTCGGTCAGGGTCGTGCTGCTGTCCACGGTGGACGCCAACTACGCAGGAGCGCGGCGCTACATCTGACCAGACCGAAACAGCGCGAAAGGAGAGTCCCATGACAACGCCACCCACCGAATCACTGACGACCGAGCCGCTTCGGGCCGAGCACCGCGACCTGATGATCCACGTCGAGCAGATCCGCGCCGCCGCGCGCGAGCTTCCCGACCTGAGCCCGGAGGAGCGAGACGTCGTCGTCGGACGGATCATGACCTTCGTGGAAGCGACGCTCGCACCGCATGCCCGCCGCGAGGAGGAGGTGCTCTACCGCGTGATCGGCGACATCCTCGGCCAGCCGCGGGCGACCGAGCCGATGATCCACGACCACCAGATCATCCTCGAGACCGCCCACGCGCTCGGGCAGACGGACGCGGGCGACGTCCGGATCACGCAGGAGCTTCTGTACCGGCTCTACGGGCTGATCGTGGCGCATTTCCGAAAGGAGGAGGATCTCTACCTGCCGATCCTCGACTCGCACCCCGAGCGGGCGGCCGAGGTGATCGGCGAGCTCGGTGTGGCCGCCGGCCACGCTCACGCGTAGCGTTCGATCAGACGGTGTCCCGCCGCTACCGTTCCCGGCGTGATCGCGTTCGTCACAGGCGGAGGACGGGGGATCGGGGCGAACATCGCCCGCACGCTCGCCGAGGAGGGCTGGGAGGTCGTCGTCGCCGCGCGCACGCTCGCGCAGGTCGAGACGGTTGCGGACGAGATCGGCGGGCGCGCGGTCGCGCTCGACGTCACCGACCGCGAGGCCGTCGAGCGCGCCGTCGCCGAAGCGGGGCCGGTCGACCTGCTCGTCGCCAACGCGGGGATCGCGGGCCATGACGGCGCGACCTGGGAGATCGAGCCGGACGAGTGGTGGCGGATCTTCGAGGTCAACGTGCTCGGGGTCCACCTCTGCTGCCGGGCCGTGATCCCCGGGATGCTCGAGCGCGGCTCGGGCCGCATCGTGATCACCGGGAGCGGCGCGGCCTACCTGCCGCCGGGATCGGAGAGCCACACGGCCTATCCCGCGAGCAAGGCGGCGGTCTGCCGTTACGGCGAGACGCTCGCCGCGGAGCTCGCGGGCCGGATCCCCGTCTTCTTCTTCAGCCCGGGGCTCGTACGCACCGACCTGACCTCGTGGGCACCCGACGACGCGCCCTGGACGCCGCCGGAGCTGGCTCCGCAGCTCGTCGCCGCGCTCGCCACCGGGCGCTACGACGCGCTCGCCGGCCGCTACCTGCACGCCGAGCACGACGACCTCGACGACGTGCTCTCCCGCATCGACGAGGTGCGCGAGCGCGATCTGAACGCGATCCGCCTCAGACGGTAGCCCCGGCGCCCAGCGACCGGCCGTGAATCCGAGGGCGGCGTTTGCTCGTACTCCCGGAGAGCACTCTGGTAGGAGGAGCGTGCGAACATGTCCGCGATGTGCACGGCGTCATCTCGTCGATGATCGGCGATCGAGGAATCGCGCACGCGTTCTGGCTGCGCGCGCCGGGTTGCGGCGAGATCCGGCCGGTCGAGCCTGCCCGAGCCGGGGCCGCGGCGACGTGGTCGTGCGCACCGTGCGGTCGGGCGTCAGCCGCGGCACCGAGACGCTGGTCTTCCGCGGCGGCGTGCCGCCGGACCAGTACGCGAGGATGCGGGCGCCGTTCCAGGAGGGCGACTTCCCCGGGCCGGTCAAGTACGGCTATCTGAACGTCGGCGCCGTGGAGGAGGGGCCGCCGGAGCTGCGCGGCCGCACGGTCTTCTGCCTCTACCCGCACCAGACCGCCTACGTCGTTCCGGCCGGCGCCGTGTCCGTCGTGCCGGAGGGCGTGCCGCCCGCTCGGGCCGTGCTCGCCGGCACCGTCGAGACGGCCGTCAACGCCCTGTGGGACGCCGCCCCGCTGATCGGCGACCGGGTCGCGGTCGTCGGCGCCGGGATGGTCGGCTGCTGCGTCGCACGCCTGCTTGCAGCGGTTCCCGGCCGTGCGATGTCACGCTCGTGGACGTCGATCCCGGCCGGGCCGACGTCGCGGCCGCTCTCGGCGTCGACTTCGCGCTCCCGGACGAGGCCGCCGACGGCCGCGACCTGGTCGTGCACACGAGCGCGACGTCCGCGGGTCTCCAGCGGTCGCTCGACCTGCTCGCTCCCGAGGGCACGGTCATCGACCTCAGCTGGTACGGCGACACCGAGGTCCGGCTCTCGCTGGGAGGGGCGTTCCACGCCGGCCGCCTCGGCATCCGCTCGAGCCAGGTCGGCACCGTCTCCCCGGCCCGCGCCGCGCGCCGCACGACGGCCGACCGGCTGGCGCTCGCGCTCGACCTGCTGCGCGACCCCGCCTTCGACGCGCTCCTCACCGGCGAGTCGCGCTTCGACGAGCTGCCCGACGTGATGGCCCGGCTGGCCGCGGGGAGCCTGCCGGCGCTCTGCCACACGATCACCTACGGCGAGGGGTAGACCGTGTTCAGCGTGACCGTCCGCGATCACATGATGATCGCCCACAGCCTCCGCGGCGAGGTGTTCGGGCCCGCCCAGCGGCTCCACGGCGCGACGTACGTCATCGACGCCACGTTCCGGCGCGCGGACCTCGACGCCGACGGCATCGTGGTCGACATCGGTCGAGCGGCCGAGGAGCTGCACGCCGTGGTGGCCGAGCTCAACTACCGCAACCTCGACGACGAGCCGGCGTTCGCGGGCGTGAACACCACCACGGAGGCGCTCGCCCGGGTGATCGCGGATCGGCTCGCAGAGCGCGTGCACGCCGGCGCCCTCGGCGACGCCGCTCGGGAGCTCGACGGGCTCGTCGTCACGCTGCACGAGTCGCACGTCGCCTCGGCGAGCTACGAGCGGGCGCTGTGACGGCGGTGCACGTCGTCGTACCCGACGGCATCGACGATCCGGCTCGGCCGAGCGGAGGCAACGCCTACGACCGCCGGGTGTGCGACGGGCTCGCCGCGGCCGGCTGGACGGTGCACGTGCACGCCGTGCCCGGCTCCTGGCCGCGGCCCGACGCGGCGTCGTACGCCGCCCTCGCCGGCGTCCGTCGGCGCGGATCCCCGACGGCGCCGTCGTGCTGCTCGACGGGCTGGTCGCCTCGCCGGCCCCGGACGTGCTGGTGCCGCAGGCGAGCCGGCTGCGGCTGGTCGCGCTCGTGCACATGCCGCTGGGCCACGCCGCGGGAGACGATCTCGACCGGGACGCGGGAGGGCGCCGTCCTCAGCGGCCGCCGCGTCGGTCGTCACGACCAGCGCGTGGGCCCGGCGAACGCTCCTGGAGCTGTACGCGCTGCCGGGCGACCGCGTGCACGTCGCCGAGCCCGGCGTCGATGCCGCCGACCTCGCACCGGGGACCGCGACCGCCGGGGCGCTGCTCTCGGTCGCGGCGGTGATCCCCGGCAAGGGCCACGACGTGCTGCTCGACGCGCTCGCGACCGCTGGGCGGCCTTCGCTGGCACTGCCTGTGCGTCGGCAGCCTCGAGCGCGACCCGGCGTTCGCCGAGGGCCTGCGCCGCCGCGTCCGCGACGGCGGGCTGGCCGGCCGCGTGCGCTTCCCGGGACCGCTGACCGGAGCCGATCTCGCCCGCAGCTACGGCGCCGCGGACCTGCTGGTGCTGGCGTCGCGCGCGGAGACGTACGGCATGGTCGTCACCGAGGCGCTCGCCCGCGGCCTGCCGGTCGTCGCCGCCGAGGTCGGCGGGGTGCCGGAGGCCCTCGGTCACGGCGCCGACGGGATCCGGCCGGGGCTGCTCGTTCCGCCCGACGACCCCGCCGCGCTCGGCGCCGCGCTCCGAGCGTGGCTCGAGCGACGCCGAGCTGCGGCGGCGGCTGCGCCGGGCCGCGCGCGAGCGGCGCGCGTCGCTCCCGCGGTGGTCGACCACCACGTCGGTCGTCGCAGACGTCCTGGCAGGGCGGCGCGATGACCGTCGAGGCGATCCGGGTCAGCTCCGAGCTGGCTCGACCTGCGCGAGCCCGCCGACGCCGCGGCCCGGGCCGGCGACCTCGTCGAGCAGCTCCGGCGGCACCTTCCGGCGACCGGCCGCCGGGTGATCCACGACCTCGCCTGCGGCAGCGGGGCGATGGGCCGGTGGCTCGCGCCGCTCCTGCCCGGGCCGCAGCGCTGGGTCCTCCACGACCGGGACGCGGACCTGCTCGAGGTCGCCGCCGCCGACGTCCCGGCTCTCGGCGGCCGACGGGGCCGCCGTCGTCGTCGAGACGAGGCGGTCCGACATCACGCAGCTCGACGCGGACGATCTCGCCGGCGCGACCCTCATCACCGCCTCGGCGCTGCTCGACCTGCTGACCGGGGACGAGCTGGCCGGGCTGATCGGCGCCTGCGCCGGAGCCGGGTGCCCGGTGCTCGTGACGCTGTCGGTCACCGGTCGCGTCGAGCTCGCTCCCGGCGGATCCGCTCGACTCCCGCGTGGCGGCGGCGTTCGACGCCCACCAGCGCCGCATGACGGCCGCGCGGCCGCCTGCTCGGCCCGGATGCCGTCGAGGCCGCCGTCGCCGGGTTCCGCCGGCTGGGAGCCGAGGTCATCGTCCGGCCGAGCCCCTGGCGGCTCGGCGCCGACCGAGGCCGGCCTGGCCGCGGAGTGGCTCACGGGGTGGGTCGGTGCGGCGTGCGAGCAGGAGGCCGAGCTGGCCGCCGACGCCGATGCCTACGCACAGCGCCGGCTGACGGAGGCGCGAGCCGGACAGCTCGCCGTCACCGTCGAGCCACGCCGACCTGCTGGTGCTGCCGTGACGACCAGGACCAGCCCGACCGTGTGGGCATGGGCGCGCGCCGCCGGCGCCGTCGCGACGCTCGCCGTCGTCGTCTGGCGTCTCGGCGCCGGCCCGTTCCTCGACGGCGTCAGCGCGGTGGACGGCCGCGCGCTTGCTGGCGGCGGCCGGCATCGGCCTCGTGACCACGGTCTGCTGCGCCTGGCGGTGGACGATCGTGGCCCGTGGCCTCGGCGTCCACCTGTCGCTGCCGGCTGCCGTCGCGGCGTACTACCGGTCGGTGTTCCTCAACCTCACGCTGCCCGGCGGGGTCGTCGGCGACGTCCACCGCGGCGTCAGCCACGGCCGCGACGTGCGTGACGTCGGCCGTGGCTCTGCGGGCCGTCGCATGGGAGCGCGCCGCCGGGCAGCTCGTGCAGGTCGTGCTGACCGTCGTCGTCCTCCTCGCGCTGCCGTCGCCCGTGCGGTCGTTCATGCCGCTGGTGGCGGTCGCCCTCGTCGTGACGGCGATCGGCGTCGTGCTCGTCGACCGGGCGCGACCGGGCGGCGGGCGCTCGCGGTGGGCGCGGCTGCGGAGTGCGGTCGCCGCGCGACGTCCGCGACGGGCTGCTCGCCCGGAGGGCACTGCCGGCGATCGTGCTCGCGTCCGCCGTGGTCGTCCTCGGCCACGCGGCCACGTTCCTGATCGCCGCGCGGGCCGCCGGCGTCACCGCGCCGGTCTCCCGGATGCTGCCGCTGGCGTTCCTCGCGATGCTCGCCATGGTGCTGCCCAGCGTCGCCGGCTGGGGGCCGCGCGAGGGGGCGACGGCGTGGGTGTTCGCCGCGGCCGGGCCTGGGTGCCGATCGAGGCGTCGCCACCGCCGTCGCGTACGGCGTCATGGTGCTCGTCGCCAGCCTGCCGGGCGCGCTCGTGCTCGTCGGGGCGTGGCTCCCTCGTGCCCGGCGTCCGGCGCAGCTCGAAACGCCGCTTCCGGGCCGGGTCGCTGTCGTCGTTCAGCCGGACGGAGCCGCGTGATGCGTGACCGCCCGTACACCCTGCTCTCGCTGCAGCGTGTCGATCGACGGCTACATCGGCGAGCGCGGCGTCGCGGCTGCTTCTGTCCAACGACGCCGACTTCGACCGGGTCGACGCGGTCCGCGCCTCCTGCGACGCGATCCTGGTCGGCGCGGCGACCGTGCGGATCGACAACCCGCGGCTCGCTGGTGCGCTCGCAGGCCCGCCGCGACGAGCGGACGGCGCGCGGGCTCGCGCCGTCGCCGATGAAGGTGACCGTGACCCGGCGGGCCGAGCTCGACGCGCGCGCCGACTTCTTCACGACCGGCGACGCCGAGAAGCTCGTCTACTGCGCGAGCCCGCGCGTGGTCGACGCCCGCGCGCGACTCGGGCCGGTCGCGACCGTCGTCGACGGCGGCGACACCGTGCAGATGCGCAAGCTCAGCACCGACCTCGCGGCCCGCGGCGTGGAGCGGCTGATGGTCGAGGGCGGCGGCAAGGTGCACACGCAGTTTCTGACCGACGACCTCGTCGACGAGCTGCAGCTCGTCGTCGCTCCGGTGTTCGTCGGCGACTCCGAGGCTCCGAGGTTCGTGCGCGACGGCGTGCTTCCCCTGGAACTCGGGCCGGCGCGCGACGCTCGCCGACGTCCGCCGCATCGGCGACGTGGTGCTGCTGCGCTACGCGCTCTCGCCCCGGTTCCGGACCGACTGACGCAGGAGACCGATGCTGCGGCCGCTGCGGAACGGGGTCTCGAAGACCGACGCGAAGACCCGCGCGAACGCGATCGTGAGCGGCAGCACCAGGGCGAGCGTGACGAGGAAGGCCGGAACACCGGGGCTGACCCGGCCGGCCACGACGCGCTCGTACACGACGACGACGATCGGGCCGTGCGTCAGGTACAGGCTGTAGGACGACCAGCCGAGGTTGCGCAGCGGCCGCGTGTCGAGCAGGCGCAGCAGCGGGGCCGGTTGGCCCGTCGCCAGACCTGCCAGCAGGCACCCGACTGCCGGGCCCAGCGTGAGGTCGACCCAGAACAGGTGGTCGAGCGTCCACACCGAGCCCTGCCACCAGATCGTCGCGACCACGGGAGCCGCCGCGGCGAGCGCGAGCGTCGCCCACGGCCACGATCTCCGAGCCGCGCTCGCACCCACGATGCCGGCGCTCAGGATGCCGACCGCGAACAGCGCGGCGAGGTCGGGCGGCGACTGGATCACGATGAAGTCGCAGGTGGGAGATGTGCGGGCCCAGGATCCCCACCGTCGCCACGACGAGCGTGACGGCGGCGACCATGACGACGGCGCCCCAACGGCGGACCATCAGGAGCAACAGCGGGAACAGGATGTACAGCTGGGCCTCGACGGCGATCGACCAGAACGCTCGGTTGGGGCTCGGCGCGCTGACGAGGTTCTGCACCAGGAGGCCGTTGACGACGACCGAGCCTGGTGTCGGGCGCTCCCTGTCCCGGCGGAGGCACGATCAGCCACGCCACCGCGAGGCTGAAGATGAGGGCGGCCCAGTACGCCGGGACGATGCGCCTGACCCGCCGCTCTGCGAACCGGGAGAGCCCGTCGAGCCGCCAGCCGTGGCGGGCCGGCGACAGGGCCAGCGAGAAGCCGGAGAGGACGATGAACACGACGACCGCGAACCGCCCGTAGATGAACCAGGCGGCCCAGAACGGTGCGCTGTCCACCGGGTAGCCGGGGAACGCGCGCAGGAAGACGTGGTTCACCACCACGAAGAGCGCGGCCAGGCCCCGGATGCCGTCCAGGCCGGTCAGCCACTTCGCGTGAGAGGCGGCGGTCGCGGGTGCCGCGGCGCGCGAGGGCTCGCCCACGCGAGTCCGGCCGGCGCGTTGCGACGTTGACACTCACGACGAGCTACCGGGCCCCCGGCTGCGAGCCGAATGCGCCGAGGAAGCGGTCGCGGAAGGCGCTCATCGGCCAGACCGGCGCCGTCCGAGCCGGGGCGCATGCCGTCCACCCAGCCCCACCCGGCGATCCGGCGCATCACCGCCGGGTCGTGGGCGATGACCGAGATGGGCACGTCGTGACTGGCCCCGTATCCGGTGACGACCGTCGCGGGCTGGTGGTCGCCGAGCACGACGAGCACCAGGTTCTTGCGGCCGTAGTGCTCCACGAAGGAGAACAGGGAGCGCAGCGTGTACTCGATCGACCGACCATAGCCCTGCTTGACGTCGCTCAGGCCGGACTCGTCGACCGGGAGCCGGTTGAAGATCGAGCCGTCGCCGACCTTGCTCCAGTCGATGAGCGGCGGGATGCGCGTCCACGGCGTGTGGCTCGACACCAGGTCGACCTCGGCGAAGACCGGGGGACGGTCGGGCCTTCGCGAGCTCGAGGCGCTGCAGGGCCAGGAGGACGTACTGGTCGGGCATCGAGGCGTACGCGTACGTCGGGCCGTGGTAGCCGACGTCGCGCCGGTCGTAGACCTTGTCGTAGTGGTAGAACGACGATCCCTGCGGCCAGTACCGGTCGTTCGACGGCACGTCGTCGATCGTCCGCCATCCGGCGCGCTCGAACGCCTGGCTGAGCGTGAGGCGATCGCTCGCGACGAGCTGGTCGTACCGGCCCTGGCTATTGACCCATGTCCCCGACTGGAGCGTGGAGTGCGCCAGCCAGCTCGTGCCGCCGAAGGTCGGCGAGGTGAGCCAGCCGCTCCGGGACGAGAAGCCGGCGGCTTGCAGCTGCCCCGTCCCCGAGTCGAGAACCGCGTCGACCTGCGGCGAGAAGGAGGATCCCTGGACCGCGACCTTCCCGTAGCTCTCGACGAACACGAGCAGGACGTCCTTGCCGCGCAGGCCGGTCAGCAGCCGGTCGCCCGGCGTGTCGCGATAGCGGTCGCGGCGGATCTGGCGTGCGAACCGCGCGCCGTCCCGCAGGCCGGCCTGCACCGCGCGCACCTCCTGGACGGCCAGGTCCGCGGCGCTCGCGGAGGCGACGCGTGCCCCGGAGACGAGCTCCGCGCCGAACGCCCAGCAGAGCACCCAGGCGGCGGCGAGCGTCGCCGACCGCACGGATCGAGTGCCGGCGGTGGCGGGCCGCGACCCGGGTCAGGCGCAGGACCGCCAGGGTCGGGAGGACGAGCGCCGCGACGAGGAGCAGCGCCCCGCCGGCCAGCGCCAGGTTCGCGTCCGTCCGGCCGATCGAGGCGCGCAGCGTCTCGATGCCGATGGACGTGTAGCTCCAGTCGTCGACGGGGTTGAACGGCCGGTCGAACGCCGTGAAGAAGCCGAGGTCGAGCAGCTTCACGATGACCAGGAGGCCGAGCGCGGGTCCGACCACCCAGGCCATGATGTGCCGGCCGGTTCCGGGCAGGACAAGGGCCAGCGCGATCACGACGATGCCCTCGATCGGGAGCCTCACGAACGCGCCGGGCGTGAGCAGGCTCGGCTGGTTCGGGGCGACGAGGGCGACCCACACGACGAGGAGGGCGAGGGCCGTGAGGACGGCGGCCCGCGGGCCGCGGCCCCGATCCGCCGCGACGCCCCGGTCGGCGGCGTGCCGGCGGCGCCAGAGCCACCAGACGTCGCGGCCGAACGACTCGGCGAGCAGGGCGAGCGCGACGGCGAGGGCCGCGCGGGTCGAGGGTCGGCGGCACGACATCCGCCGCTGCGATCGTCAGCGTGATCCCCTGCGTCGCCGCGACGACCTTGCGCCAGTCGCGTCGCGGCAGCGGCGCGCGCATCCACGCGAAGCAGCCACCCGGCCGCGAGGAACGCGTAGCGCGCGGCGCCGATCGCGAGCACCCATGCTCCTGTCGAGGGGGCGACGTACACGCTGAGGACGAGGATCAGGAAGCGCATCGACCTCGCCGTCCAGGCGCGCACCCAACGCCGACTCCGACGCGGTGCGGCGCGCGACCCATCCGTCGACGAAGTCGAGCACGAGTGCGACGGCCGCCAGCGCCACCAGCATCGCCACCGGCACGTCCCGTTCGAACGAGTCCGCGGTCAGCGCGGCGACGCCGACGACGAGCGTCGCCCGGCCGAGCGTGACCCATCCAGCCGGGCCCAGCCGTTGCGTGGGGTTGCGCAAGAGCCCGCGCGCCAGCGCCGCGTCCAGGGTGACCGCGCACGCGGCTCCGACGACCGCCCCGGCGCCGCCGACGCCGACCGTCGCCGCGATGACGGCAAGCAGCAGCACCTGGGCGACCAGCCCGGTCGCGGGGCCTCGAACCGCCCGCAGCCTCCCTCCGCGCTCGAACATCTGAAGGGAACTACTGTGGATGCCGTGATCCGGTTCTGGCGCGTGAAGCAGGACGACCGCGGTCCGTTCGTCGAGGCCCTGCGGCGAGCCCGGGAGGCGGCCTTCGCCCCCGGCGAGTACGTCGAGCAGGAGAGCTTCATGCGCGCCGGCGAGATCCGGGCGCTCGCGGAGCGGGCCGGTATCGCACCCGGCGTCTCGGTGCTCGACCTGTGCTGCGGCGTCGCCGGGCCGGGACGGTTCATCACGCGCGAGCTGGGCTGCGGCTACCTCGGGGTCGACCAGAGCGCGAGCGCCATCGACATCGCACGCGTGCGCGCCCGCGGCCTCCCGTGCCGCTTCGAGGTCGCGCAGGTCCCGCCGCTCCCTCCCGGCCCGTTCGACGTGGTGCTCCTGCTCGAGACGATGCTCGCCTTTCCCGACAAGGAGCCGCTGCTCCAGGGGATCTCGCGGGCGCTGACCGCCGGCGGGCGGTTCGCCTTCACCCTGGAGGAGGGCCCGCCCCTCACCGAGCCGGAGCGAACGCGCATGCCCGACGCCGACACGGTCTGGCTCACCCCGCTCGAGGAGATGCGCACGCTGTTGGAGCGGGCGGGGCTGATCGTCCGCTGGCAGGACGACTGCAGCCTGTCGCACCGCGCCGTGGCGGAGTCGCTGATCGACGCGTTCGCCGCCGATGCGACTGCCATCGCCGCGCAGATCGGGCGCCGGGCGCTGGACGAGCTGCTGGCCGCCCACCGGCTCTGGAGCGACTGGCTCGGGACAGGGCGCGTCCGCAAGATCGCGTTCGTGGCGGAGAAGCCGGTCGAGGGTGACCCGACACAGGTGGCGTAGTTCTCCGAAGTCGAGTTCGGGGTTCGTGCCGATGCGGCGATGGCGGGCCGCGTGGACACTGCGGCCGGATAGGCCACGTGATGAGGCGACTGTTCCGGATACCGGTGGCCCTCGTGGTCGCGGCACTCATCGGGCTGGGGTTCTCCACCAGCGGCGCCGACGCGAGGGTGTTTCTCAATCACCAGCGCGTCACCGTCACGCTCGTAGGTGGGATCTCGGCTGAGCCCTGCTCCGACCCTCACGGCTGTGCACGGGGGATCGTCGAGTTGCGCTGGGGGAGCTTCCACGCGTTCCACCATGTCCGATGTCTCCGCCCACAGGCCCTGCACGTCGTCGCAGCCAGGCGGCATCGGGCCAGTGTGTCCGCCTGTCGCAGGCGGTACCGCTGGCAGTTGCCGTGAATGCGTCGAAGTCCACGCTGCGTCAGCGTGCCTGGTGGCTGGTCCGAGGTGCGTGGCGTTCGTAGAGCTGGGTGACGCGGTCTGCGACGTGGAGCCACGAGTAGTTCAAGCGAGCGTGGCGATTGGCGTCGACGCCCCGCCGGATGCGTTCGGCGGCATCGTCGATGGCGGTGACCATTGCATTGGCGAGGGCCGTTTCGTCGTCGGGGGGCACGAGCCAGCCGTCGGGCTCGCCCGGGTTGATGTTGATGAAGCTGGGCGGGCCGCCGCTGAGCGTGCCGATCACGGGCAGCTCGCAGGCCATCGCCTCGAGGTAGACCAGGCCGAACGGCTCGTCGGTCGAGGGTGCGACGAAGCAATCCGCGCAGCTCAGCCCAAGCGGAAGCTCGTCGTGATCGCGCCACCCATCGAAGAACACGCCCTCGATGTGCTCACGCGTGACGATCGTATGGGGGTGTTCGTCCTCCCATTCGCCCGGCCAGCCGCCCCAGATAACTAGCGGCGCAGGCACCGACATCTGCTCGCGCGCCCGAGCGTAGGCACGAACGAGTAGCGGTACGCGTTTGAAGGCCAGGAAGCGGCCGACGTACATGAGAACCGGTCGCGCCTCGCCGGTTTCGGCATCGAAGAACGCCTCGATCACCTCGGCTTCGGTGTAGCCGATGCTGCCCGGCGTCGAGGTCGCCTCATCCCAGCCGTACGGCTCGCGCACGAGCCACCGCAGCCAGTGTGACCGCCGCTCTTCGAGGCTTGGCCGGCGCGGGAAGAAGAGGTCGATATCCACGCCGTTTGGGATCGAATAGACCGTCTCTGCGTCGAGCCCAAGCAGCCTCACGGCCTCGTCCCGATCGTGAGAGGAGATCGTGATCGTCGCGACCGCGCGGTGCGCCGAATCGTGCATCCGAGCCATCCACCACTGGGCATACGGCCCGGAGATCCTGGGCTGTGAGCGCGAGATCGCGTCGAGCATCTTCAACTCCGTGCCGTGCAGATGCGTCACCACCGGAACCTCGGGAAGGGCCAGCACGACGGCGTCATGAAGGGGCGTCAGGTGATGCAGGTGCAACAGCCGTGCCCGTCCCATGGCCTCGGATTGAGCCAGCAGGGCTGCCCACGCCACCGCCATCCGCTCACCCTGCGCCGGCGAGACCCACGGGAAGGCGCGATCCGGCACACCAGCTCGCGCCTCGAATGACGGATGCATCGGAAACGGCGCATCCATCGGATCCTCGCCGCGAGCCCACCGCGCTACCGCGTCGTCATACCGTGCCGGCACGATGTCCACACCGGCAAACACCGACTCCGCGTTGCCCAGCGCCCCAGACGGGCCGAGTGACCCACACGCCAACGTGACCGGCCAGTCGAAGGCCTGAAGCGCACGCGAGAGGTACCCAGCCACTCGCGCCGAGCCGCCTCGCGGGTAGAAGAACAGGCCCATCCCGACTGAATCTCGGCAGCCTGCCAAGAAGCCAGCATATCCCGCCCAGATCGGCAGGCCGTTTGGAGCCCAACGGTTGGAGGTTCGACTCCTGCGCCGCTCCGTCCAAGTAAGCGCAACGATCTAGGAAGGGCTAGCGAAACGGCTCACGTCAACGCGCCCGGAATCCGCAGGGCACCCGTTCCATCGTCCTCAGCGATAGCGGCCACCAGGGAGGCATTGATATATGCCGCAGGGAACTTGACGAATAGCTCCTAGTTGGCTGGCGACGTGCCCTGCTTGGGGTCGGCGCTGGGCCAGGAGCTCGCGTCGCGTCGTATCGAACCGATTCTGATGTGGCCGAAGACCACGAAGATCGCGATCAGTCCGATCAGGATGTTGAACGCCAGGATGACCGCTTGAGCGCCGATCGAGAACGCCAGCACCTGGCCGGTGCGTCGCCACGCCGCCGAGTGCGAATGCGAGCAGGCCCTGCTGGGCGCCGACGCCTCCAGGCGTGAACGGCAGGGCGGTCGACGCCGAGTCGATAACCACGACGAGCAGCGCATAGCGCAGCGCCGTGGGGATGCCGAACGCGGCCAGCATCGCGTAGGCCACCGCGACCCGCAGCGCCCAGTCGATGAGCTGCGGCCCGGCGACCACCCGCGCAAACCGAGCCGGCGAGCGCAGGATGCGGAGCCCCTGGGCGATGTGCAGCCAGAGGCTGCGCAGATGATGTGCGGCCCACTCGGCCAGCAGGAGCGCCGCAACAAGCAGCAACCCAAGGGTGACGGCCACCAAGCCGGCGTGGCGAGCGTAGAGCGAGAACTCAAACGCCTTGGCGTCGGGCAGGTGCACGATCGGCGGCAGCCATCCCAGACCGACGGTCGCCGCCACCATCAGCCCGATCACCACCACCCCGAACACCGTCTCGGCCACCAGCGTGGAGCAGATCGTCGCCACCGAGGCGCCGGGGAGGGATCGCCGGATCGCGAAGACCCTCACCACGTCGCCCCCGCGGAGGGGCGCGATCGCGTTCGCGCCGACACCGGCCAGGTACGCCCACGCGGTGGGGCGCAGCGCAACGCGCCGCTCAGGGAATGCCGCGCGCAGGATCCCGCACCAGACACCCGACCGCACGAGCAGGCTCACAAGGTGCAGCACGAGCGCAATCGCAAGCGGCAACAGGTGCGTGTCGCCAAAGCGGTCCCCGTAGGCTGCCGCCGCATCGCGCACCTGGGCCAACGCGTCCATCTCCCTGCATGATGCACCGTTTCGTGCCCGGCGCGCATCCGTCTTCTCCCTGCGCCGTCCATCGGAGAACTACGGATGCCGGCAGGCCACAGTCCGCGCCTCGCCGGCTACACGCGGTGACGGACGCGAGCCCTGGCGGCGAGCCTCCCCTCGAGCTGGAGACGCCCGCGCGCGAACGCGTCGACACGGCCCCAGCGCCCCGGGACGTCGAGCAGGGCGAGGAGCCCGATGCTCTCGGGGAGCGCCGGATCGACGATGAGGTGGTCGCCCACGGGTTCCAGACCGAGCATCGTGCGCAGGAGCAGCAGCGGTGCTCCGGTCGACCAGGCCTGCGGGCTGCAGGCCGTCGGGTACTGCACGGGGTACTTGGTCACGCCCCGCTCGTAGCCCCCGAACGCCTCAGGGAGACGCCCGTCGAACACCGTGGCCGCGTCGAGGATCCCGGCAGCCAGCTGCGCCGCCTCCTCCTTGAAGCCGTAGCGCCGCAACCCCCAGGCGACGAACGAGGTGTCGAACGGCCAGACCGTTCCGACGTGGTAGCCGATCGGGTTGTACCGCCCCTCTCCTTCGGCGAGGGTACGGACGCCCCAGCCCGAGAAGAGCTTCGGCCCCAGCAGGTGGCGCGCGACCGCCTTTGCCTTCGATTTCTGGACGATGCCGCTCCAGAGCAGGTGGCCGTTGTTCGACGCAAGCGAGTCGACCTGGTTGCCCTCGGTATCGAGTGCGAGGGCGAAGTACTCGCCCTCCTCGACCCAGAAGTCGCGGTTGAACCGCCGCTTGAGGTCGGCCGCCTGCCGCTCGAGCTCGTCGGCGAGAGCGGAGTCCTTCCAGATGCTCCGTGCCAGGCGAGCGCCTCGCATCTTCGCGTCGTAGGCGTAGCCCTGGAGCTCGCAGGTCGCACGCGGGAAGGCCGGCAGTCGCCCGTCCCGGTAGGAGATGGAGTCCCAGGAGTCCTTCCAGCACTGGTTCTCGAGGCCGGTCTCCTCGTTCCGGCGCTGGTACCAGACGTACCCGTTGCCCATCAGGTCGGCGTACTCGTCGATCCAGTTCAGCGCAGCCCGCGCCTCGCGTTCCAGCTCGTGCACGAGGCGTGTGTCGCCGGTCCAGCGCTCGTACTCGTCGAGGAGCACGACGTAGAGGGCCGTGGCGTCGGCGGCGCCGTAGTACGGCGAGTGCGGGCGCTCCTCGAAGGCGGTCATCTCGCCGTAGCGCATCTCGTGGGGGATGCGGCCGGGATCCTCGTCGCGGAAGTCGTCGACCCGCGTTCCCTGCCAGTCTCCGAGCGCGCGCAGCGTCGTGGCGGCGAGCTCCGGCGTGAACGGGAGCGCCTGCAGGCTCGTGAAGATGCTGTCGCGTCCGAACATGGTCATGAACCACGGGAGACCGGCGGCCGGAAGCGACTTCCCCCGTCCGGCGACGGGCGGTGAGAAGCGCAGCGCCGCGAGGTCGACGAGGCTCCGCCGGTAGGTCGTCTTCAGCGAGTCCAGGTCGCATTCCAGGCGGGGCGCCTCCTCGATCCAGCCCTCCAAGCTGCGCTCCATGTTCGGTCGAGCCCGCCTCTCGCCGCGCCCGTACTTCGGCCGGACGGACGTTCCGCTCGCACCGGCGGCCGGGACCACGTCGAGGTCGGTTGTCCACTCACCGCCGGGGTCGACGCGAACGGTGAAGGTCAGCCCGTGCTCGTCGATCTTCGCCGGTGCGCTCGCCGAGATCGCGGTCGCACGCTCGAACGTCTCGCGTTCGTATCCGAGCAGCAGCCGCCGTCTCTCGACCCGCGTGTAGTAGCGCCCCTTCTTCTTGAGTGCGTCCTTGACCTCGAACAGGTCGGCGAAGTCGCTGCCGGCATCGACGCGAACCGTGAGGTCGACCGGCTTCTCGTCGTGGTTGAGGATCGTGAGCTCCTCGTGGAATCCGTCACCGACAGCGCGCCGGCGGATCACCGACAGCTTCGCGTCGACGTACACCGTGCCGGTCCCCGGTACGAGGAAGAAGCGCGTCTCGAAGTACTGCAGGTCGTCGACCGAGAGCGGATTCAGCCCCTCGCCGTTCACGGTCAGGATCCATCGGGAGAGGAAGCGGGTGTCGAACGAGAACAGGCCGGTCGGATCGGTGAGCGACGCCTCGATGTCGCCGCAGGAGTCGCTGACCACGAACGTGTTGCCCTCGAGGATCGTGACGAGATCGGTGTTCATACGCCCTTCCTTGGCGGTCCGGGAAACGCACGCTGGAACGCGAGCAAGAGGCCGCGATCGCCTTCGACCTCGATCGCTCCACGGAGGAACGCCGCCATCGCGTTGGTCTCACCGCCCGCGATGCGGTCGAAGAGCGTTCGGTCGACGCGTATGACGCAGTCGGCCTTGGCGTTCCTGTGCGAGACGGCGACGCCGCCCTTCGTGATCGTGATCAGCCAGCGCTCCGCACGCGCGCCGCCGTCCCTGAGGTCGATCCGGAGCGTGCCCGTGACCTTCGCCAGCGCCGGTTCGTGCCCACGCGCCGCGAGCTCCTCGAAGAACTCCGTGGTGGCGTCCGTCATTTCGGATCAGCCCTCCTGAGGCTCGAGCTTCGTTGGAAGGAACCAGGCCGCGCCCAGTCCGATGAGCCCGAACCCGGCGAGGACGATCATCGCGATCGCGTAGGACCGGGTTCCGGTGGCGACGACGGACACCAGGATCGTGCCCGCGATCGCCGTGCCGAAGGTCGAGCCCAGATTGGACACGCTCCGCGAGAGCCCCGAGATCTCGCCCTGGAGCGCTTCGGAGAAGCTCGACTGCACGACGTTGACCGAAGGGGTGAGCATCCCGCCCAGGCCGAACCCGATGAGCAGCAGCCCGGGCACGAACGCGACGACCCTCGACGAGGCATGGACGAAGCCGAGCAAGAGCCCGATGCCGGCCAGCGTGATGAGAAAGCCGGCCACGATCAGCGTCCGCTGCGAGCGCCTCTTGGCGAACCGCTCCGCGGCGAACGACGAGACGAGGACGCCGAACGTCGCGGCGGTGAAGACGACGCCCGTCTGGATCGCGTTGTACCCCCGAACGGTCTGGAGGAAGACGGACACGACGAACGACGTCCCCATGAGCAGCAGCCACTGCATGTTCTGCGTGACAAGGGCGAGATTGCAGGTGCGGTTCCTGAACAGCCCGGTTGACAGGAGCGGCTCCTTGCCCGCCCGCTCGCGGGCGCGGATGTAGACATAGAACCCGGCGAGGATCGCGAGTCCGAGCACCACGAACAGGGCGAAGAGCGCGTTGTGGGTGCCGGCCTGGAGGATCCCGAAGACCACGCAGAACATGCCGACGGCCGAGAGGATCGCGCCCACGGCGTCGAACGGCTGCGTTGGGTCGGGCGGGAGCGGATCAACAAGGCGACGGCTCAGCAGGATGATCGTCGCGACGACGACGGCCTGGAAGACGAACGCGGCCCGCCAGTCGATCCCCGTCGCGATCACGCCTCCGATCAACGGCCCGGCCGCCGCGCCGATCCCGCCGAGCCCGCTGATCGCGCCGAAGGCCCAGGCGCGCTTGGTGAGGTCGCTGAACCAGAGCGTGGCGAGGATGTAGACCGGCGGGATCAGAAAGGCGGTCCCGACGCCCTCGAACACCGAGTTCCCGAGGATCAGCACGCCGAGATTCGGCGCGACCGCGCTCAGGATGGCGCCGATCCCGTACAGCGTGAGGCCCCCGATGAGGCACCGCTTCCGGCCCCACCGGTCGGTCAGCTTGCTGCAAGGGATCATCAGGATCGCCATGATCAGCAGGAAGAGGGTGATCGCGGTCTGCACACCCTGCACGTCGGTATTCAGGTCCTTGCTGATGTCGGTGATCATCACGTTCATGTTCGAGCCGGCGAAGCTGCAGATGAACTGGGCAAGCGCGAGCGGAAGGATCAACCTCCGCGGCGAGATCGCCGCCTGCCCAGGAGCTCGAGCCTCGCTCGCCGCGACCGGACTCCCGGTCACGCGGCCTCGCAGTGGGAACGGGTGGTGGGCATGTGGCGACGATCGCTGCATGGGGCGCAGGCCGCATCGCCCCGACGGGGTGAAACGGGCGCAGAGCGGAGGACGAGCTTTCGCCCGAGGCGACTCGGACATCGGGAGACGGGGTCACACGGTTCGCGGACAGCGCCGCTAGTCTCGGTCCGATGGCCCCCGCCACCATCCTCTCTGCGATCGGCAACACCCCGCTCGTCCGGCTCGGGCCGCTCGGGCCGGAGAACGGCGCCGAGATCTGGGTGAAGCTCGAGTACCTGAACCCGACCGGGTCGATGAAGGATCGGATGGCGCTCGCGATGATCGAGGGCGCTGAGCGGGACGGCCTCGTCAAGCCCGGCACGACTGTGGTCGAGTACACGGGCGGCAGCACCGGGCCGGCGGTCGCGCTCGTCTGCGGCGCGAAGGGGTACCGCGCCCGCATCGTCATCTCCGCCTGCTTCAGCGAGGAGCGGATGCAGCTCATGCGGGCGCTCGGCGCCGAGCTCGACGTCATCCCCGCCGTCGAGGGGCCGGGCCGCGTGACCGCAAAGGACATCCAGAACATGGTCGACCGTGCGGCGGAGCTCGCCGCCGGCCCGGGCACCTACGCCACGGATCAGTTCCGGAACCCGTACGTCGCGGCCGGCTTCCGCGACACGCTGGGGCGCGAGATCTGGGAGCAGACTGCCGGGCGCGTCACCGCGTTCTGCCACGGCGTCGGCACGTCGGGCTCGCTCATGGGCGTGTCGGAGGCGCTTCGGGCCCGCGACGCCGGCATCCGGATCGTGGCGCTCGAGCCCGCCGGGTCGGCCGCGATCACGGGCGGCCCGGCCGGGTCGTTCGCGATGCAGGGCTGGGCCGGGAGCGTCCCGCCGCAGTTCGACCGGGCCGCCGTGGACGACGTCTGGACGATCGAGGACGACGAGGCCGTCGAGATGACCGCTCGCCTCGCCCGCGAGGAGGGCATCTTCGCGGGCGTCTCATCGGGAGCGAACGTCGTCGGCGCGCGGCGGCTCGCCGCGGAGCTCGGCCCGGACGCCGTTGTCGTCACGCTGGCGGTCGACAGCGGCTTCAAGTACATGACCGGCCGGCCGTACGCACCGGCGTAATCGCGCGGCCGTAGACTTGCGCGCGTGCCCGACCCGATCGGCATCGGCGGCGTCGTCGCGGCGCTCTCGGTGACGAGCGATCTCACCCGCGGTCATCCGCCGGGCGAGGCGATGCGGGCGTGCCTGCTCGCCGACCGAGCTCGCCCGGCGGGCCGGGCTCGACGAGCCGCGCAGGCGCGACGTCTACTACACGACGCTCCTGCGCTTCGCCGGCTGCGCGGCGACGTCGCACGAGATGGCCGCCGCGCTCGGCGGCGACGACGTCGTCGTCCGGGCGCGCGGCGACCTGATCGACGCGTCGCGGCCGGCGGAGGCGCTTCGCCTCCTCGCGGGCCTCGGCCACGGCGCGGAGCGCCTGCGGATGCTGGGTCGCGCGCCGGGCATGCCGAAGCTCATCGCGGCGGGCGCGCGCGCGGACTGCGAGGTCGGCGCCGACCTGACGCGTCGCCTGCGGCTGCCCGAGGCGGTGAGCCGCGCCGTCCTCGACGGCTTCGAGCGGTACGACGGGCAAGGGCGCTCCCGCGGGGCAGGCCGGCGAGGAGATCGCCGAGGCCGCCCGGTTCGCGGCCGTCGGCTACGCGGCCGTCATGTTCGACGCGGTCGGCGGCGGCGATGCCGCGGCCGAGATGGTCGTCGCGCTGGTCGGGACGTGCGCTCGACCCGGCGATCGCAGCGATCTTCGCCGACGCCCGGCCGAGCTGCTTGGGATCTCGAGCCCCGACGACCTGTGGGCGGCGGTCGTCGAGGCCGAGCCGCGCGCCGCGGCGCACGTTCCGCGACGAGGCCGCGCTCGACGAGGCGCTCGCCGGGTTCGGCGACGCCGCCGACCTGAAGACGCCCGTGGTTCCACGGCCACTCGGGCGGCGTCGCGCAGCTCGCGCGCGCGGCGGCGGCGCAGCTCACCGCCGTCGACGCCGACCCTCGTGTACCGCGCCGGGCTGCTGCACGACCTCGGCCGGGTCGCCGTCCCGACCGGGATCTGGGAGCGGCCGGGGCCGCTGCGGCCCGAGGAGTGGGAGCTCGTGCGCCTGCACCCTACCAGTCCGGGCCGGATCCTCGCTCGCTCGCCGGTGCTCGCGCCGCTCGGGCCACTCGCGAGCCGCCACCACGAGCGCGTCGACGGATCCGGCTACCCGGCCGGGGTGCGCGCGTCCGAGCTCGACGCCGGCGCGTGCCTGCTCGCCGCCGCCGACGTGCTGCACGCGCTCGGCGAGCCGCGGCCGCACCGCGCCGGCGCTCGATCCGCCGGAGGCCTCGCGCGTGCTCTCGGGCCTGCCGCTCGACCGCGACGCGATCCGCGCCGTGCTCGACGCCGCCGGCGCGCCGCCGCCCG
Source organism: uncultured Actinomycetes bacterium (assembly GCA_963809325.1). Classification (GTDB taxonomy): domain Bacteria; phylum Actinomycetota; class Thermoleophilia; order Gaiellales; family JAICJC01; genus JAICJC01. The sequence continues at coordinate 37,756 of CAWEIZ010000005.1, forward strand.
ACGCTGCCGCCGCTGCCGGCGGAGCTCACCGAGCGCGAGCTCGACGTCCTGCGCCGGCTCGTCGCCGGGCGCACCAAGCGCGAGATCGCCGCGGAGCTCGTGATCTCACAGTCGACCGTCCACACCCACACGGTGCACATCTACGGCAAGTGCGGCGTCTCGACGCGGGCCGGCCTCGCGATGTTCGCGATGCAGCACGGACTCGCGGCCAGGCCCGCTCAGCCTGCGGTCGCGAAGATCGACTGAACAGTCGATGGTCGGGCCGAGCCGGCGCTCCTACGGTTGGCGTCGAACGCAACCGACCGAAGGAGCACCATGACCACCGAGACCACCACAGCCACCGACATCGCCGTCGTCCGCGCCGGCTTCGAGGCCTTCGCCAGCGGCGACATCGCCGGCTTCGCCGACATGTTCCGCGCCCGACGCGACCTGGAACCACCGCAACGACGACCGCCTCGGCGGCGATCCACCAGGGCAGCGACGGGATCGTGGCCTTCATCGGCGAGTCGGCCCAGCTCACCGCCGGCACGCTCCGCGCCGATGCCGCAGGCGATCATGGGCGACGGCGCAGGGCCACGTCGCCGTGTTCGTGCGCGTGAGCGGCACGCGTCCCGACGGCCGGACGTTCGACGACCCGCAGATCCTGCTCTTCACGGTCGAGGGCGACCACGTCCGGAGCGTCGACCAGTTCGTCGGCGACCCGAGCGCCGTGACGGCGTTCTGGGCCTAGAGATTGACTCCACGTCCCCGGCGCCTGGACATGCAGCCGGGGTGGCTTGTCGTGTTCTGGTGGGGCTGCGGCTGCGAACCGTCGCCTCGCGGCGTCCTCGGTCGCGCCGATATTTCAACCAATATCGACGCTCCCTGCGTCCTTGCGACGCTCGGTTCTCGCCGCCCAGGACATCACGGGGACGTGGAATCAATCATCTCGCCTCGTTGCGCTACCTGGCGAAGAGATTCCGGACGAGGAAGAGCACGTTCGCGGGTCTCTCCGCCAGGCGGCGCATGAGATACGGGTACCACTCGGGGCCGTACGGCGTCGCCACGAGCACCTTGAAGCCGCGGGCGGCGAGGTCGCGCTGGAGCTGCGGCCGCACGCCGTAGAGCATCTGGAGCTCGAACCGGTCGCGGTCGATCCCGTGCTGCCCGGTGAACCGGACGGTGTGGTCGATCAGCCGCTGGTCGTGCGTCGCGACCGCGACGTAGGCGCCGCCCTGGAGCGCCCGCTCGAGCAGCCGCCGGTACGCGTCGTCGACGTCGGGCTTCTTCGGGTAGGCGACGTCGGGCGGCTCGAGGTAGGCGCCTTTCACGAGGCGCAGGTTCGGGGCGAGCGGGAGCAGCGCCTCGAGATCGTTCGGGGTCCTGTAGAGGTACGCCTGAAGGACGCAGCCGACGTTCTCGCGGCCGCTCTCACGGAGCCGCCGGTAGATGCGGAGCGTCGCGTCGACGACGCTCGAATGCTCCATGTCGATCCGCACGAAGTTCCCGCGCTCCGCGGCGTGATCCACGAGCGCGCTCACGTTCTCGTATGCCAGCTCCTCGTCGATCAGGAGCCCCAGGTGGGTCAGCTTGACCGCCAGGTTGGCCCGAAGCTCCCGCTCCCGGATCCGGTCGAGGACCGTCTGGAACTCCGCGACGACCGACTCGGTCTCCTCGCGCGACTCGACATCCTCGCCGAGCAGGGTCGTGTTGGCGTGAAGCCCCCTGGCGTTCAGGTCGGCCAGCACGGCGAGGCAGTCGTCGAGCGTCTCGCCCGCCACGAACCGGGCCGCGCCGAGACGCATGCCGTAGCGGTTCATGAACGCGCGCGTCCGGCGATCGGTCGCGGCGGCGAGGATCGCCTTTCGAGGGAGGTTGCTCATCGAGGTTGCGACGGTACCAGCCGCGGCCGTGCCTCTCCGGCTACACGTCGATCCGCGAGCCCATGATGACGGTTCGCTCGCGCGGCAGGCCGAAGTACTCCGCAGCGTCGGCGGTGATCTGCGACGTCGCGACGAACACGCGCTTGCGCCACCGGCTCATGCCCGGCTCCGAGCCCACATGAAGCTCGATCGTGGACAGGAAGTAGGAGGCCGCGTCGACCTCGAGCGGGCACTCGAGGCCGGCGTCTGCGGCCAGGCGCAGCACGGCTGGGACGTTGGGCTCGTCCATGTAGCCGAAGCGGGCGCTGACGTGAGCGATTCCGTCGTCGGCGTAGCCGAGGTCGTCGATCGCGAGCCGGTCAGCCGTCGCGACGTGTGGCACCGGCAGGGTCTCGATCGAGAGGATCACCACATGCTCGTGCAGGACGTGGTTGTGCTCCACGTTGGCGCGCATCGCCAGCGGAGTGGTGCGCTTGCCGCGGTTCAGGAAGACGGCCGTACCGGCGACGCGCACAAGCGGCGGGCGCCGGTCGTGGAGCTCGTCGACGAACGCCCGCAGCGACCCCTCGTCGCGTTCCCGCAGCCTCGTGACGAGCGCACGGCCGCGCTGCCAGGTGATGAGCACCGTGAAGACCGTCACGCCGATCAGCAGCGGAAGCCATGCCCCGTGCGTGAGCTTGGTCAGGTTCGCCGCCAGGAACAGGAAGTCGACGGCGAGGAAGCCGCCGGCGCCGGCCACCAGCAGCCACAGCGGCCTCTTCCACTGGTGGCGCACGATGTAGAAGAAGAGCAGCGTCGTGATCGTGATCGTGCCCGTGACGGCCATGCCGAAGGCGAACGCCAGGGCGGTCGACGTCCGGAAGGCGAAGACGAGCGTCAGCACCGAGACCATCAACACCCAGTTGATCCACGGGACGTAGATCTGGCCGATCGTCTGCTCCGAGGTGTGAGAGATCCGCAGGCGCGGCAGGTAACCGAGCTGGACGGCCTGGTGGGCGACCGAGAAGGCGCCGGTGATGACGGCCTGCGAGGCGATCACCGTCGCCGCGGTCGCGAGGAGCACCATGGGCAGTCGGCCCCAATCCGGGACGAGCAGGAAGAACGGGCTGCTGACGGCGTCCTGCGGGTTCGCGAGCACCAGCGCGCCCTGGCCCATGTAGCTCGCGATGCAGGCCGGGAACACGAGCAGCAGCCACGCGCGGGTGATCGGTGCGCGACCGAAGTGCCCCATGTCGGCGTACAGCGCCTCGGCCCCGGTGATCGCGAGCACGACGGCGGCCAGCGAGAAGAACGCCGTCGTGAAGTGCCCGGTGAGGAACCCCAGCGCGTACGTCGGCGAGAGCGCCCTCAGGATCGCCGGGTGGTCGGCGATTCCGCCCACGCCGGCGGCACTGATCGCCAGGAACCACACGATCATGACCGGGCCGAACAGCCTCCCGACGGCCGCCGAGCCGATCCGCTGGCTTGCAAACAGGACGACGATGATCACGGCGGTGATCGGGACGATCAGCTGGCCCAGCGACGGCTCCACGACCTTGAGCCCCTCGACCGCCGACAGCACCGAGATCGCGGGCGTGATCATGCTGTCGCCGAAGAAGAGCGAGGCACCGAAGATCCCGAGCGCCGCCAGGTGCGAGGCGTGTCCGCCGGCCGCCACGCACGCTCCGCCCGCGGACCAGGGTGATCAGCGCCATGATCCCGCCCTCTCCGTCGTTGTCAGCGCGCATCACGAGCAGCACGTAGAGCAGCGTGACCACGATCGTCACCGACCAGAAGATCAACGAGATGACGCCGAAGACGCTCTCGCTCGAGACGGCGACCGGATGCGGGTCGCCCGGGTTGAACACCGTCCGGACGGTGTAGATCGGGCTCGTTCCGATGTCGCCGAAGACGACCCCCAGCGCCCCCACGACGAGCGCCGCCTGCGCTGAGCTGCGCATGCTCGAGCGGCGGGTTTCGGTTGTCGTGCTCACGGCATCTACGAGGTGTGAGGCCGCCGCACCGTACACCGATGCCCGCTGCCGGCAGAGGGGCGCCTGTAGACTCGTCAGCCGGCGGGGATTGGAGGGCCGGTGGACGAGTTGTCGCTCGGCGTCATCGCGACGTCGCGCAAGAAGCACGAGGGCAGGCTGCCGATCCACCCCCGGCACCTGGAGCGGATCGACGCAGACCTCCGGCGCCGGATCTTCCTCGAGCACGGCTACGGGCTGCGGCACGGGTACACCGACGACGAGCTCGAGGCACAGGTCGGCGGCCTTCGCACGCGCGAGCAGCTGATCGCGGAGTCCGACGTCGTCGTCCTCCCGAAGCCGCTTCACGCAGACGTGGCGGCGCTCGGGCCGGGACAGGTCCTCTGGGGCTGGCCGCACTGCGTCCAGGACGCCGAGCTCACCCAGCTCGCGATCGACCGGCGGCTCACGATCATCGCCTGGGAGACGATGAACCACTGGACGCCCGACGGGGCATTCAGCCTGCACGTGTTCCACATGAACAACGAGCTCGCCGGCTACTGCTCCGTCCTGCACGCGTTGCAGGTGCGCGGCACGTCGGGGCACTTCGGCCCTCGGCTGGGAGCCGCCGTCATCAGCTTCGGCGCGACGGCGCGTGGCGCAACCGCCGCCCTGCTCGCGCTCGGCGTGCCCGACGTCACCGTGCTCACGCACCGAAGCGTCCCGGCGGTCGCGTCGCCCATGCCGCCGGCGCGCCTCGTCCACTACGACCGCGACGATGCGCATCCCGCGCGCCGGCCTGCGCTGATCGAGCCGGAGCGCGGCTCACTGTCCGAGTACCTCGCCCGGCACGACATCGTCGTCAACTGCATCCTCCAGGACACCGACGACCCGCTCATGTTCGTCACCAACGAGGATCTCGACCTGTTCCAGCGTGGGAGCCTCATCGTCGACGTCTCCTGCGACGAGGGGATGGGGTTCGAGTGGGCGCGGCCGACCTCGTTCGACGAGCCGATGTTCACCGTCGGCCCGGGCGTTCACTACTACGCCGTCGACCACAGCCCGACCTACCTCTGGAACTCGGCCACCTTGGAGATCAGCTCGGCGCTCATCCCGCACCTGCGCACCGTCATGTCGGGGCCCGACGGCTGGGAGCGCAGCGAGACCATCCGCCGCGCGATCGAGGTCCGCGACGGCGTCGTCCAGAACCCCCGCATCCTCTCCTTCCAGGACCGGGAGCCGGAGTACCCGCACCGCCCGCGCTAAGGCGGGCAGGCGCTCCTCGGGCGCTCAGCGGTGGCGTCGCGACGGGCGGTGCTGCACCTGCACGCGGCGGGCCGTGAACGTCGTGCGGCGCTGCTCGGGCGGTGCGTCTTCGCCGCCGAGGCTCGGGGTGGTGATGTGGATGCCGACCAGGGGACGGCGCTGGTCGCGGACGTTCTGCAGGGCCTCGTCGGCCGTATCGGCCTCTGTCGACAACACGGTCGACGAGCCGCTCTGGTAGCGCAGTTCGACGGTGAACTCCATTCGGGCGCTCCTCCGTTCGTGGGTGGGGTGCGCCGGCGCGGGGCGCCCATTCGCTCCTTTCGCATGCGTCTCGCCGAAGAGAGCCGGCTTGGCCCGAACGCTGCCTGTGGCGGAGCTCTGCTGTCACCTTAGCAGCGGGCGGCCGGCTCCGGCGGCACGGGAACGGGCCCTCCACGCTGCTAGGGTTGGTGCCATCGGGGAGCCCCAACAGTGTGGCGGCCCTGCTCGGCACCAGGTGAAGGAGCGAATCCGCTTCCACGGAGCGGGTGACTTTTCACGCCTCTTGAACGAGCGTGCCGAGATCGTCCTTGGCGACGCCGCCACCATGCGGCGCGCCTACAGGACGTTGTGGGCCAAGTCGGCACTCGTGATGGCCTGGGCGGTGACGTCGTACCTCCTCCTCCTGCTCGTCGTCACGACCCCGGCTGCCGTTGTCACGGCGTCGATCTCGCTCGGCCTGGCTGCGGCCGCGATCGGGTTCTGCGTCATGCACGACGCCAATCACGGCGGCTATTCCACCAGCCGCGCCGTCAACCGCGTCGCGGCGCACTCGCTCGACTTGATCGGCGGATCGTCGTACGTCTGGTCCGCAAAGCACCTCGCCCACCACACCTACACGAACGTCGCCGACCACGATCCCGACATCGATGCCCTGCCGTTCGCCCGGTTCGAGCCGACGCAGCGACGGCGCCCATGGCACCGCTACCAGCACCTCTACATGTGGTTCCTCTACGCGTTCGTGACCCTCCGCTGGCAGACGTTCACCGACGCGAGCTTCCTGGCGCGCGGGTCGGTCGGCCGCTCCAGGTTCAAGCGCCCCCGGGGGTGGGATCTCGTGGGCCTGGTCGCGGGCAAGGTGCTCTTCGCCACGTGGGCGGTGGCGATCCCGCTTCTCCTGCACACGCCCGCACACGTGCTGCTCGTGTTCCTGTCCGTCTCGGCCGTCGCCTCGATGGCGCTGACGGTCACGTTCCAGCTGTCGCACTGCCTCGAGGAGGCGATCACCGCTCCGTCGGAGGGCCCGCCGGTGAGGCGGGAGTGGCACATCCACCAGGTCGAGGCGACCGCGGACTTCGCTCAGCAGAACGCGCTGATCGGCTGGTATGTCGGCGGCCTGAACCACCAGATCGAGCACCATCTCTTCCCGCGCGTCCCGCACACGCTGCACCCGCAGCTGGCCGACATCGTGCGCCGCACCTCGATCGAGTGCGGCATCGCCTACAACGCGCACCCGACCTTCCGGTCAGCGCTCCGCTCGCATACGCGCTGGCTGAGGGAGATGGGGATGGCGCCGGCAAGGCTGGCGGGCTAGATCCATCGGCTAGGCCCGCCGTGTGGGGAGCGCGAGGCGTCCCCACACGGCCGATGCCTACGACCTAGGAGACGGGGACGACGTTGGTCGCCTCGGGGCCCTTGGCGCCCTCACGGCTCTCGTACTCCACCTTCGATCCTTCGACAAGCGACTTGAAGCCGTCGCCGGCGATCGAGGAGTGATGGACGAAGAGATCCTTCGATCCCTCGTCAGGCGCGATGAAGCCGTAGCCCTTCGCGTCGTTGAACCACTTCACAGTTCCGGTTGACATAAACACCTCCTCCACACTGAATGAACGAGTAAGGAAGAGCGGATGCGCAACCGAACGAACGTTCTTGACGGACGCAATGCTACCACGGACCCGCCCCGTCAGCGCTCCGCGATGGTGAGGCTGAGCGCGGGCCGCGACGTCTGCATCGCCTCCGCCCGCAACCCGCGGCGGGCAAGGAGCGCGGGGAAGTCGCGGTCGGTGTACTACGTGTTGAACGGTCCGAGGGCGACCGTCACGGCGCGGTTGAACGCGGTCGGCGTCGGCCAGTTCACGAAGTGCACGTCGGCGATGACGAGCCGGCCGCCCGGCCGGACGATCCGGATCATCTCGTCGAGCGCGCCGTCGACGTCGGCGATCGCCGTCAGGCCGTAGGTCGAGATCGCCGCGTCGAACGTCGCGTCGTCGAAGGGGAGCGCCGTGGCGTCGGCCTCGACAAGCTCGACCGGGGGCGACGGCGCGCGGTCCCGGGCACCGGCGAGCATCGCCGGCGACCGGTCGAGGCCGGCGACACGGCCCGCCGGCCCGACCGCTGCGGCGAGGTACGGAAGCGTCAGGCCCGTGCCCGTGCCGATGTCGATCACGGAGCCGCCCGGGCGAAGGCGAAGGCCTCGAGGCCGTTCGCCGCAGGTGGGCACCGGCCCGGCCGACACCCAGGCCGACCAGCGGCTCGTAGAGGTGAAACCGGCCCCAGACCTCGCACCCGGGCGCGAAACGGGAGCGCAGCCACGCAGACATCCGACGGAGAGCGTACGTGCTACGCGTCGGCAGCGACGAGCCGCTCGCTGACCGCCCGCAGCCGCGCCCGCGCGTCCGGATCGTACGCCTGCGGCCGGGCCCGGGCCTCCTCGAGCCTGTCGAAGTAGCGGCCCGTGACGCCGTCGAGCGCCGGATCCGCGATCAGCCGTAGCGTCGCGCGGACGCCGGACTCGAGCGAGTCGAGCGGGTCCAGGCCGGCAGCCAGCACCATCTTGGTCGGCATGTAGGTGCCCGGGTGAAGGCACGTCGCCGTCACGCCCCGTCCGGCCAGCCGTTCCGCGGTGTCGAACGTCATCATGACCATCGCCAGCTTGCTCTGGCTGTAGGCCCGGCTGCCGTCGTAGTCGCGCTCGAGCATCACATTGTCGAAGTCGACCGGCGCCTGGCCGGCCGACGCGACGTTCACGATCCGCGCCGGGGCAGAGCGGAGAAGCAGCGGCTCGAGGAGCCGCGTCAGGAGAAACGGCGCCAGATAGTTGACCGCGAACCGCAGCTCGTGCCCGTCCGCGCTCTCCACCCGCGCCCCTCCTCCCGGCTCCACCGTCCCGATCCCGGCGTTGTTCACAAGCGCGTCGAGCCGCGGCTCGGTCGCCGCCACGCTCTCGGCCAGAGAGCGGACCTGCGCGAGCGACGCCAGGTCGCCCACGCAGGCCCGCAGAAGGTCGCTTCCGGAGGCGGCGCCGATCTCGGCCAGCGTCGCCTCGGCGCGATCGCCGGTGCGCCCGTGCACGAGGACGGTCGCGCCGGCTCGCGCCAGCTCGATGGACACGGCCTTGCCGAGCCCGTCCGTCGCTCCCGTCACGAGCACCACCTGCGTCACGCCGCTGCCGCTCCCTCGTGACCGCCGATCAGCGCCGCGAGCCGCGCGCGCACCCGGTCGGCCTCCCGGGCGTGCTCGTCGACCTCGGCCGCCGTCGCTCCGCGCTGGGCGAGCAGATCGCGTACCAGCACCAGTCCGCGCAGGCGCAGGAGCAGATCGTCGATCTCGCGCCCGAGCACGACGTCCCGGTCGGAGTGGTGGGGCAGGTGCATCATCGTCATCAGGCCGCCTCCTCGAGCGG
>CAWEIZ010000006.1:0-9438 GCA_963809325.1 uncultured Actinomycetes bacterium
CATCTGATACACCTGGTACCCCTTGTAGGTGGTCGAGATGGGGTTCACCCACTCCGACTTGAACGACGACAGGTCGTGCATCGTCCACGCCGCCCCGCCGGCGTTCATGCGTCGCACGATGGCGAGCCCGATTGGGCCGCGGTAGAACGCGTCCGGCCCGTCCTTGGCCAAGAGCTCGTAGGCCCGGGCCAGGTCGGGGTTTCGGAAGTTGCTGTAGAGCGCCGGCACGTGCCCGTCGCGCAGAAAGACCTTGCGCGACTCGGGATCCTTCTTCAGCATGTCGACGTAGAAACCGTCGTAGCTCTCCCAGTCGCCGCGGATCCGCTCCGTGAGCCCGAACCCCTGCCGGGCGGCCTCGATCGACGGCTGCAGCACCTGGCCGAGCGACATCCGCCCGAAGCGCTTCTGCAGCCGGCTCCAGCCGTCCACCGTGCCGGGCACGGTGGCGCTGTAGACGCCGTAGAACGGCACCGAGTTCAGGCCGTGCTTGTGGAAGAAGTCCACCGTGTGCGACGCGGGCGCCCAGCCGGCGGCGTTCAGCCCGTACAGACGGCGATCCTTCGCCGAGTAGTAGATCGCCTCCATGTCGCCGCCGATGCCGGCGCTCTCCGGCTCCGTCAGCCCGAGCATCGCGGCGCTAGCAATCGCGGCGTCCACGGCGTTCCCGCCCTCCCGCAGGATCTGCAGGCCGGCCTCGGCCGCCAGCGGCTGGCTCGTGGCGACCACGCCATGGCGCGCCAGCACCTCAGAGCGTGTCTGCTGCGTCCAGTCCCACATCCGGTCACCGCGGACGGCCGTGATGCTCCGGGACGGATTCGGGATGGCTGCCGTCGGCGTGCCGAACGGCGTTGGCGACACGTCGCCGCCACTACTCGCGGCGGATGCCACCGTCGCAACCGCGATCGTCCCAGCTACCGCCAGCACGGCCGTACGCCCATTCCACAAACGCATCGCTCTACCCCCTGACTCGTGGTGCGGATGAGGTCATCGCACATTGCACCTTCAGATGGCCGCGAGCACCTCGCGGGCGGCGCGGTCGCCGCTCTCGACCCCGCCATTGAGGTAGCCCTGGCTGTAGGTCGACGTGTGCTCGCCGGCGAAGTGAACGCGCGCCTCAGGCAGGCCGAGGTATCCCCAGTAGCGTGTGTACTGGCCGGGTAGGAAGCCGGCGTAGGAGCCTCTCACCCACGGGTCGTTGACCCAGGCGTCGAGCCATGAGCGACCGTTGAACGCGTCCGTGATGCCGGGGACGCCGCGCTCGAACGCCGCGAGATTCGCGTCCACTATCGGCTGCGGCGCGCGTTGGTGCGGCACCCCAGTCGGGTAGCTCGCGCCGGACCGGCCGCCGCGCCAGATCGTGATAAGGCCCGTCGAGCCGGACTGACCTTCGGTGGAGTCCCAGCTCGACTGCCGGAAAGGCTGGTCCATGGTCATGCCCCCGGACCACTTGCCGATCGCGTAGGGCCTGGTCTTGAGCTGGACGTGGTTCTTCGCGTTCGTCCCCATCCCCAGCTGCTGGATCGATTCGAGCCGCTTCCTCGACAGCCCGGCGCCGCTCAACTCGACGTCGCGCAGCGCGGTGAACGGCAGGCACAGGACGACCCGATCCGCGACGACGGGGCGGGCAACACCGCCGAACCGGAGCGCGTACGTGCCGTCGCCACGCCGCCACATCGCGCGCAGGGGGTTTTCGAGGTGGATCGCGCCCTTGTCCAGCGTCGCGGCCATGCCGTTCGGTATCTGGTCGTTGCCGCCGTGCGTGTGGTACCGCTCGTCGGCACCCGGGTAGGGCGCGACGTAGGCCTCCAGCAGGTTGATCGCGCTCATGTTGGCGCTGTCAACACCGTAGAAGCCCGACTGGCCGATGTCCACAGCCTCCCGCAGCAGTGGGTCGTGGACGTTCTCGTCGAGCCATTCCAGAACGGTCATCTCGTCGAACGCATGGGCGGCGGCGGACGCCTTGTTGTAGTGGTAGTCGCCGATCCGCTTGTAGTCCCGCTCGAGGCGGCGGAAGAGCTTGTCGAATCCTGCGTAGACGTGTGCCGGGTCGCGCAGGCGGCCGTTGAGCCACAGCGGCCGTACGGCGTCGGACGGCGTGGCGTGGGCTTCGCGGTCCTCGAGCGTGAGGCCGAGCTCCTTCACGATGCGTAGCGTGTGGACGTGGCGCGTGTCGATGAACTCGCCGCCGTGCTCCCCGACCTGACCATTCTCGAAGATGCGCACTGTCCAGCAGCGGCCGCCGAGCCGGTCGGTGCGCGCTTCGAACACGTCCGCATGGACGCCGTGCTGGCGGAGCCGGTACGCGCACGTGAGACCGGCCAGCCCGGCGCCGACGATCACGATCCGGGCGCCGTGGCGCCGCTGGTGGGCACGCTGCGCACGCCGCTCTTGGCGGGACGCCGCAGCGCCCGCCGCCGGCCATGCCGCCAGCGTACCGAGTCCCACCGCCGCGGCGCGCCCGAGGAACATACGCCGCGTCGTGCCCCCTCCGGGGTCGTCTGCCCGGTACTCCCCTCGGAGGTCGGCCGCACGCCCCCGCAGAGCCCGCTGAATCGGATCTCCTGTCCCCGGCACTCTCCCACCCCTTCCGGTTGGACGTCGGCGCGAGTATATGGGGCTCGACGGCACATTGCAAAAGCGCTTAACCAGCGTCGCGCCCCCCCACATGCCGGATCACGGACGGTAGGTCGACGCTCGTATGATCAGCCGCGTGGGGACCAGGCGCAGGCGCTCCAGCGGCGGCCTCCCCTCGATCACGTCGACGAGCATGTCCACCGCTTCCGCCGCGGTTCGAGCTGGATCGAGCTCGAGAGTCGTGAGCGCCACGTCCGCCTCGGCGGGCTCGCGGTCCGCCGACACGGCAAGCATCAGGTCATCAGGAACGTTCGCGTTCCGCCGCCGCGCGGCCCGCAGGGTCGCGAGGCCGAGGACCTCGGTGTTGGCGTAGACCGCGTCGGGCGGCTCGGTCACAGCCAACAGTCGATCCGGCCACTCCAGTTCGGCCATGTGACCCACCGGTACCGTTTGCGCGAGACGTGCGGCTCCGCGCTCCTCACACCAGCCCTCATACGCGGCGAGGCAGTCGGCGTTGAACGCGTCTACCGGCTCGCCGGCGAGGATCGCCACTCGCCGCGCCCCACGCTCGGCCAGGTGGTCAAGCACCGCGCGGGTGCCCGCGATGTGGTCGTTGTCCACACAGTAGTCGTCACCTCCGGCCGGGTCACGCCCCGAAAGCACCATCGGGATGCCTCGCGCACGAAGCTCAGCCAGCACAGGGTCGCCTACAACCGGGTCGAAAACGACCACGCCGTCGAGCGGGATGCGCGACCACACCGCCGTCTCGGGAGTCGGCGGCGCAAGCACAAGCGCGTAGTCACGCGACAGCGCTCGCGCCGTCGCAGCATGAATCGCTTGGCTGAAGTAGTCGACCTCCGTCAGCGGCACCGGCAACACATCGCTCAAGGAGAAGGCGAGCGCGATCAAGCCACTGCGGCCCCCGGCGAGGTGTCGGGCGGCGGTGTTCGGCCTGTACCCCATCCGCTGGGCGACTTCGCGAACCCGGGCGCGCGTCCCGTCGGGGATGCGTCCCTTGCCGCTCAGCGCGTTCGACACGGTGGCTATGGACACGCCCGCTTGGCGGGCGACATCTTCGAGCGTGATTGGCCGGTGTGACGGCATGCCGCGACTCGCACCCTATACGCCGCCTGTCACATCATGGGATCCTTGAAGCCAAGCCTAGCCGGTACGCGGACGCGGGTCCCTCTACCCGAAGGTGCCGCTCCACGTGAGGGCGTCTCTGCTCCGAGAGACGATGTCAGGGAGGTGGGTGGATCGATACCCCGTATCGTCGGCGCACCCAGCGGTGAAGGTTGCCGCCCAAGGCTTGACCCTCGTGGACTAGGCGGCCAGCTCGACCGGGCGCACTTCCAGCTCCATCAACGCTCCGGAGCGCACCACCGTCAGCGATTGCGGCGTGCCGATCGCCTCCACCGACAGCTGGCGCTGCAACTCCTCGACGCTCTCGATCGGCCTGCCGTTGAGCGCCACGACGATGTCCTCCGGGAGCAACCCGGCGACGCCCGCAGGGCTGCCGGGAGCGACGTCGATCAGCTCGATGCCGGCGGTGCGGCCCAGCGCCGCCACGGCCTTGGGAGGCAGCGGCCGCGGTGCGGCGCCCACCCCGATGTAGGCCCGCCGGACGCGCCCCTCGCGCATCAGCGTCGCGATCAGGCCGCGCGTGTGGTCGTTGATCGGCACGGCCAGTCCGAGCCCCATGCCGGCCAGCGCGGTGTTGATCCCGACGACACGGCCGTCGCTGGTTGCGAGCGCGCCGCCGGAGTTTCCGGGGTTCAGGCTGGCATCCGTCTGGATCACGTTGTCGATCATCCGCAGCGTGCCGCCGGCGCGGGCCGGCAGCGACCGGCCGACGGCCGAGACCACCCCGGCGGTCACCGACCCGGCGAACCCGTGCGGATTGCCGATGGCGACCACCAGCTGGCCGACCTGCAGCGTCGACGCATCACCCAGCTCTGCCGGATGCAGGTCGCTCCCGTCGATGCTGATCACCGCCAGGTCGCTGAACGGATCACGTCCGACCACCGAGAAGCGAAACTCCCGCCCGTCCGGGAACGACGCCCATCCTCCCCGCGTCGACGCCGGCACCACGTGCGCGTTCGTGACGAGCCGGTCCTCGGTGATCGCAACAGCCGCCCCACCCGCCTCTCGCACGCTCGAACGCGAGCGCAGGCGAACACGCAAATTCGCCACCGACGGTGACACCCGCGCCACCACATCGATCACGGCGCAGGAGTAGGCATCGAGAACGTCAGCCATCGTCTCAGCGTAGCCTCGGACTCGCCCGCCGGGCGAATCGACCCCCCGTCGGGCCGAAACGGCGCTCGCAACGAGGTTGTCGCTTACGTGCCAGCTGCCGGCCCGACGCTGGTCGCCGCCGGGGTTCGGTGGTGTCCGGCCCGTGTCCAGCGGTCGAGCAGCGCTGCGAAAAGCAGGATTGCCAGGATCGCGGCGAAGGTCTCGGGCGCGTTCTGCCACGTGTCGACGGCGAAGAACGCGAGGACAGCCGCGGTGATCGCGATCGCCGTAACGACGATCGGCGTCTTGCTGCCGGTGTCGGCGCGGCGCCGGTAGCCGGCAATGCCGACCAGTAGGAAGATCATGAGCGCGACGGCGCTGCCGACCGACGCGATCGCCGACAGGTTGACGAGATTCGCAACCACCAGCACGAGCGCCGCCGGTGATGTACAGCCCGGCCTTGGCGCCCAGCCGCGACCCGCCGCCGAAGAACGAGGGAAACAGCCCTTCCTGCGGCCAGCATCCCCGTCAAGTTCGAGGAGGCGTACAGCGTCGCGTTGGTCGCGCCGGCCGTCGACAGAAGCGCGGCGACGGCCATCACGGTGAATCCGGCGTCGCCCGAGCGCGGGCCGGGCCGCCTCGGCGATCGCTGTCTCGCCGTAGCGGGTGACCTCGGCGACGGTGAGCGTGCCGAAGACACCGATCGCGATCAGCACGTAGACGGCCGACGTGATCCCGAGCGCCGGTACATCGCCCGGGGCAGGTCGCGCAGAGGGTTCGCGCAGGTCACCGGCGGCGAAGGTGATCACGTTGAAGCCGAGGTAGGCGAAGAAGGTCAGCGCGACGCTGGCGACGATCTTCGAGAAGGAGGGGTAGCCGCTGAACGCGAGCAGGCCCACGTCGATGTCGGGAGGTCACGCAGATGAAGAGCGCGAAGACGATCAGGACGCCGACGACGATCAGGGACTGCGCCGCCGCGACGATCTTCGCTCCGATCGTGTTGAGCCACGACCATCACCAGCACGCAACGCCGTGATGAACACGTGATCCCAGGCCGAGCTTGCATTCTCCCCAACGAACAGCGAGGTGGCGTAGCTGCCGAAGGAGACCGCGACCATCGCTGTGACGATCACAATCGCGGCGATGTATCCCAGCCATGAGGCGATGCCGACGAGGCGGCCGCGGCCGAATCCCTCGATCAGGTACGTGATCAACCCGCCCGAAGACGGGAAGCGCTGCCCCATCTTGACGCACACATAGCCGAGCAGGATCGCCACGAGCCCACCGATCACGAACGAGAGCCACACGGCCGCGCCGGCAACCGCTCCCGCCTCACCCAACAGCGCGAAGATCCCCGCGCCGATCATCGACCCGATCCCCAGGACCGTCGCGCCACGCACCGTCAGTTCCTGCCGCCCCTTGGGCGGCGCGGACTGCGGAATTGAGTCGGCAGAAACCGGCGAGTCCGTAGCCTGCTCCGACGGTCACCCCTCCTGTTCGCACGCAGATTGACACCATCCCGCCGGCCGCACATCGGGGCGATCCCTCACCTGATCGTGGAAAGGTCGCGACCCGGGGTAGTGGGAACTACCGAGGTCGCCTCCTGCCTCGGCGAGGTTTCATCCGCATGGCATGAGCCGGCCTGCCCCGCGGTCGTGCAGAATCCGTGCAGCCGCTGAGACGAGTCACGCCGCCGAACGCGACGGGAGCGCCAGAGCACGCTGATCGACTGGAGGAGCCGATGACCCCGTCCACCGCCACCGCGTTGACCGCCTCCACCGACGAGCTTGCACAGCTGCTCGGGCTGATCAAGGACGCCGACAGCGTCGAGCTCAAGGCGACCGTGCCGGAATCCCACCAGCGCTCGACGGTGGTTGCGCTCGGGATGGATCCGCTCGAGGCTCAGATCCGCCAGGTGTTCTTCTTCGATACGCCCGACCTCGCCCTCGACAAGAAGGGTGTTGTCGTCCGTGCGCGCCGGATCCAGGGCAAGGGCGGCGACTCTGCGGTGAAGCTGCGGCCTGTGGTGCCGGAGGAACTGCCGGCCGACCTGCGCCGATCGGCAGGCTTCCGCGTCGAGGTGGACGCGCTGCCGGGCGGCTACGTGTGCTCGGGGACGTTGAAGGGGGCGATCGATCCGGGCGACGTGAGGAGGGCCGCAGCGGGTGAGCGGCCGGTGCGAAAGCTCTTCTCCAAGGAGCAGCGCGAGTACTACCGGGCGCACGCGCCCGAGGGAGTCGGCCTGGACGATCTGTCGATCCTGGGGCCGATCTTCGTGCTCAAGCTGCGGTTCTCGCCGGAGGAGCTCGGCCGCAGGCTCGTCGCCGAGATGTGGCTGTACCCCGACGGCTCACGTGTGCTCGAGCTCTCGACACGGTGTGCGACCACCGAGGCCTTCCAGATGGCCGCCGAGCTGCGAGCGTTCCTGGCGGGCCGCAGCGTGGACATCTCGGGCGACCAGCAGCCGAAGACCCGCAAGGCGCTCCTGTACTTCGCGAAGGCTCTGAAGGCGGAGGGAGGGACGCGCCGGAGCGCCGCGTCGGCCCCGTGAGCGCGGACATCGTGCCCCGCTGGGAGTGGCGCACGTTCGGCGAGGACTTCGGCAGCGCCGAGGACCGCCTTGCCGCGCTGTCCCCGGAGCGAGTGCGAGGAGAGCGACGAGCTGTACCTGCTGTCGCTCGGAAGCGACGCGTCGGTCAAGGTTCGCGACGGGCTGATGGACGTCAAGCAGCTCGCAGCAGGTGGACGACGACGGGCTCGAGCAGTGGATGCCGGTCATGAAGGCCGCCTTCCCGCTCGGCACCGCCGACGTCCGCGCCGTGATGGCGGCGCTCGGCGTCGGCGCCCGTGCCGTCGCCCGCGCCGAGTACAGCGCTCGACGAGCTCATCGACGAGGTGGTCGGGCCGACCGCGGAGTTGGCTGGCGGTCGAGGTGCACAAGCGGCGCGCGCACTACACGGTCGGCGGCTGCATGGCGGAGCGCTCGGCATGCGCGACCGACGGGGCGCGACGCGGACGATCGCCGTCGAGTCGGAGGACCCGGCGCGCGTGATCGCGGCCGTGCGCGAGCTCGGCCTGGGCTCGCGCCGGAACGTCAGCCTGCCGCGCGGGCTCAAGACGCTCGTCGGGCTTCGGCGCGCGCCGCTTCGCGGTCGTCGACGTCGGCACGAACTCGGTCAAGTTCCACATCGGCGAGCGCGAGCCGGACGGCGAGTGGCAGACGATCGTCGACCGCGCCGAGGTCACCCGGCTGGGCGAGGGTCTCGACGAGACCGGCCGGCTCGGCGACGCGCCGATCGAGCGGACCGTCGACGCGATCGCGGCGATGGCCGAGGAGGCCGGCCGCGACGGGCGTCGAGGCGATCGCGGCGGTCGGCACGGCCGGGCTGCGGCATCGCCGCCCAACCGCGCCGAGTTCGTCGACGCCGTGCGCGAGCGCTCCGGCGTCGAGGTCGAGGTCATCTCGGGCGAGGAGGAGGGCCGGCTCGCCTACCTCGCGGTGAAGTCCGGGCTGCGGCTCGGGCGGCGGCTCACTCGTCGTGTTCGACACCGGCGGCGGCAGCTCGCAGTTCACGTTCGGCCACGGGGAGCGCGTCGACGAGCGGTTCAGCGTGAACGTCGGCGCCGCCCGCTTCACCGAGCGCTACGGCCTCGACGCGGCTCGTCCCGGACGACCGCTGGCCGCGGCGCTCGACGCGATCGCCGCCGACCTCGCGCGGCTCGACGGCCGGCCCGCTCCCGACACGCTGGTCGGGATGGGCGGCGCCGTCACGAACCTCACCGCCGTGAAGCACGGGCTCGCGAGTACGACCCCGACGTCGTGCAGGGCAGCGGTCCTCGACCGCGCCGAGATCGACCGCCAGATCGAGCTCTATCGCACCCGCACCGCCGAGCAGCGCCGCGAGATCGTCGGGCTGCAGCCCAAGCGCGCGGAGGTCATCCTGGCCGGCGCGTGCATCGTGCGCACCGTCCTCGCGAAGCTCGGCGGCGAATCGCTCACCGTGAGCGACCGCGGCCTGCGCCACGGCCTGCTCGTCGAGCGCTTCGGGCCGGGCGCCCGCCTCGGCAGCTACGACGACCCGGAGGCCGGCGCGTCGAAGGGCTCCGGATCGGGCGGGCGCGAGCCGGTTTCTCTGACGGTATGCCGCGACGGCCGACGACAGTGTCGGGGAGAAGTGCCCGGGGTCGATCGTCTTGGTCAGCTCGTAGCGCTCGATCTTCTGCTGCAGATCTCGGCCTGCACCTTCATTTCTGCGAAACCAGCGAGACCCCCTTCGCATTGATCGCCTCGTCGAGGCTCTGGAACACGTCGGCCGCCGTCGTGTCGACGTCGGTGATGGGCTCTGCCGCTGGTCACCATCCAGGCCGGCGCGGGATCGGCCGACGCCAGCTTCGAGACCTGGTCGGCACGTTCTGCGCGTTCGCGAAGAAGAGCGGCGCATCGAACCGGAAGATAATGAATCAGCCGGGCAGGAGCTCGGCGTCGGGGTAGCTGCGCAGGTCGTGGTATCTGGGCAGTCCGGGGACGCGCCCGAGGACCGTCTGATAGGGCCACCACGAGCGCCGAAAGACGTTCTGGGACCGACAGCAGCAATACGCTGAACCAGTAAAGACGAACAGCAGGTA